>JARWZT010000010.1 GCA_029866205.1 Rhodoferax sp.
CGGTGCGTATGTTGGAAGCAGCGTCTGGGCCCAGAGCGGGCAGCACATGGGAGGACAGGGCTGAGGCCAGGTCAGGGTAATTGCGGTTGAAGTTTTCGGACGTGTCCAGCTCAAAACGCCCCATGGGCTTGTGGTCTACGCGCTGGGACAGACCAATTGGGTTGGCAACCGGCACCAACACCACTTCGCCACGCAGCAGACCTGCGGTCTCAGCAGCTTCAAGCAGCGGACGCAGGTGGTGCGCCGCAAGCATGCCTGGCAGTTCTTCAGCGTGCAAGCTCGCCTGGATGTACACCTTGGTGCCCACGCCCGGCGTACCAAAGTGAAAACTGGTCACGGTCTTGTGGCTGCCCAGACTGGGGGAGAGAAGGGGGTGGTCTATGCGTTGCATGGCGTTGGGGACTCAGTTCTCTCGCGGGGCCAGGTAGGCTAAGAAGTGCCGCTCAGCGACTTTGAAAATGCCGATCAATACAAAAGTAGCCAGCAAATAGATGCCAGCCGCAAAAAGGTAGGCCTCAAAAGGCAGGTAATAGTCAGAATACACGCGGCTTGCGGCGGCGGTGACGTCCAACATGCTCGGCACCGCGCTGGCCAGGCTAGTGCTTTGCAACATCATGACCACTTCATTGCTGTAGGCGGGCAGGCTGCGGCGCATGGCGCTGGGCAGCACGATGCGCCAAAGAACTTGCCACCGTCCCATGCCGTAAGCCTGGGCTGCTTCAAGTTCGCCCGCGCTGGTCTCACGAATTGCACCTGCCAGCATTTCAGCGGTGTAAGCCGCCGTGTTCAGGCTGAAAGCCAGCAGGGCGCAAAAAAACGGCTCCTTGAAGTGCGTCCAGGGCCAGACATCGTCCCAGCGGGCCTGAATCCATTCCAGCTGGCCCAGACCGTAATAAATCAGGTACACCTGAATCAGGAGTGGTGTGCCGCGCACCACGTAGGTGTAAGCGCCCACGACTGCGCGCAGGGGCGCCGAGCGGCTGGTGAGCGCCAGCGCAAACAGCAGCGCCAACACGGCACCCACGCCCAAGCTGGAAAAAAGCAGACCCAGTGTGGTCAGGATTCCTTCGCCATACAAGGCCAGGTTCTTCGCCTCAAAGATGACGTCCCATTTCATCAGAGCTGCCCCCGACGCGTGCCCAAGCTGTAGCGGGCGTTCACTTTGCGCAGCACGTACAAGGACACGCTGGTGAACACCAAGAACAAGGCTGCAGAAAACAGGAAAAATTCAAAGGGCGAACGTGTGGCGGCACTGGCCTGCTTGGAGAGATAGGTCATCTCCTTCAGGCCAATCAGGCTCACCAATGCCGTCGATTTGATGAGCACCAGCCAGTTGTTGGTAAAGCCGGGCAGGGCGTAGCGCACCATTTGTGGCGCAATGATGCGCAAAAAAGTTTGGGTGCGACCCATACCAAAGGCCCAGGCCGCCTCGGATTGGCCTTTGGGGATGGCCAAAATGGCACCCCGGAAGGTTTCGGTCATGTAGGCGCCGTAAATGAAGCCCAGTGTCAGCACACCGGCGACGAAGGGGTTGATGTCTACGGCGCGTTTGCTGCCCATGAGCTCCATCAGATGGTTCAGCCCCATGGTACCGCCGTAAAACACCAGCAGCATCACCACCAAATCGGGGATGCCCCGGATGATGCTGGTGTACGCGGTGCCCAGGGCCACCGCCACCGGACGGCCAGAAAGTCGCGCCGCAGCTCCCAAGAGGCCCAAAATCACCGCCACGACCAATGAACACAGCGACACCGCCACAGTGAGCAGCGAGCCCTGCAAAATACTGAAGTAGTAGGCGTTCATGGAGTGGAAATAAAAAAATCGGCGCTCAGCCTAAGCCTCACGCCGATTTTCAGTGCTTCAGAAGCAGGCCTTTAAGGGCTTATTCGCCGTAAACGTCGATGTTGTACTTGGCAAAGTACTTGTCATTGAGCGTTTTGTAGGTCGGCGCACTGCGAATCGCTTTGATAGCGCCGTTGAGTTCGGCTTTCAGAGCGTCTTCACCTTTGCGCAAGGCAATGCCCGCACCGTAGCCAAAATACTTGGGATCTTTCAGGTCAGGTCCGACCAACTCGTACTTGGCGCCTTCAGGCTTGCTCAGGAAACCACCGGTGACTTCCATGTAGTCGGCAACGGTACCGTCCAGACGTCCCGATTTGATGTCCAGGTACACCTGGTCTTGCGCTTCGTAGGAGTTCACCACCACGCCAGCGGTTTTCAGCTCGCCCAAGGCGTATTTCTCTTGGGTCGAACCCTTCAGCACGCCAATCTTTTTGCCTTTGATCGAGGCGGCGTCGGTGAATTTAACTCCCTTTTTCAGAACAATGCGGCTGGGAGTGTTGTAGTACTTGTCGGTAAAGTCGACTTCCTTCAGGCGGTCGTCGGTAATCGACATCGAGCTGATGATCACGTCGTATTTCTTGGCGTTCAGGCCGGGAATCATGCTGTCCCAGACTTGTTCGACAAACACGCACTTGCGTTTGATTTGCTCGCACAGGGCATTGGCGATGTCCACGTCAAAACCGGTGGGCTGGCCGTCTGCCGTTTTGAAGGTAAACGGCTCGTAAGTGGGGTCGATAGCGACCTTGAGCTCCGCGGGTGCGGCTGCCACAGGAGCGGGCGCCGGTGCGGCAGGTGCCGCAGCCTCTTCTTTTTTGCCACAAGCGGCAAGGAGGGCGATCACGCTCATGCTCAGGAGGAGTTTTTTCATTGCTGAATCCTTGAATCGGCCAGCCCAGTGGGGTTGGCACTTTGGTTAAAAAATCACGACCGTTGATTCTACGGTCTGACAATAGTCGATGGGAGGCCGTTTTGAGGGATGATCGTGCCATGCAATTTCACCCTTTGTCTCCCTTGCGCCCGGTTCGGGTTGCGCTCATCGGTTTCGGCAACGCGGGCCGAATCTTTCATGCTCCTTTGGTCTGTGGCGTTCCCGGGTTTTTGTTGGCCTGCGTGGTTTCGAGCAAGCCCGCTGCGGTGCAGTCCGAATGGCCCACGGTCGCCGTGGTGCCGCAAGCCGCCCAGGCCTTTGCTGATCCCGATATTGATCTGGTGGTGATCGCCACCAGCAACGACAGCCACTTCGCTCTGGCCCGCGAGGCCTTGCTTGCCGGCAAGCACGTGCTGGTGGACAAGCCTTGCACCGTGACACTGGAGCAAACGACCGCGCTTTTGGCACTGGCAAGTGCGCGGAACTTGGTATTCACGGTGTTTCAGAACCGCCGGTTTGATGCTGACTTTTTGTCGTTGCAAGCGACGATTCGCAGTGGCGTGCTGGGCCGTATCGTGCACTTCGAATCGCACTTTGACCGGTACCGCCCGGTGGTACCCGATCGCTGGCGCGAACAAGCCTTGCCCGGTTCAGGCCTGTGGTTCGACTTGGGGCCCCATTTGCTGGACCAGGCTTTGGTGCTGTTTGGAATGCCGGATTCCATTGCGCTGGACACGGCTTGCCAGCGGGACAGTGCTGAGGTCAACGACTATTTTCACGCCCAGTTGCGCTACGGCGACCACCACCCGGGCTTGCGAGTCATCCTGCATGCCAGCGCGCTGGTGCCCGCGGTCGGCCCGCGTTTTGTGGTGCACGGCACGCGGGGCAGCTTTGTCAAATACGGGCTCGACGTGCAGGAAGACGCGCTCAAGGCCGGGGGGCGACCGCAGTGGGGAGTGGCATCGGACTGGGGTGTTGACCCGCTGCCTGCCGCAATCACCACCTACCCGCAAGGCCAAATGCACACCCAAAGCGCCCCGCCCCTCGCGGGCGACTATTGCGCGCTTTACGCGGCGCTGCTGGCGCACCTGCACGGCGAGGCCCCGGCCCCGACCGTCACGCCGGAAGAGGTCTGGCGCGACATGGCGCTTCTGGAGGCTGGTGACAGAAGCGCGGCTCTCGGCGTGCCGGTGGAACTTCCTCGACAAGTTACGTAGATCTTTGGTTAAAGGTGGTTTTCCCACTCTCTCCCCCAACCCCTCTCTCGCCCAGCGGGCGAGAGAGGGGGCCAAAGCCCACATTTGGTTTCGTCGCTTCGGCTCGCCTTCTACTGGCGTAGCACCCACCTGCCAGCGAACGAAAAATACGGCCTGATCCAAATCTCACCAGCAGTGGCCAGTGGTGCCGTAGCCGACGCGAAGCAACCAAATGTGGCTGTTCGCTCCCCCTTTCCGCCCCAGCGGGGGTGGAAAGGGGGCTGGGGGGATAGGGGGGATAAGGTAGGGGAACACCCCTGCAGCCCACAATGACGGACCCGAACCCGTAAAATTCGCCCCTTCGCTCACACTTTGCACAGCTTGTCCACAGCTTTGCCACCCATTTATCCATGAACGCCCCCGTCGACGTCTCCTTTTTCGCCCGCGCGGCCAAGCCATTGGGCAGCTACCGCAAGTACTGGGCCGCACGCTTTGGCAACGCGCCGATGCTGCCCATGAGCCGCGCCGAGATGGAGAAGTTGGGCTGGGACAGCTGCGACATCGTGCTGGTGACCGGTGACGCCTACGTGGACCATCCCAGTTTTGGCATGGCCGTCATTGGCCGAATGCTGGAGGCCCAGGGCTTTCGGGTCGGCATCATTGCCCAGCCTGACTGGACCAGCGCCGAGGCCTTCAAGGTGCTGGGCAAACCCAATCTGTTTTGGGGTGTGACCGCGGGCAACATGGATTCCATGATCAACCGATACACCGCGGATCGCAAAATTCGCAGTGACGACGCCTACACCCCAGGCGACGTGGCAGGCAAGCGACCGGACCGCGCAGCGATTGTCTACAGCCAGCGTTGTCGCGAAGCGTTTAAGGACGTGCCGCTGATTTTGGGTGGCATCGAAGGCAGCCTGCGCCGCATCGCCCACTACGATTACTGGAGCGACAAAGTGCGCCGATCCATCGTGGTCGACGCCAAGTGCGATTTGCTGCTTTACGGCAATGCTGAGCGCGCAATTGTGGAGATCGCCCACCGGCTGGCTGCCAAAGAGCCCGTCCAGAACATCACCGATGTGCGCGGCACCGCCTTTGTGCGCCGTCCGGACGACGAGACCCGTCAAGGCTGGTTTGAGATCAACTCCACCAGCGTGGATGCGCCGGGCCGGGTCGAAGCCCATGTCAATCCGTACCTCACCACCTCTGAAGTGGCCGCCGAGAACGGCGCCACTTGCGCCCGGGAGGACGAAGCCAAGCAAGTGGCCCAAGACGCTGAAAGATCAGGCGCGGTTGCTTCCCCTTCCACTGCCACTGCCTCGTCCACTTTGCCTGCGCAGCCGCAAACCATGCTGTTTGTCGCCAACCCCGCACTCAAGGCCAAACTCAAGGTGCCGCCGCGCGATCGTTCGGTGATTCGGCTGCCCAGCTACGAGCAGGTCAAAAGCGACCCCGTGCTTTACGCCCACGCCAACCGGGTGTTGCACTTGGAGACCAACCCCGGCAACGCCCGCGCTCTGGTGCAGGCCCACGGTGAAGGGGTAACTGCCCGCGACGTCTGGATCACGCCCCCGCCCATTCCGTTGACCACAGCCGAAATGGACATGGTGTTTGACCTGCCCTATGCACGCAGTCCGCACCCCAGCTACGCGGATGAGAACGGCAGCCATGACGGCGCCACCAAAATCCCGGCTTGGGAAATGATCCGCTTTAGCGTCAACATCATGCGCGGCTGCTTTGGCGGCTGCACTTTTTGCTCAATCACCGAGCACGAGGGCCGGATCATCCAGAGCCGCTCGGAAGACTCGGTGATTAAAGAGATTGAAGACATCCGTGACAAGGTCAAGGGCTTTACCGGCACCATTTCCGACCTGGGCGGCCCCACCGCCAATATGTACCGCCTGGGCTGCCGCAGCCCAGAGATTGAAGCGGCCTGCCGCAAGCCAAGCTGCGTCTACCCTGGCATTTGCCAAAACCTGACCACCGACCACGGGCCGCTGATCAAGATGTACCGCCGGGGCCGCGCTCTCAAAGGCATCAAGAAGATCCTGATTGGCTCGGGCCTGCGCTACGACCTGGCGGTCAAAAGCCCGGAATACATCAAAGAACTGGCGCAGCACCATGTGGGCGGCTATCTCAAGATCGCGCCCGAACACACCGAGGCCGGCCCGCTGTCCAAAATGATGAAGCCGGGCATCGGCTCGTACGACAAGTTCAAAACCTTGTTTGACAAATTCAGTATCGAGGCGGGCAAAAAGCAATTTTTGATTCCCTATTTCATTGCAGCCCACCCCGGCACCACCGATGAAGACATGATGAACCTGGCGGTGTGGCTGAAGAAAAACAGCTTTCGCGCCGACCAGGTACAAACCTTTTACCCCAGCCCCATGGCCACGGCAACGGCCATGTACCACAGCGGGCGCAACACCTTGCGCAAAATCCACCGCGCCGCCGAGAGCGACGAAGAGACCGTTGACGTGGTGCGCGGCGAAAAGCGCCGTCGTCTGCACAAGGCTTTTTTGCGCTACCACGACCCGAACAACTGGCCGCTGTTGCGTGAAGCGCTCAAGGCCATGGGCCGCGCCGACCTCATCGGAAACGGCAAACACCACCTGATTCCGACCTTTCAGCCCTTGGGCGACGGCGCTTATCAGTCTGCGCGCAAGAAGAACAGTACCCCTGTCGTCACGTCGTCCGGCAAAGCCGTAGCTCCGCAAAAAGGCCGCATGCTGACCCAGCACACCGGCTTGCCGCCCCGCGTTACCGGGGCCAAGCCGCAGGCTCTGCGCAAGGCGAAACCCGGTCTGGGGCGTTAGTTATTTTCTGGTCGACGTGAAAGTAGTCAGGTAGTCCGACCTGCCAGGCCAATCCATAGCGACCAGTCGCCGGTGGGCCTCCGGCAGTGCGTGGTAGGGCAGGTAGGGGAGCAAATGGTGCGCAGCGTGATAGCGCTGGCCGATGGGGCAAAGCAATGTATTCCAAAGCCAGTGCCCCACAAAAGTCGTGGAATCCCGCAACTGGGCGCGTGCATCGACTGCCGGTCCGTGGTTGGCGTAACGGTGCGACTGCAGTGTGCGCCATCCGTTGAGCACGATGGTGAGCGTCATGCAGGTGAGCAACAAGGCCGCAAAATGCCACGACCAGAGGCCGGTAACCGTCGCCACCACCACCCACCAGGCCCACGCGGTCGCAGTGGCCTCGATCGCGAACTCAATTCGGGTCAGATTCAGATCCGGGTCGGGGCGATAGGCCGTGTTCATACCCACATACGTCATGCGTTCCCTGAGGTGCATCCGCATGGTCGGGCAGACCCAAGCCAACGGCACCAACACCAGAGCCCGTACCGAGACCGCCAACGGTACCAAGGTGGTGCCCCAAAGGTACCTGCGTCTAAGCTGCGGGTAGGTGCCAAATGGCAGATATTCGGGGTCGTTTTTCGTGCCGAATGTTGCTGTGGAATGGTGACTTGCGTGGGATTTGATGGTGTAGCTAGGCAACATCATCGGCACGCCGCACACTGCGTTCCAGGTCAAAGAAAAGCCCGGGAGTACGCCTGCTCGGAGGTGGAAAATCTCATGACTGAACATGACCAAACGATAAAGGGCCAGGGTCCCGACCGTCAAAGCAAGGGGCAGCCATGCACCCATTCGGCTACCCAGATACAGCAGTGACCAAAAAACCGTGGCGCAGGCAATCATGTCAGTCCAATAACGCCATTGGCTGTGGTGTCTCAAGTCCAACATGGCTCGGTGTACGTTAACTTGATCCGGACTGCCTGCTGTTTGGTGGTGGGTCATGGTTACCGTGCCTTGTGTGGTTTGCCGGTTGGGGCGGAGAGGTAGGGCAGCTTGGATTTGTTGGTGCTGAAGTTTTGTTTCATGGTTATCGCAGTTACGTTGAAATTAATAGTTTTTGGATTAAATTTAACAATAATTAAATGAATATTTCATTGATTATTATTGCTCAATAAACACCGAAACAGGGCCGTCCAATGGCCCCTTTTCAAGGTAAAGAAAACGTGCTGGTGGTCCGTCAACCCGGCGTTGCGATGGACGCCGGGACGGGCTTGGGTAACCCGTCAAAGGGTCAGACCGAATCTTGGCTCAAGGGGGCCTATTCACGGGGCGTACCCCGCTCATTTGGGGCATGGCGCCCCAGGCTGATCAGGCCGGCAGCGCGAACAGCGGGATGTCGTGCTTCTCGCCCAATGCGGTGAGTTGCGCACGCGTTTTGCCCGCCAAAAATGCGGCGACCGCGCTGTGCGTTGCCGGTGACATCATGGACCGAATTCCAGCGTCTGCCACGCCGGCCTGCTGGCACAGTGATTTGGCAAAATGCGGCTCAAGGGCCGCCACCGCTACGCGGCCATTCTTGCAGGGGTAAACACGGTAGCCCGCGTGTCCACCACCCACCGCTGCGCCAGGTGTGGTCAGGCCCCAGGCGCGCGGCAAAGCGAGGTAGGCAGCCGCATCGGACAAGGCCACCTGAACACGTACGCCTTTACCGCTCTTGAGTTGCGCCAGGCGGGCTTGAAGCACCGCTTCGCTGGCCATCAGTGATCCACCCATGTCCGCGTAGAGCGTGGGCGGCAAGTCCAGCCCTTGCACCAGACCCGCTTCTGCCAAGTAGGTAAGATCGTGCCCGGGCTCTTCGGCACGGGTGTCGGGAGCACCCACAATTTCAACCATGCCCAGTGTCGGGTAAGCGCGTCGAAGGGTGGCCCAGTCAATGCCTAATTTTTTCAATGCCGAGGGCCGAAACGAGGTGATCAGCACATCGGCCTTGGCCAGTACACGGTGCAATGCCTTTTGGCCAGCGGCAGTTTTGAGGTCGGCCTGGAGCGTTTTGACGCCTTGATGCAAGGTGGCATAGGCGCCAGGGTTGTACAAGCCCATCGGGTCGCCGGAGCTGCCAGAGCGCGCTTGGGCTGGTGCCAGTGGCTCCAGCTTGACGCAGCTCGCGCCCATGGACTGCAGTCGCATGAGTGCCGCAGGGCCCGGCAGATTCAGTGCCAGGCTGACGATGCGCACCCCCTTGAGTGCGCGCAGGGGCTTGGCGGTGGCGGCGATGGATGCGTTCATGGTGCAGTCAAAAATAAATGGAATTGGGGTTGGCGTTGGCGTCGATGATAGGGGCAATAATCTGCACCTCTTGGGCGGTGCGCGCATGCCCCTTTGTTTGATCCTTTGCCTGGTGGCCGCTTTGACCTCTGATTTTCTCAACGCCGAACTTTTTCCTGAGCTGCCTGCGTCCCCTTCGACCCCAAAAGCACGGACTACGAAAGCCTCCAAGGTGAGCCCCGCCGCAGCGGCGGTATCCGTTGCGTCAGCGCTTGCGCCATCCCCCGAGCCGCAAACACCTGGGCCGGCAGTGCTGGAGTCCTGGGCGCAAAGCCTGGAGGCGCATCCCGATTACCGCGTTATTCGGCGCCTGCAGCCAAGACTGTTGTGGCCAGCCTCGGCAGGCCAGAAAACGCTGCAGGTGGTGGTGCTCGATACCGAAACCACCGGGCTGAATCACACCAAGGACAAGATCATTGAAATGGCGCTGCTGCGGGTGGAAGTGGACCTGTCCACCGGACTGCCCGTTGGGGCGGTGGAGGTATTCGACGAACTGGAAGACCCTGGCATGCCCATTCCTAAGGAAGCGATGGCCATTACCGGTATCACGGACCAGGACGTAGCAGGCAAGCGGCTGGATGAGGGGCGCATTGCCGCACTGATGGACGGCGTGGACGTGGTGATCGCGCACAACGCCGGCTTTGACCGTCCCTTTTGCGAAGCGCGTTTGCCGCTGTTTCGCAACGTCGCCTGGGCCTGCTCGTTTGCGGATCTGGACTGGAAGGCGCAGGGCCGCAGCTCCAGCAAGCTCGAGGCCTTGGCACAAGGCCTTGGCCTGTTTTATGACGCCCACCGGGCAGAGATGGACTGCCACGCCCTATTGGCGGTACTCGCCGCGCCCTTGCCCAACACCCCCGAATCCACAGCGATGGCTGGTTTGTTGGCCAGCGCGCAGACGCCATTTTTTCGGCTGCAAGCGACCGGCGCGCCCTTTGATGCCAAAGATTTGCTCAAGGCCCGCGCCTACCGCTGGAACGCCGAGTTGCGTGTCTGGCATACGCGCCTGAGCGACGAATCGGCGCTGGAGGTGGAGTGCGCTTGGCTCAAGGCTGAGGTCTACGGTCAGCGCAACGCCAGCGTGATGGTGGAAAAAGTAGATGCCTTGACCAAATATGCCGCGCGCAGCGGGGCGATGGCGCCACGCCAGTTGTGAAAGAAAGAACCATGCGATTTCAGTTGCTGGGGGTGCAAGCCGCCAAGGTGCGCCGGGTCATGATCAACGGCCGAGGCGTGCCATCGGCCATGCACAAGATGGCGCTGCTCGGGCCGGCGCGCGTGGGCGCCCTGGGGCTGGAACTTGACGAGCAGGCAGATTTGTCGGTGCACGGCGGGCTTGAAAAAGCCGTTTATGCCTATCCTTCGGAACATTACGCCCACTGGCGTCAAGCCCGCCTGGATGCTGGCTTGGGCGGCATTGACGACGCTCTCGCACCCGGCGCACTGGGCGAAAACCTGACCCTGCAAGGTCTGCTGGAGGCCGATGTGTGGGTCGGCGACGTGCTGCAGTTTGACAACTGCGCGCTGCGCGTGACCCAGCCGCGCGAGCCGTGCTTCAAATTCAACGCGTCCATGGGCTTTAACCAGGCTTCAAAACAAATGGCGCAGATGGGCTATTGCGGCTTCTATCTGGCCGTGGACCAACCTGGTGCCGTACAGTCGGGTGAATGGGGCACGCTGGTCGCCGGCCCCCGCCGGGCGAGTATTCCAGAGCGCTTTCAGGCCAAACTGTTCAAACACATGCGATAAGTGGTAGCGGCTGCCACGGTGCCGTTCGCCTTGCGGCGCCACCCACCGCACCCCCTCAAGCCGCCACGTTGCACTCCCGTCGGAGCAAGGCCAGCGCGTCGTGCAGGGCGTAGTCGGCGTCACTGCGCAGGGTCGGCAGGGCGTCTTCCAGGAAGGATTCCCACATGGCCAGATAGTCGGCCTGGAATTGCGCCGGCGCATGGGTTCGCACAAAGGCCACAGCCGCGTCACTGTCAAGACCCGATTTCCGGATTTTGCGCACCAGGGTGCTGGCGGCTTTTTCGGTCAAGACCGTCTTGGGCGCGCTGCCCGCTGCCACGCACAGCAACAGGGTGAGCAGCGAGCCCTCATCTTCATGGCCGCCGGTGGTTTTGGCCCACGTGGCAGACACGCTGCGCTCGTAGTCTTCAAGCTCCGCAAGCCCGTCTTCAAGCCAGAAATACCGTCCCAAAAACGCTGGCGTCTGGTCAAACAATTTTTTGGGTGTGGCGGTGGCGTCCATGATGCGCGGCCAGTCGGCCAGTACCGACTGTCGCAGTGCCTCCACCGCTGGTTGCCATAGTTCAGGCAGGCCCTTGGGCAAGACCAATGGGGGCAGCCCGCCTGAGTTTGCATACTTCTTGCGCAGGGCGGCGATGAGCTGGTTAAAAGCCGGCCAGTCGGGCAGGTCAGTGCGTTTGCTCAAGCCCAGCAGCAGCGCGGTGCGGACCACCGCCTCGGCGTCTTTGCCCTCGTCTTGCAGGGCATCAACGTCCAAGTCGTATTGCGCGGCGCACCAGATGGCAGCATCCACCACATCAGCCGCGTGCTTGCGTTTGGCGTATTCAGCCTGGTAGTCGGCGTAGCTTTTGAGCGACCAGCGCTCCAGCAAGGGAATGTGCTCATCCGAAAAACTGCGGGCGTCAGCCATGCCAAAGTGGGTGTTTTGCGGCATCACGATCAGCGCCTTAAGCATGTCGGAGCCCCCCTTGGAACGCGACAACAGGGAGTTTTCGCGCAGCGTCTGGGCGGCAACTTGCAGGTCGCCGTGGCTGGCGTGTTGCAGGTTCAGGCTCACCAGGTTAACGAGCCGTTCTTTGGCCTTTTCCAGTTCCGGGCGTAAAAATTCGCTGCCAAAGTACCGGGCAATCTGCACCATTCCTTTGGGTCCGTCGGCGCGGATGGTAGCAAGCTTGTCCTCGTCAATGAGGCCGTGTTGCAGGCCATAGGCCAGTGCTTTCTCGAAAAAAGGCCGTTCGTCAAACAGCGCCATGCCGCTCGCAGCGGTCGGGTGGGTGTCTTTCATGGAATGGGCGGCCCGGCGATTTAGATGGCCGACTCTTCGTCGGCGTCGAGTCCTTCACGGGCGGCTGGGGTCGCTTTGCCGCGGTCCGTATCACCCGTTTCCACTTTGCCATCGTCGGCCTCCACCTCGTATTCCTCGCCCAGTCCTTGGTCGTGGGCGCGGGCCTTGGCGCGCAGCACGAGCAGCATCTCAATGAACAGGTCAGGCAGCTCGTAGCGCAGGATGTAGGCCATTTGCATCCAGTCCTGGTCGGCTACTTCATCTTCGTCCAGCCGGGCTTTGGCATAGGCGTTGGCGTACAGATCGGCCTCGGACAGCATGTCTCCGTCGTCTTCTACCGTTTCAAAGTGGCCAGTGCGGGCAAACGCTTCAACACGGCTCCAGCGTTCGGCAAAGTAGTCGGCCAAGGCTTCGCTGCCACCCTCGAGGTCACCAATGGCGGTCAAAAAAGCGACGGGGTCTGCGTCGGAGCGAAAGATCACTGAGTTCACCATGCCGCGCAAATGGGTGCGACTCAGGTCTTTGTATTGTTTTTCAATCACGACGGCGCGGGCAAACTGGGCCGGGGTGACCAGCAAGTTGATGACTGACTCTTTGGAGTCGTCGTACTCGCGCATCACGGCCAGAATATCTTTGGCGGGCAATTGCTCCAGCACCACCAGAAGGGCACCGTCGCCCTCGGCGTCGGCCAGTTCGACCAATGCAGATTCAGCGCCCACGATGTCGCCTGCGGCAATCAGACTTTGGGTTTTGGCAATCAGGGCCAGGTGGTTCATGCGGTGTTCCTCGGGGGGTGTGCGTCGGTTGGGCGTTGCGGATCAGTCTTTGCGGTCAAAGCCTTGCTCGACCATCCAGTCCTGGCCGGCTTCTTCGCGGAGTCGGGCGTCCTTTTCGTCTTCATCTTCGCCGTCAAGGTTGCCGTCACCATCCTTCTCGCGGTCATCGTCCTCCTCGTCCTGGCTGTCATCCTTGGCGCTGGCGCGCTCGGGTTTGGCGAAAAGATATTCGAGGCCGGCCGCCACGGTCAACAGCCATTCGCCCATGGGTTCCTTGCACAATTCGTCGGCCAGTTGGCGGGCCCAGGGTTCAAGCACGATGCTGTCACTCAGCGTGTCCCAGGCCGGAAACTCGTCCGATTCCAAGCTCAGCACATGCTCAATCAGCGCTGGATTCTTGAATCGAAAGCCTTGGTGGAACACCACGGACACCATTTCAGGACTCAGCTCCATCATCTGGCGAAGAAAGGGGAGTTCTTTGCGTCGGGCGGTCAGGCGCTGGCGCAGTACGTTTTTCCCCTCGGAGTCGAAGGTCATGTCATCAATTTCGGACGCATAGGCCGAGCGCAGCTGGCCAAAAAAGGAAGAGGTTCGCATAGGTCAGTTCTTAAATGATGCGGGACAGATAGTTGCCCCAAATGTCGCGCGCGGTTTGCTGCGGGTCGTCAAGCAGATTGCGCCGACGGTTGTCGTCATAGGCTTGTCGCTTGTCGTCGTCGGACAGTACTTCGTAGGCCGTTTGCACCGATCGAAAGCGTGCCGGTGCGTCAGGACTGGCGTTGCGGTCCGGGTGGTAATGGGCGGCCAGCCGCCGAAACGCCGTCTTGATGTCGGCAGTGCTGGCACTGCTGGGTACGCCGAGCGTGCTGTAGTGGTCCGTCATAGCCCGCTATTGTCGCCGCCTTTACACCGGGCGGCGCTACCCGCAGCAAGTCGCAACCCACGCTGCAGGCGAATGATTACACTCAAACCAAGGCAACAGGAGACCGCCATGGGTATATCTGCAGTCAATGGATCGACCTACACGCCACCGGCGCCCAAGGCGCAGCGCGTGGACACCCAACGTGCCTTGGAGTTGCATCAGCAAAATCAGCCCAGGGCGGTGGAGCGCAATAGCACCAGCACAGCAGTGACGGCGACCGAACAGCGGCGCGATGCCGCGCCGCAAAAAGACAAAGGCAGCCGGGTCGACGTCCGGGTCTGAGCATTTTTCCCCCTGGGGTGCCGCTGGCACCTTTTTTTGAAAGTAATTCTTCATGAACCGTGTGCTCGCCCATACCGGCGCCCGATTTCCTATTGTGCAAGCCCCCATGGGCTGGATTGCCCGCAGTACCCTGGCCAGCGCCGTATCGCGCGCTGGCGGCCTTGGCATCATCGAGACTTCGTCGGGTGAGACCGAGAATTGCCAGCGCGAAATCCGCACCATGGTCGCCAGCGGCCTGCCCTTTGGGGTGAACCTGCCGATCCGATTTTTGAAAGACGACGCCATGCTGCGCTTTGTCTGCGAATCCGGGATCCGGTTCGTGACCACCTCGGCGGGCAGCCCAGCAAAATTTATTGCGCCATTAAAGGCCGCCGGCATCGTGGTGTACCACGCCGTGCCCACGGTGGACACCGCCCTCAAGTGCGTGGACGCCGGCGTGGACGGCCTGGTGGTGGAGGGCGGGGAGGGCGGCGGTTTCAAAAACCCGGAAGAGGTGAGCACGCTGGTGCTGCTACAGGCTATTCGTGAGCGTGTGGACGTGCCCCTGATTGCTGCGGGTGGCATTGTGGATGGGCGTGGCATGGCTGCGGCTTTTGCCCTGGGCGCCGAAGCGATTCAGATGGGCACCCGCTTTGTCGCCAGTGCGGAGAGTCCTGTTCATGCCAACTACAAGCAAGCCATCGTGGACGCCCAAACCACCGGCACCTGGATGCTCAACACCCAATCCAGCCCCTGTATTCGCGCTTTGAAAACCGAGTTCACCCAGGCGATACACGCAGCGGGGCTGATGGGGGCGGATACCTTTAATGGCATTCAACAGGTCTACTTTGGCGGCGACATGAATGCCGCGCCCGCGTTGGCCGGTGAGTCTGCAGGGCTGATCCACAGTGTGGATTCAGTTGAAAAAATCATTGCAGACACGGTGGCACAGTTTCACGCAATTTCCGGACGCTTGGGTGCGATGGCGGGGGCTGCCAATTTTGGTTAGTCACCGTTTCAGTAGGTAGGGCGTACTGTCGCTGGCGGCTGGCCAAGTGCCGCAGGGCGTGACTGCCCTATAAAGTCCGCCCCATCCGTTGCGCCATATCGGCTGGCAGGCCAAAAGGCAATGTCCGCTCAAACTCCAGTGCTGCCGCATGCGTGCGTTCGTCGGCCGCAGCAAGCAGCGCTTTGACGATGCGATTGGTGCCTGCTGAGTTGGCCAATATTTCGGCCACCAAGCTTGCAATGGCTGCGTCGATTTCGGTCTCGGGCAGGCAATGGTCTACCAGTCCAATTTCCAGCGCCTGGCGTGCACTGATACGTCGGCTGGTGAACATGAGTTCCTTGGCGGTAGAGCGTCCCACGCGCTGGGGCAGTCGCACCGACATGCCCCACGCGGGTACCAAACCCCATTGGCCATGGGTGTCGCCGAGTTTGGCCGACTCGCTTGCCACCAAGATGTCACAACCCAGGGCGAGTTCCAGGCCCCCGGTAAGGCAGTGGCCGTGGATGCGGGCCACCGTAGGCTGGGGAAGGCGTGCCAGCGCGTCAATCGTCTCGGCGGCGAAGGTTTCGTCCATGTCGGCGCTGATGGTCGACAGATCGTGCCCCGCGCAAAATGATCGGCCGGCCCCTTGCAGCAGCACACAACCGATGGTGTCGTCGCTGGCAATGGCGTCGAGGTGGGTGCGCAGGTCGAAAAAGCTCTGGGGCGACAGCGCGTTGAGTTTGTCCGGGCGGTTCAGGGTGAGGGTGGCCAGGCCCTGGGCGTCGCGGCGCGTGACGAATGCTGCTTGCATGGGAATGGCCCTTTTGTGAAAGCAAAAAATCATTCTAGAACCGCGCCCCGTCGACCTGTTGGCGTCTGTGCCATCTATGTAATTTTGTGCAAATTGCGATTTTTTGCTACGCATAATCTGGGGCGTCGCTTGCCCCCGGGCTGAGTTTTTACGCACTACAAATGAAAACAAAATTTCTTTGGTATCGCCCGCTTTGCATTGCAGTAGTGCAGCTCGCGATGTGCACCACGGCGTTCTCTGCGCCTCTCAATATCGTGGTGCTGGTGGCCGACGATTGGAGTTTTGGTGACATTGGCGCCCTAGGCAGCGAGATTGCCACCCCCCACATCGACAGCCTGGCGCGCCGGGGAGTTACTTTTTCCAACTTTCATGTTGCGGCCACTTGCTCGCCGACACGCGCCATGTTGCTCACTGGCGCGGACCACCACCGGGTGGGCGTGGGCAATATGCCCGAGTCCACCCCAGTCCAGCACCAGGGCAAACCGGGCTATGAAGGAGTTCTCAGCGATAACGCGCTGACCCTGGCGACGTTGCTCAAAGACCAGGGGTATCACACCTACATCACCGGAAAATGGCACCTCGGCAAGACCCCTGACAAACTGCCTCAAAACCGGGGTTTCGAGCGCTCCTTTATCCAGGCCGACAGCGGATCGGACAACTGGGAAAACCGCCCCTACATGATGCTGTACGACCGGGCCTATTGGTATGAGGACGGCAAACCGGCGACGCTGCCCAAAGACTTTTATTCCTCCCGGTTTTTTGTCGACAAGGCCATCGAGTATCTGGGCGCCCAGGGCGACGGTAAGCCGTTTTTTACCTACATCGGCTTTCAGGCCAACCACATTCCGCTGCAGGCGCCTAAGGAGTTTGTGGATGCCAACAAGGGCAAATACGACGCCGGCTGGGATGCGTTACGACAATCCCGCCGAGAGAGCGCTGTGCGTCTGGGCGTGTTTCCGGCCCAGTCCGACATGGTGCCACTTTTTAAGGCACGCGATTGGAATGGGCTGGATGCCGCCGAACGCAGCCTCCAGGCGCGGCGCATGGAAGTCTATGCAGGCATGGCGCAGGCGGCGGACTTTCATATTGGGCGCCTGATCGGCCACCTCAAGAAAACGGGGCAGTTTGACAACACGGTTTTCGTGTTCTTGTCCGACAACGGGCCGGATCCTGCAGACCCTTTTGAGATTGTGAGCTCCAAGTACTGGGTCAAGGCCAACTACACCACCGATGGGCCTGATTTGGGGCAAAAAGGCACGTTTTCCGCCAACGGCCCGCGCTGGGCGGGAGCGCTGGCAGCGCCCTGGAGCGGGTTCAAATACTTCGCAGCGGAGGGCGGCCTGCGCGTCCCTTTGATTATTTCTGGTGTCCCGGGGGCTATACCAGAACGGCGCAGCAATGCCTTTACGACGGTCAAAGACATCGTCCCCACTTTGATGGAACTCGCAGGTATTCCGAGTCATGGGGACAGCTACCGGGGGAGGTCCGTGGTCAGCATTGACGGGCGCAGCATGGTGCCCTTGCTCCAGGGCAGGGCAGACCATGTTTATGGGGCCGATGAGCCGGTGGGCTATGAGCTGGCCGGCAGCGCGGCGCTGTACCGTGGCAATTACAAGCTAGTAAAAAACATTGCTCCGCTGGGCGATAGCGTCTGGCGCTTGTATGACATGGTTTCAGATCCCGGCGAAACGAAAGACCTTAGTCAGGCCTTGCCTGATCTGCTGGCCCGCATGCAAACCGACTACGCCAATTACGCCAAGTACAACAACGTGCTGCCCATCCCCGCGGATTTTGACCTGCACGATGCCGCCAAGCACTACGCCATTCACCATTTTTTATTGCCTCGATTGCGTGACGCACTTCCTGCAATCCTGGCGACGCTGACGCTGCTGGTGGGTTTTGGGTGGTGGCTCAGACGCAGGCGTACTGCACGATCGGTGGCTTGAGGCTTCAGTCCGAGCGCTCTGCCAAAGCTTGGGCGATGCGTTTTCGCCCTACGGTGGGCTTGGGACAGCGACCTTTGGGCAGGTCAAACCAGCTCCGCACGTCGTTTTCCAGCGCTAGGCCATGCATAAAGTTATAGATAGCCTTCTTCAGGCCCGGACCCAGAGCGTCGTGGTCCACGCCGCTCGGGTCGGTAAAGGCAATGTCGTTTTTTGCGAACGAAACCTCGGGCAGGGTCGCCAAAGAGATGCCGTAGGCCGCAGGGTCTTTGCCCACCGGTGAATGCACGGTGCAGGTGAAGCGATGAAAAAACCCGCTCTGGATGCAACCTGCCTCAAAAAGCTGGCGCACGTATTCGAGCGCGTCGACCGTGTCTTGCACCGTTTGGCTGGGAAAACCGTACATCAGGTAGGCGTGGACCAAGATGCCGGCGTCTGAAAAACCCTTGGTCACCCGGGCCACCTGGGCCACGGAGACGCCCTTTTTCATGAGATTGAGAAGCCGGTCCGAAGCCACTTCAAGCCCGCCCGACATGGCGATGCAGCCACTTTCCGCCAACAAATCGGCCAGCTCGGGGGTGAAGGTTTTCTCAAAGCGAATATTCCCCCACCAGGAAATATGCAATTTGCGCCGCAATATTTCTTGCGCCAGCGCCTTGAGGGCCTTGGGTGGTGCGGCCTCGTCCACAAAATGAAACCCCGTCTGGCCGGTCTCGGCCACGATGGCTTCAATGCGGTCCACCAGCGTCACTGCCGAAGCCGTCTCATAGCGTGAGATGTAGTCCAGGCTCACATCGCAAAAACTGCATTTTTTCCAGTAGCAGCCCTGGGCGACGGTGAGTTTGTTCCAGCGCCCATCGCTCCACAGCCGGTGCATGGGGTTGAGCATGTCCAGCAGCGACAGGTATTTGTCCAGCGGTAACCCGACCCAGGTGGGCGTGCCTACAAGTTCGAAGGGAACGTCGGGTTCGGCCCAGTTTTGAAATTTGACTTGGCCGGTGGCGGCGTCCCGAACAAAGGTGCGCACCAGGCGACTGGCCGATCGCTTGCCACGCAGGTGCTCCAGCAAGGCCAGCAACGGCCGCTCGCCCGCATCCAGCGTCACAAAGTCTACGTAGTCAAACAGCCGGGGCTCGTTCATCTCGCGCAGTTCGGTGTTCACATAGCCGCCACCCAGCGCAATTTTGATGTCGGGGTGGTGCACGCGCACGGTTTGCGCAATCCTGAGTGCCGCATACATGGCTCCAGGAAAGGGCACCGAAAGCAGAAGCAGTTGGGGCGAATGGTGGGCCAAGGTGGCCAGCGTCAGCTCGCGCAGCACTTCGTCGATTAGATTGGGCGGCGCCGCCAAGGCGGCAGCCAGCGGCTCAAAGCTGGCCTGGCTGCCAGCCAGACTTTCGGCATAACGGACAAATTCAAAGCGCGCGTCAACGGCATCGCGCAGCACGTCGGCGAGGTCGTTCAGGTACAGCGTGGCCAAGTGGCGGGCGCGGTCTTGTTGGCCCAGTGCGCCAAAGGCCCAGGCCAGCGGATCAGCGGCTTCCGCGTCACCATACACCTCCAGCGCGGCAAAACGCGGCCCTTCAGGCAAGAACCCCCGACCGGCAATGCGGTGGCTCAACGTCGAGTCGCGGCCTTGCAAAAATGCGATGGTCGGCGTAATCGTGGCGTGGTAGCGGTCAAAATTGTCCAGAAAAGAGTGAACGCTGGCGGTGCGCCGTGCCTCGGGCAGCGCCATGGCGGAGCTTTGCACACGGGTCAGGCCTTCGGGGGTAAACAAGGCAAGTACCAGCGCCAGAGCCAGATCAGCCTGCACTGCGTCTTCACCTTGGCCGTGCAAAAAACCGGTCAGGTAGGCGGTAGAAGGGTAGGGCGTGTTGAGCTGCGTCATGGGGGGTATGACGCTGAGTATCCGCAGCGGTGAAGGTGCTATCGCTGCAGGGACTGCGGGTAGCCCCGCGACCGTTAGCCCTGAATCCGGCTCAGTTGGCAAAACCAGCGTAGGTGAGTTCGTCCATCAAGGCCGCCAACTCGGCGGGCCGGGCGATTTGCAGCTTGAAAAACCAACCCTGCCCCAAGGGGTCGGTATTGGCCAGGCTGGGGTCGGCGCGCAGTGCCTCGTTGACTTCGGTCACCGTGCCACTCACCGGCGTGAAAACATCGGCGGCCGCCTTGACCGACTCGACCAAGCCGGCTTTATCACCGGCGGTAAACACGGCTCCAATGGCGGGCAACTCGACAAACACCACATCGCCTAGCACCTCCTGGGCATGCACCGTGATACCCACGGTTGCCAGGGGGGCGACCTCGTCATCGCGGGAAATCCAAACGTGCTCTTCGCTGTATTTTTTCATGGTGTGGCTTACATTCCGGCGTAGTTGGGGCCACCGCCGCCCTCGGGCGTGACCCAGACAATGTTTTGTGTCGGGTCTTTGATGTCACAGGTTTTGCAGTGCACGCAATTTTGGGCGTTGATTTGCAAGCGGTCGCTGTTGTCGTCGTTTTTCACGTACTCATACACCCCAGCCGGGCAGTAACGGGCCTCGGGCCCGGCGTATTTCGCCAGATTGATGCTGACGGGAACAGAGGCGTCCTTGAGTGTCAGGTGCGCCGGCTGGTGCTCTTCGTGGTTGGTGTTGCTAATGAACACGCTGCTCAGGCGATCAAAAGTGAGCTTTCCGTCGGGCTTGGGGTAGTCAATTGGCTTGCACTCGGCGGCCGGCTTCAGGTAAGCGTGGTCGGCTTTGTCGCGCCGCAGCGTCCAGGGGATATGACCGCGCAACACAAACTGCTCAAAGCCGTTCATGAGGGTGGCCACCGTCAGCCCGTGCTTGAACCAGTTCTTGAAATTGCGGTCTTTGTTGAGCTCGGTGTGCAACCAGCTCTTGTCGAATGCTTCGGGATAAGCGCTCAGCTCGTCATGCTGGCGTCCCGCCACTACGGCGTCAAACGCTGCCTCGCCCGCCAACATGCCCGTTTTGATAGCGGCGTGGCTGCCTTTGATACGGCCCACATTCAGATAGCCCGCGTTGCAGCCCACCAGCGCACCGCCAGGAAATACCGTTTTGGGCAGAGAGTTCAGTCCGCTGGCGTTGATGGCGCGGGCGCCGTATGACAGGCGCTTGGCCGTGACTTCGCCCTTGTCGTTCTCAAAGTAATAGCGCACATTGGGGTGCGTCTTCCAACGCTGCAGCTCTTCAAACGGGCTCAGGTAGGGGTTGGTGTAACCCAAACCGGTCACAAACCCGAGAGCCACTTTGTTGCCCTCCAGGTGGTACAGGAACGCACCGCCATAGGTGTCCGAGGCCATAGGCCAGCCAGCGGTGTGCATGACAAAACCCGGCTGATGGCGGCTCGGGTCAATTTCCCAAAGCTCTTTGATGCCGATGCCAAAACTTTGCGGGTCGCGTCCGGCGTCCAATTGGTATTTCGCAATCAATTGCTTGCCCAAATGGCCCCGCGCGCCTTCGGCAAACACCGTGTATTTGCCCAAGAGCTCCATGCCCAGCTGAAAGCTGTCCATCGGCACTCCGTCTTTGCCGATACCCATGTTTCCAGTGGCTACACCCTTGACCGCACCGTCATCGGTGTAAAGGATTTCGGCACCGGTGAACCCCGGAAATATTTCGACACCGAGCGCTTCGGCCTGCTCGGCCAGCCATTTGGTGACCGCACCCAAGCTCACGATGTAGTTGCCATGGTTGTCGGCAAACGGCGGCAACACCATATTGGGCACGCGAAAGCCCGATTTTTCACCCAAGAAAACATAGGCGTCGTCGGTCACTGCTTGGTTCAGCGGTGCACCCAATGCTTTCCAGTCGGGAATCAGTTCAGTCAGGGCCTTGGGGTCCATGATGGCGCCCGACAAAATGTGTGCGCCTGGCTCCGAGCCCTTCTCCAGTACCACCACGGAGACGTCCTTGCCCTTTTCAGCAGCCAACTGCTTGACACGGATGGCGGTAGCCAGGCCGCCCGGGCCGCCACCCACCACGACCACGTCGTATTCCATCGACTCGCGGGGACCGAACTGGGCCAGTATTTCTTGGTTTGTCATGAAGTTCTCACTGGATAAAGAATACAAACGGGGAGGCAGCTGTGTCGCGCAGCAAGCCTATCAATGGCCAGGTGCTGCGGGCATTAAAGTTTTGATTTTATTCTTTCAGGCAGGCGCCCAATTCAGGTATTTGAATTCCCATTGGCGGGACGCGGAGGGGATGTTGCGGATCCCATTCAGCATTGAAACCCAACAAAAAGGCCGCAACCACCTCGCGGTGGCGCGGCCTTTGGCTCATCCGGTGCGGCGGCGTTTAACGCGGTGCCAGACGGATTGCGCCGTCCAGGCGAATCACCTCACCATTGAGCATGTCGTTCTCGAAAATATGCTTCGCCAGATTGGCGTAATCCTGTGGCGTACCGAGGCGCGATGGGAAAGGCACGCTGGCGGCCAGTGAGTCCTGCACTTCTTTGGGCATGCCAAACATCATGGGTGTACCAAAAATACCGGGGGCGATAGTCATGTTGCGAATGCCGTTGCGCGCCAGATCGCGGGCAATCGGCAGCGTCATGCCCACAATGCCCCCCTTGGATGCGCTGTAAGCGGCCTGGCCAATTTGCCCGTCGTAGGCTGCCACGGATGCGGTAGAGATCATGACGCCACGCTCGCCAGTGGCTTCAGGTTCGTTTTTGCACATGGCGTCGGCGGCCAGGCGGATCATGTTGAAGCTGCCCACCAGGTTCACGGTGATGCACTTGGTGAATACGCCCAGGTTGTGCGCACCATGCTTGCCCACCGTCTTTTCAGCAGGGGCAATACCGGCGCAGTTCACCAAGCCCATCAGTTTGCCCATCGAAATGGCCTGGGCCACCACGGCCTGACCGTCGGCTTCATTGCTCACGTCGCATTTCACGAACGCGCCGCCAATCTCACGGGCGATGGCCTCGCCCTTTTCTGCCTGCATATCGGCAATCACCACGATGCCTCCATTGGCACTCAGCATGCGGGCCGTGCCCTCTCCCAGACCCGATGCACCGCCGGTGACGATAAATACTTTTCCTGCAATTTCCATGGAATGCTCCGCCTCTGTGATGTTGAAAAAACTGCCATGCGTCTCTCGCAACGCACTGGATCTGCATTGAATTATGGAGCAGCCTGATTGCCGCCCCCTTACTGCGCCTTCACCTCGCGCGCCGACATTTCATGGTAATCGAGCGCGGCGAGGGCAGAAACCAGACATTTGTGCTGCTATACTTCTACGCTTCAGGCGCATAGCTCAGCTGGTTAGAGCACCACCTTGACATGGTGGGGGTCGTTGGTTCGAGTCCAATTGCGCCTACCAAAATAATGTTGTAAATCAAGCACTTAGCGGAAACGCTCGGTGCTTTTTTTATGCCCGTGCGGATAAAGTCCGGGTGAGTGATGTTTCAGAAAACGGCTGAACCCGCCGAAATTTGGCGAGTCACACATTGCCAATGTCTGGTTGACTTAAGTGCCCCCAAGAGCAAAAAATGCTTGCGGCCATTCCGGCGTTCTTATGTTAAGCGTGCTGGGTAGGCAGCGCGTTGGCTGGCAACCAAATATCAGTCGGATGGTATTTCGGCCACTGCCATGAGCCTATCGTGAATCAGGTCGATCCAGCCCCGCCACTAAGCCAGCACGTCCGTCCCCGTGTCAAACGTGTCTGCAAAAGTGAAATAGATGGACGTGAAAAACATGGCGGCCATGATCAACGCGCACGGAAACAGCATGGCTGCGACCAGATCTTCGCTGCCTGAGAAGCTGGCAATGACTGCAATGGCGGTGCCCACCACAATAAAGAATGCCATCCAGGTCAGGCTGTAGACCAAAAAGGCACCAAAGTTGCGCCAGCAGGCCACCGCACTAAAAAACAGGCTTTTGACCGGTGACATTCCATGCCAGTGCACCAAGGCTGGGGCGTGCCAAAACAAAAGCGACAGGGGCAGATACAGCACCATGGCCAGCAAAGCGGCAGACTCAAAGCTCCCGTCTTGCATGACATCTGCGCTCACGCTGCCGCCCACCAGGTACAGCTTGGCAAATTTGCCGCCGTCCATCAATGCCGAAAAGCCTAAAACCAGCAGGAAGCCAATGGCGTAGAGCGCGCCCAGCGTCGCCATAGAGCGAAGCTCTTTTCGGCCGGCCCGAAACCCGCTCAGCAGTACGGTGGGCATTGGAAACTTGCCCTTGACCGCCTCTTGGGTGGCCGCCATCAGGCCCAAGGTCGCGCCTGGCAGCAGCGCCAGTGCCAGCGCGTTGCCCAGCACCGGCACCATGCTCAGCACCGACATCAACAGCATGAAAATAAAAAACAGGCCGGACAGTGCCAGCGGCTGGCGCAAAAAGGTTTTGACTCCGAGCTTGACCCACATGACGCCCTGGCGAGCGGGAAGAATGTTGAGTTTCATGCAGGGGTTTCCAGTTGGGGGGCAGTTTGCGGCAAGCCAGTCGCATGGGGGTGGGCGATCCGTTGGCGTAGCAGACGTTCGAAGCGGGTGGGGTCGTGCGGTTTGAGCATGCTCGCTTCGCGCGGTAAATACCAATCCCACAGGCGCGAAAGCCAAAAACGCAGGGCGGCGGCGCGCAGCATAGCGGGCAATAGCGTGCGCTCTGCCACCTCCAGCGGGCGCACAGCCGCATACGCGGCCAGGAAGGCCTGCGCCCGCTCGTGGACGGTGGCGCCGCTGTCCAGGTCTACGCACCAGTCGTTCAGACACACGGCAATGTCAAATACCCAAGCGTCATTGCCAGCAAAGTAAAAGTCAAAAAAGCCACCCAGCACTGGCGCGCCGTCGGTTCCCGCGTCGGGCAAAAACATGACGTTGTCCCGGAACAAATCGGCGTGGATGGGGCCACGGGGCAGGGCGGCGTAGTGCGCCAGTGTGGCGACGTGGTTTTGGTAGGCCAGCTCGGACTGCAGCAGTGCGGATTGCGCTGACTCCAGAAAGGGCAGCACCACCGGGACCGTCTCATTCCACCAGGGCAGGGCGCGCAAATTGTCCTGGCGCATGGCAAAGCTGCGGCCTGCCAGATGCATGCGCGCCAGCGTGGCACCCACTTGCGCGCAGTGGGCGGCGCTGGGCGCAAGTTCACTTTTGCCTGCCAGCATATTGACCACGGAGGCCGGCTTGCCGCACAGGGTGTGGACGATCTCACCTTGGGCGTTGGGTGCAGGATTGGGCACCGCGATGCCATTCGCGGCCAAATGGGCCATCAGGCGAAGGTAATAAGGGAGTTGCTGGGCGGTCAGGCGCTCAAACAGGGTCAAAACGTAGCTGGGACCCTCGGTGTGGGCGAAGTAATTGGTGTTCTCGATACCCCCCGAGCAGCCTTGCAAGGCTGTGAGGCGCTCAAGCCCGAGGCTTTCAAACAGGGCGCTGGCCTGCGTGAGTGAAACTTCCGTGTAAACCGCCATGAACCCAACCCGTGTGATGTGCGCTGATACGACTCAAGCGCAGGGTTTGTCCGGCGCCAAAAGGCCAACGGGGATTGTAGAGTGGCGTCCGACGGGCGCGCCAGCAGAGGCAAAATGCAGCTATGCACCAAGCCCCCAACACCCTCTTGCTGATCGACGGATCGAGTTATCTGTACCGCGCCTTCCACGCCATGCCCGATCTGCGCGCCATTCCGGGCGACCCTGCCAGCAGCCCCACCGGGGCGGTGCGCGGCATGGTCAACATGATGCAAGCCCTGAAAAAAGAGGTGCCTGCTGCCTTCGTGGCCTGCGTCTTTGACGCCAAGGGGCCCACCTTTCGCGATGCCATTTACCCCCAATACAAGGCCCAGCGGGCCCCCATGCCCGACGACTTGCGCCTGCAGATCGCGCCCATCCACGAGGTCGTGCACCTGCTGGGAATGCGCGTGCTGGACGTGCCGGGCGTCGAAGCCGACGACGTGATTGGCACGCTGGCCGTGTTGGCCGCCGCCCGAGGCATGGAGGTGGTGGTGAGCAGCGGTGACAAAGACCTGGCACAGCTGGTCAATGAACGCATCACCATCATCGACACCATGAACGGCAAACGGCGTGATCTGGCGGGTGTCCAAGCGGAGTTTGGGGTACCGGCGCACCTGATGTTGGATTACCAGACGCTGGTGGGCGACACGGTAGACAACGTGCCGGGTGTGTCCAAAGTGGGGCCCAAGACGGCAGTCAAATGGCTCCAGGAATACGGAAGCCTGCAAGCGGTGGTCGAGAACGCCGACAAGATTGGCGGCGTGGTAGGCGAAAACCTGCGCAAGGCGCTGGAATGGCTGCCCACCGGGCGCCAGTTGCTGACCATCAAGACCGACTGCGACCTGCGCGACTGGTTGCCGGGCCTGCCATCGTTGGACGAACTACTTGCCCGCCCCGAAGAAACCGCGGGTTTGCACGACTTTTATGAGCGTGTGGGCTTCAAGGGGCTGGCCCGGGCCGCCGCCGCCCAAATGGCTAAAGGGGCGCCGCGCAGCGTTTCATCAGGCGAGCCCGATTTGTTTTCTGACAACGCCGCCGCAGTGATCGCGCCGCCCGCTGGCCAAACCAGCCTGTTTGGCGATGACGCACCGGTGCGCGCCACCCAGTACGAAACCGTGCTGACCTGGGATGCTTTGGAG
Source organism: Rhodoferax sp. (assembly GCA_029866205.1). Lineage (GTDB taxonomy): Bacteria > Pseudomonadota > Gammaproteobacteria > Burkholderiales > Burkholderiaceae_C > Allorhodoferax. The sequence continues at coordinate 26,370 of JARWZT010000010.1, forward strand.
CGTTGGATCCAGGCGGCTAAGGCGGCGGACCTGGTGGCCCTCGACACCGAAACGACCTCGCTGGACGAAATGCGCGCAGAAATTGTGGGCATCAGCCTGTGCGTGGTGGCCGGGCAGGCTGCCTACATTCCCTTGGCCCACCGCTATCCCGGCGCACCCGAACAGCTGCCGCGTGACGAGGTGCTGGCGCGCCTCAAGCCCTGGCTGGAAAGCCCCCTGCACCACAAGTTGGGGCAGCACGTCAAATATGACCGCCATGTTTTTGCCAACCACGGTATTGAGGTGCAGGGCTACGCCCACGACACCATGTTGCAAAGCTATGTGCTTGAAGTGCACAAACCGCACAGCCTGTCCAGCCTGGCCGAGCGCCACCTGGGGCGCACGGGTCTGAGCTTTGAAGACCTATGCGGCAAGGGTGCCAATCAGATCTGCTTTGACCAGGTGGACCTGGCCCGCGCAGCGGAATATGCCTGCGAAGACGCCGACATGGCCCTTGAAGTGCACCAATTGCTCTGGCCGCAGATTGCCGCCAATGAAAAACTGCGCTTCGTGTACGAACTGGAGATCGCCAGCAGTGAGTCGCTTTACCGCATTGAACGCAACGGTGTACTGATTGACGCCCCGACCTTGGCCGCGCAAAGCCAGACGCTGGGCACCCGCATACTGGAACTCGAAACCGAAGCCCATGCGCTGGCGGGTCAGCCTTTCAATTTAAGCAGCCCCAAACAAATTGGCGAGATTTTCTTCACCAAACTAGGCCTGCCGGTGGTCAAAAAAACCGCGACCGGTGCCCCCAGCACCGATGAGGAAGTGCTGGAAAAGCTGGCCGAGGACTTTCCGTTGCCGGCCAAAATCCTTGAACACCGCGGCCTGTCCAAGCTCAAGGGCACCTACACCGATAAACTGGCCCAGCTCGCCCATCCGCGCACGGGCCGGGTGCACACGCACTACGCGCAGGCGGTGGCCGTCACCGGACGTTTGTCCAGCAACGACCCGAACCTGCAGAACATCCCCATCCGAACCCCCGAGGGGCGGCGCGTGCGCGAGGCGTTTGTGGCGCCCGCGGGCAGCGTCATCGCCAGCGCGGACTACAGCCAGATTGAGTTGCGCATCATGGCCCACATCAGCGGTGACGAGGCGCTCTTGCACGCCTTTCAGCAAGGCTTGGACGTGCACCGTGCCACCGCCGCCGAGGTGTTTGGCGTGGCGGTGGAGCAGGTTAGCAACGAGCAGCGGCGTTATGCCAAGGTCATCAACTTTGGGCTGATCTATGGCATGAGCGCCTACGGCCTGGCGCGCAACCTGGGCATCGACAACACGGCGGCCAAGAATTACATCGAGCGCTACTTTGCCCGTTTCTATGGCGTCAAACGTTATATGGACGACACCCGCGCCCAAGCCAAGGCGCGCGGCTATGTTGAAACTGTGTTCGGCCGGCGTCTGTACCTGCCCGAGATCAACTCGCCCAACGGGCAGCGCCGCGCTGGGGCCGAGCGTGCAGCGATCAACGCGCCGATGCAGGGCACAGCGGCGGATCTGATCAAACTGAGCATGGTGAAAGTGCAGCAGGTGCTGGATGCGGAGCACCGCGCCACCAAGATGATCATGCAGGTGCACGACGAGCTGGTGTTTGAAGTACCAAACGCCGAGGTGGACTGGGTCAAGGCGGAAGTACCCCGCTTGATGGCCGAGGTGGCAGCGCTCAAAGTCCCCTTGCTGGCCGAGATGGGGGTCGGACCCAACTGGGATCAGGCCCATTGACCTTGGCGCTGCGGTCTGCCACAGGGCTGCGGCACAATCTGCACCCTGGGTCGGGCCGGCCCACCACGCACCGAGACCTGCTTCCAGTGAGCGACGCCGCCAAAGACGCGGGTGCGTTACGTGTTCTTATCCAACCAAGGGACTCCCGAAATGAACGAAAACACCATGCAAGACGCACACGCACTTTTGGATGCACGGGCCGATGAGGCCCAGCCCAGCCGCCGCACCGCGCTGAAGGCCGCTGCCGGAGCCAGCTTTGCCGCAGCGGTCATGCCGATCGCTGCCCAAACGGTGGTCACTACGCCCAGCGACGGTTTGCTTGCGGGCGCGGTGCAGATCGACGTCAACGGGTTTGCCTTGCCGGCTTACCGTGCGGCACCGGTCGGTGTCAAAAACGCGCCGGTGGTGTTGGTGGTACCTGAGATTTTTGGCCTGCATGCGCACATTGCCGACGTGGCGCGGCGCCTGGCCCGTTTGGGTTATCTCGCGATTGCCCCCGACCTGATGGCGCGCCAGGGCGATGCCACCCAAATTGCGGACATGGCCCAGTTGATGGCCAACATCGTGTCCAAGGTGCCCGATGCGCAGGTGATGGCTGACCTGGACGCGACGGTGGCCTGGGCTGCACGCAACGGCGGTGATAGTGATCGCCTCGCCATCACTGGTTTTTGCTGGGGCGGGCGGATTACCTGGCTGTATACGGCCCACCAACCCAAGGTCAAAGCGGGCGTTGCGTGGTACGGGCGGTTGGTGGGGCAAAGCTCGCCGCTCACGCCGGTGCACCCGGTCGACGTGGCGGCCAAGCTCAAGGCCCCGGTGCTCGGCCTGTATGGCGGTGCGGATACCGGCATTCCACTGGCCACCGTGGACGCCATGAAGGCGGCTTTGGACAGCGCACCTGCGCCTGCCAAGTCGTCGCAATTTGTGGTTTATCCCGACACACCACACGCGTTTCATGCCGATTACCGCCCCTCTTTCCGCAAAGAAGCGGCCCAAGACGGTTGGCAGCGCCTGACCCAATGGCTCAAACAAAACGGTGTCTAAAACGGAAGCGACAGGCTTTGCTTCTCTGATCCAGGGTTATTGATGATTTTGTTTGCGATATTGGTCGGCACCCTGTTTGCCGGTGTGGGCAGCGTTTGGGTTGCGGCCGCGCTCAGTTTTGGCATTCTGGCGCGCTACACGCAGCACATGCTGAGCTTGGCGGCGGGTGCCTTGCTGGCTACTGCGTTCATGCACTTGCTGCCAGAAGCCTTTGAAAGCCAGGTTGGTGCCGATCAGCTGTTCATGACCTTGCTGATCGGCCTGGTCTTTTTCTTTTTGCTCGACAAAGCGGAGCTTTGGCACCACGGTCATGAGCATGGCCATAGTCAAGATCACGACCGCGACCACGATCACGACCACCACGGAGCGCACAGTCACCCACCGCACAGCGGTGGAGCCTGGGCCGTACTTGCCGGTGACAGCGTGCATTGCTTTGGCGACGGCGTTTTGATTGCCGCTGCTTTTATGGCCGACATGCGGCTGGGCGCCATTGCCGCACTGGCCGTACTGGCGCATGAGGTACCGCACCACATGGGCGACCTGATGGTCTTGCGCTCCAACACCACGGGTCGCAATGCGGCCTTGGTCAAGGTCTCGTTGGCCGGATCAGTGACGGCCTTGGGGGGTGTGCTGGGCTTTTGGCTGGTGGAGCAGCTGACCGACTACCTGCCGTATTTTCTGGTGGTGGCTTCCAGCAGCTTTATGTATGTGGCGTTGGCCGATCTGATTCCGCAGCTGCAAAAGCGATTGGGCGCAGCTCAGACGGCTGCGCAAATCGGATGGCTGTTGTGCGGCATCGGCCTGGTCACGGCGGTCAGTACGCTGGCCCACGCCCATTGAGCTCCGGGCGCAAGGCGCGACAGAAAAGCCTGTTTTGAATTTATGACGATGTTCCCTAAGACTTCTTGGCGTGTCACCCCCCCGCTTTTGCGCCTGTACGGGGTGGCCCTGCTTGCCATTTTGATGTCGGGTTGTGCGCTGACGCTGCCGCCCCGGACCGTGCCCACCCAGGTGAGTCCGCAGTGGCAGGCACCGCTGCCTCACCAAGGTGCACTGGTGCAGCTGCGTCAATGGTGGCGGGCGCAGGGTGATCCGCTGCTGGTGGAACTGCAGGACGCGGCACAAGAAGCCAGTCCGGGTGTGGCCCAGGCCAATGCCCGATTGCAATCGGCCCGGGCCAACCAGGCTGCAGCGCGCGCCGCCTTGGTGCCCCGGGTAGACGCCACTCTGGCAGCCAGCAGAGGCCAGACCCAGCCGGCCATGCCGGCAGCGACCAGCCTGAGCCTGGGCGCGCAAGCTTCCTGGGAACTCGACCTGGTGGGTGCCAATCGGGTGGTGAAAGACGCGGCCGACGCTCAAGTGCAAGCCGGTCAGGCCCAATGGCATGACGCCCGGGTGGCCGTGGCCGCTGAAGTCGCGAGCACCTACTTTGGTCTGCGCGCCTGCCGCAGACAGGCGGACATCGTGGCACGCGACGCCGCATCGCGCCAGGAGACCGAGCGCCTGACAGCGCTGTTGCTGCGCGCCGGGATGGCCCGCAGCGCCGACTTGGCGCTGAGCCAAGCCAGTGCCGCCGAAAGCCGCAAGCGGCTGACCCAACAAAATGCGGATTGCGATTTGGCGCTCAAGGCGCTGGTATCACTCACCGCACTGGACGAAACCCGCCTGCGACAGCGCTTGGGCACCGGTGCGGTAGCTGCCCTCGAGCTACCCGGTTTTGGTGTGGCCCAAGTGCCTGTGCAAACCGTGAGCCAGCGCCCCGACGTGTTTTCTGCCGAGCGTGATGTTGTGGTCGCCAGTGCCGCGGTAGGCAGCGCGCAGGCGCAACGCTGGCCGCGCCTGACCTTGAGCGGTTCGATTGGCGCGCTTCGCTACGCCAGCACTGGCCCAGAAACGGACATGACGACCTGGTCTTTTGGGCCCTTGGCCCTGAGCGTTCCAGTGTTTGACGCGGGTCAGCGCGCTGCCAACGTGGTGGCGGCGCAGGCCCAATACGCCCAAAGCGTGGTGACCTATCGCGCCAAGGTGCGCGCCGCAGTGCGCGAAGTGGAAGAAGCCCTGGTCGCCTTGCAGAGCGTGCAAGCACGCCATGGGGACACGGTGTTGGCTTTGCGCGGTTACACCCAGGCGCTGGAAGCCTGCACTCTGCGCCACCAAAAAGGCATGGCGAGCCTGTTGGAACTCGAGGAAACCCGCCGCATGGCCCTGGGGGCCGAGTTGGCACTCGACGCGCTCCAACTGGAGCGACAGCGCGCTTGGCTCGCCCTGTACCGTGCCGCAGGCGGCGGTTGGGAGCCCGACAGTTCCGCAGCGACGCCTCTTGCACCGGGCCCCAGCGCCGCACCTTGATATTGAAAGTTAATCCCATGAATGCTTGGATTGTTTTGAAGACGCCGCAGCGCCAATGGCGCTTGTGGGGCACTGGAGCGCTGTTGTTGGCTTGCGGACTGGGGTCGCAAGCCACTTTGGCAGCCGACCCCAAACCAGCAGCGGCCGCCCCGGTCAAACCGGCCCTGACGGTTACGACGGTGCAGGCCATGGTCCGCAGCATTCCCAGCGTCTTGTCCGCCAATGGCAATGTGTTGGCTTGGCAAGAGGCGAGCGTTGGCGCAGAAGTTGGCGGCCTGCGGGTCCAGGAGCTGCACGCGCAAGTGGGCGACACGGTGCAACGCGGCCAGCTTTTGGCGAGCTTGGTGTCTGACGGTGTTCAGGCCGACGTAGCGCTTGCCCGGGCACAGCTGGCCGAGGCCCAGGCCCTTGGTGCCGATGCCGTGGCCAATGCAGAGCGGGCCCGCAGCCTGCAAGACAGCGGTGCCATCAGCGCGCAACAAATTGCCCAAATGCTCACCGCCGAGCAGGCTGCCAAAGCCCGGATGGAGTCGGCCAAAGCAGGACTGGACGCCCAGTTGCTGCGCCTCAAACACACCCAGGTGCTGGCCCCTGACAGCGGCACCATCACCCAACGCAATGCGGCCTTGGGCACGGTAGTGGGTGCCGGCAGTGAAATGTTTCGCATGATCCGTCAAGGGCGCCTCGAATGGCGCGCTGAACTCACCTCGGCCGAGCTGGGTCGGGTGCCGGTGGGTTCCTCGGTGGTGGTGAACGCTCCGGGAGGCGTCCAAGCCACAGGGCGGGTGCGCATGGTGGCACCCACTGTCGACCCACAGACCCGGTTGGGTTTGGTCTATGTGGATTTGGTGGCCCCCGTGGCACCGGCCAAGGTTTCGCTGGCTGCGGCTTTCAAGCCTGGCATGTATGCCCAGGGAAGCTTTGCTTTGGGCAAGTCGGACGCGCTGACCATTCCGCAGCAGGCGGTGGTGGTTCGCGACGGCTTTAGTTACTGCTTCCAGGTGCAGGCGGACGCGCGCGTCGCGCAGGTCAAGATCACCACCGGTCGGCGGGTGGGTGACGCCGCTTTGGGGTTGGTCGAGGTGGTGGACGGCCTGCCCCAAGGTGCGATCGTCGTGGCCAGTGGCGCGGGCTTCCTGAATGACGGCGATACCGTGAAAACCGTGGCCCTGGCAACCAAGCCCGCCATCGCGTCGTCGCAGAGCGTCAAACCCGGGCCGGCGGCCAGCGCGGCGCGTGCGCCCTAAGGAGCGGGCGTGAACTTTTCTTCGCTTTCGATCAAGAACCCGATACCGGCCATCATGCTCTTCGCCCTGCTGTCGCTGGCAGGGCTGCTGGCGTTTCGCGGCAGCGTGGTGCAGGACTTCCCGGACATTGAGCTTCCGATCGTTACTGTCAGCGCCAGCCTGCCCGGTGCGGCGCCAGCACAGCTCGAAACTGAGGTTGCCCGAAAAATTGAGGACGCGGTGGCCAGTCTGGCCGGTGTCAAGAACATATACACCAAAGTGCTGGATGGCAGCGCCACCGTAACTGTGGAGTTTGTGCTGGAAAAGCCCATCAACGAGGCGGTCAACGACGTGCGCGATGCGGTGGCGGGTGTGCGCGCCGATTTGCCCAGCGAAGTGCGCGACCCTTCTGTCACCAAGGCATCGACCGCTGGCCGTGTGGTCTTGGCTTTTACCGCACAAGCGGCCCAAGAGCCGGACAAAGTCCCACTCGATGACGAGGCCGTGAGTTGGTTTGTCGACAACACGGTGGCCAAGCGACTGCGTTCCGTGCCGGGCGTGGGGGCTGTCAAGCGCTTGGGTGGCGTGAGTCGCGAGCTGCGGGTCGAGCTGATCCCAGCGCGGATGGCCGCTTTGCAGGTGGCGGCCATTGATGTGTCTCGTCGGTTGCGCCTCGTGCAGCAGGAGTCCCCCGGGGGTCGGGGGGATGTCAGTGGTGCGGAGCAATCGGTGCGTACGATTGCCACGGTGCAGTCGGCGGCCGAGTTGGCTGATTTGGACCTGCCTTTGCAGGACGGGCGCCACATTCGCCTGGGTGATGTGGCGCGGGTAATCGACACCGTCAGCGAACCGCGTGCCTTGGCCACCATGAACGGGAAGCCCGTGGTGGGATTTGAGGTCTTTCGCACCAAAGGGGCGAGCGAGATTGACGTCGCGCGGGGCGCCCGTGCGGCGGTCGATGCGCTGCAGCTGGAGCACCCTAACATCGTTCTCAAGGCGGTGATTGACAATGCCCGCCCGGTGCAGGAGAACTTTCAGGGCTCCATGGAGCTGTTGTACGAGGGGGCTTTCTTGGCCGTGCTGGTGGTGTGGTGGTTTTTGCGCGACTGGCGCGCCACCCTGGTGGCCGCAGCGGCATTGCCCCTGTCAGTGATTCCGACATTTTTGGGCCTGAAGTACTTCGGCTACACGCTCAACACGGTGACCTTGCTGTCCCTGGCCTTGGTTGTCGGGGTGCTGGTGGACGATGCGATTGTCGAGATCGAGAACATCGCACGCCATTTGCGCATGGGGAAAACTCCGTTTCAGGCGTCTATGGAAGCGGCCGATGAAATTGGCATGGCCGTGATCGCCACCACTTTTGCGCTGGTGGCGGTGTTTTTGCCCACCGCCTTTATGGGCGGGGTGCCTGGGCTGTTTTTCAAGCAGTTTGGCTGGACGGCGGTGCTGGCGATTGTGGCTTCGCTGATGGTGGCGCGCCTGCTGACCCCCATGATGGCCGCCTACATCTTGCGCTCTCCCAGAGACGCCCATGGCAACCTGCAAACGACGGAGCCGCCCGACGGCTGGATCATGGCCAGCTACATGCGCGCCATGCGCTGGTGCTTGCGCCACCGCTGGTGGACGGCTTTGGGCGCAGGGCTGTTTTTTGTCGGATCGATTGCGCTGGTGCCGCTTCTGCCCACCGGCTTCGTGCCCCCTGCCGACCGCGACCAAACCCAGGTGACTCTGGAACTTCCGCCGGGCAGTACCTTGGCCGAGACGGCAGATACTGCCGAAAAGGTCCGCCTGTCCATCATGGAGCTGCCGCAGGTGGTAGGGGTGTTCAGCTCGATTGGGGGCGGCTCCAGCGGAGACGCCTTTGCCCCGGGCGCGGCCGCGGAGGCGCGCCGTGCTGTGCTGACCGTGACGACGGTGCACCGCACCGAGCGCGCGGAGTCGATGATCGGTGTCGATGCCCTGATCCGCCTGCGCATGGCAGAGATTCCCGGCGCGCGATTTAACGTCGGCCCCCCGGACAGCGGGACCAAGATGCAATTGGTGCTCAAGAGTGAAGATGCGTCGGCCTTGCTGCAAACCGCACAGACGGTTGAGCGGGAGTTGCGCACCTTGAAAGGCATTGGCAACGTCAGCTCCAGCGCCTCGCTGGTGCGCCCCGAGATCATTGTTCGCCCCGACATGCGCCTGGCCGCCGATGCCGGCGTCACGGCGGCGAGCATCGGTGAGACGATTCGTGTTGCCACGGCGGGTGACTATGACACCGCGCTCTCCAAGCTGAACCTCGCCCAGCGCCAGGTGCCAATTCGGGTCAAGCTGCCCGACGCGGTGCGCGCGGATCTGGCCGCTTTGGAGCGGCTGACTGTGCCTGGCAAGAATGGGCCGGTGTTGCTGGGCAGTGTCGCGACTCTCTCCATGGAGAGTGGCCCCGCGCAGATTGACCGCCTCAACCGCAGCCGCAATGTGACCCTGGACGTCGAGTTGGGCATCCGCACCCTGGGCGAAGTCAACTCCGAGGCGCGTGCCTTGCCCAGCCTCAAAAATCTGCCACCCGCGGTGTCGATTGCCGAACTGGGCGACGCCCAGGAGATGCAGGCTTTGTTTGCCAGTTTCGGCATTGCCATGGCCATTGGCGTACTGTGCATCTACGGCGTGCTGGTGCTTTTGTTCAAAGATTTTTTGCAGCCGGTGACCATCTTGGCCGCATTGCCCTTGAGTATTGGCGGCGCTTTTGTGCTTTTGCTGCTCACCGGGCGGGCCTTGTCCATGCCCACCATGATTGGTCTGATCATGCTGATGGGCATCGTGACCAAGAATTCGATCTTGCTGGTGGACTATGCCATTTTGGCGCGCCAGGCGGGCATGGAGCGATTTGAGGCCTTGGTGGACGCTTGCCACAAACGCAGTCGTCCGATCGTGATGACCACCATTGCGATGGGCGCAGGCATGATGCCGCTGGCGCTCGGTTGGGGTGCCGACCCGAGCTTCCGCTCACCCATGGCGATCGCCGTCATTGGGGGCCTGATCACCTCCACGCTGCTGAGCCTCCTGGTCGTGCCCGCGGTGTTTACCTTTGTGGACGACTTGGCCTTGGTCTTGGGGCGTGTTCTGCTGCGGCGTCGCCCGTAACGTCATTGCTTGGGCCCGCGGGGTGCTACCCGCTGCGGGCCTAACCTGTTGCTACCGGCCGCGAGGGGTCACTGCACCACTCGCTCCAGCTGCCTGCAAACAGCGCACTGTGGTGCAAGCCCGCAATCTCCATCGCAAGCAAATTGGGCAGGGCACTGACGCCGCTGCCACATTGGTGCACCACGCTGTCACTCGGTCGCTGACCCAACAAGGCTTCCCATTCGGCGCGCAACACGGCTGCCGGTTTGAAAAACCCCTCGGGGGTCAAATTCTGGCCAAAGGGGCGGTTCAGCGCCCCCGGAATGTGGCCAGCCACCGGATCCAACGGCTCCATCTCGCCCTTAAAGCGCGGCGCGGCGCGCGCGTCCACGATGGTTTGTTGGCTGTGTCCTAAGTTGCCAAGCACCGTCGCCGCATCAACCAGAGCCACCGTAGACGGGGAAATGGAAAAACCATCCCCCCTTGCGTGGGACGCCACCGGCGCGCCCGTGGCCAATTCGCCGGCTTGCGCCGTCCACGCTTGCAAGCCGCCGTTGAGCACAGCCACCGCATCGTGTCCCAACCACTTCAACATCCACCACAAGCGGCCGCAATAATTGGCGCCCTGGCGGTCGTAGACCACGGCTTGCTTGGCATTGGCAAAACCGATCTCACTCAGCCACTGCGCAAATTTTTCCCGCGAGGGCAGGGGATGTCGTCCGCCGCTTTGGGCGCCGGTGACATGGGGGTCGCCCTTGGCGCTCAAGTTCGTGTTCAGGTCGGCGTACACCGCGCCCGCAATATGGCTCTGGGCGAACATGTCGCGTCCTGCGTCTGGCTGGGCGAGGTCAAAGCTGCAGTCAAACACCAGCAGCGGCGCGCCACTCGACTGCAGCGCCTGAAGTTCTGACACAGATATGAGCGTGGTGTACATGCTTGGAGTTCCTGCGAGAGAGGAGGAGAGAGGAGGAGAGGGGAGGAAAGATCTTATAGCGCGATACGCGAGGCGGAGGCGCTCAATGTTCTTCGGCGGGCGTATTTGGAATGGCACGCGAGCGCAACACCGTGGCCACAACGCCGCTGACCACGATCACCGCGATTCCTGCCCAGCCCATGGGCGCGATATGGTCGCCAAACAACAACAGGCTGTAGCCACTGGCAAACACAATGCCCGAATATTGCATGCTGGCAACCACCAGCGTGGCACCCTGACGGTAGGCGCGCGTCATGCACCACTGGCCCAGCGAGGCCAGTACGCCAATCGGAATCACCCAGGCGGCATCTTGCCAACGCACCTGTTCCCAGGGCGTGACTGGCGTAAAAAGCAGGCCGGCGCCGCCCAGCACCATGGTGCCCACGGCAAAGTAAAACACGGTGCGTTCTTCGGGCTCACCTACCTTGCCCAACGCAGTGACCTGCATGTACGCCAGCGCGGCACCGATGCCCGAGAGCAAGCCGACGACGCCGGCAAAAAGCTGGTCATGGTCGATGGTGGGGCGCAGCGTCATGACCACCCCGGCAAATCCCAGCAGCACGGTACCCATCAACGGGCCCTGGCCTTGCCCCTGGCCGTAGAGCAGCGCGCCGCCCAAGATAAAGGCCGCCACCCAGACGCCGCTCATGTAGTTCAGCGTCATGGCCGTGGCCAGCGGCAAGTGGGCAATGGCATAAAACCACGAGCCCAGAGACACCACACCAATCACGCTGCGCGACAAGTGCATCATGGGTACCGGAGTGCGCAGGCTCACGCCCCGGGCACGCACCACCATGGCCATAAAAACCACGCCCACCATACCCCGGTAAAAAATGAGCTCAAAGGTGCCAAAGCTGGTGGACGCCGACTTGATGCCCACCGCCATCGTGGCAAACAAAAATGCACCCAGCACCATCCAGAGTGCGGGCGCGCTGCTGCCAGCGACCGGGGGCTGGTTCATGCCGCCTCGAGCGCGGATCCGGTCATGCGGGCGCGGTACCACTCATGAAAATGCTGCATGCCGTCTTCCATGGGGCTTTGGTAGGGGCCCACTTCGTTGTCACCGCGCTGCAGCAACGCTTTGCGCCCGGCGTCCATGCGCTCAGCGATTTCGTCGTCTTCGACGCAGGTTTCCATGTAGGCGGCCTGCTGCGCTTCCACAAACTCGCGCTCAAAGGCGGCGATTTCTTCCGGGTAGTAAAACTCCACCATGTTCATCGTCTTGTCCACACCCATGGGGTGCAGGGTGGAGACGGTGAGCACATGCGGGTACCACTCGACCATGGTGTGCGGGTAGTAGGTCAGCCAGATAGCGCCAAACTTCGGCGGCACGCCACTGCGGTAGTTCAGCAAGGCACTTTGCCAGCGCTCATAGGCGGGCGACCCACCGCGGGCGTCCGCCTTGCCCAGCCGGTTGGCGGCACCCACGGTTTGCACCGAATAGTGTTCCTTGAACTCCCAGCGCAGGTCTTCACAGGTGACAAAGTTGCCCAGCCCCGGGTGAAAGGGCCCCACGTGGTAGTCCTCAAGGTAGACCTCGATAAAGGTTTTCCAGTTGTAGTTGCACTCGTGCATCTCCACGCGATCCAGCACGTATCCGTCAAAGTCGAGGTCGGCTTTGGGGCCCAGTCCCGCCATATGGGCCGCCACATTGACCGCGCCGCCCTCAAACAGCAGGCCGTTCCAATGTTGCAGGGGGTAGTTGTTCAGATTCAGGCAGGGATCTGCCGCAAAGTGGGGTGCGCCGATGAGTTTTCCCACCGGGGACGCACCAGCGCCACCTTGCGGCCCTTGGTAGGTCCAGCGGTGAAGAGGGCAGACAATGTTGCCGCTGGCGTTGCCTGCCGCGTTGCCGGGCCCACCCCGAGGGTCGAGCAGCGAACCCCGGCCTTCGAGGATAAGCGCCTGGCGATGGCGGCAGACGTTGGAAACCAGCTCAATGCCGCTGCCGTTGTGCACCAACACGCGGCCACCTTGCTCCTGCGGCAAGGCATAAAAGTCGCCCAGCTTGGGCACACTCAACGAGTGCCCGACATAGCGGGGGCCATTTTTGAAAATGGTTTGCATCTCCAGCGCATAGAGCGCCGGGTCAAAATAGCTTGAAACTGGTAGTTGGCTCAAGGCCTGCTGCAGTTGAAGACTTAAATCAGACATAGGAACCTGACCTAAAGACTCCCCACAGGGAGAATGCGCCCTTGGCGCCAGAAAAAAAAGCCCGGCTGCTCCCAAGGGGAGGCCGGTAGCGAAGGAGCGGGATTGTACCTTTGCCCGCAGGGGAATCCGGCTGGTTTTGCGGTCTGTGGGCTGGCATAAAATTGATCCACCCCGACCATCGGCTACTTTTCAACAAGCAGCGTTCCCTATGACCAAGGCCAGTTCTCCCCCTAGCGCGCCCGATATTGCGCCCCTGCCGACCCACTACGAGGCGGCCATGCAGGAGCTTGAAACCTTGGTCTCCCGCATGGAGTCAGGCGACTTGCCGCTCGACCAGTTGCTGGCCAATTACGAGCGTGGCGCCGCGCTTTTGCAGCTTTGCCGCGACAAACTCCAGGCCGTCGAAAACCAGATCAAGGTGCTGGACAACGGTACCCTGAAACCTTGGAAAAACGCGTGAACGCGGCGGTGGACTTTTCGCTGGACGCCTGGAGCCAGCCCCGATTGCAGGCGGTGGAGGCGGCGCTGTCCACTTGGGTGACTGCGGACACCGTGCCGGCGCTGGGTTGGGGTGCGCCCAGCGGCTTGGTGGACACCATGCGCTATGCGGTTTTGGACGGTGGCAAACGCCTGCGTCCGCTGCTGGCGCTGGCCGCGTACGAGGCGGTCAACCCGGAGCCTGGGGCACAACAGCCATCTGCGGCTGCTCTGCGCGCGGCCTGTGCGGTGGAGTTGATACATGCCTACTCGCTGGTCCACGACGACATGCCCTGTATGGACAACGATGTGCTGCGCCGGGGCAAGCCCACCGTGCACGTGCAGTTTGGTGAAGCCGCAGCCTTGTTGGCGGGGGACGCGCTTCAGGCCTTGGCGTTTGAGCTGCTGACGCCCGATGACGGCAGTGTGCCACTGGCAGTACAAGGGCGTTTGTGTGCCGTGCTGGCACGTGCGGCAGGGAGCACGGGTATGGCGGGTGGCCAGGCAATCGACCTGGCCAGCGTCGGCCAGTCGCTGGACGAGCAGTCACTGCGCCACATGCACCAACTCAAAACGGGCGCGCTCTTGAAGGCCAGTGTGATGCTCGGCGCGGCCTGTGGGCAGGCCAGCGAGACTGCGCAGCGTGCGCTGGCAGACTACGGGCGCGCCCTCGGCCTGGCCTTTCAGGTCATGGACGACGTGCTGGATGTGACGGCAGATTCCGCCACCCTGGGCAAAACCGCTGGCAAGGACGCCGACCACGACAAGCCAACTTATGTGTCCCTGATGGGGCTGGAACGCAGCCGGCGTTACGCTCAAGAACTATTGGAAGAGGCCCACACGGCATTGGCGGCCAGCGGCCTTGCCAATACCGCTGCGCTGGCGGCTTTGGCTGATCGGGTGCTTCACCGCAACCACTGAGCGCCAAATTGTGAAATTTTAATTACACTGACACTGTGACGTTTACATTGACAACTTCCGTTGAGACAGAACTTTCCATGCCCCATTCCACGCAACCCCGCGCGCCATTGCTGCCTGGCATCCACAGTCCCCAGGATTTGCGTCGCCTGGAGCGCACAGATCTGCGTGCTGTCGCTGACGAAGTGCGGTCCTATGTGCTGCACAGTGTTTCGAAAACTGGCGGTCACCTGAGCTCCAATCTGGGCACGGTCGAGCTGACGGTGGCCTTGCACTATGTGTTTGACACACCGGCTGACCGCCTGGTTTGGGACGTGGGCCACCAAACTTATCCCCACAAGATACTGACCGGCCGGCGTGAGCGCATGTCCACACTGCGCCAATTGGGCGGCCTGAGCGGCTTTCCCCAGCGCGCCGAAAGCGAGTTTGACACCTTTGGCACCGCGCACTCCAGCACGTCGATTTCGGCAGCTCTGGGCATGGCCATGGCTGCCAAGATCAAGGGTGACGACCGTTACTCGGTGGCCATCATCGGGGACGGGGCACTCACCGCCGGCATGGCTTTTGAAGCGCTCAATAACGCAGGGGTCGAAGACTGCAAACTCCTGGTGATCCTCAACGACAACGAGATGAGCATCAGCCCGCCGGTAGGTGCGCTCAACCGTTACCTGGCCCAACTCATGAGCGGTCAGTTTTACGCCAAAGCCAAAAGCATGGGAAAAAGCGTGCTTAAAGGAGCGCCCACCCTGTTTGAGTTGGCCAAGCGCATTGAAGAGCACGCCAAGGGCATGGTGGTGCCCGCCACGCTTTTTGAGCAGTTCGGCTTCAACTACATCGGCCCGATTGACGGGCACGACCTGGATTCCCTGATTCCTACGCTGGAGAATATTCGCCACCTCACAGGGCCACAGTTCTTGCATGTGGTGACCAAAAAAGGCCAGGGCTACGACCAGGCCGAGGCCGACCCCGTGGCCTACCACGGCCCCGGCAAGTTCGACCCTGCGGTGGGTTTGCAAAAGCCTGCCACCGCGCCCAAGCCCACCTTTACCCAGGTCTTTGGGCAATGGCTGTGCGACATGGCTGAACAGGATGAACGCTTGGTGGGCATCACACCGGCCATGCGGGAGGGCTCAGGCCTGGTGGAGTTTGAAGCCCGCTTTCCCAAACGCTATTTCGACGTGGGTATTGCGGAGCAGCACGCCGTGACCTTTGCGGCCGGATTGGCCACGGAGGGCCTAAAACCTGTGGTGGCCATTTATTCGACGTTTTTGCAGCGTGCCTATGACCAGCTGATCCACGACGTGGCAATCCAAAATCTGCCGGTGGTGTTCGCACTCGACCGTGCCGGGCTGGTCGGTGCCGATGGCGCCACCCATGCAGGGGCTTATGACATTCCCTTTCTGCGCTGCATACCCAATATGGCGATCGCCTGTCCGGCCGATGAGAATGAATGCCGCCAGTTGCTAAGCACCGCCTACGCCCAGAGCCAGCCGGTCGCAGTGCGCTACCCCCGTGGCAGTGGCGCGGGCGTGGCCACGGGCCAGAGCCTGGAGGGCTTGCCCTTTGGAAAGGGAGAGATCCGTCGCCAGGGCCAGGGCATCGCTATTCTGGCTTTTGGTACTTTGCTGCAGCCCGCGTTGGCTGCTGCCGAGGCCCTGAACGCCACGGTGGTCAATATGCGTTGGGCCAAGCCGCTGGACACCGAATTGCTGATGCAAGTGGCTAAAAATCACGATGCGCTGGTGACCGTTGAGGACGGCGCGTTGATGGGAGGCGCGGGCAGTGCGGTCCTTGAAGCCTTGCAAACCGCGCAACTGACCCTGCCCGTGCTTTCACTTGGCTTGCCCGACGTGTTTATTGAACACGGCGACCCGGTCAAACTGATGGCCCTCCAGGGCTTGGATGCGGCGGGTATCGAAGCATCGGTCCGGGCGCGTTTCAAACGTTGATCTGGGACGGATTCCAAGGGAAAACCCCCCTGCGCGCAGGGGGTTTGCGTTTCTACAATTGACTCGCTGGCCTGCATACGGGTTGCAAGCCCGTGCGGAGTTTTGGCGGATCGTTTCACCCTTTTACGGAGTACTCCTATGGATCGTCGTTCAATTATCAAAAATGCGGGCATCGCCGGCGTGTTGGCCGCTGGCATGGCGCCTGCGGTACATGCCCAGTCGACGCTGCGCTGGCGCATTGCATCGAGTTTTCCCAAGTCGCTGGACACCCTGTTTGGGGTGTGTGACGTGTTTGCGAAAAAAGTAGGCGAGCTCAGTGGTGGCAAGTTCACCATCAGCACCCACGCAGCGGGCGAGTTGATGCCGGCATTTGGTGTGTTGGACGGTGTCTCCAACGGCACCATTGAAATGGCCAATACCGCCTCTTACTATTTCTTCGGCAAGGACCCCACCTATGCCCTGGACTGTGCGATTCCTTTTGGCCTCAATAGCCGCCAAATGTCGGCCTGGATGTACGAAGGTAATGGCATGAAGCTGCTGCGGGAGCATTTTGCCAAGGTCGGCATCGTCAACTTCCCCATGGGAAATACGGGAGTGCAGATGGGCGGCTGGTTCCGCAAGGAAGTCAATTCGGTCGCCGACATCAAAGGACTGAAATTCCGCTGCGGTGGCTTTGCCGGTCGGGTGCTGGAGCGCCTAGGGGTTGTCCCACAGAATATTCCTGGCGGAGAAATTTACCAAGCGCTTGAAAAAGGCACGATTGACGCGGCAGAGTGGGTAGGTCCTTACGATGATCTGAAACTTGGCTTTCACAAAGTGGCGCCAAACTACTACTACCCTGGATTCTGGGAAGTGGGCCCACAGTTGTCGCTGTACGTCAACCAAAAAGCCTATGAGGGTTTGTCTTCTGAGTACAAGGCGATCGTGGAGTGCGCATCGACCTATGCCCACACCGATATGCAGGCAAAGTACGACGCACGCAATATGCCTGCGCTCAAAACGCTGCTAGGCCAAGGCGTCAAGCTGCACAAGTTCCCTAAAGATGTGCTCAACGCCTCGTTCAAAGCCGCTATGGATGTCTATTCCGAGCTCAATGACACGAACCCAGCTTGGAAAAAGATCTACAGCGACTACTCTGCGTTCCGCAAGGACAGCAATCTGTGGTTCAGTCTGGCAGAAGCCTCCATGGACGATTTCATGCAAGCGCAAAAGCTCTGATCCGCACCTTCAACCCAATAAAAAACCCGCTTCGGCGGGTTTTTTATTGGAAAAAGAAGCTAAAACTAATGGAGTCGCCCATCCGTGCAGGGCGGGCACCCCAATGGTCAGGGTTTCTTGGACTGTTCGTCTTTCATGGACTCAAGCATCCGCTTCATCGGGTCTTCGGCCTCCTCGGTACTGCCTGGATTGGCTTTCTCGGCGGCTGCCTTGTCGTCAGATTTCCGCTCGGAATCCACCTGCATTTGTTGGAGGACGGTGTCGGCGTCAAACGTCGGTTCTTTGGTTAAACCACTGGAAACCAAACCTGGGAACGCAATGATCAGGCCGACCATCACCACCTGTATCACCACAAACGGTACGGCTCCCCAGTAAATTTGCTCAATGGTGATCTTTTTGATCGGCTTCTGCGTCACCTTGTCAATGTAGTCCTCATGCGGCGCCACACTGCGCAGGTAAAAAAGGGCAAATCCAAATGGCGGATGCATAAAAGAGGTCTGCATATTCACCGCGAGCAGCACACCGAACCACACCAAGTCAATGCCTAGCTTTTCTGCGACGGGCCCGATGAGTGGAATGATGATGAAAGCCAGCTCAAAAAAGTCCAGAAAGAAGGCCAGCACGAACACCAAAATGTTCACCACGATCAGGAAGCCCAGCTGCCCACCAGGGAGTCCAGACAACAGGTGTTCGACCCATTTAGGCCCGTCAACACCCTGAAAGGCGAGACTGAACACGGTGGCACCAATCAGGATAAACAGCACAAAGCATGAAAGCTTCATGGTCGAGTCCATGGCTTGGCGGATCAGCTTGAGGTCAATTCGCCCTCGCGCCAATGCCATGGCCAAGGCGCCCACCGCGCCCATGGCACCGCCCTCTGTGGGGGTCGCAATGCCGAGAAAGATGGTCCCGAGCACCAAAAAGATCAAGCCCAGCGGGGGGATCATCACAAAAGTCACACGCTGCGCCATGTTGGACAGCAAACCGAGGCCACTCACCCTGTTCAGTACCGCGGCAAGAAAAGCAACGCCCACGCCCACGCACATGGACGTGACAATCAATTCATCCATTGGAATGCTGCTGGGTCTGGATTTTGCAAAAAATACCGCCGCCGCAGTTGAAAAAACCACCAAAGCCAGCAACGACGGCAAGCCAGAACTGCCATCCTTTTCACGAATAGTGCGCGCCTCCGGGGGCAAGGCAGGCACCCAATTGGGGCGCACAAAGCTCAGAACCAAGATGTAGCCCACATACAGCCCGGTCAGCACGAACCCCGGCACGAATGCGCCTTTGTAGAGGTCACCTACGCTTTTGCCCAACTGATCGGCCAAAACAATCAGTACCAACGAGGGCGGAATAATCTGCGCTAACGTCCCTGAGGCGGCAATCACGCCGCCAGCCACCCGCCGGTCGTAGCCATAGCGCAGCATGATGGGCAATGAAATCAGGCCCATCGAAATGACGGATGCCGCCACCACGCCAGTAGTCGCCGCAAGCATGGCGCCGACAAAAATCACTGCATAGGCCAAGCCGCCTCGAATGGGACCAAACAGCTGGCCAATGGTATCCAGCAGGTCTTCGGCCATGCCCGAACGCTCAAGGATCAGCCCCATGAAGGTAAAAAACGGAATCGCCAGCAGCGTGTCGTTTTGCATGATGCCAAACATGCGCAGGGGCAGGCTTTGCAAAAACGCCGGCTGAATCATGCCCAGCTCGATCGCCACAAAACCAAAAAACAGGCCGCAGGCGGCCAACGAAAAGGTCACTGCGTAGCCGAACATCAAAAAGACGATCAGCGACACGAACATGATGGGCGCCATATTGGCGGTCAGGAATTCGGTCATTTTTGCGCTCCGAGTTGGGCGGCTTCGCGGGCGGTCACTTCTTTTTGCAGCAAAAACTCAGCGAGTTCCTGTTCGGGCGTCTTGGACCCTTGCTTCTTACTCGGGTCGGGTATCAAACCCTTAAGGAAAGCGACGCGCTTGATGAGCTCAGACACCGCCTGCATGGCCAGTAACAGCATGCCGGCCGGCAGGAGCGCAAACACGGGCCATCGGATCAGTCCCCCTGCGTTGGACGATACTTCTTGGGTGACATAGGCGTTCACCACCAAGGGCATCGACAACTTGATGATGATGTAAGTGAACGGCAACAAGAAAATACAAATGCCGATGATGTCGATCCAGATTTGCGTGCGCTTGGAGAAACGCCCTGAAATCACGTCTATTTTTACGTGCTCCTGCCGCATCAACGTGTAGCCAGAGGCCAACAGGAATACGGCAGCGAACAGGTACCACTGAATCTCAAGAAAGCCGTTGGAACTCATGTTGAAGGCTTTTCGCATCGCAGCATTGCCCGCACTGATCAATACCGCGATCAATACCAACCAGGCGACCCATCGGCCAATCCATTCACTGATTCCGTCAATTGTTTTGGACAGGGATAGTAAAAAATTCATTTTTGTCTCCAAGGGGCGCGCATTGCCAACATTTCTGAAGTGGGCGCTCAGGGCCTCAGGCAACGATCAAGTGCCGACTTCTGCGCGCGAGCGTAACCGCTAAACGCCCTGAAAATCCAATTTAAAGTGGACTTGCGCCCTAGGGGAAACGCTTAGTTAGGCCGTCAAGTGGTATTGCGCCAGGTACACCATCGCCCCGGCCAGATAGCCGGCGAGCGCCAGCGCGCTTACTTTGCGCAGGTACCACACAAAATCAATGCGCTCCAAGCCCATGGCGGCTACCCCTGCGGCGGATCCGATGATCAGGATGGAGCCACCGGTGCCCGCGCAATAGGCCATGAATTCCCACAAAAAACTGTCGGGTGGATACTGAGCCAGGTCGTACATGCCCATGGACGCCGCCACCAGCGGAACGTTGTCCACCACCGCACTGGCCAATCCGATGACCATCACAATCAGGTCGAGTCGCCCGACCGTCTCGTCCAGCCAATGCGCCAGCGCACCCAGAATGTGGCTGTGTTCCAGCACGGAGACGGCCAACAAAATACCGATGAAAAACACGATGGAGCCCATATCGATACGGGCAAGGGCGCTGACCAGCGTCAAGTGCTGCTTTTGGGAATCTTCCTTTCGGCGGTGCATCAGGTCTGCCACTGCCCACAGCACCCCCAAGCCCAGCAAAATTCCCAAAAACGGGGGTAAGTGCGTGGTCGACTTGAACACCGGTACCAGCACCAGCACGGACAAGCCCAGCACCAGCACCACAGAGCGCTCCCAAGGGGTGGTGGCGAGGGTGTCTTTTTCGGCCAAGCGAGGCGGAGCGACCACGGGGCGGTCGCCCATGATCCAAGCAGCGATCGCTAAAGGCACCAGCAAATTGACGATTGAGGCCAAGAATACGCCCTGAATAATGGCCATCGTGGTGATCTGGCCGCCAATCCAGAGCATGGTGGTGGTGACATCACCGATGGGGGTCCAGGCTCCGCCGGCATTGGCAGCGATCACAATGACGCCGGCAAATGAAAGCCGGTCTTCGCGCTCTGCCAGAAGGCGTTTCATCAGCGAGACCATCACGATCGTGGTGGTCAGGTTGTCCAAAATGGCACTCAGAAAAAAGGTGAAAAAACCTACCAGCCACATCAACGTGGACAGGCGCTGGGTCTTGATCATGGCGGTCAGCACCTCAAAGCCATCGTGGGCGTCCACCACTTCCACAATCGCCATGGCGGCAATCAGGAAAAATACAATCTGCGCCGTCCCCATCAGCGACTCACCCAGCTCCGCGTTGACCCGTGCAGTGTCGCCCGCTGCAAGTGCGTACACCGTCCAAAGCAGACCCGCCCCCAAAAGAGCCGATGCGGATTTGTTGACTTTGAGCGGGTGTTCGAGCGCAATCGCGACGTAGGCAAGTACAAAAAGCAAAGACAAAATGACGGTCATAGTTTCGTTACCGGTAAAGCGTTAATGGGAGACCCGTAGGTGCCGACTCTGCGCGGTTTACCCGTCAGGTCGGCAGGGTGCTAGGCATAGGTTGCAGGAAGCGCCAAAGTGCATTCAAAACCGCGTCAGGGGCTTCTTCCATCAGGGCATGGCCGGCGTCCACGGTGCAAACTGTGGCTTGGCGGGCCGCAGAGATCAGGCTTTGCGCGGCTTTGGGCGGTGTCATCTGATCGCTTTTGCCCAGCACAAAAAGGGCAGGGCATTGCACCGCAGCCATCGCCTGCTCGCCCCCGTTGTAGCTGTCGCAGGCTTTGAAGCTGCGATAAAAAACATTCTCCGTGCGGTTGCTGGCCAGTACCCGGCGCATCAGGGCGCGCCCGGCGCCATGCAACCACGTGCCAGGCCCCAGGGTGGACGGAGGGGGTGCCATGGTGGAGTGCGAAAACGTGTTCACCATGTCAATGCCTTGCATCGGAGAGGATACGGCGGCTTCAAGCAGCGCGGCCGATACCCGCATCGGGAAGGCGGTACCCAACAAGGCCAGATGGCTTACCCGGTTGGGTGTCTGTGCGGCGGCCTCCAACGCGATCAGCGAGCCCAGGCTGTGCCCGACCAGCGCTGCCTTTGTCACGCCCAGCGCGTCCAGCAGGGCAATGACGGTCTGTGCGGCCTGTTGTACGGTTTCGGGCGCCTCACCTGCGCTCTTGCAGTGGCCAGGCAAATCAATCGCAAGTACGTTGTAGCCATGGTTGGCAAAATAGCGGCTTTGAAGGATCCAGACACTGTGGTCATTCAGCGCTCCGTGCACAAAAACCACCGTCGGTCTGTCCGGCGCAAAAGCCTTGCCCCCGGTATAGGCGTACAGGTCGGCGTGGTTGACGTTAATGAACACGTTGGAATCCTTGTGAAACAGCGCAATCGGAGCATTTTGCACAATTTGCGCGCCTCCCCAACCCTGAGGAACCCCGCATGCATTCGTCACAACCCTCGCCCGAACCGGTAGACGCCGTGGTGATCGGCGCGGGCGTGGTGGGCCTGGCGGTGGCGCGCAGTCTGGCATTGGCCGGACGCGAAGTGTGGGTTCTGGAGTCCGAAAACGCCATTGGCACCGGCGTCAGTGCGCGCAACAGCGAGGTGATTCATGCGGGGCTTTACTACGCCGCCGGATCGCTCAAGGCGCGCACGTGCGTCCAGGGTCGCCAGCTGTTATACGCCTATTGCGCTGAACGCGGTATTGCGCACCAGCGTTGTGGGAAGCTGATTGTGGGCCACACTCCGGCCCAGCTTGAGCTGCTGCGCATGACCCAGGCCAAGGCGCAGGCCAACGGGGTGTCAGACCTTCAATGGCTCAGCCGCCACGAGGCGCAGGCCTTGGAGCCCGCGTTGGAGTGCCAAGCCGCACTGCGGTCTCCAAGCACCGGCATCGTGGACAGCCACGCGCTGATGCTGTCTTTGCAGGCAGACATCGAAAACGCAGGGGGCCAGGTCGTGCTCAACGCCCTCGTGAGCGACGTGGCGCTGGCCCAAGGTGCGGACGGCCGCCATGAGGTACGCACCGCCGACGGAACTTGCCTGGCCGCCCACACGGTGGTCAACGCCGCGGGCTTGTCGGCGCCCACGCTAGCGCACCGCTTTACGGGCCTGGCAGCCAGGCACATACCCCAAGCGTTTTACGCCAAGGGCAGCTACTTCACGTTGGCGGGGCGCGCACCGTTTCGGCACCTGGTCTACCCGGTGCCCGAGGCGGCCGGCCTGGGCGTGCACCTGACGCTGGACCTGGGTGGCCAAGCCAAATTTGGTCCAGACGTAGAGTGGGTTGATGCGCCCGATGCGTTTGCGGTAGACCCCCGGCATGCGCAAGGCTTTTACGCCGCCGTACGCCACTACTGGCCCGGCTTGCCCGACGGCGCCTTGCAGCCCGCCTATGCCGGGATTCGCCCCAAAATCAGCGGCCCCGACGCACCCGCTGCGGATTTTTGTGTCCAGGGCCCCCAAGACCACGGAGTGGCAGGGCTGGTGAATCTGTTTGGCATTGAGTCGCCTGGCCTGACCAGCGCATTGGCGCTGGGCGACTGGGTGGAGCAGCTGCTGGCCGACTGAGCCTGGCAAGGCAGCGCGCAGCGACAGGCGCTGCTGCCGGCGTCAGGCCGCTTTTTCTGCCAGCTTGAGCGCACGTTTGAGGTCGTCGACCAGATCGTCCGGGTCTTCCAGGCCAATGGACAGTCGGATCGTGCCGGGGCCGATACCAGCGCCCTTGAGCGCCGCATCATCCATGCGAAAGTGGGTGGTGCTGGCCGGATGAATCACCAGACTGCGGCAATCCCCCACATTGGCCAAGTGGCTGAAAATCTTCAGGCCTTCAATGAACTTCTGTCCCTGGGCGCGTGTCCCCTTGATGTCAAAACTGAACACCGAACCGGCACCGCGCGGCAGCAGCTTTTGGGCCAAGGCGTGGCTGGGGTGGCTCTCCAACAGCGGGTGGCCCACGCGCGACACCATGGGGTGATTGGCCAAAAACTGCACGATTTTTTCGGTGTTGCCCATATGCCTTGCCATGCGCAGGGGCAGGGTTTCAATGCCTTGCAGGATCAGCCAGGCGGTGTGCGGGCTCATGCAGGCGCCAAAGTCGCGCAGGCCTTCGCGCCGGGCGCGCAGCAAAAAGGCCCCGACCGTGCTTTCCTCGCTGAACACCATGTTGTGAAAGCCGGCATAGATCTGGCTGAGTTCGGCAAATTTGCCTGATTTTTCCCAATCAAAGGCACCACTGTCGACCACCACGCCGCCCACCACCGTGCCGTGGCCCGACAAAAACTTGGTGGCTGAGTGGTAGACCAGGTCCGCACCATGGTCAAAAGGCTTGATCAGCCAGGGTGAAGTGAGCGTGGAGTCCACTAGCAGCGGCACGCCGTGGTCGTGGGCCAAAGCGCTGATGGCACCAATATCGAGCACGTCCAAGCCCGGATTGCCCACGGTTTCGCCAAAGAACAGTTTGGTGTTGGGGCGCACCGCAGCGCGCCAGGCATCAGTGTCATTGGGGTTGACGAAGGTGGTGTCGATGCCAAAGCGCTTGAGCGTGTAGTGCAGCAGGTTGTGCGAGCCGCCGTAGAGCGCGGTGGACGCCACGATGTGCGAGCCCGCGCCCATCAGCGTACAAATCGCCAAGTGCAAAGCGGCCTGGCCGCTGGCAGTGGCAATGGCGCCGATACCGCCTTCCAGCGCCGAGACGCGCTGCTCCAGCACTGCATTGGTGGGGTTGCTGATGCGGCTGTAAACATGGCCTGCGCGCTCTAGGTTGAAAAGCGAAGCCGCTTGGTCGCTGGATTCAAAAACAAACGAGGTGGTCAGGTGAATCGGCACTGCACGTGCGCCGGTGGCGTCCGTCGTGGCGCCTGCGTGCAAAGCCAGTGTGTCAAATCCAGGGTCAGCGTAGCCTGTCATGGGGTGTTCTCCGTTGATATAAGGCGCTTTTGGTCGCCCATTGTGGGCTATATTCAAGCGCAGATTGTTACCGGCGCAGGCCGTGCCATTCAACCATCGAGAGGAAACACCATGAAAGTCAGCGATATTTTGCGTGTCAAGGGCGGAACGCTGTTTACCGCCCATCCCGACGAGGCGCTGTCCCATGCGGCGCAACTGATGGCCGAGCGTGACATCGGCTCGCTGGTGGTGATGGAACATGGTGATCTCGTTGGCATGTTGACATTCCGCGAGGTGATTCAGGCGGTCGTCAAAAACAGCGGATCTTTGGGCAGCATGCTGGTGCGTAGCGCCATGGACGACGCGCCACTGACGTGCACCATGGAAACCGAAATGGACGAAGTGCGCCGCATGATGCTGGACCGCCATGCCCGCTACATGCCCGTCATGGACAAACGCATGCTCATGGGCGTGATCAGCTTTTACGATGTCGCCAAGGCCGTGGTGGACAGCCAGAACTTTGAGAACAAGATGCTCAAGGCCTATATCCGCGACTGGCCAGGGCAAGACGCCGAAGAAGCAGCAGCCTGAAACCGGCCCAGGGTGCCCCTTGCCCTCAGGGATAATGCAGCCCCATGAGCGGCAATACTTTCGGCACCCTTTTCGCAGTCACCAACTTTGGTGAATCCCACGGCCCGGCCATTGGCTGCGTGATCGACGGTTGCCCGCCGGGTATGGAGCTGTCAGAAGCCGACATCCAGCACGACCTGGACCGACGCCGCCCGGGCACCAGTCGCTTTGTGACCCAACGCAACGAGCCGGATGCGGTGCAGATTTTGAGCGGTGTCTATCAGGGCAAAACCACCGGCACCCCGATTGCGCTTTTGATTCAGAACACCGACCAACGCAGCAAGGACTACGGCAACATTCTCGAAAGCTTCCGACCAGGCCATGCCGATTACAGTTATTTTCAGAAATACGGCATTCGCGATCCACGCGGCGGCGGGCGCTCGTCGGCACGCCTGACCGCGCCCATGGTGGCTGCGGGCGCTGTAGCCAAAAAGTGGCTCAAAGAAAAATACGGCACCGAATTTCGAGGCTGCATGACACAAATCGGCGAGATGCCGGTGGGCTTCGAGAGCTGGGACCACGTCCCGAATAACCCGTTTTTCGCCGCGGTGGCCGATGTTCAGGCCCTGGAGGACTATATGGATGCCCTGCGCAAAGCGGGCGATTCTTGCGGTGCGCGTATTCGCGTGTCGGCGTCCAACGTGCCGGTCGGCTTGGGCGCGCCACTGTTTGACAAGATGGACGCGGACATTGCCTACGCCATGATGGGGATCAATGCGGTGAAGGGCGTGGAAATTGGCGCCGGATTCGCCAGCGTGGCGCAGCGTGGCACCACGCATGGCGACTCGCTCTCGCCCCAGGGCTTTATGAGCAATAACGCGGGCGGCGTCTTGGGCGGCATCACCACCGGACAAGACCTGGAAGTGAGTATTGCCATCAAACCCACCAGCTCCATCATCACACCCCGTGTTTCAATTGACGTGCAGGGTCAGGCCACCGAGGTCGTGACCAAAGGCCGCCACGACCCCTGCGTCGGCATTCGCGCCACTCCGATCGCCGAGGCCATGTTGGCTTTGGTGGTGATGGACCATGCACTGCGTCATCGCGCCCAATGCGCGGACGTCCAAACTGCGCTGGAGCCCATCGCGGGCCAGGCGCCGGCCCTTTAAGTCCGCCTCGGACGCAAACCGCACTCTCAAGAGACACGCCATGAAAACTGCCCTGATTCTGAATGGCCCCAATCTCAACCTGCTCGGGACCCGTGAGCCTTCTGTCTATGGTCACCAGACACTGGCCGATGTGCAGGCACTCTGTCAGTCTGCCTGCGACACCCATGGCTTTGCGCTGGACTTTCGGCAAAGCAACCACGAAGGCGAATTGGTGGACTGGTTGCATGAGGCCAGTCGCCTGCAGGCTGCAGGCAAGTTGGCCGGTGTGGTGCTAAACGCGGGTGCCTATACCCACACCAGTGTGGCCTTGCACGATGCCATCAAGGGCACGGGGGTCACGCTGATTGAGTTGCACATCAGCAATGTCCATGCGCGTGAATCCTTTCGCCACCATTCCTTTATTTCACCAGCAGCCCGGGCCGTGATGGCCGGCTTTGGTGTACCCGGCTATGCCTTGGCCATTGCCGGTTTGGCGGGTCTGCAATAACGCCCCCACTTTTTTTCACGGAATAGCCCATGACCACCACCCTCAAGATTGATTTCGTGTCCGACATTGCCTGTCCCTGGTGCGCCGTGGGCCTGGGCGCACTGGAAGGCGCTCTCCAGCGTTTGGCACCGGAGGTGCGCGCCGAATTGCACTTTCAGCCCTTCGAACTCAACCCGCAGATGCCGGCCGGGGGACAAGACCTGACCGAACACATCACTGAGAAGTACGGATCCACGCCTGAACAGCAGGCCCAGATGCGGGAAACTATCCGCCAACGAGGTGCGGAAGTCGGTTTTACCTTCAACCCCGGGGGCCGCGGTCGGGTTTACAACACCTTTGATGCGCACCGCTTGCTGCACTGGGCTGGGTTGGTCGGTGCCGAAGGCCCGCAATATGCGTTGAAAAAAGCCTTGCTGGAGTCCTACCAGGGGCGCGCGGAATGCGTTGAGTCGCACGAAGTGTTGCTGGCAGCGGTCAAAGCCGCGGGCATGGACGTGGTTCAGGCCCAAGAAATACTTGAAAGCGACACCTACGGCGACGAGGTGCGCGCGGTAGAGCAGTATTACCAGCGCGCCGGCATCCGCTCGGTACCCGCCATCATCATCAACGACCGCCACCTGATCTCGGGCGGACAACCGGTCGAGGTGTTTGAACAGGCGCTGCGAAAGATCGCCGCTGGCGCGGCCTGAATGCAGGCGGCGCAGGCAGGAGCCGACCTTCGGGCGGTGGTGTTGGGCGCTAGCGGTGCTTTGGGCTCCGCACTTGTGGCCCTATTGAAGGCCGATGCGCGCTTTGCTCACGTCATTGCCCTGTCGCGTAGCAGCGATCCAGCCTTTTCCCTGGAAGACGAAGCCAGCATACAACGCTGTGCGCAGCAGGTCGCGCAGGGCGGGGCAGTGCATTGGGTGATTGACGCGACTGGGGCGCTGGAAATTGATGGCCGGAGCCCGGAAAAGCGACTCGACGCACTGAATGCGGCTGCGCTGACGCGCGCATTTGAGGTCAACGCCATCGGCCCAGCGCTGCTGATGAAGCACTTTATCCCGCTGCTCTCAACCGACCAGCCCACGGTATTTGCCACTTTATCTGCCCGTGTGGGCAGCATTGAGGACAACCGCAAAGGCGGGTGGTATGGCTATCGCGCAGCCAAGGCGGCGCGCAACATGCTGTTGCAAACGGCCGCCATTGAGGCGCACCGTCGCCGTCCCTTGGCAGTGTTTGCCGCTTTGCAGCCCGGCACCGTGCGCTCCCGTCTGAGCCACGCTTTCGTGCCACCCGAACACGCGCTGGACCCTTTGGTATCGGCAGCGAATCTGCTGGCTGTACTGGGCCAGCTGCGCCCCACCGGACGGGCGCAATTTGTGGACTACCAGGGCGCGGCCATTGCCTGGTGATGGTCCGCGCCTTCCAAATATTGCCATTTTCAGCCTGTCAAGCCCGGCACACGGGCGCGGGACTGCCTGATTAACAATCGGGCAGCGCCGACGTTTTGGCTGCGCCCCACCCCGATTGGCCTGCCACTGATGTCATCTCCCGTTACTGACCCATCCCACGAACCGCTGCCCCGGGTGCTTTGGTCGCTGCTGTTCGGCAATTTTGTCATTGGTACCGGTGTGATGGTGGTGCCCGGCACGCTGAACGATATCGGCACGTCTTTGGCGGTGTCTGTCGCGGTTGCGGGGCAACTCATCACGGCAGCGGCCGTGATGATGTTTGTGGGCGCTCCGTTGTTGGCCAGCGTGGTGGCGGGGTGGGACCGCCGGCGTCTGCTGGCGCTGTCCATGCTCTGGTATGCGGTGTTTCTGGGACTGAGCGCCCTGATGCCAGATTTTGCTTCGCTGATGGTGGTGCGGGTGCTGGCGGTGGTGTCCCCTGCCATTTTTACCCCCCAGGCGGCGGCATGCATTGGCCTGCTGGTGTCACCTGCGCAGCGAGGCAGGGCGATTACTTTTGTGTTTTTGGGGTGGTCGGTGGCATCAGTGATCGGCGTTCCCATGGGAGCGTGGATCGGCGGCACCCTGGGCTGGCGTGCCGCGTTTGGCGCGGTCGCACTGCTGAGCCTGATCAGTGCGGCCTGGGTCTGGCGAAGCTTGCCCGACGGCATTCGGCCTCCGGCATTTTCGCGCGCTGCGTGGGCGCAGACTTTACAGTCGCGTGCGCTGATGTTGTGCGTGGCTGTCACCTTGCTGTATTCAGCAGGCCAGTTCGTGCTTTTTTCCTACTTTGCACCGTATTTCAAGCTGCATCTTGCGGTGTCACCGCTGGAGCTGAGCCTTCTTTTTGCCTGTTTTGGGGCCTGTGGCTTGGTCGGTAACGTGGTGATGTCGCGCCACATTGACCGCATTGGCGCTTCCCGGGCTGTCATGTGGGCGGTTGCTTGCATGGCCTTGAGTTTGCTGTTGTGGCCCCTGGCGAACAGCCTGGCGCTGGCCGCCCTGATTTGTGTGCCTTGGGGTCTGGGCTGTTTCGCCTCCAATTCAGCGCAACAAGCCCGTTTGGTGGGTATTGCGCCCACCTTGGCCTCCGGGTCCATTGCCCTGAACAGTGCCGCCATGTATGCGGGTCAGGCCGTGGGGGCGGGCAGCGGGGGA
Source organism: Rhodoferax sp. (assembly GCA_029866205.1). Taxonomy (GTDB): domain Bacteria; phylum Pseudomonadota; class Gammaproteobacteria; order Burkholderiales; family Burkholderiaceae_C; genus Allorhodoferax. Next base: position 55,676 of record JARWZT010000010.1, read on the forward strand.
TGGTTGATCGCCCAGGGCAATATGTACGACCTGCACTGGTTTGGATTGCTGGGACTGCTCGCGGCCATGGGCATGAGCGCGTGGGCCACTCGCCAGCCCGTGCACCGCCTTGCTTAGGCGGTGCCGGTCTGCGATCAGAAATTGATGGGCAGCGGCTTGGGTAGTTTGTCGTCCAGGTAGAGGCTGTATTCGTCCCAGATGCCTGCGCCGTAGTGCTGGTCGCACAAGGCTTCAATCTCGTCCAGGGTATTGAAAACCGTGCTGAACATTCGGTCGTAAAAGAACGGTTCGTCGGTGTACTCGCCCGGACGCACTTCAATGTGGTAACCATGGACCCAGACACGCTTACCGGCATGCTTGGCCTCAAAAGCGGCGCGGCGCTTGAAAAACTCGGCCTCTTCGTACTCGTCATCGGTGAGGCGGCGCAAGTGGTAAGCGTTGCCATGAAGGGGGTGCGCAGGGTCAAGCTGCAGGTCGACCATCTCCCAAACCGGTGAAATCTGGCTTGCGACATTGGCCAGTTCTTCGGGGCTGATGTCCCCCTCCCAGTGCACGACGTCGATACACCGCGAATTTCCGACTTCGCCATCCCAAATGCTGGCGCTGTGCTTCATCGTGTCGGGGTTCGGGGCGGTGGTCTTTTTCATGGTGGGGTGTGGATCGCAGGTGTAATCGGTCAGGTGAGGGAGTGGGCGGCAGACGCCGGACGTTCGAAGTCTAACGCCCGGGCTGTTTTAGGGGATTCGCCAGCATTTAAAGCGCACCACCGCCTGAACAGCGGGGCTGGCGCTTTATGATCGAAATTTTTAGAACATCAGGGAGCATGAAAAAGGTCCGTTCATTTTGGGGGCGTGCGTTGCGTGGCGGCTTGTTGGTGGCCGTGTGCGCCGCGCTTTTGGGCGCTGCCTTGGGCTACTGGTGGCTCAACGCGCCTCTGCGACTCGTCACACCGCTGGTCGATCTGTCGATTGAGCCCGGCACCAGTCCGCGTGAGGTGGCTACCGAGGTGGCACGCGCTGGCGTGGACGTTCAGCCGGCGCTTTTGTACGGGTGGTTTCGATTCTCCGGGCAGGCACGCCAAATTCGGGCAGGAAGCTACGAATTGCAGGGCACCGTCAGCCCCCGCAGCCTGCTGCAAAAACTGGTGCAGGGGGACGAGGCCTCCCGAAGTGTCACGCTGGTGGAGGGCTGGACTTTTCGTCAGGTACGGGATGCACTTCAGCGGGCCGAGAGCCTGAAGCCTGATTCGGCCGGCCTGACCGATGCCCAACTCATGCAACAACTCGGCCAAAGCGGCGTGGCACCCGAGGGGCGGTTTTTTCCGGACACCTACACCTACTCCAAGGGCTCCAGTGATCTGGCGGTTTTGCAACGTGCACTGCGCGCCATGCAGGCCCGCGTGGACAGCGTTTGGGCGCACCGCAACCCGGCTATCCCCCTCCAAAGCGCGGACGAAGCGCTCATTTTGGCCAGCATCATCGAGAAAGAGACCGGCCGAACCAGCGACCAACCGCAGATTTCGGCGGTGTTCCACAACCGTTTGCAGATCGGCATGCGCCTTCAGACTGACCCCACCGTGATTTACGGCCTGGGCACCCGGTTCGACGGCAATTTGCGCAGGTCGGACCTGTTGGCTGATACGCCGTTCAACACCTATACCCGGGCCGGGCTTCCGCCCACGCCGATAGCGATGCCAGGCCGTCAGGCGTTGCAGGCGGCTGTTCAACCGGCGGCGTCGAAGGCTTTGTATTTTGTGGCGCGGGGCGATGGCAGCAGCGCGTTCAGCGAGACGCTCGACGCGCACAATCGGGCCGTGAACCAATATCAGCGCGGAAAATAGCCGCCATCCACCAACAACAGCAGCATCCATGAACGGTTTATTCATCAGCTTTGAGGGCATTGACGGCGCTGGCAAGTCGACCCACATTGCGGCACTGGCCCAAGCCTTTGAGGCGCAGGGCAGGGTGGTCACTGTCACGCGCGAACCCGGAGGAACCCGATTGGCCGAGGCCTTGCGCGCCATGGTGCTGAACGACCCGATGGACCCGCTTACCGAGTCCCTGTTGGTGTTTGCGGCCCGCCGTGACCATATTTGCCGCGTCATAGCCCCCGCGCTGGCGCAGGGCCAAGTGGTGGTGTGCGATCGTTTTTCTGACGCGACCTTTGCTTATCAGGGGGCCGGGCGCGCCTTTGACTGGGATGTCTTGCGGACCCTGGAGCGCTGGGTACAGGCCACCGAGGCTCTGGGTCTGGAGCCTTACGCAGACGCAGAGGCGGTGTTGCAGCCGAATCTCACGCTGTGGTTTGACCTGCCGGCGGCAGTGGCGGCACAGCGGCTCGCCGGCGCGCGGGTGCCCGACAAGTTTGAATCCCAACCCAGTGCTTTTTTTGAAAAAGTGTCCTCCGGGTATGCGCGCCGCATGCAAGAGCACCCACTGCGGTTTGCCCGAATCAACGCCGACCAGAGCGCAGAGGGCGTCTGGCAAGAGGCCTTGGCCGCCGTGCGCGCAAAGGGCTTTTTGCCATGAACGCGACCAACGCCGACCCTGACAGTGCCGCAGCGGATTCTTCTGTGGTGCTGCCCCCTTGGATAGCCGCGCAAACGGCCGAGTTGCTGGCCCAACGTGGCCATGCCTGGCTCTTGATGGGGCCCTCGGGCCTGGGCCAGTACACCTTGGCGCTCGAACTGGTGCGCGCTTGGCTCTGCGAACAGCCCAGCCCTGCCGGGGCGTGTGGCCATTGCGCCAGCTGCCATGCCATCGGCGTGCGCACCCATGCGGATGTGTGTGTGCTGATGCCTGAGACCTGGATGATGGGCCTGGGATGGCCCCTGAGCGAGCGTGCTCAGGGCGAGATAGACGACAAAAAACGCAAACCCAGCAAGGAAATTCGGGTCGACGCCATGCGCGATGCGGTCGAGTTTTCGCAGCGCACCAGTGCGCGGGGGCGCGGTAAGGCCGTATTGGTGTTTCCGGCGGAAAACATGAACCACGTCACCGCCAACGCCCTGCTCAAAACTCTGGAAGAGCCGCCCGGCGACGTCAAGTTTGTGCTGGCCAGCGAGTCGGCCCATCAGCTTTTGCCCACGATTCGAAGCCGTTGCTTGGGCCATACCATGCGCTGGCCCGATGCGGCCGCAAGCCAAGCGTGGCTGAAATCGCAGGGCGTTGAAGGCCCATTGGCCCAGCAGGCGCTGTTGGCAACTGGCGGAAGGCCCCAGGACGCACTGGCTTATGCCAACGCAAGGCCCGATCCTGCGGCGTGGTCGGGGTTTTCCAAAGCCATGGCGCGCGGAGACGTGGGATGGGTACGCGATTGGAGTCCCTCAGAATTGCTGGTCACCCAGCAAAAACTCTGCCACGACCTGCTGGCCCTGTGCGTGGGCGCGGAGCCCCGGTACTTTGCGGCCTCCGACCTGCTGGCCGGTCCCTCGCTGGGAGCACTTACGCAGTGGAGCCAGGCGCTCAATGCCCAATTCCGCACGATTGAGCACCCGTTTAATGCAGGCTTGCTGTTGGAGTCCTTGGTGAGCCAGGCACAGCGCGTTTTATCTCCCTCACGGTTGCCGTCCCGCTAAGCGCATTCGCGATTTTTGAAAGTCCTGACCATGTCCACTGATCCCAGAGCCCTTCCTTCCGCCACTTCGGCAGGGTGGTCAGATTCGGTATTGAGCACGACGGCGATGCGGCCCAGTGTCATGCAGCTCACCATCAAAGACCGAACCGCCCTGCAGGCCGCCTATATTCCGGCCTTCAAAGACGGCGGTATTTTTTGCACCACCAGCCGGGACTACGCCCTGGGTGATGAGTTGTATGTCTTGCTGACGCTGCCCGATGACCCCCAACGCCATGCGGTGGCTGGCATCGTGGCCTGGGTTACACCAGAAAACACGCCGTCCAAGCGGGCCCAGGGGGTGGGTATCCGGTTTCCCAGTGACCAGAAGTCGGTTTTGTTGAAATCCAAGATTGAGGCCATCTTGGGGCCCTTGCTGATTTCAGACCGATCCAGCCAGACGCTCTGACGTGGAATTGGTGCATGTTTACTGATTCCCACTGCCATTTGAATTTTGCGGAACTTCGGTCCGGCTTGCCTGAAATTCGCGATGCCATGGCGCAGGCCCAGGTCAGCAGGGCCTTGTGCATTTGCACCACTCTGGAAGAATTTTCCGATGTGCACGATTTGGCGCTGGGTTTTGACAATTTTTGGGCCACGGTGGGTGTGCATCCCGACAACGAGGGGGTGCAAGAGCCCAGCCTGCAAGACCTTTTGACGCGGGGTGTGTTGCCGCGCGTGGTGGCGGTAGGTGAGACCGGACTCGATTACTACCGCCTCAATGGTCGCAGCGTGGCGGACATGGAATGGCAGCGCAGCCGCTTTCGCATCCATATTCGTGCGGCACAGGTCCTGAACAAACCACTCGTCATTCACACGCGCAGTGCCTCAGACGACACCTTGGCTATTTTGAAAGAAGAGGGCGAAGACGGACGCAGGGGCGCGGCGGGCGGGGTGTTTCATTGCTTCACCGAAACGGCGGCCGTGGCCGAGGCTGCGCTGGAGCTGGGTTTTTACATTTCCTTTTCGGGCATTTTGACGTTCAAATCGGCCCAAGACTTGCGCGACGTCGCGGCTTGGGTCCCGCTGGACCGCATGCTGATCGAGACTGACAGCCCCTACTTGGCACCCATGCCGCATCGCGGAAAGACCAACAACCCGTCTTTTGTGCCCTACGTGGCCAAGCAGATTGCCGCGCTTCGGAACTGCAGTGTTGAAGAGGTGGCCGCGGCCACCAGTGTCAACTTCAGTCGTCTTTTTGCTGGAGTTGCGGCATGACAAAATTCATAAATTACTTCAAGAGTTTCTTTTATCTTGTTGTTTTAATTGGATTTTCTCTTGCGCATGCAGGCTCGTACGAAGACTTCTTTCAGGCGCTGACCCGTGACGACGAGGCCAAGGTAAGCCAGCTGATTTCGCGCGGCTTCGACCCCAACACGGCCGGTCCGGCGGGCTTGCCCGGTTTGCTGATGGCGATTCGTGAGCCGTCGCCCAAGGTGCTTGGCGTGTTGCTGCGAGCGCCCGGTCTCAAGGCGGAAGTCCGAAACTCAAAAGACGAAAGCGCACTGATGCTGGCCGCGCTGGCCGGCATGCGTGACGTGTGTGAGCGGCTGATCGCGCGGGATGCCGATGTCAACAAAACGGGCTGGACCGCGCTGCATTACGCCGCCAGTGGCGGACACGATGCGGTGATCCAGCTCTTGCTGGACCATTACGCGTACATCGACGCGGAATCGCCCAACCAGACGACGCCCTTGATGATGGCCGCCATGTACGGCGGTGTGTCCACCGTCAAGCTGCTGATGGATGCCGGTGCCGACCTGAAGTTGCGCAACGCGGTGGGCCTGACTGCGTTGGACTTTGCCAAACGCGGTGGCCGAGCGGAGTCTGAAGCGCAGATCGCGGCCGGCCTCAAACGCAGCGCGGGTAAGTGACTGGCCCGTTGAACCGTACTCTACTCCGGCTATTGTTTACTTCATACGATGTATATTATGTTAACAAATGATGTGCTCGATGGTTGCTTGGATGGCTGACGCATGCGTCCAGCCGGTGGTACCCGAGCCGTCGGACAGGTCCAGCGTACCGCTGCTGCCTTTAACCAGCAATTGCGGGCCAGCTGACTCAAGGCACGCAACTAAGGCTTGAGCGTCGGACTCAAGGCCATCAGGCTCAAGATTTCGAACAGCATCTGCGCACCAGCTTGCGCCGTCTTGGTGCCAGCGTCATATTGGGGCGCCACTTCGACCACATCGCCGCCGACAATGTTCAGGCCCTTCAGGCCGTGCAAGATCGCAAGCGCCTCGCGCGTACTCAGACCACCAATTTCGGGCGTGCCCGTGCCCGGCGCAAACGCCGGATCAAGCCCGTCAACATCAAAGGTGACGTATGTGGGGCCGTCCCCCACCACCGCGCGCGCCATGCGCACAATTTCCTCAATGCCCAAACGCTGCACTTCTTCGGCATGCACCACCGTCATGCCGGCGTCTTTGGAAAACTCCCACAGGTATTCGGACGAACCGCGAATTCCGATCTGAATGCAGCGCGCCGGGTCCAGCACGCCGTCCAGAACCGCGAGACGGAACGGGCCGCCATGGTGAAAGCGGGTCTGGTCAAACTCGCCACCGGTGTCGCAGTGGGCGTCAATGTGCACCATGCCAATCGGACCGGAGCGCCCCACCGCTTTCATGATCGGGTAGGTGATGGAGTGGTCGCCCCCCACCGTCAGGGGCAATACCCCCTGGTTCACCACGTGGTGGTACCAGGTTTCCAAATCTTCGATGCACATCGGCAAGCTGTAGCGACTGCGAAACGGCACGTCGCCCACATCGGCCACGCGCAAGGTCGGGACAGGCGCCACTTTGAGGACATGGTTGTACGGGCCAATGCGCTCGATGGTGCGCAGGGCGCGCGGACCAAATCGCGCACCAGGCCGGTTGCTGGCTCCCAAGTCCATGGGTGCCCCCATCAGCGCGACCTGCAAATCCCCAAAATCCGGCGCCGTTGGATCGACGCTACGCGCGGGCGCCGACAACAAAGTCGGAATACCCGCGTAGGGGGCCGCCCGTGTGCCACCCTCAGAAAAAATACGGTCGGCGACCTGTTTGAACAGCGGGTCGTGCATATCCGCGGCGGTACCGCTGTATTTGGCTCGCAAGGCGGCCAACTTTTCTTCACTCAACGGCATTTGGGTTCCTCGGAGTAGATTTGGACTGGTGGGAGACACATTCGGCGCGGTGTCGCCCGGCAAGGGCTACACGTGGCCCCAAACCAGCAGTGCGTCGCGGCCTTGGGTGACCAAATCGACTTTGGCGCCCACGGGCAGCAAAACCTTGGTAGGCACATGTCCAAAGGGCAGACCCGTCATTACCGGCACCGTCACCTGACTACGTAGCCAGGCCACCACACTGGCGAGTTTGAATCCTTTGTCGTGGGGCACCAGCTTGTAGTTGGTGAACTGGCCCAACACAATCGCCTTTTGCTGGGCAAGCACGCCACTGTGCAACAGCTGGGTGAGCATGCGCTCCAGGCGGTAGGGGTGTTCACCCACGTCTTCCAGAAACAGCACGCCGCCCTTCACTTTGGGAAAGTACGGGGTTCCCAGGAGCGACACCAGTACCGCCAGATTGCCGCCCCAGAGTTTGGCGTTGTTGACCACCAGCGAAGCGCCTGACTCGGCGGCCGGCAAGCGCCAGCCGGCGCCCTCGCCCTGCTCCAGCAACAAATCATCAAAGCAGGCCTGCATGATCTCGTCAGGCCCTAGCGCTGCGCCAAAGTCTTCGCCCAGCGCCGGGCCTTGCCAGGTAATGGCGCCGGTTTTGGCCAACACCGCCAACTGCAAGGCCGTGAAATCGCTCAAACCCACAAATTGGGTGCCGCCCTCTACCGCCTTGGCAATGGCGGCATAGGGCAAATGGGGCAGCAGCCGCGACAGCCCATAGCCGCCGCGCGTCACCAGCGCCACATCGGCCCCGCTGGCCGCAGCCCGCCCGATGGCGGCCAAACGCGTGGCGTCATCTCCGGCAAAGCGCAGATGGCTGCTCAGCGCGTCGGCATCAACCTCGACCTCATGGCCCTGGGCGCGCAAGTGCTTGAGCCCCCGTTTGAAGGCCGCCTTGTCGCGCACCGCGCCCGAGGGCGAAAAGATATAAATATGGCTCATAAAAATTTAATTGGGGTCAGATTCCAATTATCGGCTCAGGCCGTCGGGTGAAAAAACTGCAGCGCCCGCTGCGCAATGGATTCACCATGTTCCTGCACAAAGTGGCCTGCCTGCGGCAAGAGCATCACTTCCGTGCAGCCGCGAATGGTCTTTTGTAGCGCGCGCATCACGGGTTCACCCAGCACTGGGTCTTGCTGGCCAATGGCCATCAGGGTTTGGCCCGTCCAGTCGTGCTGCCAAAAAATCGCAGCCCGGCGCGACACTTCGGCACCGGGAGACTCGGTCATCTCGGGCACCATCGGCGGAAATGCACGCAAGGCGGCACGGTGTCCGCGATCGGGAAAAGGGGCGTTGTAGGCCTGCCACTCGCCCTCCTCCATCTGCGGGTTACCCCGCGAAAACAGGCGACCGACGTCAAACTCGGGGTTCTTGGCGCACCAATCGCGCCACGCCAAAAACCCGGGCGACAAAGGCTGGTCACCGGTTCCCAGCGTGGTATTCATGACCAGCAGCCCCCGGTAGCGTTGCGGGGCCTCCATCGGCAGGGTCAGCCCCAAAATGCCGCCCCAGTCTTGCACCACCAACACCACATTGCGCAAATCCAGCCGTTCCACCCATTGAAGCAGGACCTGGCGATGAAAGTCGAAGGTATGAAATCCGTCTTTCTTGGGTTTGTCACTCTTGCCAAACCCGATCAGATCGGGCGCTACCACGCGGTGGCCTTGCGCGGTCCAGACGGGAATCATCTTGCGGTACAGATAGCTCCAGGCCGGGTTGCCGTGCAAACACAGGTAAGTAGTTTGTGCGTCTGCCGGCCCCACATCGAGGTAATGCAGGCGCAAGCCGTCCAGCGCGGGCCCATCGCTTGTGTAATTGGGCGGCCACGGGTAGTCCGCAATACCAGCAAAACAGGCCTCGGGAGTGCGCACGGCGTCTTGGCGGACCGGGCTCGGGTTTGCGCGCTTGGGTTTGAAAAATTCTTGTAGCACCGCCCCACACTCGGCGGCCAGTACGCCGCCCTGTACTTGGGTTTGATGGTTGATTTCTGAATGGGCGAACAGGTTGAGCACCGACCCCGCCGCGCCGGTGCGTGGATCGGCCGCACCAAACACCACCCGCTTGAGCCGCGAATGCAACATGGCGCCGCTGCACATGGCACAGGGTTCCAAGGTCACAAAGAGCTCGCAACCGTCCAGTCGGTAATTGCCCAGCGCCAATGCGGCCGCACGCAAGGCCGCAATTTCGGCATGCGCCGTAGGATCATGCGCGGCGATGGGGGCATTGCGACCCGTGGCGATCAATTGGCCGTCTTTGACCACGACGGCACCCACAGGAACCTCTCCGTCCCGAGCCGCCAACGCCGCCTGTTCCAGCGCCATTCGCATCCAGTCTGCGTCAGAGGGCAGGTTTTCAGACATAGGGCAGTTGGCAGACGTTCAGCCGCCCAGGCCCATTTGACGCATCCATTGGCCCAGGGCGCGCTCGTCTGCGCTTCCGGAATCGTAGATCTCCAGCATCCGGGCATGCGCTTCCGGACGATGCTGATTTACTTTAACTTTGCATTGCAAGCTTATGATTTTTAATGAGAAAGCCACGATTCCATTGAGCATTTTTTCGGTGTAATCGTGTGGCAGTCCACGCCATTGGTCGGCATATGCGGGCTCGTGGTCTGCGATCAGTTGTTTAAGTAGGGCGTCCTTGGCGGCCTCGCCCTCCAGCAATTCCGCCGCCACGGTGCAATGTACGGCGATGTAATTCCAGGTCGGCACGCGCACCAGGTCGGGATAGACCTTGGGGGACATATAGGCTTGCGGCCCCATGAACGTCACCACGGCCTGCGGCCGAGCCGCCAGATATTTCCAGTGTGGGTTGCCGCGCGCGCAGTGGCCCAAAAGCAAGTCCCATGCTGGCAGGCCTTCTCGGTCAGTGCCGGACTCCAGGTGCAGCGGCAAGTGGGTGACAAACGGCAAGCCGTCGTCGTCCAGCGAAATCAGCGAGGCAAATGGATGGCTGCGCATGACCTGCGCAGCCACGCTTAGGTCTTTGCTGTCGAACTGTGCGGGCATGTACATAAAAAGACACCCAAGCCACTAAGCGGCGTAACAAAAAACGGCGAGCTTATTCCCGTCGAGGTCGCGAAAATAGGCGCCATAAAAACCACCGCCCCGAGGGCCGGGTGCACCTTCATCGCTTCCGCCGAGCTCCAAGGCTTTTTCGTACACCGCACGTACCCGTTCCTGCGTTGTCGCCGACAAAGCAACCATTGCCCCATTGCCTGCGGTCGCCGGCTCGCCATCAAAAGGGGTGTTGACCGCGAACATGGGTTGGTCCGGTGCAATTCCCCAACCCACACCCCGTGGCGTCTCGTAAAAGCGCTTCGCACCCAGCAGGCCCAACAACGCATCGTAGTACGCGGTGGCCCGGGGTTTATCGTTGGTACCGAGGCAGGTGTAGCCGATCATAAAAACTCCTGATGCGTTGGGTGACCTTGGGCGTCATTCCCACTCAATAGTAACGCAACCGAAAACACCAATGACGTCAATGACTTGCATCATAAAAAATCCTTTGTGTAACTTTCGTGTGTCTTTTAGAATTACTGCGAACGAGTAGAAGCTTTAAGCGTGAGCAGCGTTATCACTATATTACGCTTAAGCAATTTACACGCTGTACAACCGTCTAACGCTACCTAACGATCAGTTCAGAAAAAGACTATAAACACACAGTGAAAATAAACTTGTATGCCGATAAGATTTATCTACAACACCAAAAACTTGCTGAGAATTCAAAAAGATTTACATCTTACTCAAGCACACTTGGCTAGCACTTTTAATGGCAGAATCAATACCCAGTAATGGGACATTGTAGATTCCAGCATCACCTTCAATAAAAAAATATTAGACGGACCCAATAATAAAGAATCCCACGCCTGCTGAGTTAGACCGATTGCCACCTCACTTGTATTTTGATAATCATTAACAGCACCGTGCCAAGTACGCCTAACGCCGTCTATTGTCAAAAAGTAAACTGCGGGATTTACAACTCTTCTTTGAATCACTCGACCTAGCCTTGAACTGCTTGTCTTAGTGGTTAAATATGCAAATAAAGGCTCACATTTTCTTTTATACTCGAAAATGACCATATAAGATCTTGATTTTGGTTCGAATGGAATATCAACTCTGGCAATGGGCCCATCAAAACTGCTAAAATCAACTCTACAAGTATATGGATACTGAGAGGCCGAATTAGCTGCGAATAGTAAGGCGACCAAGAAAAAAAATAAACTTATTAGAAATATTGGCAATCACCCTACTTCTCCCTTGCCAAAGAAAAGAAAAATGAAGCCAGAAGAGTCTCTATAAAAATACTAATAATCCAAGAAATACCAGAATGATTGCCAGTACTACTCGGTGACATGAAAAGAAATCTTATTAGCGACCAAATAGCCCACGCAACGCATAACCAAGCTAAGACAAAATACAACTTTCTCATAGCACACCTTCTAACACACAAGAAATTAACCAGCGCGAGTTGGGCGCGTAACATTTTGAATTAAATTAGCGCCACAAGAAATCTCAAAGTGACAAAGATGCCTTGTTTAAAAAAATTTAATTCCAGTCCCTGAGTGCTACGTCCCAGCCATAAGATGGATTAATGTAGTCATCAAATGAGCCAAACATAGCGCCGCCGCTAATGTGAGAATCGTAAATATCACGAAGAATTTTATTATCTTGCTGAATGTAATTCAAGTTGGCTTTATCGAGTGACTTTTTATGATTACCATTATTAACAGCATTGCTAGATAATGAGTGGATGCTTTTAAGCTTTTCAATCAATCTTTTATTTAGATCTACTTTATCTTGACCGAAAAAGTTACGCTCAGTTTCTTCTCGCTCCTCAATCACCTTAATAAAATCCAAAGAGGCAAAAAGGTTTTGCCATATCATCTTTTTTTGCTCTAACAATCTCTTGTCATTGAATAGACCAAACATTCAAGTGCTCCTTCATTAGCTAACAATTAGTGAGAAAGTATCCTATGCTCGTCTGTACCGAAAGACCTCAGCCAAGCTCTTAAGAATACGTTGCACTGGTGTACTATAACGGCTAGCGTCATTCCAATCCTCCGTGATTCCCTACTACAAAATTTGGAAAGGTAATACCACTACTCAAAGTCCAGTCAATTTGATTACTAAGGCTGTTCTAGAGTGGAGTCCCTGGGTAATCCCCCCGTAAATCCGAAGGCGCGAGAAGTAGAATTTTCCAATAAGGAAGTTCTACGTGAAGAAGTCAAGATTTACCGATAGCCAGATCATGGCTGCCCTGAAACGTGTCGAGGCCGGTCTACCGGTGCCGGAGATCTGCCGGGAGTTGGGTATCAGTACAGCCACGTTTTACAAATGGCGTGCCAAATTCGGAGGCATGGACACCTCCATGATGACCCGTATGAAGGAGCTCGAAGACGAGAACAGGCGCCTGCGCAAGATGTATTTCGAAGAGAAGCTCAAGGCCGAGATCGCCAACGAGTACCTCGCAAAAAAGTAGCACGGCCGTCTCGCAGACGCGAGATGGCCAAAGAGGTTGTGCAGCAGCGTGGGTTGTCCCTACGGGTCGCCTGCGCAGTGTTTTCGATCAACGAGTCCTGCTACCGCTACGAGTCCAAGCAAAACGCCGAGAACGAGGCCATAGCCGATTGGCTGATCCGCTTGACGGACAACCATCGCAACTGGGGCTTCGGCCTGTGCTACCTTTACCTGCGCAATGTGAAGAGTTTTGGCTGGAACCACAAGCGCGTGTACCGCATCTACCGCGAGCTGGAACTGAACCTGCGTATCAAGCCCAGGAAGCGCTTGGTGCGCGAGAAGCCCGAGCCCTTGGCGGTGCCACAGGCCATCAATCAAGTATGGTCGATGGACTTCATGCACGACAGGTTGGAGGACGGTCGCAACCTGCGGCTGTTGAATGTCATTGATGACTTCAATCGTGAGGCGCTGGGCATTGAGGTGGACTTCTCGCTGCCTTCGGAGCGGGTGATCCGGGCCTTGAAGCAGATCATCTCCTGGCGCGGCAAGCCGCAGGTGATTCGATGCCACAACGGGCCGGAGAACATCAGCGGCACCATCCAGAACTGGGCCAAGGAATGGGGAATCCGGTTTGAATACATTCGGCCAGGAAAACCCCAGCAGAACGCCTATGTTGAGCGGTTCAACCGGACGGTTCGCTATGAATGGTTATCTCAGTATTACTGGTCCAGCATCGAAGAAGTTCAGGACTTCGCTACGCAATGGATGTATTCCTACAATCACGACCGCCCGAATATGGCCCTGGGCGGTTTCACCCCAAAGCAGCATCTGGCCATGGCTGCGTAACCGTTCTACTTCTGGCGTCAGTGCAAAACGGGGGATTACCGGCTTTGTCTATTGCCGTGCTTTTATTTCTCGTTTTATGACTGAAGCGAGCGTACTTGCCTTCCTTAGCAAGCCACATACGCATCTGCCAATATTCGCCTCGCTTGTAGATTACAGCTTGGTCGAATATGGGTTCTTCGTAGTCGTTAAATAAGTGTTTTTTGAGCGGCATATGGCACTGCGAGTTACTACGATTTTGAGTAGCTACAGCTTTGTGTAGCCTTACGTGTAACTTTAATGCCAACGCCCAACTAAATCAACGACTTAGTTGGGCGTGCGCCACCTTTGTGTAAGTTGAAAAACTATATAAATCAACAACTTACGTCGGAAGAGTCACTCCCATTCGATCGTTGCCGGTGGTTTGCTGCTCACGTCATAGGTCACGCGGTTGATGCCGCGCACTTCGTTGATGATGCGCCCCGACACTTTTTTGAGCAGCGCATAGGGTAATTCTGCCCAGTCGGCGGTCATGAAGTCACTGGTTTGCACGGCGCGCAGGGCTACCACGTAGTCGTAGGTGCGGCCGTCGCCCATGACGCCCACGCTCTTGACCGGCAAAAACACGGTGAAAGCCTGGCTGGTCGCCTCGTACCAGTTTTTTGGCACCCCCGAAGCGCCCACCACTTCGCCCGCCACGGGGACGTAGGGCGTGGCGCGCAGTTCTTCGATAAAGATGGCGTCGGCACGGCGCAGGAGGTCGGCATAGTCTTTTTTGACTTCTCCCAAAATGCGAACACCCAGCCCAGGGCCGGGGAATGGGTGGCGGTAGACCATGTCGTGCGGCAAGCCAAGGGCGACACCGAGTTCACGCACTTCGTCCTTGAACAGGTCGCGCAAGGGCTCCAGCAGTTTCAGGCCGAGTTGCTCGGGCAAGCCGCCCACGTTGTGGTGGCTTTTGATGGTGACCGCTTTTTTGCTTTTGGCACCGCCACTCTCAATCACATCAGGGTAAATCGTGCCTTGGGCCAGAAAAGTGGCACCTTTGTGCCCGTCGTTGCCGGACTTGAGTTTGGCGGCCTGCTCCTTGAACACATCGACAAACAGGCCACCGATGATTTTTCGTTTGGCCTCGGGTTCACTGACGCCAGCGAGTTTGCCCAAAAACAGTGCACTGGCGTCCACCCGAATGACCTTGGCATGCAACTGACCAACGAACATGTCCATCACCATGTCGCCCTCGTTGAGGCGCAACAGGCCGTGGTCCACGAACACACAGGTCAGCTGGTCACCAATTGCGCGGTGAATCAGCGCGGCGGCCACCGACGAATCCACACCACCCGACAGGCCCAAAATCACCTCTTCGTCGCCCACTTGCTCGCGTATTTTCGCGACCGCATCGGCCACGTGGTCGCGCATCACCCAATCGGGGTGCGCACCGCAGATCTCCAGAACAAATCGGTTCAAGAGCGCTTGACCCTGCAGGGTGTGGGTCACTTCCGGGTGAAACTGCACGCCGTAAAAATGCCGCGCCTCGTCCGCCATGCCGGCAATCGGGCAACTCGGGGTGCTTGCCATCAGCTTGAAACCGGGCGGCAATGCGGTCACCTTGTCTCCGTGGCTCATCCACACCTTGAGCATGCCGTGGCCTTCGGCCGTCGTGTAGTCGGCAATGGCATTCAGGAGCGCGGTGTGGCCATGGGCGCGAACTTCCGCGTAGCCAAACTCGCGGGTGTGCCCGCCCTCGACCTTGCCGCCGAGCTGCTGCGCCATAGTTTGCATGCCGTAACAAATACCGAGCACCGGCACACCCAGCGCAAACACGGCGGCGGGCGCACTGTCGGTGCTGTCTTCGTAGACGCTGGCATGGCTGCCAGACAAGATGACGCCTTTCAAGCTGCCGTCGGCCGCATAGGCACGCACCCATTCGTCCGTCACATCACAAGGGTGCACCTCGCAATACACGCGGGCTTCACGAACCCGGCGTGCGATCAGCTGCGTGACTTGCGAGCCGAAATCGAGGATGAGAATTTTGGAATGCTGCATGGAAATCGGAGGTTGGAGAGAAAAAACAAAAAAGGCGCCTGAAAACAGACGCCTTTGAAGTCAAAACAGACTAGTCGGCCCGGTAGTTCGGCGCCTCTTTGGTGATCTGGACGTCGTGCACATGGCTTTCACGGATACCCGCGGTGGTGATTTCCACAAATTCGGCCTTGTTTTGCATGTCCTCAATGGTCGCGCATCCGCAGTAGCCCATGCTGGCACGAATGCCGCCAGACATCTGGAAGATGATGGCTACCATGGAGCCCTTGTAGGGCACACGGCCTTCGATGCCTTCGGGAACCAGCTTGTCGGCGTTAGGGTTGCCGGTGCTGGACTCCTGAAAGTAGCGGTCCGCACTGCCCTGCTGCATGGCCCCGATGCTGCCCATGCCGCGGTAGCTTTTGTAGCTGCGGCCCTGGTACAAAATCACCTCGCCCGGCGCCTCTTCGGTGCCGGCAAACATGCTGCCCATCATGACCGTGCCCGCACCGGCGGCCAAGGCTTTGGCAATATCTCCGCTGTAGCGCACGCCGCCATCGGCGATCAGGGGCACTCCCGTGCCCCTCAAGGCCATGGCAACGCTGTCGATGGCCATGATCTGGGGCACGCCCACGCCGGCCACGATGCGGGTGGTGCAAATCGAACCGGGTCCGATGCCCACCTTGACTGCATCCGCACCCGCCTCCACCAATGCCAAAGCCGCTGCGCCTGTGGCGATGTTGCCGCCGATCACATCAACTTGCGGAAAGTTTTTCTTCACCCAGCGTACGCGCTCAATCACGCCGTGGCTGTGGCCGTGCGCGGTGTCCACCACGATGGCGTCCACGCCCGCCTGCACCAAGGCGGCAACGCGCTCTTCGGTGCCTTCGCCCACACCGACGGCCGCGCCCACCCGCAATTTGCCGAAAGCGTCGCGGGCCGCATTGGGAAAACTGGTCTGCTTGGTAATGTCTTTGACGGTAATCAGCCCCTTGAGCTCAAACGCATCATTGACCACCAACAGGCGCTCCAGCTTGTGTTTGTTGAGCAGGGCTTTTGCCTCAAGCAGCGTGGTGCCGTCGGGCACGGTGATGAGCTTTTCCCGCGGCGTCATGATGGCGCTGACCGGCAGGTCATAGCGGGTCTCGAAGCGCAAATCGCGCCCGGTGACGATGCCCACCACCCGACCGGCATCGCAAACCGGAAAGCCGGACACGCCCAGTTGCTCGGACAAGGCGATCACCTGACGCACCGTAAATTGGGGGGTGATCACGACCGGGTCGCGCAACACGCCGCTCTCGTAGCGCTTGACTTTGGCCACCTGGGCGGCCTGTTCGGCGGCACTGAGGTTTTTGTGAACGATGCCGATGCCGCCTTCCTGGGCAATGGCAATCGCCAGACGCGCCTCGGTCACGGTGTCCATGGCCGCTGAAACCAGCGGAAGGTTCAGTGCGATATTGCGGGAAAAACGGGTGGCGAGAGAGGTGTCCTTGGGAAGGACTTGGGAGTACGCTGGCACCAACAACACGTCGTCGAAAGTGAGCGCTTTGCCGATAAGGCGCATGTCAAAGCTCCAAAAAGTCGATTGTACCCGCGCCTTCTCGGGCTTCAGGGGGCGCTTGGATCGGGCGTGTGCCAGGCCTGCTGCAGCGTTGCGGAGGCCTGGAATCCATGCGCCCAAAACGCCTCGGTCGCCGGCAGTCGGGCAATCAAAAACGCATGCACCAAGGAAGCCAGCGGTGTGGTGGCAGGCTCCACCAGGATCACCCACCGGGAATCATGCGACTGGCCATGCTCTTCTTGCAACAAACCCACCCAGTCCATGGCGCTCAACGTCTCCAACACCGGGTCAAGGTCCAGGGCATCGGCGTCAAGGTCAGAACACAATTGCGGCAAGGTGCGCCCCTGCGTGCCCTGCAGGCGTGCAAGCTGCAGGGTTTGCAGCAGCTCCAGCGCCAATTGAAAGCGCACGCCCGGGCCGATACGCCTACGCGGCAGACCGGCGATCAAACTGGGCACATGGGCCGTCAGCGTCGCCCCCAGCAGGACGATCACCCACGCCAGGTAGATCCAGACCAACAAAATAGGCAGCGTGGCAAAGGCCCCGTACACCACCGAATAGCCCGGTACGTTGGAAAGGTACCAGGCCAGCAGGCGCTTGGCGACCTCCATGCCGGTGGACACAAACAGCCCCCCCATCCACGCGTGACCCCAACGCACCTGGGTATTGGGCACGTAATGGAACATGGCCGCCATACCCGCCGCGACCATCAGGTACTGCACGACGTCCAGCAACAAGCCCACACCCCCCGGCAAGCCCATCACCACACCCTGGGATGCCGACACCGCGTAGGAGGTGATGGTCACACTGACCCCCAAAATCAGGGGCCCCAACGTGACCGCGGACCAATAAATCAACAGGCGCTGCCCCAGCGGGCGCAAGGTGCGGACCCGCCAAATGCTGTTAAGTGTGCGGTCGATCGTAAAAATCAGCGCCAGCGCCGTAATGAGCAGTGCCGCGAGACCGACGCTTCCGAGCTTGCTGGCTTTGCCGGCAAATTGGTTCAGATACCCCAGCACCTGGCGCGCGATATTGTCGGGAACCAGGCTCGCGATCAACCACTTTTGCAGCACATCTTGAAACTTGGCAAACATCGGGAACGCGGTAAACACGGCCAGCGCCACGGTAAAAAACGGCACCAGTGCGATGGTGGTCGTAAAGGTCAGGCTGCTGGCCGTCAGGCCCAGCCGGTCCTCGCGAAAACGCTCGCGCAGGGTCAGGAGCGCGGGCAACCAGGGCACATGGGCCACGTCGGCCAGCCAGGCCTGGAGTCTTTGTAGGGGCAGTCGCATGGTCGGTATGATGCCACCGACATGAATGCGCCCGCCTCCCCCCCTCCCAGTGCTCCCGATCTTTCCGCTGCCAACCCCGTAGGCGACGCCGCCACTGCGTCAGCTTTGCACCAGATCAACCTCAGCCGTTGGCTGGCGGTTTGCAGCCTGGTCGCGCTGGTGGTGCTGAGCGTGGCATGGGAGCTGGTTCTGGCGCCCATCAAGCCTGGCGGCTCCCTGTTGGCGCTGAAGGCGCTCCCGCTGTGCGTGCCTCTGGCCGGATTGCTCAAAAACCGCATGTACACCTACCGCTGGGTCAGTCTGCTGGTGTGGCTCTATTTCACCGAGGGCGTGGTCCGCGCCTACAGTGACCGGGCACCGAGCAACTATTACGCCCTGCTGGAAGTCTTTTTCTGCCTCACGCTGTTTGCCGGCTGCGCCTTGCACGTCCGCTTTCGCCTGCGCAATGCGTCGGCACAGGCCCTTGCCGCGTCCGCTCAGGGCTAAGCTTTTTGCACCGTAACCCGCCTGCACGCCATGACCCATGCTGCCTTGTTAGATTCGCTACGGACCCTCGTTGGTGATGCCCACGTACTGACCCAAGGGGATTTGACCAGCTATGAGCTCGATTGGCGCAAGCGCGAGCGCGGCAAAGCGCTGGCCGTGGTGCGCCCCAACAGCACCGACCAAGTCGCCCAAGTGGTGAAGGCCTGCGCGGCGGCCAGGGTGAGCATCGTGCCCCAGGGCGGCAATACCGGCATGGTGGTGGGCTCCACGCCAGACGCCACGGGAACCCAGGTGGTACTGAGTCTCACGCGCATGAATGCCATACGCAGCCTGGACGCCGCCAACCTGACCATGACCGTCGAGGCCGGGTGCGTACTGCAAACGCTGCAAGACGCCTGTGAAAAGGCCGGCTTTTTGTTCCCTTTGAGTTTGGCCTCAGAGGGCAGCTGCACGATTGGCGGAAATCTGGGCACCAACGCGGGCGGAACCCAGGTCGTGCGCTTTGGAAATACCCGCGAACTCTGCCTGGGCTTGGAAGTGGTAACGGCCGAGGGCGAAGTCTGGAGCGGCCTCACCGGCCTGCGCAAGGACAACACCGGCTATGACTTGCGCCATCTTTTCATTGGATCCGAAGGCACGTTGGGGGTCATCACTGCGGCCACCATGAAGCTTTACCCCGCACCCAAGTCCCAGCTCACCGCGCTGGCTGCCGTGCCCTCGCTGGACGCAGCCGTCGCATTGTTGGGCTTGGCGCACCAACATTTGGGCGCGGGGCTCACCGGGTTTGAAGTGATGGGGCAGTTCGCCCTGAGCTTGGTGGTCAAGCACTTTCCCCAACAACGGGTGCCGTTTTTCGGAACTACGCCCTATTGCGTGGTGCTGGAAAACTCTGATGGTGAATCCGACGATCACGCGCGGGGGCAGTTTGAACGCCTGCTGGAGTCCGCTTTGGAGCAAGGCTGCGTGCAGGACGCGGTGGTCGCCGAAAGCATGGCGCAAGCCCGGGCACTGTGGCACATCCGGGAAAGCATTCCGCTGGCCCAAGCCCAGGAAGGCCTGAATATCAAACACGATATTTCGATTGCGGTTTCACGCATCCCCGAGTTTGTGCGCAAGGCCGACGACGCCCTGCAAACGCAATTCCCCGGGGTGCGGTTGGTCAACTACGGCCACCTTGGCGACGGCAATCTGCACTACAACGTACAAGCCCCAGCCCTGGCCGATGGCGAGGTCTTTTTGCGCGACCAGGAAGGCCCGATCAATACCGTCGTTTATGCGTTGGTAGACGCCTTCAATGGCTCGATATCGGCCGAACACGGCATTGGCAGCCTCAAGCGCGAGAAACTGGAGAAACACAAATCTCCGGTGGCGCTGGGGCTGATGCGCTCCATCAAAACCGCCCTGGACCCCCACAATCTGATGAATCCCGGACGTGTCCTTTCCCGCTGAGCGACGGGTTTTTCGGTAGGCCGAGGGGATGGCGCAGCACGTTCTCCTGGCCTTGGTGTATCTGTCTTTTGTGAGCCTGGGCTTGCCCGATGGCATGCTGGGCGTTGCTTGGCCGTTCATGCGCGCCGACCTGGGCCAGCCGCTGGCGGCCGTCGGTGCCATCACCATCACCATGACACTGTGCTCTGCCACCTCAAGCCTGCTGACCGGCGCTGTGGTGCAGCGCATCGGAACCGGGCCGGTGGTGGCGGGCAGTTGCCTGCTCACCGCAGTGGGCTTGCTGGGGTTTTCCATGGCGCCCTCCTTTGTGTGGATCGTGGCGCTGGCTATTCCCCTGGGGCTGGGTGCAGGGGCCGTCGATGCAAGCCTGAACCACTTTGTCGCGGTTCACTATTCGTCGCGCCACATGAATTGGCTGCACGGCTGCTGGGGCGTAGGCGCCACGACGGGGCCCTTGGTGATGGGACTGGCTTTGGCTGGCATGGGTGGGTGGACGGTGGGTGTGCGCTCCCTGGGATGGATGCAACTCGGTCTTGCCGTCCTACTTTGGGCGACGCTTTCCTTGTGGTCGCGCGAGGCTCGGCGCGCACCCGCTGCGCCCGCCGACCCTGACGTTTTGCCTCCGCCTGCAGCGCCCGCGCTGGCAATGTGGCTGGCACCCTTGTGTTTCCTGACTTACGTCGCAGCAGAGATGGGGACCGGCTTGTGGGCGGCCAGCATCCTGGTCACCGACCGCAAGCTGCCCGCCGCTGACGCGGGCGCTTGGGCCGCGGTGTATTTCGGCTCCATCACCATGGGCCGCTTTGCCGTGGGCTTGATTGCGGATCGCCTGGGCAACCGGCGTCTGGTCAGACGGGGTACCGTGCTGGCCGCCGCTGGCGCCGGCATATTTGCATTGCCAGACCTGTTTGGAACACTTTCACCGGGGGGCTTGGTGCTGATGGGCTTGGGTTGTGCACCGATCTTTCCATCCCTCATGCACGAAACCGCACGCCGCTTTCCACCGGACGTGCTGCGTACGCTGATTGGGCGGCAAATGACCTGCGCCTATGCCGGCGGATCCGTGATTCCGGCAGGCTTTGGACTCTTGGCTACCTGGGCGGGGCTGGCGGCCGTCATGCCGATGGTAATGGCACTGCTGCTGACCCTGCTGGCGCTCACCGCCGCGCTGGATCGCATGACCTGATCCAGCCTGCGTGGCGGGTGGACGGTCCCGCCAACCTACAATTCCCCATCGTTTACGTTCGGTCACCATGACAGCATCTATCCCTCACCCCATTGCCCAGCAATACGAAGATTTGCTGCGCCATGCCTACACCCACGGACTGGAAAAACAAGACCGCACGGGCACCGGCACCAAAAGCATTTTTGGCCACCAGATGCGC
The DNA here is from genome assembly GCA_029866205.1 of Rhodoferax sp. GTDB lineage: Bacteria > Pseudomonadota > Gammaproteobacteria > Burkholderiales > Burkholderiaceae_C > Allorhodoferax. The sequence continues at coordinate 76,921 of JARWZT010000010.1, forward strand.
TTTGACCTGAACCAGGGCTTTCCCTTGGTCACCACCAAAAAGGTGCATTTGCGCAGCATCATCGTGGAGTTGCTCTGGTTCTTGACGGGATCGAGCAACAACCACTGGCTCAAGGAACGTGGCGTCTCCATTTGGGACGAATGGGCCCGCCCTGACGGCGACCTGGGCCCGGTCTATGGAGTGCAATGGCGCAGTTGGCCGACGCCTGACGGCGGCCATATCGACCAGATCAGCGAGGTATTGCAGACGCTGAAGACCAACCCGGACTCCCGTCGCATGATCGTCAGCGCCTGGAACGTGGCCGAACTCTCCAAGATGGCGCTGATGCCCTGCCATGCCTTTTTCCAGTTTTATGTGGCGCCCCCTGCCATGCCAGGTGACAAGCCTAAGCTGAGCTGCCAGCTCTACCAACGCAGTGCGGACATATTTTTGGGCGTGCCCTTCAATATCGCCAGTTACGCACTGCTGACACACATGGTGGCGCAGCAGTGCGACCTGGACGTCGGCGACTTTATCTGGACCGGTGGCGACTGCCACATCTACAGCAACCACCACGCGCAGGTGGAACTCCAGCTGTCGCGGGCCCCTATGCCCTATCCCACACTGCGCATCCTGCGCAAGCCAGACTCCATTTTTGATTACCAGTTTGAGGATTTTGAAATCGAAGGCTACGCGCCCCACCCGGCCATCAAGGCCCCCGTGGCAGTGTGAGCGCAGAGCCATGCGTTTGCACCTGATATTTGCCCGCGCCGCGAATGGCGTGATTGGCAACCAAGGCACACTCCCCTGGCACCTACCGGAGGACCTGGCCCACTTCAAGCAGTGCACCTTGGGCTGCCCCGTGATCATGGGTCGCAAAACTTGGGACTCCTTGCCACCCCGGTTCAAGCCCCTGCCGGGGCGCATGAACCTGGTGATCACCCGCCAAACGGATTGGGCAACTCTGGGTGCGGTCGTGGCCCATTCCCTGCAAGAGGCGCTGGAACACTGTGCCGACCACCCCGATGCCTGGGTGATCGGGGGTGCCGAAATCTATGCGCAGGCACTTCCGCTGGCCGTCAGCGCTGAGGTAACCGAAATCTCGCTCGAAGTAACGGGCGACGCTTTTGCCCCCCCATTTGGGCCGGAGTGGCAGGAAACCCGGCGCCAGCCGCACACCGCCGCCAATGGGCTCGCCTATTCTTTTGTCACCCTGACCCGCCAACCCGCAAGCCCGACTTCGACACCATGAAATTTGCCACCTGGAACGTGAACTCCCTGACGGTACGCCTGCCGCAGGTATTGGCTTGGCTGCAGTCCAACCCGGTCGATGTGCTGGTGCTGCAGGAAACCAAGACCACGGACGACAAGTTCCCGGCCGATGCGTTTTCGGCGCTTGGGTACCAGGCCCAGTGGTTTGGTCAAAAAACCTACAACGGCGTGGCGCTGCTCAGCCGGGCTTCGGCGACCGATGTCATCAAAAACATCCCGGATTTTGCCGACGATATGGCGCGCGTGATCTGCGCAACCGTGGGCAGCACCCGGGTGATAGGCGCGTATTTTCCCAATGGCCAGGCCCCGGGAAGCGACAAGTTTGAGTACAAGATGGAGTGGCTCAAGAGCCTGCGGGCCTGGGTAAAAAAAGAGCTTGAGCTGCACCCGCAACTCGTTTTGATGGGCGACTACAACATCACCTTCGATGATTCGGATGTTTGGGACCCTGAAGGCCTGCGGGACCAGATTCACTGCACCGAAGAAGAGCGCTACCACCTGCGCGCACTCATTGCCCTGGGGCTGCACGACAGCTACCGGCTGTTCGAACAGGCGCCAAAAGCCTACAGCTGGTGGGATTACCGTGACTTTGCGTTTCGCAGAAATCGGGGCCTTCGTATTGACCATATTTTGATCAGCAACGCGCTCAAACCGCTCGCGCGCGCTTGCCATATTGACCTTGCGCCGCGCAAAAACGAACGTCCCAGTGACCATGCGCCAGTCGTGCTGGAGATCGAAATTGCCGCCTGAGGCCCAACCCTTGCATCGACCTGTCCCTGAGGTATTGGGGCGCTGAACCTTCCTGCGGTGGGGGTTTGCCGACCCTTGCACCGCGCGGGACACCCCGTTTTTCATGCGGGTAAACTGCCAAAACTAATTTTTTCTAAAGGCTCGTTATGGCAATTCACACGGGTTTCAAAGCGACGCCAAGCGGCTGGCTGGCTCGCGTGGCGACCTTGGTTTTGCTGCTGGCCAGCCCAAGCACCTGGGCCGCCCCCGGCAGCATTCAGGTGTTGATCGGTACCGCTCGGATCACCCAAAACACGGGCCAGGAGCGCCCTGCCCTGCGCGGCGATGACCTGTACGAAGGCGACACGGTGAGCACACCGGCCAATTCCAACGTGCAGATCCGCATGATTGACGACTCGATCATCTGGGTGCGCCCTGAGTCACGGTTCAAGATTGAGCGCTACCGGTCGGACAAACATGGCGCACCCAAGAACGAAGCCACGCTTCGCCTCTTGAGCGGCACCATGCGCCAAGTCACAGGCGCCATTGGAAAGGCATCGCCGGCAGACTACAAGCTCAGCACGCCAAACGCCACCATCGGTATTCGCGGCACAGAATTCGACGCCTCTTATCTCTCGCCGCAGGCTGCCGCCAAGGCCAATACCCCGGCGGGCACTTACAACCGGGTGTATGTCGGAACCACCGTGCTCGAGGGCCCATCCGGCCGCGTCACACTCAACAAGGATGAAGCCGGATTCATGGGACTGGAGAGTGGCGACAAGCCCCAGGTACTGCCACGCATTCCCGCCTTCATGACCGCGGCAGCCCCTACAGCACGCGCCGACGCCAGCCCACAAAAACCCAAGTCCCTGCTTATTTCTGTGCGCTACGGTGAGGGCGATCCGGAAGGCAGCACGTCCATCAGCAGCCGCGACACCAACACCGAGCAGCGGGTGCAGGCCGTGGAAGGTGAAATTGCCTCCCTCGTCATGGTCGATGGTCCCGGCGGTCGTGGGGGACAAACCGGCGCGCGCCCGGCGACACAAACCCAGCTCGAGGTGGTGGCCAAGGTCAATGGCTCCAATGCCTTGGTGCAGTTTTTCTCGCAAACCAAGAGCGTGAGTTCCTCCAGCAACCAAGGCAACCGGGTCGCCACCAGCCTGAACATTCCCATGGGGGTTTGGACAGAAGTGAGCGGTCGCGGCCCCTGGAGTGGTTCGAACACCAGCACGCAAACCTCCAGCAGCGCGCGTGGCGACAACACCCGGGTTCATATCAAAATTGAGGATATCAGCCGCTAGGCCTGCCGCCATGCGAAAACACGCGGCGCGACTGCTGTTCGGTGTCCTGCTGGTCGGCTTGTTTGCCGGCCACGTGGCCACGCTGTGGCAACTGCCTCTGCTGCCTCGCCTGGAAGCCTTGCTGTACGACGTGCGGGTTCGGGCCATTGCGCCCCAGAGTCTGGATGACCGTATTGTGGTGGTCGACATTGATGAGCGAAGCCTGCGCGAAAAAAGCCAGGGTGGCGAAGGCCGCTGGCCTTGGCGACGCGACCGTCTGGCGCAATTGGTGGGTGACCTGTTTCAAAAATACGGTGTTTCCTTGGTCGCCCTGGACATTGTGCTGTCAGAGAAAGATGCTTCGTCGGGCCTGGAAGTTCTGGAAAACTTGGCGCGCCATGAACTCAAGGACGTGCCCGGCTTTGCGACCCAGCTCGCACAATTGCGGCCCCAACTCAGCTTCGACCATGTGCTTGCACAAGCCATGCAGTCCGGTCCGGTGGTCTTGGGCTACGCCTTTCACAATGACACGTCGGTGAGGGCCGCAGGCTTACCTGAGGGCATGGCAGCATCTGAATGGGGATTGACTCATATCCGAGCGCAGTCTTACCCTGGCTATTCGGGTTTGTTGCCCGAGCTGCAGTCTCAGGCCGCCGGTGCTGGCCATTTGAACCCGCTGCGCGATGCGGATGGTGTGACGCGGCGGGTGCCGCTGCTGGTGGAGTACGAAAACCGCTATTACCCCGCGCTTTCATTGGCTGTGGTGCAAGCGCTGGTCGGTGCGCCACCATTGGACGCCCGCATTTCTGACTATGGAAACCAAAACAAGCAAATCGAGAAGTTGGCGCTGGGCCCCTTAGAAGTGCCCGTTGACAGCGCACTCAATGCGCTGGTGCCTTTTCGGGGTCAGTCGCACAGTTTTACCTATGTCTCGGCCGTCGATGTGCTTCAGGGACGGGTGCCTCCTGCGCTCCTGAAAGATCGTATCGTGCTGATCGGCACGTCTGCAACGGGCCTGGCAGACCTGGTGACCACGCCGATGGGCGTGAGTTTTCCGGGGGTTGAGGTCCATGCCAATCTGATCACCGGCATGCTGGATGGCCGTGTGCTGCAGGCACCGGCTTTTGCGCAGGGCTTTGAGATGCTGGGCGTGGTGATTTTGGGTTTGTTGATGGTGCTGGTGGGAACCTGGCGCAAAGCAGCACCCACCATCGCATGGTTTGCGCTCGCGCTGGTTGGCACTTTGGTGCTGAACCTGGGCCTGCTGAAGGGCCAGCAAATGATGTTGCCCTTGGCAGCACCCCTGGCCTGTTTGACCTGCGTATTTTTGTTTCAGATGGCCTATGGCTACTTCGTCGAAGCACGGGGCAAGCGTCAGATTTCTGAACTGTTTGCCAATTACGTGCCCCCTGAGCTGGTCGAAAAAATGGCCCAAGACCCCCAGGCATTCACCATGGCCCCGGTAGAGCGCGAGCTCACCGTGCTGTTTGCCGATGTGCGCGATTTCACCTCCATCTCGGAGCGCCTGAGTCCCGATGCACTTTCTGAATTGATCAACGCCTACCTGACGGCCATGAGCGAGGTCATACGGGATGGCCACCACGGTACTTTGGACAAATACATTGGTGATGCGGTCATGGCATTTTGGGGTGCACCCGTCCAGAACCCCAACCATGCCGAAGACGCGGTGCGCGCGGCGCTCGCCATGCAGCGCGCTGCCGTGCACCTGAACGCCGAATTCCTGGTCAAGGACTGGCCGCAGCTGAGCATCGGCATCGGACTCAACAGCGGTCCCATGCGGGTCGGCGACATGGGCTCCAAAATACGCCGGGCGTATACGGTCATGGGCGACTCGGTCAATCTGGGTGCGCGTCTGGAGGGTCTGACCAAAGTCTACGGACTGCACATCCTGATGGGCGAACAAACGCGTGCGATGCTGCCGGGCTGGTTGTGCCGGGAGGTGGACCGGGTGCGGGTCAAAGGCAAAGACCGGGCAGTGGCGATATTTGAACCTCTGGGTCCCCTGACGCAGGTAGACGCGGCACAAAAAGAGGAAGTGAGGCAATGGGAGATGGCCTTGGCCGCCTACCGGGCGCGCAATTGGCCGCTTGCAGCACAGTTGCTCCAAGCACTGATGCACGCCTACCCCACGTCTGGCCTGTACCTGCTCTTTAGCCAGCGGGTCACCCATTTCATGCAGACACCGCCCCCGGCGGACTGGGACGGCTCAACCAAATTTGATGTGAAGTGAGCCGAAGCAGCAGAGCGGCGACGCACTGCTATTCGTCGGCGGCTGCAGGGATTTTATTCTCCAAACCCAGTTCATGAATCTTGCGGGTGATGGTGTTGCGGCCGATCCCCAGTTTTTGGGCTGCTTCTATGCGGCGCCCCCGTGTGTTGGTCAAAGCCGCCTGAATCAGGCGCGCTTCAAACCGCCGGGAGAGCATGTCCCACACTTCAGCGTGGCCGCTGCGCAGCATCACCAGTGCCTCCTCCTCCAGTTCCAGCTCCCATCCGGTCAGGGGGCCCGCTGCGACCGACGCCAGTGCGCCGCCTGCAGTGCTGGGCCACATCAGATCTGCGTCATCGGGCGTCGCGGCGGTTTGCGGTGCCGATTCCAACTCCGCTGGGGTCTGTGACAGGGCTGCGGCCAGCGAATTCACCACGGATACGGTAACGCCTTGGCCCCCCTCTGCCGAAGAAGCACTGCGCACAATGCCAAACTCCGGTGGCAGGTCCTTGGGCTCAATCACCTGTGCCGGGGCCATCACGGTCAGCCAGTGGCAAATATTTTCGAGTTGGCGCACGTTGCCGGGGAAAGCAAAGTTCTCGAGCGCCAGCACGGCGCTGTCGGCGATGCGCTTGGGCTCCACGCCCAACTGCTTCGCGCTGTGCTGTAAAAAGTGGCGGGTAAGCATAGGAATGTCCTCGCGGCGTTCGCGCAGCGCAGGCAGACGCAGGCGAATCACGTTGAGCCGGTGGTACAGATCCTCGCGGAATACGCCCTCTTTGACGCGCTGCTCCAGGTCCTGATGGGTCGCGGCAATTACCCGCACATTGGTCTTGACCGCGCTGTGACCGCCAACACGGTAGAAATGGCCGTCACTCAACACCCGCAACAAACGGGTTTGCAACTCAAAAGGCATATCTCCAATTTCATCGAGAAACAGGGTGCCTTCGTCGGCCTGCTCAAAGCGGCCCCGGCGTTGTGCCTGGGCGCCGGTGAAGGCACCGCGCTCATGGCCAAACAATTCACTCTCCAGCAAGTCCTTGGGAATGGCCGCCGTATTGATGGCCACAAATGGGCCGCTGGCCCGTGGCGAATGCTTGTGCAAGGCTCGCGCCACCAGCTCTTTGCCCGAGCCCGACTCCCCGGTGATCATGACGGTGACGTTGCTCTGGCTCAGGCGACCAATGGCACGAAACACGTCCTGCATGGCGGGTGCCTGGCCGAGCATTTCGGGCGTTTCGCTGATGCGCTCTTCGGCCACTTCTTCGCGCTGGCTTTCCTGCACTGCGCGGCGAATCAGTTCTACCGCCTTGGGCAGGTCAAAGGGCTTGGGCAGGTACTCAAAAGCTCCGCCCTGAAAGGCGCTGACGGCACTGTCCAAATCGGAGAAGGCCGTCATGATGATCACCGGCAAACCGGGATGGCGGGCCTTGACTTTTTCAAGCAAATCCAGGCCAGAGCCGCCGGGCATACGGATGTCGCTGACCAAAATCTGGGGCAAGTCTTCGTCTGACGCATCTTCCAGCGCGATCAGCACATCCCGTGGATTGGAAAAACTCCGTGTGGGGAGGTGCTCCCGCAACAAGGCCTTCTCCAGTACAAACCGGATGGACTGGTCATCGTCTACGATCCAAATCGGTTTCATGTCGGGCGCTTTCTTCAGGTTGGGCAACTAAGGGAGCGGAATCAATATTTTGAAATCCGTACGGCCCGGCACGCTCTCGACTTCGATCTGACCGTGGTGTTGCTGCACAAATGTTTGCGCCAGCGTCAAACCCAGGCCAGAGCCTCCTTCCCGCCCAGACACCAGGGGATAAAAGATGCGCTCCTTGATCGAATCTGGCACGCCAGGTCCGTTGTCAATGACATGCAATTCCAATGCCAGCCGGTAGCGCGTTTTGCCAAAAGTGATCTGCCGTGCCACGCGGGTACAAAAGGTCAGCACGGCATCGCCCTGCGCTATGCGTTCGGCCAGCGCCTGGCAGGCGTTATGCGCAATATTGAGTACGGTTTGAATCAGCTGTTCCCGGTCACCGCGAAACTCCGGAATGGAAATATCGTAGTCCCGCACCACCCGCAAGCCCTTGGGGAACTCTGCCAATATGAGCGAGCGCACGCGTTCACACACCTCGTGAATGTTGACATCGCCCACCATGTGGGGGCGGCGGTGCGGTGCCAGAAGGCGGTCCACGAGGGTTTGCAGGCGGTCAGCCTCGCGGATGATGACTTGCGTGTACTCGGTCAGTTCGCTGGAGTCGATCTCCATCTCCAGCAACTGTGCGGCGCCGCGGATACCGCCCAACGGATTCTTGATTTCATGCGCAAGATTGCGAATCAGTTCTTTGTTGGCCTGCGCCCGCTCCGCAAGCCGTTCCTCACGGTCCTGACGGGTTTGCTGCTCCAAAGGCACCAGCTCCACCACGTAGTGAACGCCATCTTCGGCGTCCGTGACGATCACGTGCACGGGCAAGGAGTCCAGCCCGACCCGGCGCAAAAATGCGTCGTAACGCATGGCGGCAAACGCATTTTGGGTGGCGCCTGTAATGGCCTCGCGCAAGGCACGCGGATCGTTAAAAACGTCCGACAGGCGCGAACCTACGATGACGCGACGCGAAATACCCAAGCTGTCTTCCAACGCGGCGTTCGAAAAAACCACCACCGTATCGGCACGCACCACCGCAATGAGGCTGGCCAGTAGGTCAAAGGGTTGGAATTTCAAAACGGCTTCCATATCTTTATCAGCGCTTGACAGCCCCGCCAAGCCGCCCAATCTCGCGGCGAATGCTGGCGATATCCGCCTCATTGCGCTGTAGGTTGGCCTTCATTTCCTGAACCCGGTCCAGGTATTTTTGATGGTTGCGGGCCTCGGCACCCACTTTCTCGGGCTCGCCATTGTTGTATTCCTTGAGCAACTCCGCATGGCGCGACTGCGCTTTTTTAAGCTCGGATTCCAGGATAAAACGCGCATCTGCATCTTTGCTGCGCTGCGCATCCGAGCCGGCGGTGCTGGGCGGGGAGGAAGGCGTTGCCAAGGGTGCGGGGGCTTTGAACGCAGGCAGAACCGTCACATTGCCCTGGTGAATCAGGGTGCAATTTGACACGCTGGCTGCGGGCGGCATGTTGGTGTACTCGCTGCCACAGCGGTACACCTTGTCTTGTGCACTGACCGTACCGCATCCAAACCACACCAAGGTTAGCCACACAAATCTCAACATCACGCATGCTCCAGAAAACGAAAAAGACGGCCAAGGCCGTCTTTTTCAAGCGATCCTTCTGTTTCCATACTACCCCAGGCGCCCGAGGCGCGAGGGATAGCCGTCCACAAAAAGACGAGCAATTACAGCGAGTAGTACATATCAAACTCGATGGGGTGCGTCGACATGCGCAAGCGCGTAACTTCACCCATTTTGAGCTCGATGTAGGCATCCAGCATGCTGTCGGTAAACACGCCACCCTTGGTCAGGAAGGCACGGTCAGCGTTCAGGCAATCCAGCGCCTGATCCAGGCTGTGGCAGACGGTTGGCACCAATGCATCCTCTTCGGGCGGCAAGTGGTACAGGTCCTTGGTCGCAGCCTCTCCGGGGTGAATCTTGTTTTCCACTCCATCCAGACCCGCCATCATCAGGGCCGCAAAACCGAGATAAGGGTTCATCAAAGGATCGGGGAAACGCGCTTCGATACGGCGACCTTTGGGGTTCGCCACAAACGGAATACGGATCGACGCCGAGCGATTGCGTGAGGAGTAGGCCAATTTGACCGGTGCCTCATAGCCAGGAACCAGGCGCTTGTAGCTGTTGGTGCCGGGGTTGGTGATCGCGTTCAGTGCACGGGCGTGCTTGATGATGCCGCCGATGTAGTACAGGGCGAAATCAGACAGTCCTGCATAGCCGTCGCCAGCAAACAGGTTTTTGCCGTCTTTCCAGATGGACTGGTGCACGTGCATGCCGGAACCGTTGTCGCCAACGATGGGCTTGGGCATGAAAGTGGCCGTTTTTCCATAAGAATGGGCCACGTTTTGCACCACATACTTCAGGATCTGGGTCCAGTCAGCGCGCTCCACCAAGGTGCTGAAACGCGTGCCGATTTCGTTCTGTCCAGCGCCCGCCACTTCGTGGTGGAACACTTCAACTGGAACGCCCAAGGATTCGAGGATCAGGGACATTTCAGCGCGCATGTCTTGGGTGCTGTCCACCGGTGGCACGGGGAAGTAACCGCCCTTGACCGTGGGACGATGGCCTTTGTTGCCGCCGTCGATTTTGGTGCCTGAATTCCAGGGCGCTTCCACTTCGTCGATCTTGAAGAAGGTACCGGACATGTCAGTGTTCCAGCGCACATCGTCAAAGATGAAAAACTCGGGCTCAGGACCGAAGAATGCGGTGTCGCCGATACCGGAAGATTTGAGATAAGCCTCAGCGCGCTTGGCGATCGAGCGAGGGTCACGGTCGTAGGCCTTGCCGTCGCTGGGCTCGACCACGTCGCAGCTCAAAAACAGGGTGGTCTCTTCGAAGAAGGGGTCGATGTTGGCGGTGTTGGGGTCGGGCATGAGTTGCATGTCCGAGGCTTCAATTCCCTTCCAACCTGCGATCGACGATCCGTCAAAGGCGTGGCCCGATGTGAACTTGTCTTCGTCAAAATGAGAGATTGGCACGCTCACGTGCTGCTCCTTACCACGGGTGTCAGTGAAGCGGAAGTCAACAAACTTGACTTCATTGTCTTTCACCATCTTCATCACATCTGCGACGGTCTTGGCCATCAAATACTCCTGTTGCACGGTTGTAAAAAGTGTTGCATCGAATTCCTTGCAGCTTTTGTGCCAAAAAACTGCAGGTGCAAGGATTTGCTTAATCCACCCTCTATTTTGCCCTGAGACGGCGCATTTTTTTGCCGTGCACTGGCAAAGTGGGCGATGAGCCGATAAATTGAATTATTTTTCGCACATTTACGGTGCGAAATTACTGCGTAGCCATGGACTATTGGGTGCCACGCACCAATTCGGGGCCCAATAAACAACCAAAAGGACCCAGCCCCGACTTCAAAGCCAAAAAAGCGGCCTCTGCCGCCCCGGCCTCGCCTTTGACGCCGAGCTCGATGTGACGCCCGTACTCGGGGTGATCAACGCTGGGCAGACTGAACACCTTCACCGGATGGTTGCGCTCGATCTCTTCCATCAAAGGCGTGAGCGTTGCTTCCATGGCACCCATCACAATCACCGACTTCTCAGCCCACTGCGTCCGGTTGAAATGCGCCTGGTAGTGCGTGTCCAGTACCCACTCAAGCATCGGCCAGGCCATGACCGGAAAGCCCGGGACAAAGTGCACCGCCCCACCTTGCGCGCCACGGCAACTGAAACCGGGGATCTTGTTGTAGGGGTTGGGGATGATCTCGGACCCGACAGGAAACATGCCCATATTGAGCCGATGCTGGTTGTCGGCACGGTCGGGTTCGAAGGGGTGGCCGTTTTCACGGGCGATGTCCTGCATCCGCTCAAAAATCAGCGCGCGCGCCTGCGGGTGCAGTGCGAGTTCCGCGCCCAGCGCCTGGGCCGCACATTGGCGGGTATGGTCGTCAGGCGTCGCGCCAATCCCGCCAAAAGAAAAAACCACGTCGCCAGAGGCCAGCGCGGCAGTCAAGGCCGCGGTGATGCGCCGGGGATCGTCGCCCACGTAATGGGCATAGGCCACCGGTAATCCACGGTCGCCCAACAGGCGAATCGCCTGGGCCAGGTGTTTGTCGGCGCGCTTGCCGGAAAGAATTTCGTCGCCAATGATGATCAGGCCAAAGTTCATATCAATCCCATGGGGAGGCTGGGCTCGGGCTTCGCCTCAGGTGTCGTATCGTGCGGTGCTTGCGCATTTCGCAGAGCCTGCAGGGCCTCCAGGCAAAAATGCACAAACCACAGTGATGAAAATACAAAAATCAGGGTGTAGATCCAGACCGATAAAGGCACCAACAAAGGTGCCATGGCCAGGGCCATCAAACCCATAGACCAGAGCAAACTGGGCGCAATACCCAGCAAGCCCACCACCAGTCCCATGACCCACAAGGTGTTGCGGTGCCGCTCCAGCACCGCGCGCCGTTCTGCCGCGCTGGCGTGGGCGGCCAGCGCATCAAAGGCCATGACCCGACTGGTGAGCCACCCCCATACCAGCGGAGGTAGCAGCAATACCAAGGGAGGCACCAGCCACATCGGCAGGGACACCACGATCGCCAACAACGCAAGCAAGGCCGAGCCCAAAGACCAAGCCACACTCGCCAAAAACGAAGCGCCATGCTGGCGCAACAGTGCAGGGAAGCGCCGCTGGGCAACCAGGTCCACCAACGCGGGCGTCATCGCAAAAGACACCAAAAGCAGAGTGGAAATCACCAGCACCGGGGTCACCAGGACAATCAGCACCAGGGGCGCCACCATGCTCTTGACGCCGCCCAGACCCACCGCATCCAGCCACGCCCAAGCGGTGTCGAGCAGCACCGACGACCCCAACAATCGGCCCACTGCAGCGAGCGCGTCTTGCCAAAAAAAATGCGCCAGCACGGCACTGGCCGCCATGAGCACCAGAACCGGCACCAACGACAAGAGCATCACGCGCGGATGCAAGCAATAGGCCGCGGCGCGCCAGAACGACGCGATGACCATTCTCATGGCGGCGACCACAGGCGCTTGAACCCCTGCCATTGCTGCGACCAAAAGCCCTGGCCGTAATTCACGCCTTGGTCGACCTGATTGCGCACCCCGGTGGGCGCGAACTGAAGCGTGAAGTCGGCGGTGCCAAACCACAGGTCCCACCAGGGGAACAGCACGCCAAAATTGTGTCCGCCCAAGACGGGACGTCCCACGGTAGGCCCGCCGGGATGGCTTTCATGGCCGATGCCGATGCTGTGGTGCAAACGGTGAAACCGCGGGCTGACAAACAGGCGTTCGCCCCAAGGGCCAAACCACACCTTCAGGTTGGCATGCTGCAAACTCTCGCTGAGTTGCGCAATAGCGATGATCGCCACGAATTGTCCTGGCGCCACCCCAATCGCCAGCGCAGCCAGCACCAGCAAAAGGTCAATGAGCACATCATCCAGCAGATGATTGCGGTTGTCGCTCCACATGGTCATCTGGCGCTGTGCGTGGTGCAGGGCATGCAGCTGCCACCACCAGTCGAAATGGTGTTGTGCGCGGTGAAACCAGTAGTTCAAAAAGTCAAACACCACCAGATACACGACCATGCTCACCCACGGCAGGTCAGTCAGGCCGGGCCACAAATCGTCCAACTGCAACGTGGGCAAGCCATAGGCACGCAAGACGCCCACGGCGCTGTCAACCCAGGGATCCAGCGTAAAAAACATCACCAGCCGGAAAACGCCCAACCGGTGAATGAGTGTGTAGAGCATGTCGGTGCGCACGGTGGCGTGATCCGTCACGGCTTCCACCGGTCGCCACCGCTCCAGTGGCCCAATCACCAAAAGAATCACCGCCAGTTGCAATAGTCCGACCAAAAACCAACCGGTACCCGCATACCCTTGGTCCAGGAACCCGCCCATGCCCATCGCAAACATGAGCGGCTGCACCAGCGACTCAAACAACCAACCCTGAGTTTGGGCAAACAGCTCAATCAGTGTGTCCATGTCCCCGCCTAACCCGTGTGCTGGGCGATCCAGGCCTGATAAGCAGGATGGTTGCGCAGGGTCTCAAAACAAAATCCCTTGGCCTGCAGGCCCACAATCAGGGGCTCCAGCACCGCAGGTGCCCATGGATCTTTGCGAGACCAGATACCCAAGTGCGCCATCAAAATATCGCCACTGCGAACATCGCGCAAGGCCTTTTGCAGCAAAGCAGGACTGGGGTATTTGTCGCTGGGCAACTCGTCGCCCAAAAACCCGGCCTCGGCCCAGGCCACGTGGGCATAGCCGCACGACCGCGCCGCGGCCAGTAGCGCGGGCGATGTTTTGCCACCTGGCGCCCGAAACAGGGGCAAAGCAGGCTGCCGCGTCACTGTTTTCAGGCGATCTGCGGACTGTTGAATCTGCGCGCAGTATTGCGCTGCAGTCAGGGTCATTGGCTTTCCGGCCGCGCTCCCGGCCGACGGCTGCATGCGGAACTCGGATACCTTGCCTTTGGCGGCATCAGCGCGCCAATACACGTGGTCAAAGGTGTGCGACGCAAAGGCGTGGCCCTCTTGGGCACGCTCGCGCCACCACGGAGCCCAGTACTCGCCCAAACTGCCGTCACCTGTCTTGGTTGCCTCGTTCGCGGCAAAAAAAGTGACTTTTACCTGATGGCGGGCCAGCACACCGGCGATCAGAGGCGCCACTTCCATGTGGCCGGTGTCAAAGGTCAGGTACAGCGGTTTGCTGCACTGGGCAGCGGCGGCACTGGCACCTTGGGCATACAGGCCTGACACCAGCACCCCAAAAACCACCCATTGGCGCAGGATGTGTAAACGTCGCAGGGGTGGGCACATGGGTCTTTGTCTTCAAAAAAACCTTAGCGGGGCGCGTGGTCCAGCGTCCAGACGCCGTGTGGCGACTTGCCAACCCCCACCTGCCGCACCACTTTGCGGGTGGTGGTGTCAATCACCGTGAGTTTTTTGATCCAGCGAGACGCCACGTAGATATACCGGCCGTCGGCGGATAAATCCATGCAGTCCGGGCCGCCGGGGGCCGGAAATTGGTCCACTACCGCCAATGACTGGAAGTCAATCTTGCTGATGGTGTTGGCCACGCGGTTGCTCACTAGCACGTGGCGTTTGTCCCCCATGCTCCGAAAGGCATGCGCCGCCGCGCCGGTAGGGATGGTTTTGACCAGTTTGGGTACCGCGGCGCTCACGTCATACACCTCCACGCCCGTGCCGCCCGTCATGCCGACCAGCAGCAGTTTGTCGTCAGGCGTACCAAACACATCGGCCGGCAGGGACCCGGTCTTGGTGCGCCACTTGATGGTTTCGCTGGCCAGGTCAATCGCCACCAGCTCGTCACTCTCTTGCATGCTGACGAAGGCGGTGGTGCTTTTGCTGTCAATCCACACGTGGCTTGGGGTTTTTCCGGTCGGAATGCGCTTGGAAAGTGACAAATCTGTGCCATTCCAGCGGTACAGGTCCACATGGTTGAGGCGGTTCGCCACCGTCACCAGCCATTTCATGTCTGGCGAAAAGCGGAGTTGGTAAGGGTCCAAAATCCCGCGCACCGTGCGCTGTATTGCGGCCGTTTTAGGGTCGACGAAAAGCAGCGAATCACCGAGCGCGTTGGCAATGATGAGCGACTTCTCGTCGGGGGTGAGGTAGAGGTGATGGGGCTCTTTGCCGGTATGAAAACGCTTGGTTTCTTTCCAGGTGGATGGGTCAATCACACTGACGCTGGCGTCCTGCGAGTTCAGTACAAAAATCGGTGGTGGCGTCTGTGCAGCAGCCACTCCAGCACAAAAAACCAAAGTCGCGATAGCCAAAAAACGGTTAAAACGGTTCACAAATGCCCTAATTCTCAAAATATTATGTGCCTGCAGATTCAACGGGCAAGTGTAGTCGTGGCCTGCGTGTTAACCCTAGGTCGCGATTGGTCCCCGGGCTGGCCTTTGCCCTGGATCAAGCCGACACCATCGCCAGCTCTGCCGCACTCAGCCAGCGCCACTGGCCTGGCCCCAAATCAGAAGGCAGTGCCAATGCGCCGATTTGGGAGCGGTGCAGCGCTTCGACGCGGTTGCTGACCGCCGCCACCATGCGCTTCACCTGGTGGTATTTGCCCTCGGTCAGGGTCAATCTCAAATGAAATTCAGATACCGCTTCGCACGCTGCGGCACGCACGGGCTTGGGGTCGTCGTCGAGCACCACGCCGGTCAACAATTTTTCGACCTGACGCGCATCCAGTGGGTGCTTTACCGTGACCTCGTACACCTTGGGCACATGGTGGCGTGGCGAGCTCATGCGGTGGATGAACTTGCCGTCGTCGGTCAGGAGCAGCATGCCCGTCGTGTCCTGGTCCAGGCGACCCACGGCTTGCACCCCTTGCACTGCGGCTTTTTGCGGTCGCAGTCGCAGGGGCGAGGGCAGCAAGGTGTAAATACTGGGGTAGGTGGACGGCTTCTGGGAACACTCGGTGCCGGCAGGTTTGTGGAGCAAAACGTACGCTTTCTCGGCATACGGCCAGTCAGTGCCCTGAACCCGAAAGCGCAGACCCGTGGCCTCAAACTCCGCGCTGGCTTCTTTGCAGACCAGTGGGGAAGCGCCCTCGCCTGCCGGGTAGACCTGCACAAAACCCTGTTGAATCAGTCCGGCACACACGCGCCGCGTACCAAAGCCTTGGCTATAGAGAATCTCTTGAAGTTGCATGCCCTAAGTATCGCAGGGAGCCCCGCAGGCGGCAGCGCCCCGCCCCACCCGTCAGGCTCAACTCAGCGACTGACTGGCGACAATATCGCGCTCAAATTGCGCAACCGCAACATCGGTCACGGCGTCGCGTGACCACTCCACCAGGCTGGACGGCGGCAAAGTGGCGGCTGCAGCCCCCAAGGCCATCAGCCTTGAGAGAACATTGGGAGATTTGATACTGGCGGCCAGCAAGCGAGGGCCGGGTCGGGGCCCGCTGCTGTTTTGGGCCACTACGCACGCCTGCATCAGCGCCCACACATCGCGTTCGCCATGGCTTGTGTCGGCCGCGAGTCGGCCAATGTAGGGTGCCACGTACTGTGCGCCCATGGCCTGGGCCCAAAGCAACTGCACCGCGTTGGACAAACCCGTCAACAAGACCGGCAGCCCTATCTCCTGCACCACTTCAATGCACGACCGCCAGCCCGGCTGACAGGGCAGCTTAATGGTGAGTTGCAGCCTCGCTTTGGCGGCCCTGGACTGCAGCTCGCCCGCCCAAACACGGGCCTCAGCCACATCGGCGCTGGGCAGTTGCACCATCAATTGCGCCATGCCGTGCCCACTGGCCGCATCGACCAAACTCCCGTAGGTGGACAGGGAGACGCTCCGCCCGGCCTGAAAAACCAGGCTCGGGTTGGTGGTTACGCCCACCACGGGCGGACAACCCTCGGGCAAAGTCCATTGCGAAATGTCAGCACTGTCGAGGTAAATGTCCACGGGATCTTTCGGTCAGTTTGCGGGCACGCCGGGCCGGTTAATTCAGGATCACGCCCTTGCAAAACATGGCGTTTCCGTAGGCCGTGGCCTCGCCACTTTGCACGATCAGGCTGGCGCCCTTGATCTTGTCATAGAAGGCGAATCGCTCGACACCCTCCACGCGCTGTTCAGGCACCCCTTCTTTGCCCAGGCAATCGACCACGGCTTGGTGGGCAGCGGTGCGGTGGCTGGCGTCTGTATGGCAAACCCGCATGTAGGCCGCCGGTTGTGGCACATCTTCCGCAAGCGGAATAACCGACAACACCGCCTGACTCACGCGCGCCAGGCTGTTGCCGGGCAGCCGCACCACGGGTTTGCCATGGCTCAAAAAATCGGCCGTAAAGTTGGCATCCACCACGGCAACCCATTCACCGTGGCCCATGGCGGACAGATGCATCAGCAGCTCGGGCGTCAGCAGGGGATCAATACCTTTCAGCATGTTGCAGCCTCTTCTTCGCGGAACTTGGCCGGGTCGATTGCGCCGGTAATCAGACCGACGATTTCCTCGGGATTGGTGTCTTTGGTCGGCCGGCTGCAAATGATTCGGCCCTGGCGGAACACCCAAATCCGGTCCACCAAGTCAAACACCTGGCGCAGGTTGTGGCTGATGATGATGAGCGGCACGCCCTGGGTTTTCAGACCCTTGATGATCTGCTCCACACGGGCGGTTTCGGCCACCCCCAGGGCTGCCGTGGGCTCGTCAAGAATGATGAGCTTTTTCGCAAAACCGGCAGCGCGCGCAATCGCCACGCACTGCCTTTGGCCGCCGGACATGCCGCGCAGGCTCTCAGACATGTCCTGAATCTTGACGCCGGTAGTCGACAGCATTTGGGTGGACTGTTCGCGCATCGCCTTGTGGTTCAAGATGGACAAGGGACCCAAATTCAAATGCGTGAGTTCGCGTCCCAAAAAGATGTTGGCGGGAACATCCAGGTCTTCGGCCAAGGCCAGCGTTTGGTAGACCGTCTCGATACCCTGGTCGCGCGCATCCAGCGGCGATCGAAAGCTCACTTTCTGGCCATCCAGCAGGATGTCGCCCTGGTTCGGCTGCTCCACCCCGGTGATCAGGCGCACAAAGGTGCTTTTGCCGGCACCGTTATCGCCCACGATAGCGGCGTGTTCACCGGGTTGCAGGCTGAAATGGGCGTCCGTCAGGGCTTTGACGCCGCCGTAATGTTTAGTGATGCCGCTGATTTGCAGCACGGGTTGCTTGGTGGTCATACAGTTTGCTTTACAGGTTCAAATACAGGCCATGCCGGCGGAATGGCGAAGAAAAACAGGCGTTCAGGGACTCAAAACAGCTATTTGGGCACGAGCATGCCACAAAATTAGCGAAGTTCGTATTAGTAAAACCCCTAGATTTATTTAGTCAAAATTCTGGTTTAATTCGATCCCAGCACGCCACAGGTTCATCTGTGCGGCTATCTCAACCCCTACGGAGACACTGTTATGAACATGAAACGCACACTCGGCCGCTTGGCCATCGCAATGGCAGCTGCTGGCTTGATGGCCAGCGCAATGGCTGAAACCACCATCGCTTACATCACCAACGGCAACACCAACGAAGGCTGGACCCTGATCAACGGCGGCGCAAAAGCTGCTGGCACCAAGGCCGGCGTGAAGTTCATCGAACTCGCTGCTGAAAAAGGCGAACTGTCCAAGCAATTGGCCATCGTTGAAGACATGATCACCCGCAAGGTCAACGCCATTGCTATCGCTCCCGTGGACAGCGCGGGCATCGCTCCCGCCATCAACAAGGCCATGGCTGCTGGCATCAAGGTTGTGGCTGTGGACACCGGCATCACCGGCGCCAAGATCACTTCTTACGTGGCAACCGACAACATCAAGGCCGCCATGGTGCAGGGCAAGTGGGCTGCTGAGCAGATCAAAGACGGCGACACCGTGATCTACGTGACCGGCGACCTGGGCCAATCTACCGGCCAAGAGCGCAAAAAAGGTTTTGTGGACGGCCTGAACGGCGTACGCAAGAACGTCAAGATTGTTGAAGTTCCCACCACTTGGGACCAAACCATGGCCCAAAACGGCGTGGAAACCGCATTGCGCGCCAACCCCACTGCCAAGCTCGTTGCTTGCGCATGGGACGGCGGTGCTTTGGGCGCCAAAGCAGCTTTGATGGCCGCTGGCAAAAAAGCTGGCGACGTGAAGATTGCTGGTTTTGACGGTTCTCCTGGCGGCCTGGACATGATGAAGCAAGGCTGGCAGTCGGCCAATGCCGCGCAAATGCTGGCCAAAATTGGTCAAGTGGGCGTGGAAACCGCTATCGCTGCTGCTGAAGGCAAAAAAGTCGAAGCCCGTATCGACACCGGTTCCTTCCTGGTGCTGCCGTCCAATGTGGACCAGTTCGCCAAAGACTCTGGCGTCGGCCAGTTCATGAAAGTGAAGTAAATCCCCGTGCCACCCAGCGGCTTGCGTGTGCAGGCCTGAGGGTGGACAAGGCGACCGCCAGCGACACAATCGCTGGTGGTCGTTCGTTTTTTGTAATTAGGAACCGTTTTCATGAAGTCCCTCACCCGACAAGAATGGTATGGCGCACTGGTGGCCGTGCTGGTCCTGGGCGCCTTGCTCACTGTGGCCTCCCCCTACTTCCTGACCGCCGGCAATTTGTCGAACATCCTGGTGCAGGCTTCAGTCATTGCATTGCTCGCAGGTGGCCAGACTTTTGTCATTCTTACTGGCGGCGTTGATTTGGCCGTAGGCGCGCTGACCGCACTGACCGGCGCCATTGCCGGGCATTTGATGATCAAACTCGGCGTCAACCCCTACGCCGCCATCCTGGCGGCTCTGGCCATCGGGGCTGCGGTCGGCGTCTTCAACGGCTATTTGGTAGCCTTTGTTGGCATCCCCTCTTTCATCGTGACCCTGGGCGGTTTGACCTTGTGGCGCGGTTTGGCGTTTGACGCGACCGGCGGCTTTGACAACTCCGGCATGCCCGACCCCCTGCCCTTTATCGGCTACGGCGAACTGCTTGGCGTGCCCATGCCCATCTGGATTACTGGCCTGTACTTTGTCGTGATGGCCTTTGTGCTTTCCAGCACCAAACTGGGGCGCTATGTGTACGCCATGGGCTCCAACGAGATGGGTGCGCGCCAGGTCGGTATCAACATCCGTTGGTACAAGCTCGGCGTCTACGTGGTTTCGGGCCTGAGCTGCGCGCTGGGTGCCGTGGTGCTGATGGCCCGCATGGACTCATCCAGCGGCAAGATGGCGCAGATGTTTGAACTCGACGCGATTGCCGCCGTCATTCTGGGCGGAACCTCGCTGTTTGGCGGACGCGGCAGCATTTGGGGAAGCCTGTTGGGCGCTGTGCTGATCACCATGATCCGCAACGGCATGAACCTGATGGAAATCTCGCAGTTCAAACAAATGATGGCCATCGGCGCGGTGGTGATCATTGCCGTCTGGATCGACGTGATCCGCCGCCAGCATTTGCTCAAAAAATAACAACCCTCGGGCGACACATGCGCATTCTGGTTTTAGGCGAGGCCTTGATGGACTGTGTGGCGCAGGCCGACGGGCGTCTGCTTCCTTTAATGGGTGGCAGCCCTTTCAATATGGCCCGCGCTGCTGCCCTGCGTGGCGCGCAGGTTAGCTATTTGAACCCGGTGTCCACCGACCAGTTCGGTCAGGGTATGCGTACCCAACTCGAGCGTGACGGCGTGCAAACCAGTCACCGGGTCAGCCGCCTGCCCACCTCGTTGGCGGTGGTGCAAATCACCGACGGCCAGCCCAGTTATGGCTTCTACCGCGAAGGCATCGCCGATCGCGACTTCACACCCGAACAGGTCTTGGCGGAGTTGGCTGCGCAAACGCCCGGTGTGTTGCACACCGGGTCCTTGCTTTTGGTGCCGCCAGAGCATGAAAAAGTACTGACGGTGCTTCGCGGCGCAAAAGCGCTGGGCTGGACCATCAGCGTGGACGTCAACCTGCGGCCCAAGCTGGCCGCCGATCTGGCTGCCTATGTGGCTGCAGTTCACGCGGTTTACGCACTGGCGGACTGGATCAAAGCCAGTGACGACGACCTGGAATTACTGGGGTTTGAAGCACCGTCGCGCGCCAACGCCGCCGATATTGCCAAACATTTCATCGCCCAAGGGTGCAGCCGCATGGCACTGACCTTTGGTTCAGAGGGCGCCTACCTGGTGGTGGACGGACATAGTGCGCAGCAAGACGTACCGCAAGTCACCTTGGTCGATAGCGTGGGCGCCGGAGACACGTTTTGGGGCAACTGCGTGGCCGACTGGGCGCTGAACACCGCCGGCGCCGCCGAGCGGGCGGACACCACGTTGCGCCAAGCGATGTGTGCGGCGGCGATCAACTGCACCCGTGCAGGCTGTCAGCCACCCACGTTCGCTGAAGTGCAAGCCCAATTCGGCAGTTGACCACCCAGGCCGGATTGACCTGACGCGGATCCGGCACAAAAAAAGCGCACCCTAGGGTGCGCTTTTCGCGTATACCTCAGTCCCTTATTTGGTCTTGATCTTTCCGCGGGGAATCACCGTGGTGGTGATGGTGGCTCGAACGGGCGGCTCGCCACCAGACAGAGGTTTCGGCGGTGAGGTGTCTTTCTTCGGCTTTTTTGCTTCTTTATTGGTTTTTTGCTGACCTTTTGCCATGATGATCTCCTGTGCAGTGTTGATACGTAGCGGCTGCAGTTTAACTGCAGCACGGGGGCTTGCATGAGCCTGCCCATCAGCATTGACGAGGCACAAGTCACGTTCAGTGCGATCCGGGCGCAGGGTGCGGGCGGCCAAAATGTCAACAAGGTTTCCAGCGCGATTCACCTTCGGTTTGACGTACCGGCCTCCAGCCTGCCCGCCGATGTCAAAGAACGCTTGCTGGCACTGTCTGACCACCGGCTCACTGCCGAAGGTGTCTTTGTTCTCAAGGCCCAAAGCCACCGGACCCAAGAACAAAACCGGCTGGATGCCATGACCCGACTGCACGAATGGGTCAACCGTGTTGCGGTCCCGCCCAAACCCCGGCGCGCCACCAAGCCCAGCTATGCCGCAAAACAGCGCCGCCTGGAGTCCAAGAGCCAACGCTCCAGCACCAAGCAATTGCGCGCAAAACCCCAGGACTGATCCATTTCCCTACAATGGCGCTCCGCCTCGCGACCGCGCCCTGCCCGCAACACCCTGACAACTCCGTGCCCATGCCACAAAAAAATACCGCCAAAACCGAAGCCAAGCCCGAAGTTGCATCCAATTTGCCGGATCGGGTGATCAAGAAGTACCCCAACCGGCGGCTCTACGACACGCATACGTCGACCTACATCACCCTGGCGGAAATCAAGCAGTTGGTCATGCAGCACGAAGTGTTTGCGGTGGTGGACGCGAAAACCTCGGAAAACCTGACGCGGAGCATCCTGCTGCAGATCATTTTGGAAGAAGAGGCCAATGGCTCGCCCATGTTTACCGTGCCGGTGCTGTCCAACATCATTCGCTTCTACGGCCACGCCATGCAGGGCATGATGGGCGGCTACATCGAGAAGAACATCCAAACCCTGATGGACCTGCAAGTTCCCCTAGTTCCCAACGTACTCGGCACCACCGTGTTCACCCAGATGCAGGAGCAGATGCAAAAGCAAACCGAACAATTTTTGGGCACCTTCGGCATCAAGCGCTGAGCGCACGCTCCCGGGCGGCCAGCGCCCTGCCTCTTTATTTAGCCCACTGCCTTGATGAACGACCTTACTTCCCCAATCGCCCCAACCAAAGCCGCGCCCAAAGTGGGCTTTGTCAGCCTGGGCTGCCCCAAGGCCCTCACCGACTCCGAGCTGATCCTCACCCAACTCAGCGCGGAGGGCTACCAGACGTCCAAAACTTTCCAGGGCGCCGATCTGGTGATCGTCAACACCTGCGGCTTCATTGACGATGCGGTCAAGGAGAGTCTGGACACCATTGGCGAGGCGCTTGCGGAGAATGGCCGGGTCATCGTCACGGGTTGCCTGGGTGCCAAGTCCGACGCGCAGGGCAACAACATGGTGCGCCAGATGCACCCCAAGGTGCTGGCCGTGACCGGACCGCACGCCACCCAAGAGGTGATGGACGCTGTCCACCTCAACCTGCCCAAACCGCACGACCCGTTTCTGGACCTGGTGCCGCAGTCTTTTGGTGTGGCGGGGCTGAAACTCACGCCGCGCCATTACGCCTATCTGAAGATCAGCGAGGGTTGCAACCACCGCTGCACGTTCTGCATCATCCCGTCCATGCGGGGTGACCTGGTCTCCCGCCCGATTGGCGATGTATTGAACGAGGCGCGTGCGCTTTTTGAAGGCGGCGTCAAAGAATTGCTGGTCATCAGCCAAGACACGTCGGCCTATGGCGTGGACGTGAAGTACCGCACCGGCTTTTGGGACGGCAAACCGGTCAAGACCCGCATGGTCGACCTGGTGGCCGCGTTGGGCGAAATTGCTGCGCCTTATGGCGCTTGGGTGCGCCTGCACTACGTCTACCCCTACCCCAGTGTGGACGAGATTGTGCCGCTCATGGCGGCGGGCAAAGTGCTTCCTTACCTTGACATTCCACTGCAACACAGCCACCCCGACGTGCTCAAACGTATGAAGCGGCCCGCCAGCGGTGAGAAAAACCTCGAACGCATCGCCTCCTGGCGCGCGGCGTGCCCTGAGCTGGTGGTGCGCAGTACTTTTATTGCCGGCTTTCCGGGGGAAACCGAAGAAGAATTTGCCCATCTGCTGGACTTTGTGCGTGAGGCCCAGATTGACCGGGCCGGCTGTTTTGCCTACAGCGCCGTTGACGGCGCCACCGCCAATGACCTGCCCGGCATGCTGCCGCTGGAATTGCGCGAAGAGCGCCGTTCGCGCTTTATGGCCGTGGCTGAAGAAGTATCCGCCCAGCGTCTGCGTCGCCGCGTGGGCGCCACCATGCAGGTGCTGGTGGATTCGGCTCCCTCACTGGGTAAAAAAGGGGCGGTCGGCCGCAGTTATGCGGATGCGCCAGAAATTGATGGGGTGGTGCGCCTGCTGCCGCCTGAAAAAATCAGCAAAACCCTGAAAGTGGGTGAATTCACCCGCGCCCGCGTTGTGGGTACGGAGGGCCATGATCTGGTGGCCCTGCCTATCTAAGCGCACCGGTCATTTCCTCGTCCCGTTTGACCGGGATCAAGCCATCCCCATTTGGTGGCGCGCGATGCGATTCAGTCGCATTTCGCCGCCCTGATCTGCCATACCCTTCGTCTCCGTAGGGCCCTTTGGGTCGTCTCTATGGAGCGTCATGGAATATTGTGTGGATGAGGACAAGGTCGTTTCAGCGTTGCTGGAACTCTGCGAAGCGTCGGGACTAAAAACTTGGGAGTTGCGGGGCAAAACCCTGGTTCCCGTGGTGCAAGGTGGCATGGGCGTGGGGGTGTCTGCGGGCGGACTGGCCGGCAGCGTGGCCCGCCAAGGCGGCATTGGCACCCTTTCGTCGGTTGACTTGCGGCGTCTTCACCCCGACTTGATGGAGCAAACCGGGCATCTCGACAAAGAGCCCGACGCACGGAGAATCATCGAATCCGCCAACCTCGTGGCCTTAGACCGCGAAATCCAGCGTGCCCGCTCGCTGTCAAAAGGCAACGGTGTCATTGCCGTCAACGTGATGAAGGCCCTGAGCCAGTACACCGGCTACGTGCGCCAAGCGCTGGAGAGCGGGGCAGACGCCTTGGTGGTGGGAGCGGGCTTGCCGCTGGATCTGCCAGAGCTGGCACGCGACTTTCCCAACACGGCGCTGATCCCCATCCTGTCGGACGCGCGCGGCGTGCAACTGCTGGTGCGCAAATGGGAAAAGCGGGGCCGCCTGCCCGATGCCGTGGTGATCGAGCATCCGCGCTTGGCCGGGGGCCACCTTGGGGCCTCAGGCGTGGGAGACCTTAGCGATCCGCGTTTCGACTTTGAGGTGGTGATCCCGGCCGTGTTGGCTTTCTTCAGGGCCGCAGGCATCGACGGGCGGATCCCGCTCATCGCTGCGGGTGGCATTTCTTGCCAGTCTGACATCGTCCGGCTGCAGGCGCTGGGCGCGTCTGCCGTCCAACTCGGAACCGCCTTTGCTGTCACCCAAGAGTGTGATGCTGCACCGGCATTCAAACACGTGCTGGCGCATGCCAAACCGCAAGACATTGTGGAATTCGTCAGTGTCTCGGGGCTGCCGGCGCGCGCGGTTCGCACGCCCTGGCTCAACAAATACCTGCGCGTTGAGCCGCAACTGAAGGCTGCAGCCCACTTGAAGAAAAAGTGCAATATGTCGTTTGATTGCCTGGCCCATTGTGGGCTGCGCGACGGTGACGCCAGCATCGGTCAATTTTGCATTGACCAGCAGCTGGGGCATGCCATGGACGGCAACGTTCACAAAGGACTGTTCTTTCGGGGCGCAGGTGCCCTCCCCTTTGGCGAACAAATCCGCAGCGTCGCCGAGCTGATGCAATGGCTGATTGGCGGCGAGGCCCCAGCATCTCTGTCCGAAGGCACGGCATGACGGACCCAACGCCCAGCCTCCTGTCAACTGCCCTGCCGGTGCAGGCCATTTGCGAAAACGTGCTGCGGGAAAAGTACCTTAAACCCGGAGAAAACAGTGCCGACGACGTGCTGCGCCGCGTGGCAAAGGCGCTGGCATCGGTAGAAACGCCAGACCAACAGGCAAAGTTCGAGGCGCTTTTTTTGCACAACCTGCGCGATGGCGCGATTGGGGCCGGTCGCATCATGAGCGCGGCAGGTGCCGGTATTCAGGCCACGCTGATCAACTGCTTCGTACAACCGGTGGGTGACTGTATCCAAGGGGTGGACAGTGAAGGCTACCCCGGCATCTACGAGGCGCTTCGGGAAGCCGCCGAAACCATGCGCCGTGGCGGTGGCGTGGGCTATGACTTTTCGCGCATTCGCCCGCGCGGGGCAGAAGTCAAGGGCACCGCATCCATGGCCTCAGGGCCGTGCAGCTACATCAATGTGTTTGACCAGTCATGCGCCACGGTTGAGAGCGCGGGGGCGCGCCGGGGTGCGCAGATGGGCGTGCTGCGGATTGACCATCCGGACATTTTTGAGTTCATCGGTGCCAAGCGCACCCCCGGGCGTTGGAACAATTTCAATGTCTCGGTGGCCGTACCCGACGCCTTCATGCAGGCGCTCACCCAGCAGCAAAACTGGCAATTGGTGCACCGCGCCGGCCCAGGCGCGCAGAGCGTCATGGACGGCGCCAAGCAGCGTGAGGACGGCCTTTGGGTCTACCGGGAAATGCCCGCCCAGGAAGTGTGGGACGCCATCATGCGTTCGGCCTACGACTTTGCCGAACCCGGCATCCTGTTCCTGGACCGCATACACCTGGACAACAACCTGCGCGCTACCGAGTCCATTGCGGCCACCAACCCCTGTGGCGAGCAACCCCTCCCGCCCTACGGCTGTTGCGATTTGGGCCCGGTCATCTTGCCGCGCTTTGTGCGCCATCCCTTTGGGGTCGACGGGGTCGCGCGTTTTGATTTTGAGCGCTTTGCGCCCGCCGTCGCTTTGCAAGTGCGTGCGCTGGACAATGTGCTGGACCTGACGTATTGGCCACTGCCCCAGCAAAAAGCGGAAGCACAGGCCAAACGCCGCATTGGAGTGGGCTTTACCGGCTTGGGCAACGCGCTCACCATGCTGGGTCTGCGCTACGACAGCGCGCCGGGTCGCGACATGGCCGCGCTGATCGCCAGGCACATGCGCGACGCCGCCTATGGTGCCTCGGTGGCACTGGCGCAAGAGAAAGGCGCATTTCCTGCCTTCGACGCGAACGCCTACTTGCAGGCCGACAATTTTGTCGGGCGCCTGCCCGAACGCCTCAAGCAGGCCATTCGCCGACACGGCATCCGCAACAGCCATCTGCTGTCGATTGCACCCACCGGTACCGTGAGCCTGGCATTTGCTGACAACGCCTCCAACGGCATTGAGCCTTCTTTTTCATGGGTCTACCGGCGCAAAAAACGCCAGCCTGACGGCAGCACGCTGGAATACCCGGTAGAAGACCACGCCTGGCGCGTGTTCAAGCACCTGGGCGGCGACGTGAATGCCCTGCCCGAGAGCTTCGTCAGCGCGCTGGACATGCCCGCCGAGGCGCATATCGCCATGATGAAGGCAGTACAGCCACTGATCGACACCGCCATCTCCAAAACCGTCAACGTAGCGGCAGACTATCCCTTTGACGCCTTCAAGCACTTGTACTTGCAGGCCTGGCAGGCGCATCTCAAAGGTCTGGCGACCTACCGGCCCAACCACATTTTGGGCTCGGTGCTTGAAGCCGGTCCGTCTCCAAGCGCCTCCAGTACCTCCCCGACCACGGCAAACGATGCCGCACTGGCACCAGACCCGATGCGCAGCGTGATCGAAAGCCGCCCCAAGAGCGCCTTGTCCGCAGTGGCCGAAAAAGTGGAGTATTAGACCCAGGAGGGCCGCAAAACCTTGTACCTGGTGGTGTCCTTCATGCCGGTACCGCACCCAAGCGCAGGGGGCCTGGTCGAGCGCGCCATTGAGTTCTTTATGCCCGTGGGACAGAGCGGTGAGTCCCAACAATGGATGACATCGAGCATGCGGTTGTTGTCGCTGGCGGCCCGGGGCGGCTTTTTGGAGCGCGCGCTGGCCGATATGCGCAAGGTAGCGTGGGACCGGGGACCGGTTCGCTTGGGAAGCTTTACCCGCAGCGATGGCGCGCAACTCCCGCTCTGGCATGACTCCGAGGTGGCGGCCATCGCGTATGCCATCCAAAACATCATGGCCCAGCGCAATGATGGGGCGACCAAACCGGCAGAAATCGCACCTTTGCGCGGACAGGCAGCCCAGCCCATGGCGGGCAAAAAATGCCAAGAGTGCGGTGCACCCGCGGTGATCCGCAAAGACGGTTGCGACTACTGCACCCAATGCGGCTACCTCGGCAGTTGTGGGTGAGGGCCGGACCTACGCAGTCGCCAGGTCAATGCACGCCGATCAGGGTGTCGTTTGATGCAAATCAAAATGTGCTTGTCCAAGCCGTGGGAGGCTCAGGCCACTGCATCAAAAACACCATCCACGCCATGAGCCATCCCAGCATTCGAATCATCCAGGAAGAACACTCGGCGCTGACAGCCATGCTGCGCTCCATGGGCATGCTGGTGCAGCGCGGGCCCGCGGACCGGCCGGAGCAATTTTTTGACGTCCTGCGGGCCATGTTGTTCTACATGGACGAATTTCCGGAGCGCCTGCACCACACCAAGGAAACCCAGTTGCTGTTTCCACCGGTGGCGGCTCGTTCGGCCGCGACCCGCGAGGTCATCGCCAAGCTGACCCATGAGCATGAAGTGGGTGAGGCTAAAGTGCGCGAGCTGCAGCATCTTTTGCTGGGCTGGGAGCTGCTGGGCGACTCGCGCCGCGCGGTATTTGAAACCGCGCTCAAGTCGTATGTTGAGTTTTACCTCGATCACATTCGGCAGGAAGAATCGGTGGTGATTCCTGAAGCGCGAAAAGTCTTGGAGCCCGCAGATTGGCACTTGTTGGACGCGGCCTTCACCACCGAAAGCAACCCCATCACCGGAAAATACCCGCGCGAACCGCTATACGACCGGTTGTTTACCCGCATTGCAATGCACACCCCGGCGCCGATCGGCCTGGGAAACTGACGCCCCGCAAGCACTTACCCTTGCTAAGATCCGCGCATGGTCCACTTCAAAAACCTTTTTGCCGCCTTGTTTTCTCTCTGCCTGGTTTCGGCCCAGGCGGCTGACGGGGTTCTCACCATCTCACCCCACCAATTGCCCCAGCCTCTGCTGGAGCTATATGCCAAAAACAAGCCGGACCTGGGCCGCAATGGCCATTGCGCCGCTGGGTTCGACAGCCGGACAGACGGCATGAAAATGGCATTTAGCTGTTCTATTTATGTCCGTCTGTCAGCGCAGGGCGAGCGACTCGCGGTCTCTTTGTGCAACGAACGCGCCAAACTGCTGAAGGTCAAGGCGCCCTGCGCCTTGATTGTTGAAGATTAATCGCCCCACCGTGGGGCAAGGCGCGCGGCAGAACAGCCCTGCACTCCTTAGCGAATTTGACGCGGCCGCATAATTCAGGCCATGCACGCGACTCCACCGCCCCCGACACACTCCGCACCCACCGCTTTCGCACCGTTACCCGACAGCGGCATTTGCCGACTTGACCATCTGGGCGTCATCGAAGTCAGCGGAGAGGACAACATCCGTTTCCTGAACGGACAGCTCAGCAACGACCTGACGCAACTCTCACCGACCCAAGCCCGTCTCGCCGCCTTTTGCTCTGCCAAAGGACGCATGCAGGCCAGTTTTGTGGTCCTGAAGCGCGACAACGGTGACCTTCTGATGGTTTGCAGCCGCGATTTGCTGGCGAACACGCAAAAGCGCCTTTCCATGTTTGTCATGCGGGCCAAGGCCAAACTGCGTGATGCCAGCGCCGATTTTTCAGTCTTTGGACTGCTGGGCCAAAGCACCACCCACCTCGGCGATACCTCCGATGCTCCCTGGGTCGCTGCAAACGTCGGTGCAGCCAGTGTGGTGCAGCTTTACCCCGCCCAAGGTCTGGCCCGCCAGCTCTGGCTCGCTCCCGCTGACGCCCCTGCGCCCACCGGTCCTGCGCTGGCCTTGCCCGACTGGCAAAGCAGCGAAGTGCTGAGTGGAGTGGCCACCGTAAGCGCGGACGTGGTGGAAGCCTTTGTTCCGCAAATGCTGAACTACGAATCGGTGGGCGGCGTGAGCTTCAAAAAAGGCTGCTACCCCGGCCAGGAAGTGGTGGCACGCAGCCAGTTCCGTGGCACCCTGAAGCGTCGCGCCTACCTGGTGCAACTGCCCACCGGCATGCAGGACGGCTTATTGCAGGCAGGCCAGGAAGTGTTCTCCAGCCAAGACCCCGACCAACCCTGTGGGCTGGTCGTGCAAGCGGCACCCAGCGCCCACGGGCGGTGGCTGGCGATTGTGTCGATCCAAACCAACGCCGCCGAGCACGGTGAGTTGCACCTGGGCAGCGCGGGCGGCGCGCCTGTCGAGTTGCTGCCCTTGCCTTACGCCCTGCTCGAAGACATTTAGGGCGCTTCAGCGCGTCCGGGATGGCCAACGAGTGCCTTAACAGCCGCCTTGCCCCAACCGGCTCCACGCAAAGGCGCAAAAACCGCGACGCCGTCCACCGTTTGCGATCCGGCGCAGCGCCGGGCAGTCGCCACGGGTTCGCCCAAGGCGTTGCGCAGCAGGCAATGCTGGGCGCTGGCATCGTGCTCATCGCTGGCGCGCAGGTTTTTCACCGCCGAAGCGACCTCGCTCCAGTCCGCGAATGTGGTGCTCACCACGGGCGCACCCTGCTCAAAACCCAGCATGGTTTGGCGCAGTGCTTGGGGCACCGGCAGTGCCCGCTTGGCCACCGGATCGGCAAATACATAAATCAACTCGGCGCTGACCAGCAATTCATCCCCCCGGAAAATACCACTCAGAAACTGCACTGACGAGTTCCCCATACGGGCACAGCGCAGGCCCACGCTCAGGCGGTCGTCATACAGCGCGGAGGCATGAAACTCCAGAGTCGACTTTTTCACAAAGAGTTCGCCGCCCAAGGCGTGAAGGGTTTCCTCGTAGGGTAGCGCAATGGCACGCCAGTAGTCGGCAATGGCCGTATCGACGTACATCAGGTAATGGGGGTTGAAGACGATCTTTTGCAGATCGACTTCGGCCCATCGCACGCGCAACGGGTGGTGCATGCGGAAATTATTACGCTGCGGCAAGGTCTCAGCCATGGTCAAACGCCTTTCTCAGGGCCCGAGCAGCGTCCGCGTGGGCTTGGTTTGCTTCTGGTATCGCGCGGCCCATTTTGATGAACTCGTGCACCACCCCCCGGTAAATCTCCAGGTCCACCGCCACGCCGGCCAAGCGCAGGCGATCGGCATACAACACGCCCTCGTCCACTAGAGGATCACATTCGGCCAAACCCAGCCAAGCCGGGGCCACGCCACCCAGGTCCACCACTTCACCCTGCGCATCGTGTCCGTCCAGAGGCGCAAAGCGCCAGTCGTTGCGGTCTGCTGGGGTGCGCAGGTAGTGGTTAAAAAAGTAGGAAATATGCGGTTCTTCCAGCACAAAACCCTTGGCAAAGCGAAGGTGTGAATCCGTGTTTTGGTGACCACAGGTGCCAGGATAGAACAGCAGTTGCAAGGCCAGCGGCAGCTCGGCGTCCCGCGCGGCAATGGCGCAGGCCGCAGACAGCGTACCGCCGGCACTGTCGCCGCCCACCGCCATGCGTCGGGTATCGAGCCCGAGGGTTGGACCCGATGCGGCCAGCCAAGCCAGCGCGTCCCAGGCGTCTTCAAACGCCGTGGGAAACCGATGTTCAGGCGCCAGGCGATAGTCGACCGACACCACGGCGCAGTGCGCAAGCAGGCTCAGACGGCGGCACAGCGTGTCGTGGGTCTGTACGCTGCCAATGGTGAAGCCCCCGCCATGAAAATACAGCAGCACGGGTAGGCGCTCGGCGCTGGGCGCGTACAGGCGGGCCAGCAATTGCGCGCCGTCACGGGTCGCAAAAAAATGGTCTTCCACCCGCGCCAAGCTGGGTGTGGGCAAATCCAGCACCCCCGACCCTGCGGCATACGCAGCACGCGCCTGCTGGGGCGACAGGGCATGCATGGGTACGTGACCGGCGCGGGCAATGCGGTCCAGCACGCCATGCATGAGTGGGGTGAGCAAATGGGCAGGCGAACTGTGGTGGCGGTGGGGCATGGGGCGTCAGGATACCGGTGTGTGCATGGACTCAGACGACAGGGAGCGGGGTTCGTCGACCCACACCTAAGGCTGCGGCCACGCTCAACATCAAAACCACCGCGGCGCCCAAGAGCGTGGCGCCATACCAACCCCGGTCCATCAGCGCGCCAAACACCAGCGGAGAAAGCGCAAAGCCCGTGTCCAGACCCGAATACACCAGGCCGTAGACGCGGCCAGTGGCACCCTGCGGCGTGGCCCGCTTGATCATCATGTCCCGCGAGGGGCCACCGATGCCGAGCGCAAAACCTGTCGTCGCCAGCACGACCATGGTGGACGTGGCACCCATCCAACCGGTGCCGCACAAGGCCAGCAGTATCGCGCCAGCACCCATGGCCCAAGCCACCACCCGGTCACTGTTAACCGTGCGCGCCGCCACAAAGCCGCCGACCAATACCCCAACCGCGCCACACAGCATGTAGGCGCTCAGGGTCAGGGTTGCTGCCTCAAAACTTACACCGTACATGGCCTTCAAAATGGAAACGGAAAATCCTTGCACCACGGCCAAGGTCATGGTCGAGAGCAAAAAGAAGCCAAAGCACCACCACACGACCGACAAGCGCATGAACGCCATGGCGTGTCCCGGATCAGCCACCGGGTTGCGCACCAAGACACGGGTCTGCAGGTGTTCGCGCTTGAGCACCAACACCAAAAGAACCAGGGCAAAGAAAGCCGCTGCTGCCAGATAGGTCTGGCGCCAGCCCAGTACCGAGCCCAGCCCCGCGAAAAACACAGGCGCCGTGGCCCAACCCAGATTTCCACTGAGTCCATGGGCACTGAAGGCATAACCCAGACGCGGGGCGGAGACGCGCTGGTTCAAAATGGTGAAGTTAATAGGATGAAACGGTGCATTGGCCGCGCCCGCCAACGCAGCCACTGCGACCAGCGCGCCATAACTGCCCGCCACCGAGGCCAGCAGGCATGCCGCGATAAACAGCCCAAACGCGGTGAAAAGCAAAGGCCGCGCGCCCACACGGTCCACCACAAACCCTGCGCTGGCCTGGCCCAGACCAGAAATGACAAAAAACACCGTCATCAGCAGACCCAGTTCCGAGTAACTGAAGCCGAACTCCCGCATGAACACCGGAAACAACAGCGGCAATATCAGGTGGCCGAAATGCGAACTGCCGTGGGCCAGGCCCACCAGACCGATGACACTGGCATCCTGGCGCCAGGCGACGGGGGGTTCGGTGGATAGATCGAAAGTCGCAGTGGTCATGATGAGAGATAGTAGTGCCTGCAAGCCGCGGCCACGTGGGCTACAGACTCAAACCGGCGTCAGTTTGGCCACACTCAGGGCCAGCCATTTGGTGCCGTGGCGGGGAAAATTGATTTGGGCGCGTGCGTCGTCCCCGGCACCTTCGAGCGTCAGCACCGTGCCTTCGCCAAACTTGTTGTGGAAGACCTGCATGCCCAGGCGCAATCCGTGCCCGGGCTCGGCTTTGCGCGCCACGGGTGCGCCACTGCCATAGGTCGCCGATCCGGCACCTCCTTGTGCACTGGGGTAGCTGGCGCTGCCGCCATGACCGCCATAGCTTGCACTGCTTGAACCGCCCCCCTGGCCCCAGCTGCCGCGCACCGGCTGGCGTTTGGGGGTGAGGAGCTTGAGACACTCTTCGGGCAGCTCATCGAAAAAGCGGCTTTTGAGGTTGTAGCGGGTTTGCCCATGCAGCATGCGCGTTTGCGAATGGCTCAGGTACAGGCGTTGGCGAGCGCGGGTGATGGCGACATACATCAAACGGCGCTCTTCTTCGAGTCCGTCACGGTCGCTGAGCGAATTTTCGTGGGGGAAAAGGCCCTCTTCCATGCCAGTGATGAACACGCAGTCAAATTCCAGGCCCTTGGCTGAATGCACCGTCATCAGCTGAATGGCGTCTTGGCCCGCCTGTGCCATGTTGTCACCGGCCTCCAGTGCGGCGTGTGTCAGGAAAGCCACCAGGGGCGACAGCGTCTCGCCGGTGTCACCAAACTCGGGCTCAGGCTGGGGCTGGGGCAGCGCGGTGGTTGTGCCCAGACCTTGGCTGGCCGGGCTTTGCGTCAGGACGCCGTCTGCGCCCGGCCCTGCCGGTGCCGCCCGGCCAAAACCTTCCAGGCGCACAAAGCTTTCGGCGGCGTTGACCAGCTCTTCCAAGTTTTCGATCCGGTCTTCGCCTTCGCGCTCCAATCGGTAATGGGCGAGCAGGCCACTGTGCTCCAGCATTTGGGCCACAGTTTCGCGCAGGCTCAGGGCGGCGGTTTGCTCGCGCAACACGTCAATCTTGGCGACAAACGCGCCCAACAGCGTGCCAGCCTTGCCACTGACGGCGCTCACGGCGTCGTGAAACGAGCAGCCTGAGGACTTGGCCACATCTTGCAAGAGCTCAATACTGCGCGCACCAATGCCACGCGCCGGAAAATTCACCACCCGCATGAAGCTGGTGTCGTCGTTGGGGTTGGCCAGCAGCCGCAAATAGGCCAGCGCGTGCTTGATCTCGGCGCGCTCAAAAAAGCGCAGGCCGCCATACACCCGGTAGGGCAAACCCGCGTTGAACAGTGCGGTCTCAATCACCCGGCTTTGCGCGTTGGAGCGGTACAGCACTGCAATCTCGCTGCGCTGGTAGCAGTCGCTCCCGGGGCGGTCCATCGGCGTTTTAAGAAGGTGGCGCATTTCCTCCACCATCCACTGTGCTTCTTCAAAATCACTCGGCGCCTCGTAGACGCGCACCGGTTCCCCAGGGCCCTGGTCGGTGCGCAGGTTCTTGCCCAAGCGGCGGCTGTTGTTGCTGATCAACGCGTTGGCGGAGTCAAGAATATTGCTGTGGCTGCGGTAGTTTTGCTCCAGTTTGATCTGGTGCTGCACGTCAAACTCGCGCACAAAATCCGCCATATTGCCCACGCGCGCGCCGCGAAAAGCGTAAATGCTTTGGTCGTCGTCGCCCACCGCCAGCACGGCCCCGCCATGGGGCTCCGAGCCTTCCAAGCCGACACCCGCCAGCATCTTGATCCAAGCGTATTGCAACTTGTTCGTGTCTTGGAACTCGTCAATAAGGATATGGCGAAAGCGCCGCTGGTAATGCGCGCGGATGTCGGTGTGGTCGCGCAGCACCTCATAGCTGCGCAACATCAGTTCGCCAAAATCAACCACGCCTTCGCGCTGGCATTGCTCTTCATAAAGCTGGTAGATCTCGACTTTGCGCCGGGTGTCGGGGTCCCGCACCTCCACCGCTGCCGGACGCAGGCCGTCTTCCTTGCAACTGGCGATAAACCAGACCAGTTGCTTGGGCGGAAAGCGCTCTTCGTCGGCACCGATTTGCTTGCAGAGGCGCTTCACCGCGCTGAGTTGGTCTTGTGTGTCCAGGATCTGAAAGGCCTGCGGCAGGTTGGCCGTCTTGAAGTGGGCGCGCAAAAAACGGTTGCACAGGCCATGGAAGGTACCAATCCACATACCCCGGGCGTTCACCGGCAGCATGGCGGACAAGCGGGTCACCATTTCTTTGGCCGCCTTGTTGGTAAAAGTGACCGCCAATATGCCGCCTTGGGACACATAGCCATGCTGCAGCAGCCAGGCGATGCGGGTGGTCAGCACCCGGGTTTTGCCCGAACCGGCGCCCGCCAGAATCAACGCGTGCTCAGGCGGAAGTGTGACCGCCGCGCGCTGTTCGGGGTTGAGCGCAGCCAGCATGGGCAGGTCGTCGCCTGACGAAAAATGCGCCGGTTCAGGCAGGGCGGGCGGCGTCAAACCGTACGGGGTAGAAAGGGACATCGTCCCATTGTAGAAAGCCGCCCGGCGCAACCGGGCTTGCGCCCGTCAAACGCGTGGTTGCATGGCCGCGCGCGCCAGCCGCACCGGAAACTCGGCGCGGATGCGGGCGTCCATCTCGGGCGAGATGTGCGATGGAAAGTGGCTATCCAAAATCACCTGCAGCTTTTTGGAGGCCGTCTCCACAATGCTGGGGCGCCCCTGTTCAACCCACTGGTTCGGGCTGGCGCGGTTGGCGATTTGGGGGTACAGATAATCGCGCTGCATCAGGTTCAGCGTTTGTGGCGCGCCCAGGTAGTGGCCCGGGCCTGTCAGACAGACGTCGCGAATGGTGTCCAGCGACAAGGTCTCGTCATTGACTTCAATGCCGCGAATCGTGCGCTGCACGGCACCGATGATGTCGTTGTCAATGAGCAGGCTTTCCAGCGAAAACCCCAAAAGGCTGGCGAGCATGCCGGCTGACTCGTAAATCAGGTTGGCACCGGCATTGCCGACCAGCGCGTGGTTGTAGGCTTTCTCAAAACCGGCTTGTGCATCGGGCATCTTGGCGTCGCACATACCCGAGGCGGTGGCGCCGGTGAGGTCATAAAAGCGCGACATTTGCGCGCTGGCGGCCGACAACAACGCTTGCTCAGGGCTCCCGCCCGACATCGCACCCGTGCGCAGGTCGGACACAAAGCACCAGGTACCAAACATGGCCGGCGCCTTGGGCTTGATGGCATTCACATAGACCAGCCCCGCCAGGCATTCGGCGGTCTCTTGCACCAGCGCGGTGGCCAACGACGCCGGCGCCGTGGCACCGGCCTGCCCGGCAGACAACAGCAGCACCGGCATACCGCCACGCACTGCCACTTCCAGGCATTTGCAGGCGTCATAGGCAAACTTCATGGGCGGCACCACAAAGCAGTTGGACTGGCTCACAAACGGCCGTGCACGCCACTTGTCCTCGCCCCCGGCGATGATGTGCAGCATCTTCAACGTTTCTTCCAGATGCTCGGGCGAGACCCAGCTCGAACCCACGTGCTTGGTGGTTCCGCTCACACTGGCGTAGGTGGTGTTGAAGTCCATCTCGCGGGGCAAATCCAGGTCCCGGCAAACCACCGAGCGCTGGAAAAAGTGGATGTGCTCCAGCGTATCCACCGTGCGGGCGATGTTGTACAGGTCTTGGGTCGTGGAGTCGCGGTATTCGCCGGTAAAGGCGTCCACCATGCTCACGGCCGCACCGGCGGTGCCGAAATACACCTTGTTACCCCAGGGTTCCATGTCGTGTTTGGGGTCCTGACCATGCAGCACAAAGTGGCGTGCGGCGTTGGCGATGGTGTCTTCGATCAACGCGCGTGGAAACAGCAGGCGGCCGGTATCCGTGAGCTTGGCTCCCGCTTTGGTCATGAGTTCAATGCCACTCTCGGGCGCATCGGCCAAACCAATGTGTTCAAGCGCATCGAGCGCGGCGTTGTGGATCTTCAGGACGTCTGCATCACTTAGCGGTTTGTAGGCACCACCGTTCATGCCGGGGCGCACCGGGCGCAGGCTGTCCGGCAGTGGCGCGGAGCGCGCCGCACGGCGTGCCTCGCGGGCGCCGCCACGGGGATTGGATTTTTCAGGGCTTGCACTCATGGAATACCTCTGGCCGTGGCCGGTTGAAAAGTCAGGGGGTCAAAACATCAGTAAATACAACAGGCTTGCGTGGCTCAGGCGCGCAGCTTTTCATTTTTAGGGTCGTACAGCGGCTCGGCGTGCACCGTCGCACTGCGCAACTGGCCCAGCACATTGACCTGCAATTTGGTTCCAGGCATCGCTTTGGCTGCGCTCACATACGCCAGGGCCACGCTCTTCTTGAGCGTATGGCTCCAAACACCCGAAGTGGTCAGGCCGACGTTGGTGTCGCCATCAAAAACCTGAGCGCAGTAAGGCGCCTCGGCATCGGTGTCCTCATCAAAAATCAAGGGGACGAAGCGTTGCGCGGCACCACGCGCATGTTCTGCCACCAAGGCGGCTTTGCCCACATAGTCTGCCTTGTTGACATCCACAAAGCGGTCCAGCGACGCTTCGAGCGGCGTGTAACCGCTTTCCAGATCACTCTTCCAGCCGCGGTAGCACTTGTCTACCCGCAAGCTGTCCATGGCGTAAAGGCCAAAGTCGCGGATGTCGTGGGCTGACCCAGCGGCCCAGAGCGCGGCGTACAGGGTGGGCAGCTGCGCCACAGGCGCGTGCAACTCCCAACCCAATTCACCCACGTAGTTGACGCGCATGGCCAAGCAGCGACCCGCGACGGTTTCTATGTACTGCGCCGTCAGCCATGGGAAGGCGGCGTTGGACAAATCGGCTTGGGTGACCTGACCCAACACATCGCGCGCGCGCGGTCCGGCCACAATGAGCGTGCCAAAGTCTGCCGTCACATCAGTGACCGTGATCGGGCTGTCCGACAACAGGCCCTGACGCAACAAGTCCATGTCGTGCGTGGCCGCAATCGCAGCGCTGATGATGTAGAAGTGGTCAGGACCCAATCGGGTGATGGTGAATTCGCTCCACAACTTGCCGGTGGGGGTGAGCGCATAGGCCAGTGACACCCGACCTTGACTCGGCAATTTGGAGCACGACAAATAGTCCAGATGCTGCGAAGCGCCCGGGCCTTTGAGTTCGTATTTGGTAAATCCAGGCAAATCCAAAATGCCCACACGCTCGCGCACCGCCCTCACCTCTTCAGCCACCGCGCCATGCCACACGTTTTCGCGGCGAAATGAATGCGTGTCGGGCGGCACGTCGCCCTTCAGGTCCAGATACACGGCGCGCTCCCAGCCGCCCCGAGCGCCAAAACGTGCGCCTTTGGCTTTGAGCGTGTCGTACAGCGGCGAAGTGCGCAGGGGCCGCCCGGCGGCACGCTCTTCGTAGGGAAAAGACGATGCATATTCGTTTTGGTAGACCTCAATCGCTTTGGCCACGGTGTATTCGGTGGTGGCGTAGTCGCCATAGCGGCGCCGGTCCAGCGACCACAAGTCCCACTCGGTCTGGCCATGCACCACCCATTCGGCCAGCGCCTTACCGGCGCCACCGCCCTGGGTAATACCAAAGCTGAAGGTGTTGCAGTGAAAGAAGTTGCGCAAGCCCGGCTCGGGACCGATATACGGATTGCCGTCCGGCGAATAAGGAATCGGGCCGTTCACGCCACGTTTGATGCCCGCACGCGCCAGCGCAGGTACGCGGGCCATGGCGTCTTCGATGTATTTTTCAAGGCGCTCAAAGTCGTCGTTCCAGAGCTGGTTGGCAAAGTCATCGGGCATGCCGTCCAGCCACATCGGGGTGGCCTTCCACTCATACGGCCCCAGAATGAAACCCTCGCGCTCTTGGCGCAAATAGTAGGACGTGTCCGGGTCGCGCAGCAGCGGCAGGCGTCCGTTCTGCGCCGTCAGTGGCGCCAGCTCAGGCACGTCTTCGGTCACCAGGTACTGGTGCGACATGATGGCAATGGGCAAATGCCGGCCCACCATGGCCATCACCTCACCGGCGCGATAGCCGGCCGCGTTAACGACGATCTCGGCGGTGATCTCGCCTTTGTCGGTGGTCACCAGCCATTCACCGTTGGGTTTTTGTGCCAGCGCGGTCACGCGGGTGTGGCGACGGATGGTGGCGCCCAGCAGGCGCGCCTCGCGCGCCAGTGCCTGGGTGAGCTGTGAGGGATCAATATCGCCGTCCAGCGGGTCCCACAGTGCGCCTTGCAGGTCGTGGGTTTCGATCAGGGGGTAGCGGTCTTTCAGGTCCGAGGGCGACAGGATTTCGTAATCCAAGCCATTGGCCTTGGCCATGCTTTTGACATGGTGAAACTCGTCCATGCGGCTGCGGCCATGGGCCAGGCGCACCGAGCCGGTCAAGTGGTAATTGATCGGGTTCTCGGCATTGGCAGCGAGCTTGCGGTAAAGCGCTGCCGAATATTTTTGCAGTTTGAGAATGCTCCAGCTGGTGCTGAACGTCGGCAAGTTGCCCGCCGCGTGCCAGGTAGAGCCGGACGTCAGCTCATCGCGCTCCAGAAGCAACGCGTCTTTGATACCCAGAGCGGCCAAGTGGTAGAGGCAGCTGCATCCGACCACACCGCCGCCAATGACCACCACCCGAGCATGTTCTGCCATATTTGTCTCCGATAAACGGTTGTCTCAGCCAGACCGCAAGCGTTTGCGGCCTCTGGCCACCTATTGCGCAAATACCGCGTCCAGGGTTCTAATGCCCCGGATCTCAATTTTTTGCGGATTGTAAGCACACTTTTAAAATTCTGGCCGATATTTTTACACTAGAATAATTTTCGACACTTTTTTTACTTTTGGAGGCCGCATGGATCTACCGAACCGGGCAAGCGTCGTCATTGTGGGCGGCGGTATCGTCGGCTGCAGTCTGGCCTACCACCTCACGCTGAGGGGCTGCACCGACGTGGTTTTGCTGGAGCGCAAGCAACTCACCTGCGGCACCACCTGGCACGCAGCCGGACTTGTCGGACAGCTCCGCGCTACCTACAACCTCACCCGACTGGCGCAGTACACCACCAATTTGTACGCATCGCTGGAGCAGGAAACCGGGCAAGCCACGGGCTTTCGCCAGACCGGCTCCATAGCGGTCGCCACCAACCAGGCGCGCTTTGAAGAGCTCAAGCGTGGCGCGTCCATGGCCAAGTGCTTTGGCTTGGAAGTGCAAACCCTGACCCCACCAGAAATTTCCAGCTTGTGGCCCGGCGTGCGCATCGACGACTTGGTCGGCGGCGTCTACCTGCCCAAAGACGGCCGTACCAACCCGATTGACACCACCCAAGCCCTGGCCAAAGGCGCCAAGAGCCGCGGCGCGCGTATTTTTGAAAATTGCGCAGCCCAGGAAATCTTGATTGAAAACGGCAAAGCGGTGGGCGTGCGGACCGAGTTTGGCGAGATCCGGGCAGACATGGTGGTCAACTGCGCTGGCATGTGGGCCCATGAACTGGGCGCCAAGGCCGGGACGACGGTGCCCCTGCATGCGGCCGAACATTTTTATATCGTCACCGAGCCTATGGAAGGCCTGCACTCGAACATGCCGGTGCTGCGCGACCCCGACGGTTGCGCTTACTTCAAGGAAGATGCCGGCAAACTGTTGGTCGGTTGGTTCGAACCGGTGGCCAAACCTTGGGGCATGAAAGGCATTCCGCAAAGCTTTTGTTTTGACTCTTTGCCCGACGACCTGGAGCACATCGAGCCGCTTCTCACCGCCGCGATGCACCGTACGCCGGCGCTCGAAAAAACCGGCATCAACCTGTTTTTTAACGGCCCAGAGAGCTTTACCCCGGACGACCGTTACCTGCTGGGCGAAACCCCCGAGGTGCGCAACCTGTTTGTGGCCGCAGGGTTCAACTCGATCGGCATCCAATCCGCTGGTGGCGCAGGCAAGGTGCTGGCTGACTGGATGCTCGACGGCCACCCCCCGATGGACCTGTGGGACGTGGACATCCGCCGCGCCATGCCATTCCAGCGCAACCGCAGCTACCTGCGCGACCGCACGGTTGAAACCCTGGGTCTGCTGTACGCCATGCACTGGCCGTTCCGCCAGCCCGAGACGGCACGCGGTGTGCGCCGCTCGATCTTGCACGACCGCTTGGCGGCGCATGGCGCCTGCTTTGGCGAGGTTGCCGGCTGGGAGCGGCCCAACTGGTACGCCCCCCCAGGCGTCAAGCCAGAGTACGAATACAGCTATGGCCGCCAAAACTGGTTCGACTACTCTGCGGCCGAGCACAATGCCGTGCGCAACGCCGTGGGCCTTTTTGACCAGTCCTCGTTTGCAAAATTTGTGGTGCAAGGGCCAGACGCAGAAAAGGTCCTCAACCATATTTGCGCCAACAACATGGCAGTCCCCGTGGGCAAGGTGGTCTATACCCAATGGCTCAACGAACGCGGCGGCATTGAAGCCGACCTGACGGTGACCCGCGAGGCCACCGATCGCTTCCTCGTCGTTACGGCAGCGGCCACGCAGACCCGCGACTTTGCCTGGCTGCAGCGCCAGATTCCGGCAGATGCGCGTGCCATGGCCACCGATTTGGGTGCCAGCATGGCCGTGCTGGGTCTGATGGGTCCGCGCTCGCGTGAACTGCTGCAGCGCTTGAGCGACGCCGATTTCTCGAACGAGGCCTTTCCCTTTGGCACCTCGCAGGTGATTGACCTGGGCTACGCCCGCGTGCGCGCAAGCCGCATCACCTACGTGGGCGAACTCGGTTGGGAACTCTATGTGCCGGTCGAATGCGCGCCGGGCGTGTTTGACGCCCTGATGCGCGAAGGCGAGCCGCTCGGCCTGCGCCTGGCGGGTTACCACGCCCTCAACTCACTGCGGATGGAAAAAGGCTACCGCCACTGGGGTCACGACATCAGCGACGAAGACACGCCACTGCAAGCCGGTTTGGGCTTTGCCGTGTCCTGGAAAAAACCCGAAGGTTTTTTGGGCCGAGAAGCGCTCCTGAAACAAAAAGAGGCCGGCGTCACCCGCAAATTACTGCAATTTGCGCTGCACGATGCCAGTGCCCTGCTCTACCACAACGAGCCGATTTGGCGCAACGGTGAAATTGTCGGGCGTATCTCCTCGGGCATGTTTGGTCACGCGCTGGGCAAGTCCTTGGGCATGGGATACGTGGAATTGGGAGCGTTTGCGGGCTCCGATGCCGATTTGATCGCCGCTACCTATGAAATTGAGGTCGCCGGCGTCAAAGTTCCGGCTACGGCCTCGCTGGCGGGCTTTTACGACCCCCAAAGTGTGCGTGTGAAAGGCCTCTGAATGGCGCTGCAAGCCGCCCGCCTGTTCGGCTCTGAAGACTTGCCTGACGCCGCCCAGGACCACGACCCGGGCCAGGCCATCGGCGAGCAATTGCGCGAGCTGCGTCTGGTAAAAAATCTGACCTTGCGCGAGGTGGCGGAAAAGTCGGGCATTTCGGTGGGCTACCTGAGCCAGCTTGAACGCAACCACTCGCGCTTGCCGATTGGCGTGCTCAAGCGCATCAGTGATGCCTTGGGCGTGCACATGAACTGGTTCTTCCAGCAAAACACTGAGGGCGACGCCACTGAACGGGACGTGGTGGTGCGCAGCGGCAACCGGCGCCGCATGTCCTTTACCGGCTTGGGCATTCAAGAAGAGCTTTTGTCACCCAACCTGAGCGGACCGCTGGAACTGCTGATCAGCACCATCGGACCGCATGCCGACAGCGAAGACTATTCCCACGATGGCGCCGAGGCCGGGCTCGTCTTGGCGGGAACACTCGACTTATGGGTGTCCGGGCGCCATTTCCAGCTGCATGAAGGCGACAGTTTTGCCTT
This sequence comes from Rhodoferax sp., assembly GCA_029866205.1. Lineage (GTDB taxonomy): Bacteria > Pseudomonadota > Gammaproteobacteria > Burkholderiales > Burkholderiaceae_C > Allorhodoferax. Next base: position 119,325 of record JARWZT010000010.1, read on the forward strand.
CAAGAGCACCGAGGTTCACCGCTGCGCCAACGCCACAGACTCCCCGACCAAAGTACTTTGGGTCATAACACCGCCCCATTACTGAACGCCGCCGCGGTCAGATCGGCCCATTACGACATGACGGCCACCGACTTCACCTGCACCCACACCTGAGTACCTTGGCTGAGGTTCAAGGCACTTAGGGCGCGCCGTGTCACCCGGGACACTACACAGGAGTCGCCACACCGGACACGGACCAGCGCTTGCGAAGGGTGCGCATCGTCTGCGATGGATTCGATTTGGCCGGCGATGTGGTTCTGGATACTGCTGTCCTGGGCCGCCTGCACCGACAGGCTCACGTCACGGGCCAAAATGCGCAGCCGAACTGACTGCCCCAAGGCCATGCCCGTATCGCGCACCCAGAGCACACCGCCAGCAAACGCGACCTTGGCCAGATGCCAAGGCAGGTCGCGCTCCGCCACGGTCGCCTTCAACACCACACCGGCTTCGTCACCCACAATGATCCGCGAGTCGGTCTGCGACAAGACCAGATGCGTTGGCCCAGCGACTTTGACTTTCCCGGCATCCAACGACACCACAAAGTCGGCCAGTCTTGCCAACTCCTCGGCCGAATGGGTGACGTAGAGCATGGGGATATGCAGCTCGTCGCGCATCTTTTCCAGCCACGGAAGAATTTCCTGTCGGCGCGCCGGGTCCAGCGCAGCCAAGGGCTCGTCAAGCAGCAGCAGCCGCGGCTGGGTCGCCAATGCGCGGGCAATGGCGACCCGCTGGCGCTCGCCGCCTGAAAGGTGGGTCGGACTGCGGTGCATCAGGGGCCCGATGCCAAGCAAGTCGATGGCTCGGGCCAGCGCGGCAGCAGAACCCGTCCGCCGCGCCCTCTGCAGGCCAAATTCCACATTGCCTTGAACATCCAAGTGGGCAAAAAGGCTCGCTTCCTGGAAGACATAGCCCAAGTCCCGCGTCCAGGGCGGGCGAAAAACGCCGGTGGCATCGTCTTGCCAAAGCTCGCCCCCCACACTGACCCGTCCAACTGTGGGACGCTCGAGTCCGGCCACACAGCGCAAAAGGCTGGTCTTGCCCGATCCGGAAGGACCGAACAAGACGCTGATGCCCGTGGACGGCAGCGCCAGATCGACCTGGAGTTCAAAGTCAGGCCGGGCCAAGGTCAGGCGAATGTGCAAACCGTTAGTCGCGTTCATGGCAGCCCCAGCGCCGTACGTTTGCGCGCCCACGACAAAGCCAACAAGACGACAAACGAGAAAACCAGCATACCGCCGGCCAGCCAATGCGCCTGGCTGTACTCCATGGCTTCCACGTGCCCATAAATCTGGGTCGACACCACGCGGGTCTTGCCGGGAATATTGCCGCCAATCATCAACACGACACCAAACTCGCCCACCGTGTGCGCGAAACTCAAAATGGCCGCCGTGATCAGCCCAGGGCGCGCCAATGGCAGCGCGACCGAAAAAAACGCATCTATCGGGCTGGCGCGCAGCGTATAGGCCACCTCCATGGGCCGCTGACCCAAGGACTCGAACGCATGCTGAATCGGCTGCACCGCAAATGGCAAGGAAAAAATCACCGAACCGACCAGCAAGCCGGCAAAGGTAAACGACAAGACGCCCCAACCCAAGGCCTGGGTCAACTGCCCGAGCGGTCCTTGTGGTCCCATCGCCACCAAAAGATAAAAACCCAAAACCGACGGGGGCAGTACCAAAGGCAGGGTTGCCAAAGCCCCAATGGGCGCGCGCCAACGCGACGTGGTTTGGGACAACCACCAAGCCAGCGGCGTCGCCAACAGCAGCAACAGCACGGTGGTCGACGCGGCCAGCAGCAGCGTCAAACCGATCGCGTCCAGGGCCTCAGCGGTCATACGGCGTACCCAAAAGAACGGATCAGCGCCTGGGTCCGGTCGCTGCGCAAGTAGCGCATCAATGCAAGCACCGCAGGCTGGTTATCTCCCCTGGCAAGCACGATGGCGTCTTGGCGAATGGGGCTGTGCAAGCTCGCGGGCACCACCCAAGCGGAGCCCTGCGAGATTTTGCCCTCGGCCATTACTTGGGATAAGGCCACAAATCCGAGTTCCGCATTTTCAGTGGCAATGAACTGGTAGGTTTGCGCGATGTTCTCGCCCTGCACCCATTTGGGTTGGAGTTCTTTTAACAATCCCAGCTGGGTCATCGTCTGAACGGCGGCCGCGCCATACGGTGCCAATTTGGGATTGGCGATCGCAAGGCGCTGAAAGCTGCCGTTTCGCAAGACCTCTCCTTTGGCGTCGACCCGATCCGCCCGTTTGCTCCAAAGGACCAGCGTACCGACGGCATAGGTAAAACGGCTGCCCCTCACCCCTAGCGCCTCGGACTCCAGTTGGATGGGCGTTTCGTCATCCGCGGCCAGCAAGACCTGGTAGGGCGCTCCATTCTTGATTTGTGCGTAAAAATTCCCGGTCGAACCAAAGGACAGAAGCAACTTGTGCCCTGTCTCACGCTCAAAGGTCGGCGCGATCACTTTCATCGGGGCTGAGAAGTTTGCGGCTACCGCCACGCTGACTTCGGCGGCGCGCGCTGACAAACACAGGCTGCAGCAAGCGACGATCACGGCCAGCAATTTATCCATCGAAACACTCGCTGTTCAAAATTAGAATAGCGAGTGTAGCCGCGCTATTCATTTACAGAATAGCGTTTTCCCTTAGCTGCACCACCATGACACACCATTCATTGCAATACTCCCAGGCGTTGGGCCACGAAGCGAGTGACAAGCGACTCGATATTTTGAGGCGCATTGGCGAATCGGGCTCCATTTCAGAAGCCGCGCGCAGTGCCAACGTCAGCTACAAGGCCGCGTGGCAGGCCTTGGAAACGCTGAGCAACCTCGCCGGCGCGCCCTTGGTTGAAAAAGCAGTGGGCGGCAGCGGCGGTGGCGGTGCCCGCCTGACGCCAGCGGGTACCCAGCTGCTGGAAGCGGCTGTGCTGCTTGAGCAGGCTCGCACCGGGGTGCTACTCAAACTGGACCAGCGCGACGGCAACGCCCTGAATTTGTCCGGTCTGGTGGGCTTGGGTCTTCGCACCAGCATGCGCAACCAACTGCAATGCACGATCCAAGAACTTGTCCACACGTCCAACACCACCCGTGTAAGGCTCGAATTGCCCCATGGCGCGACCCTGATCTCAAAAATTACCCGAGAAAGTGCGGAGCTTTTGGGCCTGGCGGCGGGCATGTCCGCTCTGGCGCTGTGCAAGGCCACGGCCGTCCGCGTTGGCTCGGAACCGCCGCTGCCAGACACCGTAAACCAACTTCATGGAGAAATCGTGGGAACCGCAGCGAGCGCCCCTGGCGATGAAATCGCCCTGCGACTAGCGCCCAATGTCCACTTTGTCGGCTTCAACTCCGGGCCCCAGACAATCCAACCCCATCGACCAGTCATCGCCACCGTAGACGAATCCGCGGTGGTGATCGCGATTGCGGGTTAAGTCGCAGCGGAAATACCGGCGACTCAGTGCGTGGAAGTGACAAGTACACGGATGCGTGTTTTGTCTGGAGTGCAGTTCCGAAATAACAGGAGCAGGACCACGCGCTCAAAAAAAATCCAACCCGTGAGGGTTGGATTTCTAGGGGTTATGGTGCTGGCGTCAATTGAATGATCGACTTAAGACATTGAATTTAAAGGATTTACTTTCTTCCAATCTTCAAGTGTTCCCCGGTTTGTTCCCCGGTTTTCACGTTGTGCAAGCGTCCTCTAACTATCAGTGCGATTCACAAGGTTAAGGGATTTTTACTTGTAACGTAATTGCAACACTCTTCAGGCGCAGACCGACGGCAAATAAGTCATCCAGAGTCACGAACATTGTGGACTTCTCAGCACGGAGGACAAGCACCTACTGCGACGCTGACTCTGACAGCTTCGGCCGATAAAGGCTATGAGCGGCAATAGCCGTTCTCCAAGCATTAGGCGGGGTTCGATTCAAAGCGGGTGTAACACCACTCAAATTCAGCGCCCAAAAGCGGGCGTTTACATTAGGCGTAGCGTCAGTGCCTTAGACGACAAGAGCGCCAACACGCCGGCGCAAAAACTATGGGGGGAGGGTCTTGCACTTATTCACGGATAAGTTTTAAATCAACGCCGATTTGCGCAGCCCGTCAAGATTGGCGATCGTGAGCGTCGAGTAGCTGACTCGCAGCAGCTCCTTTGCGGTCAGGGCCTGCAACACCACGTTGATGCTTTGCCGACTCACGCCCAACCAGTCGCCCAGGTCTTCCTGCGAGATTTTGATCTTAAACACCAGCCCGCCCGGGCGTTGTTCACCATACAGGCTGGAGAGCGCAATCAGCAGGCGGGCTACGCGGGCTTCGATCGGCATGCCGGAGTCGGCCGCCAGTCGTTCGTGCAGCAGGCGGCTGCGAGTGGCTAGCTGCAGCTCGAAGGCCCGGCCCAGGCCAGGATCGCCTTGGCGCAGCTCGCGCACGGCAGGCCCGGGGATGCGAAGGACGAGGGTGTTGGCGCTGCGGGCAATCAGGTCGTTGATGTGGCCCAGGCCATCGAGCATGCTGATGATGCCCACCACATCGCCGGGCTGCATGAAGCTGATGAGGTGGCGGTGCCCATCGGAATTCAGGATACGCGTCTCCAGCGAGCCTTGCACCACAAGACACAAGGCGTCAAAAGGCTGGCCGCGCAGGATCAGGGCTTCACCTTTGCCCAGCCTGAGCATGCTGCCAGCGGCCACCAGGCTGTCGAGCGTTTGGGGCAGGCAATCACTGAAACCAAGGGTTTCCACCAGGGTCGCGCGCGCGACTTCCTTGGGATTCGAGGGGTTAATTTTTGTCATTGATTTGACAGATTTGAAAGAGTTGGGTTCCTAGACTGGCCGACTTGTTTGATCATAGCCATGCAGCCTACCCAAGGAGACCCGATGGGCCCAAGCGACCACACTATCAGTGCCACTGCCGCCGTAGCCGCGCTGCGGCGAAACCAAGTTGACCATGTGGTGACCGTGCCGGACTGGGTGCAGCTCTCGTTGCACGACCGGCTCAACAAAGGGGTTGAGGGCATCCGCGTGATCAATGCCTGCAACGAGAACCAGGTCGTCACCGTCGCTGCGGGCCTGACTATCGGCGGCAAGCGGCCGCTGGTGATGATGCAGAACCAGGGCCTCTACAACTGCTTTAACACCTTGCGCGCGGTGTGCCTTGATGCGCACATACCCATGGTGTTTTTGGTGGGCCAGTTCGGGCGCGAATTCAGCAACATTGGCCACCCGACGGCTGAGTCCGGACGCACCATGGTGCGCATTGCCGAGCCCTTTCTGGCGTCCATCGGCGTGCCTTTTCACATCCTGGACAGCGAGGCAGACTTGCAAAAGATGGACCAGGCCTATGAACAGGCGCAACAGCAGCGCACCGCAGTGGTCTTGCTCGTGGGCGCGCCCATGGCATGGCGTTGATACAAGAAGGAGCCAGACGATGATGAATTTTGTGCAAGCGGTGGGTGTGGTCGCCAAGGGCAAGGGGGACGGCATTGTCGTCGCCACCATGGGCGCCATGTTCATTTTTGACCGCATCGAAGGGGCCGATGGCAACGCCAGCGGTGTGCCCCTGGTAAATGGCAAGGTCGGGCTGGTGCTGGGCCTGGGGGTGGCCAAAATCAAGACGGTGCTCAAGCCCGCGCACGCCGAGGCTGCCAAGGGCTCGTTTGCTGGGCGCATTAACTCGGTGCCGCTCATGGGTGGCGCCGCTGGCCTAGCGCTGGGCTTGGCTTTGGCGCGACCAGACAAGAAAGTGATTGTGATGGACGGCGACGCCAGCTTGCTGATGGAGCTCGGCGGCCTGGCCACCGTGGCCCAGCAGGCGCCGAAAAACCTGCTGCACTGTGTGGTGCACAACGGAACACAGTTCACCGGGCTCGACAACATGGTGACCCCGACCTCCGATTTCCAGTTTGCGGAAGTGGCGCGCAAATGTGGCTATGCACACGCCGAGCGCATTGCGGATGGCGCAGCCTGGGCCACGCGCTTCCCCCAGCTGCTGGCCATGGAAGGCCCGGTGTTCTTCGAGCTGATGGTCGAGCCTGTGCCCAAGCAAACCAAGGACGGGTTCGAGCCCTGGGAGCTGCCAGCCAACCAGTACACCCGCATGGGTGACGAGGCGCTGGCTTTGCAGGACTGGCTGGCCCAGGACGCAGCATGAGCATGGGCACCGACACCTATGACTTCATCGTGGTGGGAGCAGGCTCGGCAGGCGCACCGCTGGCGGCGCGCCTAAGCGAGAGCGGCAAGCACAGCGTTCTGCTGCTCGAAGCGGGCCCCCCCGACACTAATATGTGGACGCGCATCCCTGCGGGGGTGGTGAAGGTGCTGCAGCAGGGCAAGCTCATCCGAGACTTCTTTACCGAACCCGATCCGCAGATGAAGGACCGCAAGATCTACTGGCCGCGTGGCTGGGTGGTGGGCGGCTCCAGCACAGTCAACGGCATGATTTGGGTGCACGGCACGCCGCACGAATACGACAAATGGGCGCAAAACGGCTGCCCTGGTTGGTCTCACGCCGACCTGCTGCCGTGGTTCAAGAAGATTGAAAGCTTCGCCGGTGGCGACCCGAGCCGCCGGGGCAGCAGTGGCCCGGTCACGGTCACCGAGTTCAAGCCGGTGGACGCCTTGCCCGACGCTTTCCTGGACTCCCTGGAACAGGCCGGTGTGGTGCCCCGTGTGAAGGACTACAACGAACACGGTTACGGCGGTAGCTACCTGCAGTTCAACACCCGCAACGGCGTGCGCTGCAACACCCGCATGGCCTACCTCGACGATGCGGTGGGGCGGCCCAACCTGACCATAAAGACCGGCGTGCTGGTCGGGCGTGTGCTGATCGAAGGCGCCCGTGCCACCGGCGTGCAGGCCAAGATTGACGGAGCGGATGTCACGCTGTACGCGCGGCGTGAAGTCATCCTGTGCGGCGGTGCGTTCAATTCGCCCCAGCTGCTGGAGCTCTCGGGCGTGGGGCGGCGGGAGGTGCTCGCGCAAGCCGGTGTACCGCTGCTGCACGAACTGCCCATGGTGGGCGAGAACCTGAGCGAACACGTTTACAGCCCGGTCATGTATGAGGCCACGCCCGAGGTGAGCTGGAACCGCGCCATCAGCAGCCCGTTGGGGCAGGCCCGGCTCGGTTTGCGCTGGTTGACGCGGCGCGATGGTCCGCTGTCGTCGGTCACCATCACGGCGCAGGCCTTTGCCGCCATGCAGCCTGGCAGCACCGACGCCGACCTCAAGATCCAGATCCAGCAAGTCAGCAGCCCGGGCAATCGCGGCGCCGGCAAGATCGAACTCGATACCTTTGACGGCGTCACCATTGCCTCGTTCCAGATTCGTCCGCGTTCGCGGGGACACTCGCACATCGGCAGCCGCGACCCCGCCGCCAACCCGGTGATGGTATCCAACCACTTCACCCATCCCGACGACCTGAGCGCTTGCCTGCAGGCGCTCAAGCTGTCGCGCAAGACCGCCGAGACCGGGCCACTGTCGAAGCTGATCCGGCGCGAGGTGCGCCCGGGCCCCGAAAGGGCGAGCGACGAGGCGCTGGTGGATTACTTGCGCGCCACCGGCGCCACGGCCTACCATCCGGTAGGCACCTGCCGCATCGGCACGGACGCGGCGCAGTCAGTCGTGGACCCGCAACTGCGCGTGCACGGCATCCGCGGCCTGCGGGTGGCCGACGGCTCGGTCATGCCCAGCATCGCGTCCACCAACACCAACGCCATTTGCATCGCCATCGGCGAACGCGCGGCCGATTTCATCTTGAACGGCTAGGCGCTGTTGGTGGAAGACCTTACTTTTGCAGGAACGCAAGCGATGCCGAATCCAGACAGCAGCCGCAACGGCGATCCCAGCGCCCATTTTCAGGGGCACATGGGGCAACTCCTCAAGGACTCGACGCCCTGGTGGCCCCAGACCAAGGGCCAGCGCGTGCACGGCAAGCCCAACGTGGTCGTCATCTACCTCGACGACCTGGGTTTTTCGGACCTGGGCTGCTACGGCAGTGAAATCGCCAAACCCCACATTTACGCGCTCGCCGCAGGCTGCCTGCTTTTTGCGAACTACACCAAGTTGCCCATGTGCTCGCCCGCCCGCGTGGCCCGGACGCTGGACGCACGGCGCTACGGCCTAAAGTGAATCCAGCGCTCCAGTCACATCTATAAAAAAAGGAGAGTCTGTGAAACCCCAACCCAGCTGCCAACGCCTAGCCCTGAAGCTCGAACTGAACTGACGCCCCCATGTGGCCCAGCGGTTATCTAGCCCGTCTCAATGAATGTGGGGCGGGCATGGGGTTGGCCCATGGGTGACATCGGGGTTGTAGCCCTGCTGTGGCTGGGTTCTTCCTTGCTGCTGGCTTCCGTCGTGCGGGCCATGACCGGGTGGGCGTTTTCGATCATCGCGGTCCCCTTGCTGAGTCTGGTATTCCCGCCCGACCAGGCGGTGGTGCTCAATATCCTGCTGGCGCTGGCCGCCACCTTAAAGAACGTGCCTGCCATGCGCGGCCAGATTTCGCGTCGGATTTTTCTGCCCTTGCTTTTCTCGGGGCTGGTGGGCACCCCGGCGGGCTACTGGCTTCACACCATGGTGAGTGACGCGGGCCTGCGCCTAGGCATGGGTTTGCTGGTGCTGGCGCTGTCGGCAGCCATGCTGCTGATCCCGCCCCGCCCTCGCGCCTTGACGCTACCGGCGCTGGCGCTGGCAGGCTTGGCCTCAGGCGTGCTGGGGGGCGCCGTGGGCATTGCCGGGCCGCCGGTGGTGCTGCTTTTTGTGCTGACCGCGACCGACATGGGCCAGGCCCGCGCGACCCTGGCGCTGGGGCTGCTGTCGGTGTGTCTGCTTGCGGCCGGCGCCTACCTGCTTGGCGGGCGCATCACCCAGCACGTGCTGCTGCTCTTTGCCCTAGCCTTGCCGGTGGTGTTGTTGGGCGACACGCTTGGCAACCGGCTGTTCGCCCGCTACGGCGGCCACGCGGCGCGCCGCGTGAGCGTGGCACTGACCTGCGCGGTGGGGTTGCTCAGTATGGCCCGCAGCATGCTCGGGCCTTGAGCGGCGCCCTGCCACATCGGTTTTTCATGGCGCCGCAGCGCTAAGCGCTGTGGGGGTGCTTGTCAGGCCTGTGCCGCTGCGGCCCGCAGGCGGGCTTGGACCGCTACCTCGTCCAGCACCATCGGCGAGTCGGCCGGCTGGGAACCAGGCTCAAGCCGGACCCGGTCGATGCGCCCGCTGTAGCGAAACGCGCCGCGGTCGGCGTAGCGTTCGCTGATGGCGCGGCGTTTGTTGACGCCCACGCTCAGGCCGCCCGAGGGCAAGCGCACCAGGGTGGGCGAGAGGTCGGCAGCAGCTACGACTACCAATCCGTTCAAGCTGAAGTGGCCCTGGCCCTTGCGGTCGCCCAGCGCCTTGTAACTCAACACGAAGTCTTGTGTACCTGCGGTCAGCGCAATCGGGGCCAGCTCGATGGGGCGGTACCAGAGCTGGTAGGTGAAGTGCAGCGCACCGTCCATCACGAAAGCCACCATGCCGCTGAAGTGGTCGCCCAGCGCCACGATCACGCCTTCGTCGCCGGTGCGCCAGTCAAACTGCGCGCGCAACACGAAATCCCGGTCGGCGATCATGGGTGACACCGTCACGCCGGGGATGGCTTCGCTCTCGCGATAGAAGTCGCGCGGCACCAGGGCCTGTGCCAGCTCGTGCGGCGGCAGGGTGATGGCGCGCCGGTCGTCACGGTTGTCGATGGGGTAGACGTAGTTCGCTGTGGCTTCGGCCTCGAACTCGGCAATCAGGCGCTGCAGCACTTCGGGTTGGCTGGAGGCCAGGTCTTGCACCTCGGTCGGGTCGCTGGCGATGTGAAAGAGCATCCAGTTGTCCAGATTGAGCGCTTGCAGCGGCGGCTGCAGCGAAACGATTTTCCAGTCGCCGCTGATGTAGCCGCGGTTGCCCTGCAGTTCGTAGTACTGGCGCTGGCGCTGCACCGGAGCATCGGCCTGGCGCAGCGATGCGGCGAAACTCTTGCCGTCCATGGAGCGGGTGCGGTAACCGTTGCACACTGTGGGGTAGCTGCCGCCAGTCAGGTCGAGCAAGGTGGGCAGCACATCGGTGACGTGGATCCACTGCGAGCGCAGGCCGCCCGGGTCGGCAAGGCCCTGGGGCCAGTGCACAACAAATGGCACGCGGATGCCACCGGCCATGGGCGTGCGTTTATAAAAGCGGTAGGGCGTGTTGGACACTTGTGACCAGCCGCTGGGGTAGGCGGCATAGGTCGCGTCGTCGCCGACAGCGTTGGTCTCCACCAGGCGGCGCACAAGCGCGGCGTCTTCGGGGAAGCCCTGGCGGCGGTCCTGCAGGTTCATGACGCCGGTGGGGCCTCCAATCGAGTTGGCGCCGTTGTCCGAGGTGATCATGATCAGCGTGTTGTCCAGTTGGCCGCTCTTTTCCAGGAAGGCCAGCAAGCGCCCCACGTTCTGATCAACGTTGTCTACCAGTCCGGCGTAACACGCCATGTAGCGTGCGTAGAGTTCTTTTTGCTCTGCTGGCAGAGTCGCCCATTCAGGAATGCCGGGGTTGCGCGGCGGCAGTACGGCGTGGGGCTCGATGAGTCCCATGGTGCGCTGGCGCTCGAAACGCGCCAGCCGCAAGGCGTCCCAGCCGGCCTCGTAGACGCCTTGGTACTTGGCTTGGTCTTCGGGCTTGGCGTGGTGCGGCGTGTGCGGCGACTGGAAGGCGAGGTAGGTGAAGAAAGGCTTGTCGGGCGCGCTGGCGCGGTTTTCGGCGATCCAGGCGATGGCGCGGCTGGTGTAGTCGTCCGGGGCAAAGTAGCCATCCGGATATCCGTCTACCTGCGCGAGCTGGTTGCCTTCGAGCATGCGGTCGGGTTGGTAGTAGCTGGTTTCTGCGCCCATAAAACCGTAGAAGCGGTCAAAGCCGCGTTGCAAGGGCCAGCCGCTGTTGTCGGCGGCGCTGTGCAGGTTGCGGTCATAAGTGTTGTGCCACTTGCCCAGGGCCATGGTGGACCAGCCCTGTTCGCGCAACAGTTCGGGGATCAGCGGCGCGTCCTTGGATATCTCGCCCCGGTAGCCCGGATAGCCCGGGTCATTGTGCGTGAGCCAGCCGCAGCCCACGCTGTGCGGATTCTTGCCGGTCAGCAAAGCTGCACGGGCCGGCGTACACATGGGCACGGTGGTGTAGTTGGTGTAGCGCAGGCCTTGCGCGGCTAGGCGGTCGATGTTCGGCGTCTGAATTTCGCCCCCGTAACAACCAAAGTCGGAGAAGCCCAGGTCGTCGAGCAAGATCACGATGATGTTCGGACTGCCTTGCGGCGCACCCAAGCGGGGCGTCCAGCCGGGCGTGGACTCAGGAAGCGTGCGGCCCATATGCCCGGAAAAATGGACGCCCGGGTCGGCGACTTTCAATAATTGCGAGTCATTGGAGCGCATATGGGTACCTTGTGCATGGCCAGGGCACCCGCACGTGCCGGGTTCCCATTGATAGATCGGGTAATTATCTTAGGGATCGTGCTTTGCCTGAGTGTATACACACCCACAGATGTATGCATATTTGCTTTTGGCTAACCCCAGGAATTGCTTTGGGAATGCGTGCGCGTACATGTCCACGCCATATCAACTTTCGCGCTGCGGTCATGTTTGGACTCACGGGATATTTATTCATCGCGTTATCGAGACGCACTAATCGGATCGAGGCAGCATTACGTGTGCGTTTATCAATTATTTAGGCAAGCGACATTGCTGGTGAACCGAACGACCGGACGAAAAATCTACACCGCAATCTCACATGCGCCGCTTAGTGACGGTAAGACAGTTAGAAAGCCTAACTTTTCCGCCTATGAAGCCCCGACCGGCCAAGTCTGTCATGCTGGCTAAATGTTGATGATACGGCTATCTACATCAACCTTAAAAGCGTCATTTTGGGGTGCTTCAATAACCGTGACTCTGCGATGCGTGTGTAAAATATTATTCGGCCTTTAATCCCAGCTTTACTACGAGTAACTTGTTTCGCGCCAATTCATCACGAATTTGAACTGAAAATTCACTGGATGCCGCTGATACTTCAAGTTTACCACCCAGCTTTTTGATAGTCTCAACGATCTCTGGATCTGCGGCAGAAGCTTTTAAAGAAGTCCACAAACGTGCTACCTGCGCATCTGGGGTAGCCGCAGGAACCAATAGACCACCCCACGGCTCATCTTGGTAGTCTGTCACCCCACCTTCCGCCAGTGTTGGAATGTCGGGAAGTTGGGGCATGCGAACTTTACCCGTAGTCGCTAAAGCACGTAGCTTGCCAGATTTAATGTGCTCAGAAACCGTACCGGGCAAGGTAAATAAAAAATCAATATTTCCAGCCAAGAGAGTAACTATGCCTTCAGCGACTCCTTTGAATGGAATATTGGTTGCCTTGAGCCCACCAGGCACTTTGTCATCTAGTTGTTCAAACATTAAATGTGTCGGCGAACCATTTCCGCCAGTACCAAAATTCAGTTTGTCTGGTGAAGCCTGAATCGCCTTAATTAAGTCAGCAGTGGTCTTATAAGGGGAAGATGCATGCACAACCAAAACGTGTGGCGATGAGCTGACCTTGCCCACCGGTTTAAAGTCACGCAAAATATCAGTGCGTCCAGTAATAGTCTGTGCCATCAAGATGCCGGAGTGCAAGTACAAAAGCGTGCCACCATCTGCAGGTGAGCTCGCCACTGCTTGCACAGCTATCTGCCCCGAAGCACCCGGTTTGTTATCTACGATGACTGTTGCATTCATCTTCTTGGCCATAACTTCAGCCAATTTACGTACGAACACGTCAACACCACCACCGGCGGGTAGTGGCACAACGATCTTTGTTACAGACGGGGCAGTCACAGTTTGAGCTATCACAGGAAATGCTAGCGCCAAAGTGGTAACGGCTGATGCCATTAAGCAGAATACAAACCTGCGAGAAGGTGAATTCATATAGGTCTCCTTATTGGAAAATTTTTCGGTTTGACTTTTGTCAAAATTTGATCATGCTTTGCGCAACAAGCCCCGAGATTGCCATTCAACACCACTGTCATACATTTTTGCCCCATCGACAGGCGATGGACGCAAAGCCGATTCCCCGACCATTCGTGTCATTGTACGTGGATATTTTCCATAATCTAATGTCGCGTAGTGCTGTGTCGCCCAGTTATCCCAGATGACGACCATGTCCTTTTCCCAAATCAAGCGGCATTGAAATTCCGGAAGTTTGACCATGTCAAACAGCAAATGCAGCAGACGAAAACTCACCTGGTCTGTCATGTGGTGGATACAGGTTGTAAAATGGCGGTTAACGAATATTTGCTTGCGACCGGTTACCGGATGCTGGATAACAACCGGGTGATCCGTGCGGAATTTTAAGAAATTAGCTGCAGCACCTTCAGGTTTACCGGCTCGCTCAAGATAGGCCGTTTCACGCATGCGATAAAACAAATCGTGTCTTGCCCAAAGCTGCTCGAGAGCTTTTTGTAGAGGCTCGCCTAATTCATCGTAAATTGCAGCATTGCTGGCCCACAAGGTATCACCACCGAGCGGCGGAATATCTACGGATCGCAAAAATGTATATCGCGATGGAAATTCATTATAAGTATTATCTGTGTGCCACTCCTGAGTGGTTATCGGTTCTCTTGGATCGTACACAATTGGCTGAATTTCCTTGAAGGCATCAGTAACACCAAACACAGGGTGAGAACTTTCCAAACTCCCAAACTCCCTCCCTAGGGCAACAAAATTTTTGTCTTCCAAAGGTTGCTTATGCAGAAAAACAACGCCAAATTCATGTACAGCTTTTCTGATTTCCTCGTAAATAGCTGGGTCATTTATGTTGTTTAAATCTACGCCGGTAAGGTAGGCGCCGATGGCCGGCGACGCTTTTTGTACTGATAAATGCTTATAAATGTTCATTTCGTTTCCTAATTAAAATATACAACATAAAAACCTGACATCTTAATAGATTTACTAATTCACAACTTCATTTTTATCTAATGCATTCTTATAATAGCTCGCACCAATGTAAAAAGACGCTGCGCCAATTAATGGTGCAAAAGATACGATGAGTAAAGCGCTCTTCAATTCAAATTGATCCGATAAAGCACCAGTTATCACCGGTCCCAAAGCCATGCCAAACAAGTTGGACGCCAAGCCTATGGCCCCTTGGACAGTAGCGCGCAATCCTGGTTGAACAACATCTTGAGCCGCAGATTGCGTTGGGCCAACAACGCCCAGCATAAAAAACGCCCCGATAAATATCAGCGACATTTGAAAGTTCCCCGTGGGCAACATGAACGCGGCGACAAAAGAGAGCGACGTAAACAAAGCGTATAAAAGTGGCCCGTAAAGACGAGAACCTAAGTATCGCTTCATCGCTTTGTCAACCAGATAACCACTAAACGCCATGCCCACAGCCGCTACGATCAAAATCAGTCCTGTACGTATCCCAGCTTGCGCGACTGACATGCTGTAAAGTCGATTTAGATAGCTTGGCATCCAATTGCCTAATGTCGAAACAAAAAACAGCTGTGCGCCGTTTCCAATAAAAATAGTCCACAGCAGTGGTGATTTGAATGCCACTGAGAAAAATTCGTGCCACTTCATTTCGCGCGCTGATTTTCCGTCCTCGGACTGGACACGTACTTTGACGGTTTTGTAATCCTTTACAAAAAACATTAATATTGCTAACAAAATTCCTGGTGCAGCAACAACACCAAAGGCGGCTCTCCAACCCCAATGCGACGCAATAAAGCCACCCAGAACCACGCCCAAAACCGAGCCAATCATTGCCGCTGAATTAAAAATGCCAATCACCGTCGCACGCATGCGGTGTGGAAATACAGTGGAAAGCATGGCATTACCACCAGGTACGTAGCCCGCCTCCCCTATTCCAATTAGCAATCTGGCCAAGAACATTTGAATAAAGTTATTTGCCAAGCCACAAGCAGCAGTAGCGATAGACCACAAAATCGCCATGATTCCAATCGATTTGGTACGACTCCAACGATCAACAACTACTGCAGCTGGCATTGCCAGCACAGCAATAGCAATGTTGACCGAAGATATCAACATGCCCAATTGCGTATCTGATAGGCCCCAATCAGCTTTGATAAATGGTAATATTGCCGCCAAGATTTGACGGTCAATAAAGTCAAATACCATGAGCAAAAACAATAAGGTCAAAACAAAATATGAATGGCCTTTGGAAACCAGGTATTCATCGGGTATGACGTTGTTTATTTTCATATATTTGCCTTAAGTACTGACTACTCAGGGAAATACAATTCAACCCGTTCAAGCGATCCTGTGAACGCAAACGAGCCGTGGTATTCAGTGTGATCGACAGAGTGACCCCACTGTCTGCCAATTTGGAGGCCTTCTTGAACCATGCTGTATGTATTGGGCGCTGTGTGTATCTGCTCGGGCGCCATCAATTGGGCTTCATCGTTAACGTACAACTGAATCGTTCCCTGCCCAACAGCCGTTGGCACAAACTCAAATGCGAGAGTTTTGGTGGCAGATGTTAATAACTTGCTACTGACGGTGTGATAAGTAATTTTGAGATTGTTGTGCGTATAGTGTGCGCGTCCATCTTTCAAATAAAATGCCCATCCCCCAAGATTTCCGCCAATGGATACCAGAACACCTTTATCCTCACTGGAGAAAGTCGTCAAATGCACTGTTGTACGATGCCTTTTACCGACCGTTTGAGGTGCTGAAAACATCGGTACAGGTGCGGTATCTGGCCAGTAAACATAGTTGTTTTTGGCTAAGCCCTGGGGTTCAGCGCCTGGTCCTAAACGGCGCGTATAAAGCCGATCATCAAGCGGCAGTACTTGATACTTCTCGGCTTCTGCCCACCATAAATCAAGGAGCTCTTGAAGCTTTTCAGGATATTTGGTAGCCAAGTTATTACTTTGCGTGTAATCAATATCTTGGTGGTAGAGTTCCCAAACATCTTGTCTCCAATCTGTGTTCGGGGTATGAAAAGTCACAGCCATCCAGCCATCTTGCCAAAGCGCACGTGAGCCCAACATCTCATAGTATTGGATTTTCTTTGGGCTTGGCGCTGCTGCCTGCGTCAGCGAATATAGCAAGCTTGTACCTTCCAGCGGCTTCTGTTCGATACCGTTTACGATATGCGGCTGAATGATACCCATAGCCTCCAATACTGTTGGATATAAGTCAACAATATGGTGATACTGGCTGCGGATGCTGCCAACATCTTTAATACGAGCAGGCCAGTGAATAATCAGTGGGTCTGTGTTGCCGCCGCGATGTGTATCACGCTTCCATCTTTTAAATGGTGTGTTTCCGGCCATCGCCCAGCCTTCTGGATAATGCGCGTCAGCATCAGGGCCGCCGATTTTTTCAAGATCAGGCAACATTTCTGCGACGCACATTGGCAGCATATTTCTAAATCGCTCAGTATTGGTTGTGCCGTGGGCCATACCTTCCCGACTAGCACCGTTGTCTGATAACACCATCGTTAGTGTGTTGTCAAATTGGTCAAATTTTTTCAGCTCATCAAATACGCGACCCAATTGAGTATCTGCATGGTCAACAAAAGCACAAAAGGCTTCCTGTAGTCGGCAATAAAGCCGTTTCGCATCGTCTGACAAAGTATCCCAGGCTGGTACGCTTGGATTGCGATCCGGCAAAACAGAATTTTGCGGAATGATCCCCAAGGCTTTCTGTCTATCGAAAGTGCGCTGTCTTTCAATATCCCAACCATCGTTAAATCGATCGCGGTATTTGAGCATGTATTCTGCTGGCGCATGGAAAGGTGCGTGTGGCGCGCCTAAAGCCAGATAAGTAAAAAAGCGCCTGTCAGTTGAATTTTGATTAATATCTCGCAACATGCGGATGGTTTGATCGGCAAGATCGCTGCTCAAGTGATAATCCGTATGTTCTGGTGTTGGAATGCGGTGATTGTCAGTCGTCAACATAGGGTGCCAGTGGTCTGTTTCTCCTGGCATAAAACCATAAAAGCGTTCAAAACCTTGTCCAAGCGGCCATCTTTCAAATGGGCCCGCCGCCGTACTTTGAACTGAAGGTGTTAGGTGCCATTTTCCAATGGCGCGCGTAGCAACACCGTGCTGTTTAAGAACCTCGGCAAACGTTACCGCGCTTTTAGGCAGATAGGCATTCGAGCCTGGGTAGCCCGTAGCTATTTCAGCAATGGCAGCAAACCCCACGCTATGGTGGTTTCGCCCCGTCAACAAGGCCGCACGAGAAGGTGAACAAAGACTGGTTGTATGAAAATTGTTGTAGCGCAAACCATTTGCTGCTAGTGCTGCAAGATTTGGCGCTTCAACAGGTCCGCCGTAACAAGATAAATGACCGAATCCCAAATCATCAAAAAGAACAATTAGAACATTAGGCGCTTCTTTCGGCGGTTGCGCTGGTTTTGGCCAATGGGGTTGAGACTCTTTATATGACTCATTTATCACACCCTCAAATGACGCATCGTTCGGTGGCAAGATAGTTTCTTGGGATACAGGCATGGTTATAATTAAAAGTATTAATTTTGATTTAATTAATCTCGCGCTTTTTTGCGTTTTTGCTTCAATTCTGTCGCAGATTGAGTCAGTGGTCTGTTGACAGCTTTTCTGAGGACTTAACTCTCTTTATGTGTTAAGCCGACACGATAAAGCACGACCAAACCAAATTCTGTCAAATTCACGACAAAAAAACCCTATGCGTATCAAAGCACTCGACCGGGTTCTGACGGATAGCACCTTAGGTTTTCGCAGTTGCACCTGCCTACGTTGGACGCACTTGCTCAATAGGTGGGCTGGAACCGTCACAAAGCGGTAGTACAAAGATTCCAAATCAACTGTACAAAGAAGACCTTGGCTTGCTTACTGATGAGTTGCGACTTGTGAGCTTTCTTTATTTGCTGCCATGTGACCAGCGCAGTTTTCGAGGGGAATTGACGGCTTCAAGGAAAACATTGCATTAGGTGGGCGGTGCATCGGTCCGGAGATGTGTCAACATGCAGGTTCTTTGTATGGGTTAGTGGTGTCCCACACCATCCCTAACGCAGAGATTTGTGATTTGTTTTTCCGTACACCCCCTACCGAGATTTCGTTAGCTGAAAATTTCACCCGCGCGTGCTGCCGGATGCCACTCAAATGTTTTAGTTTCTCCCACCCGACTTGCTGCAAAAACCATCGCAACGTTGTAGCGTGCGCACTAGGTCGCAAGGTAACTGTGCATCTCTTGCAGTGTGCGCAATCCCCGCCGCAAGCCAGTTGCCACAGCGCCAAGAACCAGCTCCTTGCAATTGGGTGCACTCCAAGCACAAGCGCCGATCATCACCCTCTCGGTCACGAATGACCAGTTCATCCAACAACCGCTCGGTATCGTCATAGCTCACCCCTTTGTCGGTGAATTGCGCCAGCCGTGCCATGAAGGTTTCTATCTCGTTCGAGTCCCAAGCCGCTGAATACGGCCAACACCAGCGGTCGCGGTCACCTACTAGTGCAGCTTCTGGCTTTACACCATCGCTCGCCGCTGGCGCCCGCGGCGTTTCCGTAGCCGGATCAAGCACACCGATTTTTTGCTTAACGTTAGGCGAATACGCTACGAAACCTACGAAACCCGCCCCGCCCTCCCCTTGCTTGGGTTTTGCAGGTTTCGTAGCGTGGGTGCCACCGGTGTTTTCATTTTTCAGCCGTGCCAACCAACCGCCCATCATGCCCCCCCTTTAAGCAGCAAGGGATGAATCAAGTAGCGGTCGCTTGGTCTGCCACCCGCCGCGCTGGTGGGCACCGACTCTCGCGCAAGCCATCCATAGTCGGCCAGCAAGTCGGCAGCCTTGCGCACTGCATCCGTTAAACCCAGCCCCGCCCAGTTTTTCACGGCTACTACACGGGGTGTGAATGACTCCAACAGCACGCCGTCACCGTCACACAGTTTGCCCGTCTTGATCTTGTCCAACAATCGCTTGGCACCAGTCGTTTCAGGTATCAGCGCCGCCGCATATAGCCTTTCGGCATGGGTACGCAGGTAGTCTGCCCATGCCAGTGCTCGCATCAGTTCACGCTCATGAATCACGTTCCCACTGTCGGGCGTGTCCACCAGAGCAAAGATCAGCGCAAGCGCCGGAACTAACTTACGGTACTTGCTGAGGTGGGATATCAGCGCCGGGTGCAGCTCTTCGCCGCGTATCTCCGTCTCGAACGGTTCCACCCACTGCCAATACAGGGCTTGCGCCTCAGGAGTGAATCGCCATTCCTGGGGGTCGATGGCGGTCGCCGATTGCAGTTGATTCAACCGATCAAATACGGCCCATGCCGCCTGCTTCGCTGGAGTGTCGGGCCATTGATCCACCCGCTGAAACTTCCGGCTCACGTCAGGCCACACGGCCAGCCCAAAGCGTTGTAATAGCCCATCATCAGCCGCACCACCTGCCACCGCCTCACGCACGTAGCTTTGCACTTTGCCCGGTTGAATTCCGCCCAGCATGGCAAGGCACACTCGGGGGATGTAATGGGTGCCCCGGATGATCCTGTCCACGGTGTAGCCCTGATTTCCATCATAGGCTTGCAGGTAGAAAGCCCGCGCCCCTTCCTGCCCTTGCCGATCCATGCTGCACAGCAGCCCTTGATTTACAAATGAAAAAAGCCGCTAGGTATTGCTACTTAGCGGCCTTTGTCAGGGGTTATGGTGGTGGGGCGCTA
The DNA here is from genome assembly GCA_029866205.1 of Rhodoferax sp. Taxonomy (GTDB): domain Bacteria; phylum Pseudomonadota; class Gammaproteobacteria; order Burkholderiales; family Burkholderiaceae_C; genus Allorhodoferax. The sequence continues at coordinate 139,047 of JARWZT010000010.1, forward strand.
CCAGAGGGCAAACGAACTGGGAATAGCGATCCCCGGTCCTGACTAGCCACCGCTAGCTATCCCCAATTCTTACGCCAATTCACACTGGGAACAGCCATTCCAATGCACCCAATTCTATCGATTTGCGGACGGCGGTTCAATTCCGTAAATCACCCTTGAATCTGCGTCCGCAGCCCAACATTGCACTCAAATCAAGGGGGGTGACACGTCGGGCAAGAAGCGCTAAAATGCATGAAACTTCAATGAAAAAGCCTCCATGTCAGCCGCTGCCACACTATTTACGCCTCCCCTAAGGGGTGCCACAGCGCACCTTGCGGACGAGCTGCAAGCTGGCCGTGTCTATCGGCGTGAAGATCTTGCTCGCCTGAGTAATGCAGTTGATCGGCATCTGAATGAACTGGTGTCCACTGGGGTGCTCAAAAAACTGGCTCAGGGGCTTTACTACGCACCCAAGCAATCGAACTTTGGTCCCTTGCCACCCACTGACGAACAGGTGGTGAGAGGATTTCTGCGTGACAAGGATTTTTTGGTGTTTTCTCCGTCGTCATACAACACGGTGGGCCTGGGCACCACCCAGCTCTACAACAGCACACTGGTCTACAACCACAAACGTCATGGCGTTTTCAAACTGGGCAACCGACAGTTTAATTTCCGAGTAAAGCCTCGCTTCCCTAAAAAACTAACTTCCGAATTCCTGTATGTGGACCTGCTGAACAACTTGGAGGAATTGGCCGAAGACCGTGACGCGGTGCTCAGCCAGGCCCGCAGCAAGCTGATGTCTTTTAATCAACCCCGACTCCAAGAGGCATTGGACAGCTACGGCAACATGGCCACTCGCAAACGCGTTCGGGAGTGGGTCGGTGGCTGACTTTCTTCACGAACGACGTGACTTCGATCAATTGCTTGCGGTTGTCGCTAACGAGCGCGCACTCGACCCCATGCTGGTCGAAAAAGACTACTGGATCATGCACAGCCTCTGGGGACTCCAGGCTCAAGGCTTTGTTTTCGAGTTAAAGGGCGGTACCTCCCTGTCCAAAGGCTTCGGGGTCATCCATCGTTTCTCAGAAGACATTGACATCCGCATCGAGCCACCCGCTGACATGGATGTAAAAACAGGGCGCAACCAGGACAAACCTGCGCACATCGATTCGCGGCGTGCTTATTACGACGCGTTATCAAAACGCATCCGCATCCCGGGTATCGACAGTGTTGAGCGGGACACCTTCTTTGACGATCAAAAAATGCGCAGCGCAGG
>JARWZT010000018.1 GCA_029866205.1 Rhodoferax sp.
ACAACGAGGAGTACTCGCCTCTGTGCTCCTGCACCATACGGACAGCGCGTTGGCGCACTTCTGGTGAAAAACGGTTTGATTTCTTGTTCATGGCTCCATCTTCTCAAAGTTTGGAGCCTCCTTAATTCCCGGGGCGATTCAGTTCTTAGGTGGGGTAGCAGGAAACGCGTGGTTTCTCAAAATCCATGCCATATTTGCCTTCATGCCATACTTGCCGCGATGCAATGGAATTTCCTATTCGTTATCCGTTTATGAAAAAAACAGCCATTTATTTTTACCAGTGCGTGGGCTTGGGCGCTTGCCTGTTGTTGTCCGCCTGCCTTGGTGGCTCTAGCGCCCCTGCACCTGTATCACCTGAGCCCGTCGTCACTCTGCTCAAAGATGTATTCCCCACCTCTGGCGAGGCCCTCAAGTGGAGCCTTCGCGCCACCAACGACACCGAGCTCAAAACCTATTTAGAAAAAGCTGTGGTGGCACAAGAACAAAAGGTCAGCTTGTTTGTTGCCGTTGACACCGCTCCTGCAGTGCCAATGGCAACAGCAACCGGGACCACCAGCACATCTACTGCGGCCACCCCTTCCCAAACCACCCTGCAAGAAATGGGTGTTGACGAAGCCGACCTGGTCAAGGCCGACGGCACCTACCTGTACAGCATAGACCCCTCGCCAGATGGGCTAAGCCGCGCATTGCTAACCCGGCAAAAGCTCAACCCAAGTTCACCCGCCTTGGTGCCTTCAGATGCTTTCAAACTGGGGTTTTCTGAAGACATACAAGGCACCAGCCTTTACCTGGACTCAGACCGCCAGCAAGTGGCGGCCATTGGTTCTCAAAGCTCAGGTTGGATTTATGGCAAATTTGCCGTCAGCGCCACTGATTGGTTCAAGCCTACTTCGTGGCGCAACGGCGCCTCTGAGGTGCTGCTGGTTCAAGCGCCAAGCGATGGCTCACTGAAGCAAACGCGTCACATTAAATTGGGTGGCCACTTAATAGGCTCAAGGCGTATAGGCTCTACGCTTTACATGGTGCTAAGAAGCTACCCCCAAACTGTAGCGTCAATCACCAGCACCGCCAAAGCAGCAGACTACCTGCCCACCATCAGTGTTGATGGCGCTGGGGAGCAACCCCTGGTAGACCCTGCTGCCTGCTTGCTTCAAACCGGCAATTCCAGCACCAGCGCAGACCTCATTACCTTGGTGGCCATTGGCTTGGCCACAGACAAGCACACTCATGCAGCCCGCTGTTTTACGGGCGGCACCGAAGCATTTTTCATGTCAGAGCAAAACGTGTACTTGGCTACCACGCGCACGGGCTACACCGTGTCGGACAGTGTGCCTAGTTATTCCGTAGACACCACCACCGACATTCACAAGTTTTCTTTGCAAGGCCTCAACATGGCCTACCGAGGTTCGGGCAATGTCAAAGGCCATTTGGGCTTTGATCAAAACAGAAAATCATTTCGCATGGGCGAGTTCAATGGCGCGTTGCATGTCATTACTGAAACCCGCTCCAACTGGTTCTTTCCTAGGGTCATTCCAACACCAATTGTCGTTCCTGTTGCTGGTGGCGCACCGGTGTCCACCATTGCTCCCATCATCTCTTCAGAGAGCACAGAATCGCCTGGGCGCCTCACGGTGCTGCAAGAAAACCAAGGCTTGTTGTCTGTGGTGGGCGAGTTGCCGAACGCCAAACGGCCCGAGCCCTTGGGCAAACCTGGCGAGCGGCTGTATGCATCACGCTTCTTGGGTAGCAAATGCTACTTGGTGACTTACCGCCTAACTGACCCCCTGTACGTGCTTGACCTGGCCGACCCCAAAGACCTCAAAATAGCGGGCGAACTGGAAATCAGTGGTTATTCCGATTACCTCTTTCCGATAAGCGACAGCTTGCTATTGGGTGTGGGCAAAGATGCCGTGGACGACGGTGGTTTGGGTGATGGCCGCTCTGCTTGGTACCAAGGCGTGAAGGTATCCTTAATCGACATTAGCCAGCCCAGTAAACCCTTGGAGGCAGACAGGCTGATCATTGGCAAGCGAGGCACCGATGCTACCGTCTTGCAAGACCACCATGGCATTGCCATACAAACGCTGAACGGTGTGGCCAAAGTGGCCATGCCCGTGAAAGTGCATCAAACACCTACCCAATACATGTACGGCAAGCCGTCCGACCTCTACGGCTTTACCCAAAACGAAACAGCTAAGTTTGAGGTTGATTTGAGCCAGAAAAAAATCACCGCCAAGACCTCATTGCCTTCGACAATGAAACCTGAGCGATGGATTGGCAATGACCGGTCCGTTATTTACATGGACCAGGTGCATTACTACCAAGATGGGGCTTGGGTTTCTGGTTCTTGGTAGGCCAACTGCGAATGCGTCATTCGCCAGACACACACGAGCCCACTCCAGATGTAGGCCCTCGCGTGACCCCTTTGATGCCGCCATGATCACGGCCTTGCAGTCGCCCTTCGGCAGTGGTGGCAATGTGGGACAACTGGCCGGCATTGACGGTGGCAGTGGGCTGGACACCATCGCCTTGAGCGGTGCCGTACTCACCTTTGACCTCACGCTCATCGCCAACCAGGCCGCAAGCAGTCCCGACGGCAGCCGCCGCATTGACAGCATCGAGAAAATCGACCTGACTGGCACGGGTGCCAACACACTCAAGCTCACCGCCATGGACGTGCTCGACATGGGCTCAGCCAACTTGTTCGAAACCACGGTGCGCCAGCAGCTGCTGGTCAATGGCGATGCCGGCGACATGGTGGATCTGGCCAATGGCACGGGTACGGAGGGCTGGACGCTGGCCAGCAGGACCGTGGCGCTGGACGGGGTGAATTACGCCATCTGGAACAACGACACCAGCAAGGCCACGGTGTATGTCAACACCGCGGTGGTGGTGATCTGACGCAGGGCAGGGTGCAAAACAGTGCGCCGCGCAGGGTTGTTCAGCGCAGTGGCACACTCCCCCGCGTTGCAACTTTTGTGGGAGACGGCTTTTGAAAACGCTTGCTGTATGGATGGGCGCCATGGTCTTGGCCGGGTGCGCCTCCAACCCAACCCCATGGGCCAAAGACGGTGTCCCGGCCACAGACTTTGAAGCCGTCTCGCAGCAATGCAAGGCCAAGGCAGAGTCCCAAATGCAAACCATGCAGCAGCAGGTGGTGATCAGCTACGTGAATTGTCTGGAGGCGCAGGGCTGGCGCCCGGTGAAAAAATAGCCTGTTCAAGGGCCAGCAGCTCGCGGGCCCACCGCGCAAAGGGCGGCTCCTCTTCGGCAGCGGGTTAGCCAATAAAAAACCCCCGTACAAGACGGGGGTTTTTAGCTGGCGCAGGGCCGGTTTAGTTCGCGGCCCGCTTGGCGTAGGCGTCCGTCACAAAGACTTTGTAGTCGGGTTTGACTTCTTGGATGCGTCCTTGTTCTTTCAGGAACACTGCGGTTTCAGCCATGGCTTTGGCTGCGCCGCCGCCCAGCCATTTGGGGCCGAGTTGCTCAGCCACGGTGGGAAACACGTACAGGGCCATGGCGGCGGGTACGTCTTTCGCGTCAGCTTTGGTGGCGCGGGCAATCGCTTTGACCTGCGGGGTGTCGGGTGTCCACGATGCTTTTTGGGCGCGGTAATCGGAGTCGGCCTTGTTCAGCGCCTTGACCAGTGCCACCATAAAGGCGTCGTTCTCGGCAGCCCATTTGGTGTTGACGGCAATGCCATCAAACGTGGGGTAGCCCTTTTGCCCAATCGAGCCCGAGCTGGCAATGGCTTTGCCGTTGCCCTTGATTTTGGAGAGTACCGGGTCCCAAATAAAGGCGGCGTCGATGTCACCACGCTCCCAGGCGGCTGCGATTTCGGGCGGGCGCATGTTCATCACATTGACATCGTTGGCGGTCAGGCCTTCGAGTTTCATGGCGGCCATCAGTTGGTAATGGGCGGTTGACACAAACGGTGTGGCAACTTTTTTGCCCTTGAGGTCTTTGACGGAGTTGACGTTGCTGCCATTGCGGGAGATCAGCGCTTCGGCGTCCGCGATGTCGTCCAAAATCCAGAACAGTTTGATGTCCTGACCCTGGGTGACTGCAGCCGTCAGGGGGCTGGAGCCGACCTGGCCAATTTGCACGTCGCCCGAGGCCATGGCTTTGATGACATCGCCGCCGCCGCCAAACATGCGCCAGTTGATTTTGTAGCCGGTGGCTTTTTCCAGTTCGCCGGATTCGATCACGGCCTGAAACGGCACCAGCATGTCCTGGTGGGCAAAAGTGACTTCTTTTTTCTGTGCAAAAGCAGTGCTGCTGAACAGTGCGGCGCTTGCGGCGACCAGCAACCATTGACGTTTGTTGAACTTCATGAGTGTCTCCAGTTAAGAATAATAAAAATACCAGCGGGAACGAAAAACCAATAAAACGAGTGGCACAAAAACAAGGCTTTGCGCCCAGGCGGCGCCAGGATCGGGGGACCGGTGGATCCTGAGTAGCGCAAGCCAGAGTGGATCATAGTCAGGGTCGGCAGTGCAAGTCTAGTTGGCCACCACTTGGACCGCACGCTTGATGGTCCGGCCGATGGCGGTGCAGTCGGCTTGCGACAGCGACAGGGGGAGCCGCAGGTCGCACAGGCCACCGAGCACCCGTTGTGCGTTGGGCAAAATTTGCGCTTGCCCGAAGTAGCGCCAGTGCTTCCATACGCTGGTAAATCCCACCGGTTCATCCGCACCAAACCATTTGACGTGCACACCACCTTCTGCGCACAGGGCGATGGCGCTTTGTATTTGGCCCCAGTCCAGGTCCACCAGCCCAAACTGCAAAGAGCTGGCAACAAACTGCTCTTTGGCGGGGCGATGCGGCAGGCGGATGTGGGGCGCATCTTGCAGTGCCGCATGCAGCCAGGCATAGCGCTGGTTCCAGCGCATGCAGCGCTCGCGCAGTACCTCGCCAAGCTGGGACCGGGCCAAGGCGGCGGGCAGGTTGCCCATGCGCAGGCTGAAGTTGGGTGTGTGGTATTTCCAGCGTTCAAACACTTCGGCACCCGGGCGCGCCAGGTGCGATGCGTAGAGCATGTAGCTGCCGGACAGCAGCACGGCCTGCGCGGCGAGGTCGGGGTCGTGGGTGACCAGCAGGCCGCCCTCGCCGCTGTTGGCGTGCTTGTAGCTCTGCAAGCTGAAGCACCCGGCCAGGCCCCAGGTGCCGGTGGCTTTGCCGTTCCAGGCGGCACCCATGGTGTGCGCGCAATCTTCAATCAGCCGAACACCAAACTCCGCACAGACCGCGGTGAGCGCCTCCATGTCGCAAATATGGCCCCGCATGTGGGACAGCAGCAGGGTGGTGGCACCACTGCTTGCCGCTTTGCGGCGCAGGTCGTCCAGGTCTATCAGCAGATCGTCGGTCACGTCGACCAGCACCGGCACCGCGCCCGCATGGGCAATGGCACCTGGCACCGGTGCCAGCGTGAAACAGTTGCTCAGTACCTTGTCGCCAGGGCGCACGCCGCTGCAGCGCAAGGCCGCAAACATGGTGGAGCCGCAGGAGTTCATGGCCACGCAATACGGCGCGCCAATCTCTGCCGCAAAGTCGGCCTCCAGCGCGGCGGCTTCGCCGGGCTTGGCGCCCGTCTCGCCGTAGCGGTGCAGCTTGCCGTTGCCCATCAGGGCCATGGCGGCCTGCACGCCCGCTGCGGGAATAGGCTCTTGCCAGGTCAGGTCGAGTTGCAAAGGGTCTGGGGCTTGCGTGGGGGCTGAATTCATGGCGGTGGGTTCCGGTAAGGGTCAGGCAGGCCGCGCGGCCTGCAGCTGTTGCCAAAGGGCCACAGTGGCTTGCGCCAGCGCGGTGGTGCTGTCCACGCACAGGTCTTGCAGCGCCTGCGGTGCGTCTTGCAGGGCCAGGGGCGCTTCGGTGCACGCCAGGACGATGCCGTCGGCCCCATCGGCTTGCATGGCCCGGATGGCCTGCACCAGCAGCGGCCCGGCCTGGCGCGGTTGGCCCGCCTTTACCAGCGCAATGGCAGGCAATATCCAGTCGTCCAAGGCCGCGTTGCTGGGGGCCACCAGCGTCAGGCCCCGCGCCTGCAGGGCCGCTTCAAAAAGGTGGGTGGCCAAGGTAGCCCGCGTGGCTACCAGCCCAATGCGGGCACCGCGGCCAAAGGTCTGCAAGGCCTGCGCGCACGCGGTGTCCACGATGGACGGAAAGGGCAGGGCGCAGCCCTCACACAGCTGGGCGTGCCAAAAGTGGGCGGTGTTGCAGGCCATGACCAGCCCCTGCGCGCCCGCCGCGATCAGGCGGTCACGCGCGGCCATCAGGGCCGGCAAGGGCGACGGGCCACCCTGCAGCAAGGCGGCAGGCCGACCGGGAATGCGCGGGTCACTGTGAATCAACAGCGGCACATGGCCCGCGTCATCCTGGGCGTCGGTGGCCGCCACGACTTTTGCAAAAAAGTCGACGGTGGCCAAGGGCCCCATGCCACCGAGCACGCCGATCATGGCGCCAGGTGGCCTTCAAAAGCGTGCATGTAGCCGTACAGGCCGACCGCGCCGCCAGTGTGCAAAAACACCACGTTTTGCCCCTTTTGGTAATGGCCCTTGCGGATCAGGTCGATCAGGCCGGCCATGCCTTTGCCCGAATACACCGGGTCGAGCAAGATGCCCTCGAGGCGCGCTAGCATGGTGACGGCTTCCATCATGCCGGGGGTAGGTATGCCGTAGCCCGCGCCGATGTAGTCGCAATTGGCCACCACGTGCTCGCGCTGAACGGCACCCGGCACGCCCAGCAAATCGGCCGTTTGCTGCGCCAGTGCAAACACTTTTTCTTCTTGGGGCAAGCGTGGGGCCCGCACGCCAATACCCAGCACTGGAATCTGGGTGCGTGCGCCTTCCATGCCCACCACCAGGCCCGCCTGCGTACCCGCGCTGCCGGTGGCGTGGACCAGCGAATGGATGTCCAGCCCCATTTGCAGGGCTTGGTCGGCCAACTCCAGCGCGCAGGTGACGTAGCCCAGCGCACCCAGGGCGTTGGAGCCGCCGCCGGGGATGATGTAGGTCTTGCGGCCCTTGGCGCGCAGCTGCTCGGCCAGCGTTTCCATGGCTTTGTCCATGGGCGTATCGGCGGGCACCTCGCTCACGTGGGCACCATACAGGTGGTCCAAAAACACGTTGCCGGAGTGCTGGTAGTCGGGCTGGCGGTAGCCGGTGCGGTCTTCCAGTATCAGGTGGCACTCCATGCCCAGCTTGGCCGCGATGGCAGCGGTTTGGCGCGCATGGTTGGATTGCGTGGCCCCCTGCGTGATCAGGGTGTCTGCGCCAAGTTTCAGGGCATCAGCGACCAGGTATTCCAGCTTGCGCGTTTTGTTGCCGCCGGTGGCCAGTCCGGTGCAGTCGTCGCGCTTGATCCACAGCTGCGGACCGCCCAGCGCCGCAGTCAGGCGGTGCATGGGCTCCAGCGCTGTCGGGCCGTGGGTAATGCGAACGCGGGGAAATTTGGCCAGTTTCATAAAGCGGTCTCTCTCGTTGGTAAAAAAAGGGGGGCTCAGGTGGGGAGGTCGTTGCGCGGCTGGTTCCAGGACTCGGCCGGGTAGTCGTCCAGATCGCCGAGCTCGAAATGCTTCTCAGGAAAAAATTTGTGCAGCCGGATGTCGCCGGTGCGGGCGTGGCCTTCCATGCCCTCGAGCCGGGAGATGCGCGCAGCGACCTGGCCCACCTCGGCACCCGCGGCGCGGTCCAGCCGTTGCCAGGTCAGGGTCTTGATGAATTTGCCCACCGACAGTCCGCCCGAATAGCGCGAGGCGCCCCGGGTCGGCAAGATGTGGTTGGGGCCGCTGCACTTGTCGCCATAGGCCACCGTGGTGTTTTCGCCCAAAAACAGCGAGCCGTAGTTGCTGAGGTGCTCGAGCCACCAGTCCAGGTCTTGCGCCATGACCTGGACGTGCTCGCTGGCGTAGCGGTCGCTGAGTGCCACCGCCTCTTCGCGTGTGTCCACCACCGCCACTTCCGCGTAGTCGCGCCAGGCGGCGCTGGCGGCGCTGCGTGCGGGCTCGGGCAGGGCGGCAATGGCGGCCGGCGCGCGGGCAATGACTTGCTCGGCCAGCAGGCGCGAGGTGCTGATCAGCCACACCGGAGAGTCCGGGCCGTGCTCGGCCTGCCCGATCAGGTCGGCGGTCACGATGTCGGGGTCGGCGGTGTCGTCAGCAATTACCAGCGACTCGGTGGGGCCGGCCATCACATCAATGCCAACCTGGCCAAACAGCAGGCGCTTGGCTTCGGCCACATAGCGGTTGCCCGGCCCGACGATGATGTCCGCCGCCTTGCCCGAAAACAGGCCCTGCGCCAGCGATGCAATGGCTTGCACCCCACCCAGTGCCAACACCACGTCCGCACCGCTGAGCTGCAGCGCATACAAAATGGCCGGGTGGATGCCATGCGCGCCGTGCGCCGGGGTCGCCGCGACAATGGTTTTTACGCCTGCCACCTTGGCGGTTCCCACGCTCATGATGGCACTGGCCGCATGGGCGTAGCGCCCTCCGGGCACGTAGCAGCCGGCGGTTTGGCAGGGAATCAGCCGCTGACCGGCGCGCAGGCCGGGCATGAATTCGACGCTGAACTCCTGCATGGACGCACGCTGCTGTCGGGCAAAGTCGCTGACACGTTGGTGGGCGAAACGGATGTCGTCTTTGACCCCTTGGGACAGCGCTTTTTCGGCGCGGGCAAAGGCCTCGGCACCCAGCACAACGGGGCCGTCCCAGCCATCCAGCGTGCGGGCATAGGCGCGCACGCGCTCTTCGCCTCCCACGCGGATTTCGCGCAGCATGGTTTGCACGGTCTCGGTCGTCGAGGCATCGGCGCTTTGGGCGGCAAGGACGGCGGTCTTGAGGTAATGGGTGGGCATGGCGTGGCGGTCAATAGGGGGTTGGCGCTCATAATAGGCAGTGGTTTCCCACTTGTATAAGTCCAGATCCAACCCATGCGTAATACCAGTTCAGCCCCGTGGCAAGCCGATGCCAGGCGGCGTTTGAGGCCCTAAGCCCATGGCACGCAGCGCCAGCGCTTCGGACATGATGTGGCGGCGCCTGTTTCGCCGCTTTGAAGACCGCACCAGTCACCTGCAAACCCGCCTGCAAGACATGCTGGTGCACGCCCTGGCGGAAGGATTTATCGCCCCCGGCGCGCCGCTGCCGTCCAGCCGCAGTTTGGCGTTGGCCCTGGGGGTATCGCGCACCACCGTGACCCTGGTTTTGCAGGCCCTGTGCGACAAGGGCCTCATCCAAGCCCGCGCCCGCAGTGGTTACTTTGCCGACAAGGCGCCGGTGTCCACCCCGCTCACCGCGCTTGCCCAGCGCAGCGCTGCCGACAGCGCCGACCTGTGGAGTGCCCGTTTCAAACAGCGGCCCAGCTTGCAGCGCAATATTCGCAAACCCTTGGACTGGCAGCAGCAGCCCTATCCGTTTATCTACGGGCAATGGGACGTGGGCCTATTTCCGTTTCGCGACTGGCGCAGCTGCGTGCTGGAGTCGCTGCAGGCACAGTCGGTGCGGCGCTGGGCTGTGGACCACATTGACCGCGATGAAGAGAGCCTGGTCACCCAAATTCATGGCCGTTTGCTGCCCGCGCGCGGTATTTGGGTGGACCGGGATGAAATATTGGTCACCAACGGGGCGCAGCACGCCAGCTACCTGCTGGCCAGCGTGCTGATGGACAGCAGCACGCGCGTTGGCGTGGAAGACCCCGGCTATCCGGACGCCCGCAATGTGTTTTCGCTGCGCGGTGCCCAGGTGCTGCCTTTGGCGGTGGACGCGCAAGGTTTGGTGCTGAGCCCGGCGCTGGCGCAGTGCGACTACGTCTACCTGACCCCCAGCCACCAGTGCCCCACCACGGTGACGATGTCGCTGGAGCGTCGCCAGGCGTTGCTCGAACAAGCGCGTGCGCATGGCATCGTGCTGCTGGAAGACGACCACGAAAGCGAACTCAATTTTGCCGGTCGGCCCACGCCAGCCCTCAAGAGCCTGGACGGCGAAGGGCGGGTACTGTATTTGGGCAGCTTGTCCAAAACTCTGGCCCACGGCTTGCGTTTGGGGTATCTGGTGGCGCCCGCACCGTTGGTGCGCGAGCTGCGTGCCATGCGCCGGCTGATGACCCGCCATGTGTCCACCAACAACCAGCAGGCGGCGGCGAGTTTTATCGCCCATGGTTTTCATGATGCCTACCTGCGCCGCCTGAACCTGGCCTACCGGGAGCGCTCCCGCGTACTCACGGCCGCTCTGGCGCTCCATGCGCCGCAGTTGCAGCCCATGCCCACCTTGGGCGGCTCGGCGCTGTGGGTGCAAGGGCCGCAGGGGCTGGACAGTGCCGTTTTGGCGTCGCGTCTTTTGGCGCGTGGTGTGGTGATTGAACCGGGCGCGGTCTTTTACGCCCAGGCACCACAGGCTTGCAACAGCATGCGGATCGGTTATTCGTCCATCGCCGCAGAGCAGATTGAGCCGGGCGTGCGCCTGATTGCCGCCGAGCTGCGCGAGCTGGGCCTGAGCCGGCTTTAAACGTTAGACGGGTTCGTACATGTACGCCCGCGACCAAGGCGTCGGGTTGAGCGCCGCGCTGTTGCCCGCCTTGCACGCCAAGACCTGGTAAATCGACACCCAGTTTTGCGTGAACGCGTGCGCGCAGCCTGCCAGGTAGATGCGCCACACCCGGAAAGTGGTTTCGTCGACCATGGCGCGCGCGGCCTCGGCGTGTTGCTCGTAGTTGGCAGACCACATCGTCAAGGTTCGGGCGTAGTGGCGGCGCAGGCACTCTACGTCCAGCGCCTCCAGGCCCGCGGTTTGCATGTCTTTCAGGGCCAAGCTGATGTGCGGCAACTCGCCACTCGGAAAAACATATTTTTCAATGAACTGCGCCGCCCCCAGCGGCGCGCTTGCGCTGCCCGGGTCGGTCGAGGTGATGCCGTGGTTGAGCGCCAGTCCACCGTCTTTGAGCAAGCTGTAGATGCGGCCAAAGTACTCCGGCAGGTGCTTGAGCCCCACGTGCTCAAACATGCCAATGGAGGTGATTTTGTCAAAATGCCCGTCGCTGGTGCCCAGGTCGCGGTAGTCCTGCAGGCGAATTTCAATCTGGTCTGCCAGACCCGCGCGGGCGACCCGGTCCCGCGCCCACTGGTACTGCTGCTTGGACAAAGTCACGCCCACCACCTCGGCGCCAAATTTTTGGGCCGCGCGCAGGGCCAGCGCGCCCCAGCCGCAGCCAATGTCCAGCAGGCGTTCGCCGGGCTGGAGCATGATTTTGGTGAGCACGTGGTCCAGCTTGGCGAGCTGCGCGTCGGCCAAGGTTTCGCCTGCCGTGGGAAAGTAGGCGCAGGAATAGACCATGGCCGGGTCGAGCCAGAGCGCGTAAAAGTCATTGGACACGTCGTAATGGTGGGCAATGGCCTGCGCATCGCGCTTGCGGTCATGGGTCAGGGCGCTGAATATCCGCCCAAAGCGCCCTTTCATCGGGACTCCGCTGTGCGCCAGGCGGGCCGCCACGTCAATGATGTCCTGGGCCTGGCCCTGCACATCAAAATGTCCGTTGACATAGCCCTCGGCCAGGTTGTCAAGGCTGGGGGGCAAAAAATACCGAATCGCGCCAGGCGCGTCCAGCGCCACCGTGACCCGCGGGTCGGCACCAAAGTCGTGCTGCATACCGTTCCACAAACGCAAGCGCAAGGGGGTGTCGGAGGCGGGCTGCAAACCGGCCAAAAACCGTGAAATCACTGCGGGTGGGGACGGCTCGGCGGCGCTTGTCAGTTCCATTCACTCGCTCCTTGTGTATCAAAGTGGGCTCAACCGCCGGGCGCCCTGCCTGGCAAAAAAATATTATGGAAATGGCGGCACCCCCGGCCCCTGACCTGGGTCAGTTTTTGGGTAACTTGAGGGGCAATGCCCGAAATTCCCAAAAAGTGTCGCAAGCGGTGATGTGGGTCACACGCAGCAGCGGGGCCGGGGCCTACAGTGGGGGCGTCTTTAGTTAGCTCAGCCATGCTGGTCTGGCCAAAGTCGAAATTGGGGGTTAATGCGTTAACTTCAGTTTCTGTGTGTTACGCGGAAACGGACGGGAACACCCCTCAGACGTGTCAAGCTGACGACTTGGCATGGGGTTCCCGCCACACCGCCAGCCCTTAAAACGGCTGGCGGGTCTGTTTTGGGGCCTTGGACCGGCAATTGCAGGGCGCTCGGGTATAACTGCGCTTTGCACTTTTCCCCATCCCATGACTCAAAACGCCTACCAAAGCGGCCGCCTGGACCTGCCATTTGTCGGTCACTGCACTTTTGCCAAATCCCCCGCCTGCGTGGACTGGAACGCCATTGATGCCGATGTGGCGGTCATTGGCGTGCCCAACGACATGGGCACCCAGTGGCGCCCCGGCGCGCGGTTTGGCCCCCGCGCCATTCGGGAGGCGTCGACCCTGTTTTCTTTCGGCCACGCCGGGGCCTATGACCACGAAGACGACGTGCTCTACCTGACGCGCGATCAAATCCGCATGGTCGACGTGGGCGATGCCGACATCGTGCACACCGATATGGCAAAAAGCCATGCCAATACCGAGCACGCGATCCGCAAAATTTTGGCGGCCGGGGCCATGCCGCTGGTGCTGGGCGGCGACCATTCCATTCATGCGCCGGTGATCAAGGCCTTTGACGGCCAGGGCCCGATTCATATCGTGCATTTTGATGCGCACCTGGACTTCGTGGACGAACGCCACGGCGTGCGCTACGGCCACGGCAACCCGCTGCGCCGCGCTTCAGAAATGAGCCACATCAGCGGCATGACGCAGCTGGGTATTCGCAACGTGTCGTCCAGCAACCGCCAGGACTACGACGATGCACGCGCCGCAGGTTCGCAGATTTACTCCGTGCGCCAGGTGCGCAAGATGGGTGTGGAGGGCGTGCTGGCGGCCATTCCTGAGGCGCCCAGCTATTACTTCACCATTGATATTGATGGGTTTGACCCGTCTATTGCGCCCGGCACCGGTACGCCCAGCCACGGCGGGTTTTTGTACTACGAGGTGCTGGAGATCATTCAGGCGCTGGTCAAACGCAGTGGCGGGCGCATTGTGGGCATTGACCTGGTGGAGGTGGCCCCGGCCTACGACCCGGCTGGCGTGACCTCAATCTTGGCGGCGCAGTTGCTGCTCAACACCCTGGGCTTTATTTTCCACGCGCGCCAGACCCGCTAGACCCTGCGTTTTCCTACTTTTTGCACCGAGCTGATTTCCCCATGTTTATCCATTTGCGCCTGCACACTGAATTTTCCGTCGTGGATGGCACCAACCGCGTGGACGAAGCGGTGGACACCGCCGCCGCAGACGCCCAGGGCGCGCTGGCCATTACCGATCTCAACAACCTGTTTGCCACCGTCAAGTTTTACCGCGCCTGCCGCTCCAAGGGAGTCAAACCCCTGATTGGTGCAGAAATCATTGTTGAAGGCATGGGTGCCGACCCGCTGGCCACCTCGCGCATGGTGCTGCTAGTGCAAAACAAGCAGGGCTACCTTAATTTGTCCGAGCTCTTGGCGCGCTCGTACACCCAAAACCCCGGTCGCGCCCAAGTGGCGGCCAAGCTGGCCTGGCTGAAAGAACTGAGCGAGGGCCTGATCTGCCTGTCGGGCGCGCAGGCGGGCCCGGTGGGCCAAGCGCTGGTGCAGGGCGACACCGCCCGGGCCCACGAATGGGCATTGCAACTGGCAGGCATATTTACCCACCGCTTTTATCTGGAAGTACAGCGGGCTGGTCGCCCCGACGACGAGGCCCATGTCGTGGCCGCAGCCCAGCTCGCCGCGCGCATGCGCCTGCCGGTGGTTGCGACCCACCCGGTTCAGTTTGCCACCCCGGACGACTTTGAGGCCCATGAGGCCCGCGTTTGTATTTCGGACGGCGATTTGCTCAGCAACCCCAAGCGCGTGCGCCGTTTTACCCGCGAGCAGTACTTCAAGTCGTCGGCGCAAATGCAGGCACTGTTTGCGGATTTGCCATCGGCCGTTGCCAACACCGAGGAAATCGCCAAGCGCTGCAACCTGACCTTGGTGCTGGGCAAGCCGCAGCTGCCCGAGTTTCCGACCCCGCTGGTGGACGGCGTGCGCATGACGCCCGAAGACTACTTTCGCTACGCCTCGCACCAAGGCCTGAACGAGCGCATGCAGCATCTGTACCCGAGCGAGCCCGAGCGCACCGCGCAAATGCCGCGCTATCTGGAGCGCCTGGAGTTTGAGCTGGGCACCATCATCAAGATGGGTTTCCCGGGTTACTTTTTGATTGTGGGCGACTTCATCAATTGGGCCAAAAACAACGGCTGCCCGGTGGGGCCGGGGCGGGGTTCGGGCGCGGGCAGCTTGGTGGCGTATGCCCTCAAGATCACCGACCTTGACCCTCTGCAATACAACCTGCTGTTTGAGCGCTTTTTGAACCCCGAGCGCGTGTCGATGCCCGACTTTGATATCGACTTCTGTCAGACCAACCGCAACCTGGTCATCGACTACGTGAAGGACAAATACGGCAAAGAGGCCGTAAGTCAGATCGTCACCTTTGGCACCATGGCGGCGCGTGCGGCTATTCGCGACGTGGGCCGGGTGCTCGATTTTCCCTATGGCTTTTGCGACGGCATCAGCAAGCTCATCCCCAACAAGCCGGGCACCTCGGTCACGCTCCAGCTGCCTCCGCCCGACCGCAAAAAAGACGACAAAACCATTTACGCCAGCGAGGCTGAGCCCATCTTGGCCGAACGCGAAGAGCGCGAAGAAGACGTCAAAACCCTGCTGGAGCTGGCCCGCAAATTGGAGGGAATGACCCGCAATGTCGGCATGCACGCGGGGGGCGTTCTGATTGCGCCGGGCAAACTCACCGACTTTTGCCCGCTGTACCAGCAACCCGGCAGCGAATCGGCAGTGAGCCAGTTTGACAAAGACGACGTGGAGTCGATTGGCTTGGTCAAATTCGACTTTTTGGGCCTGGCCACGCTCACGATTCTCGAGATCGCGCGCGACTTCATCAAAGCCCGCCACCCTGGCCAGCAAGACTTTGCGTTTGAGAATCTGCCGCTGGACGACACCCGCGTGTACCGCCTTTTTTCGGAAGGCAAGACCGAGGCGGTGTTCCAGTTTGAGAGCCGGGGCATGCAAGGCATGCTGCGCGACGCCAAGCCCACACGCCTGGAAGACCTGATCGCGCTGAACGCCCTGTACCGCCCGGGCCCGATGGACCTGATTCCGAGCTTTGTTGCGCGCAAGCACGGCCGCGAAGAAATCGAATACCCGCACCCGCTGGTCGCTGAGATGCTGTCCGAGACCTACGGCATCATGGTCTACCAAGAGCAGGTGATGCAGACCGCCCAAATTTTGGGGGGCTATTCGCTGGGCGGCGCCGACATGCTGCGCCGCGCCATGGGCAAAAAGAAGGCCGAAGAAATGGCCGAACACCGCGCGATCTTTCGCGCTGGTGCCGCAAAAAACAACATCACCGAGGCCAAAGCCGACGAGGTCTTTGACCTGATGGAAAAATTTGCGGGCTACGGCTTCAACAAGTCGCATGCCGCCGCCTACTCGCTGTTGGCGTACCACACGGCCTGGATCAAGGTGCATTACACGGCCGAGTTTTTCTGCGCCAACATGACGGTGGAGATGGACGACACCGACAAGCTCAAAGTCTTGTTTGAGGATGCCGCCAAGTTCAATATTGACTTTGAACCGCCCAATGTCAACCGGGGCGTGCACCGGTTTGAACCCATTTCGGACCGGCAAATCCGTTACGGCCTGGGTGCCATCAAGGGCACCGGCCAGCAGGCGATTGAGGCCATTGTGGCCGCGCGCGAAGGCCGGGGCCCGACAGCCGAGGCTGGGCCATTTACCAGTCTGTTTGACTTTTGTCGCCGGGTGGAGCGCAGCCGCATGAACAAGCGCTGTCTCGAGGCACTCATCAAAGCGGGTGCCTTTGACACGCTCGAACTCAACCGTGCCGCCCTGGTGGCGTCGGTGGACCGCGCTTTTGACTTTGCAGCGGCTGCCAGCGCCAACGTTCACCAAGCCGGACTGTTTGACATGGGCGGCGAAGACGACCATGGCTCCAGCACGCAGGAGCCTGACCTGGTAGCCACTATTCCCTGGGGCGTCAAAGAGCGCCTTACCCACGAGAAAACGGCCTTGGGCTTTTACCTCTCAGGCCATCTGTTTGACGAAGTCGCCCTTGAAGTGCGACGCTTTGCAAAACGCCCCATTGAAGAGCTACTGGAAACCCGTGAGCCCCAGTTGTTGGCGGGCATCATCACCGACCTGCGCGTCATCAACGGCCAGCGCGGCAAGCTGGCTTTGTTCAAGCTCGACGACAAATCGGCCACCATTGAGGCGCGGGCCGATGAGAAGCTCATCAACGAACACAAAAACCTGTTGAAAGACGACGCCCTGGTCATCGCCATGGGCAAGGCGCAACCCGACCGCTTCTCAGGCGGAATGCAGTTCACCATTACCCAACTCTGGGACCTGGAACAGGCCCGCTGCCGTTTTGGCCGCTACCTGCGCGTGGCACTGAAAGCCGATGGCAGTAGCCCCGGCCCCGACGTGGACAAGCTACTGCGCGAATTTCCGGCCCAGCGTGAAATGACCGACCAAGGTGAGCTGGTGCGCGGCCTCTTGGTGCGCTTTGCCCTGGAGCGCCTGCCCGAAAGTGCCGCTGTAGGCGGCGACGCCCCTGCAAGTGCCCAAGCAGAAGAGGGCGCCTACGTCGAGCTCCAGCTCGGCGACGCCGCCCGCTTTTACCCCAGCGACGCCGCCCTGGCCCGCTGGCGCTCGCAGGCAGACGCCGGGCGGGCGGTGATTGCTTACGACTGACCCGACGCGCCAGCGCCAACGTCAGGGGCGCTGGTTAGCGATGGTTGCGCCTTTTAGATGGTCAATAGCAATATCGTTTTTTTAATGGATATGATGAAGCCAGTCACAAACCGGGCGCTTGACCCGGCGGGCGTACAAGGGCGGCGTTGCATCCATGGCGATATTGATTCCGGCGATAGGCACATCGGCGTTTGACACTATTACGGGTCGCCACAAAGGGGCGGCGCTATGACAAACGGCACCACGCCGAAGCTGGGCACCCCGCACGCCGAGCGGCATGTCGCCCCCTACACCCAACTCCGCAACCTGATCGCCAGCCGCCGCCAGCGCCTGGCGGGTGCGGTGAACGCGGAGTTGACGCGCTTGTGTTGGGCCGTGGGCGAAAGGCTGCGCACAGAGGTGCTGGGCGGCGCGGACCGCGCCAAATCCAGCCGCGAACAAGTGGAGCTGCTGCAAATGCACCAAGACGGCATCACCGTGGCCGCGTACTGGACTGAACTGCCAACCAAAGCGGAGTTGGAGAAAAAATTGCAAGCGGCTTTGCTGGAGGCGCGTGAGCGGCTGGCGCGGCGTGGGGCAAGGCTAGGAACATGAAAAGGCCACGACCATGATTGCGAACAACACACTACTGGTACCGCTTATTGAAAGCCGTATCCAAGTGATTCGCGGCCTCCGGGTCATGCTGGATGTGGACTTGGCTGCGCTGTACGGGGTGCAGACCAAGCGGCTGAATGAGCAGGTCAAACGCAATCGGGAACGCTTTCCCAGCGATTTCCTCTTTCAGCTTACGGCTGATGAGAAAACCGAGGTGGTCGCAAATTGCGACCACCTCCAAAATCTGAAATTTTCCAAGGCGTTGCCTTTTGCGTTTACCGAGCACGGGGCGATTCAGGCGGCCAATGTGCTGGCATCAAGCCAAGCCGTTGAGATGGGGATTTACGTTGTGCGGGCCTTTGTGCAGTTGCGCCAGGCACTCGCTACCAATGCAGATATTGCCAAGCGTCTGGCTGAGCTGGAGATGAAGACCGAATCGCTAGAAATGTCGCACGACAACTTCAGCCGAAACACCCGGCTGCAATTGCGCCAACTGTTGGACGCGGTGCGTGCGCTGACTGCGCCACCGGAGCCGCCCAAGCGGCCCATTGGGTTTCTGACGCATGAGGATAAAAAGACACCCAAGGCCAGCACGTTGACTAAAGGACGGAAGGTACCGTGAGCGTCCAACCAAAGACATTAATGCGCCCGGCAGTCATGCCAATTGCAACCAACATGAGTCGCGTGCTGCAGCTTGTCCTGCCGCTTACCCAGTTTGTCGCAACGCTGTCACGACCATTGAGCTGGAGCGACTTTGTCAACTTATTGCCCCTCAATAGCCTGGATAAACATGAGTGCCAGCCGGACGAAGAGGCGCCCATCGGCCTCATCGTGTGCGCCGAGTCCAGCCGCGAAAAGATGGAGCTGCTGCAAATGCACAAAGACGGCATCACCGTGGCCGAGTACTGGACCGAACTGCCACCCAAAGCGGAGCTTGAGTAAAGGCTGCATGAGGCTTTGCTGGAGGCGCGGGTGAGGTTCGTCAGGCGGGGGAGGGGTGTAGGGGGACTTGGATTACTAGTGATGAGCCGTGCCGTTCTCCCAACGACTCTGACCCAGCTAGCAACAAGACCAAGGGCATGACCATGAGCAGCGGCAAAGACCTTGAATTTCCCGTGGTGACGCAGCCGAGCGTAACGCTTGTGCCTGTGCCCGAAGGGCGAACTGGATGGGGCGCGGATGTTTTATGTTGCCGCGACGCGGTCTATGCAGGGGTTGGTAAACGGGGAGGGTGTGGATCAGAGATTAGGGAAGCAAATAGCTGTCAGTCTTTTTTAAAATTTATCACAAGGAGTTTTAAATGCCAGTAGAAACTGCAATAATTTTGGCGGGAGTCGGCGTGCTAAAGAAGCCGATGGAGGATCTATTGGCTGCTGGCGGAAAGGGAATCCGCGGATACTTCAGACAATGGCAGGCTTCTATAAACTTGGATGCCGTTGCTCAAAGAATTGAGCAGGTTGGTCTTATAACAACGATTGCTAGTCGTCAAGCCTCTACAGTAGATGACATTTACTATGCAGCCCATTTGAAGCAAGGCAAGGGCGTCCGTACAATTAATTCTGCCGACGAATTCTTCTCAGAGCGCATTCGACTCGCTGTTATTCATGGTACGGCGGGGCAAGGAAAGTCAGTATTTCTCAGATATCTTTGCCTGCACGATTTGCGGCAAGGAAAAAAAATACCTCTTTTCATTGAACTTCGAAAAATAGACAGCGACAATGATTTATTGGTACTTATTAGTAAACATGTAATATCTTTGGGATTCAATGAGAACCTGATTGAAGCAGTTATAGGCAACATGCTAAATACTGGAAAAATACGAATATATTTAGATGGTTTTGATGAGGTGAAGCGCGAATATGCTTTATCGGTAAGAGATAATATTCAAATGCTCTTAAACAAGAATCAAAAATTAGAAGTCGTTCTTTCTTCTCGTCCCGGGGCATTGAGCCAGTACTTAATCGATATCGGCAGACTTCAACAGTACGAAATTGCGCCGCTGACCGATAAGGACTATGCCGGTTTTTTCGACAAAATTGGTGTTCAACTGGAAACCAAAGACAGACTACTTGTTGCAATTCATCGTAGTAACGCTCAAATTAAGCGATTACTGTCAACACCTTTGATGTTGACTTTGCTGGTTCTTACTTGTGGAATGCATCAAGATTTGCCCGATACTTTGCCTGAATTTTATGATTCACTATTCAATTTGCTTTCCAGCATGCATGACGGTACCAAGCCGGGCTACGTCAGGCAGAAAGCAACTAGTTTGGGCAATCTGGAACTGGAGGCACTCTTTCGCGCATTTTCATTTTCTTCCAAGGAATTGTTTGATCGCATTTCTCTTAATCCTATTCAATTCGAACAGAGTTTTCAATCTGCTATTAAATTAACTGAAGCCAGATGTACGTCCGATGGCTTTAGAGCCGATGTAACTGAAACGGTTTGCCTAATGGTCAAAGAAGGTATGGATTCAACATTCGTCCATAAGAGTATTCAGGAATACTATGCTGCTTCATTTATTCATCGTATTCAGGATGATTCGCTAGCCCTTAAAGTGCTTGAGTCAATTGAAAATAATTATCTTTACTCTTGGCTCAATGAGCTACGGTTTTTAGAGGATTTTCAAAACCTGTCCTACGAAAAGTGTATCGGTATTCCGCATGCTGAAGTCTTTACTGAATCGTTGTGCATGAAGGGCAGAAAGCACCCTGCGGTGAGCAAAATTAAGCTAAGGGCGATGATTGTGTCGCTGGGTATACAAGTTTCCAGAGGAAAGGTCTCTAAGCGAATCACAGGCATCTACTGGCGACCAGACTCCAATAAAGTTGCCCCTAACAGATATTTTTCGGATCTGGTCCAAGCGATATCGAAGGATTTGTTATCACTTGGGAAACAAGGTTCATTCCAGTCTGGCTTGAACGATCAGTTGGTTTTCGTTAGCCTGTCGACTATTTTCGCAGAGGAACCGGCGGTATCGGAGAAACTGCATGCTTCAGCCCAGCGCGTCATAGATAGAACTAGCTCAAGTGCACTGCGCATGAAAGAACGCAGCGAGCGCAAAGGAAAGAGTTTGTTAGATCTCATGAAAGCGGGGTCTAAAGATTTGGCCCAGTAATCCTAGAAAACGAAGGGGCTCGAGTTTCGGAGCCTCTTGCCAACGAGGCTATTCGGCCAAATAAACCACTCGTCAATAACAAATGAAAAGAGGACGAACCGACATGCACGAAATCATCTGCCTCCACTGCGGCAAAGCATTCAAAATCGACGAAGCTGGCTGCGCCGATATTCTGCAGCAAGTTCGCGAAGGCGCTCTCGAGCGACAGTTGAATGAGCGCCTCGAATTGGCCGAACAAGACAAGCGCAATGCGGTCGAGCTTGCCTAGGCCAATTTGACCTGTGAAATGTATAAGTCGGCTGTCGCCTTGGGCTTGGAACTGCAGGGGCTGAATGCTCGGCTCGATGCGACACAGGTCGCGTGCAAACTCACCATGCGGAGTAACGGATGTCCCAGCCGAGTTCAGGCTGAAAGGGCCAGATAGCTCAAGTTCGTCCTCATGTCTGGCAATACGCCTCAAATTTTGAGCCGTATTTTCGAAAATACGGCTCATGCCCGACCAGCCCAGTGGGTGCGCTGCTCTTGAGGCTTAAGCTGGTGGCGCGAGCAGCCATCGTCGCCAATAGGTCTAAATCTAAATGAGATACACTCTCATTTAGATTTACACGGAGCGTCTGCCTATGTCACCCACCCAGTTGTTATCTGACCTGCCCAATGGCGCGCAGGCTTTAGTGGTGCGATTGGTGCCGGGTGCGGACGGGGAGCAGGGCAACACCGCGCGGCGCTTGGGGGAGCTTGGTTTTATTGCCGGCGAGCCCGTGCAGATGCTGCGCCGGGGGCCGGGCGGACGCGAGCCGCTGGCGGTGCAGATTGGCGACACCCAGTTTGCGCTGCGTCTGTTGGAAGCCCAGTGCATTGAAGTCGAGGTTTTGTAAATCCCATGGCCCTGAACCCTTCTTTACCCGCGAGCATTGCGCTGGTCGGTAACCCCAACTGTGGCAAAACCGCGCTCTTTAACCTGCTGACCGGCGCCCGCCAAAAAGTGGCCAACTATGCCGGCGTGACGGTAGAGCGCAAGGTGGGTGCCGCGCGTCTGCCCGACGGCCAGCGCGTCTCGGTGGTGGACTTGCCCGGCTCCTACAGCCTGACCCCTGCCACCCCCGACGAACAGGTGATGTTGGAGGTGTTGGAAGGCCGGCGTGCCGGCGAAGACGCTCCAGACGCCATCGTGGCCGTGGTGGACGCCACCAATTTGCGCATGAATTTGCGCCTGGTGCTGGAGCTTAAAAGCCTGGGCAAACCGATGGTGGTGGCCCTCAATATGGCAGATGTGGCGCGCGCCCATGGACTGGACATTGACGTGGCCCGTTTGCAAACCGAGCTGGCGTGCCCGGTGGTGGAAACCGTGGCGGTGCAGCACAACGGCCACGCCGCGCTGCTGCGGCAACTGCAGGTATTGCTCGCCGCCCCGCCTGCCGCTGCCACGCCCCAAGCAGCCAATGCCAGCCCCCGCAGCGCCGCTGAACTGCAGCGCGAAGTGCGTCGCATCTTGGCGCTGGTGTGCCCCAACGCGCCGCGCCTGGGGCGCTTTCAGCACCGCATTGACGCGGTGGTCATGCACCCGGTGTGGGGTTTGCTGGTGCTCGCGGCCGTTTTGTTTTTGATTTTTCAGGCGGTTTTTTCGTGGGCCACGCTGCCCATGGACCTGATCAAAGAGGCGATGGCCGTGGTGGGTGAGTGGATTACCGGTGCCATGGCGGACGGCCCGCTGCGCAGCCTGTTGGTCGACGGGGTGGTGGCGGGCGTGGGCGGCGTGCTGGTGTTTTTGCCGCAGATTTTGATCTTGTTCTTCTTTATCTTGCTGCTCGAAGACTCGGGCTACCTGCCGCGCGCCGCCTTTTTGCTGGACAACCTGATGGGCAAAGTGGGCCTGTCGGGGCGTGCTTTCATACCGCTGCTGAGTAGCTTTGCCTGCGCCATTCCGGGCATCATGGCCACGCGCACCATTGCCAACTGGCGCGACCGGCTGGCCACCATCATGGTGGCGCCGCTCATGACCTGTTCGGCGCGCCTGCCGGTTTATGCCTTGCTGATCGGCGCATTTGTGCCCGAGCGCGACGTGGCGGGCCTGAGCCTGCGCGGGCTCACGCTGTTTGGCTTGTACGTGGCTGGCGTGGTCTCGGCCATGGCGGTGGCCTGGGTTTTCAAGCGGGTGTGGATGAAGTCGGCCTACCAGCCGCTGATGCTGGAGCTGCCCCCCTACCGCGCGCCCAGCTTGCGCAACCTGGCCCAGGGCCTGTGGGAACGCGCCCGCATCTTTTTGCGCCGGGTCGGCGGGATTATTTTTGCGCTGATGGTGGTGCTGTGGTTTTTGGCCACCTACCCCTCGCCGCCTGCGGGTTGGGACCTGTCGCAAGGCCCCGCCATCCAGTACAGCGCGGCAGGCATGCTGGGCCATGCGCTGCAATATGTGTTTGCGCCGATTGGCTTTAACTGGCAGATTTCGATTGCCCTGGTGCCCGGCATGGCTGCGCGCGAGGTGGCGGTGGGCGCCTTGGGCACGGTGTACTCGCTCTCGGCCGCGGGCAGCGGCGTGGCCGAAGCCCTGTCGCCGGTGATTGCCCAGGGCTGGTCGCTGGCCACCGCCTATTCGCTATTGGCCTGGTTTGTGTTTGCGCCCCAGTGCCTGTCCACGCTGGCGGTGGTGCGCCGCGAGACCAACTCCTGGCGCTACCCCGCCATCATGGCCGGTTATTTGTTTGGCCTGGCGTATGCCGCGTCCTTCGTCACCTACCGCCTCACGCTGTGGCTGAGCGCCTGAGGTTCAGCGCGTGGCCATGAACATTCAATCGGTGACCGTGGCGGTGGTGGTGGCTTGTAGCTTTGCCTACGCGGCGTGGACACTTGCGCCGCACGCCCTGCGCAGCGCGCTGGCGCAGGGCTTGTTGCGTCTCCCGCTTCCCGCCTGGGCCAGCGCGCGCTTGACCGCGCCGTCCGCTGCTGGCTGCGGCAGCTGCAACGCCTGCAGCCAGGCGCCCAGCGCAGCCAACAATGCAGTGCCTGCCGCGGTGCGCTCCATGGTGTTTTACCCGCGCAAACCGCAGGGGCGCAGTGCAGAGCACAAGACTTCGTGCTTTCATTGAAAAAGATTTCCATTTAAAAAATAGTTAACACGCCTGTGCTTCAATGCCTCCTTGTTCTGAAAAAGGGGTGGCGATGCGTATTTGTAAATATTTGTTGAGTTTTGCGCTGGTGTGCGCAGGCTCAGTGCATGGGCAGATTACCGGTGCGGGTGCCACGTTTCCGTCGGCTGCCTACCAAACATGGGGCGTGGAGTACCAAAAACGCACTGCAAAGCAATTTGTCTACACCCCCACCGGTTCGGGCGACGGGCAAAAAAAGATCATTGCCCGCGCGGTGGACATTGGCGCATCGGACATCGCCCTGCCGCCGGCCGAACTGGCCAAGCACGGCTTGATCCAGTTGCCCATGCTGGTGGGCGCCATGGTGCCGGTGGTCAACCTCAAGGGCGTGTCAGCCAATGCGCTCAAACTCAATGGCGCGGTGCTGGCGGACATCTTTATGGGCAAGGTGGTGCACTGGCAGGACCCGTCGATCAAGGCCCTCAACCCGGGCTTGCGTTTGCCCAACCTGCCCATCGTGCGCGTGGTACGGGCCGACAAGTCGGGCTCGACCGAGACCTTTACCCAGTACCTGAGCATGCATTCCGAGGCTTTTGAAAAAACGCTGGGACGCTCTGGCCTCCCGGCCTGGCCTGCGGCGGGTTCACCCCTCAAAAAGGGCGAAGGCAATGACGGCGTGGTCAAACTGCTCAAAGAACTGCCCGGTGCGATCAGTTATGCCTCTTACGACCGGGTGCTCAAGCAGGAGCTCACCAGCGTGGCCCTGCGCAACGGCAAAGACTCTGGCTATGTTTCGGTGTCCGAGCGCGCATTCCGGGCGGCGGTGTTGGCCTCTGGCATGTACAAAACCGGTGACGAGTCCAGAAATTTGCTCAACATCCCCCGCGAAGATGCGTGGCCCATCACCATGACCACCTTCGTGTTGCTGGAAGCCGAGCCCAAAACGGCCGCCGCGGTGCAAGACGCGGTGCAGTTCATTTACGGGACGCAACTCAGCGGCGATTTACTGCTTAAAAACAGCGGATTTGCGCCCCTGCCGTCCATGGTGCAGGCCCGATTTGCGGCGCGCCTGGCATCAATACAGCCCAAAGACGGCAGCTTTATCAGCCTGCGTACTTCGGCTGGCGCGTATTAGTGGGTCTTGGCGGGTCTCAGCGCGGCTTGGGTTCCAACGCAATTGTCATGGGCGAGGGCACGCGGCCGTTTTCGTCGCGGGGTAGCTTGCCGGTTTTCAGGATTGCGTTGTAAGCCGTTTCGTCCCAGTAGGGGTTGCCGCTCGTTTTGCGCAGTTTGACGCCCAGTACGTTGCCGCCCGGGTCGGTCGTGACGTCGTACTCGACGGTGGGGTTGCCAGGTATTTCTTTCACCTGGCTGATGTTGTTGCGAATGGCGGCTGCTATTTTTGCGCCGTAGCTGGCCGAGGGTCCGGCACTTTGGGCGGCGGAGCCCTTGGCGTCCGCTTCGCCATTGCCCGCGGCGGCACCGGCCAGCCGCAGTGCGCGGTCTTTCGCCTCTTTGCGCCGCTGCTCGCTTTGCGCCGCTTCTTCCGCGGCTTGTTGCTCCGCTTTCTTGCGCGCCGCCTCGGCCGCTTTTTCTTCTTTCAGGCGCTTTTCGTTCTTGGCCTTGTCTTCCTTGAGCTTGGCGGCTTTTTCCTTGTCGGCCTGCAGCTTTTCAGCTTCCGCTTTGAGTTTTTTCTTCTTTTCAGCCTTGTCTTTTTCCAGCTGCAGTGCGGCTTGGGTCTTGGCTTCGGCGAGCTCTTGCTTTTTCTTGGCTTCTTGCAGCGCCTTTTTCTTGTCCAGCGCGATGTCGGCGGGCTTGGGCGGCTCGGGCGGTGCTTCTGCGGGAGGGGGCGGTACGGGCTTGGGCACGGGCTTGGGTTCTGGTGCGGGCTTGGGTTCGGGTGCCGGCTCAATCACCGATTCCTCGGGCAGCGGTTCGGGCGCGCGCGGCGCGGCCTCGGTGGGCAACTGGGCCCAGAGCTCGGCAGCAAAGGTCACCGGTTCGGGGGCGCTTTGACGCCATTGCACCGCAAACGACAGTCCCAGCACCAAAGCTGCGTGGGCCAACAGCGCCATCACCACGGACCGACCCAGCCCGGGCGTGGGCGGCGGCATAAATGCCTCGCGGTCAGGAGCCAGGGCCATCGCGCGTGTCAATTCGCCAGTTGTACCGACAGGCCCACACGCTCAATACCGGCGCGTTGCAGGGTGTCCATGACCTTGACCACGCTCTCGTAGCGCACGGCCTTGTCGGCGCTGATCACGACCGCGGCGTTTTGCGCCTGACCGCCATCGGGCCGGGTTTGTGCGCGGCGCACCGCACCTGCCAGGTTGGTCAAAGTGACCGGGGCGGTGGTCTCATGGGCGCGCAGTTCGAGCTTGTCGTCTTTGCCCACCACGATTTGCACCACCACGTCAGGCTGCTTGGCGGCTTTTCCGACGCTGGGCAGGTCGATCATGCTGGGGGTGATGAGCGGCGCAGTCACCATAAAGATGATCAGCAGTACCAGCATCACATCAATGAAAGGCACCATATTGGGCTCGCTGATGGTGCGCCGACCGCGGCCACGGGAACTCACTGCAGGCATGGACGTCTCCTTGGGTGTGCTGCGGCCGAATCAGCGTGGCGCCGCCGGGCTGGACTGCGCGCTCACATTGCGCTGCAAAATATTGGAGAACTCTTCAATAAAGGTTTCGTGCTGGATGGCAATGCGGTCCAGATCGCGGGCAAAGCGGTTGTAGGCAATGACCGCCGGAATGGCGGCAAACAGGCCAATGGCGGTGGCCACCAACGCCTCGGCAATGCCCGGGGCCACGGTGGCCAAGGTGACTTGCTGCAAAGACGCCAAGCCGGTAAAGGCGTGCATGATGCCCCACACCGTGCCAAACAGCCCGACATAAGGCGAGACCGAACCGACCGAGGCCAGAAAGGACAGATTGCTTTCCACCTCGTCCATTTCGCGCTGAAAGCTGGCCCGCATGGCGCGGCGCGCACCGTCCATCAGCGTGCCCACGTCGCTCACGCGGCGCTCGCGCAGTTTTTGGAATTCGCGCATGCCGCTGGCAAAAATGCGTTCCATCGGGCCCGCATTTTGTGCCTTGGACGAGGCAGCGGTGTAGAGCTCGTGCAGGCTGGCACCTGACCAAAACTCTTTCTCAAAGGTTTCGTTGTGGGTTTTGACCCGCTGGATCGCAAACAGTTTGCGAAAAATCGCCGACCAGCTGGCCAGCGACACCAGCATCAGCAGCGCCATGACGATTTGCACCACAAAGCTGGCGTGCAGCACGAGTTGGAGAATGTTCAGGTCTTGGTTCATGGAGAAAGCCCAGGGGGTGTTCGCGAGATCAAAAAAAGGGGCGGCTCAGGCCAGCAGGGTGCGCAGGCGGGCAATCGCGGTTTGCAATTGTTCCATGGAGCTGGCGGTCGAAAAACGCACAAATTGTGCCGTCTGGGCGGTGCCAAAGTCGCGCCCGGGCGTAATGGCCACATGGGCTTGTTGCATCACCGCAAAAGAAAAATCCCAGCTGTCTTTCAGCCCCAGGCGCGCGCAGGCAGCCGAGCAATCGGCCCAGGCGTAGAAAGCGCCATCGGGTGCCACCGGCACGTCCAGACCCAGGCTTTGCAGCGCGGGCACAAAGTAGTCGCGCCGGGCTTTGAATTCGGCCCGGCGGGCTTCGTACAGGGCGATGCTCTCGGGCTCAAAACAGGCGAGCGCCGCGTGCTGGGCAAGCGTGCTGGGGCAAATAAAAAGGTTTTGCGCCAGCCGCTCAATCACCGGCACCAGCGCCTCGGGCACCACCATCCAGCCCAGGCGCCAGCCCGTCATGTTGAAGTACTTGCTGAAACTGTTGATGCTGATCACCGCATCATCCAGCGCCAGCGCGGTCTGGCCAAAGTGCGCGTCGTAGCTCAGCGGCAGGTAAATTTCGTCGACCAGGGTCACGCCGCCACGCGCCTGCACGATGGCGTGGATGCGGCGCAGTTCGTCCGGGTCAATCGAGCTGCCCGTCGGGTTGGAGGGCGACGCCAGCAGCACGCCCCGCGTCTTGGGGCCCCAGGCCGCTTGCACCAGATCGGCACTGAGCTGAAAACGCTGTTGCGCCGTGGTGGGAATCAACACCGCCCGGCCGTCTGCGGCGCTCACAAAATGCCGGTTGCAGGGGTAGCTCGGGTCTGGCATGAGCACTTCATCGCCTGAATTAATCAATGCCAGACAGGCCAGTTGCAGCGCGGCTGAGGCACCCGCCGTCACCACAATCCGGCTGGCGGGTATGCGTAGGCCAAATCGGCTGGCGTACCACGCGCTGATGCGCTCCCGCAGCGCAGGCAGACCGGTGGCCTGGGTGTATTGGCTGAAGCCTTGGCCAATGGCGTGCTGCGCAGCGGCTTGGACCAGCGGCGGGGCGGTGAAATCTGGCTCACCAATGTTCAAAAACACCATGGGCGAGTCGGTGTTGGCCACCGCGCGGCCCAACTCGGAAGCGGCCTTGGCCACTTCCATCACGTAAAAAGGCTCTATTTTTTCGGCGCGGCGTGAAATCTGCATCTCGGCGGGTGACTATTCGGCCGCAGTGGCCTGCGAGCGATCGGCCTGTACTTCGGGGCCCCGCAATTCGGGCGCCAGACCGTTGAGTACCGCGTTGACATACTTGAAACCATCGGTACCGCCAAATTCCTTGGCCAGTTCAATGCATTCGTTGAGCACCACGCGCCAAGGCACGTCGGGGCAGTGTTGCATCTCGTAAACACCAATCCACATGACCGCATGTTCCACCGGCGAGATTTCGATCATGGGCCGGTCGAGGCGCGTCAGGACCAGGGCATCCAATTCAGCAGCATGGTCAATGCAGCCGTGCAGGAGCGCGTCAAAGTGTGCGGCGTCGGCTTTGTTGAAGCCGGCCAGATCACGGGTAAAGGTGTCAATGTCGGCGGCAGAGTTTTTGCCCACGAGACGCTGGTACAAAGCCTGGAGGGCAAATTCACGGGCCCGGCTGCGGTTGTTTTTACTGCCAGCTTTGCGGGCGCCGGTGCTGGTCAACCCCACGCGGGGCTGGCGGGGAGGGCGTTTGGCTGCTGCGGGAGAGTCGGTCATTAAACGGTTTCCAGAAAATTGGCCATTTCCACGGCCACGCGGGCGGCGTCGCGGCCCTTGTCGACCTGGCGGGCTTCGGCTTGCGCCATGTTTTCCACGGTCAAAATCGCATTGGCGATGGGGATTTGGTAGTCCAGCGCCACGCGCGTCACCGCGGCGCCAGACTCATTGGCCACCAATTCAAAGTGGTAGGTCTCGCCGCGAATGATGCAGCCCAGGGCCACCAGCGCGTCGTAGCGGGTTTTCTCGGCCAAGCTTTGCAAGGCGGTGGCCACTTCCAGTGCGCCGGGCACGGTGAAATGGTGGATATCGCGCTCCGCCACGCCCAAGTTGAGCAGTTCTTGCTTGCAGGCTGCGGCCAGCGCGTCAGTCACCCCGGCGTTAAAGCGGGCCTGCACTATGCCAATGCGCAGTTGCTTGCCGTCCAAACGGCTGTCGGTGTCGGCAACGTTGCCTTTGTCTGCGCCAAACATGGGCTTTCCTTTGAAGTGCGAGAGTGTTGTTGGGGTGAGTTGAAATGGCGCTTAGGCGTCTGTCGGGCTGAGGTAGCCCACGGTTTCTAGGCCGTAGCCAGTCAGGCTGGGCATGCGCCGGGGGCTGCCCATCAGGCGCATTTTGTGGACGCCGCACAGGCGCAGTATTTGGGCTCCCACGCCATAGGTGCGCAGGTCCATACGGCCACGCTCGGGTGCATGGGCCGGGCGCGCGGTACCGTCAAACTGGGCCAATAGTTGCTCACCCGTTTCGCCACAGTTCAGCAAGACCACCACACCGCGCCCCTCACGTTCTACGTGGGCCAGCGCCGCGTCCAGGCCCCAGGAATGCAAGGAGCGGCCGGCTTCCAGCGCATCCAGCACCGACAGTGGCTCGTGGACACGCGCGGACACCACTTCACCGGCAGCCCATTCGCCCTTGACCAGCGCCAGATGCACGCCTAGGCCGGTGGTATCGCGAAAAATGTGGGCGGTGAAGTCGCCAAAAGTGGTTTTGAAGGGGCGGCTGCCTTTGCGCTCCACCAGCGAATCGACTTGGCTGCGGTGCGCAATCAGGTCGGCGATGGTGCCGATCTTGATGCCGTGTTCGGCGGCAAACAGCTGCAGATCGGGCAGTCGGGCCATGGTGCCGTCGTCTTTCATGATCTCGCAGATCACGGACGCTGGGGTGCAACCGGCCATCGCGGCCAAGTCGCAGCCGGCCTCGGTGTGGCCCGCACGCATGAGCACGCCGCCATCCACCGCTTGCAGGGGGAAGATGTGGCCGGGCTGAACCAGATCATCGGCCACCGCGCCGGGGGCCACCGCAGCTTGCACGGTGCGTGAGCGGTCAGCGGCAGAGATGCCGGTGGTGACGCCCTCGGCGGCTTCAATGGAAACGGTAAATGCAGTGCCTTTTTTGTCGCCGTTGCGCACCGTCATGGGGGGCAGCTTAAGGAGCTCACAGCGCTCGCGGGTCAGGGTCAGGCAAATCAGGCCACGCCCATAGCGGGCCATGAAGTTGATGGCCTCGGGTGTGACGTGGTCGGCCGCCAGCACCAGGTCACCCTCGTTTTCACGGTCTTCTTCGTCCACCAGAATCACGATCTTGCCCGCACGCATGTCGGCCACGATGTCGTGCACAGGGGAAATCGCCACGGGCTGGGTGGGAAGGGTGGAGGCGGTCATCAGATAACTTTCGCTAATTCAGGGGGAAATTCCAGGGGTGAATTTCTGCCGCAAGGACGGGTGGGCGATTATCGCCGCTTTGGGGCTTGGTCAGGCCGGGTCGTCGATGGATGCGCTCCAGCGCGCGTTCAGGCCTTTTTGCAGGTCCCGCCGGTCGCGTTTGGTGGGTCGGCCGTGGGCAATGGCCAGCGCCGGCTCGGCGTGCAGGCGCCGATGTTCGGCGGCCAAGGCGCGGTCTTGGACGCTCTGGGCGGTTTCCTCGTACAGCGTCTGGGCGATGGGCGCCGACCCCCGCGTGCCACTGATGCCCCTGACCACCACGGTGCGCTTGACACTGGCTTGCCACAGCACCACGGTGTCGCCCACGCGCACTTCACGCGAGGGTTTTACGTCTTGCTGGGCGATTTGCACGCGCCCTTTGCCGACTTCTTCGGTGGCCAGCGAGCGGGTTTTATAAAAGCGGGCGGCCCAGAGCCATTTGTCGATTCGAATGCTGTCCATCAGGTGTTCTCAGCGCTGGGGTGTTTCGCGGGTTTTCCCTTGTGCTGATGGGTTCAAAGTGAAATGAAGGTCATGCATCATAGGGGGGTAAAAAACCCCCCATGGAGATTTGTATGCGTCGTGACCATTTTTTGAAGTCCCTGGCCGCCTTGGCCGCTGCGGGCGCGTATCCCTTGAGTGCCCAAGCGGGTGCCAGCCTGAAGATGATGATTCCGGCCAACCCCGGCGGTGGCTGGGACGGCACCGGGCGCGAACTGGGCAAAGCCTTGCTCGACGCCAAAGTGGCTGACACCGTGCAGTACGAAAACAAAGGCGGCGCGGCCGGCGTGATCGGACTGGCGCAGTTTGTGAACGCCGCCAAGGGCGACGCCAACGCACTGATCATGACCGGCGCCGTGATGGTGGGCGGCATCATCACCGGCAAGCCGCAGGTGGGCATGGACAAAATTACTCCGATTGCGCGCCTGACCAGCGAATACAACGTGTTCGTGGTGCCCGCTGACTCGCCTCTCAAAACCATGAAAGACGTGGTCGAGCAAATGAAAAAAGACCCGGCCAGCGTCAAATGGGGCGGCGGCTCCCGCGGATCGACGGAGCATATTTGCGCCTCCATGCTGGCGACCAAAGTCGGCGTCGACCCCAAAAAGGTCAATTACGTGGCTTTTCGGGGCGGCGGCGAGGCCACAGCCGCCGTGCTGGGCGGCAATGTGACGGTGGGTGGCAGCGGCTACAGCGAGTTTGCCGAATACATCAAGGCCGGCAAGATGCGCGCTATTGGCGTGACATCGGCCAAGCGCCTGCCCGGCATTGACGTGCCCACGCTCAAGGAATCGGGTTTTGACGTGGTGCTGGGCAATTGGCGCGCCGTGTATGGCGCCCCCGGCATCACGCCCGAGCAGCGCGCGGCGCTGACCCAGATGGTGGTCAAGGCCACCCAGTCCAAGTCTTGGCAAGACGCGCTGGCGCGCAACGCCTGGACGCCCGCGCTGCTGACCGGCAAGGCCTTTGACGATTTTGTGGACGACGAATTTGCCAGCCTGCGCGGCATCATGCACCTCTCTGGCATGGTTTGATGGCGGTGTCTGACAAAACGCGGCAAAGCGCGGTGGCTCTGGGCGTCCTCGCGCTGGCTGGAGTCCTCGCGCTGGGCGCGGCCGAAATTTCGTCCGAAGCGGGCTATGCCGGTATCGGGCCTAATTTTTTGCCCTGGCTGGTGGCCATGGGCCTGGCGGTGGTGGCGGTTTTTTTGTGGTTTGAGGCGCGCAGTGGCGGCTTTCGCGACATGCCCGACCCGCTGGCCGGTGACGCGCCGCCGCAGGGTGCTCCATGCTGGCGTGGCTTTGCCTGGATGTCGGGTGCCTTGTTGCTGAACGCAGTATTGATTACCGCCATCGGGTTCATATTGAGCTGCACCTTGTGTTTTGCCTGCGCGGCGCATGGGCTGCGTCTGGCGCAGTCGGGTGCGGCGCAAACCCTGCGCAGCTGGCTCACCGATCTGGGGCTGGGACTGCTGATTGCCGCACCGGTGTATTGGATGTTTACCAAGTTCTTGGCCATAAGCCTGCCTGGCCTTACGCAAAGCGGGTGGTTGTAATGGACATCCTGAACCACTTAATGCAGGGCTTTGCCACCGCAGGCACACCCATCAACCTGTTGTGGGCCTTTGTGGGTTGCGCGCTGGGCACGGCGGTGGGTGTTTTGCCCGGCATTGGCCCGGCCACGGCGGTGGCCATGCTGCTGCCGATTACTTCGCAGGTGGACGCCACCGCGTCCATGATCTTTTTTGCCGGTATTTATTACGGTGCCATGTACGGTGGCTCGACCACGTCGATCTTGCTCAACACCCCCGGAGAGACAGCCACCATGGTCACCGCCATGGAGGGCAACAAAATGGCCAAGAGCGGGCGCGCGGGTGCAGCGCTGGCCACGGCGGCGATTGGCTCTTTTGTGGCGGGCACCATTGCCACGCTCATGGTCACGCTGTTTGCGCCGGTGGTGGCCGAATACGCGGTGCGCCTGGGCCCGCCCGAATACTTTTGCCTGATGTTGCTGGCCCTGACCACCGTGAGCGCGGTGCTGGGGCAAAGCACGGTGCGGGGTCTGGCGGCGCTGTTTGTGGGCCTGGCGATTGGCCTGATCGGCATGGACCAGATCACCGGCCAGGCGCGCTACACCGGGGGCGTGCCCGAGTTGCTCGATGGCGTGGAAATCGTGCTGGTGGCGGTCGGGCTGTTTGCCGTGGCCGAGGCCTTGCACGCGGTTTTGTTTGAAGGTGCCGCTCAAGAGTCGCAAAACAAGCTCAGCCGCGTGGGCATGACGGGCGCTGACTTGCGCCGCTCTTTGCCGGCGTGGCTGCGCGGCACCGCCATTGGCGCGCCTTTTGGCTGCGTGCCGGCCGGGGGCACCGAAATTCCTACCTTCTTGAGCTACGCGGTCGAGAAAAAGCTTGCCCGTGGCGAGAATCTCGCTGAATTTGGCAAGCAAGGCGCTATCGAAGGTGTCGCCGGCCCCGAGGCGGCGAACAACGCCACGGTCACGACGGCGCTCATCCCCTTGCTCACGCTGGGCATTCCGGTCAGCAACACCACCGCAATTTTGCTGGGCGCTTTTCAGAACTACGGCATTCAGCCGGGGCCGCAGCTCTTCACCACCTCGGCCTCGCTGGTGTGGGCGCTGATTGCCTCGCTCTACATTGGCAATGTGATGCTCTTGGTGCTCAATTTGCCGCTGGTGGGTCTTTGGGTCAAATTGCTCAAGGTGCCCAAGGCGCAGCTGTATGCGGGCATTTTGATTTTTGCCACCGTGGGCGCCTACGGTATGCGCCAAAGCGCGTTTGACCTGGTGCTGCTTTACGCCATCGGCGTGCTGGGGTTGGTGATGCGCCGCTTTGACTTTCCGACGGCACCGGTGGTGGTGGGCATGATTTTGGGCCCGCTGGCCGAGGCGCAGCTGCGCAACGCACTGTCCATTGGCGAGGGAAAGTGGACCGTGTTTTTGGAGCGGCCCGTGTCTCTGGGTTTGCTGGGTGTGGTGCTTGCGGTGCTGGTCTTGCCTCGGGTGTTCAAAAAGCGCGGGTAAACCACGCGGGGGGCTGGCGCCCGGGTTACCTACACTTGGACCATCGCCAATTGCGGCGGCAAGGCATGCGCCGCTCCCTTATTTTTTTGAGGAACCCCCATGAAACTACTCCGCTACGGCCCCGCAGGCCAAGAAAAAGCCGGCGCTGTTGGCACCGACGGCCGCGTACGCGACCTGTCCATGCTGTTTGCCGACCTGGACGCCGCCCACCTGTCGCCGCGCACCTTGGCCGCGCTTCAAGCGCTGGACATTGACGCGCTGCCCGTGGTGGACGGCGCGCCGCGGCTGGGTTGCCCGGTGTCCCAGATTGGAAAAATCGTGTGCGTTGGCCTGAACTACGCCGACCACGCCAAAGAGAGCGGCATGGAACCACCCAAGGAGCCGGTGCTGTTTCTCAAGGCCACCAGCTCGATTACGGGCCCCAACGATTCGGTCACTATTCCACGCGGCTCGGTCAAGACCGACTGGGAGGTGGAGCTAGGCGTCGTGATCGGCAGCAAAGCCAGCTACGTCAGCGAGGCCGAGGCCCTGTCGCACGTGGCGGGCTATGTGTTGGTGAACGACCTGTCCGAGCGCGAGTTTCAGCTCGAGCGGGGCGGTCAGTGGGACAAAGGCAAGGGCTGTGACACTTTTTCTCCCATCGGCCCCTGGCTGGTTACGCCCGACGAACTCGGTGACGTGCACGCGCTGGGCCTCTGGCTCGAGGTCAATGGCCGACGCGTGCAAGACGGCAGCACCTCCAACCTGATCTTCGGCATTCCCAAGCTGATCAGCTACATCAGCCAGTTCATGACGCTGCACCCCGGCGATTTGATCAGCACCGGAACGCCCGCTGGTGTGGGCCTGGGGCAAAAGCCCAGTCCGTGGTTTTTGAAGGTGGGCGACCAGATGCGCCTGGGTATCGAAGGCTTGGGCGAACAAACCCAGACCTGCGTGGCTGCGCCCTGATGGGACAAGCTGCGGCGCCATTGGCGGTCTCGGCGGTTGCCCCGGTGGCGGTGTACTGGGACTTTGAGAACCTGCACGCCCGGCTGGTCGAAGACCGCCAGGGCGATGGCGCCTACAACACGCCTGACGGCCGTTTTAAGGCGCAAGAGCCTTTGGTGCAGGTGCAAAAACTGGTGGACTTTGTCGCCACGCTAGGGCCGATTGCGATCCATCGCGCCTACTGCAATTGGCAATACTTTGGCCGCTATCGCGAAGCCTTGCTGGGGGCCTCCATCGATTTGGTGCAACTGTTTCCGCCCGGCGCTTCGGCAAAAAATGGCGCTGACATCCGCCTTTGCCTTGACGCCCTGGAGGACAGCGCCCGCTTCTCCCACATCGGCCAAGTCGTCGTCATTGGTGGGGACAGCGACTTTATGCCGCTGGCTCACAAGCTCAAAGCCGCTGGTCGCCGGGTCGTCGGTATCGGCGCGCGCAAATCCACCAACCGTTACTGGGCCGGGTGTTGCGACGCGTTTTATTACTACGACGACGTCGTGGCGGGGGGGGGGGGGGGG
>JARWZT010000005.1 GCA_029866205.1 Rhodoferax sp.
TGGCGGGCCAACAGGATGTGTTCGCGGGTTTGAGGCATGGGGCCGTCAGCGGCGGAGCAGACCAAAATGGCGCCGTCCATCTGGGCAGCACCGGTGATCATGTTTTTCACATAGTCAGCGTGGCCAGGGCAGTCAACGTGAGCGTAGTGGCGGTTGGCCGTTTCGTACTCGACGTGGGCGGTGTTGATGGTGATGCCGCGTGCTTTTTCTTCAGGCGCTGCGTCAATTTGGTCGTAGGCTTTGGCCTGGCCGCCAAACTTGGCTGCCAACACCGTCGTGATGGCCGCTGTCAGCGTGGTTTTGCCGTGGTCAACGTGGCCAATCGTGCCCACATTGACGTGGGGCTTGGTACGTGTGAATTTTTCTTTTCCCATTTTCAAACTCCGAAAAGTGATGAGGTCAAACTACAAAAAACGACGCGTGCCAACCACTACAACAAGCAGGAGCCACACAACAACCGTCAAACAATGGTGCCCATTGCGGGAATCGGACCCGCGACCTCTCCCTTACCAAGGGAGTGCTCTGCCACTGAGCCAAATGGGCATTCAGACTCGCCGAAGCGAGCCAACTAAAACTTCCAATTTCCACTTGCGTGGAGCGGGGTAGGAGAATCGAACTCCTCGCTTTAGCTTGGAAGGCTAAGGTATTACCACTATACGAACCCCGCGTGACACCTGCCGCATGGCGCCAGCTCAAAGGCTTACCCCACACGATCTGCTAACTCATTCACTGGTGGAGAGGGCTGGATTCGAACCAGCGTACTCGTAAGAGGGCAGATTTACAGTCTGCTGCCATTAACCACTCGGCCACCTCTCCAAACGTGAGCCCGTGATTATGCCATGAAGTTTGGGCCCCGTGGATCGGCGATCCTTGGGGCTGGTCTTCGGGGGGCTACCACGCCAATGGCGGCAACCCGTGGGTCCGACACCAGGCCTGGGCCTGGGAAAAATGCGCGCAGCCAATAAAAGGCATGGGAGGCCGTAGCGCCGACAAGGGTGAGGGGTGATTGGCGCAGAGCACCAGATGCCGTGTCTCGTCGACCAGCACGCGCTTTGCTTGTGCAGGCGCACCCCAAAGCATGAAAACCACACGCTGGGGACCTTGGGACACCTGGGAAATGATGGCGTCGGTCAAAATTTCCCAGCCCTGGCCCTTGTGGCTATGGGCTTGGCCTTCCTCTACGGTCAAGCAGGTGTTCAGCAGGAGCACGCCGTGCTTTGCCCAGCCACTCAGGCTACCGCCGGGAACGGGCGCAGGCGGAAGCGGGCATCCCAGGTCACGCTGCAATTCTTTGAAAATATTGCGAAGAGACGGGGGCAGAGGCACGCCGGGCGCAACAGAAAAGGCCAGACCCTCGGCTTGACCGTGCCCGTGGTACGGGTCTTGGCCTAGGATGACCACGCGCACGTCTGCAGGCGGCGTCAACTCCAGCGCGCGCAAGGGGTGGTGCGGAAAAACAGTGGCACCAGAAAGCAGGCGCTGGCTAAAGAAGTCCAGCAGCCGGTGACCCACAGCGCTCTGGAAAAACGCATCCACTTGGGGGCGCCAGCCCGGAGCCACCGGCCATGCAGCCGGATCCGCAACCCGGAGTTGGCTGGCCAAATGGTCCTCAGGGAACAGCGTCACTGTTTCAGGCAAATAGCGCTGCCAGCGCCTCTCCAGGCTCGGCGGCGCGCATGAACGCCTCGCCCACCAAGAACGCACTGATGCCGGCGGCCCCCAGGCGCAGCACCTCGTCGCGCGTCTGGATACCGCTCTCGGTGACCACAATGCGATCGGCAGGCACCAGCGCACGCAGGGACAAGGTGGTATCCAAAGACACCTCAAAGGTTTTGAGATTGCGGTTGTTGATGCCCATGAGGGGCGTCTGAAGGCGAAGGGCACGCTCCAATTCGGCTTGGTCATGGACCTCCACCAGCACCGCCATGTCCAGGCCGTGGGCAATGGCCTCAAAGTCGCGCATTTGCACGTCATCCAGGCAAGAGGCAATCAGCAGCACCGCGTCAGCGCCCATGGCGCGCGACTCGTAGATTTGGTACGCGTCGACCATAAAGTCCTTGCGCAGCACCGGCAACTGGCAGGAGGCGCGGGCCTGTTTCAGATAATCGACACTGCCCTGAAAGAACTGGACATCGGTCAGCACCGACAGGCAGGCGGCGCCATGTTCTGCGTAGCTTTGAGCAATGTCAGCTGGGATAAAGTCAGCACGCAGCACGCCCTTGGACGGGCTGGCTTTTTTTACCTCGGCAATCACTGCGGGCAGGCCTGCGGTAATTTTGGCCCGCAGTGCGCCGACAAAGTTGCGGGTCAATACGCGCGACTCCGCGTCGGCACGAACCAGCTCCAGCGGCTTTCGCTTTTGGGCGGCTGCCACTTCCTGGTGCTTGACGGCCACGATTTTTTCCAGAATATCACTCATTTTTTCTCGTCCTGATAAGACAAATTAATCGGTTCTCGACGACCCAGCATCACTTACGCTCCCAAGGCTTTCGACAAAGCGACCAAGGACTCCAATTTCGCTTTGGCCGCGCCAGACGCAATGGCGGCGCGGGCCAGCGCCACGCCCTCCATCATGGTGGGCGCCACATTGGCCGCGTACAAGGCCACACCGGCGTTGAGCGCCACGATGTCCTTCGCTGGGCCTGTCTGGTTGTCCAGCACGCCGCGCAGCATGGCCATGGACTCTTCTGCGGTTTCCACCTTCAGGGCGCGGTTGCTGGACATGAGCAGGCCAAAGTCCTCCGGGTGGATTTCGTATTCGCTGATTTCGCCGTTTTTCAACTCGCCCACCAAGGTCGCGGCGCCCAAACTGACCTCGTCCAGACCATCGCGCCCGTAGACCACCAGCGCATGGTCGGCCCCCAAGCGTTGCAAAGCGCGCACCTGGATACCCACCAGGTCAGCGTGAAACACACCCATCAGAATATTCGGCGCATCGGCCGGATTGGTCAGTGGGCCGAGGATATTGAAGATGGTTTTGATGCCCAACTCGCGCCGCACGGGAGCCACATTTTTCATGGCGGGGTGATGGTTTGGGGCAAACATGAAGCCCACGCCCTGCTCTGCGATGCATTGCGCTATCTGGGCGGGCGACAAATTGATGTTCAGGCCCAAGGATTCGAGCACATCGGCACTGCCGCTCTTGCTGCTGACGCTGCGTCCGCCGTGCTTGCTGACTTTGGCTCCCGCAGCGGCGGCAACGAACATGGCGCAGGTGGAGATATTGAAAGTGTGCGCGCCGTCGCCGCCCGTACCGACGATGTCCACCAGATGGGTCTTGTCGGCCACCTCCACCTTGGTGGAAAACTCCCGCATTACCTGTGCCGCCGCCGTAATCTCGCCAATGGTTTCTTTCTTGACGCGCAGCCCGGTGACCAGCGCGGCCATCATCACAGGCGACATTTCCCCCGACATGATTTGCCGCATCAGATGCAGCATCTCGTCATGGAAAATTTCCCGGTGCTCAATGGTGCGCTGTAGCGCCTCTTGCGGCGTGATTTTGGATGCGTGTGGCATGGCTGTCTCCTTACGACTGGGGCGCTGCGGTGAGCGCCAGTTTGATTCCGAATCCTACAAACAGGACGCCTGCAAGGCGATCCAAAAGGCGCAAGCTGCGCTGCACCCGCCCGCTTCGGCGCGCCAGCAAAGCGGCGGCAGCAGCCCAACCGAAATTCACCCACAAGCCATTGAAGGTGAACAGCAAGCCCAGCAGTAAAAACGCCAGCGGCTTGTTGTCCATCTCCGGCGCGATGAACTGCGGCACAAAGGCCAGAAAAAACAGCGCCACCTTGGGGTTGAGCGCATTGGTCCAAAAACCGCGCAAAAAGGTCGCACGAGTGGTATTGGCGTATTGGGGTTGCGCAGCGGTCCCTGGCTCTTCGCCAAGGGGCAACGGCGCGCCGGGCACCGGCCACAAAAGTCGCAACCCCACGTACAGCAGATAAGCCGCCCCCGCCCATTTGAGCAGTGAAAACGCCGTCGCGGACGCCGCCATCAGCGCGCTGACACCCACGGCGGCAGCAAAAATGTGGACAAAGCAGCCCGCTGTAATACCCAGCGCTGCCACCATGCCCGCGCGCGCACCACCGCGCAGCGCGTTGCTCACCACGTACAACACATCAGGTCCCGGTGTCAGGTTGAGCAGCAAGCCTGCGGCGATGAACAGCAGAAGTTGGTCGGTGGGCATGCGGCGCGGGCTCAGTAGACCGCAGCGCCACCCGCAGCGGGTGCAGTCGCAAGGGCTGCACTTTGCTTAAAGAAAGCCTGAACCGCCTCCACCGCGCGGTCTATGCCCGCCGCATCTACGTCCAGGTGCGTGACAAAACGCAGGCCGATCAGGCCCGTGGCCAGCACGCCGCGCGCTTTGAGGAACGCCAGCAAATCCGGGCCCCGGCCATCGGCCACATCGACAAACACGATATTGGTTTGCGCGGAACGCACCTGCAAACCGTCCAGACCCTGCAGGCCCTGCGCCAGGCGCTGCGCCAGGGCGTGGTCGTCGGCCAGGCGCTCCAGATGGTGCTCCAGCGCATACGTAGCAGCGGCGGCCAGCAGGCCGGACTGGCGCATTCCGCCTCCGGCCATTTTTCGCACGCGGTGGGCGCGCGCAATCAGTTCTTTGCTTCCGCACAGCGCAGACCCTACCGGCGCGCCCAAGCCCTTGCTGAAGCAGACCGATACGCTGTCAAAGTAGCTGGCGATCCGGCGTGCGGCCGTGGCTACCGCCTCGCCGGCCTGGGCCGTGGCCACCGCCGCGTTGAACAACCGCGCACCGTCCAAATGCGCGTTCAGCCCGTGCTGGCGCGCCACGGCAGTGGCTTGCGTCAGGTACTCCAGGGGCATGGGATGGCCGTTCCAGGTGTTTTCCAGGCACAACAGCCGGGTGCGCGCGAAATGACAATCGTCGGGTTTGATGGCATTGGCGAGGTCGGCCAAGGCCATTTGGCCCGTGGCGTTTTGCGCCAGCGGCTGGGGTTGGATGCTGCCCAACACCGCTGCGCCGCCCCCTTCGTAACGGTAGGTGTGCGCGGATTGACCGACGATGTATTCGTCGCCGCGCTGGCAATGTGCCATCAGGCCGCACAAATTGCTTTGCGTGCCGGTAGGCATAAACAAAGCTGCCTCAAACCCCAGCATGTCCGCTACACGCTCTTGCAGCGTATTGACCGAAGGGTCGTCCCCAAACACGTCGTCGCCCAAAGGGGCGTCAAACATGGCGGCGCGCATGGCGGCCGTGGGCTGGGTGACGGTGTCGCTACGCAGGTCAACAATTGGGTTCATGGCAGGCCTTTATTGCAAAAAGTTTTTCAGCATGGCGTGGCCGTGCTCGGTCAGAATACTCTCGGGGTGGAACTGAACCCCTTCCATGCGCTGTGCAAATGGCAAGCCGGTGTGGCGCACGCCCATGATTTCGCCGTCGTCGGTCCATGCGGTCACGGCCAGCGCGGGCGGGCAACTGGCGCGCTCAATCGCCAAAGAGTGGTAACGGTTGACCGTGAATTGTGCCGGTAGCCCAGCAAACACACCTTCTTGCGTGGTCGTAATCACACTGGTTTTGCCATGCATCAGTTGCTGGGCGCGGACGATGGTGCCGCCCAGCGCCGCACCAATGGCCTGGTGGCCCAAGCAGACGCCCAAAATCGGCAACTTGCCCATGAAATGTTGAATGGCTGCTACAGAGATACCCGCTTCCTTGGGCGAGCAAGGGCCGGGCGAGATCACCAGCCGGTCAGGCGCGCGCTGGGTGATGCCTTCGAGCGTGATCTCATCGTTGCGAAATACCTCGACCTCAGCACCGAGTTCGCCGAAGTACTGGACGATGTTGTAGGTGAAGCTGTCGTAGTTGTCGATCATCAGCAGTTTCATGGTCACTCCAATCCCTCTTCCACCAGTTCGGCCGCCCGCAACAGTGCGCGGGCCTTGTGTTCGGTCTCCGCCCACTCGAGCTCGGGCACGCTGTCTGCCACCACACCCGCCGCGGCCTGCACGTAAAGCATCTGGTCTTTGATGATGCCCGTGCGAATGGCAATGGCCACGTCCATGTCACCGGCATAGCTCAGGTAGCCACAGGCACCACCATAGATGCCGCGCTTGGTGGGCTCCAACTGGTCTATCAATTCCATCGCATGCACCTTGGGTGCGCCGGTCAGCGTGCCTGCCGGGAAGGTGGCTTTGAGTACGTCCATGCTCGTCATTCCTGGGTTGAGCGTGCCTTCGACGTTGCTCACGATATGCATGACATGGCTGTAGCGCTCAATACAAAACGCATCGGTCACCTTGACCGTGCCGGTCTGGGCAATGCGGCCAATGTCATTGCGCGCCAGGTCGATCAGCATGACGTGCTCGGCACGCTCTTTGGGATCGTTGACCAGCTCATGCTCGGCCGCCTTGTCAAGCTCAATCGTGGCGCCGCGCGGCCGGGTACCGGCCAGCGGGCGGATGGTGACCTTGGTTTCCAGGCTGGGCAGGGTTTCCTGGCGCACCAGAATTTCGGGGCTGGCACCCACCACATGGAAGTCTGCCGCCCCCTCAGCAGCACCGCTGAAGTTGTAGTAATACATATAGGGGCTGGGGTTGAGCGAGCGCAATGCGCGGTACAGACTGAGCGGCGAAGCCGTGTAGCGCTTTTTGATGCGCTGTCCCACCTGCACCTGCATGAAGTCGCCTCCGGCAATCAGCTCTTTGGCACGTAGCACGGCGGCGATGTAGTCGGCCTTGGCAAAGTCGCGCTGCGCCGGGTGGCCGGCGCTGGGCACCACGGCGGGAATCTGCACCGCCTGCGCCAGCTGGTTCTTCAGTACTTGCAGTCTGGCCGTGCCGCGGGCATACGCATCAGGGGAGGTCGGGTCTACATAGACCATCAAGTGCAGCTTGCCCGAAAGGTTGTCGATCACCGCCAGCTCTTCGCACTGCAGCAGCAAGATGTCGGGGCAGTGCAACTCGTCGGGTGGACAGCTCCGCTCCAACTTTTTCTCGATATAGCGCACCGCGTCATACCCAAAGTAGCCCGCCAGGCCACCGCAAAAGCGCGGCATTCCGGGGCGCAGCGCCACCTTGAAACGCTGCTGGTAACTGGCAATGAAGTCCAGCGGATTGGCATGGGAGGTCTCGACCACCACGCCGTCGGTTACCACCTCGGTGCGGGCCTGGGCGCCAAAGCCACTGCTTCGCAACAGCGTACGGGCGGGCAGGCCGATAAAGCTGTAGCGTCCAAATCGCTCGCCACCAACCACCGACTCCAACAGAAAAGTGTAGGGAGCGTTGGCCGTGAGCTTGAGGTACAGCGACAGGGGTGTTTCCAGGTCGGCAAAGGCCTGGGCGGTCAAGGGGATGCGGTTAAAACCCTGGGCAGCCAGGGCAGCAAATTCAGTCTCAGTAGTCTGGGGAGTCACAACGGGTCCATGCCTTTTCGAAATTCAGGGCGAAGGCTGCACTCGCCAAATCGGCGGGCAACCTCCGTGGGGGGTGCTGAAATTGGATTCAGTACGCGCCGACTGCGGGGCCCGAAGGGAGGGTCCCGTGCCGATCTGGCGCGCGGTGCGCCTGGGCCGTTGGTAAGGGATGCAGACCGGAGTCTTCAAGCCACCCGCACCGCGCCAGACGCTGGCAAAGCGTGCCAGGTCCGCCAGGGCCAGGCTCCCCGGTCGCTGCAACCTGTAATGCTGATACGGTGGATGAACATAGCGCTCAGTGTAGCAAAGCAATGGGGCGCAGTGGCCCTAGACGCCCCGGACCCGGTCGGCGTGGAACTGGACCACAA
The DNA here is from genome assembly GCA_029866205.1 of Rhodoferax sp. GTDB lineage: Bacteria > Pseudomonadota > Gammaproteobacteria > Burkholderiales > Burkholderiaceae_C > Allorhodoferax. The sequence goes on from JARWZT010000005.1 coordinate 7,760, forward strand.
ATGCACCAAAGCGTCCCTTGTCCAGGGCGTTGCGTACCTCTTGCATCAGGTTCAGGTAGTAGTGCAGGTTGTGAATGCTGGCCAGCATGGGGCCCAGCATCTCACCGCAGCGGTCCAGATGGTGCAAATAGGCACGGCTAAAACCTTCGCGGCCACCGGCGTCCCAAGACACGCCGCTGCTGCCGGCGCAGGCGTAGCAGGTGCAGGTGGTGTCGAGCGGCTGAGGGTCGCTTTTGTGGCGCGCGTTGCGAATTTTCAGGTCGCCATATCGGCTGAACAGCGTGCCGTTGCGGGCGTTTCGGGTGGGCATGACGCAGTCAAACATGTCGATACCGTTTTGCACACCCGCCACCAGGTCTTCGGGTGTGCCCACGCCCATCAGGTAGTGCGGTTTGTGCGCAGGCAGTTTGGGGCCAATGTGCTTGAGCAGGCGCAACATGTCCTCCTTGGGCTCGCCCACCGACAGGCCCCCCACGGCAATACCCGGAAAGTCCAGGGCCTCCAGACCCGCCAGAGACTCGTCGCGCAGGTGCTCGAACATGCCCCCTTGCACAATGCCAAACAGCGCATTGGGGTTTTGCAGTCGGGCAAATTCGGTTTTGCAGCGTTCGGCCCAGCGCAGGCTGAGTTCCATTGAGGCGCGCGCCTCGTGCTCGGTGGTGATCTGGCCCTTGGTTTTGGGTTCAACCGACAAATAGGGCGTGCATTCGTCAAACTGCATCACGATGTCGGAGTTCAGCGTGGTCTGGATTTGCATGCTGACCTCGGGCGTCAAAAATAGCTTGTCACCGTTGACCGGCGACGAAAACCTGACCCCTTCCTCGGTAATCTTGCGCATGGCGCCCAGGCTCCAGACCTGGAAACCGCCGGAGTCCGTCAGGATGGGTTTGTCCCATTTTTCAAATGCGTGCAGGCCGCCAAAGCTTTCCACCACGTCCAGACCCGGTCGCATCCACAGGTGGAACGTGTTGCCCAAAATGATTTGCGCGCCCATCTCGTGCAGGCTGCGCGGCATCACGCCCTTGACCGTGCCGTAGGTGCCCACCGGCATAAAAATCGGCGTCTCCACCACCCCGTGGTTCAGCGTGAGGCGACCGCGACGGGCGTGGCTGCCCAGATAGCTGCCATCGGCAGATGCGGGGTCGGATTGGAGCAGATCAAATTTCAACATGGCAAGATTTTACTTTTCGATGAGATCCAAGCACTTCTCTGGCAGCCGCAGTGGCACCGCGGAATGGGCCAAGGCATAACTCCTTGAACCGGGAGCTCAATAGCACGTCCACCCCGCTTATTCGCTACGCGACAGCAGCATCGCGTCGCCGTAGCTGAAAAAGCGGTATTCGCTGGCAATGGCGTGCTGGTACAGCGCTCGGATGCGCTCATAACCGGCAAAGGCACTCACCAGCATCATCAGGCTCGACTTGGGCAAATGGAAGTTGGTCACCAACAGGTCCACCCGCTTGAAGGCAAAACCCGGTGTGATGAAGATCGTGGTGTCGCCGCTGGCCACGCCGGTGGCGGCCCAGCTTTCCAGGGTGCGCACCGTGGTGGTTCCCACCGCCACCACCCGGCCACCACGCGCCTTGCAGGCGGCAATCGCCTCTTGCGTGGCCTGGGGCACGTCGTACCACTCACTGTGCATGCGGTGCTCGGCCAGGTTTTCGGTCTTGACCGGCTGAAAGGTGCCCGCACCCACGTGCAGCGTCACGTGCGCGCGCTGCACGCCCATGGCATCAAGCTGCGCCAGCAGGGCAGTGTCAAAGTGCAGCGCTGCGGTGGGCGCAGCCACGGCGCCGGGGTTTTGGGCGAACACGGTTTGGTAACGCTGCGCGTCTTGCGCGGCGTCGGGGTCGGCGCTGTCTTGCTGGCGCGCAATATACGGCGGCAACGGAATATGGCCGTGGCGCTCCATCAGCGTGTAGGGGTCGTCCCCGGCGTCGTTGGACAGTACAAAACGAAACAGCGGCCCCTGCGCATCCGGCCAGCGCCCCAAAAGTGTGGCGCGCAGGCTGTCAGCGTGGCCGGGCGCGCTGTGCAGCGACACGGTTTCGCCCACGGCGGGCTTTTTGCTCACGCGCAAATGCGCAGCCACCTGGTTGCCACCCAGCACCCGCTCGACCAGCAATTCGAGCTTGCCGCCCGTGGCTTTTTCACCGAACAGGCGGGCATTGAGCACCTTGGTGTCGTTGAACACCAGCAAGTCGCCGGCACGCAGCAGACCCGGCAGTTCGTGAAAAATCCGGTCCACCGCCGCGCCACTGCCGGAGGCGTCGAGCAAACGCGCATCGCTGCGCTGGGGGGCGGGCTGCTGAGCAATCAGCGGTTCGGGCAGGGCGAAATCAAAATCGCTCAGGGTGTAGGCGGGTGTCATGGTGCTTGAGGGCCGGACGGGCCCGTTCCAAGAAAAGAGAAGGGCGCGATTCTCCCATCCGCAGGGTGTGGCGCGGCCTTGGCGGCACAATGCCATTCCATGCCCACTTCCGCGCCAGCCGCCCCGCCCTTGTCTGCGCCGCAAAAAGCGCTGCACAAACTCGGCCTGTACCGCGACATCGACCTCGCACTGCACCTGCCGCTGCGCTACGAAGACGAAACCCGCCTGGTCAAATTGCGCGATGCGCGTGAGGGCGATGTGGTCCAAATCGAAGCCCGCGTAACGCACTGTGAGGTCAGCTTCGGCGGACGCAAACAGCTTGTGGTGACCGTCGACGACGGCTCGGACACCTGTGCGCTTCGCTTTTTCAACTTTTATCCGGCGCAGCAAAAAGCGCTGGCTGTGGGCCGTCAGCTGCGGGTGCGCGGCGAAATCCGGGGCGGCTTTATGGGCTGGACCATGCTGCACCCCAGCTTTCGACCGGCCGGTGGCGACTTGCCCCACACACTCACACCAATTTACCCGACCGTTGCCGGGCTGCCCCAAAGCTACTTGCGCAAAGCCGTACTCAGCGGATTGGCGCGCGCCGACCTGTCCGACACCTTTGCCCCCGGCGACCTGAGTCCCCTGCAGTACGACAGCCAACAAGGCTTGTGGACGCTGCACGAAGCGCTGGCGTTCTTGCACCACCCTCGCCCTGATGTGTCCGTCGACGCGCTGATGGACCACAGCCACCCGGCCTGGCAGCGGCTCAAAGCCGAAGAACTGTTGGCGCAACAGCTCTCGCAATTGCAATCGCGGCGCGCGCGCGCCGCCTTGCGCGCTCCAGTGCTGGCCCTGGCCGAGGGCACGACGTCATTGCACCAGCGCCTGCTGGGCACCCTGCCGTTTGCGCTGACGGGCGCGCAGGCGCGGGTGAGTGCCGAAATTGCCGCCGATATGGCGCGGCCCGTGCCCATGCATCGCCTGCTGCAGGGCGATGTAGGCGCGGGCAAAACGGTGGTCGCCGCGCTGGCCGCAACCCTCTGTATGGACGCCGGTTGGCAATGTGCGCTGATGGCACCCACCGAAATATTGGCTGAACAGCACTTTCGCAAGCTGCTCGGATGGCTGGAGCCGCTGGGCATTACGACCGCCTGGCTCACCGGCACCCAAAAAGCCAAGGACCGGCGTGCGATGCTGGCCCTGATTGAAAGTGGCGAAGCCAAGCTGGTGGTCGGCACCCACGCCATCATCCAGACCAAAGTGGAATTCAAAAACCTGGCGTTGGCGGTGATTGACGAACAGCACCGCTTTGGCGTCGCCCAGCGCCTGGCCCTGCGCGGCAAGCTGAAGCACGAAACCATGGAGCCGCACATGCTGATGATGACGGCCACACCCATTCCACGTACGCTGGCCATGAGCTACTACGCTGACCTGGACGTGTCCACGCTGGACGAGCTGCCACCCGGGCGCACACCCATCGTCACCAAGGTAGTCAACGAGTCACGGCGCCACGAGGTGATTGAGCGCATTCGGGCGCAGGTGGCACAAGGCCGACAGGTGTACTGGGTCTGCCCCCTGATTGAAGAGAGCGAAGCGCTGGACCTGAGCAATGCCACCGAAACCCATGCCGAACTCAGTGCGGCGCTGCAGTCGCCCGATGCCACATTCACCGTCGGTCTGCTGCACTCGCGCCTGGCGTCCGACGAAAAGAAGGCGGTGATGGCCGAGTTTGTGCAGGGTCGCACCGCGGTGTTGGTCAGCACCACCGTGATTGAAGTGGGCGTGGACGTCCCCAACGCCTCGCTGATGGTGATCGACCACGCCGAGCGCTTTGGCCTGAGCCAGCTGCACCAGTTGCGCGGGCGCGTCGGGCGGGGAGCGGCGGCATCCGCCTGCGTGCTGCTGTACTCCACCGGCGATGCACCGCGCCTGTCCGAGGCCGCGCGTGAGCGCCTCAAGGCCATGGCAGAGACCAACGACGGTTTTGAAATCGCGCGGCGCGACCTCGAGATTCGGGGACCTGGCGAGTTTTTGGGCGCCCGCCAGTCAGGCGACGCCATGCTGCGCTTTGCCGACCTGGCCACGGACGATGCCATTCTGGACTGGGCCCGCAAAGAGGCCCCTTTGTTGCTGGACCGCCACCCCGCGCTGGCCCACAAACATGTACAACGCTGGCTGGGCACCAAGGCCGAGTTCCTGAAGGCCTGATCCTGCCCGCGGTGTTGTCACCCCGCATCCGATAATGCCGCCATGACCCTGACCGAACTCAAATACATTGTTGCCGTGGCGCGGGAGCGGCATTTTGGCAAGGCGGCCGACGCCTGCTTTGTGTCCCAACCCACGCTTTCAGTGGCGGTGAAGAAGCTGGAAGAAGAGCTGGACGTCAAGTTATTCGAACGCAGCGCCAACGAGGTCTCGGTCACCGCGCTGGGTGAAGAAATCGTGCGCCAGGCGCAAAGCGTGCTGGAACAGGCGGCCAATATCAAGGACATTGCCAAGCGCGGCAAAGACCCTCTGGCCGGCGCATTGAAACTGGGCGTGATCTACACCATCGCGCCCTATTTGCTGCCAGACCTGGTGCGTCAAGTCATTCACCGCACGCCGCAGATGCCGCTCATGCTGCAAGAAAACTTTACCGTCAAGCTGCTCGAAATGCTGCGTACCGGAGAAATCGACTGCGCCATCCTGGCCGAGCCCTTTCCGGACGCCGGGCTGGCCTTGGCGCCGCTCTACGACGAACCTTTTTTTGCCGCCGTGCCGCGCAACCACCCGCTGGCCCAAAAAGACAGCGTGAGTGCCGACGAACTCAAGAATGAGACCATGCTGCTGCTGGGCAACGGCCACTGCTTTCGCGACCATGTGCTTGAAGTTTGCCCCGAATTTGCCCGCTTCTCCAGCAATGCCGAAGGTATTCGCAAGAGCTTTGAGGGCTCGTCGCTGGAAACCATCAAGCACATGGTGGCTGCGGGCATGGGCATCACCCTGGTGCCCCGCCTGAGCGTGCCCGCCGAGGCGCTGGACACCAAAAAACGCCGCAAAGACGACGCCTTCGTCAAATACTTGCCCGTGCAAGACGACAAAGGCGCCCTGCCCCCGACACGGCGCGTGGTGCTGGCCTGGCGCCGCAGCTTCACCCGGTACGAGGCAATTGCTGCCCTGCGCAACGCCGTCTACGCCTGCGAACTGCCGGGTGTGACACGCTTGTCCTGAATTCGCCATGCCGACGCTGCTGTCACGCCTGCCTTTGTACCTGGACCTGATCCGCTGGAATCGCCCGGCAGGCTGGCTGCTGCTGCTCTGGCCTACGCTCAGCGCCCTGTGGCTGGCGGCCGGCGGATTTCCGGGCTGGCATTTGTTGCTGGTTTTCACGCTGGGTACGGTCCTGATGCGCAGTGCCGGGTGCTGCATCAACGACGTGGCCGACCGCGAATTTGACCGCCACGTGCAACGTACGGCCGAGCGCCCGGTGACCAGCGGGCAGGTCTCGGTGCGCGAGGCGCTGCTGGTCGGGGCGGCGTTGGCACTGCTGGCGTTTGCGCTGGTGCTAACCACCAACGCCGCGACTATTGCGTGGTCGTTTGCCGCGCTGGCTGTGGCGGTGGCGTATCCCTATGCCAAGCGCGTGGTCGCCATGCCGCAGGCGGTGCTGGGGGTGGCTTTCAGTTTTGGTATTCCGATGGCGTTTGCGGCGGTCACGGGTGCGGTGCCGGCAGTGGCGTGGCTGCTGCTGCTGGGCAACCTTTTCTGGGTGCTGGCCTACGACACCGAATACGCCATGGTGGACCGCGACGACGACTTGCGCATTGGCATTAAAACCTCGGCCATCACGCTCGGGCGCTGGGATGTGGCAGCCATCATGGGCTTTTACGCCACCTATTTGGCCATCTGGGGCGCGGTACTTTCAGCCTCGACCCTGAACACATACTGGAAACTAGGGCTGGCAGTGGCGGGGGTGCAGGCGCTCTGGCACTTTGGCCTGATCCGCGACCGCAACCGCGCTGGCTGCTTCAAGGCCTTTCGGCTGAACCACTGGGTCGGCTTTGCGGTGTTTGCCGGAATTGCGCTGGGCGTTTGAGCCCACCCCATCCCGGCGGGCTTAAACGCCAAATATCCGCGCCAGACGCACCATTATCCCTTGGGCCCACGGCGCCACGTAGCGCAAGCGGGGCCGCGCCGCCTCGCTGGCCTGGACAATTTTGGCGACGATGGAATCGGTGCTGCGGGCTTCCAGAAAAGCAAAAGTGCGCTTTTCCTTGGCCTTCATGGCCTGGGCTTGCTCATAAAAATAGGATTTTTCGTCCATCCACTCGTATTTTCGATTGCTCATTTGCTGGTTAAAGCCGGTGTGAATCGCACCAGGTTCGATCACCGCCACCTGCACCCCTCTGCCGAGCTGGTCCATTTCGGCGCGCAAACCGGCAGCCGCGGCTGACAGCGCGAATTTGGTCATGGAATAAGGCATCAAAAACGGCATCGGCAAGCGCCCGGCAATCGAGCTGACAAACAACACCGTACCCCGCCCCCGGGCAATCATGCCGCGCAAGGCCAATTGGGTGAGCGCCAGCGTGGAAAACACGTTGACCTCAAACACCCGGCGAACCCGCTCCATGTCCACCTCGGCCAGCGAGCCCGACTCGCCCAAACCCGCGTTGTTGAGAAGCACGTCCACAGGCCAATTCAGCACCTGCTCGCGGTCAGCGGCGTCGGTGATGTCGAGCTTGTGCACCTCCAGAACCACGTTCCTGCGCTGGGCCTCGGCGCGCAATGCGTCGGCCTGCGCATGGCTGAAGGTGGTAGCCAGCACCTGGTGGCCCCGGGCAGCAAGGGCAAATGCCGCATCACGGCCAATGCCCGAACCTGCGCCGGTAATCAATATGGTTTTTTTCATGGAAAAGCTTTCTGGCCCGCTAAGGTACCGATGGTCCGTCAACCGCACTGCTGAATCAACACCCCATCATGCACCGCTTTCGGCCGTCGCCCACACGGCGCGGGTGGCCCCCCAACCGCAATAGTACGCACCGTAAAATCGCGGGCTATGCTCTTTGTAAAAACCGAACTCCTGCAGGCCCTGGCCGCCGCCCTAGAAACCTTGATGCCTGGCGCTGGCAGCAAAGCCGCGCTGGAGTCGCCCAAGGTCGCCGCCCATGGTGACTTTGCCACCACTGCCGCCATGCAACTGGCCAAGCCGCTGCAAAGCAACCCGCGCCAAGTGGCCGAGCGGCTGCGCGAAGCCTTGCTGGCGCAAGCGGCGGTAGCGCGCTGGGTGGCAGCGCTGGAAATCGCAGGCCCAGGGTTTATCAACATCCGCTTGCACCCGGCCGCCAAACAAGAAGTCGTGCGCGAAGTGTTGGCGTCAGGCGTCCGTTTTGGCCAGCAAGCCAGCACGGGGCAACAGTTGCTGGTGGAGTTTGTGTCGGCCAACCCCACGGGACCGCTGCATGTGGGCCATGCCCGCCAAGCCGCCTTGGGCGACGCGATTTGCAACCTGTACGCCAGCCAGGGCTGGAAGGTGTACCGCGAGTTTTATTACAACGATGCGGGTGTGCAAATCAACACCCTGGCCACCAGCACCCAGCTGCGCGCCCAAGGCGTGAAGCCCGGCGATGCCCTTTGGCCCGAAACCTCTTACGCGGGTGACTACATCGCCGACATTGCCGCGGACTTTATGGCGGGTAAAACCGTGGCTGCCGATGACCGCAGCTACACGGCCAGCGGTGACGTCAATGACCTGGAAGGCATGCGTGAATTTGCCGTGGCCTACCTGCGCCGTGAGCAAGACCTGGACTTGCAGGCCTTTGCCCTGAAATTTGACAACTACTACCTGGAAAGCAGTCTGTACACCAGCGGGCGCGTGGACGCGGCCGTGGGCGCGCTGGTAGCGGCGGGCAAAACATTTGAAAAAGACGGCGCGTTGTGGCTGCGCTCGACCGACTACGGCGACGACAAAGACCGGGTCATGAAGAAAAGCGATGGCAGCTTCACCTACTTTGTGCCCGACGTGGCCTACCACCTGGCCAAATGGGAGCGTGGCTTTACCAAAGTCGTCAACATTCAGGGCACGGACCACCACGGCACGATCTCCCGGGTACGCGCCGGGCTGCAGGCGGCATCCGCTTTTCACCATTTGGACATTCCGCAAGGCTATCCCGACTACGTGCTGCACACCATGGTGCGCGTCATGCGCGGGGGCGCTGAGGTCAAAATCTCCAAGCGCGCGGGCAGCTATGTCACCCTTCGCGACCTGGTCGAATGGACCAGCAAAGACGCGGTGCGCTTTTTCCTGCTGAGCCGCAAGCCCGACACTGAATACACCTTTGACGTCGACCTGGCCGTGGCCAAAAACAACGACAACCCGGTGTATTACGTGCAATATGCCCATGCCCGCATTTGCTCGGTGCTCGCTGCTTGGGGGGGTGACGAGGCGAGTTTGGCTAACGTGGACTTGTTGGCACTGACCAGTCCGCAAGCCCAGGCGCTGATGCTGTTGCTGGCCAAATACCCCGAAATGCTGACGGCTGCAGCGAACGACTTTGCCCCCCACGACGTGACTTTTTACCTGCGTGAACTCGCCGCCTGCTACCACAGCTATTACGACGCGGAGCGAATTTTGGTCGACGACGAGGCGGTCAAGCTGGCCCGCCTGGCGCTGGTGGCAGCCACCGCGCAGGTATTGCACAATGGACTCGCGGTGCTGGGTGTCAGTGCGCCGCGCAAAATGTAATTCACAGGGGTAGCAATAATGAAAAGTCAGCGCGGCGGCACGATCTTGGGCTTTATTTTGGGGCTCTTGGTGGGCCTGGGCATTGCCTTGGGGGTGACGGTCTACATCACCAAGGTGCCGCTGCCCTTCATGACCAAGGGCCAAACGCGGGGTGCCGAGCAAAACGACGCCGAATCCAAGAAAAACAAAGACTGGGACCCCAACGCGCTCCTGGCAGGCAAGCCGGCAGTCAAAGCACCTGCCGCCGAAACGCCCGCCGCAGACAGCCCCCCTCCCCTGAGCAGCACGCCGCCTGCCGCGCCAGCGACCCCGACAGCGCCCCCTCCTGCACCGCCCAAGACCGAAGACAAAGCGGCTGCCAGCTCGGACCCGCTGGGTGCGTTGGCCAAGGCAAAGAGCGGCTCCGCTGAGGCGCCACAAATCTCGTATTACGTGCAAGTGGGCGCCTTCCGCACCCCCGAAGACGCGCAGGCGCAGCGCGCCAAATTGGCTTTGACCGGCGTGGACGCCAAAGTCACAGAGCGCGAACAGGGTGGAAGACCCTTGTTTCGGGTCCGGGTGGGCCCATTTGAGAAGATCGAAGAAGCTGAACGCGCCAAAGAAAAACTCGACAAGGCCGGAAATGAAACCGCCTTGGTCAAGGTACAGCGTTAAGACATCTGTTTAAGTTTTCATCCATTGATTGGAGTTGGTATGACGCTGCAACGCCGTGAATTTTCACAAGCCCTGGTCGCACTCACCGCCCTGACGTCGGGCTTTAGTGCCCATGCCCAGGCGCAAAAACCCGTGGCTGGCACCGACTACATGGTGCTGGAGACACCTGCAACGGTGGATGCTCCGGCGGGCAAGATTGAGGTGGTGGAGTTTTTTTGGTACAGCTGCCCCCATTGCAACGCCTTTGAGCCCACCCTGAGCGCCTGGGTGAAAGCGCTCCCCAAGGATGTTGCGTTTCGGCGCGTACCGATCGCTTTCAACGCCAGTTTTGCGCCGCAACAGCGGCTGTATTACGCGCTTGAGGCCATGGGATTACTGGAAAAAATGCACGCCAAGGTCTTTGCTGCCATTCATGTCGACAAACTGAAGCTCGCCACCGGTGAGGCCATTGCGGAGTGGATGGGCAAGAACGGCGTGGACAGCGCCAAGTTTGTGGCCGAATACAACTCGTTTGGCGTGGTGACAAAAACACAGCGCGCCTCGCAACTGCAAAACGCCTACAAGGTCGAAGGCGTGCCCGCACTGGGCGTGGCCGGACGCTTTTATACCGATGGCAGTCTGGCAAAAAGCATGGAACGCGCACTGCAGGTGGTGGATGCGCTGGTCGCCGATTTGCGCCCGCCAGCGGCCAAACCCGCGGCTGGCAAGGCGCCGAAGAAGCCCTGACCGCGTTTTTGCTGCGGGCAGTTCGTGCCACTTTTGCGGCCGTGGGCAGGCCAAGCGAGAGGGCCTACAGGACGCAATTTGGGTGGCTACAATGCGCTGAATATGCCATCAGCAAGTTTCGTGCCTTTATGAAAAAACTTCCCCTTGCCCTGCTCCTGGCCGGTGCGGCACTCTCCTTGCCGGCTTGGGCCGAAAAGGCAGACCGCAACAAGCCCATGAACGTCGAATCCGACGTCCTGCGCTACGACGACTTGCAGCAAACCACGGTTTTTTCTGGCAAGGTGGTGCTCACCAAAGGCAGCATCACCATCCGCGGCTCCAAACTTGAGGTGCGCCAGGACCCCGAGGGCTACCAGTACGGCACTGTCACAGGCTCGGCCGCCGAGCCAGCCTACTTCCGGCAAAAACGCGATGGCGTCGACGAGTTCATCGAAGGCCAAGCAGAATCTCTGGTCTACAACGGCAAAGCGGACACGGTGCGCTTTGAGAAAAGCGCGGTCTTGCGCCGCTACCGGGCCAGCATGCTGGCGGACGAAGTCACCGGCGCCCTCATCGTCTACGAAAACCTGACCGACAAGTTCAGCGTGGACGGCAGCGTCCCCGGTGCCACCACCAAAGGCCGCGTGCGGGCCATGCTGACGCCCAAGCCCGAAGGCAAACCACAATGAGCGTGGCAGGCGCCAGTGCACCCGAGGCGGGTCAGGCGGTGGGCGCCCCGGCTTCGGGCAACACCGCGATCGGCCTGCTTGAAGCGCAGCATTTGCAGCGCGCTTACGGCAAGCGCCAGGTGGTCCGCGATGTGTCACTCACGGTGCGAACCGGTGAGGTGGTGGGGCTTCTGGGGCCCAATGGCGCGGGCAAGACCACATCCTTTTACATGATCGTTGGGCTCCTGCGTGCCAGCGCCGGGCGGATCACCATTGACGGCCAGCGCATCGAACACATGCCGATCCATCGCCGCGCCCGTCTGGGACTGGGTTACCTGCCGCAGGAAGCGTCCATTTTTCGCAAGCTCAACGTCGAAGACAACGTGCGTGCGGTGCTGGAGTTGCAGCATGGTGTCGATGGGCGACCGTTGCCAGCCCCGGAAATCGAATCGCGCCTCACAGCGCTGCTGCAGGACTTGCGGGTCGACCATTTGCGCCTGTCGCCCTCGCTGGCCTTGTCGGGGGGTGAACGACGCCGGGTTGAAATTGCCCGCGCCTTGGCCACGCAACCGCGTTTTATCTTGCTCGATGAGCCTTTTGCCGGCATTGACCCGATTGCCGTGATTGAAATCCAGCGCATCATCAATTTCCTGAAAAGCCGCAACATTGGCGTGCTGATCACGGACCACAACGTGCGCGAAACGCTCGGCATTTGTGACCACGCCTACATCATCAGCGACGGCAATGTGCTGGCGCAGGGCACCCCGTCCGAGATAGTCCACAACGCCGAAGTGCGCCGGGTCTACTTGGGTGAGAACTTCAAGATGTAGTCGGATATGAGACAAGGTCTTTCGCTTCGGGTTTCGCAACATCTGGCGCTCACGCCGCAGTTGCAGCAGTCGATTCGGCTTTTGCAACTCTCCACGCTGGAGCTGGGGCAAGAGATTGAGCAGATGCTGGAAGCCAATCCGTTTTTGGAAATGGACCATGAGGCGGCCGAGCGTGAGCAGTTTGGTTTGACGCAGGCGGATATGCCGGTGAGCGAAGGCGACCGCATCAGTGAATACGCACCCAGCGCCAGCACCGACAACCAAGACCAGGACGCCACGCCCCTGAGCGCCGAGCCGGGCGACGACGGTGTGAGTTGGGAAGGCGACGGCACCACCGAGACCACGCCCGACGACGGCGAATGGGGTGGCGACGCCAAGGCGCGCACCAACAACCTGGGCGACGACGAGGACAAAGACGCCACCGAGCTGGCACGCGTGCAGGAGTCTTTACAGGCGCACTTGCTGCGCCAGGCGCTGCGCCTTCGCCTGAGCGACACCGACAGCGCGGCGCTGCGCTTTTTGATTGAATCCCTGAACGACGATGGCTATCTTGAAGACCCGCTCGAGTCGCTGGCGCAAAGCCTGGCGGGCGACGATCTGGAACAAATTGAAGACCTGGTGCACCACTTTACGGTGGCACTCGGGCTTTTGCACAGTCTGGAGCCCGTGGGTGTGGGCGCGCGCGACCTGGGCGAATGCCTGCGTTTGCAGGTCCGTGCCCTGCTGGCAAACCTGGAGCCGGACGCCGCCAATCACCACGCGCAGCGCGAGCTGCTGGACGTGGCCTTGCGCGTTTGCCAACAGCCCATGGACTTTTTGGCGCGCCGCGACATCAAGCGACTGGTCGCGCTGGGGGTGGGAAGCGACACGCTGGCGCGTGAGGCCATTGCGCTGATCGCGCGGCTCGAGCCCAAGCCCGGTCGCCGCTTTGTGGACGTAGAACGCAATATCGTGGTGCCGGACGTGCTGGTCAGCGCCATTCACAAGGCGGGTGCCACGCCCAAGTTCAGGGTGCAGCTCAACCCCGATGTCATGCCGCGCCTGCGGGTGCATGACATTTATGCCAACGTCTTGCGCAACCACAAATCCAGTTCCAGTCACGCTGGCCTGCAGCAGCGGCTGCAAGAGGCGCGTTGGTTCATCAAGAATATCCAGCAACGCTTTGACACGATTCTGCGGGTCAGCACTGCGGTGGTGGAGCGCCAAAAAAGCTTTTTTACCCACGGTGAGCTGGCCATGCGCCCGCTGGTGCTGCGCGAGATTGCCGAAGAACTCGGTTTGCACGAGTCCACCATCAGCCGCGTGACCACGGCCAAGTACATGGCCACGCCGTTTGGAACCTTCGAGCTCAAGTACTTCTTTGGCTCGGGCCTGGACACCGAGTCGGGCGGTAGCGCATCCAGCACCGCGGTGCGCGCCATCATCAAGCAGTTCATTGCCGCCGAAAGCCCCAAGAAGCCGCTGAGTGACAACCAACTGTCCGAAATGCTGAAAGAGCAAGGCATTGAATGCGCCCGGCGTACCGTGGCCAAATACCGCGAGGGGCTCAAGATCGCCCCGGCCAGTTTGCGCAAAGCGCTTTGAAGGAACCCGTTTGAACCAGCTCCAACTCTTTCTGCCCTGCGCCGCCGGGGTGGAAGACTATCTTGCCCCCGAAATTCTGCAGATCACCGGCCTGCCGCCGGGCTGCATCACCAAGCAGCGCGGTGGCGTGGCCGTGCGCACCTCGCTGTCCGACGCCATGCGTCTGAACCTGTATTGCCGCCTGGCCCAGCGTGTGCTGGTGCTGGTGTCCTATACCGAATACCGCTCTGAGGCCGACCTGTACCGCGCCGGCATGGCCGTGCCGTGGGAACGCTGGTTTACGCCGCGCCAGACCATCAAAATTGAAGTCACGGCGCAGCACAGCCCGCTCACCTCGCTCAACTTTGCCGCCCTCAAGGTTAAAGACGCGGTGTGTGACCGTTTTCGTGAAACCTCGGGCAATGTGCGACCCAGCGTGGACACGCAGTGGCCCGATGTGCGCATCTATGCCCACCTGACCACCGATGCCTGCTCGCTCTATATCGACACCTCGGGCGAGCCCTTGTTCAAGCGCGGTTGGCGCGAAGACAAGGGCGACGCGCCCCTGAAAGAAACCCTGGCGGCTGCCATGATTGCCGCCAGCGGTTGGGCCTCCGGCGACGACGACCTACTGCCCTTGTATGACCCGTGCTGTGGCAGCGGTACCGTGCTGATTGAGGCGGCACAGATTGCCTGCAATATTGCGGCCGGCTCGCTGCGACGCTTTGCCTTTGAAAAATTTGTCCCCTTCCGTGCCCAGGAATGGGCCGAGATGAAAAAAGAGGCCGCAGAAGCGGTGGTCAAGCCCGAACCCGGCCAGCCTGCGCTGATTTACGGCAGCGATGTGTCGTTTCGCATGGTCGACTTCGCCCAGCGCAACGCCCAGCGAGCTGGTGTGGCCGATGTGATCGACTTCCGGGGTGGCGACGCGCTACAACGCCTGCCCCCGATTGATGCGGCGGCAACCGGTGGCGGCGTCATGATTTTGAACCCGCCCTACGGCGAGCGTATTGAGGTGGGCGGCGTGGCCGGTGCCGGGCGACGCCAGCAGAACACGCCGCCAGAGCGATTTGCCGACGATGAACAAGCCGGTCGCTTTGGTGCGCGCGAACTGGCGCATACCGAAGACGGTGGCGAATTTTTCAGCCAGCTGGCCAGCCACTGGAAGAAAAACTTCAGCGGATGGAGCGCCTGGGTGCTGACGCCCGACCTGAAACTGCCCAGCAAGATGCGCCTGAAAGAATCGCGCCGCGTACCGATGTGGAACGGCCCCATCGAATGCCGGCTGTTCAAGTTCGACATGGTGGCCGGACGCATGGCCAAAGACGCGGGCGCGCCACCTGCTGCCGATTAAGCTGCCGCGCAAAACCGTGCCTGCGATCTTGCCGCCCCCGCCGGGTGTCTGCGTGGTGATCGACACCAATATCGTGCTCGACCTTTTCGTGTTCGAGGACCCGGCTACGCTGGCCTTGAGCCAGGCGTTGGCCGCCGCCCTCACCCAAGGCCAGCCGCGCTGGCTGGCCACAGACGCGATGCGCGAAGAACTGGCGCGGGTGCTGGCCTACCCGCAGGTCTTGAAGCGCATGGCCTTTTATGCGCGCAGTGCAGCCGAGGTGCTAGGGCATTTTGATCGCCTGTGCCACCTCGTGGACGTGGCGCCCAAAGCCAGCGTGACGTGCAAAGACCCCGACGATCAGAAGTTCATTGACCTGGCGGTGGCGCACAGCGCGGCGCTGCTGAGCAAAGACCATGCGGTGCTGTGTATGGACAAGCGGATGCGGGGGTTGGGGGTGCCGTTTGTGGGCAGGGTTTGGCTGGCTTAGTCGCCGGTTTACGCGTGACTGCGGGTTGGTTTTCCCCGCCTATCCCCCCAGCCCCCTTTCCTCCCCAGCGTGGAGGAAAGGGGGAGTGAAGTCCACATTTGATTTTGTCGCTTCGGCTACGGCACCACTGGGACCGTTAGTACCGGCGACAGGTTTCAGAGCGCGTGCCCAGCTCAGCGAATGATTAGGGGCAAAGGGCTACGGGTTTTGCACCAGTAGAAGGTTCGTCGGCGCGACAAACTCAAATGAGGCCCCCCTCTTTCGCCCGGCGGGGCGAGAGAGGGGCTGGGGGAGTGAGTGGGGAAAACAGCCCCGGCTGAAAAGAAAAGAAAAAAAGATCAGAACGGAATATCGTCATCCATATCGTCAAAGCCACTGGCGGGGCGCGGTGCCGGAGCCTGGCGCGCTGCGGGCGCAGCCTGGGGCGCACGGGCCGGTGCGGGAGCCATGCGGCGGGGAGCTGGGGCGCCACCACCGTCTTCGCCGTCACCGGGGCCACCCATGCCTTCGCGGCCGCCCAGCAGTTGCAGCTCGGTGGCGATGATGTCCACCGTGTTTTTCTCAATCCCCGCTTGGTCCGTGTATTTGCCGTATTTCAGGCGGCCTTCGACGTATATGGGGCGGCCCTTACGGACATATTCACCGGCGATTTCGGCCAGGCGGTCGTAAAAGGTGACACGGTGCCATTGGGTGTCTTCCACGCTTTCACCCGTATTTTTGTCTTTGCGTCGGCTGCTGGTCGCGATGCTCACGTTGGCCACGGCTTGGCCTGAGGGCAGGTAGCGGATTTCGGGGTCGCGGCCACAGTTGCCGACGAGGATGACTTTGTTCACGGATGCCATGGTTTTCTCCAAATTAGTCTGCGCATTATTACGCTCTTTGGAAACCGGGAGCGGCAAAGTCCGCCCTTGACGATAATCAGCAGTTTGGCCCGGCGCGCACGCTTTGAACACTCCCCACATTCCTTTTGACTTGGCCGGCACTTTGAACGAGGCTCCAGCCTCTGGCGCCTATTTGGGCGCCGCGCTGCGGCAAAACCTGATCAGCGTCCGCGGGGCGCGAACCCACAACCTCAAAAACATCGACCTGGACATTCCGCGCAACCAGCTGGTGGTGATCACCGGCCTGAGCGGCTCGGGCAAATCGAGTTTGGCTTTTGACACCCTGTACGCCGAAGGCCAGCGCCGCTATGTGGAAAGCCTGTCCACCTACGCGCGCCAGTTTTTGCAGCTGATGGACAAGCCCGATGTGGACCTGATTGAGGGCCTGTCGCCCGCCATCTCGATTGAGCAAAAAGCCACCAGCCACAACCCGCGCTCTACCGTGGGCACGGTGACCGAGATCCACGACTACCTGCGCCTGCTGTTTGCCCGCGCCGGCACGCCGTTTTGCCCGGAACACGGGCAGGCGCTGCAGTCCCAAACCGTGAGCCAGATGGTGGACGCAGTGCTGGCACTGCCCGAGGGCACCCGGCTGATGATTTTGGCCCCGGTCGCGCGTGAAAAAAAGGGCGAGTTTCTGGAGCTGTTTGCCCATATGCAGGCGCAGGGCTATGTGCGCTTTCGCATCAACGGTGCGGTGTTTGACTTTGACGATCTGCCCACACTCAAAAAGACCGAGAAGCACGACATTGACGTGGTGATTGACCGCATCAAGGTACGCGCGGCGCCCCTGCAAGCGTTGGACGCTGAGCCGGGCACGCCCGACCCGGACCGCGCGCAGTTTGATGCGCTCAAGCAGCGCCTGGCTGAGAGTTTTGAGGCTGCGCTGCGCCTGGCCGGTGGCCGCGCCATTGCGTTGGACATGGACACGCCAGCAAACGGCAGCGCGCCGCCCGAGCATGGCTTTAACGCCAAATTTGCCTGCCCGCGCTGCAGTTATTCGATCAGCGAATTGGAGCCACGCCTTTTTTCGTTCAATTCGCCGGTGGGCGCCTGCCCGGCCTGCGACGGACTGGGCCAGCACGACCTTTTTGACGTGGCCCGCGTGGTCGCCTTTCCGAGCCTGAGCTTGGCCAGCGGCGCCATCAAGGGCTGGGACCGGCGCAACGCCTATTACTTTTCCATGCTGGAGAGCCTGGCCAAGCACTACAAATTTGACGTGGAGCAGCCCTTCGAGTCTTTGCCTGAGGCGGTGCGCCAGGCGATTTTGTTTGGATCAGGCAGCGAAGAAATCAGATTCAGCTACCTCATGGATCCGGGCTTGCCCGCAGCCGATGGCAGCGTGGGCACAGGCAAAAAGCAGGGCAAAAAACACCCGTTTGAAGGCATCATTCCCAATATGCAGCGGCGCTACCAGGAAACCGAGTCTGCGGTAGTGCGCGAAGACCTGGCGCGCCTGCGCAGCACCCAGCCGTGCGCCGAGTGCGCGGGTTCGCGGCTTCGCCGCGAGGCACGCCACGTCAAAATTGGCGAAGGCGCACAAGCGCGCGCGATTTTTGAGATCAGCCGCAGCACGCTGCGCGAGGCCTATGCCTATTTCAGCAGCCTGACCATGCACGGCGCCAAGGGCGAAATTGCCGCTAAGGTGGTGCGCGAGATTGGCCTGCGCCTGAAGTTTTTGAACGACGTCGGCCTGAACTACCTCAGCCTGGACCGCAGCGCCGAGACGCTGAGCGGCGGCGAGAGCCAGCGCATCCGGCTGGCCAGCCAAATTGGCTCGGGCCTGACGGGAGTGATGTACGTGCTGGACGAACCCAGCATCGGCCTGCACCAGCGCGACAACGACCGCCTGATTGACACCCTGAAACACCTGCGCGACATCGGCAACAGCGTGCTGGTGGTGGAGCACGACGAAGACATGATGCGCGCCGCCGACCACGTGATCGATATGGGCCCAGGCGCCGGTGTGCACGGCGGCCGGGTCATGGCGCAAGGCACCTTTGACCAAGTCAAGGCCAACCCCGAATCGCTGACCGGCCGCTACCTGGCGGGCACCCTCAAAATTGAAGTGCCCGCACAACGCACCGCCTGGCTGCCCACGGTGGAACGCGCCGCCTACCAGGCCAAGCACCCCGGGCGCTTTGCCCCCAGCCCGGCGGCCGAGCGCCGCGCCGAACGCGAAGCCCGCCACCGTGCCACTCTGGGAGATTTGCAGGCCCTGCGGGTGATTGGCGCCACCGGCCACAACCTCAAAAACGTGAGCGTGGAATTTCCCGTGGGCCTGTTGACCTGCGTGACCGGCGTGTCGGGTTCGGGCAAATCCACCTTGGTGAACGACACGTTGTACGCGGCGGTAGCGCGCACCATCCACCGCGCCCACGACGAACCGGCGCCGCACGAGTCGATTGAGGGTATCGAGCATTTCGACAAGGTCATCAACGTCGACCAGTCGCCCATTGGCCGCACGCCGCGCTCCAACCCCGCCACCTACACCGGCCTGTTCACGCCCATCCGCGAGCTGATGGTGGAAGTGAACACCGCCCGCGAACGCGGCTACGGTGCCGGGCGCTTTAGCTTCAACGTACCCGCAGGCAGTGGCGGCGGACGCTGCGAAGCCTGCCAGGGCGACGGCATGGTGAAAGTGGAAATGCACTTTTTGCCCGACGTGTACGTGCCCTGCGACGTGTGCCAAGGCGCGCGCTACAACCGCGAAACGCTGGAGGTGATGTACAAAGGCAAAAACATCGCGCAGATTTTGGACATGACGGTGGAAGCCGCTTTTGACTTCTTCAAAGCCGTGCCCACCATTGCGCGCAAGCTGCAAACCCTGCTGGACGTGGGCTTGTCCTACATCCGCCTGGGCCAGGCCGCCACCACGCTCTCGGGCGGCGAGGCCCAGCGCGTCAAGCTCGCGCTAGAACTAAGCAAGCGCGACACCGGCCGCACCCTGTACATACTGGACGAACCCACCACCGGCCTGCACTTTGCCGACATCGCGCTCCTGCTCAAAGTACTGCACCAACTGCGCGACGCGGGCAACACGATTGTGGTGATCGAGCACAACCTCGACGTCATCAAAACCGCCGACTGGCTGATCGACATGGGCCCCGAAGGCGGCTCCGGCGGCGGCACCGTGCTGGCGGTGGGCACGCCGGAGGATATTGCGGGGTGTGCAGAGAGTTTTACGGGGAGGTATTTGGGGAGGTTGTTGACGACCTAAGCGCATGCTGCAACCGTTGCTGCAATGGGCGACTCGCGGTGCAGCTTCATGACGATGTGGGGCATAGAGCCCGTAACGGTTAGGCCTGACGCGCGCTAAGTTGCTGGGGTGGCTGCGCTCCAAATGGCTTCGTAGGTGGCCAAGACTGCAGGCAGCGCATCTGTGATCTCGCTGAGTAGTGTGGGTGACAGCTTTGCACCATCTTTGAACGAGGCCCCCGACTGATACCCGTTAGCACTATCAACGAAGACATATCGGTCATGTAGCTCGCTGGCGGCGCGTACTTCGATCGACAGCTTTAACTGCTGGCTTGCGAGGTGAACGGCGGGCATGAGCGCGGAGATGCACTTCTTCGTCAACAGGCGAACGCTTACGCCAGCTGGAACCTGAGGCAGGTAGCGAGCGGCAAATTCAGGATCGATGTACGGATCGACAAACAGTAGCTCGGCCCTGGCGGTGACCAGCAGCTTTCGTAGTTCCTCGAAGTAGTCGAATACCCCGCCTCGATGAACTGCAACACTGAGAGGCCCAACCGCATTGAGTCGCAAGTCGTGTCTTGCTTCATGAAGTATCGCGAGCACCCTTTGCATAGCGCCCTCCGGGAACGTGCTTCCCCCAGAGTAAATCGTCATCATGCTCATTTCGAACGAAACAAACCTGGCGATATCCCATCGTTTGATCAATGCACCAGCCCGTCCAACCCAGCCCACTGCGTCGGGCTGGCCTACTCGAAAGTCGCCTAACGGCGCGGTACGGATAACGTCCTCGATTTCGGTGAGGAGCTGAGAAGGTTGGAGGTCGGGCATTTTGTGGGGCCTAAGAAAGTGGTGGAAGCTGCGCGGCATTACTGCACAGCGTCCGCGTTGGCTGTAAGTTCAGGTTAGCGTCCGCAGCAGGGGCAACTGCCTGGTGCGGGCCCGAAATTAACTGCCGCCTGCGACTTTCTGACGCTCTCATAGAACCCACTTTCTAGGCCAATACGTACAGAGGGACTCCCCTGCTGGTACTTGTTTATCTCCGCGATTAGTTGGACTTTCTCGTCGGTAGACAGTTCGTGAAAGCCCTTTAAAACCATTAAGACTTTTTGATTCATGCTATTTCTCCTTTAAAAGTTTCCACAGGTGTCACATTTCGACGGTGCCATTGACGTCGGCTTATCATTGCAAGCGGCGCATGGAAGGCCTTTGTAATAAAGGGCCGCCCGCATTCCATATCTCTTTTCCTTTGCGCTGATGTGGGCTGTTAAATCTGATTGTTCTTGCCGTTCGTCCTCTACATTCATATCGTTGACCAAATTTTCAATATTCGATTGCTGACTCTTGGAAAGCCGATCCCAAGAGTTGTGAAGCGTTGTGTTGGCAAGCATCGCGGACATGGCATAGGAATGCTGTTCATCCCATCTCGCAACAATTGACCAGACAGACAAGATCAACTGAATAGTTCCAATTGATCCAGCTAGCAGTACGACAACCGGCATTAACTTTGGTATTGCCCCAAAAGACAGTATCAGGCTGCCTACCGACAATGGCACAGCTACGCCTAGGAAAGTAATCGCGTTCCTACCTTTTCGTAACTTCTGGCAGCGTTGTTCGAAAATTCGACTGGTACCGTAGGCATAAAAAGCACGATCAATACAGTGCTTGGTCAAACCAGTCGGGTTAGGAGCGTTCATAGTTGCTCAAGCGAGAAGGAACGATAGCGTGATGTCGCCGACCGGGGATCTTGGAATTCCCAAGCTCGACAACTGGCTATTCCGGGATGCAGGCTGCTGGCTTTGGCCAATAACTGGGCGTTCACCATTGCGTAGTCCACGCAAATATCAGCGCGGCGGATCGCCGGGCGCAGCAGCGTACAAATATCAGACGCATATCCACTTCCTCATTGCGTTTCGCAACATCAGGAAAGAGCAGACAAGCCAATCTTGTCCGTCGAATCTGGTGGCCCCGCTGACATTGCGCTTCTGAAAAGTGCTTTAGTTCGGTGGCTTTGCGTCGCCGGCTTTGGCCGGGTTTGCCCTTCAATTTTCTTGTCCATCGGTTGTGTGTGAAACCGACGGCTGCATCTTATCAAATCAATAATTGATACTGATGGATTTGTTCGCAAGCAAAACCAGCGCCTCGGGCACCAACTTGTCGGGTTGCAGCCGGTAGGCCAGCAAAGTTTCTTGCTTGTTGAGTTTGAATTTGTAAACGAATACGCCGTTCAGGTCGCCCCGCTTTTCGTCGCCCAGCGCGGGGTCGGCGGCGATGGCTTGGACTGCAGTGTCCAACACGGCTTTGTCTTGGGGATGCAGCTTTTTGACCACTCGCGCGAACGAGGGTGTAGCCAGAATGGCTAAGGCCATGGGACTAGCCGAATGAATAAGGCGCCAGTTGCCCGGCCTTGGCTTCTTCTAGCGACAACATGGTGTCTTGGATGACTTGCAAGGGCAGTTCCGGGTTTTCCAAAACGGCTTTGCCGATACGCGCCCAGTATTCGATTTGTTTGGGTACCGAGCGGTGTTCGGCGGCGCCTACGACCTTGGCGTCTTCTACCAGTGCGTCAGAAAGTTTGAGTGCAACGGCCATAGGAGTCTCCGATAAAATGGATGGCGTATTATGTGGATTAATGCAACCTTTTGCAACCACAGCATATTTTGGTTCCACAAACGCTCCGCCCCATGCCCACCGATTCCCTGCTCACCCTCAAACTCCCTGAAGGCTATGCCTTTGCTGATCTGAAGCTGCGCCGATGCGCGGACGACGAAATTGATTTGGACATGGACTTGTTCAAGTTGGTGTGCACGCTCAACGGCATGGATTTTGAGAAGGTTTTGCAAAACCACGGTCCCGTGGTGACAACGGTGCTGACGGTTTGGTACAAGCGCCATTTGGCCGATGGCGGGGCACCCGATGCGCTGATGGAGGCGCTGCGCCGCCAAGGGCCGCGCCTGAACTGAGCGCCTTGCGCGCGCAAAGACCGTAAAACCATTTCCCTAGAAGACGTGGAGCGTGAACTTGGCCTGGCAGATTGAGTTCGACCCAGACGCGCTCAAAGACCTGCGCCAGCTTGATAAGCCCATCCAGATTCGACTCGTCGGCTTTTTGCGTGCGCGTGTTGCGCATTGGCAACGGGCGCGACGCGTACCGCTAAACCCTAAGCAGCGCCCGCAATCGCTTCCACCGCCAGGCACAAGTCGGCCCAGGCCTTGCCCTTGTCGGCGCTGTTGCGCAGCAGGGCTTTGGGCGCATAAGTTACCACCACCGGGATGCCCTGGTAGCGATAAACCGTGCCCCGTTGCTTGCCCAGCGGCAGGGCCAGCGCGTCGGGGTGTTCGGCCAGCAGCAGCTGGGTGGCAAAACGGCCCATGGCCAGAATCACTTTGGGCTGGGCGAGTGCGATCTGGCGCTGCAAATAGGCCGCACATTGGACCAGTTCGGCGGGCTGCGGATTGCGGCCGTTGGGCGGGCGGCAGGCGGTGACGTTGGCCAGCAAGGCGCCGGCTTGGTCTGGCGCGAGCGGCTGATCGGCGCTGATGCGTGCGGCACCCACGGCCTTGAGCATGTTGTCCAGCAGCACGCCCGCGTCTGCGGGAAAGGCGTGGCCCGCGGCGTCTTCGTCTTCGTCGGGCGGATCGCCCACCACCATCCACTGGGCGGTTTGGCCATCGGCCAGGCGGGAAAGCGTGCTCTGGGTGCGCCCGGCGCACAGGCCACAGGCCTGGCACTGCGCAGCGGTTTGCTGCAGCGCTGCCCAGCCCAGGATGTGGATCTGACCCAGGTCGTTGGCCGCACCGGCGCTTTTCAAAGCCGCTACGGCGGGAGAGGCGCTGGCAGCCAGGGATGCCAGATTGCGGGTGGTGGCCGTGGTGGCGGTGGCATTTGGGCGGACGCTTGGTGGCGTACTGGCCGGGCTTGCTTCAGCGGCGGTTTCGGCGGTAGTCGCCTGAACGCCAAAGTCGGTACCGGGCAGCCAGACGTGCACGCCCATTTCCAAAAGCATGGCGCGCTGGCGGGTATCGAGTTGCAAAGGCATGGCCTGATTATGCGAGGCGCAGGTTCATGACCAAGGCGTCTTCGCGCTGGCCGCGTCCGGCAGCGTAGTAGTTTTTGCGCTGCCCCACCTGCCGAAATCCATGGCGCTCGTACACCTGGCGCGCACGGGTGTTGCCCACACGCACCTCCAGCCACAGGGTTTCGGCGTTTTGGCCACGGGCCCAGAGGTCCAGCGCATCTAGCATCAGGTGCGCCCAGCCCTGGCCTTGGTAGTCTGGCGCCACGGTAATGTTGAGCAAATGCACTTCGTCCACGCCTTTCATGGCCACGAAATATCCAAGGATGGTGCTGTCGGCCATCAGGATTTGTGACTGGTAGCCGCTGTGCAAAACGTCATTGAAGTTGGCGCGGTTCCAGGGGTGGGCGTAGGCGCGGTTTTCTACTTCCAGCACGGCGTTCAGACGGTCAGGGCCCAGCGGCTCGAAGCGCACCTCGGCGCGGTCGCTGGGCAGTGCCTTAGGCATGGGCACCGGGGCTGGCGTTGTGGGCCAGAAGCTGTTCTTTTTGGGCTTTTTCTGCGGCGCGCTCAAGCGTAGTTTTTGCCACCTTGTCGCGCACATAAAGCGGTAGCGCCTGGCTGGCTGGCACCGCCTGGCCCGCAGCCAGCAATGCCGGGGCGAGTTGCAGCATGGCCGCCGCCGTGGGCAAGGCATCGACGCAGGGCAGCGCCTCCGGCAAGTGCAAGCGCTCGGCGTAGACGCCAAAGACGTTACCAGCCCACGCGTGCCATCCTTGGGCGGGCGGCGCCAGCGCCCAGTGCGCCAGATCTTCAGGTGCCACCAAACAAGGCGCTTGAAGCGTGGCCCATACCGTGCCGTCAAAGCGATAGGTGGCGGCATACACCTCGTCCATGCGGGCGTCGAGCAAGGCGGTAATCTGACCCTCGTGGGCGTGGGGCGCCGCGTCCGCGCGGGCGGCCTGCGCCAGCGCCAGCAAGGACGGCACCGGCAACACCGGCACATCTGCGCCATATGCCAGACCCTGCGCCACCGAGCAGGCCGTGCGCAAGCCAGTAAATGAACCCGGTCCGCTGCCAAAACAAATGGCGTCGAGTTCGGCCAGCCCTACATCGGCCTGGCGCAGCAAGTCCATCACACCGCCGATCAGGCTGCTCGATGCTTGCGCGCCGCCGGGGCCGCTGCTTTGCCAGAGGCGTGTTGCTCCATCTAGGCTGCGCGACACGGCGATCGAAAGGGCATCGGTGCTGGTGTCAAAGGCAAGCAGTTTCACAGGGCACCTTTCGACGCAGGGGCCGCCACCTTGCGCACGCCAAACACAATGCCTGCGCTGACCAGCGTCAGACCGGCAAGCACGTTCCAAGGCAATGGCTCGCCCAAGACCAGCGCCGCCGACACGGCCGACAAGCCAGGCACAACAGCCGTGATCATGGTGGAGCGGACCGGGCCAAAGTGCTGGATCATCTTGGTAAAGCCAATGCCCGACACCACCACTGAGCCCACACCCTGAAACCCCATCTGAAACAGCACTTCGCGCCAGGGCGCCGCAAAGACGTGGCCTGACACCCACCCCCCCAAAACCAGCACGGTATACACCGGCACGTACACCACAAATGCCATGGCGGTCACGGCAATCGTGGCCCGCACCGCGTCGAGGGCATAACGTCGCACCAGCACGCTGTACACCGACCACGCCATGGCGGCACAAATAAACAAGAGGTCGCCGCGCCAGACGCCGCTGCCATCAAAGGCGTGCAACAGACTGGCGCCCCCCACCAGCACGTCGCCGCCCACAATCAGCGCCAGCCCCAGTGCGCGCACCCAACTGATGCGGTCGCCCAACAACAGCAGCGCAAGTAGCGTGGTCCACAAGGGCAGGCTGCCGGGCAGCAACACCGATGCGTGCGCCGCCGGGGCAAACACAAACCCGCTGTAGGCCAACATGGCATACAGCAAGCCGCCAAAAATACCGACCCGCGCCGTGATCGGAAGCGACAGTGGCGACAAACCACCTAAAGACCCGGCATCCTGCCCGGCCAGCCGCGCGCGACGCGACAGCCACCAACCCCAGGGCAACAAGACCAGACCGGCACCCCATAAGCGGGCGTAAACAATGTCAAAAGGGCTGAGCGATCCGCCACGCGTCGGGTCGGCCGAAGCACGGGCAATCACGATGAAGGAGGTCCAAATCGCCACCGTCACCACTGCGGCCAGCAGACCCACGGCACGGGGCGAGAGGCGGCCTACGGGCGCGGTGGGGGCAGAAGACGTCATGGCACGATTATCGGGGCAGGCTCCGCAAGGCAGTGCGCCCATGGACCGGCGGCACCGATAATCGAGCGCATGTTTTTACGCTGGCTGGTGATTTGTGCAATGTGCTGCGGCGCTCTGGGGGCGTGGGCGCAAATTCCAGTCGCGGTAGACGCCGAACTGGCGCGCGCCAAAGTACCACGCGATGCCGTTGCGCTGCTGGTGCTGGACGCCCAAAACCCGACCGCCACGCCGCGCCTGAACCACCGGGCGGGTGTGCCCATGCAGTCCGCCTCGGTGATCAAGCTGGCGACCACCTTTGCCGCGCTGGAGTTGCTGGGACCCACCTTTACCTGGAGCACGCCCGTGTACGTGGACGGCACCGTGCGCGCGGGTGTGCTGCGTGGCAATGTATACATCCAAGGCCAAGGCGACCCCAAACTGGTGCTGGAACGTCTGTGGCTGCTGCTGCACCGCCTGCAGGGCTTTGGCATCCACAGCATTCAGGGCGACATCGTGCTCGACCGCGCTGCGTTTGCAGTCGATGCAGGCGACCCGGGTGCCTTTGACGGCGAACCCCTTCGCCCCTACAACGCCAGCCCAGACGCACTCTTGATCAATTACAAATCGGTGCTGATTGGATTTACGCCAGACCCGCAGCGCGCGGTGGCCCATGTGCAGCTTGACCCGCCGCTGTGGGGCGTGCAAACCCAGGACACCGTGCCGCTGATCAGCGGCTCCTGCGGCGACTACCGGGGCGCGCTCAAGGCCACGCTGACCGACCCGACGCGCATCCGATTTGCTGGTGCTTACCCGGCGGACTGTGGCGAAAAAGTGTGGCCCGTAGCCTACGCGGACCCGGCCAGTTATGCGCCGCGCGCTGTGCAGGGCCTGTGGCTCAGCATGGGTGGCCAACTCAGCGGCGAAGTGCGGTATGGCCAAGTGCCCGCCGCGCTGGTGGCAGGGGCGCCGACGCTCGAACTTCGCTCGCCGCCTTTGGCCGAGATCGTTCGGGACATCAACAAGTTCAGCAACAACGTGATGGCACAGCAGCTGTTTTTGACATTGGGGCGGGAAAGCGCCGGAACGCCGGCTTCGCTGGGCACCGCGCGTACGGTAATGGAGCGTTGGTGGCAGTCGCGCGTCAGCACCACCGAACCCTTGCAGCTTGACAATGGCTCGGGCCTGTCGCGCCAGG
Source organism: Rhodoferax sp. (assembly GCA_029866205.1). Classification (GTDB taxonomy): domain Bacteria; phylum Pseudomonadota; class Gammaproteobacteria; order Burkholderiales; family Burkholderiaceae_C; genus Allorhodoferax. Next base: position 34,620 of record JARWZT010000005.1, read on the forward strand.
AGTTCATTAGCGCACGCGCGCTGGGCCAACTGCTGCAAACCGCCTACCGCTCACCTCTGATGCCGGAGCTGATGGCCTCATTGCCCATCAGCGGCGTGGACGGCACGCTCAAACGCGCCAAAGTAGCCAACCCCGGCAGCGCACACCTGAAAACAGGCAGCCTGAACGGCGTGAGCGCCATTGCCGGCTATGTCCATGGCAGCAGTGGCAAGCGCTATGTGCTGGTTGCCCTGGCCAACCACCCCAACGCCCACGCCGCCCGCGCCGCATTTGACGCACTGGTGGACTGGGCCGCCCAAGATACCGAAGGAAATTAATGCCAATTGCCGACTGGATAGGCACGATCGCCGCCACCCTGACCACCGCCAGCTTTGTGCCCCAGGTGCTGCACACACTGCGCACCAAAGACGTGAGCGGCATCTCGCTGGGCATGTACAGCGCCTTCACCCTGGGCATCTGCCTGTGGCTGGTCTACGGCCTGCTCTTGGACGCCTGGCCCATCGTGATTGCCAACGCGATTACAGAGGCGCTGGCGATCTGCATTTTGGTGATGAAGCTTCGGTACCGCTGAGTCCAAACTGCTGGGATGCTCCGACTCCGGGTCATCGTTTGAATTTCTAGCGAAAAAAAGCCTGCCCTTAAAGGGGCAGGCTACTTTCTTGACTGTGAGTCTTTAGTTCAAAGACTATTTGACGCTGGCGCTATCAAACAACACTTTTGCCTGTGCATGACAGAACGGTGGCTCATAAGTGCCGTGATAGCTGCCGTAATAATCGGCAAACGCCTGAGACGTAGGGTCACTCGGCGCTGCACCGTTGACGCCATAAGCTGCCCTGACATAGGGGTCGACATCAACCGTTGTTACGTTGGTGAGGTTTCGACTATCAAAGTCGGCCTTCATTGGCGCTTGGTGTAACGCGGGAGGTACGGTAGGGTCGCCGGCGCCGCCACACAACAGCAACTTGGACTTAGGATTCCAGCCCAGCAAATCGTTCTTTTTGCCAGCCACGAGCAAGCCAGAACTTTCGCTTTGCCGTGATGCGGTGATGTAGTCAAGATTGAACATGGCGTCGCGCGCTTCGGTGGGAGAGGGGCCGTAAGGCAACTTGCCACTCGTGATCAATGTCGTGTAATTGAATTCTGCGCTGGGCAAAAGATTCTCAATGTAGCCAGAATAAGGCGTCTTGAAAACCTCTGATGCATTCGTATAAACGGTGCCATAAACTTTTTGCCAGGCCGTCACCAAGTAGGGAACAAAGAACTGGTAGCCCGCAATCACGGCCTCAGATTTAAGGGAGCCAGACATGTTGTAGGGCCCCGCCAAATGCGCGCCTGCTATCACGTTGATTTCTGAAGCATGGTCGCGCTCGATGGCGCGGTGCGCAGCCATGGAGGAGTGGCCGCCTTGGGAATAACCGGTGAGCATGACCTTGCCGGACAAGGGGGCCCCGAGGCTCGTGGCAGCCCGGCGCGCTGCGCGGATTGAGTCAATCACAGAACTCGCCTCAGAGTCAGCGTGCAGATAGGGGTGGTAGGGATACGTTGACTTGGCAAATCCCAAATAGTCGGTGGCTACCACCGCATAGCCTTGGGCAGCGTAGAACGCAGCCAGCAAAAAGGTCTCACCATCGGCGGGGTTTGCAAGGGTACGCAACTTCTGAACGTCGGTCCCTTTTGCATAAGCAACCAGCCCTGCCGCGGTGGTGCAGTTCGCTCCCGAAGGGAGCATCAGTACACCAGACGCGTTAGTGTTTTCCCCTTTAACGCCAATCGTTTGGTAGTTGAGCGGCACGACTTTCACGTCACACTTGGCGGCACCGGTCAATGTCTTCAAAGGTCCGGCATCAATGGCGGTTGTGGTGTAGGTGTAAATCACCGCAGCAGCGTCAATCAGTTTCCCCCTATCCAATGAAGCACCAAGGGCTCCAGTGGCGCCAAGTACTACCCCCCGTCGTAAATCATCAATCCCTCTGCCCTCAGTTGCCAATTTCGCGTTGAGGTTATCCAGCACTTTGTCGTCGGCATCACCGACCTTAAAGACCCCGGTCATGGGATCACCCGACTGGGCTGAGCCGGCAATCGCTGTTATTTCATCTTTGACATAGGCTTTAGCAGCAACTAAGCCGCCACTGATCGTGGCGGCGGTCGTGGCGTTAAAACCGGTGAACGCAGTCGCTGCGTCGGAGCCTAGCGCCTTGGTCACGACCAAGTCGGTGACAGGGGTCACGTTGACATAGCCCATGGTCTGCGCAAAGCTATGCAAAACCGTTGTGCCTTTGGTGACTTGCAATAAACAAGGAGCGACTTGACCATCGCTGAGTGTGAGTACAAAAGTACCATCCGCAGCTGTTGAGCCAGACGCTGAACCCGAAGCACACTTAGCCGTAATTGCGGCATTCCCCAGAGCGGCCCCCGTGGCGGCGAGGCCAGAAATGGTGGGTGCCGGCGTTCCCATACATCCAGCCAAAATGACGCCAAATACCGCTGTCGCCAAGCGAAATAACTGTCTCATTGATAGTCTCCTATGCGATCACTAGAACAATTTATCTAACCGTGATCAGGCTACTCTCATTTTTTATCAGGCAACAGAGGGTAACTACTTGGTATCCGTCAACGCCAAAGGCTTTACGCCCCGCAACACTTCTTGAACTTTTTCCCGCTGCCGCACGCACACGGGTCGTTACGGCCAGGGCCTTCGACCTTGCGCAGGGTTTCCACCCGGGGGCCGATGCCGCGCCAGAGCTCAAACAAGTCGTAGACCGCCCACACCGCGTCGGCGAAGGCATCTACGCGGGCCTGGCTCATGCTGGGTGGCGCGTCGTCACTGAACGGAGAAACCTCAATCGGGCCAGTGTCGTCTTCGGTTAGCGCCACCATGGATTCGAGCGCGGCATCAAGCCACTTGGCGGCCTCTTTGTCGCGTGGCGCAGCCCATTCTTCAGGCCAGTTTTCCACCGCGAACATAAATCCCAAAGCCCAGACCTGGCCAAATGACGGGATGGCATCGTCGCCAATTTCAGCGCGTTCGGCCTCGGGCAGTGCGGCTATCGCACCGCGCACGTCTATCACCTCTGGCTGGTAGGCGGTTTCTTCGTCCAGCGATTTGGTTTCCGCTGCCAAGGCCGCTGCGATCTCGCTCCAGCGGGCGTTCCAGATTTCCATGAAGCGCGCGCGCTGGGCGGTGTGGGCAAAGCTACCCTCGTAGTCCACCGTCTCGTCAGCTGGCGTGCTGGCAGGCGCCACACCGAGCAAAAGCTCCAGGTACTCATCTGGAGCAATGGCGCGGCGGCAGCAAACCAATGCGGCCAACACGCCTTCACAGAACTCCCATTGCGGGGTTTCGTCGTTGCGGGTGCGCAGGTCGTCGAGGATGGCGTCGATCTCGTCAAACATTTCGGCAGTGACGAGTTGGGGCGTGGGGGCGTGGGTTTGCGGCATAACTTGAAAATAGTGGGTGGGTCAACAGCGCGACAGGTGTCGACTAAGAGCTGCGATGTGCAATGCAGGAAATCACATCGCGTCTGCATTTACCCCAGAGGTGGTGCGGCTGGCGGGGATCGAACCCACGACCCTTGGCTTCGGAGGCCAATACTCTATCCACTGAGCTACAGCCGCACATGAGAGCCCCGGATTGTAGGGGGTTTCCTGCAGACGGACCGTTATAATCGCGCGTTGATTTAACAGCCCCGAACCATCCGAGGACACCATGAGCGACCACAGCCACGCAGCAGCGCACGAAGAGGACCACACAGGCCCCGTCAAGAACCCTAAACAACTGTTGATGGCGGTTTTTTTCTCTTTTGTGATTCCGATTTTCGTGATCATCGGCTTGGTCTATTACGTCAATTCGGCAAGCAAGCCCGCAGCCGGCACGGTCAACATGGAAAAATCGGTAGCCGAGCGCATTCAAAAAGTAGGATCGGTAGAGATTCGTGATGCCAACCGGGAAATGAAATCAGGCGAAGAGGTTTACAAGGCCCAGTGTTCCGCCTGCCATGCGAACGGCGCGGCTGGTGCCCCCAAATTTGCAGATGCCGCCGCATGGGCTCCCCGTATCAAGACCGGCTATGAGACCCTGTTGAATTCAGCACTTAAAGGCAAGAATGCCATGGGTGCGCAAGGCGGCGGTGATTTTGCCGATTACGAAATTGCCCGCGCTGTGGTCTTCATGGCCAATGCCGGTGGCGCCAAGTTTTCTGAACCTGCAAAACCTGCGGCAGAAGCAGCCAAATAACACACCCCAAGTTCTTGAAAAAGCCGGCGCTTGCGTCGGCTTTTTTTATTTCGAGTGGGAATGCCGTGCCTGCGGACTGGCACAAAAAGAGAAGCGAGCCGGTAAATCGGCCAACATGACGTCCTCAATCGACCAAGCAAGGCGCTCCAGCGTCAATGCCAGCGCATCGACGTCTTGGGTGTGTACCAAACCAAAGCCCGCCGACGTTTGCATATAGGCCCAGCCGTTTTCGTCCATCAGGCAACGCTCGAATTCGGCGCACTGCCCCGCATTGGAGGTGATGAGGCCGTTTTCATTGATGCGCCAGATATGTGGCGTCGCCTCAAGCTCCACAAACACGCGTTGTGGTCCGTTCTGAAAAAACCAACACCCCTCCTGATCGCCGGAGTAATTGCGCTCGATGAATTCGATCAACTTGGCATGCTGGAGCATGGAACCCTTGGCGCCCGGTCTGCCGCTGGCAAAGGCACCACTCGCCTGCGCGCGATCATCCCGCATATACCAGTTCCCGCGGGCATCCAGGCCCAACCAGCCATAGCAGTCGGGAACATTGGGCCATTTGGCCATGGCTTGTTTTACGATGTCATCCATTCGGACAGTCCCTGCAGTGTGGCGGGTATTTAGCGATTTTGCAGCAACCACGCGCCCACGGTCTGCGGTAGCCGGAACAGGCGACTCGGGAACGAACCCGAAGGAAATCCAACGTGACCACCTTCACGAGGTTGCCACAAGGTCACCCAATCACCCACATCGCGAATGACGGGCAGCGAGGCGGCCGGCACAAAGGGATCGTTCAGCGCGTTAAGCACCAAGGCAGGTATCCGAATTCGGTGCAAACCGGGCTTGGCGGACGCATTGCGCCAATAGGCATCGGTATTCTTGAAACCATGTAACGGGGCGGTAAAAATATTGTCAAAGGCATACAGGTCTTTGGCGGCGCGCAGGGCATCGCCATCAAACAGCCCGGGAAACTGGGCCAGCTTGCGCAAGGCTTTGGGCTTCATGCTCTGCAAGAACATGCGGGTATAAACTTGACGGTTGAATCCCTGACCGATGGACACACCGCTGGCAGCCAAGTCGACCGGCGCACATACCGAAGCAACGGCAGACACCACTTGCGCGGCCAGTGAACCCGATTCCTCTGCCCAGCGCAGCAACGCGTTGCCACCCAGCGAGATTCCCACCGCGAGCAAGGGGCCTACATGGCGTTGGCGTAATCGGTCGAGTATCCAACCGATCTCCTCGTAATCACCGGAGTGGTAAGCCCGCGGAGCGTGGTTTAACTCACCGCTGCAGCCGCGAAAGTGCACCACCACATAAGCCATATGCTGGAGCCGCGCATACTCCGCGAACGACTCTGCATAGTGACTGCGTGAGGAACCCTCAAGTCCATGGAACAGCACCAATAAAGGGGCACCGTTCTGCACTTCACCCTGTTGCCAGTCGAGGTCAATAAAGTCCTGATCTGGCGTGTGCCAGCGTTCACGTTCGTATACCGGAGGCGTACCCGCGTAACGCTGCCCTACTTTGGCAGCCACGATGGTTTGCAAGTTGCCGCCGGGCAACCACCAAGGAGCGGAATAATTCATAGGCGAGTGAACAACAAAAAGCCGCCCGAAGGCGGCTTTTAAGCGCTGGGGCGAAGCGGGGATCAGCGATTGTGCTGAAATTTTCGCAAGGCCGCCAGTTGGGCCGCCAGCATCACGAGCTCTGACTGTGCAACAGCCAGATCTATGTCACTTTTGGCATTTTTGATCGCTTCCTGGGCCAAGGCCTTAGCGGCATTGGCCTTTTCCTCGTCCAGATCCTTGCCACGAATGGCAGTATCAGACAGCACCGTCACACGATTCGGCTGCACCTCAATAATGCCACCGGCCACAAAGACAAACTCTTCGCTGCCATCGGCCTTTTCAATGCGCACCGATCCCGGCTTGATGCGAGTGATCAGCGGAGTGTGACGAGGATAGATACCTAGCTCGCCAGCCTCTCCGGGCAATGCAACAAAACGTGCTTCACCAGAGAAGATGGATTCTTCGGCACTGACCACATCGACGTGGATGGTGTTCATGACTTAGACCTTCTTGGCTTTTTCGAACGCTTCGTCAATCGTGCCAACCATGTAAAACGCTTGCTCGGGCAAGTGATCGCACTCACCAGCCACAATCATCTTGAATCCACGAATGGTCTCTGCCAGCGTGACGTACTTGCCGGGCGAGCCCGTGAAGACTTCGGCCACATGGAACGGCTGCGACAGGAAACGCTGGATCTTACGGGCACGGGCCACAGTGAGCTTGTCTTCAGGAGCCAACTCGTCCATACCCAAAATCGCAATAATGTCGCGCAGCTCTTTGTAGCGCTGCAATGTTCCCTGAACCGCACGCGCCGTGTTGTAGTGCTCTTCGCCCACCACGTTCGGGTCGAGCTGGCGGCTGGTGGAGTCCAAAGGATCCACAGCAGGATAAATACCCAGCGACGCGATGTCACGGGACAACACAACGGTAGAGTCCAAGTGGGCAAATGTCGTCGCGGGCGATGGGTCGGTCAAGTCATCAGCAGGCACGTAAACCGCCTGAATAGAAGTAATCGAACCCACTTTGGTCGAAGTAATACGCTCTTGCAGGCGTCCCATTTCTTCTGCCAGCGTAGGCTGATAACCCACAGCGGAGGGCATACGACCCAAAAGTGCGGACACTTCGGTACCGGCCAGCGTGTAGCGATAAATGTTGTCCACGAAGAACAACACATCACGACCTTCATCACGGAACGACTCTGCAATCGTCAGGCCGGTCAAGGCCACGCGCAGACGGTTGCCTGGGGGTTCGTTCATCTGACCATAGACCATCGCAACTTTGGACTTGGGGAGGTCTTCAAGGTTCACCACACCAGAGTCAGCCATCTCATGGTAGAAGTCGTTACCTTCACGGGTACGCTCGCCCACACCAGCAAACACGGACAAACCGCTGTGTGCCTTGGCAATGTTGTTGATCAGCTCCATCATGTTCACGGTTTTGCCGACGCCGGCACCACCAAACAGACCCACTTTGCCGCCTTTGGCGAACGGGCAGACCAAGTCAATCACCTTGATGCCGGTCTCCAGCAGCTCTTGCGAAGGGCTCAGTTCGTCGTAGGTCGGAGCCTTGCGGTGAATCGACATGTGCAGGCTGGCGTCCACGGGGCCACGCTCGTCAATCGGCGCTCCCAGCACGTCCATGATGCGGCCCAGGGTCGCCTGACCCACCGGCACCAAAATGGGCTTCTCGGTGTTTTGAACCACCATGCCGCGGCGCAAGCCGTCGGAAGAACCCAAGGCAATGGTACGGACAATACCGTCGCCCAGCTGCTGCTGAACTTCCAGCGTCAAGGTCGAACCATCCATCTTCAGCGCGTCATAAATGCCGGGCATCTTGTCACGTGGAAATTCCACGTCAACGACCGCGCCAATACACTGAACAATTTTTCCCTGGACTTGGGAGTTAGCTTGAGCCATTTTTCGCTCCAAAAATAAAATCTTTAACGGTTACTCTCGACTAGCGCTGCGGGGGTTAAACCGCTGCAGCTCCGGCCACAATTTCGGACAACTCTTTGGTGATCGCTGCCTGGCGGGTTTTGTTGTAAACCAACTTCAACTCGCCAATCACGCTGCCTGCGTTATCGGTGGCCGCCTTCATGGCAACCATACGCGCGGACTGCTCAGATGCCATGTTTTCAGCGACCGCCTGATAGACCAAAGCCTCAACGTAACGCATCAGCAAATCATCAATCACGGACTGGGCATCGGGCTCATAGAGGTAATCCCAGCCATGCTGTGTACCGCTGGCAGCCGTTTGCGCATGCATCTCATCGGCAGACAAAGGCAACAACTGCTGCACCACCGCCTCTTGCTTCATGGTGTTGATGAACTTGGTGTAGCACAAGTACACCGCATTCACTTCGCCCTTGGCATAAGCGTCCAGCAACACCTTGACGGGGCCAATCAACTTTTCCAGATGTGGCGTGTCACCGAGCTGAGTCGCATGCGACACAACGGTTGCACCCACTCGGTTCAAGAACCCCAAGCCCTTGTTGCCAATGGCCACAGCACTCACACCGACGCCAGCAGCCTGCAAGTCTTTCAACTTGCTGGTGACACCACGCAGGACGTTGGTGTTCATGCCACCGCACAGACCTTTATCCGTCGTTACAACGATAAAACCCGTGTTCTTGGCGTTGTTGGTTCGCATGAAGGCATGCGTGTACTCGGGATTGGCCTGGCCCAGGTTTGAGGCGATGTTGCGAATCTTTTCGCTGTAAGGCCGAGCCGCACGCATCCGCTCCTGCGCCTTGCGCATTTTGGAGGCGGCCACCATTTCCATGGCTTTAGTGATCTTACGGGTGTTCTCCACCGATTTGATCTTGCCGCGTATTTCCTTACCTGCTGCCATTCGAGGCTCCTTGGGTCATCAGATTCGGATTAGGCGAAAGTCTTTTTGAATGCGGTGATCGCAGCATTCAATTCAGCTTCAGCATCCTTGTCCATGGCCTTGTCAGCTTCGAGCTTGGCCAACAGGGCGGCGTGCTTGTCTTTGAGATAAGCGTGCATACCGTGTTCAAAAGCCAGCACCTTCTTGACTTCGATATCGTCCATGAAACCCTTGTTCACCGAGAACAGCGTGGCGCCCATCAAGCTGATGGTCAGTGGGCTGTACTGGGCTTGCTTCAGCAATTCGGTCACGCGGGCACCGCGGTCCAGTTGCTTACGGGTGGCTTCGTCGAGGTCCGAGGCAAACTGCGCAAACGCAGCCAACTCACGGTACTGTGCCAGGTCGGTACGGATACCGCCAGAAAGGTTCTTCACCAGTTTGGTCTGAGCAGCACCACCGACGCGGGACACCGAGATACCGGCGTTGATCGCAGGACGGATACCCGCATTGAACAACGAGGTTTCCAGGAAGATCTGGCCATCAGTAATCGAAATCACGTTGGTCGGCACGAACGCCGAAACGTCACCCGCCTGGGTTTCGATAATGGGCAACGCGGTGAGAGAACCGGTCTTGCCTTTGACTTCGCCTTTGGTAAAGTCTTCGACGTACTTTGCGTTCACGCGAGCGGCACGCTCCAGCAGACGGCTATGGAGATAGAACACGTCGCCAGGGTAGGCTTCGCGACCCGGTGGGCGGCGCAGCAACAACGAGACCTGGCGATACGCCACCGCTTGCTTGGACAGATCGTCATACACGATCAAAGCGTCTTCGCCGCGGTCACGGAAATATTCGCCCATGGTGCAGCCTGAATAGGCCGACACGAACTGCATGGCTGCAGATTCAGAGGCTGTTGCCGCCACCACGATGGTGTATTCCATCGCGCCAGCCTGCTCCAGTGCGCGCACCACGTTCTTGACAGAAGACGCTTTCTGGCCAATCGCGACGTACACGCAGGTCATGTTCTGACCCTTCTGGTTGATGATCGCGTCAATCGCAACGGCAGTTTTGCCGGTCTGACGGTCACCAATGATCAGTTCGCGCTGGCCGCGACCCACGGGCACCATGGAGTCAATGGACTTCAGGCCGGTTTGCATTGGCTGGCTGACCGACTCGCGGGCAATAACGCCAGGCGCAACTTTCTCGATCACGTCGGTCATCTTGGCATTGATAGGACCCTTGCCGTCGATTGGCTGGCCCAGCGCATTGACCACACGGCCTTTGAGCTCGGGACCGACGGGCACTTCCAAAATACGGCCCGTGCACTTGACGGTATCACCTTCAGAGATGTGCTCGTACTCACCCAAAATCACGGAGCCAACAGAGTCACGCTCAAGATTAAGCGCCAGGCCGTAGGTTGGCAAACCGTCGCTTCCAGCCGGAAATTCCAGCATTTCACCCTGCATCACATCGGACAAGCCGTGGATGCGGCAAATACCGTCGGTCACGGACACCACGGTACCCTGATTGCGGATGTCAGCGCTTGCGGACAGTCCCTCAATACGGCTCTTGATCAATTCAGAGATTTCTGCGGGATTGAGTTGCATGACTCTTTCCTTCTTTCTTTGGTTAGGCCTAAGGCTTGGGGCTTGCGCCTCAAGCGGTCAGAGCCACTTTCATTTGTTCCAGACGGGCCTTGACTGAGGTGTCAAGAACTTCGTCACCCACCACCACGCGAATGCCGCCGATCAACTCGGGCTGCAATTCCACAGTGACATTCAACTTGCGGTTAAAGCGCTTTTCCAAGCTCAAGGCCACATCGGCCAGCACCGATGCGTCGATTGGAAAGGCGCTAAATACGACCGCGTCAGACGATCCACTCTGGGCATTTTTCAGTACCCGGAACTGGAGCGCGATTTCAGGCAAGGCATTCAGCCGACCGTTTTCAATGACGGTGCGCAGGAAGTTCTTGGCCTGGTCATTCAGCGGAGACTTGGCAACACCAGAAACCACATCAAACACATCGCTTGAAGAAACTTTCGGGCTATCGGCAAACTGCAGAAGTTGCGGGTTGGCAGCAATGGCCGCCAACTCTTCAACCCATACTGCGACATTCGCCAGTTCGGACGCAGAAGCCTTGTACAGCGCTTCGGCGTAAGGCCTTGCAATAGTGGCGAGTTCAGCCATGGCGTCCTCTTACAGCTCAGTCTTCAGGCGAGCCAACAGATCCGCATGAACGCCAGCATTGACTTCTTTGCGAAGAATCTGCTCTGCACCCTTGACGGCCAGCGCAGCAACTTGCTCGCGCAGTGCCTCACGGGCTTTGACGGTTTGCTGCTCAGCTTCAACCTTGGCGGCAGCAATGATCTTGTTGCCCTCTTCGGTTGCCTTGGTTTTTGCTTCTTCCACAATGGACTGCGCACGGCGCTCGGCATCCGCCAGACGCGATGCAGTCTCGTTGCGTGACTTGACCAGCTCGTCTTCCACACGCTTGTTGGCGTTGGTCAACTCTGCTTTTGCCTTGTCAGCCGCGGCGAGTCCATCGGCGATTTTCTGCGCGCGTTCGTCCAGAGCACCTGCAATCGGGGGCCACACGAGTTTCATCGTGAAAACCACCAACAGGAAAAACACTGCCAGTTGCGCGAAGAATGTTGCGTTAATACTCACAACAACACCTCTTTCAGTTAGATGAGGCGGAAGGGATTACTTCAACACGAAAGGGTTGGCGAACGCGAACATCATGGCGATACCAACGCCAATCAGGAAAGCGGCGTCAATCAGACCGGCGAGCAAGAACATTTTGGTTTGCAGTTCGTTCATCAGCTCAGGCTGGCGTGCTGCGGATTCGAGGTATTTGCTACCCATGATGCCAATACCGATACAAGCGCCGACAGCACCCAAACCAATGATCAGGCCTGCGGCCAAAGCGACGAAACCTAGAACGTGTTCCATGAAGAGCTCCTGTGGATTGAAATAAAAAAGAGAAAAGGGAAATCAGTGGTGGTCGTGGGCCTGTCCCACGTACACCAGCGTCAACATCATGAAGATGAAGGCCTGCAGCGCGACAATCAATATATGAAATATCGCCCAACCGGTTCCTGCAATCACATGACCAAACCACAATGCAATGCCCGTGGCCGAACCAAAACCGACCGCACCCATCAGCGCGATCAACATGAACACCAGCTCGCCGGCATACATATTTCCGAACAACCGCATGCCGTGTGAGACGGTCTTGGCGGTAAATTCAATCAGTTGCATTGCCAGATTCAAAACTCCGAGAATCAAGGCAAAGATCGGATTTTTGCTGGTACCAAAGGGGGCAGTAACCAACTCATGGGCCCAGCCCATAGCACCTTTGATTTTGATGTTGTAGTACAAACACACCAACAGTACTGCAGTAGACATACCCAGCGTCATTGACAAATCTGCAGTGGGCACGACACGCATGTAAGCATGGTGGACGTCACCACCAGCAGCACCATAAATTGCCTCCCAAATCAGGGGCAGCAGATCTACCGGCAAAAAGTCCATGGAGTTCATCAGGAACACCCATACAAAGACCGTCAGCGCCAAAGGACCTACGAATTTACGCGACTCAGCGTTGTGAATGATTCCTTTGGCTTGCGTATCCACCATCTCCAGCAGAATTTCTACCGCCGCTTGCATACGCCCGGGAACACCGGAGGTGGCGCTGCGGGCTACGCGCCACATCAAGAACATACCAAGCACGCCCAGCAACACCGACCAAAAAATGGAGTCGAGGTTGAAGACCGAAAAGTCAATCACCCCGGATTGCTTCTGGGACTGCAAGTGGGTCAGGTGGTGACCAATGTACTCACCAGCGGTGGGCCCTTGCGCAGCGTGTTCTTCAGCAGCCATCAGTTACTCTTGTCAGTTACTTTTGCCGTTAAGCGTTTGTTAATCTTTAACTGGTTGCCGCTTGCCCTTGAAGAGCAGCGCCAGCCAATACACCTTGATCGTGACCACGAAGCCCACCAACATGGCAGGCCAATTCAGGCCAACTACCCAACGATGTGAAGCCCATAGGACAGACACCGTCACAAAAATCTTTACCAGCTCCCAGACAAAAAAACTGGTCACCGCGTTTGCGGGATTCAAAGCAGCAAATCGCCCTGTTAAACCACGCGCAAACAAAGCCCCTGGAACAATCACCGCCAAGGCACCGCAGAAGGCCGAAACGCCCGTAATGGTGCTTTGCGTTATCCCCCAAGCCAACCCTGATACCAACAAGCCCATCGCTACCTGACCCATCACCACCCACCAGGGCGAGAAGGACGGATGCTCTTGCCTGAACTTCAAAGCCTGCTCGGCGTTCAGCGAAATGAACCCGTCTTCTTCTGAATGTTCAGTATCCAGCAGAGGCTGCATTGTCCGTATCCAAGATTACACGCGCTTTACAAAAAAGTTCAGCGCAGCCTTCGATTATACGCAGGAAGTTAGGGCAAACCGCCACCTACTTGGTACGCCGTGCTGCCGTTAGACTGTTGTTTTTATTCACCAAACATTTTTCCACCATGGGGCAACCGCCTTTTTCTTCAGTCAAGGGTGAGTCTGGCGCTGTGCCACCCTCACTGATTGTTTATCCGTCCGCATTTCCCATCAAAGTTTTGGGGCGGCGGGTTGATGGTTTGGTTCACGCCATCAGCACCATTGCGAAAGCCTTTGATCCCTTGTTTGACGCATCGACGATTGAGTTGCGCGAGAGCAAGGGTGGAAATTACTTGGGCGTAACGATCACGGTGACCGCGACGAGCCGCGATCAACTCGATGAGCTGTACCGCACGCTGAGCACGCATCCCATGGTCAAGGTGGTCCTTTAAGTACGGCCAATCCATGGAACTTTTGCATTTGGGGCGGGTGGATTACGCCACCACGCTGGCTGCCATGCAGGAATTTACCCGTCAACGCATTGGCCAAGGCAATGGCGGCTCGGAAGATGCGCTGTGGATATGCGAACACGACCCCGTTTTCACCCAAGGCGTGGCGGGCAGGCCCGAACATCTGCTGAACATCCCATCAATCCCCGTCGTTCAAACAGACCGGGGCGGCCAAGTCACCTTTCATGGTCCTGGCCAAGTGGTTGCCTATCCCTTGCTAGACCTCAAGCGGACAGGCTATTTTGTCAAAGAGTACGTGTATCGGCTTGAGGAAGCTCTGATCCGCACGCTTCGGCACTTTGGCATCACCGGACACCGCGTGGATGGCGCGCCAGGAATTTACGTTGATTTGGCAGATCCGTTTGGTCACACCCGTTTGCCACAGCATCCCAAAAAGTCGGGCGAAGGCAGGGCAAAGCCCGAGTTCAGCGGGCTAGGGAAAATTGCGGCGTTGGGTATCAAGGTCAGCCGAAACTGCACTTACCATGGTGCTGCACTGAATGTCCGGATGGATTTGACGCCGTTTTACTGCATCAACCCATGCGGCTATGCAGGTCTGCAGACGGTTGATCTTTCGACAATTGGCGTTGCGGTCGACATGGCGGATGTGGCCAAGGTCCTGGCCCACAAATTGATAATCCACTTAACTCCTTGAGCGCGGTAAGTCCACCCGTCTTTCTGCGCCAGCCCACTCTGACTCCCTCCATGATCTCAAAAACCATCACTTCTCCCGGCAACGCCACGGTGCGGGAAGCGCAGTCGCAGCAAGACTACAACGCGTCGGCCAAGCAAAAGGCGGCCGCCAAGCTTTCACGTATCCCGATCAAGGTGCAAGCAGGCGAAGTGCTTAAAAAGCCCGACTGGATTCGGGTCAAAGCGGCGTCGCCCAGTACCCGTTTTTATGAAATTAAGGACGTGTTGCGCGCCAACAAACTGGTGACCGTCTGTGAAGAAGCGAGCTGCCCCAACATTGGCGAGTGTTTTGGCAAAGGCACGGCCACCTTCATGATCATGGGCGACAAATGCACGCGTCGTTGCCCGTTTTGCGATGTGGGCCACGGTCGACCCGATCCTCTGGACGCCAATGAGCCGGACAACCTGGCCAAGACCATCGCAGAGCTAAAGCTCAAGTACGTGGTCATCACCAGCGTTGACCGTGACGACTTGCGCGATGGCGGTGCGGGCCACTTTGTGGAGTGCATCCGCAAAACCCGAGCGCTCTCGCCACAGACCCAAATTGAGGTGCTCGTACCCGACTTTCGGGGTCGGGACGACCGCGCGCTGGAGATATTAAAGGCCGCGCCACCCGATGTCATGAACCACAATCTGGAGACGATTCCCCGTCTCTACAAAGAGGCTCGCCCAGGCTCGGACTACCAGTTCAGCCTGAATCTACTCAAGAAATTCAAGGCGCTTTTTCCCAACGTACCAACCAAGAGCGGGCTGATGGTGGGACTGGGCGAAACCGATGAAGAAATTCTGGAAGTGATGCGCGATATGCGCGCCCACGACATTGAAATGCTGACCATTGGCCAGTACCTGGCACCCAGCACCAGCCACCTGCCGGTGCGCCGCTACGTGCACCCGGACACCTTCAAAATGTTTGAGACAAAAGCCTACGAAATGGGGTTCAAGCATGCCGCCGTGGGTGCCATGGTGCGCTCCAGCTACCACGCCGATGTACAGGCCGGCCACGCGCTAGGCGCGACAGCAGGTCTACTGCCGACGCTCTGAAATTGAAGTCTAAAAGCTGTTGGGTTTGGCGAAACCGGCTTCGGCCCAAGCCAGTGCGCTGGCGCGGTTAAGTTTGAAATTCGGTGGGACCCGCGCGCTTGCCAGAGGCTGGCCCTGTTCATCTGCCGCGCTCAGGTTTGCCCGGGGGTTTTCATCGTCGGGCTCGATGTCCAATGTCACCGTGACGCGCCCGGCGCCCACGGTGACTTCGATGCTTTGGTGCAAAGACGCGTGCAACTGCTGCTCGCTTCGACGCACGAATTCATGTGCAGTTTTGACCAGGGTGCTAAAAGCGTTGCCATCGAGGGGCTTGGGGTTTTTCTTATCGCGGCCCATAGTCCAAGGCCCCACCAGTGCGGGCTCTGAGGCACCATCTTTGGTCATTGCCACCGCCCAACCATCGTCGTCTTCATTTTTGACAACGCGGGCGGTCCAACCGTCGGCGCTCCAAAGGCGGGGTTCCTGGCTTTTGGGGATTTCGTCGGTCACTGCGGCCTTGGGCTTGAGGTAAGAGTTGGCTGGCAAAACACGCTACCAGCAGCGGCGTCCATACTAACGCAGCATCGGGGCCTTGCGTACACTCGGGCGCTGCCTTCAAGCGATGACGTCGCTCATACGCGCGTTCAGGCATGAACCAGCCACAACTTTTTTCCTTTTCTTCTTCCATTACTCTTCACACCGCCCGCTCATGAGTTACCACGCAAACCCGGACCGCTACCAAGACCGCATGCCCTACCGCCGCTGTGGCCAAAGCGGCCTGCAGCTGCCCGCCATCTCGCTGGGTCTGTGGCACAACTTCGGCGATGCCACGCCGATGCAGACCCAACGTGACATGCTCCGAACGGCATTTGACCTGGGAATTACCCACTTCGATCTGGCCAACAACTACGGCCCCCCTTATGGCAGTGCGGAAAGCAATTTTGGGGAACATCTCAAGCGTGACTTTCGCCCTTACCGGGACGAACTGATCATTTCCAGCAAAGCGGGTTGGGACATGTGGCCAGGCCCCTATGGTCAGGGCGGCGGGTCACGAAAATATGTATTGGCCAGCCTGGACCAAAGCCTGCAGCGCATGGGCCTGGACTATGTGGACATTTTTTACAGCCACCGTTTTGACCCCGACACGCCGCTGGAAGAAACGATGGGAGCACTGGCCAGCGCGGTGCAGCAAGGCAAGGCGCTTTACGTAGGCGTCAGCAGCTATTCGGCCGGGAAAACACGCGAGGCGCACGCCATTCTCCAGAGCATGGGAGTCCGGGCACTGATTCACCAGCCTTCCTACAGCCTGATGAATCGCTGGATTGAAGAAGATTTGCTGAATGCCCTGGCAGAGACGGGCATGGGCTGCATTGCGTTCAGCGCGCTGGCACAAGGCCTGCTCAGCGACAAGTACATCAACGGCGTACCGGCGGATGCCCGGATCAACCGCCCCGGCGGCGGCTCGTTCACGCCCGAGCACCTGAGCACGCAAAACCTGCGGCATGTGCGCGCGCTCAATGACATTGCCCAGACCCGCGGCCAAACGCTGGCGCAAATGGCCGTGGCTTGGGTTTTGCGCGATGCGCGCGTCACGTCCGCGCTGATCGGCGCGAGCCGCGCTGCGCAGATCATCGACCTGGCTAGGGCGATGCAAAACCTGTATTTTTCTCCCGACGAATTGGCCGCGATAGACCAGCACGCAGTTGACGGCGGCATCAACCTGTGGCGACGGCCCAGTACGGACCTGCGCCCGGCATGAAGCAGGACGCCCTGACGCACGGCGCCCCAGGTATCCCGACCGCCCAAACCCGGAGCGCCACTTTGTTGGCGCTGGGGGCAATTGCCCTGTGGGGCACGCTGGCGCCGCTGGGCGTGGCACTGCGGGAAGTTCCCCCCTTCCTTTTAACCGGTCTAGGGCTCCTCGCAGGAAGCGCACTGGGTCTGGCACTTACCGGCTGGCAGCTGCTGCGCAGTGTGCCGGCGAGCGCCGAGCGCCACCAAGCCCTGCGAAGCCTCAGGCTGCCCGCGTCCACGTTGGCGCTGGGGGTTTATGGCCTGTTTGGTTTCCATTTCTTGCTCTTTATCGCGCTGCGCCATGCGCCACCGGTACAAGCCAATCTGGTGAACTACCTATGGCCACTCGGCATGGTCTTGCTGGCACCGCTTTTCTTGACGCGCACCCGTTTACGGGCTATCCACGTAGTGGCGGCGCTGGTGGGCTTTGCAGGCGCGGCACTGGCGATATTGGGTGCTTCAAGTGGATCGGGTTCCACCTTGCAGACGGCGGGTTTTGCCTGGGGCTACCTCCCTGCGGGAGCTTCGGCCTTTGTCTGGGCGAGCTACTCCTTGCTGACGCAACGGGTGGCACCCTTTCCGACCGCTTCAATCGGAGTTTTTGGTCTGGTTTCGGGCTTGTTGTCGCTGGTTTGCCATGTTTTGCTGGAGCCGGCCGTGGCGCTGAGTACGGAGGAGTTGATGCTGCTCGCCGTCCTCGGCATGGGGCCACTGGGCGGCGCGTTTTACCTGTGGGACGCGGCACTCAAGCGGGGTGATGCACGGCAGATTGGCCTGCTGTCGTTTCTCACCCCCCTGCTGTCCACCCTGGGATTGCTATGGCTTCGTGGCGAATGGCCCAGCGCCTCGATTGTGCTGGCGGCTGCGCTGATCGTGGGAGCCGCGTGGCTGGGATCGCGGGCGCAGGCCTGAGCGCACCCGGGATTCAGGCGCTGGCAGCCATTTCCAACGCGGGACTCTCAGACTCCAGCACCCGCTGGGCCCAAGGTGCCAACCGCGTCGTGTCGGAGCGCAGAATCTCTTGCTTTACCGCCAATATCTGGGCTGGATGCATGGAAAAACTGCGCAATCCCAAGCCCAGCAGCAAGCGGGTCAGCCCCACGTCTCCGGCCATCTCGCCGCAAACACTGACACCCTTTCCCTGACGGTGGCACTCGGCTATGGTGGCAGCCACCAATTGCAAGACCGCTGGATGCAGCGGATCATACAAATGCGCCACCGACTCGTCTGCTCGGTCAATGGCCAAGGTGTACTGGATCAGGTCGTTGGTACCAATCGACAAGAAATCAAAATATTTCAGAAACATTTTGAGTGTGAGCGCTGCCGCAGGGATCTCAATCATGGCGCCCAGCTGCACCGGGCCATAGGCCTGGCCACGCTTGTCCAGCATGCTTCGCGCCGTTTCAATATGGGCCAGCGTTTGGTGGATTTCACTGGCATGCGCCAGCATGGGCACCAACAAATGCACCTGGCCAAAAGTCGCTGCCCGCAATATGGCACGCAACTGCGTCAAAAACATCTCAGGATCCGCCAAGCTCCATCGAATGGCCCGCAGCCCCAGTGCCGGGTTCAGATGGGCCGCATCATGCACACTGCTGTCGAGCGGTTTGTCGGCGCCAACATCGACGGTGCGGATCGTTACCGGCAGGCCTTGCATGCCTTCTACCGCACGCTTGTAGGCTTGAAACTGCTCCTCTTCATCGGGCAAATGACCCCGCCGACCCATGAACAAAAATTCACTGCGAAACAACCCCACTCCCAATGCGCCGGCTTGCAGTGCCGCCTGGGCATCCTCAGGCATTTCGATGTTGGCCAGCAGTTGTACTTTTTCGCCGTCCATGGTGACAGCAGGCGTATTGAGCAAGCGCGCCAAGCGGCTGCGCTCGAGCTCCACCTGGCGCTTTTTAAAGCCGTATTCCGCCAAAATGATGGGAGAAGGATCAACGATCACCACGCCGGCGTCACCATCAATGATGATCCAGTCGTCCTGGCGCACCAGCTGACTGCAAGTGCGCGCACCGACCACAGCAGGAATGTCCATGCTGCGTGCCACGATCGCGGTGTGTGAGGTCTTGCCACCCACATCGGTAATGAATCCAGCAAAAACGCTTTGTTTGAACTGCAACATGTCTGCCGGCGACAAGTCGTGCGCCACCAGTACCAGTGGCACATCCACTGTATCGCCCAACAACAGATCCTGCTGCGACTGCCTTCGCGTGTTGCGATGGCTCGGAGTCACGATCGGCGACGCGACGCCACGCATGGCGCGCAACACGCGCTCGACAATCTGCTCCATGTCCGCCTTGCGCTCACGCAGATAGGCATCTTCCATCTCGTCAAAATGGCGCGAGATCACTTCAAGTTGGGTCGTCAAGGCCCACTCGGCGTTGTACAGACGGTCGGTGATCCAGCTCTTCACGCCGCTCACCAGTTCTTCATCCTGCAGCAGCATCAAATGCACATCAAGCAGGGCATTCAGCTCATGGGGCGCCTCCTTGGGACCCATGTGGGAAATGCTTTCCTGCAAACGGTAAAGCTCTTCCACCACGGCGTCCCGGCCAGCGCGCGCGCGTTCTATTTCGGCCGACACCTCATGCGCTTGGATAAAGTAGTGCGCGACATCCATCCGGCTTGACGCCACCATGACGGCGCGGCCGATGGCAACACCCCGTGAAACGGCCAAACCGTGGATAGAAAAAGTCATGTCTGCGCCGCGACCGGAATCATTCGCCTTCGCCGAACCGATCGGCGATCAGGGCCAAGAGCGCATCCATGGCTTCTTGGGCACGATCGCCATCGGTCTCGAGCACGACTTCCGAACCCAAACCCGCCGCCAGCATCATGACCCCCATGATGCTCTTGGCGTTCACACGACGCTCGCCCCGGCTGAGCCAAATGTCGCAAGGGAAACTGCCGGCCAGTTTGGTCAGCTTGGCGGATGCCCGTGCATGCAGCCCCAGCTTATTGATGATGGTCGTGGTGGATTGGATCATGGGATTTCTTGGTTTGGTTCAAGGGCGCCGAAACAGCCACCTGCATGATGCACTGTGAACCGCCAGCCAGCGCGCGTGCCACCAACAAATCAAGAGATTCGTGGCGGTAATTGACAGTGCGCAACAACATGGGCAGGTTCACACCCGCCACCAGCTTGGAGTGCACTCCGTCGACCAGTTTCTGCGCCACATTGCACGGTGTGGCGCCGAAAACGTCGGTCAACACCAGCACCCCTGGCGCGTCGAGCTGGCGCACCATGATATGGGCTGTGGCAAGCGTCGCTTCAGGCGGTTCATTGGCGGCGACATCAAGCGCCACCAGGCTTTGCCCGACCTCCGGAAACACGTGCAACACGCAGGTCCGCAAGGCGCTGGCCAGCGGTGCATGGGCGATGATCAGGATACCGACGGTCATTGGCTTGGGACTGAAAGGCTGAAAAGGGAGATTATCGTTTTTTTGCCTGCAGCAAATGCAGGTAGGCCCAAAGTAGACAGATGGCAAACACGCCCATAGCGCCCTGGTAAGCAACCGCCACGGACCAGCCAAAGGTCCGCAAACTGTCAACCAAAAGCCCGACGCCCCACTGCACGGCAAAGACGCCACTGAAAATCAGCAGGTTGAATGCCGACAATGCGCGCCCGGCCAACGCCGGCGGGAACGCCATGCCAATCGCTGGCTGAGCCAGCGTACCGACCGTACCACTGACGCAAAAAAGCGTCCACATTACTCCCGAGTAATCACCAACACGACTGCCCGCCCCCGCCATGACCAACAGCAGGGCAATATGCACCGGCAGGCCCCAAGCCATCAGTTGCTCAGCCCGCAAGCCCTTGCGCGCCAGCCATGGGTTGACCCAACCCCACATCAAAAAGGCCACCATCATCGACACGTTGAGCCAGAACATGGCGGTGGACGCGGCCAAGGGTGTGAAGCCCGCTACGTTGACCAGCCACGGTGCCGCCCAAAGGGTTTGAACGGCAACCATGCCACCGTAGCCCACAAAACCAAATGGCGCCAAACTCCGAAAATACGGGTCACGCCAAACGGCGGAATAACCTGAAACCACGGGTGAACGGGGCACGGTGGTGGCGTCCATGGGGGACAAAGGTGCATCTGGCCCCTTCAGGTCTGGCGCAATTGCCGGGGCGGGCTCGCCCGGAACCTGCCAGGCTATCAAGACCATGGACAGGGCGAGCAGCGCACCCAATATCAAAAACAGGCCGCGCCATCCGGTGATGGGCAGCAGCCACTGGACCGGCAGCGTCGATGCGACCATGCCCAACGCGCCCGTCATGAGCATCCAGGAGCTTGCGCGCATCTGCGCTCCGGGAGCGTACCAGCGTCGATAACTGGTCAGCGGCGCCATCAGGCAGGCGCTTACGCCCACCCCGCACAACATGCGCGCAACAAACAGCTCCATGAAGCCCGAAGCCCGCGCAAAAGCCACGCACGCCAGTACGGCCACACATAAAAAAGCGAGCACGACCCGCTTGGGGCCCAGGCGGTCCAGCCAGCTACCCAGTGGCAGCTGTGTCAGCGCAAAGCCAAAAAAGTAGCCGCCTGCCAGCAGCCCCAGGTCCCCCGCACTCAGCGCAAATTCCTGCACCAAGGTGGGCGCAAGTGTCGCGGTCACCGCCCTGATCAACGTGGACAAAAAATAGGCAAACGCAAAGGCCAGGAACAGCACCACCGCCCGACGTGGCGTCAATGACACAAAGGGTGGCGGGGTCATCGCGCCTTCGCTCCGTCAAAAAAGGGTTCCGCCATCTCAGGCGTAATGCGAGCGGCATAAACCGCGAAGTGGTACACGTCGGGCCCGGCTGCGACCCACGCCAGACGCGCTTGAATCGCGCGTCCGTCAGTGGCCTGCCCAGAGGCGTTCAACATCCGCAAAGCGAGTGCGTTGGCGCGCGTCCCCGCAGGGGCCAAGACCGGGTCACCTTGGGCCTTCATCTGCTGCAGGGTCGCAGTCTGCCAATGTGCCTGCAACTGATCGGCGGATAGCGCCTTCGGCAGGCCGAGCCGACTGACGGCAAACAAGGCTCCATCCGCTTCACAACCCACCATGTCCATCTCCAGGCTCTCGCCGCCCAAGGACACCTTGCGCTGCGCATGGTCCGGCTTACAAGGCAGCGTTAACGCAATATTACCCAGCGTCACATCGCGCCAATTAAGGGCTGGGCTGCAACCGCCCAATCCCAACCCCAAAGCCATAGCCACGGCGAAAAGGGAGCCGTAGCGAGTGATTTGGGCCTTGACGGGTACAGAAACTGGGCAGACCTCCGCACCGGCGCGGATCAAACATGTCATGGACAACCTTTATTCATGATGAACAGACTTGCAACAGAGGCCATAGTACCGGCTCGCACCGGGTGACCGACACCGCAGATTAAACGCGCAAGGCCGAGACTCCCGGATTTTTCGCTAGACTTCAACGCAGCTTGACCGGGTGAAGGCCTGCGTCCATCAACAAAAAGGGGGCATCTGTCGCAGCAATTGAAATAAACGCAGGGTGGGTGGGTTTGATCTTTCGATGCCTAACCACGCCAGCAATCCCCAGATCCGAACCCCTATGGCCATTCAAAACCACCGTATAGAGCTACTGCGCCCTGAATCTTCGCCTGACTTGGACATGGCACGGCAGGTCTTGCGTGCCTACGCTGTCACCTTGTCGATGCCCGAATGTCTGGGCGACTTCGATCAGGAACTAAACCACCTGCCCGGCGACTACAGCCAGCCCCGCGGTCAACTCTTACTTGCGCTGGTGGACGATCAGGCAGTGGGTTGCTGTGCCTTGCGCGCTCTGGACAACGTGGACTACGCGGAGGCCTGCGAGATGCGCCGCTTGTATGTAGACCCCAGCTACCGGGGATGGGGCATCGGCCGGCGCTTGGTGGAAGCGCAATTGGAATTTGCCCGCATCAGCGGCTACCGCTGCGTTCTTCTCGACACCCTCAGTGACATGGAAGCTGCCCGTGCGCTGTATGAGGAACTGGGCTTTGAAGAAATCCCGCCGTACTACTTCAATAACATGGCGGGAGCCCACTACCTTAAGGCCGATCTCTGACCCCCTGGCCAGCGATCGGCGCTTACGGTTTTAGGCCTTGGCCTGCGCGAGCAAGGTGGCAGCGTCGCTGACTTCGAATTTGCCGGGGCCTTCAACGTTCAAGCTGGCAACCTTGCCATCTTTGACCAGCATGGAGTAGCGGTTGCTGCGCAACCCCATACCGCGAGTGGTCAGGTCCAGTGTCAAACCGGTGGCTTTGGTGAAATCTGCACTGCCGTCGGCCAGCATACGCACCTTGGCACCGGTTTTCTGGTCGCGCGCCCAAGCGCCCATCACGAACGCGTCATTGACGCTCACGCACCAGATCTCGTCCACGCCAGCAGCCTTGAAATCATCAAAATGCTGTACGAAGCCCGGCACGTGTTTGGCCGAACAGGTGGGCGTGTATGCGCCGGGAAGCGCAAACAGCGCAATCGTTTTGCCCGCGGTCGCTTTGGCCACGTCAACCGCGTTGGGGCCGATGCTGCAGCCTTCGCCCTCGACTTCGGAATATTCCATCAAGGTGCTTGCGGGAAGGGTGTCGCCTACTTGGATCATGTGGTCT
The DNA here is from genome assembly GCA_029866205.1 of Rhodoferax sp. GTDB lineage: Bacteria > Pseudomonadota > Gammaproteobacteria > Burkholderiales > Burkholderiaceae_C > Allorhodoferax. Next base: position 58,264 of record JARWZT010000005.1, read on the forward strand.
CCTGTTCATGGTTTGGGTTGTAAAAATGAAAAACGGCCCATCATTGTGGGCCGTTTTTGCTAGCTCAGCAGCGCAAGCGCTGCATGGGCTTATACCGCGGCTGCCTTTTCCACCAAGCGGGTCGCAACCCAGTTCTTGGTCTTGGAAATAGGACGGCTCTCGGTAATTTCGATCACGTCACCCATTTTGTAGGCTCCGTTTTCGTCATGGGCGTGGTACTTGCTGGATTTGCCAACAATCTTGCCGTAGAGCTCATGCTTGACGCGGCGCTCGATCAAGACCGTTACAGTCTTGGAACGCTTGTCGCTGACCACCTTGCCAATCAAGGTGCGCTTGAGGGATTTTTTAGCTTCCGTCATTTATCGCTCCTTATTTGGCGGATGTTTCAGCGCTTTGCTTCTCGACAAGAATGGTCTTGGCGCGGGCAATGTCGCGGCGCGCAATGCGCAGCGTAGCGGTGTTGGAAATTTGCTGCGTGGCTTTTTGCATACGCAGACCAAAGTGAGCGCGTTGGAGCTCCTTGATCTCAGTCTGCAGGCCGGCAACGTCTTTATTGCGCAGTTCAGTCGTTTTCATTATTCAAAATTCTCCTGATTACTGGCCAATCATGCGGGCGACAAAGGTCGTACGCAAAGGCAGCTTGGCAGCAGCCAAACGGAACGCTTCACGGGCGAGAGCTTCGGGCACACCGACGATTTCAAACACGATTTTTCCGGGCTGAATCTCAGCGACGTAGTACTCGGGATTGCCTTTACCGTTACCCATACGCACTTCAGCAGGCTTTTGGGAAATCGGCTTGTCGGGAAACACGCGTATCCAGATGCGGCCGCCACGTTTGACGTGACGAGAAATTGCACGACGTGCAGCTTCGATCTGGCGCGCGGTCAAACGGCCGCGATCCGTACATTTCAGACCAAAGTCACCGAATGCGACCGAGCTGCCTCGGGTCGCGATGCCGGTGTTACGGCCCTTCTGCTCTTTGCGGTATTTGCGACGAGCGGGTTGCAACATGGTTATTCTCCTTTGCCGTCAGCTGTTGCAGCTGGCGCGGCGACTGTGCGAACGCGCTTAACGGCGGGTTTAGGGGCTTCGAAGCCTCCGGCCTCGACAGGCTTGTCGCTACCGTCGGCAGGCGCCGAACCGGCTCCCATCGGACGACGCGCACCGCGGGGAGCGGGACGATCCACGCCAGGGCGCGCACCACCACGGTCATCGCGGCGGGGGCCACGGGGACGGCGCTCTTCTTCAGCACGGGGCTCATTAGCGGCCGGCAGGTCATTACGACCCAGCGTGTCACCTTTGTAGACCCAGACCTTGACACCAATAATGCCGTAGGTTGTCTTGGCTTCGGAAGTGCCGTAGTCGATGTCAGCGCGAAGAGTGTGCAAAGGCACGCGGCCTTCACGGTACCACTCGGTACGTGCGATCTCGATACCATTCAAGCGACCAGCCGACATAATCTTGATGCCCAGGGCACCCAGACGCATGGCGTTTTGCATGGCGCGCTTCATGGCGCGGCGGAACATGATGCGTTTTTCGAGCTGCTGAGTGATGGAGTCAGCGATCAGCTTGGCATCGATTTCAGGCTTGCGCACTTCTTCGATGTTCACTGCC
>JARWZT010000019.1 GCA_029866205.1 Rhodoferax sp.
CCTACGCACCGTGCGCGCCGCCATCGGCCAGCACCTCAATGATTGGAAGGCCACGACCGAACTGCAAAGCCTGCGCCGCACGCTCATGCAGCTGGCTTTTGACGCCGACTATTTTCTGGACTTGCACTGCGACTGCGAAGGCGTGCTGCACTTTTATTGCGAAGAACCCTGTTGGCCCCAGCTTGAGGCCTTGTCCTGCTTTTTGGGTAGCCAGGCCACGCTGATTGCAAAAAATTCGGGGGGCGGCCCGATTGACGAATGTTTGTCGGGCGTCTGGTGGCAACTTGCGGCGCAGTTGCGCGCCCAAGGTAACAACGCCCCGCTGCCGCAGGGGTGCTGCAGCACCACCATTGAGTTGCGCGGCGAACTGGACGTTAGCCACGAATTGGCCCGTACCGATGCCCACGCTATCCAGCACTTTTTGCAGCATATCGGCGTGCTGCATACCGACAACAAGCCACCGGTACCGGCGCCGCGTTGTGCACCGACGCCGCTCGCGGGGTCTGAGACCGTGTACGCGCGTGCCCCCGGAGTCCTGGTGTTTGCGGCGCAGCCTGGCCAGCACCTGCGCGCGGGCGATCTGGTGGCCGAGGTGATCGACCCGATCGAGAACACGACGCAGCAGGTCGTGGCCGGTGTCGACGGTGTCTTGTACGCCCGCATACGCGATCGCTACGTGACCGCAGGCTGCGAGATAGGCAAGATTGCCGGTGCCACCGCCTTTCGATCCGGCAACCTTTTGGGCGCCTGAAGGGCTCCTGCGCACTTGAAGACACCATGACGACCCAACCCATCAAACTCCAGGCCCTCGGCATTCACAAGCGCTTTGGCAGCAACGAAGTGCTCAAGGGCGTGTCGCTCACCGCGCGCGCTGGCGATGTGATCAGCATCATTGGGAGCTCAGGCTCGGGCAAAAGCACCTTTTTGCGCTGTATCAATCTGTTGGAAAAACCCCACCAAGGCACAATTTCTGTGGCCGGCGAGGAACTGGTGCTGGTACCCGGAAAAAACGGCGAACTCAGCGCCCGGGACCCCAAACAACTCCAGCGTCTGCGTACCAAACTGGCCATGGTGTTTCAGCACTTCAACCTGTGGGCGCACCAAACAGTGCTGCAAAACATCATTGAGGCACCCGTGCATGTGCTGGGCGTACCGCGCGACCAGGCGGTGGCTACCGCGCGCAAATACCTGGCACGCGTGGACTTGGTAGGCATGGAAGACCGCTACCCATCACACCTGAGCGGCGGCCAGCAGCAGCGCGTGGCCATTGCCCGCGCCTTGGCCATGGAACCCGAAGTGATGCTGTTTGACGAGCCCACCAGCGCGTTGGACCCCGAACTTGTAGGCGAAGTGCTGCGTGTCATGCGCACCTTGGCTGAGGAAGGCCGCACCATGGTGGTGGTGACCCATGAGATGGGATTTGCCCGCGAGGTGGCCAACCACCTGATCTTCTTGCACAAGGGCCTGATTGAGGAAGAAGGCAACCCCGCCGAGGTGCTGGCCCGCCCCAAGAGCGAGCGACTGGGGCAGTTTTTGGCTGGGAGTTTGAAGTAAGGCCGGCGCGTGGGCGCTGGCGCCCAAGAATAAAAGCTTGCCCTACGTTAACTCATCCAACAGCGTCTGTACGGCGATTCGTAGTTGCGGCAGTGCCGTTTGGGTGATGTTCCAAACCGTGGAGACGTTGACCGTAGCGTAGCCGTGGATGAGCTGGTTGCGAAAAGCGACGATTTGCGCAAGGTCTGGAATGCGGGCGGCGAGGCTCGCATCCAGCCTGGTCAATTGGTTAAGGGACTCGCCAATAATTTCAAACTTGCGTTCCACCGCAGACTGCGCCATTTCATTGGCCAGATATGTGGCAGCGTCCAAACCACGGGTGAACGACTCGATGGCCAAAGCTGCCTCTCTTGCGTCCCACAAAAAAGCACGCGGGTCACGCTGCATAGATGGCTTCGCGGTTGCGATTGATGCTGGCGAGTAAGAATGGGTTGCGGATTGCGCCGGGTTCGACCAAGTCAACGCCCCGTCCAAGCAAGGCCTCGAACGCGTGTTTCGCACCGAAAAAATCGTTCAGGCCAACTGGCGTTTGTGGTGAGAACTCCACCAAAAAGTCTACGTCACTGCTCTCTGGCTTGAAATCCGCCGCCCGAGCCGCTGAGCCAAATACTTCCAATCGGCAAATGTGGTGGCGTTGGCAAATTTCAGATATGCCAGTACGGTGCTGAGCAATGGCGGGGTGCATTGACCGATTTTAGTGGGTGTCGCCTTCTGACCTATGGCTGCACAAAAGCCCTACTTCCCCCCCAGACCCATGGAGCGCGAAATCACCTCTTTCATGATTTCGTTGGTGCCGCCGTAAATGCGCTGGACGCGGGCGTCGGCGTAGGCGCGGGTGATGGGGTACTCCCACATATAACCGTAGCCACCGAAAAGCTGCACGCATTCGTCCATCACCTTACATTGCAGGTCCGAGCACCAGTACTTGGCCATGCTGGCGGTGGCGGTGTCAAGTTGGTCGTGCATCAGCAGCTCGGTGCACTTGTCCACAAACACGCGCGCCACTTGCACCTCGGTTTGCAGCTCGGCCAAGGTGTAGCGGGTGTTCTGGAACGTGGCAACGGCCTGCCCAAATACCTTGCGTTCTTTGACGTAGTCCAGGGTCCAGCCAATAGCAGCTTGCGCAGCCGCCACTGCGCCAATGGCAATTTGCAGTCGCTCCCAGGGAAGTTGCTCCATCAGACAAATAAAGCCCCGGTTTTCCAGTGCGGCACCGCCGAGCAGGTTCTCAGCGGGTACGCGTACGTCGTCGAAAAAAAGTTCGGAGGTATCTTGCGCCTTCAAGCCCAACTTGTTGAGGCGCTTGCCCACAGAAAAACCGGGCATACCGCGCTCCACCAACATCAAGCTGGTGCCTTTGGCCCCGGCTGCCGGGTTGGTTTTGGCCACCACGATCACCAGGTCGGCGTGCCAGCCGTTAGTGATAAATGTTTTGCTGCCTTTGAGCATGTAGCTGCCGTCTGGCTGCAGCGTAGCCGTGGTTTTAATGCCCTGCAGGTCGGAGCCTGCCGCGGGCTCGCTCATGGCGATGGCGCCAATCAATTCTCCACGGGCCAAGCGCGGCAGGTAGCGGGCTTTTTGTTCGGGTGTGCCGTAGTGGGCAAGATAGGGCGCCACGATTTCACTGTGCAGGCTGTAACCAATGCCCGTAAAACCGGCGCGGCCGAGCTCCTCCATTTGCACGATCGAATAAAGTTTGTCCGCCCCGGCACCGCCAAACTCTTCGGGCATGGTCATGCACAAAAAACCGTTTTCGCCGGCCTTGTTCCACACCGCACGGTCGACGTAGCCCTGTTCTTCCCACTGGGCATGAAAGGGGGCGATTTCCTTGTCCATAAAACGTCGAAAGCTATCGCGAAATGCCTCGTGTTCGGCGGAAAAAAGGATTCTTTCAATCATGGGGACTCTCACAGGTTGTCGGACGGGAGACAAGCGCACTATTTTCGCAAAGCGCTTGCTTGGTAAAAAACAATATACTGTATTCGCAGCGGCAGTCAAGCCCGGGCGTACGCAAAAAGACTGCCTTTTTTGACGCCTCCCAGACCACTCACCGGAGAACCCTATGACCGAAGCCTATGTGTTTGATGCCTTGCGAACGCCGCGCGGCAAGGGAAAAAAAGACGGCAACCTGTACGAGGTTAAACCGATCAATTTGCTGGCCGGTCTGCTCACCGACCTGCAGCACCGCCACCAATTCGACACCTCCCAAGTGGACGATGTGGTGATGGGTGTGGTCTCGCCCGTGGGTGAACAGGGCAGCGTGATCCCTAAGGTGGCGGCGTTAAAGGCGGGCTGGGATTTCCGCTGCGCTGGGGTTCAGATCAACCGCTTTTGCGCCTCCGGTCTGGAAGCCGTAAATATGGCGGCGCAAAAAGTGCGCTCGGGTTGGGAAGACCTGGTGGTGGCCGGGGGGCTGGAGAGCATGAGCCGTGTGCCCATCGGTTCCGATGGCGGCGCGTGGGCCCAAGACCCGGAGACCAATCTGCAAACCGCCTTTGTGCCGCAGGGCATCGGGGCCGACCTCATCGCCACGCTGGAGGGTTTTAGCCGCCATGACGTCGACGCCTTTGCGCTGGAATCCCAGCGCCGCGCCACCCACGCCCAAGCCCAGGGTTACTTTGACGCGTCGGTGATGCCGGTGCGCGATGCGCTGGGCAACATGATTTTGGAGCGTGACGAATTTATCAAGCCCAACACCACGCTGGAAGGCCTGGCCGGGCTCAAACCGGCATTCGAGCAGCTCGGCGCCATGGGCTTTGACCAGGTGGCACTCACCCGCTACCCGCAGGTTGAGCGCATTCTCCATGTGCACCACGCAGGCAACTCCTCGGGCATTGTGGATGGCGCTGCGGCCGTGTTGATCGGTTCGGAGTCGGCCGCCAAGACCCACGGCCTCACGCCCCGCGCCCGCATCGTGGCTACCGCGCTGAGTGGCGCTGACCCCACCATCATGCTGACCGGTCCCATGCCAGCAGCGCGCAAAGCCTTGGCGAAAGCCGGTTTGCGTATCGACCAAATTGACCTGTTTGAGGTGAACGAAGCCTTTGCCGCAGTGGTGATGCGCTTCATGAAAGAAATGCAGGTGCCCCATGACAAGGTCAACGTCAACGGCGGCGCGATTGCCATGGGCCACCCGCTGGGTGCGACCGGCGCCATGATTTTGGGAACCCTGATCGACGAACTTCACCGCCGAGGCCTGCGTTACGGTCTGGCCACGCTGTGCGTGGGGGGCGGTATGGGCATTGCAACCATTGTGGAAAGAGTGTGACCATGAAAACCATCCAATACGAACTCCAAGACGGCATCGCCACGGTTACCTTTGATGAGCCCGGTTCGCCGGTCAACACCATGTGCGCGCAGTGGAAGGACGACATGCACGCACTCACCGCACAGGTGCTGCAGGACAAAGAGGCGATTCGCGGGATTTTGCTGACCTCGGCCAAATCGACTTTTTTTGCGGGGGCCGACCTCAAGGCCACCATGCGTATCCGCCCTGCGGACGCCACCACGGTATTTGCCGAGATTGAGCAAATCAAGGGCGACTTCCGCACCCTCGAGACCCTGGGCAAGCCCGTAGTCAGCCTCTTGGGAGGCACGGCCCTGGGCGGCGGTTGGGAGGTGGCCTTGATTGGACACCACCGCATTGCCATTGATGACCGCAAAATCCAGTTTGGCCTGCCCGAGGTGACCTTGGGCCTGCTGCCGGGCGCCAGTGGCGTCACCAAAATGACCCGCCACTTGGGCTTGCTGGGCGCACAACCCTATTTGGTCGAAGGCAAGACCTTCAATCCGGCACAGGCCAAAGAACTGGGTCTGGTCCATGCACTGGTCGCGCCGGGGGAAGGCGCCCACGCCGAGATGCGGGCGCAGGGCCTGGCCTGGATTGCCGCCCACCCCAGTGCCCAGCATCCGTGGGAGGCCAAAGACTACAAAGTGCCGGGAGGATTGCCGTCCAGCCCTAAAGTTGCGGGCATGTTGTCCGTTGCACCGGCCATGCTGGCCAAGCAAACGCGCGGTAACTTTCCGGCACCTGAGGCAATTTTGGCGTGCATGGTCGAAGGCTTGCAGGTTGACTTACCGACTGCGCTGCGTATTGAAACCCGCCACTTGGCCAAGCTGATGACGGGTGTCAACGCGCGCTCGATGATCAACACGTTCTTCTTCAACATGAACGCCATCCGGAGCGGCCAGTCGCGTCCCGGCACAGCGCCGCGCTTCAAACCAAGCAAGGTGGGGCTGCTCGGTGCCGGCATGATGGGCGCAGGCATTGCCTACGTGCAAGCCAGCAAAGGCATCACTTCTGTGCTGAAAGACGTGAGTCAGGACAAGGCCGACGCAGGCAAAGCCTACAGCGCCAAGATCAGCCAGGGTCTGGTGGACAAGGGCCGCATGGCACCTGAAGCTCAGGAGAAACTGCTGGCGCTGATTCACCCTACCGCCAACTTGCAAGACCTCCAAGACTGCGACCTGATCATCGAGGCCGTGTTTGAGAATCGCGAACTCAAGGCCCGTGTGACCCAAGAGGCCGAGCCGCTGCTGAAAACCGGCGGTTTTTTTGCGTCCAACACCTCCACGTTGCCCATTAGCGGCTTGGCAAAGGCGTCCACCGCGCCAGACAAATTTGTGGGGATCCACTTTTTTAGCCCCGTGGACAAAATGAAACTGGTGGAGATCATCCGGGGCCAGGCCACCGACGACGAAACGGTAGCGCGCGCTTTTGATTACGTACAGGCCATTGGCAAGATTCCGATTGTGGTGAATGACTCGCGCGGCTTTTTTACCAGCCGGGTGTTTGGCACTTTTGTGATGGAGGGTGCTGCCATGCTGGGTGAAGGCATACCGGCGGCGGCCATCGAGAACGCGGGCATGCAATGCGGCATGCCTGTGGGCCCTTTGGCGGTGCTTGATGAGACCGCACTCACCTTGAGCGTACGCGTGATGGACCAGACCGTGGCTGACTTTGCGGCTGAAGGGGAAACCTATGTCCCCACGCCCGGCGAAGCCCTGGTGGCGGAGATGGTGCGCCAGCACCACCGGCCAGGACGCGCTGGCGGGGGCGGGTTTTACGATTACCCCACCGAAAAGGGTGCCAAAAAGCAGCTCTGGCCCCAGCTCAAAGTCCTGTATGAAAAGCCGGATGTGGCCTGGACCCTCACCGCTCTGAAAGACCGGCTGCTCTACCGCCAAGCCGTCGAGACGGCACGCTGCCTCAATGAAAACGTACTCACCTCGGTGCACGACGCCAATATCGGCTCGATTTTTGGCATCGGATTTCCCGCCTGGACCGGCGGTGCGCTGCAGTTCATTTATGGCATGGGCGTCGACGCCTTTGAGACACGGTGCGCTGAGCTTGCCAGCCACTATGGCGCAGGGTTTGACCTTTCTGAGTCGGTCAAAGCCACCCTCCGGAAGTTCGAACCGGTGTACTGATCCCAGCCATCCAGCGCGCATCGGCATCGCCACCCGGGGCAGACCCGATCATTCCATACACACGTGTATGCGACAATGGTTTTTAGAATTTTGAGGGGTGACCCATGCGACTGCTGAAGAAAAGTCTGGTTTGGTTGGTGGTTCTTGTGCTGCTGCTGGCGGCAGCCGTCTGGATATTCCAGAAACAGGTCGGCACCGCCCTGCTGCAACGGGTTGCCCAGGCCAACGTGGGTCGCAACATCATTCCCAGCCTTCCCGATGGGTTGCATGTGGCCTTGTGCGGTACGGGATCCCCCTTTCCTGACCCGACACGGGCCGGCCCCTGTACCGCCGTCATCGCGGGAAACCGCCTTTTCGTGGTGGACGCGGGTGAAGGCTCGGCACGCAACATGGGCTATATGGGACTGCCACTGGGCAAGGTGGAAGCCTTGCTGTTGACCCATTTCCACTCTGATCACATTGATGGTTTGGGCCCATTCATGCTGCAGCACTGGGGCATGGCGACCGCCACGGAGCCGCTCACGGTCTATGGACCCACCGGCGTGGACAAAGTCGTGGATGGCTTCCGGGCGGCGTATGTTTTGGACTACGGCTACCGCGTGTCGCACCACAGCGAAAAAATCATGCCCTCGGGCGGCAGTGGCGGCAAAGGCCGTCCCTTTGCACTGCCCGTTGCAGGCCAAGGCGACACCGTCGTGGTGCTGGAGAACCAGGGCCTGAAGATCACCGCCTTTCGGGTCGACCATGCACCCATCGAGCCCGCCGTGGGCTACCGGTTTGACTACAAGGGTCGCTCGGTGGTCATCACCGGCGACACCAAGTCCACGCCCTCGGTGGCAGCCGTCGCCCAAGGCGCAGACATCTTGGTGCATGAAGCGCTGCAACCCACCTTGGTCAACATCTTGGGGGCGGAGTTTCAATCCAAAAATATGGGCAACCTCGCCCACGTGATGCGTGACATCTTGAACTACCACACGACCCCGGAAGAAGCCGCCGCACAGGCCCAAGTCGCACAGGTCAAACACTTGGTTTACAACCACATCGTGCCCCCGCTGCCCGTCAAATTCGCCTACCCAGCCTTTGTGGGCGACGCAGCCAAATTCTTTGGCGGGCCGATCACCGTGGGCGAGGACGGTATGCTGTTTACCCTACCGGCCAACACCACGGCAATCGAAAAAAAGCGCCTGATGTAGGCTGACACACCCGGACCCTATCCCCAATCCACTGAAACCGCCCATGCTCAATACCCTGTTCAAAGCCCTGCTCGTCGGCACCTACCTGCTGGCACTGGCAAGCTTGTTTGTTGCGCTTCCCATGGGTGCCACGCCTGTGGTGCAAAACCTTGCTTTGGCCTTGCTCGCGGTGCATGTGCTTGAGTGTCTTCTGACCTTCAAATACATCAAGAGCTATCCAGGTCCACTGTGGTTAAGCCTGGTGTTGGCCCTGCTGTTTGGCTTGTTGCACTGGATGCCGCTGGCCAAGGCAGCCCAGAAAGCGAGCGCAGACCCCAAAACACCATGAACGCCAACACACACCGGAGCACGCGCGCCCAGCGAATCGGCATTGCCGTTTTGCTGTACCTGGGGGCTGTGGCGCTGGGGGTGGGTTCGGCCTGGTGGGTACTGAAAAAGTCGCCCTGGCTTAATCCGTCGGTCGAGGTGGGTGCGTGGCGCACCAATCTGCAGGCAGGCAGCCAAGATGCGGGCCTGTACACCCGTGCCACGATCGCTGTCAACGCACTGTTGGCACTAGGGCGCGACGAGACCATGTACTTTGTCGCCACGCGCGATGACGCTGGACATGCGTTGCGATCGCAATGCAACTACCGCATCACCGGCGTGCCTCCGCAGGCGCGTTGGTGGAGCATTACCGCCTATGCGGAAGACCTGTTTTTGTTTGATGCGCCCAACGGCCACTACAGCCTCAATGGCAGTACCGCCGCCCTTGATGCCGCAGGCGCTTTTTCGCTGAGTACCGGACCGACCGAACAGCCCGGCATGCACTGGCTGCCCACGCCGGGCCAGCGCGGCCTGGTCCTGACGCTGCGCCTCTACAACCCGGCGCCCGCCGTGCAAGCGGCACCGCAGTCGCTGGTGGCACCCGCCGTTCAAAAGATCGGGGATTGCCCATGAAAAACTTCAGCGAGCACCAGCGCCTGTGGGCTTATCGTCTGCTCACCCTAGGCGTGACCGCCTTGTTGGCGCATTTGCTTGCGGTATGGGCAGCGCCTCGGGTGATCATGCAGGTGCTGATGCACGGGCCGGCGGCACAGAAAATGAACATGCACAACCAGGCGGCTTTTCCAGACCCGGTGACCGCCAAGTCGCGCTCGGTGGTGATGCCCAGCCCGGACATGCTGTACTCGGTTTGCGCCTACGACCTCCGCGACGGGCCAGTGCGCGTGCATGCGGCCCCGGCATTGCCCAACTATTGGTCGGTGGCGCTGTATGCGGCCAACAGTGACAACTTCTTTGTGCGCAATGACCGCCAGGCGCAGGGGCGTGCCGTAGACCTGTGGTTGGTGCCACCGGGTGGTGATCCGCAGCAAAAGCCGCCTCCAGCGGACGTCGAAGTGGTGGTGAGCCCCAGCCGCACCGGCTTTTTGTTGATGCGGGTCCTTACCAGCGATTACCAGGCCGAGAAAGCCGTGGTCGAACCTGCGCGTCGCACGCTGCAGTGCAGCCAGGCATAAGTCACGCCATGCTCGCCCGCATGCTGCGCAAGGTCTTGCTTTATCAGGCCACATTTTTAGCGCTGATTTCGGCGGCGGTGGTCTGGCTTGCGGATTGGCCGGCAATCGTCGGGCTGGTGATTTTTGCGCTGCTCCCCTTTTTGTTGGTTTTGGTGTGGATGCTGAAGATCACGGTTCACGCCTGCCAGGGCGCATCCTCCTGGGGCAGCATTCTGCGGGCGAGTTGGGGCGAAGCGTTCTGGGCTTACCGTTTTTTTGTGACCCGCCTGCCCTGGGCCTTGCGTCCACCGGTGTTGCAACCCGCCCAATCACCGCAGGCCCGCATTGGCGTCGTGCTGGTGCACGGCTTTGTCTGCAACCACCGGGTGTGGGACGACCTTGCACCCTACCTGCGTGCGCATGGCCACGCGGTGTTCGCCGTCGACCTGGAGCCGGTATACGCCTCCATTGACCACTATGCCGCCACGATTGAGCGGGCGGTACAGGCCCTCTGCGAGCACACCGGACAAGCCCAGGTGGCGTTGGTCGGCCACAGCATGGGAGGCCTTGCGATTCGGGCCTGGATGCGCACCTACGGCACGAAGCGCGCCGCCCTGGCCGTGACCCTGGGCACACCGCACCAGGGCACCCAGGTGTCGCCCCAGGCACGGGCAAGCAATGGCAAACAGATGGTTTGGCAGAGCGAATGGCTGGCAGCTCTGGCAGCGTCCGAAGGGCCTGCCACGCGTCGCCTGTTTCGCATTGCCATCACCCCCCAAGACGCGATCGTATTTCCGCAACGTGAACAGGTGTTGCCAGACAGCGTCGCTCAGGTGTTTGACGGTTTAGGCCACGTGCAGTTGTGCAGTGACGCCCAGGTTATGCGCTGGGTGGCCGGCCAGCTGGCCAGCGCCCGGGCATGAACACGGTAGCGGCCCGGCGACCGGACTCCGTGCGCGCGCTGTTTTGGGCGTTTTCTAGGCTGGCGTTACAGGGTTTTGGTGGCGTGTTGGCCGTGGTGCAGCGCGAACTGGTCGAAAAGAGACAGTGGCTCACCCTTGAGGAATTTGTAGAAGATTGGGCCGTCGCCCAAATCATGCCGGGCGCCAACGTGGTGAATTTGTCGCTCATTGTGGGCGATCGTTTTTTTGGTTGGCGTGGTGCGCTGGCCGCGCTGTCAGGCATGCTGGCGCTGCCGATGGTGGTGGTGCTGGCGCTCAATGTGGGGCTCTCCGGAATAGCGGACCAAGGCGTGGTTCAAGACGCACTTCGTGGCATGGGCGCAGTGTCGGCCGGACTGATCGCAGGCACCGGTCTCAAATTGATGCGGGCCTTGCGCGCCAATGCCATGGGCAAATCGGTCTGCACTTTGCTGGCCGTTTTGACCTTTATGGCCATTGGACTGCTGCGCCTTCCGTTGATCTGGGTGCTTTTGGGGCTCGGCTTGCCCGCCATGGGCTGGGCCTATTTCCGCCTGTTGGCGCAATACACGAACACCCGGGCATGAACTCCTGGGGAGGGCCAGAACTGGCCACGCTGTTTTTGCACTTTGTGTCGCTGTCCCTCATGTCCATCGGTGGGGCAATCACCACCGTGCCTGAGATGCACCGGTTTTTGGTCAGCGAACAACTCTGGCTGAGTGAAGGCCAATTCAGTGATGCAGTGGCTTTGGCCCAGGCCGCACCCGGCCCCAATGTGCTGTTCGTGGCCGTCTTGGGCTGGACGGTTGGCATGAATGCGACGGGTGCTTGGGCCCCTGGTACGCCGGCCTGGGCTTTGGCCGGCACGACCGTTTTGACCGCCATGTTGGGGATGGTCCTGCCCAGCGCAACTTTGACCTTTTTTGCCGCCCGCTGGGGTCAGCGCAACCGGGAGCGGCCCACGGTCCGCGCCTTCAAGCTGGCGATGGCACCTATCGTGGTGGCTTTGCTGGTCGCCACGGGCTGGATTTTGGCTGGATCACAAGGAGACTGGAACTCCCACCCCGGCGCCTATGCGGTTACGGCCGCCAGTGCGTTGCTCGTTTGGCATGGCCGTATCCACCTGTTGTGGATATTGGGCGCAGGCGCGCTAGCGGGCGTGATGGGCTGGGTTTGAAAAACCCGGGCCATGCGACTTAGCGTGGGCTCTCGAAGAACACGTAGTTGGTGGCGTAGTCGCTGATCTCAAAGTAGACTTTTTTCTCGCCGGGGTCTGCTTCCATGTTCTGGTTCTCGTCCAATACACCGTAGCCATAACGGTAAGGGCGCGGTTTGTTGTCGTCGGTTCCCATGGCCGTGGTGAGCTTGTCGATCTTGATAAAGCGGCGCACCAGCTTGTCGCCCGCGTACACCTCCAGCACGCCACTGGTACCGGTCCAGTTCTGGATCTCCCGGCCAATCTTGTTTTGCTGCTCTTGGGTACACCCCAGCATGCCAACACTGACGACCAGCGCCAAAGCGAGTCGCGCGGGGCTCGCCCGCAGATTCAAGGAAGGGATGCGCATGGAAAATCCTTTTTTCAAACGTTAGTTACCGCCCCGCTGGCGAAGAGCCTCATACAAACACACGCCACTGGCCACCGATACGTTCAGGCTCTCTACCGCGCCACGCATGGGAATACGCACCAGTTGGTCGCAGGTTTTGGCAGTGAGCTGGCGCATGCCATCGCCCTCAGCCCCCAAAACCAAAGCCACCGGCCCAGTCAAATCCACCTGGTAGAGGGTTTGCGTGGCCATGTCGCTGGTCCCGATCACCCAGATGTTGCGCTCCTTGAGCTCTCCCAAGGTGCGGGCCAGATTGGTCACCATGAAATAAGGTACGGTTTCGGCCGCTCCGCTGGCCACTTTTGCCACGGTGGCATTGATGCCTGCCGCATGGTCTTTGGGAGCGATCACCGCATGCACGCCCGCACCATCGGCCACCCGCAGGCAGGCGCCCAGGTTGTGGGGGTCGGTCACGCCATCCAACACCAAAATCAACGGATTGACCCGCTGATCGGCGGGCAGTGCGAGCTGCGTGGCCTCCAAATTTTCGAGCAATTCGTCCAACGAGTGCACTTGGGTCAGTGCCTGCACCCGCGCTGCGACTCCCTGGTGGCCATGACCGCCGCAGAGCTTAGACAGGCGCATGCCATCGGCCTCGATCAGTCGAACACCCGCTTCCTTGACCTTATCCATGAACTGGCGCATGCGCGCATCACGCCGCGTTGGTTCGAAATAGATTTCGACAATCGACTGGGGAGCGGTTTTCAGGCGTACGCCGACGGCGTGAAAGCCGAATAGAACTTGGGATGACATGCCGCGATTATCGCCCGTGGGGCCAATGTGCCATCGGCCCTTCAGGCCTACGGACTGGACAGGTTCGCGTGGGTCGCATTGGACACCATCCGGCCCGCCTCAATGGTGATACGGCGGTCGCATCGGGCGGCAATGGCCGGGTCATGGGTCACCAGCACCAGCGTCGTACCCTGCTCGCGGTTCAGGGCAAACATCAGGGCCATGATGGTCTCACCGGTGGCAAAGTCCAAACTGCCGGTCGGCTCATCGGCCAGCAACAGGGCGGGCTTGACGACAAATGCCCGGGCCAGCGCCACGCGCTGCTGTTCGCCGCCGCTAAGTACTTTGGGGTAGGCGCCTAGCCGCTGGGACAGTCCCACACGCTCCAGCATCTCGGCGGCGGCCTTGCGTGCGTCTTTGCGGCCATCGAGTTCGAGTGGCAGCATCACGTTTTCCAGGGCGGTCAGATTGCCCAGCAGCTGAAAGCTCTGGAAGACAAAACCCACCTTGTGGGCGCGCAGCGCCGCGCGGGCGTCTTCGTCCAGTGCAAACAGGTCTTGTGAACCCAGATGTACCGTCCCGCTCGTAGGCGTATCCAGCCCGGCAATAATCGACAACAAGGTACTCTTGCCCGAGCCCGAAGCGCCCACGATGGCGGCGGTCTCGCGCTCTTTTAGCGCAAAATCAATGTCTTTCAGGATTTCCAGGGTGCCGGTGGAATCGCTGACTGATTTGCAAATGTGCTCGACGGAAATAATGAATTCAGACATGGGGCTTTCTTTGGATCGAAGACACTTTAACGCAGCCGCCGGCGCCCTGACACTGGGTGTGGCCTTGAGCGCCTGGGCCAAGCCCAAGGGCCCGATTCTGGTCGTGGGCGACTCGCTCAGCGCCGAATACGGTCTCAAACGTGGCAGCGGATGGGTGGCACTGATGGAGTTGCGGCTGCGCCAGCAGGGAAAGTCGATCCCCGTGGTCAACGCCAGCATCAGCGGCGACACGACGTCAGGCGGGCTGTCGCGGCTGCCCGCATTGCTGGCGCAGCACCAGCCGCAACTGGTGGTGATTGAGCTCGGGGGAAACGACGCACTGCGCGGTCTTCCACTCAAAACCAGCAAAGACAATATGTTGGCGATGGTCCAGGCCTGCCAGGACGCGAAAGCCAAAGTGCTGTTGCTGGGCATGCAAATGCCGCCCAATTACGGTCCCGAGTACAGCGCCAAATTTGTCGCCTTGTACGCGGAGGTGGCGAAATCCAAGGGAACGGGCCTGGTGCCTTTTTTCCTGAAAGGCGTGGCCGACGTGCCGCAGTCCGACACCCTGTTCCAAAGCGACCGCATTCACCCGCTGGAAGCGGCCCACCCGATCCTGCTGAACAACGTTTGGCCGGCACTTTCGAAATTGATTGCATGAGCCTGACCCTGCTACCCGCGAGCGAGGTGATTGCCCGCTTTGACCAATTTGACACCTTGATTGATGCCCGCAGTGAGGGCGAGTACGCGCAAGACCACCTGCCCGGCGCCCTGAACTGGCCGACATTGCACGACGAAGAACGCCAAGCCATCGGCACCATGTACAAACAGGTCAACGCCTTCGAGGCCAAAAAACGAGGGGCCGCCCTGGCTGCTCGCAATATTGCCGCGCACATCGAGGCCCATGTGCTGGACAAAGGGCGCGACTGGGGCCCCTTGGCCTACTGTTGGCGCGGGGGCAAGCGCAGCGGCTCTCTGTCTCTGGTGCTGGACCAGATCGGGTTCCGGGTCTCTTTGGTGGAGGGGGGCTACAAAGCCTTTCGTGCCGCCATGCTGCAAGACATGGAGACCTGTGCCACCCGCCTGCGCCTGCAGGTGATTTGTGGCACCACTGGCTCGGGCAAAACCCGTCTGTTGCAGGCGCTGCGAGGCATCGGCGCCCAAGTGCTTGACCTCGAAGACCTTGCCCGGCATCGCAGCTCGGTACTGGGCGCCCTGCCTGGCGTTGAGCAGCCCACACAAAAGCGCTTTGACACCCTGGTCTGGGAACAACTCCGCGGTTTTGATCCGGAGCGGGTGGTGTTTGTGGAAAGTGAGAGCAAAAAGGTCGGCAATGTGTCGATTCACCCGGCTTTGGTGGAGCGTATGCGCAGCAGCCCCTGCAGTGTGGTGGAACTGGCTCTGGACCAGCGCGTTGAGCTGCTGATGGAAGACTATGCCTATTTCACGGCCAACCCGGAGCATTTTTGCAACCGGCTTGACGCGCTGACGGCCCAACGGGGCAAGGTCGTGATTGAAGCCTGGAAAGACACTGTTCGTCGGGGTGATCTCCGCCCGGTGGTGCAAGAACTCCTAACCACACACTATGACCCCGTTTACCTGCAATCCATGGAGCGTAACTTTGGGCAGTTTGGTCAGGCCTCGCGCCTGACCCCGACGGACCGATCAGAAGCCAGCATGCAGGCCGTGGCAGCATCGCTGCATACCGCCTGAGGCCTCTGCAAAAAAACGGGGGCGTCTGATCAGGCTGCTGGCGTTGCTTCGGGGCCGCTCTGGGCGGTGTCTTGCGCAGAGGCAGCATCCTGGTCTGGCGTTGAACCGCCCTCTTCGCCGGGGCCCTTGCGTTCGCTTTTGCTCTTCAGCTTATCTTCTTTTTTGCGCTTCTTGGCGAGTTCTTTTTGACGCTTTTCGTAACCGTAATTGGGAGTTGCCAAGATGTGCTTTCGTTATTTGGCGTCGACTTTAACACCTCACTGACGGCGCTCTGCCGATCAGAATCCTGACGGATAGGTTTCTTGTAGCTCAGCCACCGGGGGTGCAGTGCGCTCCAGCGGCTCTACTGCGCGGGTTTCGTCGTAGTACAGCACCACGTCAAACTGGCGCGGCAAATGGGCACCAAAATAGTGGATGGACCGCTCACTCTGCGGGCGATAAATCACGCTAATTGCACGCTCCAGACGCCGCTTGTCCAAGGCCAGGGCCAACTCGGGATGGCGGGTGAAGTCGACCATGAAATTCGAAATGCCGGCCGCATGGAAGGCGGCCTCGTAGCTTTCGGGCAACGCCAGGCGCACTGCCTTGCGCTCGGCGGGCCCGTCCCAATCAGAGGCGGCGGTAACGGTGCCATGGTGGGTCGTAAACCCCACCGACAGGGCCTCACGGCCAAACCGCTCCCGCACCAACTGCCCCAGATTGAGCTCGCCGCGCTCATGCATTGCGGTCGCCCGGGCATCGCCCAGGTGGGAGTTGTGGGCCCAAACCACCATTTTTGCGGGACGCTGCTGACGTTGATGGTGCTCCAGCAATGCCACCAACGTGTCCATCATGTGCTGATCGCGCAGATTCCATGAAGAAACGTTAGCCCGAAACATGGAGCGGTAGTACTGCTCAGCGTTCTTGACCACCTTGGCGTTTTGTACGGCGCAAAACAGGGCTTCTTGCGCACTGACGCCATCGTGCATCAAATAATCGGCCGCGTGCAGCCGCAACTCGGTCAACTCGCGAACCACACCGGCCTCACACGATGGCGCAAGACCTAAGCCAGCCGCCAAGCCGTAGGACTGGACAGGGCCACCAAAATGGTCAAAGCAGGCATAGTGGCGGCGTGCCCTGCGGGCAGACGGCGGGTCCACTGCGGTCAGATAGTCAACGACCGCAGCCATCGACGCATGCAGGCTGTACAAATCCAGCCCATAAAACCCCACTTTTTGTGCATCGCGATTCAGGCCGTCGTTGTGGCTGCGCAGCCATCCAACAAAGTCGAGCAGATCGGCATTTCGCCACATCCATTGGGGAAACCGCTCAAAGTCGGAAAGTGCCGCCTCTGCGTCCGCGTCACCCGGCGCACCTTGCACATAGCGGTTGACGCGGTAGGAATCGGGCCAGTCCGCTTCGGCCAGCACCGCACAAAAGCCTTTTTCTGTCATCAGGCGCTTGGTGATCAGTGCCCGGGCGCAGTAAAACTCATGGGTGCCGTGCGAGGCCTCGCCCAAAAGCACCAAATTCGCATTGCCCACCACACGCATGAGCGGATCAAAGTCCGCTGCTCCTCCAGTCAAGGGGGAAGCGGCGGAGCGCAATAGCTTGCCCAGCTCCGTCATAAAACTCTGCTCGCTGCAATGCCCTTGAGCGGCCGGGTGGGGTTGCGCACCGGCCCATATGGCGTCTGGCTACGGCCGCGATCCCCTTGGGCCGCGTGGGCCAAAAGCGCAATGACCTCCTGGTCCGTGGTTTGAGAGAAGTCGTAGTACCAGCGCGCCACCCCCCAAAATTGGGTTGGTGTCAGCGCGGCGACCCATTCGTCCACCTCAGGTTCCAGACGCCGTGCTATTTGCAAGGCGACTGTAGGCACGGCCACCACCACGCGCCCGACCTTGCGCTCACGCAGCGCACGTATGGCAGCACGCATGGTGGCACCCGTAGCAATGCCGTCGTCCACCAGGATGACGGTACGCCCCTTGACGTCTGGCGCAGAGCGCCCCGCCCGGTACAGGCGTTCACGGCGCAGCAGCTCATGGCGTTGGCGCTCAACGACCGGAGCCATGTCCTCCTGGGTCAACTCAAGTTCGGCAACCACATCGTCGTTCAGAACCTGAATGCCGCCACTGGCAATCGCACCAAAAGCGAGTTCCTCCTGGCCCGGCACACCGAGCTTGCGCACCACCATGACATCGAGCTCGGCACCCAAGGCCTGTGCAACTTCAAAGGCCACCGGCACCCCGCCCCGTGGCAAAGCCAGCACCAGCAAGTCCGCCTCGTCGGTGTGGTGTCTCAGCAAGTCGGCCAAGGCCTTGCCTGCAGCCGTGCGGTTTTCAAAAGCAAAGTTCATGATGATGCCTCCCGTTAGTGCTCGGTTGAGCGTGACTTTTGGGGGTTCAGGTGGCGGGAGAACCACCGTGCCGCATGCTGGGCCACAGTTTCCAGCGCACCTGTCTCTTCAAAAAGGTGGGTGGCACCTTGCACCACCAACAGCTCCTTCTTGCAGTGGAGCCGGGACAGCACCTGTTGGTTTAGACGCAGCACGTGCATATCCTGGCTACCGACGATCAGCAAAGTAGGCGCCACCACGGAGGAAACCGCATCGGCGGCCAGGTCCGGGCGTCCACCGCGGCTCACAATGGCGCCCACGCGGGGTCCCAATTCGGCTGCGGCCACGAGGGCCGCTGCCGCTCCAGTGCTGGCACCAAAGTAGCCCATAGCCAAATCGCGGGTGCCTGGTGCCTCAGCAAGCCAGCGACTGACCGCCACCAAGCGCCGGGCCAGAAAGGCAATATTGAACCGCAGGTGTCCGTCCTTGGCATCGGCGAGCTCTTCGCGCGTGGTCAGCAAATCAAACAGCAGCGTTGCATGCGTGGAGGCCTGCAAAGCTTGGGCCACCCAGCGATTGCGCGGGCTATGCCTGCTGCTGCCACTGCCATGGGCAAACACCACCAGACTCTGCGCATGCGGGGGAACGACCAGGTCACCGAAAAGCGTGACGCCGTCAACTTCAATTTCCAAACGTTCTTCGGTTGCCGCAGGGGCGCCTGCCAAGGCCATCGCCATGGCACCGAACTCTTGTTCCCCCTGTGGTGGCGCGCTCGACGGCGGCCCCGTGAAAACGTGATGGCTGATGGTCATGGCGTGCGCTCCCCCTTGTGGCTTGATAGGCATCCGGTTTGTCAGCGTCAGCGTCCTTGCCCTGCGCCACCGACCATCCCAACGGATGCACTATTGAACCGGGCTCAGCGAGTCCACGCAAGGCGTCAGATCACGAAATGCGCAGCTGCAGGGCCATCACCACCAGGGTCGGCAAGCATCGAATCGTCCTTGAGGGTGACGCCCGTCAGGCCCAGCGTGCGGGCGCGGTGCAGCAGGTAGTGCAGCTTGTCAGCGGCCTGCTCCACGGCCAAACCGGCCGGGCGCACGTTGGAAATGCAGTTGCGCTGCGCATCCGTCAGACCCACGCGTGGGGACGCGCTCAGGTAGATCCCCATGCTGTCGGGCGAGCTCAGGCCCGGCCGCTCGCCAATCAGCACCACCACGGCACGTGCACCCAAGACCTGGCCTATTTCATCGCCCACGGCGACCCGTGCCTGCTCCACCAACACAACCGGCGCCAGCGCCCAGGCAGTTTGGTTGTCCGCCTGCAGGCGCTGGCGCAAAGCAGCAATCAAGGGCAATGCGTTTTGATGAACCGCCAGCGCCGACAAACCATCGGCCACCACCAGCGCCAAATCGTAGGACGCCGCAGGCGGGCTTTCGGCGCTCCATTGGGTCAAAGCCTGCAGCGATGGCTCGCTCAGACGTCTGCCCAGATCCGGGCGCTGCAGGTAGGTGTTGCGGTCAGCGGCTGCGCTGCGCAACTGCAAGGTCGCCAAACCACTGTGCTCCAAGCCCAGCGCCAAGCTCGCGGCGTCAAAGGGCCAATGCACCGCGTCACGCGCCTGGGCGTGGGCGAGCTGAAACTCCAGATGCGCCGCAGTGGGCAAGCTGTGGCCGGCCCGCCCGAGCGCAATGCGCGCATCGGTAAATCGCTTGAGCGTGCCCCACGGTGCGGGGGTCACCAAGGCCGGCTGGCGGCTGGCCGACGTGTCAAGTGGCAAGCGGGTTTTCGGTGCGGGTGGGGGCGTGGTACTCATGCCGCGTCCAATCGTTTCAGGGTATTGGCAAACCGCGCAGGCATGTGCGGCAAAAGACGCGAGTCAGTGCCGCCCTCAAAAATTTCCATTTGCTGCAACCAGGCTTCAAATTCGGGCGCGGCGCGCAGGCCCAGGGTCTGGCGCATGACCAGCGCATCGTGAAAAGAGCTGCTTTGGTAGTTGAGCATGATGTCATCTGCCCCTGGCACACCCATGATGAAATTACACCCGGCGGCGCACAGCAGCGTGAGCAGCGCGTCCATGTCGTCGGAGTCGGCCTCGGCGTGGTTGGTGTAACACACGTCACAGCCCATGGGCACACCCAAGAGCTTTCCGCAGAAGTGGTCTTCGAGGCCAGCGCGGATGATTTGCTTGCCGTTGTACAAATACTCTGGGCCAATAAATCCCACCACTGTGTTCACCAACAAGGGGTTAAACGCCCGCGCCACGCCGTAGGCCCGCGCCTCGATGGTTTGCTGGTCACAACCGTGGTGCGCCCCGGCCGACAAGGCGCTGCCTTGGCCAGTCTCAAAATACATGACGTTCGCGCCCCGAAGGCCATCGTCAAACACCCGTCCCCGCTGCAAGGACAGGGCCGCTTGTTGCGCCTGGGCCAGCAAGGCCAGATCAATGCCAAAACTGCGGTGGGTCCCCTCGGTGCCGCCGATCGACTGAAACACCAGATCCACCGGCGCACCGCGCCCGATCGCCTGCAAGGTATTGGTCACGTGCGTCAGCACGCAGGACTGCGTAGGAATGCCGTATCCGCCAATGACATCGTCCAACATGTGCACCAGATTGACCACCTGCGCCACGTTGTCCGTGGCGGGGTTGATGCCAATCACCGCATCACCGCAGCCGTGCAACAGGCCATCCAGCAGACTGGCGGCAATGCCCACGGCGTCGTCGGTGGGATGGTTGGGCTGCAGCCGGGTGGCCAGACGGCCAGTCAGGCCAATGGTGCCGCGAAAGCGGGTGACGACGCTGCACTTGCGGGCTATCAGCACCAGGTCCTGCAGACGGCAAATCTTGCTGACGGCAGCCACCATCTCGGGGGTGAGCCCTGGTGCCAGAGCCGCCAGCGTTGCGCTGGTGGCCGCATCGCCCAGCAACCAGTTGCGGAAATCACCCACGGTGAGGTGCGCCACGGGGGCAAATGCGGTCGCCTTATGGGTGTCCAGAATCAGGCGGGTGACTTCGTCTGCTTCGTAGGGCACCACGCATTCAGTCAAAAAGGCCTTGAGTGGCAGCGCGGCCAGCGCCATTTGGGCGGCCAGACGCTCTTGCATGGTCTGGGCCATCACACCGCTCAACCGGTCCCCCGACCGCGCCGGTGTCGCCCGCGCCATCAAGGTACGCAGGTCAGCAAACTGGTAGCGCCGGCTACCGATGGTGTGGGAATAGGCCATGGCAATACAAACGTTGACAAAGCGCCATCACAGGCGGAGACCTATTGTCAGCGATGCCAGCGCCGCCAATACTCCAGCGCCACCCGGTAGGTGTTGATTTGCACCTGCACGGTTTGCGAAATGTCGTGGCCATAACCGCCGCCCATGGCGAAGGCCAGTGGAATCTTGCGCGCGAAGCACCAGTCAAACACCCTTCGGTCGCGTGCCTGGAGTCCATCAAAACTGAGTTTCAGGCGGCCCAGACGGTCACCCTCGTGGGGGTCGGCACCAGCGAGGTACAACACAAATCCGGGCGTAAAGCGGTCTTGCAGTGTTTGCAGTGCTTGCTCCAGCGCCGCCAGATAGTCGTCATCGGTGCAGCCGTCGGGCAAGGCCACGTCGAGGTCGCTGCGCTCTTTGGCAAACGGAAAATTGTTGGCGCCGTGCATGGACAGCGTAAAAACCGACGGGTCGCTGGCAAAAATGCGTGCGGTGCCGTTGCCCTGGTGCACGTCCAGGTCAATGATCGCCACGTGCAGGGGCAGGCGACGCTGTCCGGGAGGTGGGCGCACCCTGCCCCATTCCGCCTGCAGCACCCGGGCAGTGACTGCCAGATCGTTGAACACACAAAAGCCGCCACCCCGGTCGGTGTAGGCGTGGTGCGTACCGCCCGCCAGGTTGGCAGACACCCCCTGCGTGAGTGCCACACGCGCCGCCTGTAAAGTGCCGCCCACTGAGCGCCGCGCCCGCTCGGCCATCGCCGGGCTCCAGGGAAAGCCAATGTCGCGCAAAATTTTGGCATCGACCGAACCCTCAGCGATCGCGGCAATGTAGGCCGGGTGGTGGGCAAAGGCCAACTCGGCGTTGACCGCGGCCGGCGCCTGCACAAACTGCACCTGCGGCAATTGGGCTGCCAGCGCGTCGCGCAGCAGCTGGTACTTGGCCATCGGAAACCGGTGGCCCGCCGGCAGAGGAAGAACGAAGTTGTCGCTGTAGAAAGCCTGCATGTATCGATATGCGCCCAAACTGGCGCGATGGATTAGTCCACGCGCGCGCCCGAGGCCTTGACCACCACTGCCCACTTCTTGATTTCGGCATCAATCAAGGCGGCAAATTCCTGGGGGCTGTTGCCACTTGGAATCGCACCTTGGGCCAGTAACTTGTCCTTGATGTCAGGCGAATTGAGCGCTTTGGCGGTTTCTTGCTGGAGCCGGTTCACCACCGCTTGAGGCGTGCCAGCGGGCGCCAGCAGTCCGAACCAACTGGTGGCATCGAAGCCCTTGAGCGGTGCGGCCTCGGCAATCGTGGGCAAGTCCGGCAAGGCACCCGAGCGCTGCGCGCTGGTCACGGCGAAGGCTTTGAGTTTGCCTGCCTTGATCAGCGCAATGGCCGAAGGCAGATTGTCAAACATCACATCCACCTGGCCTGACACCAAGCCCAAGAGTGCGGGCGCCGAACCACCATAGGGGATATGGGTCATAAAAATGCCGGTGGACGTCTTGAAGAGCTCGCCTGCCAAATGGATGGATGTACCGCTGCCGCTGGACGCCATGTTGAGTTCGCCAGGGTGTTTGCGCGCGTAGGCTATAAAGTCGGGCACGGAGTTAATGCCCAGCGCCTTGGCACGATCGCTGTTCATTACCATCACGTTGGGCACTCCGGCCACCAAGGTGATGGGCGCAAAGTCTTTTTGCGGGTCATAGGCCAATTTGGCAAACAAGGACTTGTTGATGCCGTGGGTGCCCACGGTGCCCATGAGCAAGGTGTAGCCGTCGGGTGCAGATTTGGCCACCTGCTCGGCCCCGATGTTGCCACCCGCCCCCGCCCGGTTTTCCACGATAAATGACTGTCCAAAGGCCTTGGTCAACTCGGGAGCCACAGCGCGGGCCAAGATATCGGTGGTTCCGCCTGGTGCAAACGGCACCACGATCTTGACCGGTTTACTGGGCCATGCCGTTTGCGCCAGCGACAGGCCCGATGCCGACCCCAGCACCAGAGCGGCCCAAAACAAAAGGCAAGAACGAAGGTCGATGGCTTTTCGCATGGGCGGGTTTCCTGGTGTGGGCTTGAAAAAAACGGGCTGCGCTGCGCGCCGTGGCAGCCGATTGAACGCGATCCATTATGAAGCCAGCCCATTGCACAATGCATACTCAGCGCAGGGGTACAAACCCGCATGCAACGCCGCAATCAGCCCACTCTTTCTGACACCGTGCCCACCGCCATGACCACCACCACCCAGCCCACGGGCGCCAGTTTGTTGATCGACGCCTTGTTGGCCCAAGGCGTGAACACTGTATTTTGTGTCCCCGGCGAGAGCTTTTTGGCGGCCATTGACGCCATGTACACCCATCGCGACGCCATCCATCTGGTGGTGTGTCGCCATGAGGGTTCGGCCATGTTTATGGCCGAGGCCCACGCCAAAGCCACGGGTCGCCCCGGCATTTGCTTTGTGACGCGCGCCCCCGGAGCGGCCCAGGCCACCATTGGCGTGCACACCGCACACCAGGACGCCACGCCGGTGATTTTGTTCATCGGGCAGGTGGGACTTGGCTTTATGGAGCGCGCCGCCTTTCAGGAAGTGGACTACCGCCGCATGTTTGGGCCCATCAGCAAATGGGTCGCCCAGGTGGACGACGCCAGTCGCATGACAGAAATGGTGAGCCACGCCTTTCATAGGGCGACGGCCGGACGCCCCGGCCCCGTGGTTTTGGCCTTGCCCGAAGACGTGCTCAGCGGTGTGGCAATGGCCCCCGTACTCCCGCTCCGCGCCGCGCAACCGGTGTGCGCCACACCCTCGGCCCCCACGCTGACGCAGCTGATGCGCATGCTGGATGCCGCAGAGCGCCCCTTGCTCATCGTGGGTGGCAGCGGGTGGTCAGCGCAGGCCGTGCAAGACCTGCGCACCTTTGTGCACGCCAGCGGACTGCCTGTGGCCTGTTCTTTCAGGCGCCAAGACCTGTTTGACAACGACGACCCCCATTACGTTGGCGTGCTGGGCTTGGGCGCAGACGCAGGTTTGCACCGGGCGGTCATGGAGTCGGACCTGCTGCTGCTGCTGGGCGCGCGTATGGGCGAGGTGCCCAGCGCGGGCTACACCTTGATTGACATTCCACAGCCCCAGCAATTGCTGGTGCACGCGCTGCCCGAAGCCCAGGACCTGGGTCACGTGTACCGGCCCGACCTGGCTATGCTGGCCACGATGCCCGAACTGGCCCGGGCACTGGCCGATTTACCCTTAGATCCGGCACTGCGCCAGCGCCTGCAGCCCCGCACACACACTTTGCGCCAAGGCTTTGAACAATTCACCGCTATCCCAGAAACCCGCGCTACGGCAGAGGCCAGCACGCCCATCGACCTGGTGCAAACCTGGGGTCTGCTGCGTGCCCAGCTCCCGGAAGATGTGGTAATCGCCAATGGCGCGGGCAACTACACCACTTGGGCGCACCGCTACTTCAGATATCGCCGCTTTGGCAGCCAAGTGGCGCCCACCAGCGGCGCAATGGGCTACGGCCTTCCTGCGGCCATAGGCGCCAAACTGGCGCACCCCCAGCGCGATGTGCTGTGCCTGGCCGGTGACGGCTGCTTCATGATGAGTTCGCACGAACTGGCCACTGCCGTGCACCTGGCCTTGCCCATCGTTATCGTGGTGTTTGACAACCAGATGTACGGCACGATCCGGATGCACCAGGAAAAATTCTTCCCGGAGCGCACCCACGCCACCGCCCTGCACAACCCCGATTTTGTGGCCCTCGCGCACGCTTTTGGCGCCCACGGCCTGCGCGTCAACCAGCCCGCTGCGCTGGCAGAGGCCGTGCTGCAGGGCTTTAAAGCCGACCGCCCGACCCTGATCCATGTGCTGACCGACCCCGAAAACATCAGCGCAGGTGCGAAGCTGAGTGACATTCGGGCGCTGAACCGTCGATCAACGTAGACACCTATCCCCATCCGCGACCGAAGCGCGGCTGCCATTGCCGCCGCGGCGCTCCTTAAGGCAGCAAGAACGCCACCGCCACCGCAATCAAAACCAGCACCACCAGCGCCAGCACCCGGGTGGCCAGCGAATCTGTCGATTCTGGCGTGCCCAGTGGCAGAATTTTGTCGCCGCTCACCATGGGGGTGATCAGGTCAAGCTTGCGCCTGTGGCGGTAGTACAGCACGGTGGCGATGTGCAGCGCCAAGAGCGCAAACACCGCGAGTTTGCCGATGCGGGTGTGGTACTGGGTCGCCAAATTGACCCACGCGCTGCTGGCGTGGGCCACCAGCGGCCCGGCAGTGGCGATCTCGTCGTCACTGAACAGCCCGGCTGTCACCTGCAAACCCAGGGCCAACAGCATGGCCAACACGGACCAGGCGCCCATCGGGTTGTGGCCCACGCTGGCCGGGCGCTCCTCAAAAGGGGTGCGGGCATAGGCCCACGCTGCCGCCGGTGACGCCACAAACTGCCGAAACCGCGACCAGTAGCCGCCCAGCCAACCCCACACCAGCCGAAACAGAAGCAGGGTCAAGACGGCGTAACCGCATCGAAAGTGCCACTCCATGGCGCTGCCGCCCATTTGTGCAGTCACCACCAATCCAACCAGCGCCACCATCAGTGCGACATGAAAAAGTCGGGTCGGCAGGTCCCAAATACGTACCAGGTTCAATTTATTTCTCCCTTTTGTGCGTTTCGGCCACCCCGTACAACACCACGCTTGCCCCAAGCGGCGCACCGATTGCGGCTCCAGCAAATCCCAGCGAGCACCCTCCATCCAACAGAAATGACCCTGCCGGACGGTTTCCCACTGAATCGTTGTCAAAATGACCCCTGGCAATTTTGCCCCCAACCCAAAGAGCTGTCCATGAAAACCATTGCCCGCACATTGATGATCACCGCCGCCGCCCTGCTGGTTAGCGCGCCCTCCTGGGCCCAATTTGCCAAGCCAGAAGACGCGGTCAAGTACCGCAAAAACGCATTGTTTGTAATGCAGCAAAATTTTGGCCGTGTCGCCGCCATGGCTGCGGGCAAGGCACCGTTTGACGCCAAGGTAGCGCTCGAAAGCGCAACCAACGCCGAGTTTGTAGGCAAGCTGCCCTGGGCCGCATTTGGCGAAGGCACCGACAAGGGCGACACCAAGGCCAAGCCAGAAATCTGGACCGACAAGGCCAAGTTCAATGAATACGCCGAGAAAATGCAGGCCGAAATGGTCAAAC
Source organism: Rhodoferax sp. (assembly GCA_029866205.1). Classification (GTDB taxonomy): domain Bacteria; phylum Pseudomonadota; class Gammaproteobacteria; order Burkholderiales; family Burkholderiaceae_C; genus Allorhodoferax. Next base: position 26,082 of record JARWZT010000019.1, read on the forward strand.
TGACTGTGGCAGCCAAGTCCGGCAACCTGGACTCCATCAAGGTGGCGACCGGTGCGGTGGGCGGAACCTGCAAGTCCTGCCACGACGCGTTTCGTCAGTAAATGGGGTTAGCGGGGGGTGGGCCGCGCTCCCCCGCCGCGTTATTTGAAACCGACGCGGTCCAGCATTTGCTGCACCTTGATCTGGTTCATGCCGACGGCGCTGATGGGAATCAGTTCGCTTTTAAAGCTTCCGCCGGTCATGGTCTTCAGCGCAGGGTTGTCCAGCGTGAGGCCTTTCACCACGGGCCATTCATTGTTGCCGTTGGCAAAGTGATTTTGCGCCTCGGGGCTGACTAAATATTCGAGAAATGTCAGGGCGTTGGCACTGTTTTTGGCATGACGCGCCACGGCGCCCCCGGCGACGTTCATGTGGGTGCCCCAACTTTGCTGGTTTGGAAACACCACGCCCACCCGATCGACCACCGCCTTGTCTGCAGTACTTGTGGAGCGCAGGAGCCGGGCCAGGTAATAACTATTGGTCAGTGCGACGCCACACTCGCCACTGGCAACGGCCTTGATCTGGTCGGTATCGCCGCCTTTCGGGGTACGTGCCATGTTGTCCACCAAGCCCTTGAGCCAGATCTCAGTGGCTGCTGCGCCTAGGTGCTCAGTCATGGCGCCAAAAAGACTGAGGTTGTAAGGATGCGACCCTGAGCGGACACACACGCGACCTTTGTTCTTGGGGTCCGCCAGCTCTTCGTAGGTGTCCACATCCTCAGGCTTGACTTTGAGCTTGTCATACACCACCACCCTCGCGCGGGTGGACAGGCCAAACCAGGCGGTGCCTCCATCTTCGGTGGGTTTGGAACGCAGATGGGCCGGAACGGCGGCTTCCAGTATTTTGGACTTGACGGGCTTGAACATGCCCTCCGCCTCACCCTTCCACAAACGAGCCGCGTCGACCAACAAAATCACATCCGCAGGCGATGCGCTGCCCTCCGCTTTGAGGCGGGCGATGATGCCCGCATCGTCCGAGTCGACGCGGTTGATTTTGATGCCAGTGGCCTTGGTGAAGTCGCTGTAGAGCGCCTCATCTGTCGGGTAGTGGCGAGCCGAATACAGGTTGATCACTTGCGCGTCGGCAAGTGCAGGGAGGCCAAAAGTGGAAGCTAAGCCGAACGTAATAAGGGTCAGGGTGCGGTACATGGTGCAGATCAAAGCGAAGAAACGATGCCTGAGTGTAATCAAATGAGAATCATTATCATTTGATATGCATCAAATGCCCCGCTTCCAGCTACGGATTTAGGTCCTTTCCTCTCAGGGACGGCGCAGGGTGCGGCTGAGCAAAACGACCGGTATCAAACCTACCAACACCAAAGCCAGCGAGGGCAAGGCGGCCTCTCCCAAGCGCTCGTCACGGGCCAGTTGGTAGGCCATTACGGCCAAGGTGTCCGTATTGAATGGGCGCAGCACCAGGGTGGCAGGCAGTTCCTTCATAACGTCAACCAAAACCAGCAGGGTCGCGGCAGCAACAGGTCGCTTCAACAGCGGCCAATGCACACGCCAGACCAATGAAAAGCCCGAAACACCCAGCATGCGCGAAGTCTCGTCCAAAGAAACGGGAACGCGGCTGTAGCCACTTTGTACCGATTGCAAGGCAACCGCCACAAAACGCACAAGATAAGCCCACACCAGGCCGAGCACCGTGGCAGTGAGCCAAGCGCCGACACCCCACTGGGGCCACTGTGCCTGAACCCAGCCCATTGGCAGAAGCAAACCCACCACGATCACCGCACCCGGCACGGCATACCCTAAGCCCAAAATGCCCCCAATGACCCGCGTCATTCCGTGGGAGCGCAGGCGGGTCTGCCCTGCCACCAGCAGCGCCACGCCTACAGCCACCACGGCAGTTACACCGCCCAAAGCCAGGCTGTTGACAGACCACTGCGCAAAGCGCGACCATGGCAAATCAGCCCATCCTTCGCCCTGGAGAAGCGTCAGAGACATCAACACGACCGGCAAAACAAAGCCGAACACCACCGGCAAAACACACAAGATCCATGCGGTCGCCGCGGATGCACCCCGCAAGGGCAGGGGCTGCGACTCCGTGCCCTTGCGGTCCGCGCGGGCGCTCGAAAAACGCAAGCGCTTCTGCGCCCCCTGTTCCGCGGCCAACAGGACCACCACCACCATCAGCAGCACGGTCGCCAGTTGGGCGGCGGCAATCCGGTTGTCCATCACCAGCCAAGCCTTGTAAATGCCCGCGGTAAAAGTCTGAATGCCAAAGTAACTGGACACCCCAAAATCAGCCAGTGTTTCCATCAGGGCCAAGGCGGTTCCGGCAGCGATGGCAGGGCGCGCCAGCGGCAGGGCCACATGAACGATGCGACGACGCAAAGGCGCGCCCAAAAGCCGCGCTGCCTCCATCAGGTGGTTGGCGCGCTCCGACAACGCCGTGCGCGCCAACAAGTACACATAAGGGTACAACGCCAGCGTAAACACGCAAGCCGCACCCCACACGTTGCGCACTTCAGGAAAGACCCGTCCCTCTAAGCCAAAGACGGCGCGTATGCCGGTCTGCAAAGGCCCACTAAATTGGAGGTAATCCGTGTAGGCGTAGGCCACCACATAAGCAGGCATGGCCAGTGGCAGCAACAGTGCCCATTCCAGGCTGCGGCGCATCGGGAAATCGAACAGGGTCACGGCCACCGCCGCTGCGGTGCCCATACTGACGACACCCACACTCACCAGCAGGCATAGCAGCAGCGACGTGCCGGCGTAATCCGGCAGCACGGTGTGGAACATTTCAACCAATATGCCCAAAGCCGCAGCGTCCCACTGGGTCCAAGACAATAAAACGGTCACCACCGGTAGCGCCAGCAGCAAAGCCAAAGCCACCAATAAACTGCGAAAGAGCAAGCGCAAACTAAAAGCCATGGGGCATTGTAGGTAGCCGTTACCCGCATCAGGGCAAACCGTGATCCCTACAATCAGACCATGTTTTTAGCCCTAGAACAGCTTCAAGTCAGCTACGCAGGACGCGCACGCCCTTCCGTTGACAAGGTATCGATGCTTCTGAAGGCCGGTGACATCGGAGTGTTGATTGGCCCTTCAGGCTGCGGAAAAACCACCTTGCTACGCGCTGTCGCAGGCTTGGAGCGCGCCAGCGGCGGCGAAATCCGACTGGCGGATCGCGTCGTCAGTAGCGCCAGTGTGCATTTGCCCGCCGAGGCACGGCGCATTGGAATGGTGTTCCAGGACTACGCCCTCTTTCCCCACCTCAGCGTGCAAGACAACGTGCGCTTTGGCCTGCACGGACAAGGGCGGGCCGAACAAGAGGCCCGCGTACGCGACATGCTGGCGCTCGTTGGCTTGACCGCCAGTGCGCAGCGCTATCCGCATGAGTTGTCGGGTGGCCAACAGCAGCGCGTTGCTTTGGCCCGCGCGCTTGCGCCCAAACCCCAGTTGCTGCTGTTGGACGAGCCTTTTTCGAACCTGGATGTGGAGTTGCGCGAGCGACTGGCGCTGGAAGTGCGCGGCATTTTGAAAGAAGCCCAAACCACGGCCCTTTTCGTCACGCACGACCAAATGGAAGCCTTTGCCATTGGAGATGTGATTGGCGTCATGGCCGAAGGACGTTTGCACCAGTGGGACACGGCCTACACCCTGTACCACCGCCCAGCGACCCGTTTTGTGGCCGAGTTCATCGGACACGGCGTCTTCACCCCCGCCACGTTGCGCCAAGTGGACCACCAAGTCCAGGTGCAAACGCCTCTGGGAGATTTGGTCGACGTGGCGGAATGCCCCCTGCCCTGCACTTTTGTCGCGGGGGAATGCGATGTGTTGTTGCGTGCTGACGATATCGTGCACGACGACGATGCCCCGGTAAAGGCACAAATTATTCGCAAGGCATTTCGCGGCTCAGAGTTTTTGTACACCCTGCGCCTCAAGACGGGCGAGACGGTAATGGCCCATGTACCCAGCCACCACGACCATACGGTAGGCGAGTGGATCGGAATCCGGGCAGAAGTGGACCATGTAGTCACCTTCAATCGCGCCTGCCCGGTCAACGGCAACGAAGTCTGCAACATGCCGTGCAATCTGCCTAACGCCCGGCAGGATTCCAGACAGGTCCAAATCCCTTAACGGTTGACGACACAATGGGGCCCAAAGTCGGCGAACTGCTTCGCCGACCTCGTGCCCGAATGTACATACGCCTGACGGCACGGTTTCTTGATTCGGCGCGCCACACCGCGGAGTGCGCGGGCACCGATGAGACGACTCAGGCGTTAACCCCCGGGGGGTGATTGATCACTTGCGCGCAGGCGGCAGGTCCGTGCAACTGCCATGGGCCACTTCCGCTGCCATGCCAATGCTTTCGCCCAGCGTGGGGTGCGGATGAATGGTTTTGCCGATGTCCACCGCGTCGGCCCCCATCTCAATGGCCAGCGCTATTTCGCCAATCATGTCGCCCGCATGCGTGCCGACCATGCCGCCGCCCAAAATCTTGCCGTGGCCGTGGGCTTCTGGGGAGTCATCAAACAGCAGTTTGGTCACGCCTTCGTCGCGGCCATTGGCAATGGCGCGGCCAGAGGCGGTCCAGGGGAACAGGCCCTTTTTGACCTTGATGCCTTGCGCTTTGGCCTGGTCTTCGGTGAGTCCCACCCAGGCCACTTCGGGGTCGGTGTACGCCACGCTGGGGATGACGCGGGCGTTGAATGCGGCTGCGGACAGCTCTTTGTTGCCTTGCAGTTCACCGGCAATCACTTCAGCCGCTACGTGCGCCTCATGCACCGCCTTGTGCGCCAGCATGGGCTGGCCCACGATGTCGCCAATGGCAAAAATGTGGGGCACATTGGTGCGCATCTGGATATCGACGTTGATAAAGCCACGGTCGGTAACTGCCACGCCGGCCTTGTCGGCGGCAATCTTTTTGCCATTGGGCGTGCGGCCTACCGCTTGCAACACCAGGTCGTAGACCTGGGGCGCCGGGGCCGTCCCACCGGGTTCTGCGCTTTCGAACGTGACTTCAATGCCTTCGGGCAAGGCGCGCGCGCCCACCGTTTTGGTCTTGAGCATGATGTTGTCAAAGCGCGGTGCGTTCATCTTTTGCCAGATCTTGACCAGGTCTCGGTCGGCGCCCTGCATCAGGCCGTCCATCATCTCCACCACGTCCAGGCGTGCGCCCAGGGTGCTGTAAACGGTGCCCATTTCCAGGCCGATGATGCCGCCGCCCAGAATCAGCATGCGTTTGGGCACTTCTTTGAGTTCCAGCGCGCCGGTACTGTCGACCACGCGGGGATCGTTGGGCATGAAGGGCAAGCGCACGGCTTGCGAGCCGGCGGCGATGATGCACTTCTTGAAAGCCACCACTTTCTTACTGCCGGTTTTCTCTTGGCCGTCGCCGGTGGTTTCTTCCACCTCGACGTGGTTGGCGCCCACAAAGGCGCCGTAGCCGCGCACTGTCGTGACTTTGCGCATCTTGGCCATGGCCGCCAGGCCACCGGTCAATTTACCGATGACTTTTTCTTTGTGGCCGCGCAGCTTGTCGATGTTGACCACCGGCTTGCCGAATTCCACACCCAGGTCGCCCAGGTGCGCCACTTCGTCCATGACCGCGGCGACGTGCAACAGGGCTTTGGACGGGATACAACCCACGTTCAGGCATACGCCGCCCAAGGTGGCGTAGCGCTCGACGATGACGACCTTGAGTCCCAAGTCGGCCGCCCGAAAAGCGGCCGAATAACCGCCAGGGCCAGCACCCAACACCAGCAGGTCGCACTCGATGTCGGCGCTGCCGCCAAACGACGAGGCGGCAGGCGCCGCAACGGGTACCGCCTGGGCTGGTGCCGGTGTGGCAGCGGGTGCCGCAACAGTTTCCGCACCTGCAGCTTCAAGCAGCAGCACGACGGAGCCTTCTTTAACCTTGTCGCCCAACTTGACCTTGAGCTCCTTCACTACGCCGCCGTGACTGGAAGGAATTTCCATGGACGCCTTATCAGACTCCACGGTGATCAGGCTTTGCTCAGGCTTGATGGTGTCGCCGGGGGCGACCATCAATTCAATGACGGTGACTTCCGCGAAGTCGCCGATGTCTGGAACTTTGATTTCAATGGTGGACATAAGTACCTTAAAAAGTTGGGGTCAGAGCACGTTTGCTGCAAATAGTGGTCTGACCCTCAAATTCACACAATCTGGGGTCAGAGCACGTTTGCTGCACAAAGTGGTCTGACCCTCAAATTCACACAAGCTGGGGTCAGAGCACGTTTGCTGCAAATAGTGGTCTGACTCCGGAGTCTCACAACAACACGCGGCGGAAGTCGCCCAGAATCTGGCCGAGGTACACGTTAAAGCGCGCGGCCGCGGCACCGTCGATCACGCGGTGATCCCAGGTCAAAGACAGAGGCAGTGTGAGGCGCGGCTGGAAGGCCTTGCCGTCCCAGATGGGCTCCATGGTGGAGCGGCAGACGCCCAGAATTGCCACCTCGGGTGCATTGATGATGGGCGTGAAGTAGCGCCCGCCAATGCCGCCCAAGCTGGAAATGGTGAATGTGGCGCCCGACATCTCGGCAGGGCTGAGTTTGCCGTCCCGCGCTTTTTTGGCGAGTTCGCCCATTTCCTGGCTGATCTGGAAGATGCCTTTTTTGTCGGCGTCTTTGATCACCGGCACCATCAGGCCGTTGGGCGTGTCGGCGGCAAATCCGATGTGCCAGTAGTTCTTGTAAACGATGGAGTCGCCGTCCAGGCTGCTGTTGAACTCGGGGTATTTCTTGAGCGCGGCCACGCAGGCCTTGATCAGGAACGCCAGCATGGTGACCTTCACACCGCTCTTTTCGTTTTCCTTGTTGGTCGACACACGGAAGGCTTCGAGATCGGTAATGTCGGCGTCGTCGTGGTTGGTAACGGCCGGAATCATGATGGCGTTGCGCAACAAATTGGCACCGCTGATCTTCTTGATGCGCGACATTTCCTTGCGCTCAATCGGCCCGAATTTTGCAAAGTCCACTTTGGGCCAAGGAATCAGGCCCAATTCTGAGCCACCACCGCCAGCCGCTGCCTTGGGTGCGTTGGCGATTTGGGCTTTGGTTTGGGCCGCACCGGCCATCACCGACTTGGTGAATGCCTGGACATCGCCTTGGGTGATCCGGCCTTTGGGCCCCTGCCCTTTAACCTCTTCCAATGGCACACCAAGCTCACGCGCAAACTTGCGCACCGACGGTGACGCATGGGGCAAGGCCAAGACCGAGGCACCGGGCGCGTGCGCAGGTACCGCAAGCGCAGGGGCTGCCGCGGGCGCGGTTGCAGGCGCGGGAGCAGTTGCGGGAGCGACGCTCACTGGCGCTGCAACAGCGGCCACAGCCGCGGCACCGGCAGTCACTGCGCCCAGCAGGGTGCCGACCAAATCGCCGATATTGACTTTGTCGCCCAGCTTCACCGCCAGAGACTGGACCACACCCGCCGCCGGTGCGGGGATTTCCATGGACGCTTTGTCCGACTCCACCGTGATCAGGCTTTGCTCCGCAGCCACAGCATCGCCGGGTTTGACGAGGATCTCAATCACGGTCACGTCTTTGAAATCGCCGATGTCCGGCACACGCATTTCCATGACGGCGGAAGCGGCCGGAGCTGAGGCCGGGGCGGGAGCTGGGGCGGACACTGGCGCAGCGACAGCTGCGGGAGCGGCCACACTCGCAGCTGCGGCGGCAGGTGCAGCCGCGGGTGCTGGGGCAGCCGCTGCGCCTGCCGTCTCCAGCATCAAAACCAAGGAGCCTTGCTTGACCTTGTCGCCCAGTGCAACCTTGATTTCTTTGACCACGCCCGCAGACGAGGACGGGATTTCCATGGAAGCCTTGTCCGACTCCACCGTAATCAGGCTTTGTTCGGCGCGCACGGTGTCGCCTACTTTGACCATGAGTTCGATCACGGTCACTTCATCAAAATCCCCAATGTCGGGGACGTGGATCTCAATCGTTGCCATTGTTGTGTCTCCGTGGGGTATTACGCGTAGAGCGGGTTGATCTTGTCGGCCTTGATGCCGTACTTGGCAATCGCCTCAGCCACTTTGGCGGCTGGCACATGACCGTCTTCGCTGAGGGCCTTGAGTGCTGCGACCACGATGTAATGGCGGTTGATCTCAAAGTGCTCGCGCAGTTTGCTGCGGAAGTCGCTGCGGCCAAAGCCATCGGTGCCCAGCACCTTGTAGGTGCGGCCCTTCGGAATAAACGGACGAATCTGCTCGGCGTAGGCTTTCATGTAGTCGGTTGACGCCACCACCGGGCCGGCGTGGCCTGCCAATTGCTGACCAACAAAAGACACACGCGGTGTCTCTAGCGGGTGCAACAGGTTGAAGCGCTCGGCATCCTGGCCGTCACGGGTCAGCTCATTAAAGCTGGGGCAACTCCAGACGTCTGCCTCAACGCCCCAGTCGGCGGCCAACAATTCCTGTGCGGCAATCGATTCGCGCAATATCGTGCCAGAGCCAAGCAATTGCACGCGCTGGGCGGCTTTGGCGCCCTTGTCAGCGGCTGCGCCAGGTTTGCACAAGTACATGCCCTTGATGATTTGCTCTTCTGTGCCCGCAGTCAGTCCGGGCATGGCGTAGTTCTCGTTCAAGAGCGTCAGGTAATAGAAGACGTTGTCTTGCTTCTCCACCATGCGCTTCAGGCCATGGTGCAGGATGACACCCACTTCGTGCGCAAAGGTCGGGTCGTAGCTCACGCAATTGGGAATGGTGCCGGCCATGATGTGGCTGTGGCCGTCTTCGTGCTGCAGACCTTCGCCGTTGAGCGTGGTTCGCCCCGAGGTGCCACCGAGCAAAAAGCCGCGCGCCTGCATGTCACCCGCCGCCCAGGCCAGATCACCAATGCGCTGAAAGCCAAACATCGAGTAATACACATAGAACGGCAACATGATGCGGTTGCTGGTGCTGTAGCTGGTCGCCGCCGCAATCCAGCTGCTCATGCCGCCCGCCTCGTTAATGCCTTCTTGCAAAATCTGTCCGGCCTTGTCTTCGCGGTAGTACATCACCTGGTCTTTGTCGACCGGGGTGTATTGCTGACCCGCGGGGTTGTAAATCCCGATTTGTCGGAACAAGCCTTCCATACCAAAGGTGCGGGCTTCGTCCACCAGGATAGGCACCACGCGCGGGCCCAGCGCCTGGTCACGCAGCAGCGTGGTCAAAAAGCGGACGTAGGCCTGGGTGGTCGAAATCTCGCGCCCCTCAGGCGTGGGGTCCATCACTGACTTGAAGGTGTCCAGCGACGGCACGGTAAATTGTTCGTCCGCCTTGGTGCGGCGGTGCGGCAAGTAGCCGCCCAGCGCCTTGCGTCGCTCGTGCAGGTACTTCATCTCTGGCGTGTCGTCGGCCGGCTTGTAGAACGGAATGTCCGCAATCTGGCTGTCGGGCACCGGAATGTTGAAACGATCGCGAAACGCTTTAATGTCTTCGTCGGTCAGCTTTTTGGTCTGGTGGACGTTGTTTTTGCCTTCGCCGCTCTTGCCCATGCCAAAGCCTTTGACCGTTTTGATCAAAAGAACCGTAGGTTGGCCCTTGTGGTTGACGGCGCTGTGGTAGGCCGCGTACACCTTTTTGGAGTCATGGCCGCCCCGGCGCAATTCAAAAATCTCTTCGTCGCTCATGTGGGCCACCATGGCGGCAGTACGCGGGTCTTTGCCGAAGAAGTGCTTTCGAACGTAGGCACCGTCGTTGGCCTTCATGGCTTGGTAGTCGCCATCCAACGTGTCCATCATCAGCTTGCGAAGTGCGCCGTCCTTGTCGCGTGCCAGCAGTGGGTCCCAGCTGCTGCCCCACAGCAGCTTGATCACATTCCAGCCCGCGCCGCGGAATTCGCCCTCCAGCTCCTGGATGATCTTGCCGTTGCCGCGCACCGGGCCGTCAAGACGCTGCAGGTTGCAATTGATGACAAAAATCAGGTTGTCCAGGCCTTCGCGTGCGGCCAAGCCGATGGCGCCCAGGGACTCCACTTCGTCCATCTCGCCGTCACCACAGAACACCCAGACCTTGCGGTTTTCGGTGTTGGCAATGCCACGGGCGTGCAGGTATTTCAGGAAACGCGCCTGGTAAATCGCCATGAGCGGCCCCAAGCCCATCGACACCGTTGGGAACTGCCAGAACTCAGGCATCAGTTTGGGGTGCGGATAGCTCGACAAACCTTTGCCATCCACTTCCTGGCGGAAGTTGAGCAATTGTTCTTCGGTCAAACGGCCTTCCAGATAGGCGCGGGCATAAACCCCTGGAGACACGTGGCCCTGGATATACAGGCAGTCACCCCCGTGGTTTTCGCTCTCCGCATGCCAAAAGTGGTTAAAGCCCGCGCCAAAAAGGCTGGCCAACGAGGCAAACGAGCCGATGTGCCCCCCCAGATCACCTCCGTCTACGGGATGGTGGCGGTTGGCCTTGACGACCATTGCCATGGCATTCCAACGCATGTAGGCGCGCAGACGTTCCTCAATTTCCAGGTTGCCGGGCGCGTGCGCCTCTTGGTCGGTTTCGATGGTGTTGACATAACCCGTGGTAGCGGAGAAAGGCATGTCGATGCTTTTTTGGCGCGCATGTTCGAGCAGTTGTTCGAGCAGGAAATGGGCGCGCTCGGGGCCTTCCGCCTCAATGACCGCTGACAGGGCGTCCATCCACTCTCGGGTTTCTTGGGTATCGGTGTCGCCGCCTATCTGGAAAGGCAGAACCGTTGGGGAAATGGATGCTGGATTTGTCATGTCGCGCCTCATGGTTTTGTTGTTGGTTGCTAACTGTAGCCGGTCGCAAGTTTCTCACATTTTTTTCTAAATTTCAAATAATGCTTTTGAATTTTGTAATATGAAATTTATTAGCGATCAACAAACCATCGCCCACGCGGGCGCCCCCTACACTTGAGGGATGCCAATAGCCGACCTTATTTCCATGCCAGCGCGACTGAAGATTCCAGCAGTTATCCGCGCCCGCGCGTGGTGGCAGCGTCTGGCGCCGCACCGCCAGGACTGGGTTGCCATGCTGGCCCCGCTGGCGGCGGTGGCGCTCTTCATGGCGGCCATCGTGGCTGCATTGGGCTACCTGCAGTTCGAAGAACTCGACCGCGAACAACAGGCGGTGCAACGCGACGTGGAATACACCCAGCAGCGTCTGCGTCTGCGTTTGCTGGAACGTCAGGAGCAACTCTCCCGAATTGCCCGCGAACTCTCCAACCACGAGCTCAATGCCGAGGGCTTTCGCATCCGCGTCGCCACCCTGCTTAATCAATACCCGGAGTTGCAGGGCGCTGCCTGGCTGGATGACAAAAAACGGGTGCAAAGCAGCGTTGGGTCAACGGCGACCTGGATGTTTCAAAGCCATCCGAACAGCGGCCTGAGCCTGCAGGTCGATGGCGAAGCGGGCTTCAAGCGGGCCCGGGACATGCGCCAAACCGTCTATCTGCAGCGCACCAAGGACGGCGACTATGCGCCACTGATGCAACTTTTTATTCCCGTAACCAGCGAGGGGCGATTCGCCGGTGTGTTGCTGGCAGAGTTTTCAATTGACGGCCTGTATCGCTATGGTGTGCCTAGCGAGGTCTCCGCGCGCTACGCCGTGTCGATTCAGGACGCCAAAGGCGCCGTGCTGGCCGGCGTGGGACTGCCGCTCAAAGGTGGCACTGTCCAAATGCCCTGGCGTAGGAAGGCCAACACCTACTCCATGCCCATCTCCCCGGTCGGCGTAGACCTGGTGATCCGCGCAGAGGCCTACCGCGCATCGCCCGGTTTGATCGGCAGCGGCTTGTTTTGGCTGGTCAGCGCGCTGAGCCTGATGACCACCTGGATGCTGGTGGCCAATTGGCGCCATACCCGCAAGCGGCTGCAGGCCCAGCAAGCCTTGTTGTCAGAAACCAATTTTCGCCGCGCCATGGAAAACTCCATGCTGACCGGCATGCGGGCCATGGACTTGCAAGGACGAATCACCTACGTCAACGCCGCGTTTTGCATGATGACCGGCTGGAGTGAGTCTGAACTGGTGGGGCGCACGGCCCCCTTCCCCTACTGGCCTGAAAGCGATCGCGAGCAGCTGACCGCACTTTTGGACCAGGAGCTCTCAGGCAAAACAAACCAGGGTGGAATCCAGGTGCGCGTCAAACGACGTGACGGCGTACTTTTTGACGCCCGGCTCTATGTCGCCCCCTTGATCGACGCCATGGGTGCACAAACCGGCTGGGTCACCTCCATGACCGATATCACCGAGCCCAACCGGGTTCGGGAGCAACTTTCGGCCTCACATTTGCGGTTTACCACCGTGCTTGAAGCGCTGGACGCTTCCATTTCGGTGGCGCCATTGGGCAGTGACGAGCTGGTTTTTGCCAACAAGCTGTACCGCCAATGGTTTGGCACACAAGCCGGCGGCCATCTGCAATTGGTGGCTGAGGCGGGCATGCCGCAAACCAAAACCAGCCACGAGCCTTCCGACGATGTGGACCTTTTTGCGGGTTTCCCCCTGAGCGACCTGCCCGAGAGCGACACGGAAAGTGCTGAACTCTTTATTGCAGCGCTTGGCAAATGGCTTGAAGTCCGTACCCGCTACCTCAGCTGGGTCGACGGCCGCCTGGCGCAAATGGTGATTGCCACCGACATCACGAGCCGGCGCATGGGCGAAGAATTGGCGGCCACCCAAGCGGAAAAAGCCCAAACCGCAAGCCGCATGATCACCATGGGCGAAATGGCGTCCAGCGTGGCGCACGAACTCAACCAACCCCTGACCGCCATCAACAACTACTGCAATGGCATGGTGTCACGGATCAAAGACCAGCAAATCTCGCAAGACGAATTGCTCGGAGCACTAGAGAAAACCGCCAAGCAAGCGCAGCGTGCCGGAAACATCATTCAGCGCATACGCAGTTTCGTGAAACGCAGCGAGCCCAACCGCACCCAGTCCGACGTGGAAACTATGGTGAATGAGTCCCTGGAGCTGGCAGAAATTGAGCTGCGGCGCTTCAATGTGCGCCTGATTCGCCATGTTGCCAGCGACTTGCCGCCCTTGATGGTCGACCGGATTCTGGTGGAGCAGGTGCTGGTCAACCTGCTGCGCAATGCCGCCGAATCTGTCGACGCGGCCCAAAGGCAGGCCCCGGAACGCAGCGTCGAGTTGCGTGTGACGAGCAGCTTTTTTGAAGGAAAGAAAGGCGTCGAGTTTTCGGTGCAGGACAGCGGCAATGGCATTGCACCTGAAGTCATGTCGCGCCTCTATGAGGCGTTTTACTCCACCAAAGCCGACGGCATGGGGATTGGATTGAGCCTTTGCCGCTCCATTGTCGAGTCGCACCGGGGGCGAATGACGGCCGAGAACCTCTACAATGGAACCGCAGTTTCCGGGTGCAGATTCTTGTTCTGGTTACCTTTGGTCTGACAAGGCTTGTCGGCCAACGCCATGCTGCAAATAATTATTTTCTGACTTGGACGCACTCATGAGCTTGATCCCGAAAAAAGGCACGGTCTACGTGGTCGACGATGACGAAGCCGTGCGCGACTCGCTGCAATGGCTTCTGGAAGGCAAAGGTTACCGCGTTCGCTGCTTTGACTCGGCGGAGTCCTTTCTGAGCCGCTACGACGCGCGCGAGGTCGCCTGCCTGATCGTCGATATTCGCATGGGCGGCATGACCGGTTTGGAACTGCAGTCCCGTCTGATAGAGATCCGCTCGCCGCTGCCCATCGTGTTCATTACCGGCCACGGGGACGTGCCCATGGCGGTCGACACCATGAAAAAAGGCGCAATGGACTTCATACAAAAGCCCTTCAATGAAGCCGAGCTCGTGCCCTTGGTTGAGAAAATGCTGGAGCACGCCAAAGAGACCTTTGCGGGGTCTCAGCTCGCCGCCAGCCGGGAAACATTGCTCGCCAAGCTCACGCTTCGGGAGTCCCAAGTCTTGGAACGTATCGTGGCAGGACGCCTGAACAAGCAAATTGCTGACGATTTGGGCATCAGCATCAAAACGGTCGAAGCGCATCGCGCCAACATCATGGAAAAGCTAAGTGCCAACACCGTGGCCGACCTGCTCAAAATTGCTTTGGGCCAAACCGCCGCCAAAGCCTGATCTGAGAGGCGCAAGCCCGATTCCATTGACCGAAACGCACCGCACTCGCTCTGACCCATGAACCCACTTGCTACCGCACATCCCGCTGCCATCATTGACGGCGTAGCCCTGTCTGCACAACTCCGCGAAGACGTCACCCGCCGTACACTGGCGCTCAAAGCCCGTGGGGTTACGCCGGGATTGGCCGTGCTGCTGGTGGGGGACAACCCCGCCTCCCAGGTCTACGTACGCAACAAGGTCAAGGCCTGTGCGGACTCGGGACTGCACTCGGTGCTGGAACGCCATGATGCCGATATGACCGAGGCGGCTTTACTGGCGCGCATTGACGCCCTGAACAAAGACTCCAGCATCCATGGCATTCTGGTGCAACTTCCTGTGCCGGCACACATTGACGCCAACAAGGTGATCGAGGCGATTTCTCCGGCCAAAGACGTCGACGGTTTTCACATCTCCAGCGCGGGCGCGCTGATGGTGGGCCAGCCCGGATTTTTGCCCTGCACCCCCTATGGGTGCATGAAAATGCTCGAATCCATTGGCTATGACCTGCGTGGCAAACACGCCGTGGTGATTGGCCGCAGCAACATCGTGGGCAAACCCATGGCCATGCTGCTGCTGCAAAAAAACGCGACGGTGACGATCTGCCACAGCGCGACCAAAGACCTCAAGGCCCTGACCCTGCAGGCTGACGTGATCGTCGCGGCCGTGGGCAAACGCAACGTGCTGACCGCCGACATGGTCAAGCCGGGAGCCGTCGTCATTGACGTAGGCATGAACCGCAATCCTGAAGGCAAACTCTGTGGTGATGTCGACTACGAAGGCGTACGGCAAGTCGCCAGCCACATCACGCCCGTGCCCGGCGGCGTGGGCCCGATGACGATCACCATGCTGCTGGTCAACACACTGGAATCCGCAGAGCGTAGCCTATGAACCCCCTCTTGCTGGCCTCCGACACGCCGTTCTTTGACCAGATCCGGCCAGAGCACGTGGCTCCGGCCATAGAACAGCTGTTGGCCCAGGCACAGACTGCGCTGGACACGGTAACCGCCGCTGACTTTCCGGCCGAATGGACCGCCATGGCCACCACGCTGGATGCCGCCAACGAAAGGCTCAGCATGGCGTGGGGCGCGGTCAGCCATCTCAACAGCGTTGCCGACAGCCCTGAGCTGCGTGCCGCTTACAACGCCGCGTTGCCCCAGGTCACCGAGTTCTGGACGCGTCTGGGTGCTGACGAGCGGCTCTACGCCAAATACAAGGCCATGGACCCGCAGCGCTTGACCACCGAGCAACGCCAAGCCCACAAAAATGCAGTGCGCAATTTTGTGCTGGGCGGCGCAGAACTGCAGGGCGATGCGCGCACGCGCTTTGCCGAGATCCAGGAACGCATGGCAGAACTGAGCCAAAAGTTCAGCGAAAACACGCTGGATGCCACGGACGCCTACTTTTACTTTGCCACCGCCGAGGAAATGGCGGGAGTCCCCGAAGATGTGACCCAAGCCGCGCGTACCGCCGCCGTGGTGGACGGCAAAGAAGGCTTCAAACTCAGCCTCAAAATGCCGTGTTATCTGCCGGTGATGCAGTTCGCCACCAGCAGCGCTCTGCGTGCCACGCTGTACCGGGCCTATGCGACGCGCGCCTCACTGGAGGCTGCGCCTGACGCGCAGCATTTTGACAACGCGCCCGTGATGCGCGAAATACTGGCACTGCGCCACGAAGAAGCCCAACTGCTCGGCTTCGCCAACTTTGGGGAGCTGTCGGTAGCGCCCAAAATGGCGGATTCACCCGCTGCCGTGATTGCCTTTTTGCGCGATCTGGCTCAGCGTGCCCGCCCGTATGCAGAGCGCGACGTGGCGGAGTTGCGCGCTTTTGCCGCCCAACATCTGAACTTGCCAGACCCGCAGGCCTGGGACTGGCCCTTCATTGGTGAAAAGCTCAAGGAAGTCCGCTACGCCTTCAGCGAGCAGGAAGTCAAACAGTATTTCACCCTGCCCAAGGTGCTGACCGGTTTGTTCAAAATTGTGGAAAACCTGTTTGACGTGGTGATTGCCAGCGACACCGCCCCGGTTTGGAATGAGGGAGTGCACTTCTACCGCATTGAGCGGCAGACGCCGACCGGCCGCGTACTGATTGGACAGTTTTACCTGGACCCGAGTGCGCGCAGCGGAAAGCGTGGCGGCGCATGGATGGACGATGTGCGCACCCGCTGGCTGCGCCCGGACACGGGCGCACTGCAAACGCCCATTGCCCACCTGGTGTGCAACTTTGCTGAAGGCAGCGAGACCGATGGCGTGCGCAAGCCCGCGCTGCTGTCGCACGACGACGTCACCACCCTCTTCCATGAGTTTGGCCATGGTCTGCACCACCTGCTCACGCAAGTCAACGAGCGCGACGTGGCGGGTATCAGCGGCGTGGAATGGGACGCGGTGGAGCTGCCCAGCCAGTTCATGGAAAACTTCTGCTGGGAATGGAATGTGATTGCTCACATGACCGCCCACGTGGACACCGGTGCTCCCTTGCCGCGTGCACTGTTTGACAAGATGCTGGCGGCGCGCAATTTTCAGAGCGGGATGCAAACCTTGCGGCAGATTGAGTTTTCGCTGTTCGACATGCTGCTGCACTCCGGGCACGCGCCCACCGACGACCTGATGGCGCTGCTGCAACAGGTGCGCGACGAGGTGGCGGTGCTGCCCAGTCCGGCCTTTAGCCGCAGCATCAACACGTTCAGCCACATTTTTGCTGGTGGCTATGCCGCCGGCTACTACAGCTACAAGTGGGCCGAGGTGCTCAGCGCCGATGCCTACGCTGCGTTTGAAGAATCGGCCTTGGCAAGCGGCGAACCCAGCCCAGCCACCGGCAAAAAATACCTGCAAAGCATTCTGGAAGCCGGCGGCAGCCGCCCCGCCATGGAGTCCTTCAAGGCGTTTCGAGGCCGCGAGCCGACGCTGGACGCATTGCTACGCCACCAGGGGATGGCAGAAGCGCAGCACTGACGGGACTTTGCACCGTCAGGACACGTGCTTGAGCCGCGGCACCGCCCGCAGGAGCGCCTGCGTATAAGCGTGCTTCGGCTGTTCCAGCACTTGCCGCGCCGCACCATACTCCACCAACTTGCCGCCTTGCATCACCGCGATATCGTGCGCCAGGTACTCCACAACACCAAAGTTGTGGGTGATAAACAAATAAGCCACCCCCAGCTCGGCTTGCAGGTCGTTGAGCAGGTTCAGGATTTGCGCTTGCACGGACACATCCAAGGCCGACGTCGGTTCATCCGCCACGATCAGGCGCGGCTCGACCGCCAAAGCACGGGCAATGGCCAGACGCTGGCGCTGGCCCCCAGAGAATTCATGCGGGTAACGCGTCAGGGCGCTGGTGGACAGCCCGACCTTGTCCAAGAGCGCCGCCACGCGAGCGCGCCGAGCCAAAGCGCCAACCTGGGGATGCAAAGACACCACGCCTTCCTCCAGAATCTCATTCACCCGCATGCGGGGGTTCAGCGATGCAAATGGATCTTGAAACACAATTTGCGCCGCTCGGCGCGCAGAGCGCAGCTGGGCGCCCTGCAGAGCGTCCAGCGCCTGCCCTTGCAGCAAAACACGGCCCGATATCTGCGCCTGTCCCCGCAGCAACTGCAATAAGGCCTTACCCACGGTCGTCTTGCCACTGCCCGACTCCCCCACCAGTGCCAAGGTGCGGCCCGCTTGCACCTCAAAAGACACACCATCCACCGCTTTGACATGGCCCACCGTGCGCTGCAGCAGGCCTTTTCGGATCGGGAACCAGACTTTGTAGTCTTGCACCGACAGCAACGGCGGTGCCGATTCAACGGTGGTCGAAGACTTGCCTTCACTTTGGACGGGTACCGCACCGAGAGGCACATTGCGGCTGGCTTGCCGCACCGGCATCTCGCCCTGATAAATGAAGCAGCGCACCGAATGACCTGGCGCTTGCTCGCGCACCTGCGGCGCCTCAGCGCGGCAGAGTGCTTGTGCGTCTTGGCAGCGATCGGCAAACCGGCAACCCACAAAGCGCTGGCTCAGCGGCGGCACCACGCCGGGTATGGACGCCAAACGCTGGCCACGCTTGTTGGCATCGGGCAGCGCATCCAACAAGTTGGCGGCATAGGGATGCAAGGGTCGGGCAAAAAAATCAGTGGCGCTGGCAACCTCCACCACCTGACCCGCGTACATCAGCGCGACCCGGTGCGCCATCTGCGAGACGATCGCCAGGTCGTGGGTGATGAGCAGCAGCGCCATGTTTTGCGTGCGCTGCAAGTCTTGGAGCAGCTCCAGAATTTGCGCCTGAATGGTCACATCCAGCGCCGTGGTGGGCTCGTCGGCAATCAGCACCTGGGGTTCGGCGGCCAGGGCAATGGCAATCATCACACGCTGTTTTTGTCCGCCAGAGAGCTGAAACGGATAGCCCTGTGCACGGCGCTCCGGCGCGTCAATACCCACACGCCGCAGCCATTCCACCGCTTTGGCCAGGCTTTGGGCGCCGCGCAAAGGGGTGTGGCGCTCAATCACCTCCTGAATTTGCCGCCCCACGGTCATGACGGGGTTCAGGCTGGTGGAGGGCTCCTGAAAAATGATGCTGACCCGTCGACCCCGCCATTCCCGCATACCGGACTCGGGCAGCGCCAGCAAATCCGTGCCGTCCATTTGAACGCGACCCGCGGTGACGCGACCACTGTCAGGCAACAGCCGCAACAGGGACAGCGCCGTCATGGACTTGCCACAACCAGACTCGCCCACGAGGGCAAAAGTTTCCCCCTGGGCGATGGTCAGCGACAAGGCGTCCACTGCGCGCACCAGAGCGCTGTCAGTTTCCAGGTCGGTGGTGAGTTGGGCAATCTCCATCATGGCGCGACTCCTGGCGCCACGGCGGCACCCCTCGGGGACTTCAATGGACGGACCCGAAACGTCCTGGCACGGGGATCAAAGGCCTCGCGTACCGCGCTGGCAAAAAGGGTCATCGACAAGACGAGCGCCAACATAAAGACAAACGCCGTGGTCAACGACCACCACACCACCGGGTCGCGCGACATTTCATTGCGCGCCGCGTTGATCATGATGCCAAAGCTGTTGGTGTTGGGATCCACGCCCACCCCCACGTACGACAAGACCGCTTCGTACAGCACCAACCCGGAAAAATCCAGCACCGCAACTATCACGATAAGGTGCGTCAGGTTGGGCAAGATGTGACGGCGCATGATGCCCAGGTCAGATACCCCAAAAGCGCGCGCGGCCTGCACATAGTCCAGCTCACCCAGTTTGAGCGTTTCGGCGCGCAGCAAGCGCGCCAGACTGGCCCAACCGGTGATACCCAAAATCGCCGACAGCAAAAACAGGCGCACATCGCCGCGTTCCAACCCGGTCTCAAACATCAGCGGGTTTTTGTCAATGAACACCTGGATCATCAGAACAAAGGCCGAGATCAGCAGCACCGAGGGAATGGATGAAAGCACGGTATAGAAATATTGGATACCGTCGTCCACCCGGCCCTTGAAGTACCCCGCAGAAATGCCAAAAACCACCGCCAAGGGAATTGTGGACAGCGTGGCCAGCGAACCAATCACCACGGCGGTTCGAACGGACTTGAGCGCCAGAAACAGCACATCGTTACCAGTCTGGTCGGTTCCCATCACGTGGTAGTACGGCCATAGTGCCGCCACCCAACCCAGGAGCAGTGCGATGGCCAGCAGCGTGAGCCACAGCGCGCGCACCGGCAGTTCTGTGCCACCCTGCCAAAGGGTCAGCATCGCCTGCGCCGCAGAGTTGCCGCTACGACGGGCCTGCACCAGCACCGCCAATGCCCCCAGCAGCAAGGCCACCAGCGCGCCGAAGCCCAGGCCGCGCACGCTGCGATCGCGCACATCGTTGCTCCATTGGGTATCTGGGTCCGAAAGGTGTTTTCCACCAAACTTCAGCCGCGGGAAATCACGCACAGACACGCCGTCCCGCAACATGCTCTCTTTGGAAAACTGGTGCGTGGCCAGCGGGACCGAGTAGGTTTTTTCGCGCGACTCGCGCGGGCCTTCCAACAAGACATCCAGTAATGAGAGGGTGCGGGTCGAGTAGGCCGCCGCCTGAACCACCGGCGTTGCAGTGCCACCAGAAGCCACTGGTGCTGGCGGCAGGAGCGGGCGAAAGTGAACTGAATCCAGCAGTGCCACCAGCAGAAAAAGCAGCAACACCAGACCAGCGCACATCGCGGCCGCGTCTTTGGACACATAGCGCCAGGTCTGTCGCAACAAGGGAGTGCGCCAAGCGTGGCGCAGGTAGAGCGCCAACACCAGCAACTGCGCCAGCAAGGCCAGATCGGTAGGCAACAATACAAACTTGGGCATGCTTTACTCTTGCTTGGGCTTTTAGGCCAGCCGCACGCGCGGATCTGCCAGGGTGTAAGAAATATCGGTCAGCACCAGGCCCACGATGTACAGCGCAGAGCCCAAGAACACCATCGAACGCACCACTGCAAAGTCTTGCGCGTTAATGGCGTCAATAGTGAAGCTGCCCAAGCCCGGTATGCCAAAAAATGACTCCATGATCAGTGCGCCCAAAAACAGCAGCGGCAACACCGCAACCGTGCCGGTCAGGATAGGCAACAAGGCGTTACCCAGCACGTGGCGAAAAAGTACCACCGTCTCAGACAGGCCCTTGGAGCGCGCGGTGCGCACATAGTCTTTGCCCACCTCTTCCAAAAACAGGGTGCGGTAAAAAAGTGCCTCGCCGCCCGCACGCGAGGCGATGCCAATCATCACCGGCAGCGCTAAGAAAAGCCACGCATCCGAGCCGCCCGAGAAACCCGATATTGGCACCAGCTTCAGTACCTTGCTGAAGAGAAACTGCCCGGCAATAATGTAGAAAAGCCCGGACACTGACAATAAAAAAACTGCAAAGGCTACGCCCCAAAACTCCAGGTAGGTGGAGCGAAAGAACACCAGGGTGAGCGAAAAAACCACCACCACAAACAGGCCAAGTACAAACGTCGGCAGGGCCAGCGCCATCGACGGACCCACGCGATTTTTCAACTCGTAGCCAATGTCGCGGCCTGTGTCAGAAGCACCAAACTCGAACACAAACAGGGGCAACGACCGCTCGAAAAAGATGGTTTGGGTGACCTTCTCAGTACCCTGGGCTTGGTCGTTCCAAAGCAGCGGCTTGTCATAGCCGCGGGCGATTTTCCATTTTTCAATGGCATCGGGGGTGACTCTTTTCCCGCCAATGTTCATGCGCGCCATGTCGTCGGGCGTGTTGACGGCAAAAAACAGCACAAAGGTCAGGAGGTTTACGCCCACCAGCACAAAAAACCCATAAACCGCCCGTCGTAGGATGTAGTTCAGCATAGGGTCAGACCTCCTGGGCCAAGGTGCGGGCTGCCGTTTGCCGCTCGCGTCGGCGCCAGACAAACCAGGCCGGCAGCACCAGAGCTGCCAGCAGCAAAGTGAGCAAGGGCAATGGCCACCACACCGGTTTGTTCCACTCACCGATTTTTTGCGCACGCAGGGCCGGATCCAGGCGCAAATAGGCGATATGGTTGCGCACGATTTGCGTCGGCTTGCCGTTGTAAATCCACTGGTGGTAGGCGGCAGCGGACTTGGGCCAGTAGCCAAAGCCCCAGACACCGTCCTGTTGGGTGATCTCAACCATCTGGTCAATGAGCTTTTGCTTCTGGGGCCCGTCGTCCAAGAACTTCATGCGGTCAAACAGGCTGTCAAACGCGGGATTTTGGTAATTGGCCGCGTTTTCCCCGTTGCCATCGGTCATCCCCTTGGCATTGGGACCGTAAAGCAAAAATAAAAAGTTTTCCGCATCCGGGTAATCTGCAAGCCAACCCCAGAAAAATATCTGAATCGAGCCCTTTTTCATCTTGTCCTGGAAGCGGTTGTAGTCGGTGGCACGCACCTCGAGCTGAACACCGATCTTGGCAAACTGGCGCACATACCAGTCCAGCGATGCCTTGTTGGCATTGCCCGAAGAGTTGATGTCAAAGTTCAGCACCAGCGGCTGTCCCGTTTTGGCATCGCGCCCGTCAGGGTAGCCGGCCTGGGCCAGCAACTGCTTGGCCTCGTCCAAGCCGCGGCGCACCGGTTTTCCATCGGCGCCTTTGCGGTAAACCACCGGGTTGAAAGCCGCTGGCCCATCCTGGCGGTAGCCAAACAGCGATGGCGGGACCGGTCCGGTGGCGGCCATGCCCTGGCCGCGCTCGAAGATCGCGATGTGTTCTTCCCAATCAATGGCGATCGCCAGCGCCTGGCGCAACTTGCGGTTGCGCTCGGCCTGTTCTGGTGTAGCACCCTTGCCCACCACCGGGTCCATCCAGTTGTAGCCCATGTACCAACTGCTCGCTTCCACCGAAGTGGGCAGGCGAATGCCCTTCTCCTTGAACTCTTTTTCTTTTTTCTTGTCGTCGCCCATGGCCACGATATAGCCAGTGCCTACGTCCAATCGCTCAATGGCCGGCGTGTCGTAATAGCCCTGCATAAACTTGGCCTGCAGCGGAACGCCCTCTTTCTCGATGTCAAACACCACTTTGTCGACAAAAGGCGTGGGTTTGCCACAATCTTGCAAATAACCTTTTTCCTGGTCGCCGGCCTCACCTTCACAGGGGTAAGGTTCGCCCCGAAAGTTCGGGTTGCGATGCAACACGTGGCGGCGGTTTTCGGTGAACTCGGTGAGCATGAAGGGCCCGGTGCCTACCGGCCAGTAGTTCAGACTCAGGTTGCGCTGCGCCATGCCGCGTTGGGCATAAAACTTCTCGGCCTCCCAAGGCACAGGCGAAAAAAATGTCATCGCCAACCAGTAATTGAACTGGGGGTATTTGCCCTTCACACGGATGCGCAAGGTGTACTTGTCGGGTGCACTGACTCCCTCCAATGGGAATTGGCGAAAGTCCAAATAGGGAAGATCGCGATCGGTAGGCGAAAGCTTCGCACGCAGCGCCTTGTCTGTGGCCGCCATGCGGGCACCGTAATCCTTCAGGCCAACGATGTAATCCGCCATGGTCGAAAACGCCGGCGACA
Source organism: Rhodoferax sp. (assembly GCA_029866205.1). Lineage (GTDB taxonomy): Bacteria > Pseudomonadota > Gammaproteobacteria > Burkholderiales > Burkholderiaceae_C > Allorhodoferax. Next base: position 49,151 of record JARWZT010000019.1, read on the forward strand.
CCACCCTGGGCGTGGCCAAGCGCCGAATCGCATACACATAGTCTTCAGCCACCAATTCGCGCGTGCCGGTGGCTGCAAAGTCGGTGATTTGGTGCTTGTTGGCAAGCTCCTGAGGGGAAAGCGCGTGGTACAGGTAGGTCCCTTGCGCATCTTTGGCAAACGCGGGGTGCGGCGCAAACAAGATCCCCGGTTTAAGTTGGATGTCATACACCGACTCCGCAATCTGGTGGCCGGGGGCATCGGCTGGCAAAGTCTGGCCCGCATTGTCCAGGTACCGTGGTGCCGCCACCGCTTTGGCCGCCCGACCATGCAGTTCATAGGGTCGCTTGAGGTAGTGGTAACCATACGGAGGCTCGTAGACCTGGTAGGTGTACGGCGTCTCGTCGTTGGAGTAAGAGCTGACCGGGTCCAGATACTTGGGCGAGCGCCCGCTAAAGGGCACGAAAAGGGTGTTGCTCAGCTCAGAATGCGGAGGGTGGGGGTTGTTAAGGATTTCGGTACAAGCGGTCAAGCCCAGACCAAAAGAGCAGGCCCCCATCAAGCACAGCATTCGAAATGCCCGGCGCCAGGCATCCAAAAAGCTGCCGAGGCCCGACCGCCGAGACAAAAACGGACTCAAATCGCTTGGCACATGCATTAGCCCAAAAAGAGGTGGTGGCGCGCTGGCGCGGAAGTGCGTCAGAGCATAGCGCAAGCCAACCCGGCCTTGGCATGGCAAAGGCCGTCGTCACGCGGGGAGCCCGCCTTTCAGCTTGTGGAAAATGCCACGCCTCCTGTAGACTTACTCCGCTTCGCGCACCCGCAAATAGCTCGCAAACTTGGGCAGGCCCTGCGGGGTGCGGTCACGGTAGCGGTAGGTCACCTGCGTATCAATGGCCGGCGGATGCGCGCGGTCGGCGGCGCTAAAACCCGTGCCCAAGGCAAACCGCTTGCCACCGGGCATTTCCAAAAGCAAAGCCCCCATTTGCCCCTCCAACTTGCCCTTTCCCGCGATGTGCGCCACCACGCGCGCCTCCTCATCGGGCTGGAGCTTGAGTTTGCGCACCGCCTCGCTGCGCCCCGGCTTCCACTGAGCATCAAGGCGGTGCAACATCAAGCCCTCGCCGCCCAAAGCTGCTACTTGCCGTAAACGTAGCTGCAAAGCGTGGGCGCTGGCAGCTTGGGTCTGCTCGACGGCCAGCAACCAGGGCACTTGGGCACCCTGCACCACGGTTTGAAGCCGCTGCACCCGCAGCGCAAAACTCACATCGGGCGCCGGTGCATCGAACACCATATAGCGCAATGCGCGCCACTCCGCATCTACGGGCTGGGTTTTGCGCACCGTGCCCGACAGGCGGTCAAAGCTGTTTCGGGCGAGCCAAAGTTCGCCATCCAGCGCCTGTCCGGGCAATTCCGCCAAAAACCAGTCTGGTGCCGCAATGGCGCGACCGCTGCGAAAGCGCAGCGCCGCGCCATCCCAAAGGGCGCGCACGCCGTCCAGCTTTTCACTGACCAGGAACTGAGTTGGGTCGAGCCGGGCGTCCCAGTCACTGGCCCACTCGCCCAGCAGCTTGGTGGTGGTTGCGCTCGCGGTGGCTGCACCGCTTTGCCGACCATAGCCCGCGCCTGCCATCGCCCCCAGCCCCCAGAAAAGCGCCTGACGGCGACGGATGGCAGCGAAACCAGGCGCAACAGCGCCAACGCTTTGGAATCTCATAGTTTTCCTCCCTTAAAACCCTGCCAGAGCGCTCTGTGGCACCCTTGGAAAAATCAGAATCCAGTGCGACCTTGGCCTTGGTCGGCTAAACGATCAGCCTCGACGAGCGCGGCACATGCGACATCAAGAACTCCATCTGGTCGGCGAGAATGCGACGGTTGCGCAAAATGAAGTCTTCCCACAAGCTGGGTACGTAGGGCGCGTACAAGAGCGGCATATGGGCTTGCTCGGGCGTGCGGTGGCTCTTGCGGTGGTTGCAGGGACGGCAGGCGGTCACCACATTCATCCAGGTGTCCACGCCCTGCTGCGCAAACGGAATGATGTGTTCGCGCGTCAGGTCGGTTTCATGGAAATGGCCACCGCAGTAAGCGCAGACATTGCGGTCCCGCACAAACAGCTTGCCGTTGGTCAGGCCCGGGCGCAAATTAAAGGGATTGATGTTGGGCACGCCGCGAGTGCCGATGATGCTGTTGACGCGGATGACCGATTGGTGGCCTGTCACCGCGTTGTGACCGCCCCGAAAAACTGCAATTTCGGCCCCGGACTCCCAGCGCACTTCGCCAGCGGCATAGTTCACCACGGCTTGCTCGAGAGAAATCCAGGACTGCGGGAGCCCCTGCGCCGACAACTTCAAGACTTTCACAAAAAACGCCTCCAGATTCGGTTGATCAACCACCACCAAGGAACGCCAAATGCTGCAGTAACAGGCGCCCTCACGGCGCCCCCAGAGCCTGCGTCACAATATACCCTGTTTACGTGACACCAAGGCCTTCGATGGCGGCGCTATCGCCATCGACCGTTCTCAAAAAGACAACACTCCATGCAGGTTTTTCGCGGCTTCAAGCATCCAGGTCTGGCCCCGGCCTGTGCCCTCACGATCGGCAACTTTGACGGTGTCCACCGCGGCCACCAGGCCATGCTGGCCTTGCTGCGCAGCGAAGCACAGCAGCGCGGTGTGCCCAGCTGCGTTCTGACGTTTGAGCCCCACCCGCGCGACTACTTTGCCAAGCTCACCCGCCAGCCCAAGCTCGCGCCGGCGCGCGTCGGGACTTTCCGTGACAAATTGGCAGATTTGGCGCACAGCGGGGTGGACCAGGTCGTCGTATTGCCGTTTAACGCGGCTCTCGCTGCGCAAAGCCCGCAGGAATTTGTACAGCAAGTGCTGCTGGACGGCCTGGGAGCCCGCTACGTGCTGGTGGGCGACGACTTCCGCTTTGGCGCCAAGCGCGCCGGTGACTACGCCCTGCTGGATGCTGCGGGTACGGCCCATGGCTTTGACGTGGCGCGCATGAACAGCTACGAGGTGCACGGCCTGCGCGTGTCCAGCTCGGCCGTGCGCGACGCGCTTGCCCAGGGTCGGATGCAGGAAGCCACACAGTTGCTGGGCCGGCCCTACCGCGTCTCCGGCCACATCGTGCACGGGCGCAAACTGGGGCGCAGCCTCGGCTTTCGCACCCTCAACCTGCGTTTTGCCCATTGGAAGCCGGCCACCAGCGGAATTTTTGTGGTGCAGGTCCACGGACTGGCGCCCCAGCCGATCGCTGGCGTGGCTAATTTTGGTGTGCGCCCCTCCCTGGATGCCACCGACGTGAATGGCGGCCGGGTGCTGTTGGAAACCCATTGTCTGGACTGGCCCGAGTCGCTGGGCAGCGAGGGGGGCTACGGTAAAATCGTCAGCGTGGAACTGCTACACAAACTGCACGACGAACTCAAATACGACGGTCTTGACGCCCTGACCCAGGGCATACAGCGCGACTGCCTTGAGGCGCGCGCCTGGCTGGGCGCCCGAATTTGACCGGGCATGCTGGCGCACCTTGCCCCGCGCCGCCAATCTGCTGACCGCATCGGCGGCGCACGCCCTTCGCCCTCCCCTTTTTTTGCCCCCAAGGCTCCGACCCGAGATTTCCCATGACTGACAAAGTTGACTACCGCGGCACACTGAACCTGCCGGATACGCCTTTTCCCATGCGCGGCGACCTGCCCAAGCGTGAGCCCGCCTGGGTCAAGCAATGGAATGAAGCCGGTCTGTACAAGCGTTTGAGAGCCGCCCGCGTGGGCGCGCCCCTGTTCGTGCTGCACGATGGCCCGCCCTATGCCAATGGCCAATTGCACATCGGGCACGCGCTCAACAAAGTGCTCAAAGACATGATCGTCAAATCCAAGCAATTGGCGGGTTTTGATGCGCAATACATTCCAGGTTGGGACTGCCACGGTCTGCCCATCGAGAACGCCATCGAGAAACTGCACGGCCGCAAGCTAAGCCGGGACGACATGCAGGCCAAAAGCCGCGCCTTTGCCACCGAACAAATTGGCCAGCAACGCGAAGACTTCAAGCGCCTGGGTGTGCTGGGCGACTGGGAACGCCCCTACCGCACCATGGACTTTGCCAATGAGGCGGGCGAAATTCGCGCTTTCAAACGCGTCATCGAGCGCGGTTTTGTCTACCGGGGTTTGAAGCCTGTGTACTGGTGCTTTGACTGCGGCTCTTCGCTCGCCGAGTTCGAAATTGAATATGCGGACAAGAAGAGTGACACGCTGGACGTGGCATTTGAGTCTGCCGACACCGCAGCGCTCGCTGCCGCTTTCGGCCTAGGCACCCTGCCCTCGGCCACCAAAGCGGCGTTCGCGGTGATCTGGACCACCACCGCCTGGACCATTCCCGCCAACCAGGCGCTCAACGCCAACCCCGAAATACGCTATGCGCTGGTGGACACGCCCCGTGGCTACCTGGTGCTGGCCGCCTCGTTGGTCGAAAAATGCCTGGAGCGCTACGGCCAGACCGGTACTGTCATCGCCACGGCGCAGGGCGAACAACTCGGCGGTCTGAACTTCAAGCACCCCTTGCACGATGTGCACGAAGGCTATCGCCGCCTCTCTCCGGTGTACCTGGCCGATTATGTGAGCGACAGCGATGGCACGGGAATGGTGCACTCGTCCCCCGCCTACGGTGTGGACGACTTCAACAGCTGCGTGGCGAATGGCCTGAAATACGACGACATCCTCAACCCGGTGCAAGGGAACGGCGCTTACGCCGAAGACCTGCCACTGTTTGGCGGCATGAACATCTGGAAAGCGTGCCCGCGCATTATCGAAGTGCTGGGACAAAGCGACCGCCTGATGGCTACACACGCCATTACCCACAGCTACCCCCATTGCTGGCGCCATAAAACGCCGGTGATCTACCGTGCGGCCGCCCAATGGTTTGTGCGTATGGACGAAGGCCCCGGCGTCTTTACCAAAGACAAGGCACCCAAAACCCTGCGCCAGTTGGCCCTGGACGCCATTGAGCAAACACGCTTCTACCCTGAGAACGGCAAAACCCGACTGCGCGACATGATCGCCAACCGGCCCGACTGGTGCATCAGCCGCCAACGCAGTTGGGGCGTTCCCGTGCCGTTTTTCCTGCACAAAGACAGCGGCGAACTGCATCCGCGCACCATGGAAATCCTGGACCAGGCGGCGGGCATCGTGGAACACGGGGGCATCGAAGCCTGGAGCCGTGCCACGGCCGAAGAAATCCTGTGCCAACCGGGCGACGAACCGCAGGCCTACACCAAGAGCACCGACATATTGGAAGTCTGGTTTGACAGCGGCTCGACTTTTCAGCACGTGCTGCGCGGCAGCCACAAAGACGCCTATGACCGCGCGCCATTCCATGCGCAAGGCCCTGAAGCCGATCTGTATCTGGAAGGCCACGACCAGCACCGAGGCTGGTTCCACAGCTCGCTCCTGCTGGGCTGCGCCCTGTACGACCGCGCGCCCTACCGGGGCCTGCTGACCCACGGCTTTGCCACCGACGGCCAGGGCCGAAAAATGAGCAAGAGCCTGGGCAATACCGTTGCCCCTCAGGAGGTGAGCGACAAGATGGGTGCCGAAATCGTGCGCCTGTGGGTGGCTGCCACCGACTATTCGGGCGACCTGAACATCGACGCCAAAATTCTGGCCCGCGTGGTGGACACCTACCGTCGGGTGCGCAACACGCTCAAGTTTTTGTTGGCCAATGTGAGCGACTTCGACCCGGCAGTGCATGCGGTCGCCGCGGACCAGTTGTTGGAGATTGATCGCTTTGCCGTGAGCCGCACGGCCCAGTTACAGGCTGACATCCTGGCGCACTTTGCCGACTACGAGTTTCACCCGGTAGTCTCCAAGTTGCAGATTTTTTGCTCTGAGGATCTGGGCGCCTTTTACCTGGACGTGCTCAAAGACCGGCTCTACACCACGGCACCCGAGTCGCTGGCGCGCCGCTCGGCACAGACGGCCCTGTGGCATATCACCCACGCCATGTTGCGCTGGATGGCGCCTTTCCTGAGCTTTACCGCCGAGGAAGCGTGGGCAACGCTGGGCGACGCTGGCAAAACGCTGCAGGACACGCGCGAGTCGATATTTATGGATCGCTATCTGGACCTGCCATCCCCAGACGACGCCTTGCTGTCCAAATGGGCGCGCATCCGCGAAATCCGCGAGGCCGTGAACAAGGACATTGAGGTGCTGCGTACAGCCGGTCAGGTGGGCGCATCGCTGCAGGCGGAGGTGCGTTTGACTCTGACGGCCTCGGATTTTGACCTTCTGCAAAGCTTGGGGGCGGATCTCAAGTTTGTTTTCATCACGTCTGTTGTCACGCTTGTGCGGGGCGATGTCTTTGAGATTGCCGCCACCCCCACGGCGGCCACCAAGTGTGAGCGATGCTGGCATTACACCGAGGATGTGGGTGCGGATGCCGCGCACCCGGGGATTTGTGGTCGCTGTGTAAGCAACCTGTTTGGCGCCGGCGAACGCCGGACAGTGGCCTGATGGCCCGGCGGTCTTACGCCGCAGGGCTAGGCCTGGTGCATTGGCTGGCCCTGGCGCTGGTGCTGCTGTTGGCCGACCAGTTCAGCAAGATTCTGGTCTTGGGGAGCTTTCAGTTGGGCGACAGCAAAACAGTGAGCAGTTTTTTTAATCTCGTGCGGGTCCACAACTCGGGTGCGGCGTTCAGCTTCCTGGCCGATGCCTCGGGTTGGCAGCGCTGGTTTTTTACTGGCTTGGGCCTTGTTGCCGCCGTGGTGATTGTGTGGATGCTGAAAAATCACGCCGGACAGCGCTTGTTTGGCTTCGCACTGGCTTGCATTTTGGGCGGGGCCGTTGGCAATGTGATCGACCGTGTGCTGTACGGCTACGTTGTCGACTTTCTGGATTTCCACTGGGCTGGAATGCACTTCCCGGCCTTCAATGTGGCGGACAGCGCCATCTCTGTGGGCGCGGCCTGCCTGATTTTGGATGAGCTGCTGCGTGTGCGCAGGGGACACTGATGCCCCTTAGGGCACTGGCGTCACCCTGATCAGGCTAAAGCGTTCCAGGGGTTCAGTGCCTTTGGCAAGCTTCAACTGGCGCGGCAGAGTGCCCGTTTTATGGTCCACCCAGTCGCCTTGGGCAAGCACTTGTGCGGTGCTACCCAGATCGCGCAACTCGGCCCATTGCGCATCTTTGACCAGCAACAAATAAGGCGCGCCACTGCGCGGCAGTTGTAGCGCGCTCTGCACGCCCTCGCTGGGCGCACTGCGGTAAATCCCGAGCTCCCAGGCCACGATCGGGTCAAGCTGGTACACATAGACTGGCGTGCTGCGGTCCTGGGCCAGCAACTTGTTCACGTTGTAGGCAATGCTGTATTTCAGGTAAGCGCTCAGCGTCATGGCTTCCAGAAAAACATAGAGCATGCAAACGGCCATGACGGGGTAGATCACCGCCGTGAAGCTGCGAACCCGCTGGCGCTGCGCCAGCGCGTACCCGGCCAACAGCAGGGCAAATACCACCATGGCACCCAGCAGCAGCGTATTGGCCACGTAAATCGCCAGTCCAAAGATCAGCACGAGCGTAAAACCGATCATGCCGATCTGGGCGACAAAAAAAGGCGTACTGGTGCGCTGCAACCAGCAGGCCAGGTAGTGGGCGCACATGATCACGGCAAACGGAAACAGGATGACGGTGTAGTAATCGAGCTGGAAGGCGGTGGCGCTGAACAGCCCGAAGGTGACAAAGAACGCGCCACACAGAAACACAAATTGCGATCGCTCTTGCGCGCTGTTGCGGGAGAACTCCCGCACGCCTGAATAGAGCGCGGCCACAAACGCGGCCACCCAAGGCAAAAACGCCCAGATAAACACATGCACAAAGTACAGCGGCGTACCTTCTTGATTTTTGATGGGGCCAGAATTGAAAAAACGCCCAAACTGGCTGTCCCATAAAAAGAATCGGATGCCCGAAACACCAGTCTTTCCAAACACGACCTTTTCCGGATGCGCATCAAACTGCAGGTAAAGCGCCAGGACCTCGGGAAACGTGAGCAGCAGAGACAAGCCCAAAGCCAGAAGCCACTTGGCGCTCCAAAAATTGCGCCATTGCCCCCGGTAAATCCACAGGCAAGCCAGGCCGCTGGCAATCGTAATCAGGGTAAAAATCCCCTTGGTCATCACCGAGATGGCACTGAACAGGGCACCGAGCAAGAGGTATTTGGCCTTGGCCTGGGCGTCAAAGCGCAGCCAGTAGTAGCACGCGGCGGTGATGCTTCCAGTCAAAAACGCCTCGGCCTTGATGGCACTCGACGTGTACATCAGGTGGTAGGTGGAAACCACCATCAAAAGCGCCAGGAGCGCCACATCGCGCCCGTAAAACATGCGGGCAATGCGGTAGGTGTAGTAGCTGCCCAGCAGGTGGAACAAAAACCCCGGCAAGATGTAATTGAAGGTGCTGACGCCGCCGATCTTGAAAAACAGCGCAGTCACCCAAAACGGAAAATGCGGCTTGTCCAGCCAGTCCAGATGGTCCAGCACCAGATCGCCCCAGTTGCCGGTCAGGGCGATGTGCTGGGACAGCGCCGCGTACAGCACCGAGTCGCCCTCATTGATGATGGGCGTGAGCAGCGAGGCCGCATTGACCAGCAAGGCCAGCACGATCGCCCACCGAATATGGCGATTGAGCGCTGGCGCGATGTCCGTCATCCCGGGCGCGCGCCTCAAAGCGTCAGAATCGTACAACCGGTGGTCTTGCGCGCTTCCAGGTCGCGGTGGGCCTGCTGCACCTCTTCCAGCGGGTAGCACTGGTCAATGTGAATCGTCACTTTGCCGCTGGTCACCGCTTCAAACAGGTCGTCGGCGATTTCTTGTGTGCTTTCGCGCGTGGCAATGTGGGTGAACAGGGTTTGGCGGGTCAGGTAAATCGAGCCCTTGGGGCCTAAAATACCGGGTGCCACCGGGGCGACGGGACCAGACGCGTTGCCGAAACTCGCCATCAGGCCAAACGGCGCCAGGCAATCCAGAGATTTGTCGAAGGTGTCCTTGCCCACCGAGTCGTACACCACCTTGACGCCCTTGCCACCGGTGATTTCTTTGACCCGCGCCACGAAGTCCTCGCTGCTGTAGTTGATGGCAAAGGCGGCACCATTTTGCAGCGCGAGTGCGCATTTGGCGTCAGACCCGGCCGTGCCGATGAGTTGCAGGCCCAGCGCCCTGGCCCATTGGCAGGCGATCAGGCCCACACCGCCCGCGGCCGCATGAAACAGCACAAAGTCGCCGGCCTTGAGGCCGCCCTGGGGCAAGGTGCGTTTGAGCAGGTACTGCGCGGTCATGCCTTTGAGCATCATTGCCGCACCCGTCTCGAAACTGATGGCATCTGGCAGCTTGCAAACGCATTTGGCCGGCATGACTCGGCGCTCGCAATAGGCGCCCGGGGGTTGGCTGGCGTAGGCAGCCCGGTCGCCCACCTGAAGGTGCGTGACTCCGGCGCCCACGGCCTCAATCACGCCTGCCGCTTCCATGCCCAATTGCACCGGCAGATTCATCGGGTACAGACCGCTGCGTTGGTACACGTCAATGAAATTCAAACCCACCGCGTGATGGCGAATGCGCACCTCACCGGCGCCCGGCTCGCCCACGGCAATGTGCACCAGGCGCATTTGCTCGGGGCCGCCATGTTGGTCGATTTGGATAGAACGCGAAAGGTTGGACGTCATGGGATTGGCTCCGGGGTGGGTAGTGTTGATAGCGGAGCGCAGATTATCAGGGCAGCAAGCAAAAACCCTCAATCCCGAAAAGTTAGGCCAGCGGTTCACTGCCGCCCAGTGGTTACAGTCAGGCCCATGAACTCCCCGCCCGGCCCGCGCCTCAGCCTCAAGGCAATTCTGTTGCTGACCTTGCCACCATTGCTGTGGTCTGGCAACGCGGTGGTGGGGCGTCTGGTCACGCCGTTGATTTCCCCCATGACGCTCAATCTGCTGCGCTGGAGCATGGCGCTGCTGATCTTGCTGCCGCTGGCGCCCTGGGTCCTGCGCCGCGGCAGCCCACTGTGGGGCCAGTGGCGGCGCTTTGCCCTGCTGGGCACCCTGAGCATTGCCAGCTACAACGCCTTGCTGTACCTGGCCCTGACCACCTCGTCGCCCATGAATGTAACGCTGGTGGGCGCAAGCACACCCGTTTGGATGCTCCTGATCGGGCGCTTTTTTTTCGGCACCTCTATCGGCCTGCGCCAGATCGGTGGAGCCGCACTTTCCATCAGCGGCGTGCTGCTGGTGCTATGCCGGGGCGAATGGGAAATGCTGGTCCAGCTGCACTTGGTGATGGGAGACCTGTACATGCTGCTGGCTTCGCTGGCCTGGGCGTACTACAGCTGGCTACTGGCCCATCCGAGCCCGGAGTCAGCGCTGATCCGGTCCGATTGGGCCGCTTTTTTGCTGGGTCAGACCGTGTTTGGGCTGATCGGCGCACTGGGGTCAGCGTCATTGGAATGGACGCTGACCGATGCGCGGCTGGACTGGGGTTGGCCCTTGGCGCTGGCCGTGCTGTTTATTGGCGTCGGGCCTGCGGTGCTCGCCTACCGCTCCTGGGGCGCCGGGGTCGCCTTGGCCGGCCCGGCCAATGCAGGGTTTTTCATGAATCTCACGCCGTTTTTTGCGGCCCTTCTGTCAGCCGTCTTTTTGGGAGATGCGCCACGGGCCTTCCATGCCGTCGCCTTTGTCCTGATCGTGGCCGGTATCGTTTTGTCCTCGCGGCGTTAGGCCCCAGCGCGCCGCACCACCGCTAGAAGGTGCCGGCAAAGGCCCCACCGTCCACCAACAGGTTTTGCCCGGTGATGTAGCCCGCCTTGGGGCTGCACAAAAATGCGCACAAGGCACCAAACTCCTGGGGCGTGCCAAAGCGTTGGGCGGGAATCCCCTTGCGGCGCTGCGCCGCCAGCGAATCCGCCGTTTGCCCACTCTTGCTGGCGGCGATGGCAAACAGCCCGTTGAGCCGGTCCGTATCAAAGGCACCGGGCAAAATATTGTTGACCGTAACGCCCTGGGCCGCAATGCCGCTGCGCGCCAGACCGGCAACAAAACCAGTGAGGCCGCTGCGCGCTCCGTTAGACAAGCCCAAGGCATCGATGGGCGCTTTCACCGCGCTCGAGGTAATGTTGAGGATGCGGCCATACCCGCGCGCGGCCATGCCGTCCACGGTGGCTTTCATGAGCGCGATCGGTGTCAGCATATTGGCGTCTACCGCCCGGATCCAATCTTCGCGCTCCCAGTCCCGAAAATTCCCCGACGGCGGGCCACCGGCATTGGTCACCACAATGTCAAAGTCGCTGCGCATGGCAAAGACGGCGGCGCGGCCCGCCTCTGAAGTGATGTCCTGCGCGCAGACCTGCACCTCGGCATGCATGTCCGAGCCCAGCGAGGCCCGGATCTCTGCGGCACCAGCGTCCAGCATATCGGCGCGGCGGGCGACCATGAGCACATTCACGCCTTCTTGCGCCAAGGCCTGCGCACACCCCCACCCCAATCCCCGACTGGCACCGCATACCAACGCCCATTTACCCTGAAGTCCCAAGTCCATGATTTACTCCTTTAATTGATTGTTGTGCCCTGACGCCGGCGCGTTGCTGCGGGTGCAAACAAAAACACCGCCCATCACCAAGACCGTACCGCCCAAGACCCAGGGGGTCAGGGGTTCGTCCAAAAACAGTGCCGCCATGGCCAATGTCGACATCGGCCCCACCATGCCCACTTGTGCCGCAAGACCGGCGCCCAAGCGCTCAATCGCCATCATTACCAGCACCACAGGGACGACGGTGCACGCGGTGGCATTGACGACGGACAGCCACCAGACCGATGCATCCAACACCAGCAGACCAGACACCGGACGCAGCAACACAAACTGCCCAATACAAAAGACGCAGGCCACACAACTCGCCAGTCCGACCAGGCGCAAGGCGCCCAGACGTCGGACCAACTCACCGCTGTAGGACAGGTAAAGCGCATAGCTGACCGCGCTGGCAAACACCAGACCCGCGCCAAGCCAAACATCCTCCCCAACCAGCTGCACCTCATGCCCAAAGACCAGCACCACCCCACCGTAACTGATGGCCAGACCAGCCCACTGAAATCTGCTGATGCGCCGGCCATACAACAAAGCGCCCAAAATCAATACCAGGGTGGGATTGAGGTATAAAACCAGACGCTCAAAGGACGCGCTGATGTAGGCAAGACCGGCAAAATCAAGAAAACTGGCCAGGTAATAACCGGTAAAGCCCAGCCAAACCACACCCAGAACATCTCTTCGGGAAAGCGCCGGAGGCGCTCTATCGCCCCGTGCCCTTCCCGACCACCAGGCCATGACCACAAAAAAAGGCAGGGCCAGCAGCATGCGCAACATCAAAAAAGTGATGGTATCGACCCCATGCCGATAAGCCAACTTGACGATGATGGCTTTGCCGCTAAACGCCACCGCACCCAACAAAGCCATGGCCAGGCCGCTGGCCATGGATGGCCGAGACAGACTGGGGACGGGCAGGGGCAGAAAAAACATGCGGGGAGAGCGTGAAAAGTGCGGTGGAACCGCCAGCTACAAGGAGAGTTATCGAGGAACGTGCCGGGAACGAGGTGGGATTGTCGCCGCACTGGCGCCATCACTTTGACGCTATGGCGATAGGGGTTCAGAATTCGCCCTAAGATTTAACCCGACGCCTGTGTGCGAGAGGGCCCAAAAAAAGCCCAAAAAGGTTTTTTTCAAAACAACTCCCCTATGAATGCTTATTCAATACCCCGCAATTCAATCAACACTTGGACCTGGCTGTTGGCTTTGGCGGTGAGCACCAGTGCACTGGCCGCCCCGCCGGCGCCCACGCCAGTCAAACCCTTCAGACTAATAGACACCCTGTGCGATGCGTCCGACAGTGAAATCTCGCCCAAGGGGCAGTTTGTGTGCCTGTACGTGTGTCGCGACACGGATCACACCAAGGTGGCAGTGGTCTACAGTAACTCGGGTTCGGGCCAGTGCCGCACGCCGGTGAAAAAGACGATCAAGCAAACCATCAAAGCTACGCCCTAAGCGGGCCAAACCCCGGCAAGGTCCGGTAGCTGACTCGACTTTCGTCAGGAGCGTCTAGAGCGTGCGGGGCTCGCTGCGGACGCCCAGAACCTTCTTGGCCAATTCGTAATTGGCGTCAGAGGTGTCAAGTTGCCAACCCGAAGTCAGCATGCGGTTCATGTACTGGCGGTTGTAGATAAACGGGAAAATCAGCTGCGAGAGCCCGGCGGACACCAGCGTGATCACCAGGTGCAGTACGGCAGTGCCCAGTTCACCCCGGATCAAGGGCACAAACCAACCAAAAATCAGGTAAGTCCAGCTGTAACCGATGTAGCCGGTTTTCACCAAACCCGAGTCCCCATGAACGATGCGCACCGGCTTTTGCAAGCCCAGCAACAGCACACCCGCGACAATGGGGCTTACCAAGATCACAAAAATAAGCCAGTGGAACAGGGAAAATTCACCCATCTTCGCCTCCTAAGCGGTAACTGAATTCAGTATAGGCGGCCAAGTCAGGCCAAAGCCGTGTTCGCGCCGCCCGCGGGGCGGAGGCAACACCACCGAGGGAATCCACATGAAGCGACGTGAAAGCCTGTTTGGGCAGGGTGCATTTGTACGCCGCTACCGCAGAAAAGCGCACTTTGAAAGCCAAAAGCTCCAGCAACTGCTGGGCGGTCACGGCGCAGCGTGGGTCCGCCGCATGGCGGTGGGCAAGTTACTCGTTCTAACGGCGGAAGAATCACCGCAGAACGCCTTGACCCGGATGGAGTCCGGCGCGGCAGGCCTGCACTCCCATGAGGCCGCCAAACGCCTTGCACGCTACGGCCCCAACGAGGTCGACCACGAAAAACCGTTGCCCCACTGGCTGCACCTGTGGATTTGCTACAAAAATCCCTTTAACCTTTTGCTGACCGCGCTGGCAGCCTTGTCGTACAGCACCGGAGACACCAAAGGCACCACGGTCATTGCAGTCATGGTCGTGTTGAGCACCAGTCTGCGCTTTGTGTAGGAAGGTCGCTCCAGACGCACTGCCGACAGCCTCAGGGCGATGGTGAGTAACACGGCCACGGTGATCCGTGCAGGGGTGGCAAGCGAGGTGCCGATCCGCGTTTTGGTTCCGGGCGATGTACTGGCACTGTCCGCCGGCGACATGATCGCAGCCGACTGCAGGGTAATAAGCGCCCGCAACCTGTTTGTAGCCCAATCCGCCCTGACGGGTGAGTCCAATCCGGTCGAAAAAACAAGCGATGCCCTGGCCCACACCAGCCACACAACGCCGCTGCAGTACAACAACCTTGCATTTCTCGGTACCAATGTCGTGTCGGGCACGGCCACCGCCTTGGTCGTCGCCACGGGGGGACGCACCTACTTTGGCACCCTGGCCGCCAGCGCGAGCGCCACCGACGACACCCCCAACGCCTTTCAAAGCGGGGTCAACAGTGTGAGCTGGCTGTTGATTCGCTTTGCGCTGGTGATGGTGCCGCTTGTGCTTCTGGTAAACGGATTCAGCAAGGGGGACTGGCCGCAGGCGTTTTTGTTTGCGCTGTCGGTGGCCGTGGGGCTGACCCCAGAGAAAGTGCCGCCTACCAGGTACTTGGGCTCTGATGCGTCACCGCTGTCAAAGTCACGCTGACCCCCGCATGAGGCAAACAATGCGAGCGAAGGAAAAAGCAAGCAACCAAGCACCATTCGGAAGAAACGAATTTTTATGCACTTTGCCTTGTTAGTGTTCACAACATTTTGGGGAAATTTGCACATTTTTTCTCTTTTTACTGAAATATCGAAGGGTGTCCTTTAAGCATATGCATCGTCGCTTCACGCCGCCCGGCGGATCATGGGCAAAGCTGACCTGTCCTTCACGGAACCAGCCGAGTTATCACCCTCCAGCTTGCCCAAAATCACATTCCCACGCGCTGCCGAATCGGTATCACCAAAGTGCTGCAAAGCCACCAAGGGGGTTTGCCGATGGCATCTTCAATGGTTGGATAAATCATCCCAATAATGTGCCATAATTTGTAACTTCGCAAATACCCGCCCGGGTGGTGAAATTGGTAGACTCAGGGGACTCAAAATCCCCCGCCGCAAGGCGTGCCGGTTCGAGTCCGGCCCCGGGCACCACTGACAAAGCCGCATTGTTTTACGACAATGCGGCTTTTTCTTTGCCCTGCGGTCGGCAGCACCTCTCCGGGTGGCCCGCCCCCGGAAGAGGATAAGTTGCGTAAACTCCTGTGACCACCATCCCTTTTTTGACCTTCCATGAACGCTGTCTCAACCGCCGAAGCCGACTCCATCCATGCGCAAGACGCTACTTACCAATGGTCGGACAGCTTGCTCACCGGTGACGCCCGCATGGACGAGACGCACCGGGAGTTTGCCGATCAGCTCGGCGCGTTGCTCGCCACGCCAGTGTCAGAGCAGTTACCGCTATACCAAGAATTTATTGCCCATACCGTAGCCCATTTTGCTCAAGAAGACCGTTGGATGCAGGCCACGGGCTTCACCGCCAGCAATTGCCACACCGACCAGCACGCCATGATCCTTGAGACCATGCAAGCGGTGGTACAGCACTACCAAAAAGGCGAGGCGGACATCATCAACCGCATGGGTGAGGCGCTGGCCGAGTGGTTTGATCAACACGCAACCAGTATGGACGCCGGCTTGGCCCAGCACCTGCAGTCGGTCGGGTTTGACAGCGCCACAGAAACCCTGGCCAACCCGGCCGCTGTTCGTAACGTAACGGTCTCGGGCTGCGGAAGTGTTAGCCACGGCTAGACGTTTCACCGCGTGGCAAAGCAATAAATTTCAGGCTGGGATTGTCGGGTTTCACGCCGCCCCCACCGAGGGGCGCGCTACCATGCTCTTTTTGACAATCCTAAGCGAGATACCTCCATGGCTGTGATCACCAATATTGAAGACTTGCGCGTTTTGGCCGAAAAACGGGTGCCCCGCATGTTTTACGACTACGCCGACTCCGGCAGCTGGACCGAGGGTACTTACCGCGCCAATTCACAAGACTTCCAGAAAATCAAGCTGCGCCAGCGGGTTGCAGTCAACATGGAAAACCGCAGCCTTGCCACCACCATGGTCGGCACCAAAGTCAAGATGCCCGTGGCAATCGCGCCTGTGGGCCTGACCGGTATGCAATGCGCCGATGGTGAGATCAAGGCCGCCAAGGCAGCAGAAAAGTTTGGCATCCCCTTCATTCTTTCCACCATGAGCATTTGCTCGATTGAAGACGTAGCCGCCCACACCCAGTCCCCCTTTTGGTACCAGCTCTACATGATGCGCGACCGCCAAGCCATGGTGGACATGATTGAGCGAACCCGCAAGGCGGGCTGCAGTGCACTGGTGCTGACACTGGATTTGCAGGTGATCGGCCAGCGCCACAAAGACCTGAAAAATGGCCTGACCGCCCCACCCAGTCCGACCCTTACCAACATTCTCAATCTGATGACCAAGCCGCGGTGGTGCTGGGGCATGGCGGGTACGCGTCGCCACACCTTTGGCAATCTGGTCGGACACGTGAAGGGCGTGAGCAATATGCGTTCGCTGGCGTCGTGGACGAATGAGCAGTTTGACCCCCGTCTGTCGTGGGCCGATGTGGCCTGGGTCAAGCAGCAATGGGGCGGCAAGCTCATCCTCAAAGGTATCCAGGACGTGGAAGACGCCAAACTGGCGGTGCAAAGCGGTGCCGACGCCATCGTGGTGAGCAACCACGGGGGAAGGCAACTCGATGGTGCGCAGTCCAGTATTGAGGCCCTGCCCGCCATTGTGGGGGCCGTAGGCTCCCAGATCGAGGTGTGGATGGACGGCGGCATCCGCTCTGGCCAAGACGTGCTCAAGGCCTGGGCCTTGGGTGCGCGCGGTACGCTGATTGGCCGCGCCATGGTCTACGGCCTTGGCGCCATGGGCCAGGCGGGTGTCACCAAAGCGCTCGAGATCATTCACAAAGAACTCGACATCACCATGGCGTTTTGTGGGCGCACCGATATACAGACGGTGGACAAAAGCATTTTGCTGCCCGGCACCTTTCCGGTCTAGGTTCGGGGTGCGGGGCGAGCAGCGTGCAGTCGGAGCCGATTCGTCGCATCGCGCACCTGGACATGGATGCGTTTTACGCGTCCGTGGAGTTGCTGCGCTACCCCCAGCTCAAGGGCTTGCCGGTCGTCATCGGCGGTGGCAGGCGCCAAGAAGACGACCTACTCGGCCGACTGGCACAGGCCTATCCCGACCAAAGCTGGACCCAAAACGACCTGGCCGCCATTCCTTTGGACTTTTTCCCGAGGCTGGCGGGCTACACCGGACGCGGCGTCATTACCACCGCCACCTATGCCGCCCGCCAGTTTGGCGTGGGCTCAGCCATGGGGCTCATGAAGGCAGCCAAGCTCTGCCCCCAGGCCGTATTGCTGCCGGTTGACTTTGCGCAGTACCGGCACTATTCGCAGCGCTTCAAGTCCATCATTGCCGACATCGCGCCCGTCATGGAAAACCGGGGGGTGGACGAGGTGTACATCGACTTTACCGAGGTCCCAGGCGGACAACGTGAGGGCGGACGGGTACTGGCGCGGCTGATTCAGAAAGCAATTTATGACGACACCGGCCTGACCTGTTCGGTCGGTGTGGCGCCCAATAAGCTGCTTGCCAAGATGGCCAGTGAGTTCAACAAACCCAACGGCATCTCGGTGGTGCTGGAAGAAGACCTGCAACCCATGGTGTGGCCGCTGGCCTGCCGCAAGATCAACGGCGTCGGCCCCAAGTCCGACGAAAAGTTACAAGCCCACGGCATTCACACCATCGGACAACTCGCCGCGCGCGACGTCGCCTGGCTGATCGCCACTTTTGGGGGCAAGACCGGTGCCTGGCTGCACGACGCGGCCTGGGGGCGCGACGACCGTCCTGTGGTCACCAGCAGTGAGCCGGTCAGCATGAGCCGCGAAACCACGTTTGACCGCGACCTGCACGCCGTGCGCGACCGCACCGAGCTCGGTTCGGTGTTCACGCGCCTGTGCGAACAAGTGGCTGCGGACCTGCAGCGCAAGGGCTATGTGGGAAAAACCATTGGCATAAAACTGCGTTTTGACGATTTTTCAACCCTGACCCGAGACCACACCCTGCCCCACTACACCGACGACGCTGCGGCTATCCGCGCAGCCGCCGGTCAGTGCCTCAAGCGTGCACCACTGAGCAAGCGCTTGCGTCTCTTGGGCGTCAGGGTGGGCTCGCTGCTGGCCGCGCAAGACGCTAAGCTACTTTCCAAACCAAAGGAGACCCTGCCCCATGAGCCCAATGCACTGCTTTTCCCTGACGACTGAAGACCATATCGCCCACTTGGTGCTGCGCCAGCCCGACACCCTCAACACCATGGGCCCGGTGTTTTGGCGTGAGCTGGACAGTGTGCTCACCCAGCTGCACCAAGGCAACGAGGCGCGGGTGCTGGTCATCAGCAGCACCGGCAAACACTTCAGCGCAGGCATGGCGCTGGAGACCTTTGCGGGCGCCATCCAGATGGACGACCAAAGCCCCGAGGGGCGCGCCGCCATGTTCGACTCCCTCACCGAAATGCAGGCCACGTTCACCAAGCTCGAAAAGTTGCGTATTCCGGTCATCGCCGCCCTGCAGGGTGGCTGCATTGGCGGCGCGGTGGACATGGTCACGGCGTGCTGTGTGCGCTATGCCTCGGCGGAGGCGTTTTTCTGCATCCAGGAGATCAACATTGGTATGGTGGCCGACGTAGGCACGCTGCAGCGCCTGCCCAAGCTGATTCCACTGGCGGTCGTCAAAGAGCTGGCTTACACCGGTCGGCGCTTGGGTGCCGAGCAGGCGCTGCACTATGGCCTGGTCAATGCCGTTTTGCCCACGCCCGAGGCCGCCCTCGCAGCCGCCATGCAGTGCGCCCGCGAAATCGCCAGCAAGCCACCCATTGCCATTTGGGGCACCAAGCAGGCCGTTCATTACGCGCGCGACCACACGGTGGACGAGTCCCTTTCACAAATGGGTTGGCTGCAGGCAGCCATCTGGAGCAACCGCCACGTGGCCGAAGCGGTCACCGCCATGAAGGCCAAGCGGGGCGGAGACTACCCACCGCTGGCCGCCCTGACCTCGTTTCAGGAACTGGGCTAAAGGCTTGCGAGCTGGGCACGAACCTTTTCAGCGGCCCCCAGCACACCGGCGGAATAGCTGCTGAACTGGATGCTTTCCAAAAAAGCACGGCGTCCCTGGGGCGTGGCCACGGAGCGGTGCGCCGGAAACTGAATCCGCTCCCACTCGTCTGCCAGCGCACGGCTCAGATCTGGACCAAATTCGGCACTGGCGCTGGTCATGATGTCTGCCTCGTTCAGCAGCACCGTGGCCCAGTCGGTATTCCATGCGAAGGCCTGGCCCGCAACGCGCTGGTGGTTGTCCGCCACCGCAGAAAAATCCGAACGCAAGATCACCGCTTCAATGCGATCGATCCACGGCGTCGGAACACCGCACTGCGCGAGATGGGGCTGCAAGGCATTGAAGGAGTGGCGCTCAATCTCAGCCGCCACCGTATTGACGCGCCCCGGATGGTGCAGGTCATGGGCTACGGCAATCAACAACATCGCGGCCTTCCAGGCAGGATCATGCAGGCCGGTGTGTGCGCTCTCGATCGAAACCTGCAGAGCGAGGGTGGTCAGTGAATCGGAAAAATGCAGTCGATTGTGGTATCTGGGCTCACGAAAGTGCGCACTCTGGCCCTGGCTCTGGTGTTGGCTGCATTCGGCCTCGATGCGATCCGCCACCTGCTGCGCGGCAGCCAACAGGCGTGCGCTGACGTCGGTCTGGGCTTCGCTTTTCAAGTCGAGAAAACGGGAACAGGCGTCCACTACAAAGCCCAGGCCAACCCACTGCGCGCCCCACGATTGACGCAAAAATCGCAGCGATGCATCCAAACACGCCGACGCATTGCCCGCCTGTTTGCTCAAAAAGATGGGGTTGACAGTCACCACGGCGCCGACACTTCAACCATGGCGCATGGTGTTTTGCATGCTTTGCTGAAGCAAAAGCGCTTCGACGATCGTGACCAGCAGGGGCGAATAGGTTTGCAGCATCTCACAGGCCTCTGTGGCGCCCATCAGCGTACAACTCACCGCCCCCTTGGCACGCACGGTCGCAGAACGTATGCCACCCTGCAAAATCGCCGCTTCTCCAAAAGTCTGGCCTTGCGTCACCTCGGCAAAGACGGCACCTTGGGCATTGAGCATTTCAACGGTACCGGCCTGGATGAAATACAGATGGTGGGCAACATCACCCGCGCTGAAGATCAGCGCGCCGTCCTCAAAAGACCGGGTTATAAAGTTGCTCACATGGAATCCTTCAAGCCGTTTTGCCCGGTTCGGCCAACGCCAGGGTGCGTTTGATGATGGTCTGCAAAATCGAGCGCACTTCGAGCGGCAGTTTGGCGACGATAGCGTCAATGCGGTGCAAGGGAATCACCCGGGCCTGCACGGCGGTGACGGTAATGACGCTGTACTTGCTGGGTTTGTTCACGATTCCTTCGGCCAATCCCAACACGGAGCCCGGCCCAAAACGGTAGATGTCGTCGCCCTCTGTGCCGACCAGGGTGCCGCTCACGATCAGGTACGCCTGGTCCACGATCTCGCCCGCCGCAATGATCTTGCGCTTGGGCTCAAAGGAAATTGAACTCAACAGCGGCGAGCCCCACAGACTCAAGTAGAGCCGTTCGTCACTGGTCAGCAGCCCGGATCTGAAAATCTCCAGCGTATGCGCAGAGCGGGGGTCGATGATGCCAAAGCTTTTGAGGCGATCACTGTCAACGGCAAAACTCGCTCGGAGGTTGGGCACGCGCAAATCCGTTTCAGTAAAGGGCAAGAAATTTCGGGAGCAAAGCGTTGGAGACCGCCAGCGCGTCCGATTTTAAGGGGCTTGGGCGGGCACCGCAGCCCCACTCAGTCGGCGTAATTCCCCAGGTCGATCGCCGCGTCAGTCACGGCCTCGTCGGGCCAGTTGGAGTACCAGATGTCATGGCTGGCCGCGCCGGACTGCAAAGGGCTGCGTTGAAAACCTGGTACGGGAGGCAACAGGGGCGCCACCAGTACGTCAAACCGTGGCACCGAAAAATAGGGGAAAGACTGCCGTTGGCGCGCACTGCGGTTGGTCACCCGGTGCGGTGTGGACACCAGGCGCCCACCCGTAAGCAACTCCAGCATGTCACCCACATTGAGCACGTACTCCTGCTCGGCACACTGGGCCTCAATCCAGGCACCCTCTTGCGTGCGCACCTCCAGGCCACCCACCGGGTCGTGCGCCAGCAGGGTCAAAAAATTGAAATCCTTGTGGGGATGAATGCCCCAACTGTCGTCATGGGGCCTGCCCGGCGGGTAATTGAGCAAAGTCATGTTGGTCAGTGGACGCTCCATCATGGCCAACACCACGGCGGGGTCGATCCCCAGGGCCTCACACAGGGCTTTCAGAATGGCATCGTTGACACGCGTCATCTCGGCCCAATAGGCTTGCACGGCGCTGCGCACGTCAAAGTCCAATGGCGGCCAGCGGTTGGGGCCATACAGCGCACTGGCTTCGCAGATAGGGTCTTTTGCGTCCACTTCCCAGTGCAATTTCCAAGCCTCGTACTGGTCGGCTCGGGCACCGCCCGCGTTTGGCGTGAAATAGGCCAGCGGCACATAGCCCCGGTAGTTGTTTTTGTCGACCATCCAGCCTTGGTAGCGGCTGCGCGGCGCATCAAAAACCGCTTTGACGGCTTGGCGCATGTTTTCCAGCACCTCGGGCGCAACCCCCGTGCCCTGCAACACCGCAAATCCGGTGTCGCGCAAGGCCTGGTGCAAGGCCTCGCGGCACGCAACACGAGATGGGTCGGTGGCGGCGGTATCGAACAAGCTGCTGATGTCGACAGTGGCGAGCCGAGCGGTCATGGTGCTTTCCCAAAAAACGGTTACTGCCGAGCAGTCCGGGTGTTGGCCGGGAGTTGCTGGGGATGGCTGGTACGAAACGGATTGATGTCCAGCCCGCCCCGGCGGGTATAGCGGGCGTAGACGGTGAGCTTGAGCGGTTTGCAGCGGGTCCAGACGTCCATAAAGATACGTTCCACGCACTGCTCGTGAAATTCGTCGTGGTTGCGAAAACTCACCAGGTACTGCAACAGGCTTTCTTGGTCAATTTGCGCGCCGGTGTAACTGATTTGTACGCTCGCCCAGTCGGGCTGCCCGGTCACCAGGCAGTTGCTTTTGAGCAAATTGCTGACCAGCACTTCCGACACGGGCCCCTCTTTCTGCGCCGTCTCCACGGTGTGCAACAAGTCCGGCGCCGGGGTGTAGCGGCTGCACTCCACCTCCAGACGATCCAAATTCAGGCCATCGAGCTCATAAACCGGCTCGCGATCAAACAGCTCCGGACCCAGCAGGCGCAGGCCTGCGGTCCCTTTTTGTCCAGCGCCGCGCCAGAGGGCTTCGTTGACATCGGTGCGCAAACGCTCGGCCACCTCGGCGGCGGTGGCAAAGCGGGTGTTATTAAAACTGTTCAGGTACAGCTTGAAAGACTTGCTTTCGATGATGTTGGGCGACTCACAGGGCACCGTAAAGTGCGCAATAGCCACCTGGGGCTTGCCGCGGAGATTGAGCCAGCTGAGCTCAAACGCGCTCCACATATCAGCGCCAAAAAACGGCGGTGCGCTGTCCAGCCCCAATTCGGCGCGTTTTGGCGCGCGCGCAATCGGGAAAAGCAGCGATGCGTCGTATTGGTCCGCATACCGCGCGGCTTTGCCCAGAGGTGACTGTTCCGGAAGGTTGTTCATGCGGCTGCTCCCGGCGCTTCGCGGCGGAACACCAGACGCTGGGGGCTGGACGCGGCAGCGCACCACGAATACCCGTCGGCGTCGAATCCGCGCAACTGTTCAGGATGGTTCAAACGCTGATCAATGGCAAACCGAGCCATCATTCCCCGGGCCCGTTTGGCCGAAAAACTGATAATTTTGTACTCTTCATTGCGTTTTTCCTGGAATACACACTCCACAACGGGCGCCTTGAGGGCGCTCAGCTGGACGGATTTGAAATACTCCTGCGAGGCCAAGTTCACCACCACCGGGCTGTTGTCCACACGCAAACGGCGGTTCAGGTAGTCGCTGATTTGTGAGCCCCAGAATTCGTAAAGGTTTTTTCCTTGGGCTGTGCTGAGCGCTGTGCCCATCTCCAGCCGATAAGGCTGCATCAGATCCAGCGGGCGCAGCACACCGTAAAGGCCACTCAAAATACACACATGGTCCTGCGCCCAGGCCAAAGCATCGTCCTCCAGGGTGCGCGCCTGCAAGCCGTCATAGACATCACCGTCAAAGGCAAGCAAAGCCTGGCGGGCGTTCTTGGGGGTCGCACGGCTCGACCACGCCTGGTAGCGCGCCACGTTCAGACCGGAAAGCGCGTCGCTCAAGTCCATCAGCCGGGCAATGTCCTGGGGTGAGTGGGTCCTGAGCACGTCAATCAGGGCTTTGGACTGCTTGACAAACAGTGGCGCAGTGGACGCCTGACCCTTCAGGGAAGATTCGTAGTCCAGGGACTTGGCGGGGGAAAGAAGAAAAAGCATCCCGGCATTATCCAGAATCCCGCATCCCGCCTCACGGACCCAGCAAGCTAAGGCCGGGGTTTAGGCCTGCAGGCACGGGCATCAGGCGCGAAGGTCGACGATTTGACCCTGCAGTGCACGTTTGGTGCCTTCTGGGCCAGCTTCACTTTCGAGCTTGATTTCGCGGACCACCTCGCCAGACACCGAGTCGGTCAGCCGCAAGGTCAGTCCACTTTGGGAACTCCCGACTTGAAAACTCATGTTCAAAGATGCCGATGCGACCGGCGCCTCAACGCGTTTGGGCTCTGGCGCGCGCTCGACCGTCT
The DNA here is from genome assembly GCA_029866205.1 of Rhodoferax sp. Classification (GTDB taxonomy): domain Bacteria; phylum Pseudomonadota; class Gammaproteobacteria; order Burkholderiales; family Burkholderiaceae_C; genus Allorhodoferax. Next base: position 73,042 of record JARWZT010000019.1, read on the forward strand.
GCGATGCCGACGCCCTGGGCGCCGCCGGCGGCGCGAAAGAGGGGCGAGGCGCAGCTTCCTCCCGCCCAACGTGGGGCGTGTTCGCGGGGGAAAGCGTCATTGACATGGGCGGGTAGTTCATAGAGTTGCCTTAGAAGTATCGGCACCATTGCCCAAAGTTTGAGCGTAAAGGGTGTAACGCCCAAATTCGGGATCTAGCGAACCCCGCTCACTCGCTTCGGACAAACGCCCCAGCGATCCGCCGAACGGAGGGCAACACCAACACCATGGTCGGATAGGCAAACAGCCACGAAATGCCCCAGGATCCGAGCCAGAGTACCCAAAATCCGTTCGTTAACCCCGCACTGCGGAGCGTGCTGATGAACGACACCACGCAGGTCATGATGATCGACAAAAAAAACGGCAACACAAATCGCAAATAAGGTGGCGCGAGTTTGGCGAACCCCAGCGGATTGCGGGGGACAACGTTGGAATCGGTATCGGTCATGCCAACATGTTATCGACAACGGCTTGTCCCCCCATGGCAGCACGGTTTGCCGCCAGCGGCACTCGTTAAAATCCCCGTTTTCTTCCTGCAATTCCACGGCCGCCCTGGTGCCGCCGTTACGAGCCCCCAACCCCCATGAGCAACGCCACCGCGCACACCCCAGACCAGCCTGGTCTGAACTCCCTGTCCAAATCGTTTGAGCCGGCAGCGCTCGAGGCCCATTGGGGCCCGGAATGGGAAAAACGGGGCTACGGACTGGCGGGCTACCGCGGAACCGGGGAGCCAGAAGCCGGGCAAGCGGCGTTTTCGATCCAGCTGCCGCCCCCCAATGTGACCGGCACACTGCACATGGGCCATGCGTTCAACCAGACCATCATGGACAGCCTGACCCGCTACCACCGCATGGCAGGCGCCAACACTGCCTGGATTCCAGGGACCGACCATGCAGGCATTGCCACCCAAATTGTGGTGGAGCGCCAACTGCAGGCCCAAGGGATCAGCCGGCACGACATGGGCCCCACACCCGCTGAGGCACGCAGGAACTTTGTCGCCAAAGTCTGGGAGTGGAAAGAACAATCCGGCAACACGATCACCACCCAGATGCGCCGCATGGGCGACAGCGTGGACTGGAGCCGTGAATACTTCACCATGGACCCCAAGCTGTCCAAAACGGTGACTGAAACCTTTGTGCGGCTGTACGAACAGGGCTTGATCTACCGTGGCAAGCGCTTGGTGAATTGGGACCCGGTCTTGCAAAGCGCCGTGAGCGATCTGGAAGTGGAGAGCACCGAGTCTGAGGGCAAGATGCACTACATCCTGTATCCGTTCTCGGACGGACCGCAGCTGATTGACGGCGTGCTGAGCAAGGGCATGACGATTGCCACCACCCGCCCCGAGACCATGATGGCCGACGGCGCGCTGGCCGTCCACCCCGAAGATGATCGCTACATTCACCTGCTCGGAAAAATGGTGGACCTGCCTCTGTGCAACCGCAAGATCCCCATCATCGCGGACGACTTTGTGGACCGCGCCTTTGGCTCGGGCTGCGTCAAGATCACCGGCGCGCACGACTTCAATGACTACGCCTGCGCCCAGCGCCATGGCCTGCCGCTGATAACCATCTTCACCCTGGATGCCAAGGTCAACCATAACGGCCCGGTGCATTACCAGGGGATGGACCGTTTTGAGGCACGCAAAGCACTGCTGGCCGATCTGGAAAAAGAGGGCCTGTTGCTCGAAGTCAAACCCCACAAGCTGATGCTGCCGATTTGCGCCCGCACCGGCCAGGTCGTAGAGCCCATGCTCACGGACCAGTGGTTCGTAGCCATGACCAAAGTGTCCGATCAGGACCCGACCGGCAAATCCATCGCCCAAAAAGCCATCGACGCCGTCCAAAGCGGCGAAGTGACCTTTGTTCCTGAGAACTGGGTCAACACCTACAACCAATGGATGAACAACATCCAGGACTGGTGTATCAGCCGCCAACTTTGGTGGGGGCATCAGATTCCGGCCTGGTACGACGAAGACGGCCGTGTCTATGTGGCACGCAACGAGGCCGACGCCCAAGCCCAGGCACCCGGCAAAACGCTGCGTCGCGACGAAGACGTGCTCGACACCTGGTATTCCAGCGCGCTGGTACCGTTCAGCACCATGGGCTGGCCCGAAAAGACGCCAGACTACGACCTGTACCTGCCCAGCAGCGTGCTGGTCACCGGATACGACATCATCTTCTTCTGGGTGGCCCGGATGATCATGATGACGACCCACTTTACCGGTCGGGTGCCGTTCAAGCACGTGTACATCCACGGCCTGGTGCGGGACGCCCAAGGCAAAAAAATGAGCAAATCCGAGGGCAATGTGCTGGACCCGGTGGATTTGATTGACGGCATTGCACTGGAGCCGCTGCTGGACAAACGCAGCCAAGGCCTGCGCAAGCCGGAAACCGCACCCCAGGTGCGAAAAAACACACAAAAAGAGTTCCCTGAAGGTATTCCTGCCTACGGAGCCGACGCGCTGCGCTTTACCTTTGCCGCGCTGGCCAGCTTGGGCCGCAGCATCAACTTCGACTCCAAGCGCTGCGAAGGCTATCGCAACTTCTGCAACAAGCTTTGGAATGCGAGCCGCTTTGTACTGATGAACTGCGAGGGCCAGGATTGTGGTTTGCGCGAGCACACCAAAGTGGAGTGCGCTGCCCCCGGCACCGACGCCGCGGGTGCGCCGGTCGCGGCCGGCCCGCTCCACGGCTATTTGACCTTCAGTCAGGCGGACCGGTGGATTGCTTCCGCGCTGCAACGGGTCGAGGCCGATGTCGCCAAAGGATTCACCGACTACCGCCTGGACAACGTCGCCAACACGATTTACGACTTTGTCTGGAACGAGTTCTGCGACTGGTACCTTGAAATCGCCAAGGTTCAAATCAACACCGGCAATGAATCCCAGCAGCGCGCCACCCGGCGCACCCTGATCCGCACGCTGGAGACGATTCTTCGCTTGGCCCACCCGGTGATTCCCTTCATTACCGAAGAGCTGTGGCAGAAAGTGGCCCCCGTGGCCGGACGCAGTGGCCCATCGGTGGCGATTGCGGCCTACCCGCTGAGTCAGCCCGAGCGCATCGACCCGGTGGCCGAAGCCCAGGTCGCCCGCCTCAAACTGCTGGTGGACGCCTGCCGCAACCTTCGCGGTGAAATGAAGGTGCCGCCCTCTACCCGCCTGCCCTTGTACGTGCTGGCAGGCAACGCCACCGACGCCGAGTTCTGGACCAGTAGCGCGCCGGTGTTGCAGGCACTTGCCAAGCTGGCCGAGGTCAAGCTATTCGATGACGAAGCCGACTGGCAAAGCGCCGCGCAATCCGCGCCCGTAGCCGTGGTGGGCGACGCACGTATGTGCCTCTTTATGGAAATTGACGTGGCCGCCGAGAAGCTGCGCCTGGGCAAAGAAATAGCACGCTTGGAAGGCGAAATTGCCAAGGCCACGGCCAAGCTCGGCAACGAAGCCTTTGTTGCCAAAGCGCCGCCGGAAGTAATTGCGCAATCGCACCAGCGGGTGGCGGAATTTGGCGATACGCTGACCAAAGTACGTGAGCAGTTGCAGCGGTTGGCTTAAGCCTGTCCGCTGGCAGACTGGAGCCCAGTCGCAGTTCTGGGCTCAGACCTAGCGCCGGCGCATCACGTGCACAAACTCCTGCCCCAGCGTTTGCTGGTCTAGCAGTGTGTTGCCCGTCTGTTTGGCAAAGGCCTGGAAGTCGCGGATCGAGCCTGCGTCGGTGGCCACCACTTTAAGCACTTGGCCACTTTCCATGCCGGTCAGCGCCCGCTTGGCCTTCAGGATGGGCAGCGGGCAATTCAGGCCACGGGTGTCGAGTTCGACGTTAACGGTGTAGTCGGCAGACATAGGGCGATCTTTCGGTTTAACTGGACTGGACCACGGGCGCATCGCGCTTGGGCCACTCCACAAACTCGGGCTTGTAACCGCGCGAGGTCAGCCAATCGGCCAGCGCGTATCCCGTACCTGCGGGCCAGCATTTCAGGTCTTGCGGCGCGTACATGCGGTAATCCACCAGCTCAGGCGACAGGCGCACCTCGCCGTGGCAGACGGCGTGGTAGGCGATGATGATTTGGTTCATGCGCTGAAAGTCGTACACGCCGACCAGGGTCAGGGCATCGGTGACCAAATTGGTTTCTTCGGCAATTTCGCGGGCAATGCCTTCTTGGGGTGTCTCGCCCGCCTCCATAAAGCCGGTAATCAGCGCGTACATCTTGCCAGGCCAGGCAGCGTTGCGGGCCAGCAGGATCTGGCCGTTCACCTCCACAATGCCGGCCAGCACCGGTGTCGGATTGTTCCAGTGGGTGTAGTCGCAGGCGGTGCAGCGCAATCGCACCTTGTCGCCACCGTCTTCCATCTGGCTGATCAGGGCCAGTGGCGTGGCGCACTGGGGACAAAATTTAAAAGCGTGGCTCATGGGCAGTCAATCGTCCAATCGGTTCAAAATCAATGGCTCAGGCCGGGAAAACGCCAGTGGACAAGTAGCGGTCACCCCGGTCGCAGACAATGAAAACGATGGTGGCATCTTGCACCTCACTGGCAATCTGTTGCGCCACCCAGCAGGCGCCGGCCGCTGAAATGCCGGCAAAGATACCTTCTTCCCGCGCCATACGCCGGCACATGTCTTCGGCGTCGGTCTGGCTCACATAGCGCAACTCGTCGACGTTTGCAGGGTCATAAATCTTGGGCAAATAGGCGGGAGCCCATTTGCGAATCCCCGGAATACGCGAGCCCTCAGAGGGCTGGGCGCCGATGATGCGGACGGCCGGGTTCTTTTCTTTCAGGTAGCGCGCCACGCCGGTAATGGTGCCCGTGGTGCCCATGGCACTCACAAAATGGGTGACGCGCCCCTGGGTGTCGGCCCAGATTTCGGGGCCAGTGGTCTCATAGTGCACGCGCGGGTTGTCCTGGTTGGCAAACTGGTCCAACACCCTGCCCTTGCCCTCGGCCTGCATTTTTTCTGCCAGATCGCGGGCGTACTCCATACCACCACTCTTGGGCGTGAGGATGAGCTCCGCGCCAAAAGCCTTCATGGTTTGCACCCGCTCAATCGACAAGTCCTCGGGCATGATGAGCACCATGCGGTAGCCCTTGATGGCCGCAGCCATGGCAAGCGCAATACCGGTGTTGCCCGAGGTGGCTTCGATCAGGGTGTCTCCGGGGGCAATGTCGCCGCGCTCCTGGGCGCGCTGGATCATCGAGAGCGCCGGGCGGTCTTTCACCGATCCGGCCGGGTTGTTGCCCTCGAGCTTGCCGAGTACAACATTGTTGCGGTGGGAGTGGTCAGCTGCCCCGATGCGCTGCAGTGCAACGAGCGGGGTTTTGCCAATGGCGTCTTCCAGAGTGGGGTAATTCGATGAGTGAGGCATGGCTTTAATGTGCCATAAATCAGGGGCAGCTTAAGACCGTGCGGCCGCGCAAAAGTCGCGCTGGGGCGTGCGCAGCCGCAACAGGCCCAACGGCTAAAGAGAAAAAATCTTGCCCGGATTCAAGATGTTGTGCGGGTCGAGCGCAATTTTGATGGCGCGCATCATGGCCACCGAACCGGTGCCGACCTCCGTCAGCAAAAAATCCATTTTGTGCAAGCCAATGCCGTGTTCGCCGGTGCAGGTGCCCCCCAAGCGCAGCGCGCGCGCCACCAGCTTGCCGTTGAGGTGTTCGGCCGTTTCACGCTCCGTGGCGCTGTTGGGGTCAATCAAATAGCCCATGTGGAAATTGCCGTCTCCCACGTGGCCCACCATAAAGTAGGGAATGCCCGCCGCATTTGCCTCGTCCACTGATTCAAGCAAGGCGTCCGCCAGTTTGGAAATGGGCACACAGGTGTCGGTGGTAACGCAGCGGCAGCCGGGGCGCGACTGCACGCCGGCAAAGTAGGCGTTGTGACGCGCGGTCCACAGGCGGGTGCGTTCTTCGGGCGTGCTGGCCCATGAAAAGCCGTGGCCCTGGTTGTCATTCACGATGTCTTGTACCATGGCGATCTGTTCTTGCACGCCGGCCGGCGAACCGTGAAACTCCATCAGCATCATCGGCACCTCGGCCAACCCGAGCTTGGAATGCTGGTTGACCATGCGCACCGTGTTGCCGTCAAGCAGCTCGCAGCGCGCAATGGGGACGCCCATCTGAATGATGGCTATCGTGGTGTTAACGGCGTCAGCCAGCGTAGAAAAGGCACAGGTGGCCGCCATTACCGCCTCAGGCAACGGGTAAACCTTGAGGGTGATTTCAGTCATCACGCCTAGCGTGCCCTCGCTGCCCACCATCAGGCGCGTCAGGTCATAGCCGGCCGACGATTTGCGGGCACGGGTGCCAGTGCGGATGACTTCGCCGCTGGCAGTTACGACTTCCAAACCCAGCACGTTGTCGCGCATGGTGCCGTAGCGCACCGCGTTGGTGCCGCTGGCACGGGTGGCGCTCATGCCGCCCAGCGACGCGTCGGCCCCTGGGTCAATCGGGAAAAACAGGCCGCTGCTCTTCAGCGCCTCATTGAGCTGCTTGCGTGTGACACCCGGCTGCACGGTCACCGTCAGGTCTTCGGGGTGGATTGCCACGATGTGGTTCATGCGCCCCAGGTCAATGCTGATACCGCCTTGAACGGCGAGCAGATGGCCCTCCAAAGACGAGCCCACACCAAACGGAATGACCGGCACGCGGTATTGCGCCGCCAGCGCCACGGCCGCCACCACATCGGCTGTGGATTCGGCAAATACCACCACAGCGGGCGGCGGCACATCAAACACCGATTCGTCGCGCCCGTGCTGCTCGCGCACCGCCAGACCCGTGGCGCAGCGGCTGCCAAAGTGCGCATTCAGCGCGTCAAGCAGTACCTGCGGCACTTCTCGCAGGGCGAGCTCGGGCGTCAAAGAATGCGGTCTGGCTGGAGCGTTCATGGTGCGGGCTTCCTTCATCACACGGGTCAGGAGCCGAAGCATACGTCAGCGCACGCCCAAAGACCGGCAAATATTCTGACCGCCCACCACGCAGATAAGATGCTCGCGCGCCGGTTTTGCGCGCCTAACTCACCCGAAAGCCCGACCATGACGATTTCCATGTACCAAGCCAGCGTGCCACGCTTGGTCAACAGCCTGAACAACCTGATCAACATTTTGGACAAGGCGCAAGCCCACGTCGAGGCCAAAAAGATCGACCCCGCCGCCCTGATCGACTTTCGCCTTTACCCCGACATGCTGAGCTTTCGCCGCCAGGTGCAAATTGCCAGTGACACCGCCAAGGGCGTGATGGCACGCCTGGCTGGGGTCGAAATTCCCGCCTATGAAGACAACGAGCGCACTTTCGAAGAACTCAAGGCCCGCGTGGCCAAGACCGTGGCCTTTGTGCAAAGCTTCACCCCCGCGCAGATTGACGGCACCGAAGACAAAGACATCATCACCAAGCGCGGCGACAAGGAAACGCATTACAAAGGCATGCAGTTTTTGCTCGGCCATGCCATGCCCAATGTGTATTTTCATGTGACAACCGCCTTTGCCATCCTGCGCCACAATGGCGTGGAGATTGGCAAGCGCGACTTCTTGGGCAATCCCTAAGCAGAACACGGGGGCGCCGGGCGTCCCCATCCCGATCCAAAGCTGGCACAGACCGGCGCGGTAAAAACCCAAAACAAGCTGGAGACAAGCACCATGTTCCCCACCGCAATTGCGGGCAGCCTGCCCAAACCCGCCTGGCTGGCCGAAACCCAAAAACTCTGGCCGCAATGGAAAGCCGAAGGTGCCGCCCTGCTGGAGGCCAAATCCGACGCCACCCTGCTCTGGGTCAAAACCCAGGAAGACTTGGGCCTGGACGTGATTGGCGACGGCGAACAGGCACGCCAGCATTTTGTGCATGGTTTTCTGGAGCAGGTGGAAGGCATTGACTTCGAAAACAAAGTCACCATGGGTATCCGCAACAACCGCTACGACGCACAGGTGCCGCAGGTGGTGGGACCGCTCCGGCTCAAGGGCCGGGTCCACGCCCTCGAGGCCCGCATTGCCCGCGCCCATACCCAGCGCACCCTCAAATTCACCCTGCCCGGCCCGATGACGATTGTTGACACGGTAGCTGACCGCTTTTATGGCGGCGGTCGCGAGGGCAAGATCAAAATGGCTTTCGCTTTTGCCGAACTGCTGAACCAGGAGGCTCTGGCACTGCAGGCCGATGGTGTGGACATCATCCAGTTTGACGAGCCGGCTTTCAATGTCTACATGGAAGACGCCGCCGACTGGGGCGTGCAAGCCCTGGAGCGCGCCGCCCAGGGGCTGACCTGCAAAACCGCTGTGCACATTTGCTACGGCTACGGTATTGCCGCCAACATGGACTGGAAAAACACCTTGGGCCACGAATGGCGCCAGTATGAAAAAGTGTTTCCGGCGCTGGCAAAAAGCAGTATCCAGCAGGTGAGTCTGGAGTGTTTTCACTCCCACGTGCCCATGGACCTGATGGCTTTGCTCTCCGGCAAAGAAGTCATGGTGGGGGTAATTGACGTCGCCTCTGACGTGGTGGAGACGGCCGAGGAAGTGGCCGATACCATTGGCAAGGCCTTGCAGTTTGTACCCAAGATGAAGCTGATTGCCTGTACCAACTGCGGCATGGCGCCCATGAACCGCGACATTGCCTTGCGCAAACTCGAGGCCCTAGCGAAGGGTGCCGCCCTGGCGCGCCAACGCTACGCCGGAGCCTGACCATGAGCAGCCCCCAATCGGTATTGGTGGTGGGCGCCGGAGACGCCACTGGTGGAGCCATTGCCCGGCGTTTTGCCCGTGAAGGGCTGATTGCCTGCGTTACCCGGCGCCAGCGCGACAAGCTCTTGCCCCTGGTGGCGCAAATCGAGGCCGACGGCGGCCAGGCCCATGCCTTTGGCTCAGACGCGCGGGTCGAAGCGGAGATGGTGGCACTGGTCGAGGGCATCGAGCGCGACATCGCGCCGATCGCGGTGGCGGTGTTCAACATCGGTGCCAATGTGCGCTTCTCAGTCACGGACACTACCGAGCGCGTGTACCGCAAGGTCTGGGAAATGGGCGCGCTGTCGGGCTTTTTGATGGGCCGCGAGGTCGCCAAGGCCATGCAGAAACGCGGGCAAGGTACGATTATTTTTACCGGGGCCACCGCCAGTTTGCGCGGCGCGGCCGGGTTCTCCGCCTTTGCCGGCGCCAAGCATGCACTGCGGGCACTGGCGCAAAGCATGGCACGCGAGCTCGGGCCCCAAGGCATCCATGTGGCGCACACGGTGATTGATGGCGCGATTGACACCCAGTTCATCGCTGAGAATTTTCCGGCGCGCTACGCCCTGAAAGACCAGCACGGCATCCTCAACCCCGACCACATTGCCGAGAGCTATTGGCAACTGCACCGCCAGCCCCGCAGCGCCTGGACGCACGAACTGGATCTGCGTCCCTGGATGGAAAGCTGGTAAGTCCCCGTCACCCCCAGGAGCGAACATGCAAAAAACCGTCGAATTTTTCTTTGACTTTGGCAGTCCCACCACCTATTTGGCGCATACCCAACTGGCGCAACTGGCCACGGACACCGGTGCCACCGTCGTCTACCGCCCCATGCTCTTGGGCGGCGTTTTCAAAGCCACGGGCAACACCAGCCCGGTGACAGTGCCCGCGAAAGGCCGTTGGATGGGCCAGGACATGGCGCGTTTTGCGCAGCGCTACGGCGTGCCTTTTGCGCACAACCCGCATTTCCCCATCAATACCCTCACGCTGATGCGCGGCGCCGCGGGCCTGCAACTGCGCGACCCCCAGGCGCTCATGCGCTATGTGGATGCGGTTTTTCACGCGATGTGGGTGCAACCGCTCAACATGGGCGCCCCCGAAGTCCTGGCCGAGGTGCTGGGCGCGGCGGGCTTTAGCGCCGAGCCTTTCATGGCGCTGGTGGCGGACCCCGAAGTCAAGGCGCAGTTGGTGGCCAACACCGAAGAGGCGGTGGCCCGCGGCGCTTTTGGCGCGCCGACATTTTTTGTGGGTGAGAACATGTTTTTCGGCCAAGACCGGCTTGATTTTGTGCGCGAAGCGCTGGCCTGAGCGAGCGCTGCCTGCGGCCCCATCGGTGCCGGTCTTGGGGCCTGATCGGCATGGATAATGCCGCAGCCCCTATTCCCTATCTCTACGAGACTCCTGTCATGCACCGTGTTGCCATTAGCAGTACCGGCCTGTTTACGCCGCCCCAAACCATCAGCAACGCCGAACTGGTGGAAGCCTACAACCAGTATGCGGCTCTGGAAAACGCCCGGTATGCCGACGAAATCGCTGCCGGCAGTCGGGTCGCCCTGACGGACTCCAACGTCGAATTCATCGAAAAGGCGTCGGGCATCCAGCGCCGCTACGTCATGGACAAAGAAGGCGTGCTCGACCCCACCCGTATGCGTCCCCGCTTTGCGCCCCGTCCGGACACCGAGATTTCCATGATGGCCGAAATCGGCGTGCGGGCCTCCCAGGCAGCACTGGACGCTGCGGGCAAAACCGCCGCCGACGTGGATGGTCTGATTTGCGCCGCCGCCAACATGCAGCGGCCCTACCCGGCCATGGGCGTCGAAATCCAGACCGCACTCGGCATCCAGGGCTACGCGTTTGACATGAACGTGGCCTGCTCATCGGCCACGTTTGCCCTTGAACTGGCCGTCAATGCGGTGCGAACCGGACAGGCGCGCGCCATTTTGGTGGTCAACCCCGAAATCACTTCGGCGCACCTGGCCTGGAAAGACCGGGATTGCCACTTTATCTTCGGCGACGTTTGCACCGCCATCCTGGTGGAACGGCTGGATCTGGCGCCTGAGGGTGCATTTGAGATCCTGGGAACCCGGCTCCTGAGCACGTTTTCCAACAACATACGCAACAACCAGGGCTTTATGTCACGTGCTGAAGACCGCGACCCCGACGACCGCGATCAGTTGTTTCGCCAGGAGGGCCGCAAGGTCTTCAAGGAAGTCTGCCCGATGGCGGCCGACCACATTGCTGGACATCTTGAGACCTTGGGCTACACACCGGCCGATGTGCGCCGCTTCTGGTTGCACCAGGCCAATTTGTCCATGAACCAATTCATCAGCCGCAAATTGCTGGGGCGCGACGCCACCCGCGAAGAAGCACCGGTGATTCTGGACGAGTTTGCCAACACCGCCTCGGCTGGCTCCATCATCGCCTTTCATCGCCACAAGGCCGACATCCAGGCCGGCCAAGTGGGCGTGATTTGCTCCTTTGGTGCCGGTTACTCCATTGGCAGCGTGGTGGTTAAAAAGCTGTAAGCGACCGTAGCGCCGTCCCGCTGGATCAGGCCAGCGAACGCTTCAGGCGAATTTCTTCGATCTTGACGCCGCCAATAGATACCGTCTTGGCGCTGGGCATCTCGCGCTTGAAACCGGCCATGGTGAAAAACTGCATGGCGCGCTCGTTGGCCAACGGAAGCCAGATGCTGACGTCGGTGCAGCCTTCTTCGACCAGGCCTTCGCGGGCTGCGTCCCACAGCGACAGGCCAACACCCAAACCAACAAAGTCCGCATCCACATAAATCGACCAGATCTCACCCATGGTTTGCTTGGTGCCTTCGTCCCGGCTGCGGTCAAAACCCACAAAACCTACGATGCGTTCGCCGTGCAAGGCCACCAGCACTTGCGGTTCGGCGTATTCGATGGCTTCACGCCAGTAGGCCTGGCGTTTGTCCAAGGCCATGGTGGGTACGGTGACGTCACCCAACAGGCCCCGATAGGCCTCCTGGACGGTGGCGTTGTGCAGTTCAGCAATGGCGCGCGCATCGCGCAAAGCGGCCGGGCGAACCGGAAAAACAGAGGTACTGGACATGAATGGGAAGAAAACCTGGAGTTGCAAAAAGTAGAGAACGCGATTGTCGCAGCATCGCCCGCCGGTCGGTTAGCACTGCGCCGCGCCATCACTAGGGTGAATACCCCTTGCACACGAACCGATTGCGCACCCAGAATGTCAGCAACATTGGAGGGCAACGAACACTATGGGCAAGCCACAGATCGCGGTGGACTCCGCAAAATTTCCAGTGCAGCGACTGTGCCACTGGGCCCAAACATCGCCGGACCGGGTGTACCTGACCCAACCCTTGGGCGGGGGCACGCTGCAACACATCAGTTGGGCGCAGGCGGCAGACCAGGTGCGTCGCATGGCCAGCTGGATGCATTCCCAAGGCTGGCCTGCGGGCAGCCGGGTTGCTATTTTGGGGAAAAACAGCGCCCACTGGGTATTGGCCGATCTGGCGATTTTGATGGCGGGTCACATCTCGGTGCCGATTTACCCCACCTTCAACGGGGACGCGCTGGCCTACATCCTGGAGCACAGCGAGGCGCGCGCCTGCTTCGTCGGCAAGATGGATGACAGCTCCAGCCTGCAAAGCGTGCCCCAGCAGGTGACCCTGGTGGCCTTGCCGCTGGCACCGGCAAGCGTGGTCGGCCTGCACTGGGACGAACTGCTGGGCCAGCATTTACCCCTTGGCGACATTGGCGCGACCGACGCGGACGCGATTTGCACCATCATTTACACCTCGGGCACGACCGGTCGGCCCAAGGGCGTGGTGCAGACTTTTGGTGCCATGGCCTGGGGACTGGCCAGCGCCACGCAGCGCATTCCCATCAGTGCGGATGATCGCTTTATTTCTTACCTGCCTTTGGCGCATGTGGCGGAACGCATGCTGGTCGAGCAGGCATCGCTGCGCTTTGGCGGGCACGTGTTTTTTGCGGAGAGCTTGGATACCTTTTTGACCGATCTGCAACGCGCCCGCCCCACCATCTTTTTCTCGGTGCCACGTCTTTGGGTCAAATTTCGCCAAGGGGTGTTCGAGAAAATGCCCGAGTCCAGGCTCAAGCTGCTGCTCTCCATTCCCCTGCTGGGCACGCTGGTGCGGCGCAAGATTCTTAAGGGTCTGGGACTGGACCAATGCCAATTGGCGGCGGGAGGTGCCGCACCCATGCCGGCGGACGTGCTGGCTTTTTTTCGGGGGCTGGGCCTGGATTTGATCGAGGTCTATGGCATGACCGAAAACTGCGGCGTGTCGCACTCCACCCTGCCGGGCGCGTCAAGCGTGGGCTCGGTCGGCCTGCCCTACGAGGGGGTTGAAAGCCGTATTGATGCCCAGAGCGGTGAAATTCAGATGCGCTGCCCGGCGCTGATGCAAGGCTATTACAAAAGCCCAGAACAAACTTCGCAAAGCCTGACCGCCGACGGCTGGCTGCGAACCGGCGACAAAGGACGCTGCGACGCCCAAGGCCAGCTCACCATTACCGGGCGGGTGAAGGACATCTTCAAGACCAGCAAGGGCAAGTATGTGGCGCCTGCGCCCATTGAGGACCTGCTGATTACGCACCCAGATATCGAGGCCTGTGCCGTCACAGGCGCCAACCTGACGCAACCCCTGGCGGTGGTGATGCTCTCGCAAGACGCAGCGCGGCGTTGCGCGGACGCCACCGCCAAACTGGCGCTCGCCCATTCGCTGGAGCAGCACCTGCAAAGCGTCAATCACCAGCTGGAACACCATGAGCGGCTGGACTGCCTGGCGGTGGTCACCGACCTTTGGACACCGGAAAACGGCTTTGTCACGCCTACTTTCAAGGTCAAGCGCGACAAAATTGAAGAGGCCTACGCCAGCCAGTTTGACGCGTGGGTGCTGAGTGCCCGGCCGGTGGTGTGGGTGAAGCGTAGGGATTAGCGGTACACCGATGCAGGGCAAGGCGGCCTGGGGTTAAAGTCGACCGCATGGAATGTGCACCGGGTTCAGTATGTGGGCGAATCAGCCAAGCGTTCTTCAGAACGATCATTGGACTGACGTTGGGTCTTTTGGCATCAGCAGGTCAAGCGGCACCCTTTGAAGACTCCATGGCCCAGCGCACGCTGGCCTGCACGGGCTGCCACGGGCCCCAAGGCAAGTCCGGGCCCGATGGGTATTACCCGCGGCTGGCGGGCAAACCAGCGGGCTACCTTTACAACCAGCTTCGCAATTTCCAGGACGGCCGACGCCACTATGCCCTGATGGAAGGCCTGCTCGCACCCCTCAGCGATGCCTATCTGAAAGAAATAGCCAGCTACTTTGCGGCCCTTGAAATCCCCTACCCTCCTGCGGCCGCCCAAAGCGCGCCCCCCACCGTTTTGGCGCGCGGCGAAATTTTGGTGCGCAAAGGCGATGCAGCCTTGCAGATTCCGGCCTGCGTGCAATGCCATGGATCCGCAGTTACGGGAGTCCAACCCAGCACGCCCGGCCTTCTGGGGCTGCCACGCGATTATTTGAACGCCCAGTTGGGTGGGTGGCAAACCGGGCAACGCAAGGCGCACGCGCCGGACTGCATGGCCACGATCGCCCGGCGCCTCTCCGACGCCGATGTGCACGCCGTCACCAGTTGGCTGGCGAACCAAAAGGTGCCCATGCCTGCAAGCCCAGCGGCACACAAACCGCCCGCCTTGGCCGGGTCGGAGCCCCTTGAATGCGGCAGCGCACCATGAGCGCCCCAAGCAAGCGCAGCGTTCGCTCGGCGTTGTGGGTTGGGGTGGCGCTGTTTTTGGTCGCTTTGCTCTGGGTTTTTTGGGGCGCAGATGCGCTGCACGAGCGCGCCGATGCGGCGATCCACACAGCGCCAACCAGCGCGACCGGAGCCCCTGACGCCGCTCAGCGCGCCGCAGAGGGTGAATACCTGGCCCGCATTGGCAACTGCGGCCTGTGCCACACCGCGCCTGGCGGCCCGCCTTTTGCCGGTGGGCGCGCCATCGCAACGCCCTTTGGGTCTATTGCTTCCACCAACATCACGCCGGACCGCGCGCACGGTATCGGGCAATGGACGGCAGACGACTTTTGGCGCGCACTGCACCACGGCAAGAGCCGCGACGGACGGCGTCTCTCACCCGCTTTTCCCTATACCAGCTACACCCACGTCAGCCGCGCAGATTCGGACGCCCTTTTTGCGTATTTGCAAACCGTACCTGCCGCGGCCCGGGCCAATGCGCCTTCTGGCCTGACCTGGCCCTTCAATACCCAGCCTGCGCTGGCGGTGTGGCGCGCCCTGTATTTTTGGCCCGAAAACGACGGGGCCACGCAGGCCCATCGCGGGGCCTATTTGGCCGAGGGCTTGGGCCACTGCACCGAGTGCCATGGTGAGCGCGGACCCTTGGGCGGCCTCAAAAGCCGAAAAACATGGGCGGGCGGGGTCTTACCGGGCACGCCTTGGTACGCCCCCTCATTGCTACGCGCCGATGAAGCCGCGCCCCGGTCTGTGGCAGACAGCGTGGCTTTGCTGAAAACCGGCATCAGCACGGTCTCAGGCCACGCCTCGGCCAACGGCCCCATGGCGGAAGTGGTGCTGCATGGCACCCAGTTTCTGCGCGATGCCGATGCCCAGGCGATTGCGCTCTACCTTCAGGATTTGGCGCAACCCGCCGACCTGCGGCCAGCGCCGGCGCGTGCGACTCCCAGGGCCGGCGATGACCCTCGCGCCGCGCGCTTGTATGAAGAACACTGTGCGCAGTGCCATGGCAAGGAAGGCGAGGGCCAACCCGTCCAACCCGCCGCTTACCCCGCGTTGGCTGGCAACCGCGCCGTGCTGATGGAGAGGCCCAACAACGCCGTGCTCAATGTGTTGCACGGCGGCTTCTCCCCTGCCACGGCGGCCAACCCACGGCCCTTTGGCATGCCGCCCTATTTGCTCACCCTCACCGACGCGGAGGTGGCCGCCGTTTTGACCCACGTCCGCAGTTCCTGGGGCAACCATGCCTCGGCGGTCAGCGAACTCCAGGTCCAGCAGTTACGCCGAACGCAAACCGCGCGCTGATGCAGACCTTGCTGCCCCAAGCCCATGCTGTGCCGCCCGGCATTGAACTGGTGCATGAGGATCAGGCCCTGCTGGTGCTGAACAAGCCACCGGGCCTGCTCTCGGTGCCCGGCCGCGGGGAGGACAAGCAAGACTGCCTGAGCCGGCGGGTACAAGGCGAGTTTGCGGACGCGCTGGTGGTCCACCGGCTGGACATGGCCACTTCAGGTCTGTTGATTTTTGCGCGCAGTCCGGCGGTTCAGCGCGCGCTGAGTGCCGACTTTGCGAACCGCAGGGTCCACAAGCGCTACATCGCTCGGGTCAGCGGGGTGCTTGCGGTGGACCCGACCTGGCAGTGCATCGACCTGCCGATTCTGGTGGACTGGCCCAATCGCCCACTGCGCACCATCCACCCGGATGGCCAAGCAAGCCAAACGCGGTGGCGGTGCGTAGAGCACGACAGTGCAAACCAGACCAGCCGCCTGGAACTCGAACCCCTGACGGGACGCAGTCACCAACTCCGGGTTCATCTCAAGGCGCTGGGTCACCCCATACTGGGCGATGCGCTGTACGCGCCGCCTGCAGTGCAGTGCATGGCACCCCGCCTGTTGCTGCACGCCCGCACCCTGCGCGTGTTGCACCCGAGCAGCGGCGCACCCATCGAGTGGGATTGCCCCCCGGCGTTTTGACATCAAGGCGGCGCGCAACGGCAGCGGGACGCAGCCATTGGCCAAGGCCTAAAATGGGCCAGTGACCACCATACTGAACGCCGACCTGCATTGCCACTCTGTGGTGTCTGACGGAACCCTCACCCCCGAAGCCCTTGCCGCGCGCGCCAGTGCCAACGGTGTTGAACTCTGGGCTCTGACCGATCACGACGAAATTGGCGGCCAAGCCCGTGCCGCCGCTGCCGCGCAGGCCTGTGGCATGCGCTACCTATCGGGCGTAGAAATTTCCGTCACCTTTTTGCACCAGACGGTGCACATCGTCGGACTGGGCTTTGACCCCTCCAACCCAGCCCTGATCGATGGCCTCAAACAGACCCGGGGCGGTCGCAGCCAACGGGCCAAAGACATGGCCAAAGACCTGGCACGCGTAGGCATCAAGGACG
This sequence comes from Rhodoferax sp., assembly GCA_029866205.1. Taxonomy (GTDB): domain Bacteria; phylum Pseudomonadota; class Gammaproteobacteria; order Burkholderiales; family Burkholderiaceae_C; genus Allorhodoferax. Next base: position 89,923 of record JARWZT010000019.1, read on the forward strand.
CTTTTGAAGGTGCGCTGCAATATGCAGGCAACCCAGACCTGATCTCGCGCACCCACTTTGCCCGCCATCTGGTGGAGACTGGCGTGTGCAAAGAGACCAACGAAGTATTTCGCAAGTACCTCACCGAGGGCAAACCCGGCTACGTGGAGCACCGCTGGGCCACACTAAAAGACGCCGTGGGCTGGATCACCGGGGCCGGCGGCATGGCGGTGGTCGCCCACCCGGCCCGGTACAAGTTCACCGCCAACGAGGAGTTTGCGCTGTTCACTGAATTCAAAGGCCACGGCGGTCAGGGCGTCGAAGTGGTGACTGGCAGCCACACGGCGGCTGAATACGTTGCCTACGCCGCTGCCGCCAAAGACTATGGCTTGGCCGCATCGCGGGGCAGCGACTTTCACAGCCCGCTGGAGAGCCACACCGAGCTCGGTACCCTGCCCTATCTCCCCGGTGCGGTCACTCCGGTCTGGGAACTGTTGGCTGCGCGAATTCAGTAGCCTGAATCACCAGCGCACGCCATGGCCCAGTTTTTTGAAGTTCACCCGGAAAACCCGCACCCGCGCCTGCTCAAGCAGGCGGTGGCGCTGCTGGAAAAAGGCGGTGTGCTGGCGGTCCCCACAGACTCCAGTTATGCCCTGGTCTGCCAGCTCGACGACAAAGCCGCTGCCGACAGCCTCAGGCGCATCCGGGGCGTGGACGACAAACACCACCTCACCCTGCTATGCCGCGACTTGAGCGAACTGGCCAACTACGCACGGGTAGACAACTGGCAGTTTCGACTGGTCAAGGCCGCCACGCCGGGGCCATACACCTTCATTCTGGAAGCCAGCAAGGAAGTGCCGCGACGCCTGAGCCACCCCTCGCGCAAGACCATTGGCCTGCGCGTGCCCGAACACAAAACCCTCCAAGACCTGCTGGCCCTGCTCGGAGCGCCCTTGCTGGCCACCACGCTGATTCCACCGGGTGAGACCGACGCCCTGAACGATGCCCACGAAATCCGTGAGCGCTTTGAACACCCTTTAGCCGGTGTTATCGACGCTGGCGCCTGCCCGCTGGAGCCCACCACCGTGGTCGACCTCACCAGCGGCGAAGTCGAAGTGATCCGCCAGGGCCGGGGCAGCCTCGCGCGCCTGGGGCTGTAGCCCCTTTCTTAAACCGAAAAAAAGTACGCCCCCGTGGACATTGCCCAGCTCATACAGACCGTCGCGTTGTACGCCATTCCGGTCATTTTTTCGATCACCCTGCATGAGGCGGCACATGGCTATGCGGCGCGCCACTTCGGCGACAACACAGCGTGGGCGCTGGGGCGGGTCACGCTCAACCCCATGAAGCACATCGACCCGATGGGCACCATCGTGCTGCCGCTGGTCTTGTACTTTGCTACTTCCGGCGCGTTTTTGTTTGGTTACGCCAAGCCGGTGCCGGTGAACTTTTCCCGTCTGCGCTCGCCCAAGCGCGACATGGTGTGGGTCGCACTGGCCGGCCCTGCGGCCAATTTTGTCCAGGCGCTGCTTTGGGGCATTGCGCTTTATATGCTGCAGGGGGCAGGAATCAGCGAGCCCTTTTTGCTGAAGATGTGCCAAGGCGGTGTGCTCGTCAACGTGGTGATGTTCGTGTTCAATCTTTTTCCGATACCCCCGCTGGACGGCGGGCGCATTCTGGTCGGACTGCTGCCCTGGAGACAGGCCGTGGCGGTGTCGCGGGTCGAGCCCTGGGGTTTTTATATTGTGATGGCGCTGGTCTTGACCAAAGTGATCAACACCTTCTGGATGTTGCCGCTCATGGGCCTGAGTTATGACCTGATTGATCTTTTGTTGACCCCACTGCGCGCGCTGCTGCATTAGGCACGGCGGGGCAGGTTTGTGGGCGATGGCTGTATTTACGTTTGTTGAGGTTGCTTGGACGCTATGAGCTCTGTACGTTTTTTGACCGGTATTACCACCTCGGGCACACCGCACCTGGGCAACTATGTGGGCTCGATTCGCCCGGCCGTGGCTGCCAGCTTGCGCCCGGGGGTGGAGAGCTATTACTTTTTGGCCGACTACCACGCGCTCATCAAGATTGACGAGCCCGCGCGCATCCAGCGCTCTACGCTGGAGATTGCCGCGAGCTGGCTGGCCGCCGGGCTGGACCCGGACCGGGTGGTTTTTTACCGCCAGTCGGACGTACCCGAAATTCCTGAACTGACCTGGTTTTTGACCTGCGTGACCGGCAAAGGCATCCTGAACCGGGCCCACGCCTACAAAGCCTCGGTCGACAAAAACCTGGCCGCCGAGCAGGACCCGGACGCCGACGTCACCGCCGGGTTGTTCATGTACCCGGTGCTGATGGGGGCGGATATTCTGATGTTCAACGCCCACCATGTACCCGTCGGGCGCGACCAGATTCAGCACATTGAGATGGCGCGCGACATGGCGCACAGCTTTAACCACCGCTACGGCGAGCACTTTGTCGCGCCCCTGGCGGCCATCGAAGAATCGGTGGCCACCCTGCCCGGTTTGGACGGCCGCAAGATGAGCAAAAGCTATGACAACACCATTCCGCTGTTTGCGCCCCGCGCAGAACTCAAAAAGCTGATTGCGGGTATCAAGACCGACTCACGCGCGCCCGGCGAGCCCAAAAGCACCGAAGGCTCGGCGCTGTTCCAGATTTACCAGGCCTTTGCCAGTGCCGAAGAAACCACCGCCTTTGCGCAAGAATTTGCCAACGGTATTGCCTGGGGCGCAGCCAAAGAGCAGCTGTTTGAACGCATTGACCGAGAAATCGCCCCCATGCGGGCCCGCTACGAGCACCTGATGGCCCACCCGCAAGAAGTAGAAGCCATGTTGCACGCGGGCGCCGCCAAGGCGCGTGCCGTGGCCACGCCCTTTATGGCGCGCCTGCGCCAGGCCGTGGGCCTGCGCAGCCTGGTCGCCAGCAGCGGCGCGGGTCCAGCCAAAGCTGGCAAAGTGGCCGCGGCCAGCTTCAAACAATACCGCGAGAAAGACGGCCAGTTCTACTTCAAACTGGTGGACGCCAAGGGCGCAGTGCTGCTGCAAAGCCTGGCGTTTGAGTCTCCCAAGCACGCCGGTCTGGCCATCGCCCAGATCAAGCAAGACGGCCTGTCGGCCTTGGCCACACTGCGTGGCCAATTGGCGCAGGAGCAGGCCAGCCCCGAGGCCCTGCAGGCCGCGCTTGACAGCCTGCCAGGGGACCCGGCTTAAGTTGCATCTGCTGGCTGGCACGCCAGCCCTGCATTCAACCCGCGCCCATGAAAGCCCGCTACTTCATTCAACTGGTGATGTTGTCCGCGCTGTGGGGCGCGTCTTTCATTCTCACGCGGGTGTCGTCGCCCGTGCTCGGGCCCAATGTGTCGGCGGGCCTGCGCATGCTGCTGGCCACCATGGTGCTGGGCGCCATCATGCGCGCGCTCAAACACCCCTGGCCAACCGCGCACTGGCGCGAGTTGCTGCTGATCGGCTTTTTGGCCGTGGCCGGGCCGCATTTGCTGTACTCGTGGTCGGCGCTGCACTTGCCCGGCGGCTATGGGGCGCTGCTGTCAGTGACGGCCGTGCTGTTTGGGGCGTTTGCCTCGGCGTTTTTGAAGGAAGAAACGCTCACGCGCGGCAAGCTGACTGGCTGTGTGCTGGGCCTACTGGGCGCTGCGCTGGTGGTGAAGCTGGGGCCGGTCGAGCCCACGCACACGCTGGTGCTGTCGGCGCTGGTGTGCATGGGTGCGGCCGCCCTGTCGGGTACCGCCACACCCTTTCTGAAGCGCGCCACGGTGCGCATGGAGCCCCTGAGCATTACCGCAGGCATGCACGCCGCTGCGGTGCTCATGCTGCTGCCCGGCGCGTTGTACGACCTGCCACAAGCTAAATTCACTCTGCCAGCCGTGGCTGCGGTGGCGGTGCTGGGCATTGCCACTTCTGGCCTGGCGTATTGGATGTTCATGCGCATCATCCAGCACGTGCCCCCCATGGCATCCATGACTGCCAATTTCATGAGTACCGGCTTTGGCGTGCTTTGGTCGGTGGTACTGCTGGACGAGCCCACTAGCCTGTCTATGGCGGCGGGGGGCGGCCTGATTGTGCTGGCCTGTCTGTTGGTGTCCAGCCTGAACCCTCTGCGCGCCTTGAGTGCCCGGTTTATTTCTGCGCACAACTGAGTCCTTTATGCAAGCCATCCTCAACATTTCTGCTTACCTGTTCACCCCCCTGCCCGACGCTGCCGAACTGCGCCCTGTGCTGCTGGCGCGCGCCCAGGTGCTGGAGCTCAAAGGCACGATTTTGCTGGCCACTGAAGGCATCAACCTGTTTCTGGCCGGACCGGTAAACGCCGTGCGTGAATTTGTGACCCATCTGCAAACAGACGCCCGCTTTGAAGCGCTAGCCCCCAAAGAGAGCTGGTCGGACACCACGCCCTTCAAGAAAATGCTGGTCAAGGTCAAGAACGAGATCATCCGCATGAACCACCCCGCCATTCAGCCTGCCCAGGGTCGCGCCCCGGCAGTGAGCGCCGCCACGGTACGCCGCTGGCTCGAGGCGGGTGTTGACGACGCGGGACGCCCGGTGGTCACGCTAGACACCCGCAACGACTTTGAGGTCGACGCAGGCACTTTTGTGGGCGCCATTGACTGGCGAATCACCAAGTTCACCGAGTTTCCGGAGGCTTTTCGGGCCCACAAAGCCGAGCTGCAAGACAAAACCGTGGTGAGCTTTTGCACCGGTGGCATCCGCTGCGAAAAAGCCGCCATCCTGATGCGCGAAGAAGGGCTGGAGCACGTCTACCAGCTCGAGGGCGGCATCCTGAAATACTTTGAAGAAACCGACGGCAAACACTACACCGGCGGCTGCTTTGTATTTGACGAACGCCGGGCGCTGGGGCCGGATTTGGATATTGCGCACTAACGTCCGATTAAGGCGCTGCGCACCGAGCGGACTGCGCTTACCGGCGTACCCGCAATAGCCCCACAAATCCCTGCCAATACGCAGGCACCCGCACAAACACATAGGCCGAGAACACCGCGTTGACGAGGCCGGTCAGCAAAAACACCTCGGGCACGGTGGCACCGCCCGACAGCAGTGCGCCGGCCAGCAGCGCGCTGGCGATCATGAACAGCGCGTTCAAAATATTGTTGGCCGCGATGATGCGTGCCCGGTGGCTGGCTTGGCTGCGCTGCTGAATCAGCGCGTACATGGGCACGCTGTACAGACCGGTAAACAGACTCAGCAGCGCCAGGTCGACCATCACCCGCCAGTGCGCCGGGGCAGCCACAAACTGCTGCAAGCCCATGAGCGGCGATGCCGGCAGCCCGCGTGATGCGAAATACAGGTCCACCACAAACACACTCATGCCAATGGCGCCCACGGGCACCAAGCCGATCTCCACCTTGTGGCGGCTCAGGCCTTCGCACAAGAGCGCGCCGGCGCCAATGCCCACCGAGAACACCACCAACAGCAAAGACGCCACCTGCTCGTCGCCGTGCAGCACCTCTTTGGCAAACGACGGAAATTGACTCAGAAACACGGCCCCAAAAAACCACATCCAACTGATCGCCAGCAGCGAGCGAAACACCACCGGGTCTTGGGCGGCCAGTCGCAGGTTGCGTGCGGTCTCTGTGAGCGGGTTCCAGTTCATGTGCAGGGGCGGCCCCAACCGGGGGGTGTGCGGTACCCGGCCCGCAGTCCAGCGCCCCAGCACGGCCAACAACACGCAAGCCAACGCGACGGCCATCGGGCCAATGTGGGGCAGCGCCACCAGCAGTCCGCCCAACATATTGCCCAACAAAATCGCCACAAAAGTGCCCATTTCCACCATGCCGTTGCCGCCCACCAGCTCATGCTCGTCCAGCACCTGCGGCATATAGGCAAACTTGACGGGCCCAAACAGCGTGGAATGGCAGCCCATCAAAAACGTGCAGGCCAGCAAGACCCCCGCGTTGCCCGCCCAAAAACCGTAGGCCGCGAGCAGCATGATGGCGATTTCGAGGTTTTTGACCAGGCGCATCAGGCGCGACTTTTCCCAGTGGTCGGCCAACTGCCCGCTGGTGGCTGAGAGCAACACAAAAGGCAGGATAAACAGTGCCCCAATGACCAAACCCGCCAAGGTGGGAGGCAGCCAGCTCACGCTGAGCTGGTAGGTGACCATCACCGTGAAAGCAAATTTGAAGACGTTGTCATTGCCCGCCCCCAAAAACTGCGTCCAGAAAAAAGGCCCAAACCGGCGCTGACGCAACAGGGCAAATTGGCTGGATACCGGAGGCAAAGAGGCAGAAAAAGGCGCGTGAAGGGTCATGGGCGTGGGCTTGGGGAAGATCGGATGGCTGGCGGGTGGTGTGAATGTAGCGCCTTGCCTGTGCTGGCATCAAAGCAGACCTGCAACGAGTCACCGGCCTGCTCGCACCTCACCTCACCTCACCTCACCTCACATTACCTCACCCGGCCCACACCCTTCGATCAGCAGCCCGTGGGTAACCATGGTCTCGCGCAGAACTGCTCACCCACGCTTCAAATAGACTTTTACGAAACTGGACTTCAATTTCTCAGCCTGAGCAGGCATCTCCAGCGATGGCCCTTGCTGGGACAGGACCCGCAGGGCGTCCAGATTTTGGCGAATGGCCTGAATTTCGGCGTCGTTGGCCTCGGACTCCACGGCGAGCAATTTTTCACTCACCTGCGGGTAAAGCTGCTGGACCTTGGGTGCGTCTTGGGTTTGCGCTGCGTCCAGGATCAGTTCCATGGCATCGTGAAAATCGACCAAGGCCACCGACAGCATCGAAAACCCATTGCGCTTGAAAATATCCTGAAAGACCGGGCGTACTTTCTCAAGATCCAAATGCGCCTGATGCAAATCTCCTGAGCGCACCCGAGGTTCCACGTCGCCGATCATGGCGCGTACGCGCTGCAAGTCCGCCTCAAAACCCGCATCAAACCACAGGGCAAAGGGGCGGTTCTTCGCATACTTGCGCTCAAAATTCTCAAAGGCAGGAACCAGCAGGTCATATTGCCCAATGGCTTTTTCTCGCTCATTTTTACCCGTCAGAAAAAGAGTCTGCTTGTAAAAATGGTTCATGCCGTTGAAGTCTTCCAAGAAAAACTTGCGGGTCAGAAATGCGCTTGCGTAGCTCCCAAGGGCAAGAAGGATCAAAACCAACAACCCAGCCATCCACTTGCCCCGGATCGCACCAGCGGGCAAGGACGGACCTGACGACATCCCCAGCAAGCGGTATACCGGACAAAAGCCCACCGCGGCGGTTGACCACATCACAAGAGTGGCGCCGAATGCCACATAGCGCAGCGCACCCCCCAACCAAAATACTGCGGTAATGAGTAAGACCGCGCCCAAAATTGAGCGAAACCGCCGGTCCCAGGCGTTCATATTGATCATGCAGTGGCGCGCAAAAGCGGTCCAGAAAACTAAAGAATCAGTCTAGTGATCTACATCGGTTGGGCTCTTGATCTGGATCAGCCAAAGCTGCAGGCAAAAAAAAGCCGCTGTCCTGGCAAGAACAGCGGCAATCGCAGTTACTCGGGGCGGGTGCTGAGCCCCGACGACTTAACCGCGCAGCTTGGCGGCCACATGCGCCACGCGCGCGCCGTAGGCCTTGGCGGTGTCCAGGTCGCCCTGGGGGATGTCTTCGGCCGGGCTGGTGGGGCCGACCTGGGCCATGACACCGGAGTTTGAACCGATGCGGTTGATGGTGCCGTCGTTCATCGCGGGTTGGCCAACCCAGATCATGCCTTGCTGCATGGACAGGGTGATGAAGTACTGGATCGTGGACAACTTGTCGCCGCTAGGGCTGGCCGAGCAGGTAAAGCCGCCGGCCACTTTGTCTTTCCAGGCACCGGTAAACCAGCGCTTGGAAGAAGCGTCAGCAAACTTTTTGAATTGCCACGAAGCCATGCCCATGTAAGTGGGCGAGCCCATGATGATGGCGTCCGCCTCGTCCAGCGCAGTCCACTCGGCATCGGTGATGTTGCCGTCGGCGTCGATGGTGACGAGTTGCGCGTCAGCGCCGTCGGCCACAAACTGGGCGACGCGCTGGGTGTGGCCGTAGCCAGAATGGAAAATTACAACGGTCTTGGTCATGAAATAACTCCTAGGTGAAAAATAAAGCACCCCAAGGTTCTGTGGGGCACGACAAGAAAACCACCGTGCGCCCAGCCGCCAAAGCTGCCGCCGCACGCGGTCGCGAACGGATGATCAGTAGCGGGCGTTGCGAGCGTCCACACTGAAGGTGCCAGCACCAAATGCGGTCAGGGCGAGCAAGCCTCCGGCAATGGAGATGTTTTTCAGGAACATGATTTGCTGCACCATGACCTGCTCAGGCGCGACTGCCCAAAAACGATGGAAGCACACCCCTGCCACCACGGTGAAGACCGCCATCACCAGGGCCGCAAGGCGCGTCTGGTAACCGGCGATCAGCATCAAACCACCCAGTACTTCCACGACGATGGCGATCACTGCGCCGAGTTCGGGCAAGGGCAAACCGGCCGACGCAACATACGCCACGGTCCCGGAAAATCCGGCGATCTTGCCTAGGCCCGCAGGTAAAAACAGGGTGGCCAACAGGACACGCGAGGCCAGGGCCAGGGGGGCTTCAAAGGTATTGCGCATGAAAAAGTTTTCGAGAGGGGACAAGGTTTATGGATAAATACATCAGGCGCTCAGGTCGAACACCAGCACTTCGGCGTCATGCCCATCGGTCAGCGCCAGTTGGCTCTCTCCCGAGAGCAGCGCTGCGTCACCCGTAGCCAAGGCCCGGCCGTTGGCTTGAATAGCGCCGCGCAGCACCTGCACATAGGCTTTGCGCGCCGGGTCGAGCGCCAGCGTGGAGGACTGCGGGCCGTCAAACAGGCCGCTGTACAACTTGGCGTCAGCGTGGATGAGCACCGACCCTTCTGCTGCGTCAGGTGAAGCCACCAGGCGCAACACGCCTTGCTTTTCACTCGTAGCAAAGGTTTTTTGCTCGTAGCTCGGGGGAATGCCGCGCGCGTTGGGTTCAATCCAGATCTGGAAGAAATGGGTGGTGGCGTCGGGCGCGTGGTTGAACTCGCTGTGCTGCACGCCGCTGCCCGCGCTCATGCGCTGCACGTCGCCCGGCGGAATGCCTTTGACGTTGCCCATGCTGTCTTTGTGTGCCAGGTTGCCCGACATCACGTAGCTGATGATTTCCATGTCGCGGTGACCATGCGTGCCAAAGCCCATGCCGGGCGCGATGCGGTCTTCGTTGATGACGCGCAAATTGCCCCAGCCCATGTGCGCCGGGTCGTAGTAGCCCGCAAAAGAAAAACTGTGAAAGGACTTGAGCCAGCCGTGGTCGGCATAGCCGCGTTCAGACGATTTGCGTAAGGTAATCATGGCGCCAATCCTAGGGCGCAAGCGCACCTTGGAGGCGCAAGGCATTTGATGGCATCATTCAATATTTTTCACCGTTAAATCAATATAAATGCAATTTTCTCGAGACATATTGACGCCCGACGCGCTGTACATGCTGCAAACCATTGATGCCACCGGCAGCTTTGCGGCGGCCGCGCGCGCCCTCAATCTCGTGCCCAGCACCCTGAGCTACCGGGTGCGCCAGATTGAAGAGGCGCTGGATGTGCTGCTGTACGACCGCAACTCGCGGCGCGCCCTGCCGACCGAGGCCGGGGCCGAACTGTTGCGCGAGGCCACGCGCCTGCTGGGCGAGATCGATGCCGTGGCAAACCGGGTCAAGCGCGTGGCCACGGGCTGGGAGTCGCAATTCACCGTGGCCGTGGACACCATCATCGCCAAGGGCACGGTGATGGAACTGTGCGAGGGATTTTTTGCCCAAACTCCGCCCACCCGCCTGCGCCTGCGCGACGAAACGCTCTCGGGCACGCTGGCGGCGCTGGCATCGGGGCAGGCCGATCTGGCGTTCGGCGTGGGGCCCGACGCCTCGGGCCACGCTGGCGTCCAAACCCGGGTGCTGGGCACCGTGTCTTTTGTTTACGCCGTAGCGCCCCAACACCCGCTGGCGTCGGCACCCGAGCCCCTGAGCGACGCTTTGGTGCAGCAGCACCGCGCAGTGGCCGTGGCCGATTCGGTGCAACGCGGTGCGGGGCTGACCTTTGGCCTGCTGCACGGCCAAGACGTGTTTACCGTGGCCAGCATGCAAGCCAAGATCGACGCCCAGCTGCGGGGCTTGGGCGGCGGCAATGTGCCGCTAACTCTGGCTGCGCCCTATCTGGCCAGTGGAAGGTTGGTCGCCAAACGCACCGAGCGCCCCGCACAGCAGGTCACGGTGTACTACGCCTGGCGTGCAGGCAAGGGTGAAAACCAAGGCCGCGCCCTGCAGTGGTGGCTGGCACAACTCGACAGTGCGACCACCCGTGCCGCGCTGCTCGACGCGCAGCGACTGGGGTAAAACCCACGCCAGAAACGCAGCCGGACGGTGTACAGTGGCTGCGACACCCGACCCTAGGAGAACAAATGCAAACAGTGCCAAAAAACATCGCCATCGTCGGAGGCGGCCTCGCCGCCATCACCTGTGCCCGAACGCTGGTTCAAGCCGGCCACAGCGTGACGATTTTCGAAAAAAGCCGGGGCGTAGGCGGACGCATGTCCACCCGCAACAGCCCGTTTGGAACCTTTGACCACGGCGCGCAGTACTTCACCGTGCGCGACCCACGCTTTGTCGAAGCCCTGCAAACCACGCCTAAAACCTGCCGCCCCTGGAGCGCCAACATGGTCCAGGTGCTCGACGAACGGGGCCGTGTGGCGGCCGCCGGCCTGCCTGCACGCGAGCCGCACTGGGTTGCAAAGCCGGGCATGAATGCCCTGGCCAAGGCCTGGGCCGCGCCCCTGGCCGCATCCATGCTGTTCGACACCCGTGTCACCCACATTGAAACCGACGCCATGGACAAAGCACTGTGGCAACTGCGCACCTTGGGCAGCGACGAGAGCACCCACGTTTATGCGGGGTTTGATGCGGTGCTGCTGGCCGTGCCCAGCCCCCAGGCGATCGAGTTGCTCGAGACGGTGCCCAAGTCGCGTCGCCCCAGCGCCGCCATCCAGAAAAAACTCGCGGCGGTTACCGTCGACCCGTGCTGGACCCTGATGCTGGCTTTTCCGCAAGCGGTGCAACCTGGCCTGACCACCTTGGGCCCGCAATGGAACGCCGCACGCAGCACGCACCACCGCATTGCCTGGCTGGCGCGCGAGTCGAGCAAACCGGGTCGCCCCACCATTGAGCGCTGGACGGTACAAGCCAGCGCCGCCTGGTCGCGGGAACATTTGAACGACAGCAAGGCCCGGGTCGAAGGCAAGCTGATCAAGGCTTTCTCCGAAGTCACGGGCATCCGCGCGGAGCCCAGCCACGTGGAATCGCACCGCTGGTTGTACGCCAAGACGGGCCAGACCTTGGGCCAAAGCCATGTCTGGAGCGCCAAAACCGGTCTGGGGCTGTGCGGCGACTGGTGCCTGGGTCACCGGGTGGAAAACGCATTTGTCTCAGGTCTGGAGCTGGCGCTCGCTGTCGGCTAATCCGGTCGTTCGGTCAGGCATGCGCAGGGCGGTGTGATGGCGCAAGCTGGCTACATCGGGCGCTTTGCGCCCTCACCAACGGGGCCGCTGCATGCGGGTTCTTTGGTGGCGGCGCTGGCCAGTTGGCTTGACGCACGTTGCAGAAACGGACGTTGGCTGCTGCGCATCGAAGACGTGGACGCGCCCCGCACGGTGGCGGGTGCCGACCGAACCATCATGCAGCAACTCGGCGCCTGCGGCCTGCATCCAGACGCGCCGCCGGCGTGGCAAAGCCAGCGCGGCGACCTGTACCGGGCGGCATTGCAACAGCTCACCTCCGATGGTCTGGCCTACGCCTGTACCTGCTCCAGAAAAGACATTGAAACCACGCTGGCGGCTCAAGGCCAGACCCGTTCACGCCACGCGGAACGGGTCTACCCCGGCAGCTGCCGAGAGGGCCCACTGCGCCCGCAGGCTCCGGCGCGGGCCTGGCGCGTGCGCACCGACGTGGTGCTGGAACCTCACGGGCAGTCCCCCGGTGGCAGTGCCTACGTGTCTTGGCACGACCGTCGACTGCGGGCGCAGACCCAAGATGTCACGCAGGCCGTGGGCGACTTTGTGCTGCAGCGCGCCGACCACTGCTGGACCTACCAGCTCGCCGTGGTGGTCGACGATGCGGCGCAAGGCATTACCCACGTGGTGCGCGGCCAAGACCTGGCCGACAACACGGCGCGCCAGATCTGGCTGCAACGCTGTCTGGGCTTGCCCACGCCCCAGTACTTGCACACGCCGCTGGTGCTGGGGACAGACGGCGCCAAGTTGTCCAAGCAAAACGGCGCGCAGCCGCTGGATGTGTCCCGTCCATTGCAGGCGCTCAATGCGGCAGCAGCCGTACTGGGTTGGCCTGCGCAAAACGCTTCCGTGCCCGAGGCTCTGGCCACATGGATTGCCCTGGTTGCGGCCAACGGTGGCTCACCGGTGGCGCCCTGACCCCCAAGCATGAACCCGGACCAGCAACGCAAACACCTGGGCAGCCTGCTCGTGGGCCTGCAATTTGGCCTGATCTTGCTGTTGGGCAGCTGCGTGGTGCCGATTGCCATTCAGGGTGAGGTGCCGCTGGGGGCAGCGCTGATGGCAGCAGCCGGTTTGGCGCTGGCCGCCTGGGCGCTGTGGGCATATCCGCCGGGCAGTTTCAACATCCGGCCCACGCCCCGCGCGGATGGCCATGTGGTGCAGCGCGGCCCCTACCGCTGGATCCGCCACCCCATGTACTCCAGCATCGCACTTTGCGGCCTGGCCTGCGCCTGTGCGACGCAGCAGCTTTGGGTCTGGCTGGCCTTGGCCGCTCTGGACCTGGTGCTGCTGACCAAAGCCTTGCTCGAAGAACGCTGGATGGCGCAGCAATACCCGGAATACACCGACTACCGGGCCCGTACCAAGCGCTTCGTGCCCTGGTTGCTCTAGGCCGGAGCCCCTAAAATCGCGCACTTCGCCGCTCCGGCGCCTCTCGCTTGCGCACGCACTGCGCCCCGCTCCCATTTATGACGACTGAACCGAACGCTGCCTCCCCCCTCCCCGAAGCCGCAGATTCCAATGCGCCTACCGTGTACATGCGCGGCATCAAAAGTTTTGTCAAACGCGCCGGGCGCATGACGGCAGGGCAAACCAAGGCGGTCGACGCGCTGGGCCCGCAGTTTTTGCTGCCCTACCAAGACCAACTGCTGGACTTCCAGGCGGTGTTCCCGCCTCTGCCCGGAGAGGCGACCGCTACGCCGCACCCGGTGGTGCTGGAAATTGGCTTCGGTATGGGCGAGGCCACAGCACACATAGCCAGTGTGGTGCCCGCAACACACTTTTTGTGCTGCGAAGTCCACGAGCCGGGCGTGGGCGCACTGCTCAAACGCATTGGCGAGCAAGACCTGCACAACATCCGCATTTGCGCCCATGATGCGGTGGAGGTGATCGACCACATGCTGCCGCTGCAGAGCCTGGACGGTGTGCACATCTTCTTTCCCGACCCCTGGCACAAGACCAAACACAACAAGCGCCGCCTTATTCAGTCACCGCTGATTGCCAAACTGGCGCAGCGGCTCAAAGTGGGCGGCTACCTGCACTGCGCCACCGACTGGCAGCCCTACGCCGAGCAAATCTTGGAAGTGCTCAGCGCCGAGCCTGCGCTGGCCAACCGCGCCGCCGCCGCACACCCTGAACTGCTGGGTTATGCGCCCAAGCCGCATTACCGACCGCTCACCAAGTTCGAGAACCGGGGCATCAAGCTCGGCCACGGCGTGTGGGATGTGGTGTTTGAACGCATCTAGCACCCTAGCGCGCCAGGCCAAGTGCGCGCCATGAAGTTCCCGCATACCCCGCCGCTGCGCGATGGCGTGGGCCCCAGCAGCGTGGTGCTGCCGCTGGGCCCCTGGCCTACGGTGCTTGATTTTTTAACCGCGCGCTTTCCTGGTGTGGCGCGGACGCAGTGGGTGCAACGCATGGCATCGGGCGCCGTGAGCTGCGACCGGGGCCACACCTTGGCCAGCGACGCGCCCTATGTTGCCGGACTGCGCGTCTATTACTTTCGCGCCCTGCCACCGGAGCCCACGATCCCCTTTACAGAGGTGCTGCTGCACCAGGACGCACACCTGCTGGTGGTGGACAAGCCGCATTTTTTGCCCGTCATGCCCTCGGGCAAGTACCTTCAGGAAACCGTGCTGGTGCGCCTCAAAAACAAGCTGGGTCTGAACGATCTGGTGCCCATCCACCGTATCGACCGCGACACCGCCGGACTGGTGCTGTTCTCGGTCAACCCGGCCACGCGCGACGCCTACCACGCCTTGTTTCGCCAGCACCGAGTGACAAAAACCTACCAGGCCATTGCCCCGTGGAACCCCGCCCTGCCCTGGCCCCTGCGCCGCGAAAGCCGCATTGCCGAGAGCGCGCACTTCATGCAGCAGTGCGAGGTGGACGGACCTCCCAACGCGCTCACGCTGATCACGCCGCTGGAAACCCTCGGCGCCCTGGCGCGCTACCAACTCGAGCCCGTGACCGGCCAGCGACACCAATTGCGCGTGCACATGAATGCCCTGGGCCTGCCGCTGATGGGCGATGGCATCTACCCCGTGCTCACGCCCGAGGGCAGCGCAGATTACGCGCGACCGCTGCAGTTGCTGGCAAAGTCCATCGCGTTTACCGACCCGGTAACAGGACAGGCGCTGCGCTTTGAGAGCCAGCGCACCTTGCGGTCGCTGGCGGAGTTGGCAAACGACACCGACTCCTGATAAGAGCCCGTCAAACCCTCAAGCCAGGATTTCTTTGGCGCTGATTTGGTACTTGAACGCGTCAGGCGCGTAGGGGTCCAGACGCCCGGCGGCGGTTTCGGCATGGGGGTACATCAAAAAGCCCAACTTGGGGCCTGTCGAATGGGGAAGCGCCACGTCGTGGGCGTTGTTGAAAGCCATCCAATTACCTTCCCAGCCGCCGAAAAGCACTTTGTTGACGGGGGCGACGACCGGGTTTTTCGGGTCTTTGATCCATTGCGCAGTTTCCTGGCGCATGACCTTGGCCACGTCTGCCGGGTCCATCGCCACCCAACCGTAGCCGGCCAGGTACACCTCGGCGCGGCAGTGCTGGGCACCCTGCAGTTTGGCGGGAATGCCACCGAGCTCTTTGTAACCAAAAGCGCTGGGCGCGATGCGCAGGCCGTACACGTCGCGTGCTGGCAGCCCAACGGAGCGGCACAGGCCGACAAACAAAGCATTGAGGTCAGCGCATTTGCCGCCCAGATTACCGGTTTCCAGCATGGCGGCAATATCGCCCTCGCCGCAGCCGCGCACCTTGGGCTCGCGGTAGGTGTTTTGCACGATCCAGTCGAACAGCTTTTGCGCTTTTTCGACATCGGTCTTGGCGCCTTCGGTGGCTTTTTTGGCGGTGTCGCGCACGATGCCATCCACCGGGATCAGGTGGGTCGCCTGGGTCCATTGCGCCAACGCCTGCGCAGATTCAGCAGCCACACCCTTTTTGGACCAGTCCTGCGAGCGGTTTTGGGTCTGAATACGGCTTGTCAGTTCGACATATGGCTTGGTGTTTTCTGCCGCAAATTCGGCATACAGCATGCGCGCGCCATAGTGGCCGTCGGCCGCCATGGAAGCGCGGCCGTTGCTGCTGAAGCTTGACTCCAAGGACTTTTGCCAGTCGCTGTTGACACTGGGTACCGGCAGCCAGACGCGCGTTGCGCCCTGGGGGGCCGCTATTTCAATGCGGGTCGTCACCTCAAAAGTGCGCCAGTTACCGGCCTGGGGCGCAAACTGGCGCTCGGCATCGGCACTTTGTGCAAAGTCCAGGCCTGAGAAAGTCGCCAATGCCGAGGCGGCGGTAGTTTGAAGAAAACGACGGCGCGCGCCGTCAGGCGCGTTGGAAAACACGGTGGTCATAAAGAGAACTCCGAATAGGTAAAAAGGCGCGTACGGCACATAAAAAGATGCCCCGGGATAGCGCAAACAAAAACCCCGTCGTCGCATTGCTGCCCGGCGGGGTTAGTGGATTATCGCCGCTCAGACACGCCTTCAGCGCACCCGTTATATTCAAACGCTGCCCATCCCCCGATTTTTCGAGACCGCCCCGTTTGACATCTGAAGCCGCTTCGTCCCCTCTTGCGCAGCACGCGCTCTCCGCTTTTGCGCAAGTCGTCGGTCGGACCTCAGGCTTTCGAACGCGCCCGGGGCAGCACGCCATGGCGGCGTGCGTCGCTGACACCCTGGCCCGCGCCGACCTGGGCGACTGCGACCACCCGACCAAGGCGATTGCCGTCATCCAGGCGGGCACCGGCGTGGGCAAATCAGCCGCCTACGCCAGCACCGCCATCGCCATGGCGCTTGAGCGTAAGACCCGGGTGCTGATCTCAACTGCCACCGTGGCCTTGCAAGAGCAGCTCATGCAAAAAGACCTTCCGGCCCTGGCAGCCGCCATGGAGCGCCCTTTTGCCTTTGCGCTGGCCAAGGGCCGGGGCCGCTACGTGTGCAAGGTCAAACTCGAGCGCCTGGTGGGCGCAGGTGGCGTGGACGAAGACCTGTTTGAAGAGGAACAAAGCACCCAGCGCGGTGCCCATCTCGAAGCGCAAGAAGAACGCCGCCTGCGCCTGTACGACCTGATGGCCAACTTGCTGGCCCACCAACGCTGGGACGGCGACCGCGACAGCCTGAACGAAGCCCCCGAGCCCGCCGACTGGACCACTGTAGCCGCCGAGCGCCACAGCTGCACCGCGCGCCACTGCCCGCGCTACCGCGAGTGCAGCTACTACCAGGCGCGCACCAAACTGGCCGAGGCGAACGTCATCGTGGCCAACCACGACCTGGTGCTGGCCTCCCTGGGCATGAAAACCTTGCCCGAGCTCGACAACTGCCTGGTCATTTTTGACGAAGGCCACCACCTGCCGGCCGTCGCGCTGGACCAGTTCAGCAGTGCCATGGACCTGACCAGTCTGCGCTGGCTGGACAAGCTGCCCAAGATACTGACAGAAGTGAGCAACAGCCTGCAGCTCAGCCTGACCGAAGACGTTGCCACGGTGGCCAGTCAGGTAAAGAGCGCGCTGCAACAGCTCGCCCGCATGGCGCTGGATTTGGTGCACGCAAGCACCGTGGGCAAAGACGGCACGCTGCGCTTTGCCAATGGCGTGCTGCCCGATGCCCTGACCGAGCCCGTAGGACTGATACACGCGCAGGCCAGCGGTTTGTCCAAGGCTTTGGAGGCGCTCGGTGCCGAGGTCAAAGCCGTCGCCAAAGAGGACCCCGGCCAGGCCCTGCAATGTGCGCAGCTCTACACCAAACTCGGCGCCCTGGCGCCACGCCTGTCCAGTCTGGTGGGCACGGCCACCTTGTTGCTTGAGCACGGCGCACAGCCCTTGGCCAAATGGCTCCAGGTGGAAAGCGAGAGTGGTTTCCTCAACATCAGCGCCCATGCCTGCCCCATCGTGCCAGGCGACTTGCTGCGCCAGTTTTTGTGGAGCCAAGTACGAGGTGCCGTGGTGACGTCGGCGTCACTCACCAGCTGCGGGAGTTTTGACTACTTTCTGCACGAAGCGGGTCTGTCCAACAAACCGTATGTCACCGCACTGGAAGTCTCCAGCCCCTTTGACTACAGCACCCAAGGCAGCCTGACCGTGGTCCACACCCTGGCTGAGCCCAAAATCGCCGAGGCCTACACCGCCGAAATGGTGGAATACCTGATCAACGACCTGGCCCAAGTACAGCGCGGCGCGCTGGTACTGTTTACCTCGCGGGCGCAAATGCGCAGCGCCATCAACGCACTGCCGGGCGCGCTGATCGAAGCGGTGCTGGTGCAAGGCAGCATGTCGCGAGCCCGGCTGCTGGCCACGCACACTGCGCGTGTGGAAGCCGGTTTTGCCTCGGTTTTGTTTGGCCTGCAATCGTTTGGCGAAGGCCTGGATTTGCCCGGCGCGCTGTGCGAAACCGTGTTTATCGCCAAGCTGCCCTTTGCTCCGCCCAGCGACCCGGTGGACGAGGCGCGGGCCGAATGGCTGCGCAGCGTCGGCCGCGACCCGTTTAACGAGCTGGTGATTCCGGCCACGGGCATCAAACTACTGCAATGGACGGGCCGCGCCATCCGCACCGAAGACGACCGCGCTCAGGTCATTTGCTACGACAAACGCCTGACCACCACCGCCTACGGGCGGCGCATGCTGGGCGGGCTGCCGCCTTATCGGCTGGAGCGGCGGGGCTAAACCGCCCGAACGGCGCGTTCAGGCGACGCCCGCCTCCAAACCAAAAGTCAGACCCGCATACTTTTGCAGCCTGGCCACCAAGGGCGCCGCCATCAGCGCACCGGGGGTCCAGACGCCGCCGGTGGCGTCCGTGCGGGGCACGTCGTGCAGCAAGCACAGCGCGCTTTGGGTCACCATTTTGCAAGTGGAACCGTAGCCCGGATCGCGGTCTCCGGTGACCACCGCCTTCAGCGTTTGGCCACGCGCGGTGCGGCCTATGAATAGCAATCCGTAGCGCCCGGATTCGCGTTCCTGCAACGAAGGACCCTGACCCGGCTTGCGCAATACCAGCCACTGCAGCAGCTTGCGGGTGGGCGTGAACCCCAGCAAGGTGCCTTGAACGCGGGTGCTGCGCGCGAGTGCCTTGGCGCGTTTTTCCCCCTTGGCACCGGGTCCGGTCAGCATGCGTTCGCTGTAGTAAAAGTCGCGGCCCCAAGGGTGACCCAGCAAAGCGTTGCTGCGGTGAACGTTTTTGGTATTGATGGGTGCCATCACAAACGGCCCGGTCCACGACTGGGCCAAATCGTCAAATGCTGCGCGCTCGCCCTCGGGTTGGCGTGGCCCCTGAAAGCCGGGGGTCAAGGCAAATGGGTTGAGCATGGTATCGCGGCTGCGTGGATTTTTGCCCATATCGGCCACCGTGGCGAGCGCACTGGCCAGGGTGCCACCCGAGGCGCTGCCTTTCATCACTCGCACGCGGCCATGCACCGTGGCAATCGGCTGGCCGCAGAGGCGCAGGGCCTCTTGCTGCAAATACCAGACGCCCAGGTCAAATGGAACCGAGTCAAAGCCGCACGAAAACACGATGCGCGCGCCACTGGCCTCGGCGGGGGCCTGCAACTGCGGAATCATTTGCGCCATCCAGACCGGTTCGCCACACAGATCGACATAGTCGGTGCCCATTTCGGCGCAGGCCATCACCAGCGCCTGGCCATGCAGTTGGTAAGGCCCCACCGTGGAAATCACCACCTTGGTTTGTGCCACGAGTGCGCGCAGCGCTACAGGATCTTGGGCGTCCGCCTGGACAAGTGCCAAGTCGGGGCGTGCCAGTTCGGTGCGCACACGCTCGAGTTTGGCCAGATCGCGGCCCGCCAAGGCCCAGTGCGGCGCCTCACTGGCAGGCAAGCTCGCAAGGTACTGAGCGACCAAATGGCCGGTAAAGCCGGTGGCGCCGAAAACAATGATGTCGTAGGGTTTTTGCATGTTTGGGTGTGGCGCGCTTGGCCATGAGGTCAGGCGCAAATCAGAAATGGGAAATGCTGCGTCTGAGGGTAAACCGCAGTACAGCCGGCAGGATACAGGAGGGCTCACCGGCCCGCGGCTCACAAGGATTGCGACGGGCCATCGGGGCGTCCTGCGCCTCGCGGCACAATGGCACATATTTTTTCTCAACTTTTACCGTGCAAGCCGTCTCCTCTCCTGCCACTCTGCAAACCGCAAGTCCCTCGGCACTGGTGCATTCTGTGACCCAGGCCTTGGACAGGCTCGGCCTCTGGGTGCGCGGTGGGTTCAAGCCGGAACCCTCGGACGCATTGCCCGCGCTGCCCAACGGCCAGTCTGCGAACACGCTACTGATGGTGGGCAACGCCGGGCCCGCCCTGTGGCGCGCATTTTCGGCATCGCCCGAGGCAGCGGACGGCCAAGCCCATCCGCTGAACCGATGGACGCGCCAGCACGTAGACGCCATTGCCAATGCCGCAGGCGGTGTGGCTTTGTACCCATTTGACGCTGCGCCCGTTTGGCCGTTTCAGCGCTGGGCCCCCCGCGCCGAGCCGGTACGCCCATCGCCACTGGGGCTGCTGATCCACCCGCAATATGGGCTGTGGCATGCCTACCGCGCCGCCATTTTGCTGGCGACGGATGAAAATTTCCCGGCCCACGCGCCCAGCGTCGCGCCCTGCTCTACCTGCGCAGACAGGCCCTGCCTGACGTCTTGCCCGGTGGGGGCGTTCAGCAGCAGTGGCTACGACGTACCCGCCTGCGCCCGGCACCTGGACTCGCCTGAGGGGCAAGATTGCCTCGAGGGCGGCTGTCTTGCGCGCCGCGCCTGTCCGGTGGGTGCGGGCTACGCACAAGCACCGGCGCAAAACGCCTTTCACATGCGGGCGTTTTACATGGCCGTTAGCGGACCTGTAGCCTAGGTTTCAAATATCAAATCGGAGGCTGGTAAGGGCTCCAGGCCCACAACGTGGGAAGCGCCACTCGGAAATTCGGGTCGCTTGTTTCGCCAACTTGAAACCGTGCACCCAAAGCGGCGCCGGAACCAGAATGCAAAGGCGCTGGCACCGCTAAAGCCCAGCAGTTCGGCGAGTTCGGCCATGCCGTGGTCACTGTCTGCGATTTGCCGCAGCGCAAACTCCGAGCGCACGTCCTGCATCAATGACGAAAAAGTTTCTCCATCGGACTGCAAATGCCGGTGCAAAGTACGCCGATCCATAGACAGGTGCTGTGCCACCTGCTCTGCGGTACAGCGGCCACCCGGCAGCAAGGCGGCCACCAACTGGCGGGCTGCAGTGGAAGTGTTGTTACCGGCGCGACTCAGGGTTTGGTCTAAAAAACGGCGTGCATAGGGCGCCATGCCGGAGTCCGCAGTGGGTGAACGGGCCTGCAGGTCACGCGCGGCGCATACGATGCCGTTAAAGCTACCGTTGAACTCTGGCTGTACACCAAAAAACCTGCGGTGACTTTGGCTGTCGCCCGGCGCGCGGTGCGAAAAGCAAACGCCGCGCGGTCGCCATTGGGGGCCCAGCAGCTCCTGCAGTATGCGAAACATCACGCCCACGGCCAGCTCAATGGACTGGCGCACCGGCACGGTGGCGTCTAGCAAGAATTCCTCCCGGATGATGACCACATCTTGGGCATCTTCAATGCGCGTGAGCAAGGAGGCGTTGAGCAGGCGCAGGTAGCGCGACAAGGTGTCCAGGGCCAGCCGCGCAGTTGGCTCTTCGCGCAGCACGATGCTGATGGGCCCGAGGTTGGCCAGGCGCCGGCCTCGGGCGAGTTGAAGGCCGAAATCTTCGACCTCGGCGGCGCGGGCGCTCGCCTCCAGCAAATCGCGCACGGCGGTGGCACTGATGGGCGTTTCCGGGTCATCGGTGCAGCGTGGACTCAGGCCCACGCTGCGCATGAGCGCGTTAGGGTCAAGCCCCAGCTGGCGTGCCAGATCGGCGTAGCCATGCAGACTGGCGCTTCGGACAACCGAGGTGGCAGTGGCCATAAAAATGTCCCAAAATATACAAGGAATGTCCCAAAATATACATCAAAGGGAGTGGTGCGTCGGTACATTCAGCCCTGTAGCGGCGGTAGGCATTTCGCAGCCACACGCCACTCAACACAACTACAGGAGACACTGAATGAACCGCACTTCCAAGACCCCAATCCGATTTCACCGGCTGGTCGCAGCCCTCACGATGCTGGTGGCCACGACGGCCATGGCCTGGACGGACAAACCCGTACGCATGATCGTGCCCGCGCCTGCCGGTGGCTCCATGGACGTGGTGGCGCGCATTTTGGCCGAGCAGATTTCCACTGACATTGGCCAGCCCGTGGTGGTGGACAACAAACCCGGTGCCGGCGGCGCCATTGCCGTGCAGGCCATGCTGGCTGCACCCGCCGATGGACAAACCATCATGGTCACGGCCAGCAATATCCTGACCGAAATTCCCCACGTCATGAAAACCAGCTTTGATCCGCTCAAGGATGTGCGTCCGGTGGCAACAGTCGCGCGTGCCTCCATCGTGCTGGTCGCCGGTCCGTCCATCACGGCCACCGACCTTAAAGGCCTGATCAGCTATGCCAAGGCCAATCCGGGCAAGCTCAGTTTCGCCTCCTACAGTGCGGGCACCAGCTCCCACTATGCAGGCATGATCCTGAACCAAAAGGCGGGCCTCGACTTACAACATGTTCCGTTCCCCGGTTCACCACCTGCGTTGGTGCAGGTAATGGGCGGCCATATAGGCATCATGTTCGACGGAATGGTCACCTCGTTGCCCCAAATCAAAGGCGGCAAGCTCAAGGCGTTGGGTGTCGCGGCAAAGGGCCGCTCGGCACAACTGCCCGATGTGCCAACCATGGCAGAGCTGGGATTTCCTGACATCGACTTCAGCAATTGGCTGGGCACGGCCGTTGCTGGTAGCGTGCCGTCAGCAATGGTGGACAAAATCAACGCAGCCACATTGAAAGCCGCGTCAGCCCCCAAAGTGAATGAGCGCCTGATTGCCGCGGGCTTTGAGCCCAATACCAGCCTGACGTCGGCACAGCTCGCACAATCGGTCAAGGCGGACTACGACCGCAACGCGACCATCGTCAAGGCCTTCAACATCCAGTTGAACCAATAAGACCGGCACGCCGCCGCATCAAAGAGGAATCGCTATGGCCCTGCCTGCCGCTACCCGATTTCGGGTGGAACCGCTGACCTGCGCGATTGGCGCCGAACTCAGCGGCGTGAACCTGGGCGCTGCTGCCCGAGACGACGGTCTGTTTGCTGAAATAAGGGCCTTGTTGCTCCAGCACAAGGTACTTTTTTTGCGCGATCAGGACCTCAGTCGCGCCGAGCACGTTGCGTTCGCGCGCCGCTTTGGCGAACTCGAAGGCCACCCGGTGGCTGGCAGCGACCCCGACCATCCTGGCTTGGTGCGGATTTACAAATCGCCCGATGCGCCCGCTGACCGGTATGAGAACGCCTGGCACACCGACGCCACCTGGCGCGAGAAGCCGCCCATGGGCTGTGTACTGCGGTGCATCGAGTGTCCACCCGTCGGCGGCGACACCATGTGGGCCAACATGGCGTTGGCCTACGCGAACCTGCCTGCACACGTTAAAGCGCAGATTGCCCCGCTGCGGGCGCGGCACAGCATTGAGGCCAGTTTTGGCGCTGCCATGCCCATTGAAAAACGCTTGGCTCTCAGGGCTCAATTCCCTGATGCGGAACACCCGGTGGTCCGCACCCACCCCGAAACAGGGGAGAAGGTGCTGTTCGTGAATGCCTTTGCCACCCATTTCACGAATTTTCATACTCCTGCCAATGTGCGCTTCGGCCAAGACGCGGTCCCTGGCGCCGCAGACCTGATGCGCTACCTGATCTCCCAGGCCTACATCCCCGAATACCAGGTGCGCTGGCGCTGGAAGCCCAACTCAGTCGCTATTTGGGATAACCGCTGCACCCAGCATTACGCGGTGATGGACTACCCGCCCTGCCATCGCAAGATGGAGCGGGCCGGCATCATGGGCGATACGCCCTACTGAATACTTCGGCCGCACTTCGCCCCCCCATTTACCCACCAGGATTTCGCATGAACTTTCTCGACGGCGCCCTTTTTCCAGAAAACCAAGACCCTTTGGTCATCACCGCCGCCCCTTACGGCCCCGAATGGATCCCATCTGACTTTCCAGAAGATATTCCAGTGACCATGGCCGAGCAAGTGCAAAAAGCGGTGGACTGCTACAACGCCGGGGCCACCGTGCTGCACCTGCATGTACGTGAGCTGGACGGCAAAGGCAGCAAGCGGCTGTCCAAATTCAACGAGCTGATTGCCGGTGTGCGCAAAGCCGTGCCCGACATGGTGATCCAGGTGGGCGGCTCGATTTCTTTTGCGCCCGAGAGCGATGGCGCAGCAGCAAAGTGGCTGTCGGACGACACACGCCACATGCTGGCCGAACTCGACCCCCAGCCGGATCAGGTCACCGTGACGGTCAACACCTCGCAGATGAACGTGTTGGAACACATGGACGTTGCCGACTATGCAGGAACTTCCATGGCCGAGCCCGAGATTTACCAGGCCTACCGCGAAATGATCGTTCCGGCCGGCCCCGGCTGGGTTGAGGAGCACATACGGCGCCTGAGCGCTGCGGGCATCCAGAGTGCCTTTCAGTTTTACAACATCAACAGCTTTGAAACGGTGGAACGCCTGATGCGCCGTGGCGTTTACAAAGGTCCGCTGGTGATGAACTGGGTGGCCATCAGCGGTGGCATGGACGCGCCCAACATCTACAACCTCGCCAACTTTTTACGCGCCATTCCTGATGGGTCCATGCTCACTGTGGAGAGCTCCATGCGCAACGTGCTGCCCATTAACATGATGGGCATTGCCATGGGCTTGCACGTGCGCTGTGGCATTGAAGACAACCTGTGGACGCAAGATCACCAGTCAAAAATGAGCACCGTGCGCCAGATTGAGCAGTTGGTGCGCATCTCGCGCGAATTTGGACGCAACATTGCCACCGGCAAAGAGGCGCGCAAGATCTGCAAAATTGGCGTTTTCTACGACACCGTGGAAGAAACCTTGGCCCAAAACGGCTTCGCTCCCAACCCCAAGGCTGGGCACCAAGGCTATCTTCGCAAGGCGGCATAAACCCATGGCCAAAGCAATTCGTTTTCATGAAACTGGAGGCCCGGAGGTATTGCGCCTGGAAACCGTGGAGGTGGGCGAACCCGGCCCAGGACAGGCGCGGATTCGGCATACCGGTATTGCGGTCAACTTTATTGACATTTATGTGCGCACCGGCCGCTACCCGGCACCCTTGCCCAGTGGCTTGGGATCCGACGCGGTGGGCCTGGTTGAGGCGGTTGGGGAAGGCGTTGACGAAGTCGCTGTGGGCGACCGCGTGGGCTACCTGATTGGACCGCAAGGCGCCTACAGCGATGTGCGCCTGATGCCCGCTGCCGTGCTGATCAAGCTGCCCGACGGCATTTCGGACAGCACCGCCGCAACGCTGATGATGAAGGGCATGACGGCACAGTACCTGTTTCGCCAGGTGTTTCCCTTAAAAGGCGGCGAAACGATTTTGTACCACGCAGCAGCAGGGGGGGTGGGCCTGATTGCCTGCCAATGGGCCCGCGCCTTGGGCGTCACCATGATTGGAACAGTCAGCACCGACGATAAGGCAGCGCTGGCCCGCGCCAATGGCTGCTCCCACACCATCGTTACCGCCCGCGAGAACATTGAAAGTCGCGTCAAGGAGATCACTGGAGGAAAAGGCGTGCCGGTGGTTTTCGATTCGGTGGGCAAAGACACGCTGGAGGCTTCGCTGAACTGCCTGCAGCCGCGCGGTACCTTGGTCAGCAACGGCACATCGTCGGGCCCAGTGGTAATCGACACCATGCAACTGGCCGTCAAAGGCTCGCTGTGGCTGACCCGCCCGGCCATGATGCACTACATCATGCCGCGCCCGCACATGCTGGAAATGGCGCAAGAGGTGTTTGACATGGTGCTTGCCGGCAAGATCAAAAGCGAAGCATCGCAAACTTTTGCGCTGGAAGACGCGGCCAACGCGCACCGCGCACTGGAATCTCGCAAAACGGTGGGCTCCACGGTGCTGCTGCCCTGAGTTTGCACAGGGGAAATTCGCAGGCGCGCCCGCTGCGCCTGCCCTCAATACACGCCGGTGCGCCGGACGGCAGACGCCAAGGTCTGTTTCTGACAAAGGAGACTTGAGCACAGCTGACACACATCATGTACTTTGAACGCCCCCCGGCCTAGGATTGCTCGGCGAATTCGACGTTAGGGCGCACAGGGAGGCCCGTTCAAAGGGACATCAAAATGCAAATGCTCGCGGGTAACTCAGGGTCCAAGTGGTGGAATCGTGTCGGTGTGTTGCTGGCGGGCGCTGCGCTGATGGCAAGCGTCGGATGCGGTGGTGATGGCGCCGGGGCCTCCGGTGCCTCGCTGGCGGTATCGCTGACGGATTCTCCGGCTTGCGGTTTTGACGAGGTCAATGTCACGGTGCGCAAGGTGCGCGTGCACACCAGCAGCAGTGCCACCGAAGATGACGCGGGTTGGGTCGACATTGCCGTTAACCGCAAGATCAATTTGCTCGACCTGAACAACGGCGTGCTGGACAAGCTCGGTGAAGTGCCTTTGCGCCCCGGCAACTACACGCAACTCCGGCTGGTGCTGGACCCCAATACCGATGCTGGCTTGGCCAACTCCATTGTTGCGAGCGGAGCAGACCTTGAGACGCCCTTGGTGACCCCCAGTGCGGTGCAAAGCGGCATTAAATTGGTCCACGCCTTCACTGTGGCCGCTGGTACGCGGGTGGATTTGTTGCTGGACTTTGACGCCTGCAAGTCAATCGTCAAACGGGGCAACGGGGTCTACGCACTTAAGCCGGTGATCAAGACGATTCCGTTCGAACTGAATGGAATTGATGGCTACGTGGACACCGCCCTGCTCAACAGCGGCGTGATGGTTACGGCGCAGCAAAATGGCGTTGTCGTGGGTGCCACTGCACCCCGCCCCACAACAGGAGCGTTCTTTCTGGCCCGCTTGCCGGTAGGCAGTTACGACGTGGTTTTGACTGCTAACGGCCATGCCAGCGCCGTGATCGCGTCCGTGCCGGTGGCAAGCACCACCAGCATCTCGGTCCTCAGCACGGCGGGTGCGCCGATTGCCCTGCCCGCCTCCGCTACCAACACCGTCAGCGGCACGGCCACCCTGAATCCACCGAGCGCCACCGAGGTGGCCTATGTACAAGCACAGCAAACGCTTGGCAGCGGCACGCCGGTGGTGACCTTGGCATCGGTCGCCGCCGACGACAGCTCGGACCCCGCAGGTGCCTACGCCTTGGTCCTGCCCATTGCGCCCCCCTTGCTGGGGCAATTCAGTCCTGCCCTGCCCATTTCACTGATCGCTCAGCCTGGCAACACAGGCCTTTACCGGGTGGGTGCCTAAGCCACAGGCTACCTAAGCCAGGCCCAAGAGGTGGATGTTTCTGCGGTCGGGCGCACGCTGAACTTTGTCTTGACGCCTTAGCGCTTGATGGCCACCGATCCGGCCCTGGGTTTGAGCGCAGGGGAAGCGATCCGGCGACTGGCTGAGCAGGGTCCCAATGTGCTGCCCGGCGAACAGGGGCGCCGCTGGCGCGACATCGCGCGCGAAACACTGCGAGAGCCGATGTTCGCTCTGCTTATTGCCGCAGGCACGCTGTACCTGGTTTTGGGCGACGTGCGGGAGGGCGCAGTCATGTTCGCCATGGTGGTGCTGGTGCTTGCGCTGACGCTTTACCAGGAAGGCCGCACCGAAAACGCCTTGGCTGCGCTGCGCCGCTTGAGTGCCCCCACGGCACAGGTGCTGCGGGACGGTGTGCAACACAGGATCGCAGGTCGGGACGTGGTTCAAGGCGACATTTTGGTCCTCCATGAGGGCGATCGCATCGCCGCCGACGCCGTGCTGGTCAGTGGTACTGAATTGCAGGTGGACGAATCCTTGCTCACCGGCGAGTCGGTGCCAGTCTCCAAAACGCCTAGCGTGGGCACCCCATACGCCCCGCCGCCGCGCCCCGGCGGTGATGGTTTGGCACAGCTGTACTGCGGCACCTTGTGCATACGGGGGCATGGCATCGCGCGGGTCAACGCCACCGGTGCCCGCAGTGAGATGGGCCGCATCGGCAGCGCCTTGGGTACGCTGCGGCTGGAAGTTTCACCCCTGAAAAAGCAAACGGCCCGTCTGGTTCAGGTGCTGGCATCGATGGGCCTGCTGGCCAGTGCCATTTTGGTGGTGATATTGGGACTGTCCAACGGCAACTGGATGGCTGCCTTATTGGCGGGCATCGCATTGACCATGTCGCTGCTGCCCGAGGAGTTCAGCGTGGTTTTGGCGGTACTGCCAGCCCTTGGTGCCTGGCGACTGTCTCGACAGCAGGTGCTGACGCGGCGCATTGCGGCCATTGAAACCCTGGGGGCGACCTCGGTGCTTTGCGCCGACAAAACCGGGACCCTGACAGAAAACCGCATGACCGCGGCCGCACTTTACGTGCCGCTTGCCAGCGACACCTTGGGGCAGACACTGGCGCTGGACCACAGTGCACCGGTCTCGCTGCCAGAGGCGTTTCACGCGCTGGTGGAATACGCCATATTGGCCAGCGAGGCCGCACCGCAAGACCCCATGGAGCAGGCTTTTCACCATCTGGGAAAGCGGTTCTTGCAGGGCTCCCCGCATTTGCACCGCGACTGGAAATTGGTTCGGGAATACGGACTGACACCCGGTTTGCGCGCCATGTCCCACGTGTGGCGGGCCAACCCGGACGCCGCCAATCTGCGCACGGAGCCGCACTGTGTGGCGGCCAAGGGCTCTCCAGAGGCCATCGTCGACTTGTGCCACCTGGACGCCAATGCGCGTGGCGAGGTCGAACGGGCAGTGCAAACCATGGCAGCGCGTGGTCTGAGGGTATTGGGTGTGGCCCGGGCCCACTTTTTGGGTGCGGAGTGGCCAGCGCAGGCCCACGACTTTGCCTTCCAGTTTGTCGGTCTGGTCGGCTTGGCCGATCCCTTGCGGCCAGAGATACCCGCAGCCATGGCGCAATGCCACAGCGCCGGCATACGGGTGATCATGATTACCGGCGACTTTCCGGCAACCGCCCAAGCGATTGCGCGCGCCGCACACATCGACGGCAGCCACGATGCCGACATTCTGAATGGGGACAGGCTAGGCACCCAGAGCGACCATCAACTTCAGCAGCGCCTGCAAACTGCCCGCATCTGTGCACGCATTTCGCCCGACCAGAAGCTGCGCATCGTGCAGGCCTTGAAGGCCAATGGCGAGATCGTTGCCATGACCGGGGACGGCGTCAACGACGCACCTGCGCTCAAAGCGGCCCATGTCGGCATCGCCATGGGCGGGCGCGGTACTGACGTGGCGCGGGAGGCGGCGTCGCTGGTGCTGCTGGACGACAACTTCGCGTCGATCGTGCGTGCGGTGCGTCTGGGACGCCGTATTTTTGACAATTTACGCAAGTCCATGTCCTACATTCTTGCGATGCATGTCCCGATTGCCGGAGCAGCCTTGCTGCCGGCCTTGTTGGGCTGGCCTGCCATGCTGTTCCCGCTTCACATTGCCTTTTTGGAGTTGGTGATTGATCCCGCCTGTTCGATGGTTTTTGAGAACGAACCTTCGGAGGCCGATGTCATGCGGCGCCCACCCCGTGACCCCAAAGCACCGCTGTTTGGCGGTACCACGCTGGCTCTGGCGCTGGTGCAGGGCTTTGGCATGTTGTTGGCGGTCATCGGTGCCTATGCCTGGAGCATGCAGTGGCTTGATGAACCAGGGGCCCGCACCTTCGCGTTCACCACACTGGTGATGGGCAATATGGCCTTGATCCACTCCAACCGCAGCCAAACCGCATCGCTTTGGGACTGCCTGCGTGTGCCTAACCGTACGCCCTGGCTGGTTACTGCGGCAACACTTTCGCTCTTGGGTCTGGTGGTCTATCAACCGTATCTGGCAGGGCTGTTTTATTTTGCGCCCCTGCAGGCAGTCCATGCGCTGGGCGCTTCAGCCTTGGGTTTCTCGGGCGCCTTGTGGTTCGAGGCGATCAAAGGGGTTTCACGCCGGGCAAACAATGCACCGCAGGCCTGAAGACACTAACGCTTGCACCTTCGAAACATGGGCTCCAACACCGCAGCGCAACCCCATCCTGCCAATGCGCCCGCCAAATGCGCCTCGCCTGCCACCTGAATATCGGGAGCGCCCGGCAAAAAAGCCAGGCTCACGCCCAAACCCATCCACTGAGACAGCACAGGCACTTCGAGCACGAGCTTCATCACCAGCCCCAGGCCCACCGTTGCGCCCACCCAGCGTCGCGACCCCGCGCTCTGCGCGAGCAAATGCCATACGCCAATGGAAACCCCTGCATGCAACACACCTGACAAGCCGCCATAGTGCTGCAGTGCCGGACAAAAAGCCAACAATAGGTGCGTCACAGGCCAAGCCGCCAGCCAGACTAGCGCAGCCCTGCGTTCCAGACCCACTGCGTTGCCCCAGGCACCCAAGGCCACACAAGCCAGCAAATTCAGCATCAGATGGGCACTGCTCCAATGCACCAGGGCGGCCGTCCACAAACGCCAGGGCTGCAACTGCCACAGGCCGGGCTGCCAATCCCACTGCTGA
This sequence comes from Rhodoferax sp., assembly GCA_029866205.1. Lineage (GTDB taxonomy): Bacteria > Pseudomonadota > Gammaproteobacteria > Burkholderiales > Burkholderiaceae_C > Allorhodoferax. The sequence goes on from JARWZT010000019.1 coordinate 120,043, forward strand.
AACGCGATCTCACGCAAAAGTGGGCTGACATCGGCGTAGCCACTGATCCAAACGCCGATCGAGATCAAAGCCCACAAAAGCAACAGGCCGGACCAAGCCGACCCCGGTAACAGCAACCCTTGCCGCTTGGACCTCAAAACACAGCGTGGCGGGTAACCCGCCGTTGCCGCCAAAGCAACAGACTGGCAAATACCAATCCCGCCGCCCACCAAGCGCTCATGCTGCCGCCGGACTTGGAGGTGAGCACCGGTGGCGAACCGCTCGCCAGCGTTTGCGTGGCCGTGCGGGTGGCCCCGCTGCTGTCGGTGACCTGCAGCTGTACTTCGACGGATCCGGTGTACCCAAAAAACTCCACCGTAGCACTGGCCGCGGTCGTGCTGCCCGAAAACCGTGCATATTGCCCACCGCTGAGCAACGTCCATTGGTAGCCTGTCAGCGTCCGGATCCCGGCGGCCGAAGAAGTGGTGCCGCTGACAACGATGCTCTTGGAAGTCGCCAGTGCGGTCGTATCGACAGTGATCCGCGCGGTGGGGACGGGGTTGACCCACGCCAGCGCCGCCGCCGCATCCAGCATGCCCGCGCCACAAGTGCCGGTGGTGCAATAACACTCAAGTTGCTCCGCCGCGTTGGGGGCACGGCACTGCGCCACATCCAAGGCCGCGCCGCTGGTGGGAAAAGTGCGCGCCGTGGCTTGCAAGGCCGCCCGAATTTCGGTGGGCGTCAGTTGCGGGTTGAACGACAACATCAACCCGATCGTTCCGCTAACCTGCGGCGCAGCAAAGCTGGTACCCACCGACGGGTTGTCGCTGTCGCTGTAACTATGGGCCACTGGCCCGGTTTGCCCCGTATTGCTGGTGGTCATGATGGGGTACAGGCAGGCACCCGTCGTATTCACGCAGTTTCCGCCTGGCGCAGCAATAGCCACTTCAGGTCCGACGTTGGAAAACCCCACTTTGGTGCCAAGGTGCCGCAGTCCGGCCACGGCCAGGGCGCCAGAGCAGTTGGCCGGGGAGTCAACCTCCAAGCCGGCGTCATTGCCTGCTGCCACGACCACAGTGACACCCACGTTGGCAAGCTCCTGCATGACCTCTTCGTACGCAAGGCTACACGCGCCTTGACTGCCCAAACTCAGGTTGAGGACCTTGGCCGGATGGTCGTTGACCACGGTCACACCACCACCTACATCAGAGGTCAGCCCTGCGGCCCAGCGCATGCCGGCAATGATGTCGGAGTCTGTGCCGCCACATTTTCCCAGCACCCGCACTGGCAGGACCATGACGTCTCGGCCCACACCGGCAATTCCCCGACCATTATTGGTCGCGGCGCCGACGATCCCCGACACTTGGGTGCCATGCCAGCTGCTGGATTCCGCGTAGTAGTAACCGCATTCGCCGGCGCTGCTCGCGTCACCCGGATCGCTGGCATTGTTGTCGCGGGGAGAGCCATCGCCGGAAAACAGCTCATCCGATACGAAGTCGTAGCCCGGATGGAGCTTGCCTTGCAAATCTGGATGATCCAAAACCACCCCCGTGTCCAGCACCGCCACAGTGACATCACTGGAGCCAGTGCTCAAGCTCCATGCGCCCAAAGCGTTGATGGCCGATACGAAAAGCTCCGTCGGTGCGCGCAAGTACCACTGCCCTACCGTGGGGGTTACCGAACCGAGGTCGTTGCCCAAATAAGGGTCATTCGGCGCGGACCGCGCGTAGCGCCGCCCATCCACGACCGCCCATTGCACATCGGACATCCCCATAAGGCGGGTCGCCAACTGCGACGAAGACATCCCCTGGCCCCTGACAACTTGGGTGTGCGGTCCGAGTACGCGCCCATCGGTCAAAGGCATGTTCAGGCGCGTGGCCAGTGCCGCAGCGTGTTGGGGCGCCATGGGCAATGGCCGGCCACTTCGGCCCGCCAACGCGCGGCGCAATCCGCTGTCGGCGCGATATTTGACGATCACACTGGCACGGGAAGGGTCTTCGATGACCTGGCGGTGGGGCCGTGACGGCATTCGCTCCTGCGATGGGGTCAGCCCCGTGGCCGCGAAGGCCAACAGGCTGATCGTTAAGGCGAAGAGCAGTCCTGGCAGCAGAGAGCGATTGGTCATTTTCATTACTTCAGCCGCGCACGGCGCGGCAATTGATGAGATTTTTAATAAAGACTCTTCCCTGAAACCCCAGAGCCCAATGGCGCAATATATAACCAAAAAACCGGGTCCTGACCTCATCGCAGACAGAGCGCACAACACCCGAGCCCGCACAGGCGATCTGCGCCCGGTGTGGCGTCTGAGCCCTTGGGAAGCACGCAGCGAAGTTGCTAGACTCGCCGCGATGTCCGATTTCGCCGCTCCGCACACCCCCATGATGGCCCAGTACCTGGGCCTCAAAGCGGACTATACGGACACTTTGCTGTTCTACCGCATGGGTGATTTTTACGAGATGTTCTTTGCGGATGCAGAAAAAGCCGCCCGCCTGCTGGACATCACCCTCACCCATCGCGGTACGAGCGCGGGCCAGCCTATTCCCATGGCGGGTGTGCCTTTTCATGCCATGGAAGGCTACCTGGCCAAGCTCATTCGCCAAGGGGAGTCCGTAGCCATCTGCGAGCAGGTGGGCGAAGTGGGCGGCAAAGGACCGGTGGAGCGCAAAGTGGTACGAGTGGTCACGCCCGGCACGTTGACGGACGCCGAACTGCTGAACGAAAAATCCGAGTCGCTGCTGTTGGCGGTGCACCAGGGCGCGCGCAACCGCTGCGGACTGGCCTGGCTGAGCGTGACCCAAGGCGTGATCCACCTGGGCGAATGCGCTACAGACGAAGTGACAGACTGGGTCGGCCGCCTGTCACCCAGTGAGCTGGTTTACAGCGCAGGGGTCAGCAACGCCTTTGAAGACCGCCTGAAGCGACTGCGCAACGGCACCGGTCTGTCGCTCACGGCCCGCCCCGAGTGGCAGTTTGACAGCGCTCTGGGTGAGCGCAAGCTGCAAGAGGTGTTGCAAGTCGCCACCCTGGCCAGCTGGAACGCCCAAGACCTGCCGTTGGCCCATGCGGCCGCGGCCGCGCTGCTGGGCTATGCCGAACACACCCAGGGCCGGGCGCTGGTGCACCTAAGCGGGCTCGAAGTTCAGCGCAACGGCGAACTCATCGATCTGCCACCCAGCACCCGACGCAACCTGGAAATAACCCACACCTTGCGCGGCGAAGAGGCGCCCACGCTGTTTTCGCTGCTCGATACCTGCATGACCGGCATGGGCAGCCGCCAGCTCAAAAATTGGCTGCTGCAACCCCGCCGCGACCGCCGCCAGGCCAAAGATCGCCTGCAGGCCCTGGCAGCCCTGCGCGCCGATACCCGCCATCGCACCCCGCTGAGCACCGCCCTGCGCACCCAGATCAAGGGCAGCGCCGATGTGGAACGCATCACTGCGCGCCTGAGCCTGCGCCAGGTGCGCCCCCGCGAGCTGGTGGGATTGATTCAAACGCTGGCACGCAGCGAGGCGCTGGCGCATGCGCTGGCCGGTTTTCAGGCCGACCAGGAGTCGCTCACCGGCCTGGACGCCGCCGGAACCTTGTTGGAACGCGTTGGCATCGACTTGCTGCCGCCTCACGAGTGCGCTGCCCTGCTGCAATGTGCCATTGCGCCCGAGCCCGCTGCGCTGGTGCGCGACGGCGGCGTCATTGCCAGCGGTTTTGACGCCGATCTGGACGAGCTGCGCGCGATCCAGACCAACTGTGACGCGTTTTTGCTCGACCTGGAAACACGCGAGCGCGCACGCACCGGCATCGCCAATTTGCGCGTGCAGTTCAACAAGGTGCATGGCTTTTATATCGAAGTGACCCAAGGCCAGGCGAGCAAGGTGCCCGAAGACTACCGCCGCCGCCAGACCCTGAAAAACGCCGAGCGCTTCATCACCCCTGAACTGAAAGCCTTTGAAGACAAGGCGCTGAGTGCCCAAGAGCGCGCCCTGGCCCGCGAAAAGTGGCTCTTTGAGCAGGTGCTGGACAGCTTGCAGGCCTATGTGCCGGCGCTCACACGGCTGGCGCGCGCCTTGGCTGCGCTCGACGCGCTGTGTGCCCTGGCCGAGCGTTCACTGACCCTGGGCTGGTGCGCGCCGCAGTTTGTTGAGCACCCGTGCATCGAAATATCCCAGGGCCGCCACCCGGTGGTCGAGTCGCGCCTGGCCGAGCTCAGCAGCGGCAGCTTTATTGCCAACGACACGCAGCTAGGCCCCCGCCAGCGACTGCAAGTCATTACTGGCCCCAATATGGGGGGTAAATCCACCTACATGCGCCAGGTGGCGCTGATCGTGCTGCTGGCCAGCGTGGGCTCGCACGTACCGGCCAGCGCCTGCCGTCTGGGGCCGATTGACGCAATCCACACCCGCATTGGCGCGGCCGACGATTTGGCCAACGCCCAATCCACCTTCATGCTGGAAATGGTCGAAGCTGCGCAGATTTTGCACAGCGCCACGCCGCAGTCGCTGGTGCTGATGGACGAGATTGGCCGGGGCACCTCCACCTTTGACGGCCTGGCCCTGGCCAGCGCCATTGCCACCCAGTTGCACGACAAAACCCAGGCCTTTTGCCTGTTTGCCACGCACTACTTCGAGCTCACCGAGTTTCCGGCCGGCCACCACGGCGCAGTGAATGTGCATGTGAGCGCCGCCGAATCGGGCCGCGACATCGTGTTTTTGCACGCCATTGAGCCGGGCCCGGCGAGCCGCAGCTACGGCATACAAGTGGCGCGCCTGGCCGGCATGCCAGCGGCGGTGCTCAACCAGGCTCGACGCACGCTCGACGCGCTGGAGGCCCAGTCCACCGAATCGCGCGCCCAAGTTGATTTGTTTGCCGCCCCGCCCTTGGAAGCACCGGCCGCCCCCAGCGCGGTAGAGGCAGCGGTTGCCGCCCTGAACCCCGACTCCATGAGCCCCCGCGAGGCCATGGACGCGATTTACCAGCTCAAGGCGCTGGCAGCGCGGCAGTTGACCTAAGGTGAAATGGCCTGCAAAAGGCTATTTTGGCGCTGGCACAGACCCCAGTTCGCGCAGCAGCGCGTCATAGCTGGTACGCAGTTCGGGGTCAATTTGTTGCAATGACGCGCCGATGGCTGCCGGTGCCGCCTCTGGGGCTGCCACTAGAGCAAGGGCAGAAGAGCCATGGGCGCTTGGGAGTGCTGCAGCGGCCGGCACCGGGTTCGCGGCCTTGGGCGCGGGCGTATCCGTATCCCCGTCCAAGTCGCCAAAGCCCTGCAAACCCTGAAGGCTGCTGGACAACTGGCCAAACATGGCCGCAACTTCAGGCGTAGGCAACGGTGCCACCGTGGCGGTTATGGCGCGCATCCTGAGCAAGGCATAGGCACCGATGGCCCCCAGCAACAACACCGCGCTCACACACAGCCACAGCGCCCAGACTGCACCCGCGTCAGCGGGGCGCATTTGCAGCAAGGCGCCCAACTCGGTGCCAAAAGTACGCCAGGGCAAGGACTGCAGCCAGGGGCCGACATCCGTCCAGAAGGCAGGGGTCCAGGCGAGCGCAGCCGTCAGCAGCGCAAGATTGAGCACCGCGGCCCACAAGGTGGCAAGCAAAAACATGGCGTTTCGGTTTATTTCAGCTCTTGCACCAGCTTGTCGTGCAAAAGCGTTGCAAGGTGCGCGCGGGCTTGGGCAATCGACAGCGCCTCATGCTCGGCATCCACCGAATCCGCGGCCATTTCCACCAACTTTTGCTTGAGGCGAGCGATTTGGCCTTGGGTGTCTTGCAAGGCGGTTTGCAGATGCTTTTCGCGCGCGGTGTGCTGGTCAAGTTCGGCCAGCAGCTCCAGTGTTTGTTGCAGGTAAAACTTGTTTTTTCGTCCGTGCTGCAGGTCGGTGCGGTTCAGGAACACCTGCATCTGCTGCGCCAGGTTTTGGTAGGCCGGTGCCGGGGCATGCACCCGCTCGATGGCCCCGTCGCCAATGCGGCCCACCTCGATCGGTCCCCAGGGCGCGGCCCGCGCGGCGTCCGCAGCAATCTGCTGATCGGGTGGGTTCAACGGGCCTTCAGACATGGAAACGGGGGGTACGTGAATCAAAAAGAAAGTATGGGGGCGCATCGGGGCAGACGCGGCTCGATTCTACCGACGCCCTGCAGGTGCACTGATAATCACCCGCTTTGCTTTCAAAAACATTCGTTGCCCATGACTTATTGCGTCGCCATCAAACTCAACGCCGGCCTGGTGTTTCTTTCCGACTCGCGTACCAACGCCGGCTTGGACCAGATCAACACCTTTCGCAAGATGATCGTCTACGAAAAGGCGGATGACCGTTTTATGGTGTTGCTGTCGGCCGGCAACCTGAGCATTGCGCAGTCGGTGCGCGAGATATTGCAAGTTGAGCAACTCAAGGAAAACGGTGAGGCCCCGGGCACCACCATCTGGAACGCAAAAAGTATGTTTGACGCGGCGCGCGTGCTCGGTGCCGCCATTCGCCGGGTCTACCAACGCGACGCCGAGTCACTTAAGCAAGCGGGCATGGACTTCAATGTGTCCCTTATTTTTGGTGGCCAGATTGCCGGCGAAGGCATGCGCCTTTTTCAGGTGTATTCGGCGGGCAACTTTATTGAAGCGACGCCTGAGACGCCCTACTTTCAGATTGGCGAGTCCAAATACGGCAAGCCGGTCCTGGACCGCGTGATCACGCCGCTGACCCCATTGGAAGAAGCCGCAAAGTGCGCGCTGGTGTCGATGGACTCGACCCTCAAGTCCAATCTCTCGGTGGGCTTGCCGCTGGACATGGTGGTCTACGAGGCCAACAGCTTCAGCACCGACAAAATTGTTTGCATCGACGAAAACAACCCCTATTTCAAAATGCTGCACAACAGTTGGGGACAAAAACTGCGCGAAGTTTTTGACAGCATCGAAGACCCGATGTGGAATGGCGGGCCCACGGACGTGCCGCTGCGCCTGCAGTCCCAACGCCATTTGCCCCTGAAAAAAATCAGCACACCCGAAGAGAAGCTGATCTGACTGCCGCCGCATGATCCCCATCGTCTTTTTTCACGGCAACAGCTTTCCAGCCAGCACCTACCGGCTGCTGTTCAAACACCTGCGCGCCCGCGGTTTCAGCGTCAAGGCGATTGAAAAGCTGGGGCACGACCCCCGTCACCCGGTGGACAACAACTGGCGCGGTCTGGTGGACCAAGTGGCCGAATTCACCCAGGCCCAGGTCGACAAACTCGGACAACCGGTGTGGATGGTGGGGCATTCGCTGGGCGGCATCCTGAGCCTGATGGCGGCCGCCAAGCACCCGGAGCTGGCCAAGGGCGTGCTGCTCTTGGACTCGCCTATGCTGGGTGGATGGCGTTCGACCGCGCTGGGCATGATCAAGGGCGCCCAGTTGGTCGGCAGCGTATCGCCGGGGGCGGTCAGCCACAAGCGCCGCAACAGTTGGCCCAGTGCCGAGGCTGCTTTTGAGCACTTTCGTCACAAAAAAGCATTTGCGCACTGGGAAGAGGAAGTGCTTCGAGACTACATTGCGCACGGCACCCTGGAGCAGGACGGCAAGCAGGTATTGGCTTTCGACCGCGAGATCGAGACCCAGATCTACAACACGATTCCCGACAACCTGGACCGGTGGTTCAAACGGCACCCGCTGAAGTGTCCCGTGAGCTTCATCGGAGGCCGTCAGTCGGTGGAAATGCGCAGAGTGGGCATGTCCATGACCGACCGGCTAACCAAGGGCCGCACCATGATGCTGGACGGCAGCCACCTGTTTCCAATGGAAAAACCGCTGGCCACCGCGGCCACCATGGAAGCTTCGCTGCGCAATATGGGCGCCTGAGCGCCCTGATGCCTGGGTCGCGGCTCAGGCTGCCCAGGTCACGGTGCCGCTGTAGGCCGTAGCCAATACCACCACCCCAAAGGCAATGCGGTAATAGGCAAAACCGACAAAGCTGTGGGTGGAGACGAAGCGCAGCAGCCAGCGCACACACATCCAGGCGCTGATAAAAGAAAACAACAGGCCCACCAGGAATATCGGCATATCGGCCATGCTCAACAAGGCGCGCTCTTTGAACAGGCTGTACGCACCTGCCCCGATGAGGGTCGGGATCGCCAAAAAGAAAGAGAAATCAGTCGCCGCCTGGCGTGACAAGCCCAGCAGCATGCCGCCGATGATGGTGGCACCACTCCGGCTGGTGCCTGGCACCATGGCCAGGCACTGCACCAGGCCGACCTTGAGCGCGTCCCATGCGGTCAGGTGGTCCACCGACTGAACCCGGCAAAAGCTGCCTGTTTCCACGTCATCGGCCGCCGCCTGCCGCCGCTCAGCCCACAAAATCACAAAACCGCCCACGATAAAAGTGCTGGCCACGACCCAGGGCGTAAACAAGTGCGCCTTGATCGCCTTGCCAAACAGCAGACCCAACACCACGGCCGGGACAAAGGCAATCAGGACATTGAGTACCAAGGAGCGCGCCTGCGGCTGCGTGGACATGCCCCCCAACGTGGATTTGATCTTGTCCCAGTACACCAGCACCACCGCAAAAATGGCACCGGTCTGGATGGCAATGTCAAAAACCTTGGCTTTTTCATCGTCAAAGCCCAACAAGGCACCGGCCAAAATCAGGTGGCCAGTGGATGAAATGGGCAGGAACTCGGTCAGGCCCTCCACAATGCCCATCAGGGCCGCTTTGGCCAACAACACGAAATCAATCACAGGTGAATCCTTGGTTTTTTCAGGGCTAAGCCGCCTATTTTCTCATTCATGGCGAAGCGCCTCAATCGGTAGCATGCGAGAGGCGCGTAGCGCGGGGTAGTAACCAAAAAACACCCCGACCAGCCCTGAAAAGCCCACCGCCAAAACCACCGAATCCAGACTCAGACGCACGTCCCAGCCGGCAAAGTGCCCGACCGCCCAGGTCGCCAATGCGCCCAGCAAGACCCCCAGCGCGCCACCCAGCACACTCAAAGTGAGCGCCTCAATCAGGAATTGCGCCAAGATGTCGCGCCCGCGGGCGCCTACCGCCATGCGCAGGCCAATCTCGCGGGTGCGCTCAGTCACGCTCACCAGCATGATGTTCATGATGCCAATGCCGCCGATCACCAGACTGATGCCGGCCACCGTGGCCAACAGCAAGGTCATGACGCGGCTGGACTCCTCTTGCGCCTGGAGCATCTCGGTCAGGTTGCGCACCGTAAAGGGGGCGTCCCCGCCCTCGCTTACCTTGAAGCGCTGGCGCAACAAGTCTTGGATGCTGGCCTCTGCGGCCGCCATGGATTCACCTTCTCGCACCTTGACCGAAATCGACCAAACCCGCTTGAGGCGACTGGTGGCGTCGCCGCCCCAGATGCGGTTGCGCAGCGTGCCCAGGGGAATCATGATCACGTCGTCTTGGTCTTGGCCCATGGAGTTTTGTCCTTTGGGACTGAGCACACCAATGATGGTGATCGGGATACCACGCAAGCGCAGCACCTGGTCCACCGGGTCTTGGGCACCAAACAGCTCGCGCGCTGCCGTAGTGCCGATCCAGCCCACTTTGGCGGAACCCGCCAACTCGGCGGCATCAAACGGCCGCCCGCTTTGCAAGGGCCAGTCACGCGCTTCCAGATAGTCGTTGTTCACGCCCATCACGCTGGTGCCCCAGTTGGCGTTACCCCATACCAGCTGCCCTGTGGTGCGCGATGTAGGCGCAGCCACCTGAACTTGGGGCACTTCCATGGCAATGGCTTGGGCATCGTCTTCCGTCAGGCGCTGGCGCGTTTGGGCTCCCAGCCGCACCCCGGCCTGGGACACGCCACCCGGCAATACCAACATGATGTTGGAGCCCAAACCTTTCATCTGCTCCTGCACCCGTTCCGTCGCCCCTCGCCCCACCGCCACCATGGCAATGACCGCGGCCACCCCAATGATGATGCCCAGCATGGTCAAAAAGCTGCGCAAGGCATTGGCTGCCAAAGCGCCCAAAGCGCAGCGCAAAGCCGTGCCCCAACTCATGGCACACCTGCAGCAAACACCGGGGTTTTGACCCCGGTTGGGTCGTCCTGCACCACCTCTCCGTCTTTGAACACCAGTCGGCGGTGGGCCCAGGCGGCCACCTCCGGTTCGTGGGTGACGACTACGATCGTCACGCCTTGGGCATTCAGTCCGCTCAGCAGTTGCATGATTTCCGCACTGGTTTGTGAGTCAAGCGCGCCGGTCGGCTCATCGGCCAGGATGAGGGCGGGTGCGTTGACCAGGGCGCGCGCAATCGCCACACGCTGCTGCTGGCCACCCGACAGCTCGCTGGGCCGGTGCCCTGCGCGTTCGCCCAAGCCGACCCGTTGCAGGGCAGCCAAAGCACGCGCGCGGCGCACATCGGCCTTCACACCCGCATAGACCAGCGGCAGCTCCACGTTCTCCAGCGCGCAGGCGCGCGGCAACAAGTTGAACTGCTGAAACACAAAACCGATCTGGCGATTGCGCAGGGCCGCCAGTGCGTCCGCACCCAGATGCTCCACGGCCTGCCCGTCCAGGCGGTAGCTGCCGGTACTGGGCCGATCCAGGCATCCCAAAATGTTCATGAAGGTGGACTTGCCCGAACCCGATGCGCCCATCACCGCCACAAAATCTCCCCGCGCAATCTGCAGACTCAAGCCACGAAGTGCATGCACGGTTTGCCCCAGACCTGGGGCCTGCTTCGCAGCCCCACCCATTTCATAGCGCTTGGTCAGGCCATGCACCTCAATCAGCGCTTGGGCGCTGGCCGTGGTACTGGTCGAGGGGTCAGCAACCATCAAAACGGCGAACGGCCGACCGGTTTGCTCTGCGCAGTGGTGGCGGTTTTCGTGCCCACCAGTACCGACGTACCTTCGGTGAGCAGGGACGCCGCAGGTGAACCGGGCTCAAGAATCAACTCAGTGCGATTGCCATCCGTAATGCCGAGGCGCACTACCAGCGCCTTCGGCTTGCCTTGGTCGTCCATCACAAAAAGGCGACCGGCGGCCAGCGCCTTGTCTGAAGCCAAGGGCGCGGGCTCCGCGCCTGCAATGCGCAGACGCAGTGCCGCATTGGGCGCCTGCAATACCCCAGTACGCTGGTCTGTGACCACCCGTACGTTGGCGGTCATTCCCGGCAAAAGCCGTCCATCGGCATTGGAGTAGGCGATCACCGCCACGTAGGTCACCACATTGGCGACGTTCAATGCCGCCTTGCGTACCTGGCGCACCTCGCCCTCAAAGCTTTGTCCGGGGAACGCATCGACCGTAAAACGTGCTGTTTGCCCGGCACGCACACGACCGACATCGCTTTCATCAATGGCCGCTTCGACCTGCATGTCCGCCAGATTTTTCGCAATGATGAACAGCTCAGGCGACTGCAGACTGCTGGCCACGGTCTGGCCTCGCTCAATGGCGCGCTTGACCACGATGCCATTCACCGGCGAGGTGATACGGGTCCGCGCAAGATCAATGCGCGCTTGTGCCCATGCCGCATCGCGCTGTGCCACAGTCGCCTGCGCAGCACTCACCTGAGCCTGCGCCACGCCCACTTGCGCCTGTGCCGCCTTGAGCGCCTCAGCGCTGGTAGCAACCGACGCGCGCGCCTTGTCGCGTTCACTTTGTGCCAAAAACTGCTGCGCCACTAGGCTGTCCGTGCGGTCTTGGGTGCGCTGTGCTTCGGCCAGGTCGGTCTGTGCGCGTGAAACTTGGGTTTGCATGGCGAGTACGTTGGCTTGCGCGGTCAAGACGGCAGCGCGTGCCGCATCAGCGTCCGCTTTGGCAGAGTGCACGCGGTACTCAAAACTCTCCGGGTCAATGCGGGCGAGGAGTTGCCCGGCTTTGACCTCGGCATTGAAGTCGACCAGCACATCGCGTATCTGACCGCTGACCTGCGTACCCACGGTCACCAAGGCAACCGGATTGACCGTGCCACTGGCAGCGACCACCGCTTGCAATTCGCCGCGAGTCAGCTCACCGCTGCGGTATTGCACCGGCGCCGGGCTTGCATCCATCAACCACCAAGCTGTGCCGCCCAGGGCCAAAAGCGCGGCCAGTACCAGCGAAATTTGGGTTGTTCGTTTCATGCGCCCATTGTAGGAAGACCGTGCCAACCCCGCCCCGTTGGGGCTGCTGTAACCTTGCGACTCTTCAACCGATCAACGACACTCCAATGCAGCTCACACCCCTTATCGCCGTTCACATGAGTGCAGCCATCGGCGCGGTACTGATTGGACCGGTGGCCTTGTGGGCGCGCAAAGGCCGCACCCAGCGCCCGATGTTGCACCGTGCCTTTGGCTACGCCTGGGTCACGCTGATGCTGGTGACCGCTTTGTCGGCCATTTTTATTCGGGATTTTGGCTTGCCCAACCTGGGTGGCTACACGCCCATCCACTTGCTGGTGCCGTTTACCTTGGTCAACCTGGCCATGGCATTTCGTTACCTGTTGCGCCACAACATCGTGGGCCACCGCAAAACCATGCAATCGCTTTATGTGGGTGCCTGCATCGTGGCCGGGGGCTTCACGCTGCTGCCGAACCGCTATCTGGGCCAGCTCATTTGGGGACAATGGCTGGGCTGGATCTGAGCTGCCTCGTGGTGGGCACACAGGCGGGGCACATCAGCGAAGGGCCCCGTCTAAAATCAAACGCATGAGTCACCCCATTTCTGCCCAGCCCAACGCAAAATCTGCCGCCAAGCCCGTTTCGCCGGCCGAAGCCACCAAACCCAGTAACTTCTTACGCCAGATTATTGAGCACGATCTGGGCGCTGGCACCTATGCCACACGCCATTGGGCCGGCAGCCCTGGCGATGCAGCGCACCATGCGGCAGGCCCGCTGGATGCGGCTCGCATCCGCACTCGCTTTCCGCCCGAGCCCAATGGCTACCTGCACATTGGCCACGCCAAGAGCATCTGCATCAACTTTGGCTTGGCGCGCGACTATGGCGGCGTGTGCCACCTGCGCTTTGACGACACCAACCCCGAAAAAGAAGACACCGAATACGTCAACAGCATCATCGACGCAGTGCGTTGGCTGGGTTTTGATTGGGCGCAACTGGGTCACGCGCCAGGCAGCGACCCTGCGTTTCAGGCCAGCGATTACTTTGGCTTTATGTACCGCGCTGCGGAACACCTGATTGAGGCCGGCCACGCCTACGTGGACGAACAAACCGCGGAACAAATGCGCGCCAACCGGGGCGACTTTGGCAAACCCGGCGTGGACAGCCCGTTTAGAGGCCGCACACCCACCGAGAACCTGGCGCGCTTTCGTGAAATGCGCGACGGCCAACACGAAGACGGCTCCATGGTGCTGCGCGCCAAGATCGACATGGCCAGCCCCAACATCAACATGCGCGACCCGGCGATTTACCGCATCCGCCGGGCAACCCACCACAACACGGGCGACACCTGGTGCATCTACCCGATGTACACCTTTGCCCACCCGATTGAAGACGCGCTCGAGCAAATCACCCACAGCATTTGCACCCTCGAATTTGAAGACCAGCGCCCGTTTTACGACTGGCTGCTGGAGCGCCTGATTGAAGGCGGCCTGCTGAGCGCCCCCGCGCCCCACCAATATGAGTTTGCGCGCCTGAACCTGACCTATGTCATCACCAGCAAGCGCAAACTCGCGCAGCTGGTGTACGACCACAAGGTGAATGGCTGGGACGACCCGCGCATGCCCACCATCGTCGGCCTGCGCCGCCGGGGCTATACGCCCGCGAGCCTGCAGCTCTTTGCCGAACGTATTGGCGTGACCAAGAGCGACAGCTGGATTGACTACTCCACCCTGGAAGGTTGCCTGCGCGAAGACCTGGACGGATCAGCCGCACGCGCCATGGCGGTACTTGACCCCGTCAAGCTGGTGCTGACCAACTGGGACGAGGTGATGGGCGCAGGCACCCTGGACGCCTGCAGCGCGCCCATCCACCCCCACCGCCCGGATTTGGGCAATCGCCATTTTGTGATGGGGAGCGAGGTGTGGATCGAGCGCAGTGACTTTGAAGAAGCGCCACCGGCTGGTTTCTTTCGCCTTTTCCCTGGCAACAAAGTGCGACTCAAGTATGGCCACATCATCGAATGCACCGGCGCCCTGAAAGACGCCAACGGTCACGTCTCCGAGGTGTACGCCACCCTGATCCCCGACACCAAGAGCGGCACGCCCGGCTCGTCCAGCGTCAAGGTCAAAGGTGTGATCACCTGGGTGGGCGCCCATGACGGCGTGCGCGCCGAAGTGCGCATGTACGACCGCCTCTTCAGCGACGAACAACCCGACGCGGGCGGCAAAGACTTCCTCGAAGGCCTGAACCCGAACAGCCTGAAGGTGGTGAGCGCCGTCGTGGAGCCGTCGCTGGCCAACGCACTGCCCGACCAGAAATTTCAGTTCGAACGCCTAGGCTACTTTGTGGCCGACCGGATGGACCATGTGACGGGAGCCAAGGCGGTGTTTAACTTGGCGGTGGGGTTGAAGGATTCGTTTGGGAAGTGATGGGGAGCGCGTTTTCCAACGCGCTCATCCAATTAGAGTACGAAGTCAGCCAACGCCACCTGCGTAACTCCCACGAGGTGAACCTGAAACTCAACAGTGCTGGCGACTCCATCTGTGTCGGCACTGACGATCAGGTCAGCACCACTGACCTTAGCCCAAATGGAGTAGTTCTTGGCTACTTTTCCGATGCTGGTATTTGCAAACCCTTGGTCACCGGTGAGTCTGCTGTTGGCGTCAATACCGCTGAAGTCGAGCTTGTCGGTTCCACTGAGAAAGTTATAAATCTTGTCTCTGGCTGCGGTGGTGGAGTCGGATACTGCGTTGAACTTGAATACATCTTTGACGTTATCGAAGCCACCGTAGAGCCAGTCTGCGCCGGTTCCGCCCGATAGAAGGTCCTTTCCGAGTCCGCCGAGCAAGGTGTCGTCGCCCGATCCGCCCTGCAAGGTATCTGAACCCGTACCACCGTCCAGGCTGTCGTTGCCCGCGCCACCAGTGAGCGCATCCGGGGCCACGCCCCCGATCAGGGTATCGGCTAATCCTGAGCCGGTCAGCGCAGTGGCTGCACCCGTATTGGTGATGGAAAATCCCGCGGTTCCAGTGCTTACTGCTGACAGATTTACTGCCATGCCATTGGTGCTGATGGTGGCCACCCCACTGTTCATAGTGGCTGCTGTCGCAGTCCAAGCGGCGTAGACCGTGGCGCTGGCTGCAGCACCCACCGACACGTTCAAGATGTCGGTCCCGTTACCCAGATCGGTGATGGTGTCGGCGCCAGCGCCGACAACAAAGGTGTCTGAACCAGGTCCCCCGGACAGGGTATCGTTGCCTATACCTCCATTGAGGGTATCGTTGCCAGCAAGACCGATAACGCTGTCAGCCACTGTGGTCCCAAGCAAACTATCGTTAGCGCTGGTGCCATTGACAATCGAGTCGGCAGTGGTGAAGTTGTAATCGTTAAGGCCGGCGTAGCTGTTACCTGCGGTGTCCTTGATGGCTCCAACAGCAAACTCCACTTTGTAGGCGGTGCTGTAGTTCAGGTCGACTGTGGGGTTGATGGTCAGCGTGCTGCCTGAGACGCTGAGGTTGGCGCTGGTGGCCGCGTCGTAGGTGGCAACCAACACGCCAGCAGCGGTCTTCAGCGTGATGTTGCCGGCACCCCGCTGCACCACCTCGCTGAAGGTGAACACCATGCTGGCTCCGACGGCCACTGCCGTGGCATCGTCAGCGGGGCTGAAGCTGGTGACCGTCGGCGCTGCGGTATCGGCGATGATCGTGGAGTTAAGCGCTAGCGTTACGTCAGCGAAAACGATCTCTTCAATATTTATCAAGGTATCGGTGCCATCGGCGCCAACGTTGTCTTTCACGGTGTAACCGGTTCCTGACTTTGCCAAGCTGTAGTCTGCCCTATCGCGGCTAAATATGGCCTGGTCCAGCCCTTCGCCACCATTTAAGTTGTCGTCGCCACCTTCCCCGTAAAGCTTGTCATCGCCTGCGCCGCCGTTGATTTGATCTGAACCGGCACCGCCTCTGAGCTCCTCGCCGTATACCGTGCCAAACACCACATCGTCGCTAGATAAGGCCTGAACTGAAGTGGTGGCAGCAAAGCCAAAGTCTATGTCCGCAACTGTGTTGCCCGCAGTGACGGTGACTGAATACGATGCAGGAGGTTTGAGATTAACAATCGCTTCGGCAAGCGCCAACATGTCTGCGCGATAAAAAGTCAGACCCGTATTGGGAACGGTATCGTTTTCATCATCGCCATCAACGATCGCATCACCAGTGCTCTTGAGCAGACTCCGAATTTCATCGAATGAAAGGCGCCGACCGAGTTCCTGCACAGCGAGTTGTTGGGCCAATACCACCATGCCGGCAACTTCAGGCGATGCCATGCTGGTACCGCTCATTTGCACATGCGTGCCGTTTAACAGCGCTGAATCGATGTAAACACCCGGGGCAAAAATATCCGACTCCGTGTCATCCCGTTGGGAAAAAACGGCAATCGCATCGGTTACACCGGTTTGAGTTGTGCCATAGGTCCCGGATGAGGGCCACACTGCACCTACTGACAGGGAATAAGGATCTGAGGAGGGATAGGAAACACCTTGCTCTCCCCAATAACCATTACCCGAAGCAGACACCACGATCACACCGTTATTAGCCAATGCCTTAAATTGGGACGCGGCATACCCGGAGTAAGGTGAAGTGGAAAAAGTACCGTCACCGATTGACATATTGACAGCAACAATGTTGTACGTATCAACATTACTCACCACCCAATTGATAGCCTCCAATATATCAGCGCCCGATCCAGAACCATTTTTGTCCAATACTCTGAGTACTATAAGGTTCACCCCAGGCGCAATCCCGGCGTAGGTGCCGTCAGAGGAGCCAATAATTCCTGCAACATGGGTACCATGTCCATGCGCATCGGACGCTTTTGCATCATTCTTTCCAACAAAGTCATACTGAAAAACAATCCTGTCAGCGACTCCATCATTGTTACTGTCTGCGCCAAAGTGCGGATGGTTCAGGTCGATTCCTGTATCGATAATGACGACCGCTTCGCCCTGACCGTTAATATTGGAGAACCGTGGGTCCGCATGGAATGCGGCTATGTTGGTGGCAGTCCCCAAGTTGTTGTAGGTCGCTAGTGCCGTAGAGGGACTCACCACCGTTTCCGTCAGATCTTCGACTTTGACATTACTCGTCGGCGCGGTACTCGAAATGATGGTGGCCGTAACACCAACCTTGCCCGGCGACGTGGGCAACCACCCTGCGGGTGTTGTGGCAACGATGGTGTGCACTCCAGGTGACAAATTGCCCAACAGGTAATTGCCCCGTGCATCCGTTAATGTCTGCACCTCTCCGCTGTCAGATATGCCGTTTAGATTTGTATCTTCAAAAACGCTCCACCCCACCAACCGGGCCTCACCCGCATCGCAGATGCCATCTTTGTCAAAGTCATTCCAAAGCTTGCCGCTCACACCGCCCGTTGTCGCACGGTCGTTGCCGTTATCGGAGATCGAAAAATCGACGGTGGTAGCGCCTATGCTTTTGTACAAAAAGTCGGAGCTCTGTACCGCAGCGGTCAACGAGCCCGTGTGTATTCCTTCCAAAACTGTGTCATCCACTGCCGTTACTGTGACAGTCTGAGGGATTGCCCAATTTTCGGCATCAAAAGTCAAGGTATTTGCACTGGAAGTCAGTTCACCGTCGCTGGTCAAATTGAGCGTGACAGCACCCGTCGGTGCGGCTGACAGGGAGATTTCAAGAGATGCTCCAACACCACCTTCGGCCAAAATTGATGTGGAAGTTGTCAGTACTACTTTGGGGGGATTGGTGACAGAAACAGAACGATCGGTGAAGGCCAGTATCTCGACATTTTTAGCGGTCAAGGTCTGATTGGCGTAGTCTGTGCCCACTTTTCCGGCGACTGTGACCATGGGTGAATCACCCGTGGGGAACGTAATGATGAAGTTTTCTGCCTTATCAAAGAAGATGACCGCATCTTCACCCGCTCCACCGTCCACGCTGTCACTGCCACCCTGCCCATCAAAGACTTCATTGGCAGAACTGCCTACCAAACCGTTGTAGCCCGCAGTGCCGAATACCACTGCATTGGATGTGGTCTCCAATGCCTTAGATTGGCTCTGAGTGAAAGCCAAATTCTCTACATTCGTAGTTTTGATGGTTTGGCCCGCATACTCATTGGCCTCAGCGGAGGCTTCGATTCGAGTGACGCCACTTACCGTTACGATGGTAAAGACGTCTTTTGGGGCAAATAAAACAAGGGTATCGTTTCCTGCAGCACCATCAATAAAGTCGGCTCCACCCATCCCATCCAGAATGTCAGCAGCGGCGGTACCTCGCAGAACATCGTTTTGTAGCGTCCCAATGATTGGACTAATTGAATCTGCTGTTAGCGCTTGTGTTCCGTCGTTGGTCTTAACCTTCTCCACATTCCAAAGCCGTGTGGTCGAGTAGGCATGCTCACCCGCCGCGTAGTTGCCGCGGACAGTTGAAAGCCCTTCAACGGTCATGATGGACAAATTCGAAATTACGCTCCTAAAAACCGCGGTGTCTACCCCGTCGCCACCGTCGATCTGGTCGTTACCCCCCAGGCCGTACAAAACATCATCGGCGGTTGTGCCAGCAATCTTTTCGCCGACAGGGGTTCCAACAATTGCCCCCACTGGGATTTGGTCACTCAGCTCTGCATTGACCGACAACTTATATTCGCCACCGCTGTAATAATATTCACCGGCGGTGATGCCTATGTAGTAGGTGCCTGCGGCATTAACTTCCGTTTCGACGGACAAGTCGCTTCCAGTACTGCGGTAACTTAACAGCGTTCCACTTTGATCGTAGACAGAAATTTGGAAGTAATCTGACCATGTGCTGTTGGTGGGTGCGTCAAAGATGGTGGTGAACGATCCCGAGGCGTTAAGCGTAATGGCAAATCGGTCTTCATCTGATGCCGACGATAGCTGCCCATGGATCTGCGAATCCAAATCAAGCAGATCCGCTTGCGTGTTTGTGTTGTTTACTTCCGACTCATAAAGAACGGTACTTTTTGTGTTGGTTACAGTGAGCGCATATTTGCCTACATCATGGTAGTTGTCTCCCGACGTTACTGCAACGAAGTAGTTTCCTGCAGTCGGCGCACTTGCATTGAAAGTGGTATCGCCGCCAGTTGCTTGACTTGCGAGCAAACTGCCATTTGAATCGTACAGACGCACATAGAAGTAGGTGTTGGGGCTGTTGGTTGGAGCATCGAAATTGACAGAGATGACGCTCGTCTCTGCCACGTTTAAAACAAACCAGTCGATGTCAGCCGATGTAGCGATCTGACCGCGAATAGCCACACCAGATTGGATCGCGTTGGCAAAATCGTTATTGGGCTCTAGCTCATCGCCCCCGTTAGTGCTTGAGGAAGAAGCTGTGAGCTTGTATTGATCGCCGCTGTAATAGTATTGCGTACTATCGACTTTTATGTAGTAACTACCCGCAACAGACACAGCGGCCTGGAAGGTGATATCTTTTCCCGTTTGTTGGCTTGCAATAATATCGCCAAACTCATCCAATATGCTGACCCTGAAATAGTCTTTATAAACACTATTCGTCGGCGCATCAAAGACAACAGTCATTACGCCTGACTGGTCGACCTCGAGTTTGTAGTAATCACTGTCGGAAATAGACGCTAATTGACCAATAATGGCCGATTCCGAGAAAACCGTATTGGCAGTTGCTTCTGTGTCGTTCGACTCAGATTCGTATTTGTTGGCCGATCCCGGTGTGTTGCTTACCGTAATGCTGTACTGACCTGAACTATAGTCGTAATGTCTGGTCACGCCCACATAATAGGTTCCGCTGGAAGGAGCACCTACCGTATATGTCTTATCAACACCCGTTGAAAATTGAGACAAGAGCGTACCTGTGCTGTCGAAAAAGCCCAACAAAAAGTAGCTGGCATTGGGACTCTTGGTAGGTACATCAAATACCACCGTTAGGCTCCCGGCGGACGTTGCCGTTACTTTGTAATAGTCGACATCGCTATAACTCGACAGTTGGCCAGTTATTCCCTCCCCCAACGCTGCCGCCGTGGCCGTAGCGGTGGTGTCGTTAGACTCCGATTCGTACCTATGGGCAGAACCCGCAGTATTGCTAACCGTGATGCGGTACTGATCTGAACTGTAGTAGTAATAACGCGTCACCCCCACGTAATAGGTTCCACCCGCAGGAGCGCCCACGGTGTAGGTCTTGTCAGCACCCGTTGAAAATTGAGACAAGAGTGTCCCAGCACTGTCAAACAAGCCCAACAAAAAGTAGCCGGCATTGGGACTCTTGGTGGGTACATCAAATACTACCGTTAGGCTACCGGCGGACGTTGCGGTTACTTTGTAATAGTCCACATCGTTGTAACTGGACAACTGGCCCGTGATAGCCTTCCCTAACATGGCCTCGGTAGCAGTCGCCGTAGTGTCATTGGACTCCGCCTCGTAACTATTGGCCGAACCCGATGTATTACTTACCTTGATGCTGTACTGACCGTCGCTGTAATAGGTATCACTCGTAAGGCCTATGTAATAGGTTCCGCTTTTGGGAGCACCGACGGTGTACGTCTTGTCACCACCGGTTGTAAATTGAGACAAAAGCGCCCCAGTGCTGTCGAACACGCCGAGCAAAAAATAAGGTGTATTGGGACTTTTGGTGGGCACATCCAGCACCACGGTTAGGCTTCCAGCCGACGTTACTTTTACTTTGTAATAGTCCACATCGCTGGTGCTCGACAATTGGCCCGTAATAGCCTTACCGATGGTTGCCACTGTAGCCGTGGCTCGGGTGTCATTGGGCTCCGACTCATAGATATTGGCCGATCCCGTTGTATCGCTTGCCGTGATGCTGTGCTGAGCTGCCTTGTATTGGTAATCACGGGTAGCTCCCACAGCAAAGGCCACGCTTTTTACTGTGATATCCGGTACCACCGACAGGCTTCCAGCCGACAAAGCTGCAACTCTGAAGTTGTCGATATCCGAACCTGTTACGTGCTGCCGAGTCATGGAGGCACCCAACTTCACCCCACCGACTCTGGCTTGGGAATCATTGGCTTCAAATTTAATATTTTTCATTTTTGCAACTTTTTACCGAAATCGAAATTATTGAGAGGGTTTCAAAGTGTTATAGATGGATTACCCGCGATGTCGAGTTACTAGATTGCAAACTCCGCCTTTTTTTCCGCGAACCACGCGTTGCCGAACTAAAGCACGAAGTCCGAAAAAGCCACCTTGGTCACACCCATGATCTGAGTTTGAAACTCAATCGTTGCTGCGTTTCCGTCAGTGTCTGCGTAGATCATCAAATTTGATCCCACCTTTTCGCTCCAGATCGAATAACTTTTAGCTTTGGTTCCAATAACACTGGTGTTGACAAACGCCTGATTTCCCGCGACGTTGCTATTTGCGTCAATTCCACTCAGGTCCATCTTGTCAGTGCCGCTGGTAAAGTCGTATACCTTATCAAGTGAAGTATTGGTCGATTCGGCGATGGCGTAATACTTAAAAGTGTCGATAACGCTGTCTACCCCACCGTACAGCCGATCTGCGCCAAGCCCGCCGTACAATAGATCGCTACCGGCACCCCCTTTGAGCGTATTGGCGCCAGAGTTACCCATAAGGTTATTGGCCAGCGTATTTCCGGTACCGTCGATCGCTTTCAAACCGGTGAGCGTCAAGTTCTCCACATAACTGCCCAAGGTGTAAGACACCGAAGAAAGCACCCCGTCGGAGCCACCTGCGTCACTGCTACCACCTGCGGTCAGCGTTTCAAAAACCGCATCACCGCTGTCGTCAACCACATAGGTGTCGTTACCCGCCCCGCCAAGCATGGTGTCTGCGCCCACGCCGCCGTCTAGGCTGTCGTTGCCTGCGCCACCGGTCAGCGTGTCTTTGCCAACTCCGCCGATCAGGGTGTCAGCCAATCCTGAACCCGTTAGCGCAGTGGCTCCACCCGTATTGGTGACG
>JARWZT010000021.1 GCA_029866205.1 Rhodoferax sp.
CGCTCATCTACCGCTGCGCGCTAGAAAATCGCACCCGGCGCCCACTGCCCCCACCCCGACCAGACTTTGCTGATCCCGTCCACGGCAAATTATGGGTAGCGGCTTGGGCGCGCACTGTGCGCCAAAGCACAAAGCGCGGCCTGTGCGCTCAGAGCTTGAGCTCTAGCTTGGCTTGCAGGTTGGTGTAGGTCGGGGCGGTGGTTTGGGTGGCTTCGCGCAGGGGTTGACTGGCGCTGTTGGTGGTCAGCAGGTTTGCGCCGGTAAGGTAATTGCGGGCGCTGAAGTTGCTCGCACTCAGGCGCAGTTGGGCGCGCGGACTCAGGATCCAGATGACCGATGCGTCACCGACGAGCTTGTCGCTTTGGAACACCTGCTGGTCGTCGGACAGGCGCGTGGTGTAGCCCGGTGTGAAGTTCAGGTTGGCGCTGAGCTTGAGCGGCCAGCCCTTGAGCCGGTAGTCCGCGCCCAGGTTGGCGGTGCCGTCGGGTTGCTGGTCCAGGCGGTTGTTGGGGCCGCTCACACCGTCCAGGCTGGAACGCATCAGACTCAGGTTGGCGCGTACGTCCACGGGGGGCGCCTCGGGCAGCCATTCGGTCAGGCGCAGCTTGGCCTCAAGCTCCAGGCCCTGGGTCGTGGCGCTGCCTACGTTTTGCATGCGCGCCACCCAGCGCTGCGCGTCCGACCAAGACACGGTTTCCAGCGCCGTCTGGCTGCGCATGACGTTGCTGATCTGGCGGACAAACACATTGGCGCTGAGCAGGCCGCCGCTGGGCAGGTAGTGTTCAAAGGCCAGGTCCAGGCCCACGGCCAGCTCGGGCAAGAGATTAGGGTTGCCTGCGGTGTCGGGCTGCAGCTCGGTGTTGCTGCCCGTGGGGTACATGTTGTTGATGCTGGGGCGCGCAATCAGCTTGGACAAGTTGGGCGAGCGGTAGCTGCGCGTCAGGCTGGCGCGCCACTGGTCTTTCACTGCCAGATTGGGCCGCCACACCGCGTGCAGCAGGGGCGTGAGCACTTGGCTGTCGTTGCTGATTTCCTCTCCGCCCGCGCTCACGCTGCCGCTGGTGCGAATGCCCTCCCAGCGCAGGCCCGCATGTGCCGCCCAGTGGGGGTTGATTTCCCATTCGTCCTGGGCATAGAGCGCGGCGCGCAGGCTGCTGGCCAGCAGGTTGCCGTCAAAGTCGCTCAGGGCCGATTCGCCGCTGCGCAGGGTGGTGGCGGTCTCGTTGCGCTGGTTGCCCTCTAACTCCAGGCCACTGACCAGGCTGTGCTTGTCGGCAATCGACTGCGAAACTTTGAGCGTGTTGCTCCAGGTGGTGTCGTGCTGGTCAGACTGGGTGTCGGTGGCGCCTAAGCCACTGCCGCCGCTGTAGCTGCGCAGCGCGCCGTTGTGCCACTGGCTGCGCCCCAGGCTGCTGTTGACCAGCCAGCGCGCGCCGCTATCCGTCTTGTGCGCCCAGCTGCCGGCCAGGCGCAGCATGGAAAAGCTGCTGTCTGAGCTGCCGGTGCTGCTGTTGTAGGCCTGTGCGCCATCAGACTGCGTCAGCACGCTGGCCGACGTGCCCGTGCCCTGGGTGGCTACCACCATGGGCATCAGGGTGAAGGTGTCGCCGCCCGCGTTGTTCCATTGCAGGCGGGCATTGGCGTGCAGCACGTCGCGCTGGCTGCTGCTGCGGGTGGCTTCAAACTGGTTGACCAGTGCGCTGGTGGCCAGGTTCTCGCTTTGCGTGTCTTTGGTTTGGTCGCTGCTGCGTTCGCTGTGGGCCACGGACACCGACACGTTATAGGCCACGCCGTCCACGGTGTCGTTGCGCGACCAAGATGCGCCCGGCGAGGTGCGGCCGTCTTCCACCCCGGCACCCAGGGTGGCGTTGTTCAGGTACTTGGTGTAGCCGCCGCGGGTGACGATGTTGATGGTGCCGGCAATGGCGCGTGCGCCGGTCTCGGCGGTGGGCGCGCGCAGTATTTCGATGCGTTCCACTTGTTCAGGGGCAATGTCATCGGTAGAAAAGCCGCGCGGCGCCCGTTCGCCGTCGATCAGGACTTGGGTGTAGCCGCTGCCCAGACCGCGCATGCGCGGCGCGCCGCCCTGGCCCGGACGTCCACCAGTGGTGACGCCCGGCAGGCGTTTGAACAGCTCGCCCAGGGTGGAGTCGCCATAGCGTTCGATCTCTTCGCGGCCAAAAATGATTTTTGCCGCGGTGGACTGGCGTCGCCCCTCGGTTTCCAGGCTGGCCCGCACTTCCACCGGTTTGAGCGTGGTGGCCTCGGCGCCTGTGTCACCGGGTAGGGCGGGTGTCGCCGGTGTGGCGGCGGCGGGCGCGCTGCTGGGTGCGGGTTGCTCCTGTGCCAGCAGCGCCCCGCTGCCCAAGGCCAGCACCAGTGCGGTAAAGCGCAGCGTCACCATCAGCCGCGCATCAGCGCTTCAATGGCGTCCATCTCCACCGGCACGCCACGGCTGATCAGTTCGCAGCCGGTTTCGGTAACGATGGCGTCGTCTTCAATACGAATTCCGATGCCATGAAACTGTTCGGGCACGCCCGGCGCCGGACGCACGTAGATGCCCGGCTCAATGGTGAGCACCATGCCCGCGCGCAAAATTCGGGCCGGTCGGTTGACGATGCTCTCGCCGGTGAGTGCGTCATGGCGCAGGATGCTTTGGCCGATTTCGCTGGGCTCGGTATAAGCGCCGCAGTCGTGCACGTCCATGCCCAGCCAGTGGCCGGTGCGGTGCATATAAAACTGAAAATAGGCGCGTTTTTCAATCACATCGTCCAGCGTGCCCACCTTGTTGGCGTCCAGCAGCCCCAGGTCCAGCATGCCTTGGGCCAGCACCTTGACCGTGGCCTCGTGCGGGTCGGTAAAGCGGGCACCGGCGTGAGTGGCATCAATGGCCGCCTGTTGCGATGCCAGCACCAGCGTGTACAGCGCACGCTGCGGCCCGCTGAACTTGCCATTGGCCGGAAAAGTGCGGGTGATGTCCGAGGCGTAACCGTCGAGTTCGCAACCTGCGTCAATCAGCACCAGCTCGCCATCGCGCACCAACCCGGCATCGGCGCGGTAGTGCAGCACGCAGGCGTTGTCGCCCGCAGCCACGATGGAGCCATAGGCCGGGCACTGCGATCCATGCAGCCGAAACTCATGCAGCAGCTCGGCGTCGAGGTGGTACTCGCGCACCTCCTGGCCGGCCCGCAACATGCGCGCGCTGAGTTGCATGGCCCGAATGTGGCCGCCCGCACTGATCTGCGCGGCGCGGCGCATGGTGGCTTGTTCAAACGCATCTTTGACCAAACGCATTTCGTCCAGTGGCGTACACAGGTCGCGCTGCGATGTGGGGCACAGCGTGCCGTAGCGCACCCGGTCGCGCAGCGGTTGCAGCCAGGCGTTCACGCGTGCTTCCAACCCTTTGTGGGTGGCAAACGGATACCACACCGTGTCGCAACCGTCCATCAGCAGGGGCAGTCGGGTGTCGAGTTCGTCGATGGAGTAGGCCTCGTCCACGCCCAAGGCTGCGGGGGCCGCTTGGGGCCCGAGGCGCCGTCCGTCCCAGGTTTCGCGTTCCAGGTCTTTGGGCAGGCAAAACAGCACGCTTTTGCCGCTGCCGGTGATGACCAACCAAGCGCGCGGCTCGGTGAAGCCGCTCAGGTAATGGAAGTAGCTGTCAAAGCGGTACAAAAAATCCGCATCCCGGTTGCGCTGCTGTTCGGGCGCGGTGGGGATCAGGGCGATGCCATGGGGCCCCATGTGGGCGGCCACACGGGCGCGGCGGTCGGAATACATCGTGGTTTGGTGCGTCATGGGCGCATTTTAGGAACACCTTGCCGTTTGTTGGGGTGCGGCCTTGAGTTCAAGCTTTCAAAGTCTGGGTACACCTGTTTGCGGCGACCGAAAGCGGGCTGACGTTGCTGCCGGCAAGTCGAACGCTCGGCCAACGGTGCGGGATGCAGCACGACAATGACTTTTGATATCAAGGCTGCAAAGCATGCTGGAATGACACTGTTGGCTTGAAATCATGCCGCCCTCGTCGACCTGGATTTTCTCGATGTCATAGGCCGTTTTTGGATCTTGTGCTTCCTACCAAACGGCCATGAACGTCACACCCTCATCTTTAGCCATTCAGCTCCGCCAAACGCTCCGGTGTCCCCACATCGGCCCACGGCCCGGTGTAGAGCGTGGCGCTGACGCGCCCGGCGTCCATGGCGGCACGCAATAGCGGGGCCAGCGGGGCTTTTATGCCTGCCAGGTTGCCTGCGGGAATGCCGCACCAGGTGGCCTCAAAAAACGCGCGACGGTAAAGCGCGATGGTGCTGAAGGTGTAACGGGCGGGCGCATCGGCGGCCGCGGACAGCGCCGGCTTGGGCAGGTTCAGGGCCAGCCCCTCGGCGGACAGGCCGAAGTCGCCGCTGGGGTTGTGCGCGGGGTTGGGCACCAGCCAAAGATGGGCCAAATGGTTGCTGGCGCTAAAGGCGGCTAGCGCAGCGGGGTCAAACACAAATGCCGGCGTAAATACATCCCCTGCCGCCGCCCAAAACACCTCGGCAAGGTGCGGCAGTGCGCGCACGATGCCCCCTGCGGTTTCCAGCGCCGCACCGAAGTCTCGCCCCTCATGCGAATAGCGCAGCGCTAAGCCAGGGCTGGCGTCATCGGGAGCGCCTAGGTCGAAACAGTCGCCAAACCGCGCTTCAATTTGCTCGCCCAGCCAGGCGGTGTTGATCACCGCCGACTCGCAGCCCGCGTGCGCCAGCGCTTCCAGGTGCCACTGCAGCAGCGGTTTGCCCTGCACCTGCAGCAGCGGTTTGGGGCAGGTGTCGGTCAGCGGGCGCATGCGCTCACCCCGGCCGGCTGCCAGCAGCAAAGCCTGAGCCGGCACGCCCTGCGACACACTCATTTAGCGTGTGCCCACAGCGGCACCCACAAAGGCGGCCTGCGCGCCGCGCGGCAGGCATCGCCAGTAGGCCGGGTGCGCTTCAAGTTGGCCGCCCAAGGCCACGGCGGCTTGCCAGCCCCAGCGGGGTTGGTACAAAAAGGCGCGCGCCAGTGCCACTAGGTCGGCGTCACCGGCTTGCAGCACGGCTTCGGCCTCTGCGGGCTCGGTAATCAAACCCACGGCCGTGGTGGCCAGGCCGGTGGCGGCGCGAATCGCGCGGGCAAACGGGACTTGGTAACCCGTAGCCAGCGGAATTTTTTGCTGCGGCGACAGTCCGCCCGACGAGACGTGGATGAAGTCGCAGCCAGCCGCCTTGAGGTGCTGGCAAAACTCCGTGCTTTGCGCAAGGTCCCAGCCCCCCTCCACCCAGTCGGAGGCCGACAAGCGTAAGCCCAGGGAACCCGAATACCCCTGGCGTACCGCGGCAAACACTTCCAGGGGAAAGCGCATGCGGTTCTCCAGGCTGCCGCCATATGCGTCGGTGCGCTGGTTGGCAATTGGCGACAAAAATTCGTGCAACAAATAGCCATGCGCCGCGTGCAGTTCAATGGCGTCAACACCGATGCGTTTGGAGCGTTGGGCGGCGGCCACGAAGGCGTCTCGCACACGGGCCAGGTCGGCGTCGGTCATGGCGTGGGGTGCGGGCTCTTGCGGCAGCTGCGCCAGCGCCGACGGGCCCATGGGGTGCCAGCCGCCCGCTTGGGGTGGCAGCAATTGGCCACCTTGCCAGGGCACGGCACTGGAAGCTTTGCGTCCGGCGTGCGCCAGCTGAATGCACACCGCCGTGTGGGGCGCCAGCGCGCGGGCGCGGTGCAGCTGCGCCGACAGCGCGGCTTCGGTGACATCGTCCCACAGGCCCAGACAGGCCGGGGTGATCCGACCCTCGGGCAACACGGCGGTGGCCTCGATAGTGAACAGGCCCGCACCACTGTTGAGCAAATTGCCCCAGTGCATCAGGTGCCAGTCGGTGGCCTGCCCCTCTTGGGCGGCGTATTGGCACATGGGGGCGACCACGATGCGGTTGGGCAGTGCCAGTCCGCCCTCGGGTGAGGGCAAGGTCAGCGGTGAAAAAAGCAGGCTCATGGGGTGGTTTCAAAAATGGATTTCGGCGATTCTGCCGCCTTTCGCAGGGCGAGCCTTTGCCGGGTGTCACGCTGGTCTGTGCTGACGCGGCGTCAGCGCACCGGGGCGCATCGTTAAAATCCGCGCTGCACGCTGGCAGCCTGCGCTGGCGCGTTTCCCCACCACCCTTCATCCGGAGTCGATTCCATGGCCAATTCCCAGCAAATGGCGAGTGCAATTCGTGCGCTTGCCATGGACGCAGTACAACTTGCCAACTCCGGTCATCCCGGCGCGCCCATGGGCATGGCGGACATGGCAGTCGCCTTGTGGGGCGACCACTTGCAGCACAGCCCCGCAAACCCCCATTGGGTCAACCGTGACCGCTTTGTGCTCTCCAATGGCCACGGCTCGATGCTGATTTATGCCTTGCTGCACCTCACCGGCTACAAGCTGCCGATGGACGAGCTCAAGAACTTCCGCCAACTGCACAGCAAAACCGCGGGCCACCCCGAAGTGGGCGTGACCCCCGGCGTCGAGACCACCACCGGCCCGCTGGGCCAAGGCATCAGCAATGCGGTCGGCATGGCGTTGGCCGAGAAGCTGCTCGCCAGCGAATTCAATCGCGATGGTCACGCCATCATCGACCACCACACCTATGTGTTTTTGGGTGATGGCTGCATGATGGAGGGCATCAGCCACGAGGCCTGCGCCCTGGCAGGTGCCTGGAAGCTGAACAAACTGATTGCCCTGTACGACGACAACGGCATTTCCATCGACGGACAGGTGGCCCCCTGGTTCATCGACAACACCGCCCAGCGCTTTGCGGCTTATGGCTGGAATGTCATTGATGCGGTCGATGGCCATGATGCCGCTGCCGTGTCCGCGGCCATCGCCAGTGCCAAGGGCAGCAGCGACAAGCCCACCCTGGTCATTTGCAAAACCGCCATTGGCAAAGGCAGCCCGAACCGCGCCAACACCGCCAAGGCCCACGGCGAACCGCTGGGTGCCGAAGAAATCAAACTCACCCGCGAAGCCATCGGCTGGAGCTCTGAGCCTTTTGTGATTCCCAAGGCGGTGTACGCCGACTGGGACGCCAAGGCCGCCGGCCGCGCCCGCGAAAAAGCCTGGAACACCCAGTTTGCCGCCTACAAAAAAGCGCACCCCGCATTGGCCAAAGAGCTGCTGCGCCGCGTGAAAGGTGAGCTGCCCAAGCATTTTGTACAGACTGCTGTCGACGCCGTCATTGCCGCCCACACCAAGGCGCAAACGGTAGCCTCCCGCAAAGCTTCGCAAATCGCACTTGAAGCCTTCACCGCAGCGTTGCCTGAACTGCTCGGCGGTTCTGCGGACCTGACCGGCTCCAACCTCACCAACACGCCCTCGACTCCCAATCTGCGCGTGAACGCGGCAGGCGCCGTGGTCAAAAATGAAGCTGGCCAGGGCGGACGCCACATCAACTATGGCGTGCGTGAGTTTGGTATGGCGGCCATCATGAATGGTGTGGCCTTGCACGGTGGATTTATCCCCTACGGCGGCACTTTCCTGACGTTCAGCGACTACAGCCGCAACGCCATTCGCATGGCGGCGCTCATGAAGCAGCGCGTGATCCACGTATTTACCCACGACAGCATTGGCTTGGGTGAAGACGGCCCCACACACCAGTCGATTGAGCACGCGGCCTCTTTGCGCCTGATTCCAAACTTGGATGTGTGGCGTCCGGGCGACACGGCAGAGACCGCTGTGGCCTGGACTGTGGCGCTCCAAAACGCGCACAAACCCACGGCTTTGTTGCTGTCGCGCCAAAACATTGTGTACGCGCCCAAAGCCGAGTCGGCACTGGCGCCGACCGCTTGCGGTCTGGACGCCATCAGCAAAGGCGCTTACGTGCTGGCCGAACCCAGCGAAGTGGGACTGAACAAAAAGGCGCAAGCCGTGATCATCGCCACCGGCTCGGAAGTTCAACTTGCCTTGCAAGCCCAAGCCGTGTTGGCGACCCGCAAGATCGCCGTGCGCGTGGTGTCCATGCCCAGTACCACGACGTTTGACTTGCAAAGCGCCGCGTACCACGCTGAAGTGCTGCCCGCAGGCCTGCCCCGCGTGGCGGTGGAAATGGGCTCGACCGGTGGCTGGTGGAAATACGGCTGCGCTGCCGTGGTCGGCATTGACACCTACGGCGAATCCGCTCCGGCCCCGGTGTTGTTTGAACACTTCGGCTTTACCGCAGCCAATGTGGCCGACACCGTGCAAGCGGCCTTGCAGCGCAAGAAATAAACCAGTTTTGAATCTCAACTTATCAGGAACCCCAAAATGACCATCAAAGTAGGTATCAACGGATTTGGCCGCATCGGCCGCATGGTATTTCGCGCTGCGGTGCAAAACTTCTCCGACATCGAGATCGTCGGCATCAACGACTTGCTCGAGCCCGACTACCTGGCCTATATGCTGCAGTACGACAGCGTGCACGGCCGCTTCAAAGGCGAAGTCTCGGTCCAGGACGGCGCACTCATCGTCAATGGCAAGAAGATTCGCCTCACGCAAGAGCGCGACCCGTCCAACCTGAAATGGGCCGATGTCGGCGCCGATGTGGTGATCGAGGCCACGGGCTTGTTTTTGGACAAGGTCACCGCCGAGAAGCACCTTGCTGCGGGCGCCAAAAAAGTCATCTTGTCGGCCCCCAGCAAAGACGACACACCGATGTTTGTCTACGGCGTCAACCACGCCACCTACGCCGGGCAAGCTATTGTGTCCAATGCCTCGTGCACTACCAACTGCCTGGCGCCCATCGCCAAGGTGCTCCACGACAAATGGGGCATCAAGCGCGGTCTGATGACCACGGTGCACGCTGCCACCGCTACCCAGAAAACGGTGGATGGCCCCAGCAACAAAGACTGGCGCGGCGGCCGCGGCATTCTGGAAAACATCATTCCCTCCAGCACTGGCGCTGCCAAGGCGGTGGGTGTGGTGATTCCTGAGCTCAACAAAAAGCTCACCGGCATGTCCTTTCGCGTGCCCACCAGTGACGTGTCCGTGGTCGATCTGACCTGCGAACTCAACACTGCTGCCACCCTGGCCGAAATTTGCGCCGAAATGAAAGCCCAAAGCCAGGGCGCGCTCAAAGGCGTGCTGGGTTACACCGAAGACAAGGTAGTCGCCACGGACTTCCGTGGTGACGCGCGCACTTCGATTTTTGACGCCGACGCCAGCATCGCGCTCGATGGCACCTTCATCAAGGTCGTCAGCTGGTACGACAACGAATGGGGCTACTCCAACAAGTGCCTGGAAATGGTGCGCGTGGTCAGCGCCTAAGGCGCGTTTTCACGCCATACTGCGTCAGGGTCCCCAGACTGGGGGCCCTTTCGTACACGCGCCGGGCGACCTGCCCGCACCCCTGAGCCCCCTTCGCGTCCCGGCGATACCACGCACAGCAAGGAGTCTTTATGCCCCCGTCCAAACCCCCCGCACCCCTGCGCCCCCTGCCACGCCTGATTTTTGCCAGCCGCTGGCTGCAATTGCCTTTGTATTTGGGCCTGATCGCGGCCCAGGGCGTGTATGTGTTCCATTTTTGGGTCGAGCTGGTGCATTTGCTGGAGGCCGCGTTTGGCAGCCAGACCGCCTTGCAGGCCTTGGTCACCAGCATGGGCTACCAGGCCGATGCGCCGCTCACCGCGCTCAATGAGACGCTCATCATGCTGGTGGTGCTGGCGCTGATTGACGTGGTCATGATCTCCAACCTGCTGATCATGGTGATCGTGGGCGGCTACGAGACCTTTGTCAGCCGCATGGATCTCCAGGGCCACCGCGACCAGCCCGAGTGGCTCGACCACGTGAATGCCTCGGTGCTCAAGGTCAAGCTCGGCACCGCCATCATCGGCATCAGCTCGATTCATTTGCTCAAGACTTTTATCAACGCCGCCAACTACGACGTCAAGGTGCTGATGTGGCAAACCATCATCCACATTACCTTTTTGCTCAGCGCGCTGGCCATTGCCTACACCGACCGGATCCTGATTTCGACCCAGGCCCTCAAGCACTGAGGCGGCGGGGCCGCGCACCGCCCTAGAACTGGTCTGGGTTCTTGCCTTTGAAGGGCGCGTAGAAGGCCTTGATGGCGACCATGTCGGCCTCGATATTGCCCGTGGGCTCGAACACCGGTCCCAGCCCGCTTTCCTTGCGTGCATAGTCCATATAGGCCATCACGATTGGTACCCGGGCGCCGGTGGCGATGTAATAAAAGCCGGTCTTCCAGTAGCGGGCCTTGCTGCGCGTGCCCTCGGGCGGCACCACCAGTTGTACCGGACCATCGGCGGTTTGCAGCGCTTCGATGGATGCCGCAACCAGATTGTTGGCGCTTTCGCGGTGCACCGGAATACCGCCCAGCCACATCATCAAGCCCCGAAAGGGCGGTCGGAAGATTTGCTCCTTGCCCATCCAGTAAATGTTCAGGCGCAGGGCAAAAGCCACCATCAGCGTATAGGGCAAATCCCAGTTGCTGGTGTGGGGCGCGGCAATCAGCACGCAGGTGCGGCCATTGGCGGGCAACTGGCCCGTTACTTTCCAGCCTGCCAGTTTTAAAACTGCCAGAGAAAAACCGCGCAGCACGGTGTTGACCACGGGCGTATCAAAAATAGTCCGGTGCATGAAACGCCGATCAAAGAATCAAGGGGTTAATGGAGAACCGCATCGTGGTCCCCATCGTGGCGATGGGCGGGGTCGACGTGGGTCATGAGGTTAAGTACGCGGTGTCGGCGCATGACGGCGGCACGCGCGGCCACCGCTATGTTGTGGCCTTGCTCGACGGTGAGGTTGGCGTCCACTTCAATGTGGGCGTCGACCACCACCATATCGCCCATCTTGCGGGTTCGCACATCGTGCACACCCGCCACGCCTGGCGTCTCGCTGAGCGTGGCGCGGATGGCCTCCACCTCTTCCTCGTTGACTGCGCGGTCCATCAGGTCATGCATGGCGTCCCAGCCAAAGCTCCAGCCCATTTTGCCCACCATCAGGCCCACGATCAGCGCGGCAATCGGGTCCAGCAAGGGGTAGCCCAGCAGGTTGCCGATCAGGCCCAGGCTGACCACCAGGCTGGACGCCGCGTCCGAGCGCGCGTGCCAGGCATTGGCCACCAGCATGCTGGACTTGACCAATTTAGCCACCTGCAACATGTAGCGAAACAGCAGCTCTTTGGCCACCAGTGCCGCCAGTGCGACCCACAGCGCCACCGGGTGCACGGTAGGAATGCTGGCGGGCGTCTCCAGCTTGGCCACAGCCGACCAGACCATGCCTGCGCCCACCATCAGCAGTAGCAGGCCCAGCACCAGCGAGGCGGCATTCTCGAAGCGCTGGTGACCATAGGGGTGGTCGATATCTGCGTCCTTTTGGCTATGGTGACCCGCCAAAAGCACCACGAAATCGGCCACCAGATCGGACAGCGAGTGCAGCCCGTCCGCCACCAATCCTTGGGACTTGGCCAGCACGCCGACCACGATTTGCGTGGCCGACAGCACCACGTTGACCACGACGCTCACCCAGGTGGTCCGCGCGGCCGCTTTGGCCCGCTCGGCCGGGGTGTGGCTGCTGTGCTCGGAGTCGTCGTCGATTTCAGTGAAGTTCATGCGTGCGCGTTCAGCTCAAATGCTTGCCCACAATGCCCGCCAGTTCAAACATATTGACCTGCGGTTTGCCAAAGACAGCCAGCAGTTTGGCGTCGGCATTGATGGCGCGTTTGTTGGCCGGGTCCTGCAGGCCCTGGGCCTTGATGTAGTCCCACAGCAGGCGAATGACCTCGGTGCGTGGCACCGCCGCATCGCCGATCACGGCGGCCAGCGCCGCACTGGGCTGCATGCCACTGGCGGTGCTGGCTTTGCGCGGGGCTTTGGCTGCGGCCTTTGCTGCCCCCTTTTTGGCGGGCGTTTTTTTGGCGGCGACTGCCTTGGTCACGGCTTTCTTGGCAGCGGTCTTGGTCGCTGTCTTGGCGGCAGGCGCTGCTTTTTTGGCCGTAACCGGTTTGCCAGCGGCCGTTTTGCGGGGCGGGAACTTGCTGGGTGCGAATTCGAAGTTCACCTTGTCGGCCTCGGCGTCCCAGGTCAGCATGGCCTTGAAGGCGCGTCGGGTGCGCATGCTGACAAACTTGTCCAGCAAGTCGGTCTTGCCCGTGGCCAGCAGCTTTTGCATTTGCTCTCGGGCAATGGGTTGCTGCAAGATGATTTGGCCGCTCTTGAAGTCGCAGCTCGGCGTGGCCTGCGCCATTGTGGGTACCGAGCGCTCACAGACGTAGTTTTTGCCATGCTCAAACACCGAAGCGCCGCATTTGGGGCAGGCACCCAGGCTTTGCTGTTGCGAAAAGTCAATCAACTCGCCCGATTCTTCACCCGCCTTGTCGTCGCCAAAGTCAAATTCGAGCTTGAAGTTTTTGGTCTCGTCGTCAAACTTGATCACCATTTCGGCAGTAAACGGCCAACCGGCCTTGCTCCGAAACCCGTCCAGGGGACCAATCTTCTTGTCGTTCAAAAACCGCTCCACTTCGGCCAGCTCAAACGTGCGCCCGGCCGGCGATTTGCCAAACGAGAAGCCGCAGCCGTCTTCAGCGCCCGTTTTGCCGGTGCAGGTGTAGCGGCGGTAGTTTTCCTTGATGATGCCGCCGCAGTTGGGGCAAGGTGCCTGGAGCGTGGCGTAGTCGCCCGGAATGGTGTCGCGGTCGTACTCTTTGGCTTTGCGCACCAGGCGCTCGGTCATGGCGGCAATCTCGGCCATGAACACCTCGCGCTTGAGCTTGCCCTGTTCCATCAGCGCCAGTTTGTATTCCCATTCACCGGTCAGTTCGGCCTTGGACAACTCTTCGGCGCCCAGACCGCGCAAGAGCGTCATCAGCTGAAATGCCTTGGCCGTGGGAATCAGCTCACGGCCTTCGCGCAGCATGTACTTCTCGGCAATCAGGCCCTCAATGATGCTGGAGCGTGTGGCCGGGGTGCCCAGGCCTTTTTCCTGCATCGCTTCGCGCAGCTCATCGTCTTCCACGGTTTTGCCGGCACCTTCCATGGCGCCCAGCAAAGTAGCTTCCGAATAGCGCGCCGGTGGCCGGGTTTTCAAGCCCTTGGCGTCCACGGTCTCGGCACGCACCTTCTCGCCGGGCGCCACGGGTACCAGGCTCTGGCCTTTATCGCCTTCCTTGGCGTCTTCCACCTCGTTGGCCGCTTCCTTGCCGTAGATTGCCAGCCAACCCGGGTTGACCAGCACTTTGCCTTCGGTCTTGAAGGCATGCGCGGCGTTTTGCGCGTGCACCGTGCTGATGCGCGTGGTCACCTGGTACTGCGCACTGGGGAAAAACACCGCCATAAAGCGGCGCACCACCAGGTCATAGACTTTTTGCTCGGCCTCGGACAGCCCGCTGGGGCCCTGCAGGGTCGGGATGATGGCAAAGTGATCACTCACCTTGCTGTTGTCAAAGACGCGTTTGCTGGGCTTGAGGTAGTTGTTGTTCAGCGCGGTGAGCGCGTGCGGTGCCAGGTGGCGCATGCCGCTGTCGGCAAGCATCTCGAAGGTTTGCTTGACGACCGGCACATAGTCCTCGGGCAGCGCGCGCGAATCGGTACGCGGATAGGTCAGCGCCTTGTGGCGCTCGTACAGGCTTTGCGCAATCTGTAACGTGGTCTTGGCCGAATAGCCGAATTTGCCGTTGGCTTCCCGCTGCAGGCTGGTCAAATCAAACAGCAGGGGTGAGGCCTGCGTGGTGGGCTTGCTTTCTTCGGTGACGGTGGCGGTTTGGCCACGGCAGGCATCGGCGATGGCCTGGGCCTGGGCCTGGCTCCAAACGCGATCGGCTTTTTTCTCGGCGTCGTCCGCGTCTTTTTTGTGCTGCGGGTCAAACCACTTGGCCGGGTATTGCCCGGCCACAGCGGCAAAGCTGGCATGAATCTCAAAGTAGTCGCGGCTCACAAACTTGCGGATTTGCTCTTCGCGCTCCACCACCACGCTGAGCGTGGGCGTTTGCACCCGGCCCACGGTGGTCAAAAAGAAACCGCCATCGCGCGAGTTGAACGCCGTCATGGCGCGCGTGCCGTTGATCCCCACCAGCCAATCGGCCTCGGAGCGGCAGCGCGCGGCATCGGCCAGGGGTTGCATTTGCGCATTGGTGCGCAGGCTGCCAAAGCCGTCGCGAATCGCTTGTGGCGTCATCGACTGCAGCCACAGGCGGCTGACCGGTTTGCCCAAGGGCTTGGCGCCGCCCGCATATTGCTCAATCAGGCGGAAGATCAGCTCGCCCTCGCGCCCGGCGTCGCAGGCATTGACGATCTTGTCTACGTCCTTGCGCTTGGCCAGTTTGACGACCGCGTTCAGACGCGTCTTGGTCTTGTCCACCGGCTTCAAATCAAAGTGCGGCGGAATCACAGGCAGGTTGGCAAAGCTCCATTTCCCACGCTTGACGTCAAATTCTTCGGGCGCCTGAATCTCCACCAAATGGCCGACCGCGCTGGACACGACGTAGGTTTCGCTTTCAAAGTACTCGTCGTGCTTCTCGAATTTGCCCGCCGTTGGGGTGAGCGCACGCACGATGTCCTGGGCGACCGATGGCTTTTCTGCAATGACCAGTGTTTTGCCTGAGGCTGCATTTTTCATATGACTACAATTCCGTTTTCTCGCGCACGCACCAGCGCGCACTCGCAGGCACGCACACGCGCACCCATACGATTCAACATACCAAATTTTCCGTGCTCAAAAAATCCGTGCCCGTTCCTGTCACCCGCCGCACCCAAGTTCGCGAGTCCGGTATCCACGGCAAGGGCGTCTTTGCGATGCGAGATTTTGCCGAAGGCGAAACCATCATGGAGTACACCGGCGAGGTGATCAGCTGGCAAGAAGCCCAAGACCGCCACCCGCACGACCCGAGCAATCCCAACCACACCTTTTACTTCCACATTGACGACACGCGGGTGATCGATGGCTTGCGCAAGGGCAATTCGGCCAAATGGATCAACCATTCCTGCGACGGCAACTGTGAAGCCGACGAAGTCCGCGGGCGCATCTTCATCAAGGCCTTGCGCAATATCAAGGCCGGCGAAGAGCTGCATTACGACTACGGTCTGGTGACCGACGAGCGCTACACCGCCAAGCTCAAGGCCGAATACCCCTGTTGGTGCGGCGCTAAAAATTGCCGTGGCACGTTGCTGGCGCCCAAGCGGCCCCAGTGGCGCAAGCGCTAGGCGCAGGCCAAAAGGCGCTGGGTTGACGGGTCTGGCTACCATGCCCCTCGCTGCACTTGTTCCGCCTTTGCAGTGGCCTGCCGAGGCCCTCTGGCAGGCCATTTCACCGGTCTTGCCCGAGTTCAGCGTCGAAATCCTGCCCGAGCTGGGATCCACCAACACCGAACTGATGCGCCGCGCCCGCCTGGGGCGCACGGAGCCATTGTTGTTGGTGGCAGAACGCCAGACCGCCGGTCGAGGCCGCCTGGGTCGAAGCTGGAGCAGCCACGGCACCGGCGAGCCGGAGGCCGTTACCGGTGCCACTGGTGCTACTGGTGCCACGGCATCCCTGACCTTTTCGCTGGGCCTGTTGCTGTCGCCTGCCGACTGGTCGGGCCTTTCTTTGGCTGTGGGCCTGGCCGTGGCCAACAGCCTGCACCCCGAGGTGCGGCTGAAGTGGCCCAATGATTTGTGGTTTGAGGGTCGCAAGCTCGGTGGCATCCTGATCGAAACCGTGGCGGTGGAGCAGTTGCGCTATGCCGTGATTGGTATTGGCATCAACATCACGCAACCGGCTGCCCACGACCTGCGCACGCTCCCGGCGGCCTTGCGTGAGTTGCTGCCGGACGTGGACGCCGCACAGGCGCTGGGGCAGATTGCCGGCCCCTTGGTCCAAACCGTATTGCGCTTCGTGCACGAAGGTTTTGCCCCCTTGCGCGCCGATTACCACGCGCGCGATGTGCTTTATGGGCGGGAGGTGGTGTGCACCGACGGCACCACAGGCCAGGCACGGGGCGTGGATGAGGGGGGCGCTTTGCTGCTGCATACGGCCAAGGGCTTGCAAAAAATCAGCAGTGCCGAAGTCAGCGTCCGTCCGAAAAGCCCGGTTTTTGCGGGACACTGAGGCCATGCGTACGCGTTCTTCCCCCTTGTCTGATTTGTCCCGCCGTTGGCGCGCTGCCTGTGCCCGGCGCCCCTGGCTGCCTGCGCTACTGGTGTTGTTGGCGCTCAATTCCGGCTACCGGGTCTGGTCGCAGGCGGCCTTGGCGTCTGATGCCGAACGCGCTCCGGCCGAACTCAATCCGGCTTCCATCGTGCTGCTCACCCCTGAAGAAGGGCAGCGCCGCCAGGCCTTGGCGCAGACCGCAGCCCGCGCCAAGGCGGCACCCGCACCCGACATGTTGGTGGAATACGAGGCGGTCCCCGCCAAAGAAATCCCGCCCGAACGCTAGTTCGCGCCCGCCCCCTCGGGCAGCGTCAGGGGCAGGGTCAGCCGCTGATCACACTAAAGCGCACCGTAAAGCAGGCCCCCGGCGGGGTCTGGCCCGGGCCCGGGCGGCTGTCGTCCACCGACACGGTGGCGTTGTGCTGATGGGCAATCTCCAGCACGATCGGCAGTCCCAAGCCTGAACCGTCGGCTTCATTGCCCAACGCACGGTAAAAGGGCTGAAAAACCAATTCACGCTCCGCCGGCGGGATGCCGGGGCCGGTGTCTTCGACCTGGAGCACCAGCGCGCGGCTGAACGGGTCGACCAGAACCCGCGCAGTAATCATGGCCTGTTTTCCAGGGCGTGGCAGGGTGTAGTTGATGGCGTTGTCCACCAGGTTGCGAATCATTTCCTGCAGCAAATTCGCGTTGCCCTGCAGCACCACGCCATCGGTGCCGGGCTCGGCGCCCTCGTAGCCAATGTCGATTTGTTTTTCCACCGCGCGGGGCACACAGTCACGCACCACGTCCATCGTCAGGCGCGCCAGATTGCAAGGCTGGTGCGCCAGCACGGCGGCGCTGCTCTCGGCGCGCGCCAGCGCCAGCAGCTGGTTCACGGTGTGGGTGGCACGGATGCTGGAGCGCCCGATGTGGCGCAGCGACTGCTTGAGCTCTTCGGCGCTGGCGTCCTGGCGTTGCGCCAGGTCGGCCTGCATCCGCAGTCCGGCCAGTGGCGTTTTGAGCTGGTGCGCGGCGTCTGCCAAAAATCGCTTTTGTGTGGCCAGGGAGTCTTTCAGGCGCAAAAGCAAATCGTTCACCGACGACACCAGCGGGGCGACCTCCAATGGCACAGCCTCCACGTCCAGTGGGCTCAGGTCGTCTGGGTTGCGGGCCCGAATGCGTTCTTCGAGGCGGTTGAGCGGCTTGATCGCCTGGGCCAATGCCAGCCATACCAGCAGCACAGCCAGCGGTAAAATCACAAACTGCGGCAGCATCACGCCCTTGACAATCTCAGTCGCCAGCACCGAGCGCTTGTCCATCGTTTCCGCCACCTGGACCAAGGCGGGCGGGCTGTCCGGCAAATCGACCCGCACCCACATATAGGCCACCTTCAGGTCCAGACCGCGCAACTGGGCGTCGCGCAGCCGGATCTCGCCGATGGGCGCACGTTCGTCTTCCGGGGGCGCAGGCAAGCCTTTTTCGCCACTTAAAAATTCGCCCTTGGGACCCATCACCTGGTAGTACACGGTGTCGGCCTCGTCGGCACGCAACAGCTCCCGGGCGGGTTGCGGAAGCGCGAAACGCACCGTGTCCTTTTGCACCGTAATCAGCTGCGCTAGCGCGCCCGCGTTGTATTCCAGGGCCCGGTCAAACGGCTTGCCGGCAATCCCCTGTGCGACCAGCCAGGTCAAGACCAAAGTCACCGGCCACAACAACAAAATCGGCGTGAGCATCCAATCCAGAATCTCGCCAAAAAGCGAGCGCTGCTCACGCTGGAAAATTTTCATCTAGCTACGCCGCCGGGCCGCCCCAAGGCGCAGCAGCCCCCTTGGGGGCAGCGCAGTACGCGAAGCGACAAGCGTGGGGGCCATCTAGCTCTGGATTTTTTCCAGGCAATAGCCCAAGCCCCGTACCGTGGCGATGCGGATTGGGCCTTTTTCGATCTTCTTGCGCAGGCGGTGGATATACACCTCGATGGCGTTGTTGCTCACTTCCTCGCCCCATTCGCACAGGCGCTCGACGAGCTGGTCTTTGCTGACCAGACGGCCGGTGCGCTGCAACAGCACTTCCAGCAGCCCAAGCTCCCGGGCAGACAGCTCGACCATCTTGCCGTCGATCGTGGCCACGCGACCGGACTGGTCGTAAATCAGGGGGCCGTGCTTGATGTTGCTGCTGGTGGCACCCATGCCACGGCGCACCAGGGCGCGTGCGCGGGCCTCAAGCTCCTGCAGGCTGAAGGGCTTGGCCATGTAATCGTCGGCGCCGTAGTCCAGGCCTTTGACGCGCTCTTCCACGCTGTCGGCCGCCGTCAAAATCAGCACAGGGAGCGACGACCCGCGTGCCCGCAGCCGCTTGAGCACGTCCAGACCGTGCATTTTGGGCAAGCCCAGGTCCAGAATCAGCAA
This sequence comes from Rhodoferax sp., assembly GCA_029866205.1. Classification (GTDB taxonomy): domain Bacteria; phylum Pseudomonadota; class Gammaproteobacteria; order Burkholderiales; family Burkholderiaceae_C; genus Allorhodoferax. The sequence goes on from JARWZT010000021.1 coordinate 18,496, forward strand.
ATCGAACTCGGAATTCGTCATCAGGGCGGCATCGGCCTCGGTACCGCTGGCCACATGGTCGACTGCTGCGCCGGCGCTGCGCAGCGCACGCAACAGGCCATCAGCCAGCACCTGGTCGTCTTCAGCGATCAAAATCCGCATACGTGTCTCCTGCGCTCGGCGCTTTGGTGTGATGTCGTCGGAACGGCCGAACCATTCTAGGCCCAGGCTTTGCGCCTACGCCCCCCGGCGCCCTAGGGGTTTGCCCCCGACTGGCGCTGCCGAGCCTCAGCTGGCGCTGTAGGCTTCGAGGCCCAACGCCACTACGGTGGCCACCTCCGCACCGACGGCATGGCGCAGCTCGTCTTCGGCTTGCGCCACGCTGTCCGCATAGGCGTTCAGCCATGCACGTCCGGTCGCGGTAAAGCAGACCCGGCGCGCCCGCGCGTCCAGCGGGTCGGGCTCGCGCTGCACCATGCCCCAAGCCTCGCATTGATTGACCAGCGTGCCCATGGCCTGTTTGGTCATGCCGGCGCGTTGGGCGAGCGCGGTCAGGCGCGCGCCTTCGGGCGGCAGATGGCGGCTGATGTGCCAATGCGCCGCCGCGAGCTGGCTGCGTGCGGCCAGATTGGACAAACCCAGCGACACGCCCGGATGCTGTGCCATCAGCGCCATCACCCGCGCGTCAAATCGCTCCAGGCTCAGACGCAGCCAGTGGCCCAAATGGTTGTGGCGCCAGTGATCGGGCGGTGCAAGAGCGGTGGGTGACATGGTGCAGATAGTAAAGCAAACTGACTAAAAATTAGCTGCAGCGAATTTAAAACTGCAGATAAACTACTGTTCAAGCATCCAGCCTGTGGTTAAAACCAGAGATCGGATTCCCAGATTCCCCATCCACTTCCACAGGAGATTTCTCATGGACGCACCCGTCAAAACCATGGCCCCCAACAGCGAAAAAGCCAAGGCCCTGCAAGTCGCACTGGCCCAGATTGAAAAGCAATTCGGCAAGGGCACCATCATGCGCTTGGGCGAGGGCGAGGTGATTGAGGACATCCAGGTGGTCTCCACCGGTTCGCTAGGCCTGGACATTGCCTTGGGCGTCGGCGGCTTGCCCCGGGGCCGGGTGGTCGAAATCTACGGCCCGGAGTCTTCGGGCAAAACCACGCTCACGCTGCAAGTGATTGCCGAGATGCAAAAACAAGGCGGCCAGTGCGCCTTTGTCGACGCCGAACATGCGCTGGATATTCAATACGCCCAAAAGCTTGGCGTCAATTTGCAAGACCTGCTGATCAGCCAGCCCGACACCGGTGAACAAGCGCTGGAAATTGTGGACAGCCTGGTGCGCTCCGGCGCGGTCGACCTGATCGTGGTTGACTCGGTGGCCGCACTCACGCCCAAGGCCGAGTTGGAAGGCGAAATGGGCGACAGCTTGCCCGGCTTGCAAGCCCGCCTGATGAGCCAGGCGCTGCGCAAGCTCACTGCCCACATCAAAAAGACCAACTGCATGGTCATCTTCATCAACCAAATCCGCATGAAGATCGGTGTGATGTTCGGCAGCCCAGAAACCACCACGGGCGGCAACGCGCTGAAGTTCTACGCCTCGGTGCGCCTGGACATCCGCCGCACCGGCAGCATCAAGAAGGGCGAAGAAGTCATCGGCAGCGAGACCAAGGTCAAGGTCGTCAAGAACAAGGTCAGCCCGCCCTTCAAGACCGCCGAGTTCGACATCCTCTACGGCGAAGGCATCAGCCGCGAAGGCGAAATCATCGACATGGGCGTCATCGCGCGTGTGGTCGAAAAGAGCGGCGCCTGGTACGCCTACAACGGCGAAAAAATCGGCCAAGGCAAGGACAACGCGCGGGAGTTCCTGCGCGAGAACGCCGACGTGGCCCGCGAAATCGAGAACAAGGTGCGCGAGTCCCTCAGCATCCCGCTGCTGGGTGCGCCCGACTCCGCGGCCTGAGCATCGGCTAACCCGTGGTGTGGGGTGGCGGCGCTGGGCCGCATCCCCGTGTTGGAGGCAGCGCCACGGTGGCCGCCCAGGCGCTGCGCAGGCTTCTTGTCAGTGAATCCGCATGGCTTTTGACGCCCCCTCGCTGAAAGGCCGTGCGCTGCGTTACCTGTCGCAGCGCGAGCATTCGCGCGTCGAGCTGGAGCGCAAGTTGGCGCGCTTCGCCGAAGAACTGCCCGACGCCAGCGCCTCAGAACAGATCGCCCAGGCGCTGGACGACCTAGCAGCGCGCGGTTTCCAAAGCGAAGAG
>JARWZT010000015.1 GCA_029866205.1 Rhodoferax sp.
CTGCTATCGCTGCTGCAAGTCTCATTGCGGGCAGCATGATCGAACTCGACTGAACAGTTCACCTTTGTTGGATTCACGGCCCGCCAGCGTTACGCAGCTGGCCGTTTTTCATTCCGGCTGCGTGCTCAACCAGCGCAAACCAGCGCACTGATTCATCAGGCCCCAGCGGCCGAGGAAATTGCATCATGACCGACAAGATCATCATTTTTGACACCACGCTCCGCGACGGTGAGCAGTCGCCTGGCGCCTCCATGACCCGCGACGAGAAGCTGCGCATCGCCCGGCAGCTGGAGCGGCTCAAGGTGGACGTGATCGAGGCCGGCTTCGCGGCGTCGAGCAATGGCGACTTCGAATGCGTGAAGGCGATCGCCCAGGCGATCAAGGATTCCACCGTGTGCTCGCTGGCGCGCGCCAACGACCGTGATATAGCGCGCGCTGCTGAGGCGCTCAAGGGGGCGCAGAGCGCCCGGATTCACACTTTTATTGCCACCTCTGCGCTGCATATGGAGAAAAAGCTGCGTATGACGCCCGACGAGGTGTACGAGCAAGCCAAGCAGTCAGTGCGCTTTGCCCGTAACCTGGTGGCAGACGTGGAGTTCAGCCCGGAGGACGGTTACCGCAGCGACCCCGACTTTTTGTGCCGGGTCTTGGAGGCCGTGATTGCCGAGGGCGCCACCACCATCAACGTGCCGGATACCGTGGGCTACGCAGTGCCCGAGCTGTATGGCAACTTCATCAAATCCCTGCGCGAACGCATTCCCAATTCGGACAAGGCGATTTGGTCAGTGCATTGCCACAATGACCTGGGTATGGCAGTGGCCAACTCGTTGGCAGGCGTAAAAATTGGGGGTGCGCGCCAAGTGGAGTGCACGATCAACGGTCTGGGCGAGCGTGCGGGCAATTGCAGCTTGGAAGAGGTGGTGATGGCGGTTAAAACCCGGCGCGATTACTTCGGTCTGGACTTGGGCATTGACACCCGCCATATTTTGGCCGCCAGCCGCATGGTGAGCCAGACCACAGGCTTCGTGGTGCAGCCCAACAAGGCCGTGGTGGGCGCCAATGCCTTTGCGCACGCCTCGGGCATTCACCAAGATGGCGTACTCAAGGCCCGCGACACCTACGAGATCATGCGGGCGGAAGACGTGGGCTGGAGTGCCAACAAGATCGTGTTGGGCAAGCTCAGCGGTCGCAATGCCTTCAAGCAGCGTTTGCAGGAACTCGGCGTCCAACTCGACAGCGAAGCCGAGATCAACGCTGCCTTTGCCCGCTTCAAGGAATTGGCAGACCGCAAGGCAGAGATTTTTGACGAAGACATCCTGGCGCTGGTCAGCGACGAGAGCGTTTCCGCTGATAAAGAGCAATTCGCCTTTGTCTCCCTGGCGCAGCACAGCGAAACCGGGGAGCGACCGCATGCCGCAGTGGTGTTTACCGTTGCCGGAAAAGAAGTCAAGTCCGAGTCGGACGGCAATGGGCCGGTGGATGCCTCGCTCAAAGCGATTGAGGCCCTGGTACAAAGCGGCGCCGAAATGGTGCTGTATTCGGTGAACGCGATCAGCGGCTCGACTGAGAGCCAAGGCGAGGTCACGGTGCGGCTGCAAAACAGTGGTCGGGTGGTCAATGGCACCGGGTCCGACCCGGACATTGTGGTGGCCTCCGCAAAAGCCTATTTGAGCGCGCTCAACAAACTGCAAAGCAAGGCCAACCGGGTCGCCGCGCAAGGATAGCCAAGGATTTACACGGTTTAGCTTGATGTTTCTGTTGCAAGTGCTTGATTTGGCAGGTTTTTTGTATAAACTCGCCCGTCAGAATTGTCGCGTTGGGCCCTAGCTGCCCGGCGCGTTAGCCCCGGTTCGAACCTAATGCATAAAAAACTAATTTCCTGCGTCCTTTTGCTTGCCTCGCTGGGCATCGGTGCCGCTGCTCAAGCGCTGCCTCAAAAATCTGACAATGGAAACGCTGGCATAAGCAACCGTGTCAAGGCAAAGCCCGTCGTCAAGCCCATTGTCAAGCGCGCAGCCAAGCGGGCAACGCCCGTTGTTCGAGCCAAGCCGTCTTACGGCGAGGCGGCCGGCCTGCATACCGCGCGGGACAACCTGGCGCTCAAGTCCAGTGTGGCCCTGGTGATTGATCAGGACACCAAAGAGGTGCTGCTCCAGAAGAACGAGTCGGCCGTCTTGCCGATTGCTTCGATTACCAAGCTGATGACCGGCGTCTTGGTCAGCGAGGCCAAGCTGCCCATGGACGAATTGATCACGATTTCTCAGGCCGATGTCGATACCGAAAAAGGCAGCCGTTCGCGCCTAAGCGTAGGCACGGTGCTTTCGCGCGGCGAGCTCTTGCACTTGGCACTCATGTCCAGCGAAAACCGGGCCGCGCATGCGTTGGGTCGAACCTATCCTGGTGGTCTGGGCGTGTTTGTCAGCCTCATGAACGCCAAGGCTGGAGCCTTGGGAATGCGCTCCACCAGCTATGTGGAGCCCACGGGCCTGTCCAGCAAAAATCAATCCAGCGCGACCGATCTGGCCACGTTGGTGGGTTATGCCTATGGCAATCCGACTCTGCGGGAATTGTCGACCTCTCCTGGCTACGACGTCGAAGTCGGCAAGCGCACGCTGCGTTTCAACAACACCAACCGCCTTGTCAAGAGTCCTGCGTGGGACATTGGACTGCAGAAAACGGGCTACATCTCTGAGGCCGGTCAGTGCCTGGTGATGCAGGCCAAGGTGGCTGGGCGCAAGTTGATCATGGTGTTCCTCGACTCGGCGGGCAAGCTCAGTCGCATTGCCGATGCCGAGCGCGTGCGCCACTGGGTTGAAACCAACCCTCCGTCATTGGTCCGCGTGTCTCCGCTCGCTGCCTTGGACGATGATTTGCGCCTGAGTTCCAACTGAGCGCCCAGGCGCCAACCCCGATGGCCTGGCGGGCCTAGACAGCGCCCCGGTAACCCAAAGTCTGGGAAATTTGTTGGGCGGTTTGTTTGAGTCTGGGTATCCAGGCGTCGTCCATGCGGCTCGAAGGCGATGAGATCGACAAACCCGCCACCAGCTTGGATTGGTCGTCGTAGATGCCGGCGGCCATGCATCGCACCCCCAATTCAAGCTCTTCGTTGTCATTGGCTTGGCCGGATTGGCGCACGCGCGAGAGTTCGCGCTCCAGTGTGGCCAGGTCGGTGATGCTGTTTTTGGTGTGCCCGTGCAAACCCGTGCGGGTTGCGTAGGCGCGGATGCGCTGCGGGTCGTCTGCAGCCAAAAAAAGCTTGCCTACCGAGGTCAGGTGCAAAGGAGCCCGGCCGCCAATGGCGCGCACCACTTGCATGCCTGAGCGCTCGCTGAAGGCCCGTTCCACATAAATGATTTCGTCGCCTTGGCGCATGCTCAAGTTGACGGGTTGTTGCGTCAGTTTGTGAAGCTCGCGCATGGGAGCGAGTGCGGCATCGCGCACGTTCAGGCGCCCTTTGACCAGGTTGCCCAGTTCCAGAAGCCGCATGCCCAAGCGGTAGCTGCCCGGTTGGGGGCGATCGGCAAACCTTCCGAGCACCAGGTCGTTGAGGATACGGTGCGCTGTTGACGGGTGCAAACCCGCTTTCTCACTGATATCCTTCAGGGTCATGGCCTCTTCGCGGGAGGCCAGCACATCAATCAGGGTAAACATGCGCTCGATGACCTGCACCGAAGGCGCGGCAGCAAGATGGGGATCAGGTTTGGTCATGGGTCCGTTTCGTTTGCTGCGACTGCCAGCGGCCATCGATGAGCAGCTGCGCAGGTTGGTATTGAATTTTGTAGTGCATTTTTTGGCTTTGCTCGATCCAATAGCCCAAGTATAAAAAGGACAGGCCCAAAGTTTTGACTTGGTGGATTTGCCACAGCACGTTGTAGGTTCCGTAGCTTGCATGGTCATCGGGGTCAAAAAACGTGTAGACGGCTGAGATGCCGTCGCTGAGCACGTCCAGTATCGATACCATTTTGAGCGCCCCGAGCTGGCCATCGCTTGCGGGTTCGCGAAATTCAATCAGGCGGGAGTTGACGCGGCTTTGGAGCAGGAACTGCGTGTATTGGCCTGCACTGTCCTCTTCCATGCCGCCCCCGGCGTGGCGACTTTGCTGGTAGCGCTGGTAAAGCGCGTAGTGTTCTGCCACAAATCCCAGGCCCAGCACCCGTGCTTCCAGGCCCTGGTGCTGTTTCCAGGCCCGACGCTGGCTGCGGCTCGGGCTGAAGTCAGTGGCCTGCACGCGCAGTGCAACGCACGCTTGGCAACCATCGCAATGCGGGCGGTAGGTGAACATGCCGCTGCGTCGAAAGCCTTCTCGAACCAGGTCGGAATAGGTCGTGTTGTCAATCAGGTGGCTCGGTGTGGCCACCTGGGAGCGGGCTTGCCGTGCGTCCAGGTAACTGCAGGCGTACGGCGCTGTGGAGTAGAACTGCAAAGTTTGCAGCGGAAAGTCTTTGAGGTTCGTCATATGGGGCTCAAGGGTGTGACAGCAGCAGTTCCCAATATTCAGGCAAAAACGTCCAGTTTGGCGCCGCAGACTGGGTGGTGTGGCGCAAGGCAGCGACAAATTCAGCGCGTGGAATGGGCGCGGCACCCAGCGACGCCAAATGCCGGGTATTTTGCTGGCAGTCAATTTGTGTGATTTGGTGGTGCATGCAGAAGGCGACCAAGGCAGACAGTGCGATTTTGGAGCCGTCGCTGCGCTCGCTGAACATGGACTCGCCAAACACGGCCCGCCCCAGCGACACACAGTACAGGCCGGCGACCAAGCGCCCCTCCATCCAGGTCTCCACGCTGTGGGCATGTCCTTTGGCGTGCAGAGCGCAATAGGCGTCCACCATCTCTGGCAGGATCCATGTCCCGTTTTGTCCCTCGCGGGGTGCTTGGGCGCATTTGCGGATCACGGCCTCAAAGGCACTGTCAAAGCGAATTTCGCAGCCCGGCGTTTGCTGAAAACGGCGCAGGGTCTTTTTGAAGGATCGGTGCAGCCGAAAGTCCTTGACCTTCAGCACCATGCGCGGATCGGGGCTCCACCACAGCGGGGGCTGCCCCTGGCTGAACCACGGGAAGATGCCCAGGCCATAGGCGCTGCAAAGTCGTGGTGCATTCAGATCGCCCCCCGCAGCCAACAAGCCCGGCGCGCTGGTTTGCTCTCCCCAAGCCTGGTCCACAGGCGGGAAAGGGTCAGCGGCGTTAAGCCAAGTGATCGCGGGTGAGGCCATGGAGAGGAGCGGGGATTTCCAACAATGAAAGAGATTTGGCGCAAGCGACGGCTACAGGCCGCCGCAGGCGGTTAGAATACTCGCTGTCGGGGCGTAGCGCAGCCTGGTAGCGCATCTGGTTTGGGACCAGAGGGTCGAAGGTTCGAATCCTTTCGCCCCGACCACAATAATTGCCAAAGCATCGTCTTTGGCATTTTTGTTTCTATCATCGTCATCCAGCGACTGTCCGTAGCTCAGTTGGATAGAGCAACAGCCTTCTAAGCTGTAGGTCACAGGTTCGATTCCTGTCGGACAGGCCAACCAACGCCCA
>JARWZT010000008.1 GCA_029866205.1 Rhodoferax sp.
CAGCGCCGCTACTTGCGCTGTGCTCAGGCCTTGGGCCGCTTGCGATGTCGTAAGCGCCGCTGCCTGTGCCGTCGTCAGGGCAGCAATTTGCGCTGTCGTCAGGCCCAGGTTGACTTGGCTTGTGGTCAGGGCGGCGACTTGGGCGGTGGTCAGCACCGTCTGGAACATGCTCAAGGTCAGCGGCAACACTGTGCTCAAGGTGGCAACCGCGGAGGTGCTGAGGGCCGCAACCTGGGTGGTGGTCAGACCCAGTGCGATTTGGGACGTTGTGAGACCTGCTACCTGGGTGGTAGTCAGCGCAGCAATGCCCGCGGTGGTCAAGGCGGCTATCTGCGCCGTCGTCAGGCCAGAGCCTACTTGCGTGGCTGTCAAGCCCTGGGCCACTTGCGCGGTCGTCAGCGCAGCCACTTGGGCTGTCGTCAGGGCTGCGACATCAGCCGTCTGCATCGCCGCAATCTGCGCCGTGCTCAAGCCCTGTGCAACTTGCGAGGTCGTCAGGTTGGCCACCTGCGCCGTGGTCAAGGCCACTACCTGGTCGGTCGTCAGACCCAGGTTGATTTGTGAGGTCGTCAACGCCGCCGTTTGCGCCGTCGTCAAGCCTTGGTTGACCTGGAATGTGGTCAGTGCCGCGATCTGCGCCGTGCTCAGAACCGCGATGTCAGCCGTCTGCATCGCCGCCACTTGGGCCGTTGTCAGGCCTTGGGCGATTTGTGCGGTCGTCAGGCCCTGGGCCACTTGGGCCGTCGTCAGCGCCACGACCTGTGCGGTCGTCAGGCTGGCCACTTGGGCCGTGTCCAGCGCCGCAATGTCGCGCGTCTGCATCGCCGCCACTTGGGTGGTTGTCAGGCCTTGGGCGATTTGTGCGGTCGTCAGCGCTGCGGTTTGGGCCGTATCCAGTGCCACCAGTTGGGCTGTGCTCAGCCCCAGGTTGACTTGGCTCGTCGTCAGCGCTGCAATTGCGCTCGTGCCCAAAGCGGCCACTTGCGTGGTCGTCAAGCCCAGATTCACCTGGCTTGTGGTCAGCGCCGCAACCGATGCCGTGCTCAGCGCTGCAATTTGCGCCGTCGTCAGGGCAGCAATCTGCGCCGTGCTCAGGCCTTGGGCCGCTTGCGATGTCGTAAGCGCCGCTGCCTGTGCCGTCGTCAGGGCCGCAATTTGCGCTGTCGTCAGGCCTTGCTTGAATTGCGAGGTTGTCAACGCAACCACTTGGGCGGTGGTCAGTCCGGCAATTTGGTTAACGCTAAATGTGGCGCTGTAAGTCGGGCTCAGAGCGGCTATCTGTGAGGTCGTCAATGCGACTACCTGGGCGGTCGTCAAGCCCTGTGCAATTTGGGTCGTTGTGAGGGCATACACCTGCGCAGTGGTCAGCGCGGCAATGCCCGCGGTGGTCAAGGCGGCTATCTGCGCCGTCGTCAGGCCAGAGCCCTCTTGCGTGGCTGTCAAGCCCTGGGCCACTTGGGCCGTCGTCAACGCAGCCACTTGGGTCGTCGTCAGGGCCGCTACATCGGCCGTCTGCATCGCCGCAATCTGCGCCGTGCTCAGGCCCTGCGCAACTTGCGAGGTCGTCAGGTTGGCCACCTGCGCCGTCGTCAACGCCACCACCTGATCGGTCGTCAGACCCAGGTTGATTTGCGAGGTCGTCAACGCCGCCGTTTGCGCCGTCGTCAGCCCCAGGTTCACCTGGAACGTGGTCAGCGCAGCAATCTGGGCTGTGGTCAAACTAGCTATCTGGGCGGTTGTCAGGCCCACGTTGATCTGGCTCGTCGTCAAGGCAGCGATTTCAGCCGTCGTCAACGCGACCAGGTCACTCGTCTCCAGCACCGCAATTTGCGCCGTGTTCAGGCCCTGGGCAACCTGCGCCGTGGTCAGGCCTGCGGCCTGCGCCGTGGTCAGTGCCACCACTTGCGCGGTGCTCAGGCCCAGATTCACTTGCGAGGTCGTCAGCGCTGCCACTTGGGCCGTATTCAGTGCCACCAATTGGGTCGTAGTCAGCCCCAAGTTGATCTGGCTCGTCGTCAACGCTGCCACTGCACTGGTGCTCAGCGAAGCCACTTGCGTGGTCGTTAGACCCTGCTTCACCTGCGCCGTGGTCAGTGCTGCGGCTTGGGTTGTCGTCAGCGCTGCAATTTGCGCCGTCGTCAGGGCAGCAATCTGCGCCGTGCTCAGGCCTTGCACCACTTGTGCCGTGGTCAGCCCAGCGATTGCGCTGGTGCTCAGGGCCGCCAAGTCCGCCGTCTCCAGCGCTGCCACTTGGGCCGTGCTCAGGCCCTGGACCACTTGCGCCGTCGTCAGTGCTGCGGCTTGGGCCGTCGTCAGTGCGGCCACCTGCGCCGTTGTCAGGCCCAGGTTGATTTGGCTTGTCGTCAGGCCTTGCGCAATTTGCGTCGTCGTCAGGCTTGCCACCTGCGCCGTTGTCAGGCCCAGGTTGATCTGGCTGGTGGTCAGCGCTGCAATGTTGGCCGTCGTCAGTGCCGCCAGATCCGCTGTCTCCAGCGCAGCAATTTGCGCTGTGCTCAGACCTTGGGCGACTTGCGCCGTGGTCAGGGCTGCGGCCTGCGAGGTGGTCAGACCCGCCACTTGGGCCGTGGTCAGGCCCAGGTTCACTTGCGATGTGGTCAGCGCACTCAGTCCCGCTGTCGTCAGCGCCGCCACCTGGGTGGCGCTCAGGCCTTGGGCGATTTGCGCTGTCGTCAACGACGTCACTTGGGTCGTGGTCAGGCCTTGGGACAGTTGGGCCGTGGTCAGGTAGGCCACTTGGGCTGTCGTGAGCGCCGCAAGGTCGCTTGTCTCCATCGCCGCGACTTGCGCGGTGGACAGGCCTTGGGCGATTTGTGCCACCGTCAGCGCCGCTGCCTGCGCCGTGGTCAGACTCACGATTTGGTTTGTGGTCAGGCCCAGGTTGACCTGCGATGTGGTCATTACCGCCAGGTTAGACGTGGTCAAGGCGGCCAGGTCTGCCGTCTCCATGGCTGCAATCTGCGCGGTGCTCAAGCCTTGGGCGACTTGGGTGTCGAGCAATGCTGCGACTTGTGCCGTGGTCAGTGCCACGATTTGCGCGGTCGACAGGCCCAGGTTGATTTGCGATGTGGTGAGTCCCACCAGAGCGGTGGTGCTCAGCGCAGCAAGTTGCGTGGTGCTCAGGCCCACGTTGATCTGCGATGTGGTGAGCGCCGCCGCCTGGGTGGCTGTCAGTGCTGCCACGCCACTGGTGGTCAGGGCTGCGACTTGGGCCGTGCTCAGTCCTTGGGCGACTTGGGAGGTGCTCAGGCCCGCAACTTGGGCCGTCGTCAAGCCTGCGATCTGGGTGGTTGTCAGGCCCAGGTTGACTTGGCTTGTGGTCAGGGCGGCAACCGCCGCTGTCGTCATTGCCGCAAGGTCAGAGGTCTCCAGCGCCGCTACTTGCGCTGTGCTCAGGCCTTGGGCCGCTTGCGATGTCGTAAGCGCCGCTGCCTGTGCCGTCGTCAGGGCCGCGATTTGCGCTGTCGTCAGGCCCAGCTTGACTTGGCTTGTGGTCAGTGCGGCTATTTGGGCCGTGGTCAGGCCCTGATTGAACTGGGACGTACCAAGGGCTGCAATTTGGGCTGTAGTCAAACTCGCCAGTTGGGTCGTTGTCAGGCCCAGGTTAATCTGGCTCGTGGTCAGCGCTGCGATGTTGGCCGTCGTCAATGCCGCCAGGTCACTGGTCTCCAGCACCGCTATTTGTGCTGTGCTTAGGCCCTGGGCGACTTGGGCCGTGGTGAAGGCTGCAGCTTGCGCGGTGGTCAGTGCCGCCACTTGCGCTGTACTCAGGCCAAGGTTCACTTGAGAAGTGGTCAGCGCTGCGACTTGTGCCGTGCTAAGCCCCTGTGCGATTTGCGCCGTGGTCAGGCCCGCAACTTGGGCCGTCGTCAAGCCTGCGATCTGGGTGGTGGTCAGGCCCAGGTTGACTTGGCTTGTGGTCAGGGCGGCAACCGCCGCTGTCGTCATTGCCGCAAGGTCAGCGGTCTCCAGCGCCGCTACTTGCGCTGTGCTCAGGCCTTGGGCCGCTTGCGCCGTCGTAAGCGCCGCTGCCTGTGCCGTCGTCATGGCCGCTATTTGCGCTGTCGTCAGGCCCAGGTTGACTTGTGAAGTCGTCAGGACCACCAATTGGGCGGTCGTCAAGCCTTGAGCGATTTGGGTCGTGGTTAGGCCCTGATTGATTTGCAAGGTCGTCAATGCGAGCACTTGTGCCGTACTCAGACCTTGCGCGATCTGAGAGGTAAGCATCGCGGCCATGCCAGCTGTGCTCAGCGCGGCCACTTGGGACGTCGTCAGGCCTTGGGAGATCTGTGTGCTGGAGAGCACTGCAACTTGTGCAGTGTTCAGGGCCGCCACTGCCGCTGTGCTCAAAGCTGCAATTTGGCTGGTACTCAGGCCCTTCGTCACCTGTTCTACGGTGACGCCTTGCGCGATTTGCGCAGTGGTGAGCGAGGCCACTTGCGTGGTGGTTAAGGCCGCGAAGTCGCGCGTCTCCAAAGCGGCTATTTGGGCAGTGCTAAGGCCCTGCGCAATTTGCGCGGTGCTCAAAGCCACGACCTGGGCCGTCGAAAGACCCGCCACCTGAGCGGTGGTCAAGCCCAAGTTGATCTGGCTGGTACCCAAAGCAGAGACTTGTGTCGTCGTCAGCCCAAGATTGACCTGCGAAGTGGTCAACGCGGCAATTTGGGCCGTGGTGAGCGCGGCGAGACCGGTGGTCGACAGTGCAGCCACCTGAACACTGGTCAGGCCAAGTGCTATCTGTGACGTCGTCAAGCCTTGCGCGGCCTGCGCAGTGGTCAATGCGGCAATTTGGGCTGTCGTAAGCCCCGAATTGACCTGCGTCGTTGTCAACGCGGCAATTTGTGTGGTGGTTAACGCGGCAACATCCTGCGTTTCCATCGACGCGACTTGCGTCGTCGTCAGACCATCCGCGATCTGGGACGTCGTGAGGCCCTGCGCGACCTGTGCTGTCGTAAGCGCAACCACCTGGGCCGTGGTCAAGCCCTGGGCAATCTGGGTCGTCGTCAGGACGGCAATGTCTCCCGTTTCCATCGCCGCGACTTGCGTCGTGGTGAGTCCCTGGGCAATTTGCGCCGTGGTCAAGCCTTGGGCGACTTGCGCCGTGGTGAAGGCCGCGACCTGGGCCGTGGTCAGCCCTTGGGCGATTTGCGCCGTGGTCAGTGCTGCCACGCCGGCCGTGGTGATGGCCGCCACTTGGGCGGTGGTCAAGCCCTGGGCCACCTGGGCGGTGGTGAGCGCCACCAATGCCGCGGTACTCAGGGCGGCAATTTGTGCCGTCACCATCGCCGCGATTTGAGACGTGCTTAGCCCCTGGGCCGCCTGGGCGGTCGTCAGCGCAGCAACCGCGCTGGTGCTCAAGGACGCAAGGTCTGCGGTTTGCAGGGCCGCAATCTGGGCCGTGCTCAGTCCTTGTGCCACCTGAGCCGATGTCAATGCGGCCGCCTGCGCGGTGTTCAGCGCTACCAACTGAGCGGTGGTCAATACCGCCACATCGCGCGTTTCCAGCGCCGCCACTTGCGCCGTTGTCAGTCCCAGGTTGACCTGAGACGTGGTGAACATTGGAACCTGGGCCAAGGACAGGCCCGCGATTTGGGAGGTGGTCAACCCTTGACTGATCTGCGAAGTCGTCAGAGTGACCAGCTGGGTCTCTGTCAAGGCGGCAATGGCCGCGGTGCTCAGTGCGGCAATTTGCGCGGTGGTGAAACCTTGGGCAATTTGCGTTGTGGTCAGCGCTTCAGACTGCCCACCGGTAAGCGCTGCGGCTTGTGAAGTTGTGAGTCCCTGGCGAATTTGTGCCGTGGTGAGCGCCGCTGCGCTGGCGGCCGCCAAGGCCGCAATGTCCTGGGTTTCCATGGCCGCGACTTGGGCCGTGGTGAATCCCTGTGCGACTTGCGCGGCGGTCAAAGCGGCCACTTGCGCCGTCGTTAGTGCAACGACCTGCGAGGTCGTCAAACCCAAATTGACTTGGCTCGTGCCCAGGGCAGCAATGGCACTGGCGGTCAGGGCCTGTAATTGCGTGGTTGTCAGACCTTGGCTGATCTGCGATGTGGTGAGCGCCGCAACCTGGCTCGTTGTCAGCCCAGCGAGCTGAGCCGTGGTCAGGCCCGATTGAACCTGGGCCGTGCTCAGCGCCGCAATTTGGGCGGTGGTAAGCGCTGCAACATCCGCTGTTTCAAGGACCGCGACTTGGGCGGTGCTCAGGCCCTGTGCGATTTGCGCTGTGGTCATGGCCGCAAACTGCGCCGTGGTCAAAGCAGCCAACTGCGCATCCGTCAGGCCCTGGCGCACCTGGGCGGTGGTCAGCGCCGCCACAGCCGCGGTCGACAGCGCCGCAATCTCCAAAACCGTCATAACTGCGATCTGAGCAGTGCTCAAACCTTGACCCACTTGGCTGGTGGTCAAAGCAGCGACTTGCTCCGTGCCCAAGGCGGCGACTTGCACCGTCGTCAGGCCGAGATTTATCTGCGATGTAGTAAGGGCCGCGATCTGGGACGTGCTCATGCCCGCCAGCTGGTAAACCGTCAGACCCTGGCTTATTTGCGCCGTGGTCAGCGCTGCCACACCGGCGGTGGAGATTGAGGATACGTCGCGCACCTCCATCGCCGCCATTTGCGCCGTGGTCAGACCTTGGGCGATTTGCGCAGTCGTAAGCGCGGCTACCTGCGTTGCCCCCAAGGCAATAACTTGCGCGGTGGTCAGCCCGAGGTTGACCTGGGACGTCGTCAAGGCCGCTATTTGGCTGGTAGACAGGCCAGCCAGCTGGGACGTGGTCAGGCCTTGGGCAATCTGCGCGGTGGTGAGTGCCGCAACCGCTGCGGTACTGAGTGCTGCAGCATCGACGACTTCCATCGCCGCAAGCTGAGCCGTGCTCAGACCCTGAGCGACCTGCGCAGTGGTCAAACTGGCCGCCTGGCTTGTCGTCAGCCCCACCATTTGTGTGGTGGTCAGGCCCAGATTGACTTGGCTGGTGGTGAGGGACGCGACCTGTGTGGTGCCGAATGCGGCAACTTGGGTCGTGGTCATCGCCGCGATTTGGGCGGTGGTCAAGCCCTGTGCGACTTGCGCGGTGGTGAGCGAAGCGACTTGCGCTGCGCTGAGCGCCGTACTCACCTGGGTGGTGGTCAACGCGGCTACGGCAGCCGTCGTGAGGGACGCCAGATCCGCGGTCTCCATCGCTGCCAGCTGCAAGGTCGTCATCGCGGCCGCTTGGGCAGTGGTCAACGCGGCCGCTTGGGCGACCGTCAGGGCGGTTATCTGGGTGGTTGTCAGACCTTGCGCCACTTGGACGGTGGTCAGGCTGGCGACCTGGTCGGTCGTCAACGCGGCAAGATCGGTCGCCGTGATGGCCGCAATCTGGGCAGTCGTCAATCCTGTTGAAACCTGCGTCGTGGTCAGCGACGCGGCCTGGGAGGTAGTCAGCACCGCGATATCGCGGGTTTCCATAGCGGCCAACTGAGCGGTGGTCAGTCCTTGCGACAGTTGGGCCGTGGTGAGCGCCGAGACTTGGCTGGTACTCAGGGCAGCGACTTGGGCCGTGGTGAGGCCCGTACTCATTTGGGTGGTCGTGAGACCCACCAACGCCGTGGTGCTCAGGGCGGCGACCTGGCTCGTGGTCAGGCCCGCGTTAATCTGGCTGGTGGTGAGCGACGCCGCCTGGGTTGCGGTCAGCACAGCGACATCGCTGGTCTGCATCGCCGCAATTTGCGCAGTGTTCAGGCCTTGCGCCAACTGCGCCGTGGAGAGCCCGGCGGTTTGGGCCGTCGTCAGCGCGACCACCTGGGCCGTGGTCAGCCCCAGGTTGATCTGAGAGGTCGTTAAACCACCCAAGCCGGTCAGGCTGAGCGCCGCAAACTGGGCCGTGGTCAGCCCGAGATTGATCTGCGACGTGGTCAGCGCAGCCACCTGGCTGGACGTCAGCACGGCAACATCGCGCGTTTCCATGGCCGCGAGCTGTGCCGTGGTCAGACCCGAGGCCACCTGAGCCGTGGTCAGCGTAGCCACTTGGTCTGTCGTCAACGCCACGATTTGGGCAGTCGTCAAGCCCGAGCCAATTTGTACCGAGGTGAGGGCCACCAGGCCGGTCAGGCTGATGGCCGCAACCTGCGTTGTGGTCAATCCGAGTTTGATCTGGGCCGTGGTCAGCGCCGCAACCTGGGTTGCGTCCAGCGCCGCAATGCCGGTGGTGGAGAGCGCAGCCACTTGGGCCGTGCTGAAGCCGGCAGAGAGCTGGGTTTCACTCAGTTGCCCGATCTGCGTGGCGGTGAGGGCTGCCACTTGGGCGGTTGTCAGACCCGAATTGATCTGCACCGTGGACAGACCGGCGACACCGCTGGCAGACAAGGCCGCGACTTGTGCAGTCGTCAAGCCCGAATTGATCTGTTGGGTGGTTAGCGCGGCAACCGCGCTATTGCTTAGTGCAGCGACCTGGCTGGTGGTCAGGCCCGACAGGAGCTGTGCCGTGGTGAACGCAGCGATCTGCGTGGCACTCAAAGATGCAATGTCCGCGGTCTCAAATGCCGCAATTTGGGCGGTCGTCAGGCCCTGCGCAATTTGCGCGGTGGTCAAGGCTGCGACTTGCGTTGCCGTCAGGCCCGCAATTTGGGTCGTGGTCAGGCCGCTAAGTACCTGGGCTGTGGTCAGGGCCGCCAGGTTGGCAACCGTCAAAGCGGCCAGGTCGGCCGTCTCGAAGGCCGCGATTTGGGCGGTCGTCAGGCCTTGGGCGACCTGCGCGCTGGTCAAGGCGGCTGTTTGCGCCGAAGTCAGCGCAACAATTTGGGCCGTGGTCAGGCCTGACTTGACCTGCGCAGTGGTCAGACTGGCGACCTGGCTGGTGGTCAGAGCCGCGACTTCTGTTGTCGTTAGGGCTGCAATCTGAGCGGTAGTGAGGCCTTGCGCGACCTGCGCCTCAGTCAGTGCCACCAATTGGGTGGTCGTCAAGGCGGCAATGTCGCCGACCTCGATGGCTGCGACTTGCGCGGTCGTCAAACCCTGTGCGATTTGGGTCGCTGACAAGGCCACCACTTGGGCGGTGGTCAGGCCCGCAACCTGGGCCGTGGTCAGGCCTTGGGCTATCTGTGTGGTGGTCAGCCCGCTGATGCCGGTCGCTGAAAGCGAGGCAATGCGGACAGCGCTCAGGCCCTGTGCAATCTGCACCGTGGTCAGCGCGGCGACCTGGTCTTGGTCCAACGCGGCCAAATGGTTGGTGGTTAGGCCTTGGTCCAGTTGGGCTGTCGTCAGCGCAGCGATCTGGCTGGTGGTTAAGCGGTAAACCTGGGCGGTGCTAAGGGCCGCCAAATCTCTGGTTTCGAGCGCAGCCACCTGGGTCGTAGTCAGACCACGGGCGACTTGTGAGGTGGTGAGCGCGTTAACTTGCGCAGTCGTGAGCGCAACGACCTGGTCGGTGGTGAAGGCCGCGACCTGTGCCGTCATCATGGCGGCGATGTCTACGGCAGTCAGCGACGCAAACTGCGTCGTCGTCAAGCCCTGCGCGATTTGTGCCGTGGTCAGGGCTTGGGCCTGCGCCGTACTAAGTGCAGCGATCTGCGTGGTGGTTAAGCCGTCAGCCACCTGCGCAGTGGTCAGCGCAACCAATTGGTCCGTGGAAATCCACTGAATCTGGGTCGCGCTGAGTGCCGCGAGCTGGGCCGTGGTGAACGATGCAAGGTCCGAGGTCGTCAACACCCCCGTGATTTGGGCCTCTGTGAGGGCCGCAATTTCGGTCGTGGTGTTGGTGCTGAAATTACTCATTCTCTAACCTTCCGGGGCCAAAGGCCCGCATATGTGAAGCCGCTAAACCGCTGCAAACGGTGTTTCACCGGATGCACCGCTATTGCCCGTCGACTTGGCTCCAGCGGATCGCGTACGCCACGCGTAGTCCTACCTTATTGATTCGGCAGGATGTCAAAAAACTTGAGGTTTTTAATGAAAATTAAGCATTCATCAAAAAAACCTGTGCTGGTGGCAATAAATTGCCACTTTTGCTAAATAAGCAAAAAACGCGCCAGAAATTCCTCCAAAAGAGGCGAAAACTGGCACCCAATATTTCGCTTTCACTGCTTTTCCAAGCGCTACTGCGGTGCAGAACGCGAGGTTTTTGACAGTAAAAGACCTATTCAATTTTAGCAATTTACTTCGATGCAAACGATTCTTTGAATTTTTATCGTGCATTTCGGTGTAACGCGTGCAACGCCTGTAATTTCGGTAATGTGGGCACCACTTACAGCCTGACCGGGGGCGATGCGCCGACGATGTATTGACCGTGAGTGACTCAAGAATTCCACGCTCGTGCCGAAAACTAAACCAAGACGCAGCGAGAACCATCCGATGTCCACCACCATGATCAAAATTGACAGCCCCGAGACGGGCTTTGAAATCCCACAAGTGCGCCGCTACCCTTTCGACCAGATGGGCGTGGGCGACTCCATATTGATTGACGACTTTCGGCTGGCACAAAGTGCCCGGGTGTCGGCCATCAATTTCATCAAGCGCCATGAATTGGGGTGGAAGTTCGGAATCCGGAAAATGGACAACGGCTGGCGAATATTCAGGATCAATTGAGCCTCAGGGCTCCCGAATGGACTCGTCCATGGCCTTGGTGAGGGGCCAAAGCAAGTAGGACATCACCGACCGCTTGCCGACCACAATTTCCGCCGAAAGTGTCATTCCCGGCAGCAAGCGGGCTTTCTCAGGCATTCTTTTTAGCTTCGAGTCGCCATAGGCGACCCGACTTAAATAATAGGCATCCAGCGCCCCTGGCGCGCCGTTCTCACGACGAAATGCGTCTTCGCTGATGGTCCGAACGTGACCGTCCAGGCTTCCGTGCTTCTGGAAAGGGAAGGCATCGAGCTTGACGTGCACCACATCGCCCGACTTGATGTAGCCAATGTCCAGCGCATCAATCTTGATCTCGGCCTCCAGTTCGGCACCCAAGGGAACCAAGGTAAACATTTGCTCGGCAGCCTGCACCACCGAGCCCTGCGAGAGCTTGGCCATGTCCAGCACCACCGCGTCCACCGGCGACACCAGCGCCACCAGCTGTTTGCGTTTGTCGGCCTTTTGCAATTGTTCGTTGATGCCGTCCCGGTCGCGTGCCGTGCTCAGCAAGTCTTCCATTGTCTTTTGCCGCCAACTCTTGGTAAATGCGGTCTTTTCAGCCTCAAGTGCCGCCAATTCGCTGCGCAGCTCGTGCTCGCGGTTGTTAGCCAGTTGCAGTTCGCGTTCTGCGGCGAGGCGGCGGTCCCGGGCTTCGAGCAGTTGCAGGCGTGCGCCAAAGTTTTGCGCCATCAGGGTTTCCTGCATCGCCTCCATCTCGTTCAGGGACTTCATGCGCTGCGCCATCACCAGCTGATCGCGCCGATTGGTTTCCATGGTGGCCGCGACACGGGCCAGGTTTTGATCGAGCTTGGCCAATTGCGCGGTGTAGTTGGCCTGGCGCTCGCGGGACAACTGGGCTTGCAGCACGGCGTCCGCATCCTTGCCGGCGAGCGTGCTGCTCTTGCCCAACAACTCGGCATTCAGTCCCCGGGTTTGCGTGTCCAGACTGTGCAGTCGCGAGCGCAGCTGGGCCTCGTCCGCCTGGGCAAAGGTCGGATCAAGCGTTGCCAACACCTGGCCTTGGCGGACCACCTGGCCCACCCGCACCTCAATTTTTTGGATGATGGAGGTCTCCAA
Organism: Rhodoferax sp.; assembly: GCA_029866205.1. Classification (GTDB taxonomy): domain Bacteria; phylum Pseudomonadota; class Gammaproteobacteria; order Burkholderiales; family Burkholderiaceae_C; genus Allorhodoferax. The sequence goes on from JARWZT010000008.1 coordinate 11,689, forward strand.
GGGCTGCACCACGATATTGGGCAAGGGGTTCACCAGGCGCCCTGACGCCACGACCACGCGCTCCACCTCGGAGAAGCTGGCCCACGCCACAAACAGCAAGAGCGCCAAGGCCAGCGTGTGCACCGTGATACGAATGTAGGGCGGCAGCGGGTTGCGTTCGATCGCGTCCGCATCGGGCAAAAAGTCCAATGCCGTAGCATCTTTGGCCCGCGCACCCCGGCGCTTTACATGTGACTGGTCTGTTGGTTCCATAGGGTTTGGTAGGTTTCGCAGCGCGTGAGCAGTTCGGAATGGCGTCCGCTGTCGACCAATTGGCCGTTCTGCATGACCAAAATGGCATCCGCATTCACCAAGGTCGAAAGCCGGTGGGAAATCATCACCACGGTGCGTCCGACCGCAATGCGCGACAAATTGCGGATAAAAATGCTCTCGCTTTCGGGATCCAGGGCGCTGGCGGCTTCGTCCAAAATCAAAATGCGGGGCTGGGCCAGCAGAGAACGCGCAATCGACAGCCGCTGTTTCTGCCCGCCAGACAAGTTGGCGGCGTTTTCTTCCAGCAGGGTGTCGTAGCCCTTGGGCATGCGCTCGATAAATTCATCGGCACCGGCGGCTTGGGCGGCCGCCACAATTTCCTCAAACGAAGCATCGGGCTTGGTGGCCACCAGGTTTTCCCGCACCGTTCCGCGGAACAAGAAGTTTTCTTGCAGCACCACGCCAATCTGGCGACGCAGGTGGGACAAATCGATCTCGCGCGCGTCCACCCCATCAAAACGCACCAGCCCGGCCTGCAAGGGGTACAAGCCTTGAATTAGCTTGGTCAAGGTGGTTTTTCCCGAGCCGCTGCGCCCCACAATGCCCACCACGGAGCCCGCGGCGATTTTGAAACTGGCCTTGTTCAGCGCAGGCGTGGTCGCACCCGGGTAGCTGAAGCTCACTTGGTCAAAATTGATTTCGCCCTGCAACTGGGGCCGCAAACCCCCGGCGCCGACACGACCCTCGGGCGCGCGGTTCATGACCTCGCCCAGCATGCGAACCGACAAGGCCGTCTCCTGGTATTCATTCACCAGACCCACCATGGCGATCAGGGGCGCTGTGACCCGGCCCGAAATCATCTGAAAGGCGATCAGCGCCCCGACGCTCAGCGTCTGGTCGAACACCTGCTGCGCGCCAATCACAATGATGACCACGGGCAGCAGCTTGCCCAAAAAGTCGGTGATCGCGTTGCCGGTGATCGACACCCGGCCCAGGCGAAAGTGCATGGTGATCGCCTCCGCCGAGCGCTGGTCCCAAATCCGGCGCTGGGTGGGCTCGATGGCCAGGGCCTTGACCGTGCGCATACCGTGGATGGTTTCCACCAACATCGCCTGGCGCTGGCCTTCGGCGGAGTACAGGGCATTGAGCCGACGTTGGTAGGTCGGCACCATGCCGCCAATCACCGCGGCAATGAGGCCGGTAAACAGCAGCACGATCAGCGCCAATTGCGCAGAATAGGCAAACAAAATCGGCAAGAAAATCAGCAAAGACACCGTGTCCAGGCCGGTAAAGAAAATCCGCCCGGTCAGGAAATTTCGGATTTTTTCCAGCTGCTGCATATGCCGCGTGACCACGCCAGCCGTGGTGGTCTCAAAATAGTCGATCGGCAAGGACAGCAAGTGCCCAAAGGTGCGCCGTGTCAGGTGCATGTCGATCTTGTTGGTGGCAGCCAGGGTCAGCATCTGGCGCAGGTAGCCAAAAATCGAGTCAAACGCCAAGGCAATCACAACGCCAATAGCGAGCACCCACAGCGTGGTCTCGCTCTGGTGGGTCAGCACCTTGTCAATCACCAACTGAAAAAACACCGGTGAAGCCATGCCCAACAAATGCATGGCCAGCGCGGCAATGAAAATATCGCGAAATGCGTCTTTTTGTTTCCAGATTTCAGGAATAAACCAGGCAAAACCAAAGCGCTGATCGGGGTCGGTCAGCTTATGTTCGCGCTTGAGCAAGAGAACCTGGCCGTCCCAGCGGGCGCAAAACGAACGCTCGTCCTCCAGCACTACCACCGCTTGCGCCGCCGTGGGGTCGAGCAGGGCAACCCGGCCCTCGCCGTCGGCGCGCATGCCCACCACAATCATGAAACTGCCGTCGCGCATGCACGCCATCAGCGGAAAAACGCCTCCCTGGGCCATCAAACCCTTCCAGGAAAGCTGTTCGACCTTGGCTTTGAGGCCGATGTCGGCCGCCATGCGCAGCAGCACCAACGGCCCGGCCTCCTTGGCACCCACCGCATAGTCGGTGACAAGTCGCTCAGGGTTGATGTGCAGCCCGTGGTGCTGCGCAATGGCCGTCAGGCACTGGATGCCGGTATGGGGAGAAGAGTCTTGCATGCTCTTTCAGTGTCGGGTTGTAAACAGGCCAAAGGCCAAAGAGGGCTCGAAACCGAATCAAATCGGTCTACTGACCCGGTTACTGCACATTGCGTGCCACCCGCCTTCAACGGATTTCCGTCAAATGGAGCCGTCAAAACGGCCCGCAGGCACTCAATGCCGGGTGCCTGCCAAAGCAGCACGAATGGCCTGCTTATTGCTAACCCAGGCCCAGGGCAATGGTCGCCCTTGCAAACCTAAAAGACATGCCACCCAACATTCCCACTTACAACAAGAGCCCCACTGCGGGGGTGAACTGCTGGCAATGCCACCACTTTGCCACCAGCTGGGACCCGGCGCTGCCCTACAGCTGCAAGCTTCTGGGCTTCAAGTCACGCAACCTGCCTTGTATGCAAGTACTGCAACTTGACGGCCGTCCCTGCCAGGGCTTTGAGCCCAAGCGCCCGCATGCTGCAGCGGCCAATGCCAAAGTGTCGGCCAACCGTCAATAAACCGCCAAATCGCATGGCACGGGTCTTGCAAATGAGAGCGTCCAAGCCTTAATTTGCATTTAAAACCGCCATGCCCCTGCCTTCAGTTTTCTCCAACGCCCTCTGGCTGGACCCGTTTCGCCCGCTTTCGGCTGCGAACCGGACCCAGTTGGCAGAAGCGGGTCTGGAAGTGCAAACCTTAAGCACGCTGGATGAGTTGCAAAGCGCCTTGAGCGCGTCCATGCCACCTGCGGTGGTGATCTTGGGCTTGGGCTCAGACATTGAATTGTTCCAAGACACACTGGCACGGGTTCAGGCGGCCAACCGCCCCATCGCCGTGGTCTGCCGCACCGAGCGGCGGCAACTGGAGCTTGCAGTTCAGGCTTTGCATGGCGGCGCATGCCATGTGCTGGCTGCAGACGACTGGTCTGTCGATGCCTGGCGCCTTGCGCTGGAGCGCGCCAACCAGACGAGCGCAGCAAAACCCAGTACCCAAACACACACCGCCCGCAACCTGTCCCCCAACACCGGCGCCGCCGTTCGCAGCGTCGTCTTTGTGGACCCGGTCAGCCGCAACTTGCTGGCACTGGCCCAACGTGTGGCGCAGGCCCCCGTGGCTGTGCTGGTGGAAGGCCCCACCGGCTCAGGCAAAGAGGTCCTGGCCCGGGTACTGCACGAATCCTCCGCAGCGGCAAACGGACCCTTTATCGGTCTGAACTGCGCGGCGCTGCCCGAGCACATGATTGAAGACATGTTGTTTGGCCACGAAAAAGGCGCATTTACCGGCGCGGTCAAAGAGCACCGTGGCCTGTTTGAACAAGCCCAAGGCGGCACCCTGTTTCTGGACGAAATTGGCGAACTCCCCCTGGCGCTGCAAGCCAAATTGCTGCGGGTGCTGCAAGAGCACAGCCTGGTGCGACTCGGTGGCGAGCGCGCGGTCGCATTGAACGTGCGCGTCGTGGCCGCCACCAACAAAAACCTGCGCGAACAAATTGTCCAGCGCCAGTTCCGTGAAGACCTGTATTTCCGACTCAGCACTTTCAAACTGCGGGTCCCCGCATTGGCCGAGCGCAGTGGTGACATTCTTCCGCTGGTGGCCCGCCTGCTCGGACGCCATGTGCGCTCCAACCAAACCTGGACGGTCAGCGAAGACGCCCAGCGCGCCTTGCTGTCCTATGCCTGGCCAGGCAATGTGCGGGAGTTGGAAAACATCATTCAACGCGCCATGGTCTTGTGCCCGGACAGCCGGATTGACACCCAGCACCTGATGTTTGACGATGCACCCACCAGCTTCCTGTTGTCGATCGGGGCTGAGTCTCGCCCTGACCTCGTTGCGGCCCCCACGCCAGTAGCGGCACAAGCGCTGGCAGCCAGCCCCTTGCATGCCGCTGTGAAGCACAGCGAACACCACGCCATTCGTGCGGCTCTCGAAGCCTCGCGCAACCGCGAAGAAGCGGCGCAAAAACTGGGCATCAGCCCGCGCACCCTGCGCTACAAGTTGGCCCGCCTGCGTGATGCAGGCCCTGGTCTTTCTACCCATTCCTGAAGCCCTCGCTGCCTAACCCGAACAGGACTACGCCATGATCGAATCCGCCACCTCTGCCAGCAGCATCGCCGCCATGCTCAAGACCCTGCAAGCCCACGGCACGCAAGCCGCCGGCCAGGGCTTTGACCTGCCAGGCTCCACGCCCGTCCCCAAGACGGACTTCTCCGATCTGATCCGTCAGGCGGTGAGCCAGACCAACGCCTCGCAGGTGGACTCGCAGAACACGGCGCAAGCCTTCGAGCGCGGTGAGGCCGTGCCACTGACCGACGTGGTGCTGAAGATGCAAAAAGCGTCCCTGTCGTTTGAAGCCACCTTGCAGGTACGCAACAAAGTGCTCAAAGCCTACGAAGACATCATGAACATGCCGGTCTGACACCGCCATTTCCATCGACGCCCCGCTCCCCCCTATTCCATCGCGCTGAAAGACCCCTTCCATGGCAACCGCAACTGCAACCGCTGGCACCTTTCTACCTGCCAATGCCGAACCTGGATCCATGCAAACCCGCTCGGGAGTGGACCGACGCGCCATGGCGGGCCGCGCGGGCGACGCAGGCGGCGGTTTCTCAGAGGCCACGCCCGATTACTCAGGCCCCTTTGGTCCCATCAAGCAGGTGCTCAACCAACCGGCGGTCAAAAAATCGCTGCCCCTGATGGTGATTGCCATGGCATTGCTGGCGTTTGCGCTGGTCTACACCCTGATCAATGCACCCAGCTACCGGCCCATCATGACCGGCGTGACCGAGACCGACCAGCAAGGCGTCTACGAAGCGCTCAAGCAAGGTGAGTTCAAGCCGGTCATTGATGCGGGCAGCGGCCAAGTCACCGTGCCCGCAAACCGCTACCACGAAGCCCGCATCTATCTGGCATCCAAAGGGCTGCCCAAGACCGCAGCCACCGGCCTGGACGCGCTCAAGGACCAGTCCGCCATGACCACCAGCCAGTTCATGGAGCAGGTGCGCTACAACTCCGCCATGGAGCAGGAATTGGCCCGCAGCATTCAGCAGATCGAATCGATTCAGACCGCCCGCGTGCACCTTGCCACCACCAAACCCTCGGTGTTTGTTCGGGACCGCACGCCCCCCAAAGCCTCTATCGTGGTCACGCCCCAGGCGGGACGCAGCGTAAGTCCGATGCAGGTTCAGGCGATCGTCCATTTGGTGGCATCCAGCGTGCCCATGCTGACCCCCGAGAACGTGGCAGTGGTTGACAACTTTGGCAAGCTGATGACCGACGCCGAGTCTGACGCTTCCATGGGCATGAACGCCGGCCAGACCAAGCACAAACAAGCCATGGAAGACCTGTACCGCCAGCGCGTGATCCAGATTCTGGCGCCCATCGTCGGCGAGGCCAATGTGCGCTCGCAGGTGAACCTGAGCCTGGACTACAGCCAGACGGAAGTCACGGTGGAAGATTTCGACACTGGCGGCAAAGGCCCCAAGACCCGTTCTGAAGTGAACAGCGAAGACCGCAACAGCGCCAAAGAGGCTGCGGGCATTCCTGGCACCTTGTCCAACACCGCGCCGGTGGGTCCCACCACGTCGCTCACGACTGCGGCCAACCCCAATGCCAGCGCCAGCGATGAGCGCAGCACCATTGCGACGCGCAGCACCCGCAACTACGAAATTGACCGCCAGGTGCGCCACACCAAGAGTGCGACCGGTGGCGTGCAGCGCCTGAGCGTGGCCGTGGTGATCAATGAGCGCCCCCCCCAGGCCCAACCCAAGAACGACAAGGGCGAAGAGCAACCCGCCAAACCCAACCCCTACACCCCTGAAGAAGTGGAACGCATGCAAGAACTGGTGCGCGGTGTCGTGGGCTTTGACGAAGGCCGCAAAGACGTGGTCAGTGTGGTGCAGGCCAAGTTCGAGCCTGAGGTGCCGATGGACCTGACGATTCCCTGGCACAAGGATGAGTCTGTCATGACCAACATCAAATCCGGCTTTTTGGGCCTGATGTTTGTGGCTTTCCTGATGGTGGTGGTACGCCCGGTGGTCATGCACATGATGAACCGCGACAAGGAAGCCGCACAGGCCGCCGCAGAAAGTATTCAGCTGGCACAGGAGGAAACCTTGGCTCTGGAAGCTGCAGCCGCAGCCTCGGCAGACGCCGCCAATGCGGAGCCTTCTGCAGCCGACACGCTGGAAGAGATGAAGGCCAAAATGAAGTCCAACAAGTCGGCCATCTCTGCCGAGATGCTCGACACGGCAAACACCTACGACGACAAAGTCGCCCTGATCCGCATGATCGTTTCCGACGACTCGGCCCGCGTGGCCAGCGTGCTGAAAAACATGATCAAACCGAGCTGATCGGCCTCACGAGTAACCAAAATGGCAGATACCGACCCCAAACTTACCGGCCCTGCGGCCTACAGCGATGCCCTGCGCAAGGAAATGGATGCGCTTACGGGCACCCAACGCGCTGCCGTATTGATGCTGCTGCTCGGCGAGGAGCAAGCCGCCAACATCATTCGCTACCTCAACCCCAAAGAGGTACAAGGTCTGGGCGTTGCCATGGTGCAGGTCGCCGAACTGTCGCAAGAGGCGGTCAATGCGGTGCTCGATGAGTTTGTGGCTGAGATCAAGCGCCAGACCAGCCTGGGTCTGGGCACCTCGGACTATGTGGAAAAAGTCTTCAAACGCGCTCTGGGTGACGACAAGGCCGCTTCGGTGCTGGGCCGTATCAACCCGAGTCAAGGCAGCAAAGGTCTGGAAATCCTGAGCTGGATGGACGCGCGCTCCATTGCCGACATGATCAAGGCCGAACACCCACAGGTGGTGGCCATCATCCTGTCGGTGCTGGAAAACGGCGTGGCGGCTGAAGTGCTGAACTTCTTGCCCCCCGAGTCGCGTGCCGAAATCATGCAACGCGTAGCCAGCCTGGAAACCGTGCAGCCCTCGGCCATGGTGGAACTCGAGGCCATCATGAAGAAGCAGTTCTCCACCAACTCGACCTCGAAGTCGTCCAGCCTGGGCGGCATCAAGGCCGCAGCCAATATCCTGAACCTGACCAAGACCGCGCTGGAAGCCTCGGTGATGGGCGGACTCAAGACCCTGGACCCCGATCTGATGCAGAAGATCCAGGACAACATGTTCACCTTCGAAAACTTGACGGGTGTCGACAACAAAGGCATCCAGGTCATCATGCGCAATGTCGAACCGGACCTGATGATGAAAGCGCTCAAGGGTGCCAGCGACGCCGTCAAAGACAAGTTTTTGGGCAATATGTCCGAGCGCGCGCGCGGCATGTTCAAGGACGACATGGAAGCGATGGGCCCGATGCGCCTGTCCGACGTCGAGGACGCCCAAAAAATCATCATGCGGGCCGCACGCAAACTGGCCGATGCCGGCGACCTGGTCCTAGGCGGCGGCGCAGACTATGTCTAAAGACGGTGCTTCTTCGGCAAAGGCGGACGCCCGCAAAGCCGAAGTGCGCCCCGCGCGCGTGTGGCAACCCACCGATTTGAGCCACCCGATCGCGCCCGAAAGCGGTTTTGTGGCCAGCGCCTGGCGCACGCAACAGGAACCCGTTTTTGGTCTGACTGATTTTGATACCCCCACGGTCGATTTGTTGCCCCCGGCACAAACCCCTGCCCCAGAAGAACCGACAGTTGCCGCCGAGGCGGTAGCGCCCGCGCCCCCAGCCGTGGTGGAAACGCCGGTAGCCGCCGCCCAAGCTCTGGCGCAAGCACGCGAAGAAGGCCGCGCACAAGGCGCCGCTGAGGCCCGCGCCGCGCTTCAAAGCGAAATGGAAGAAAAGTTGCGCGTCGCACTGGGCGACGACCACGCACTGGTCAACGCCCTGACAGATGCGCTGGCACTGCTGCAACAAAGCCCCCAGACTTTTTTCGAACCGCTCAAGCGCCTGGCGCTGCACCTGGCCGAACAGCTGGTGCTGGCCGAGTTGGCCTTGGACGGTGGCGCGATCGAACGCCTGGTGCAACGCTGCGTGGACGAACTCGCACAGCACGACGAATCTTTGGTATTGGTGGAACTCCATCCCGGCGATCTCTCCATGCTGCAAGAGATTCGCGCGCGCTCCGGCCTTACCGAAGGCTCGGCCCTGCGGCTGCAAGCCAATGAGCAGCTGTTGCCGGGCAGCGTACGCGCCAGCGCCAACGATGCGCTGGTGGAAGACCTGATCGGCGAGCGCCTGAGCGCATTGGCGCGCGGCCTCGCGGTCGACGAGCCACGCTGGCGCAGCCAGACTGCCTTTAGCGCTGAGCGTATTGCCAGCGACCGCATCCCCGGAACCGGCGTCGAAGACGCACGCCCGCGCATGGCCTCCAGCGCCAACGCGGCGTCCACCCCGATCGACTCCGGCTTTGACACCGTTGCGGCGATCGACGAAATCCTGCGTGACGCAGAAGACCATGTTTGATTTCGACACCGAAGTAGACCAGGCGCTGGCCCAACTGCGCAGCCCGCGCCCAGCGCGCAGTGGCACGCTGGTGCGGCTGGTGGGCTTGCGGCTGGAGGCGCGCGGCATCATGGCGCCGGTCGGTGCCTGCTGCGAGGTGGTCGGTCAGGCCGGCCACCGGATTGAGGCCGAGGTCGTCGGCTTTGCCGACAAAACAATTTACCTCATGCCCTTTTCCGAACCCGTGGGCATTGGCCCGGGCGCATCGGTCAGGGTGCTGAGCGAAAGCGGACACGCGCACCTGGGGGAAGAACTGCTGGGTCGGGTCATTGACGCCCAAGGCGAGCCCCTTGACGGCAAACCCAAACCCGCTTGCACCACCAAACTCGGCCTGCTGGGCCTGCCCCTCAACCCGATGGAGCGCGGTCCCATCAACCGCGTGCTGGATGTCGGCGTCAAGGCCATCAATGGTCTTTTGACCCTGGGACGGGGGCAACGCGTCGGATTGGTCGCCGGATCAGGCGTGGGCAAAAGCGTGCTGCTGGGCATGCTGACACGGTTTACCAAAGCCGACGTGGTGGTGATTGGCCTGATTGGCGAACGTGGACGCGAGGTACAGGCCTTCATTACCGAGACGCTCGGGCCCGAGGGTCTGGCCAAGGCTGTGGTCATTGCGGCACCCGCCAACGTGTCGCCGGTACTGCGCCTCAAAGCCGCGCATCTGACCCACGTGGTGGCCGAATACTTCCGTGACCAGGGCAAAGACGTGCTGATGCTGGTTGACAGCCTGACCCGCGTAGCCCATGCCCAGCGCGAAATCGGCCTCGCCATTGGCGAACCGCCCACCTCCAAGGGTTATCCGCCTTCGGTGTTTGCGCTTTTGCCCAACTTGATTGAACGCGCCGGTGTCGGGCGCCACGGTTTTGGCTCCATTACGGCGATCTACACCGTGCTGGCGGAAGGCGACGACGGTAACGACCCGATTGTGGACATTGCCCGCGCTTCGCTGGACGGTCAGGTGATGCTCTCGCGCAAGCTGGCCGATGCCGCGCACTACCCCGCCATTGACCTGACCGGTTCCATTTCTCGGGTCATGCAAAACCTGCTCTCCCCCACGGACCTGAAGCTGGCCAACCGCTTCCGACGCCTCTGGTCGCTTTACCAGCAAAACGTCGATCTGATCCAGGTGGGCGCCTACCAAGCAGGCTCAAATCCGGAGATCGACCAAGCCATCGTGCTGCGGGCGACCATGGAAAACTACTTGCGTCAGGACATGTACAGCGGCGTCGAAGAAGCCAATTGCCGCACTGACCTGCGGGTGCTGATGGAGCTCTGAAAGCCATGACCACCCGCCCGCTCCATCATCCCCAGCCAGGTACAACGCCATGAAAGTCCGCGCCTGTTGGTCCGCCCTCGAAGGCAAGGCCGAGCAGAAAATTACCCAGCTCCGCGCTGAAATCGTGCAGGCCGAACAGCTGCGCGATTCCCTGCTTGCCAGCCAGCAACGGCTGGAGAACCTCTATGAAGAGTACCGCGCCAAGACCATCGCCGCCGACACATCGCGAGGTATGGCAGACGCCATGAACCAGCGCCAATTCATGTCGCAGCTGCTGACCCTGCGCCAGCGGGTGGAACGCGACATTGGCACCTCGCAATTGCACCTGCAAACCCTGGCGCACCGCATGCTGCAGGCCGAAGCCGAGCGCCTGAAAATGAAAACCCTCACCGAAAACGACCGCCTGGCCGTACAAAAGCACGTGCTCAAGCGCGAGCAACACAGCATGGACGAACTCGGCATGCTGCAATTCAACCAGGTGCGCGCCGCATGAATCCCTCAGGCGGCCTGTTCTGGCACCTCCACGCCTGGCGTCACCAAGCGCAATGGGCCGCCACCTGCGCCGACATTGCCCAGTGGCTGGGACAGATGCCGCCTGTGCCTGAGCGCTCTTCGGAACTGGTCATCGTCGGCGCCAGTGCCGGCTGGATGATGCCCAGCGCCTGGCTTCAGGGCTTTGGCAGCGTCACCACTTTTGACGTCGACCGCTGGGCTGCGCCCCTGTTTCAGCGGCGCCACGGCGCATCGCTTCGCGCCTCCGGCACGGCTTTGCGCTGCAACACGGCCGATGCCCTGACCGACATGGACGCCGTCTTGCAAGCCCATCCGCGCGCCCTGGTCCTGTTTGACAATGTGCTGGGCCAACTGCGCTTTCACACCCCCACGGTCGACGAAGCCAGCCGGCGGATCGAAAAAATCACCCGCCGTATGCACGGTCGGCGCTGGGGCAGCCTGCACGACGCTTTTTCGGGGCGCACGCAGCGCCAAGCCCAAGCCGCCGCGCCGGCCATGCAGCGCAGCATTCAAAAGCACCAGACCCACCCAACGCCGGGGAACGCGGCCACGCGCCCGGTTGAACTGGGCCGATTCAGCCGCCAACTCCGCGCCCAGGGGGAGTGGCTTGACCACCTGACCGATCACGTCTTTCCCGACGGCACACCGATACACCACATTGCCTGGCCCTACCGTCCCGGCTACTGCCACTGGCTGCAAGCTGGTTGGATCAATCCATGATTTCAAAAACTCCGCGCTTCTCTGACAATCTGGCGCCAAGGCGTTGCCTTGTGGCACTCTGTGTTGTCGCCACCACGTTGGTGGTCTCCTGCGGCGGGCAGAGCAGCGGCACGAGTAACAGCAACAGCAACGGCAACGGACAACAGCAGGGCCAGGACGGTGGCGGTACGGCAAGTTTTACAATGTCGGGCGCTTACTCGGGCACAGCAGCCGGCAACGCGAGTGAGTTTGTGAGTTTCATTACGCCCGACCAGCGTCTGTATGCACTGTTTGCACTCCAGATCGGCGACAAAGAAAAACTCGATGTTTATCCCATAATTTACACAGGCTCAGTTAACACGACAGGTAATACGTCTGCCACCGTGGCCTCCCTCAATTCGTTTCAAAATCAAGATAACTTGCGTCAAGGAACCGCCGCCATTTCCGGCACGTCAGCAACAGCACACACTCTGTCACTGAGTAACCTCTATATTCCTACCCTAAACGCTAATCCTCAGTTCAATGTTTTGGCGGCTGGGGCCACGGCAAACGCGCAGGGCACTTGGACCGGCACTTGGGCCGACGGCTTGAATGGAGCAATAGCCAGGAGCGTCAATTTGACTCTGGCCGGAACTTTTCCCGGTCCATACACGGCGCAAACAGGCTTTGGGTCGTGCACAGACATGGCTCTTACGATTACGCGGGCCACAGACGCCACCACAGCCCTGTACTTTTCTGCTCAAGTCGATATTCACCCCGCAATAAATTGTCGTTGGTCACTTACCACCACGAAAACGCTGACGGGTATCGGATTCATCCATGACTCGCCCGTTACTCCAAAAAAGCGACTTGAACTGATCCTCACCGACACCTCCGGCAGCGGCATAAGTTTCCGGGGTGACCAGTAATGCCTCAAACTAACGCTTTTGCTGCCGATCCCCCTCCACACCCCTATCCTTTCACCCTTGACTGCGTAAACCGAGAAGCACCATGAAAAGAACCATTGCTGAAGTCATCCTTGCCCTGGCACTGATAGGCGCTGGCGCGTTTGGCTGGACCAACTGGAAGAGCAACCAGTCGGCCAAAGGACAGCTCACCGAACTGCAAGCCGCGTCCGAAGAGGCGACCAAAGCAGCAGCTGAAAAAGAAGCCGCTGTTAAAGCGGCGGAAGTAGAGATGTCCGCCTTGCGCGCTGAATTGGCACCTCTGGAAGGTCAGGCACAGCAGTTGGCCGCCGTCAAGAGCGCGATGGCCAATGGCACCACGCTGGCCGACCTGGAGGCCGCCTACAAAACGCAAAAGAACCTGTCGGCTGAACGTCAGGTCGGCCTGGGTGCTTTGCGCATGCTCACCAAGGGTGCTGAAGATCCAGCGGCCATGGAAGCATTCCGAAAAGCACTGCAGCTGTCTGAGCTGGGTGACCGTAAAAACACCATATGTGCAGCCCAGATCGGACTCGCAGCCGCGGGCGAAAAAGTGGCGATCATGGCGGACTGCCTGCCAAAAGGCGCCAAAGGTGACAAATCGGGACACGATGACAAAGCGGCCGCAAAAGACGGCCATGGCAAAGACGATGGCCACGCCAAAGACGACGGTCATGGCAAGCCCGGTAGCAAAAAGGCCCCTGAAAAACACGCCGTCCACTGGGGCTATGACGGGGAAATGGGCCCCGAGCGCTGGGGTAAAGAGTTTCCCACTTGCGCCAAAGGCAAATCCCAGTCCCCCCTGGACATTCGCGGCCCCTTTGTGAAAACCCGTACCGTGGTCACTGCCGACTACAAGGAAGGTCAGTTGAAAATGATCAACAACGGCCACACCATTCAGGTCAACATTCCACCGGGCAGCAAGATTCGCATCGATGGCGTGCCTCACGAACTGCTGCAATTCCACTTTCACCGTCCCAGTGAAGAAAAAATTGACGGCAAACCGATGGCGATGGTGGTGCACTTTGTCCACAAGAGCGCCGATGGCAAGCTGGCGGTGGTCGGCGTGTTGCTCAAGGAAGGCAATGAAAACCCTGGCATCAAGACCCTCTGGACCCACATGCCGATGGAAGAGGGTCCCGAAGTCACTCCGGAAGGCGTGAGTTTCAACCCGGCCAATTTGCTGCCGCGCGAGTTTGATTTCTACAGCTACGAAGGCTCGTTGACGACACCCCCCTGTACCGAAGGTGTGCGCTTCTTTATTCTGAAGACCCCGGTGAATGTGGCCAAAGAGCAGGTTGCGGCCTTCCCGTTTAAGCGCAACGCGCGCCCGGTGCAAGAACTCAATGGCCGTGAAATAACGACCAACTAAGCAGTCCAAGATCCCTGTCGCCCCCCCGTCCAAGGCCCGCCATGAAAAAATCATCCCCCCTGACTGCAATCATCCTGACTGCAGTATTCACCTTGGTGCTGTCGCTGGGTCTGGGCTGGGTCGCGTTGGACGCAGGGTGGATTCACCTGAACCCAACCATTGCCGCAGGACGGGATGGGGAGCTCGACAGCCCCAATATGCTTGGCAAAAAGGGCGGCAATTTTGTCTGCGAAGTCACGGTTTCAACACCTCAGGGTGCGCTCAACTCCGAGCCCAAGGTCTACTCGGACATCATGGTGGTGGGTTTGGAGCCTGAAGCCAAATCCGGTTGGTACCAAGGCGAGTACACCATTTCGGAATCACGCAAGGGCGCGCTGCGTATGGAGGGCAGCAAGGCCTACGTCAGTCGCCCGGCCATGTTCGAGCGCTTCGGGCAAATGATCACCCAGGAGGAATTCACCCTGGACCTGAACGACGGCGCCTTTGTGCAGACCCTGACCTTCAAAGATGGCACCCGGCGCCACATGCTCAAAGGCGTCTGCGCCAAATTTACCAAGGCGCCCTTCCACAAATAATTCGGCACGGGCTGCCTTGACGGTGGCCCGGCAGGGTTCTTATAGCGTTATTGCTGGCACGTGCCTGCCTACAATGCGGTATGACTTTCATTGAAAAACTGGGTGCTGCCGAGCGCCAAAACCAGTCCCTGCTGTGTGTCGGCCTGGACCCTGATCCGGCCAAATTTCCATTGCACTGGCGCGGCGACGCGGGCAAGATATTTGATTTTTGTGCTGCCATCGCAGAGGCCACCGCCGATCTGGTGATCGCCTTCAAACCCCAAATTGCCTACTTCGCGGCCCACCGTGCTGAAGACCAGCTTGAGCGACTGATGGCTCATTTGCGCCAGGTCGCACCGACGGTACCGGTGATTCTCGACGCCAAGCGTGGCGACATCGGCAACACGGCCGAGCAATATGCCATTGAGGCCTTTGAGCGCTATGGCGCCGACGCCGTCACGCTTTCGCCCTTCATGGGCTGGGACTCGGTGCAGCCGTACTTGAAATACCATGGCAAGGGCGCTTTTTTGCTTTGCCGTACTTCCAACCCGGGGGGCGACGATTTGCAGAACCAGCGTCTGGCCGACCTGCCCGGTCACCCGGCTTTGTTTGAGCACATTGCCAGCCTGGCCCAAGGCCCCTGGAACCAGAACGGACAGCTCGGGCTTGTGGTGGGCGCGACCCGTCCGAGTGAGATTGAGCGCGTTCGCGCGCTGGCGCCCACGCTGCCCCTGCTGATCCCCGGGGTTGGCGCCCAGGGCGGTGATGCTGTGGCGACCGTGCGCGCAGGCTGGCGCGGAAATGCCCAGCACACCCAGGCACCCATCGTGGTGAACTCCTCACGCGCCGTCATTTATGCCGATGCGGGCCCCGGATTTGCGGCGGCTGCCCGTGCCGAGGCGCAGAAAACCCGCGACCTGCTGCAAGGCTGCCGCGCACTGGTGGCCTGAGGCCACCCTTTCCCTCCTTTTGAGACCCCTTCCATGCAGCTCTACTACGCGCCTCGCGCGCCCAATCCGCGCCGGGTACAAATGTTCATGGCCGAAAAGGGAATCAACGGCATCGGCCTGGTGCCGGTCGACCTGAACCAAGGCGAGCACTACAGCGCCGCCTTTCGGGCGAAAAGTCCGCTGGCCAAAGTGCCTGCGCTGGAATTGGACGATGGCAGGGTGCTGACCGAAACCCGTGCCATTTGCAGCTATCTGGAGGGTCTATACCCCGAAACCAACCTGATGGGGGTGGACTTTGACGAGCGCGCATTCATTGAAATGGCCGACCGCCGGGTCGAGTGGACGCTGCTGTTGGGCATTGCCAACGGCGTGCGCCACACCCACCCCGGTCTGGCGCCGCTGGAGTCGCCCCAGTTTGCCGATTTTGGCAACTCACAAACCGCAAAAGTGAAAGAGACCGCCAAGGTGTTTGATCACCTGCTGCAGAGCCAGGAATGGATGGCCGGATCGCGCTTCACCATTGCCGATATCACTGCGTTTTGCGCACTCGAATTTGGCCGTGCCCTGCTTAAATTTGTGCCGGCAACCGAGGGGCTGCACGCCCTGCAGGCCTGGCGCGACCGGATGGCCGCGCGTCCAAGCGCCAAAGTGGTCTAGCCCGAGCGATGTTCCTGGCCTCCAAACTGCTGATTTTTTTGACGCAGCCGCTTGCCTGGGTGGGTGCCTTGGTACTTGCCGCTTTGGTGCTGCTGAGGCCCCAGCGGACCGGCCTCACCGCGGACCGTCGGGGCCGGTGGGGACTGCGAACCCTTTGGCTGGCCTTGTTCGTGCTTCTGGTTCAGGGCTGGGAACCGCTGCCGGATGCGGTACTTCGCGCGCTCGAAGACCCCTACACCTCTGCGCCCAACGCAAAGCAGGTACAGAAGTACCACGGCATGGTGGTACTCGGTGGCGCGCTGGAATCGTCCCGCGTCTGGGAGGGCCGCAGCCAGCCTGCCCTCAATGATGCCGGAGAACGCATGCTTGCCCCCCTGGCCTTGCTGCGCCAAAAGCCTGACCTTGAACTGCTGTTTACCGGCGGCGAAGGAGAGTTATGGGGTCAAGGTCTGTCCGAGGCCGCGCGCGCCCGCATTTTTTACGAGGCTATCGGTCTTCAGCCCCAGCACCTGCGGATGGAGGACCGATCCCGCACCACCTACGAGAATGCGATTTTTTCTGCGCGCCTGAGCGGTGTCGATCCCACCCAACCCTGGCTCCTGGTGACATCCGCGTGGCATATGCGCAGGGCCATGGCCACATTTCAAAAGGCGGGCTGGAACGTGACCCCCTATGCGGTTGATTTCAGCACCGGCAGCAGCACTGACTGGACCACCTATTCACTGGTGCGGGGCAGTCGCAAATGGGCCGTACTGTTGCACGAGCTGCTGGGTTTGCTGGCTTACCGGCTCTCCGGTCAGGCCTGAAACGCAGGCTGCGTCACACCGGCTCGTCCGTCGCCCGGTGCTGCACCGCCAGCACCTTGTCCACCCGGCGTCCGTCCAAGTCGACCACTTCAAAGGTCCAGTTTTGGCAACTGATACGCTCGCCTACGCGCGGCAAGCGGCCTGTAATCGACATCAGCAAGCCCGCCAGCGTGTTGTAGCGGCCGCGCTCCTCACCGGGTAATCCGTCCATATCCAGCCGCGATTTGAGCTCACCCAGCGGCATGACGCCGTCCAGCAACCAAGAGCCATCTTCTCGCTCGGTGGCCCACGCATCCGCCTGGGCCCCCACCTGCAACTCCCCCGTAATGGCCTCCAGCAGGTCGCGCGGCGTGAGCAGGCCTTGCACCACACCATATTCGTCCACCACAAACACCAAGCGGCCCGACTGCAGCCGAAACTGCTCCAGCAGTTCCATGCCGCTAAGGGTCTCGGGCACAAACACCGCGGGCGATGCGTGGGCGCTCAGGGGCTCATCGGGCCGCTCCCGCAGGTCCAACAACTGGGCCACGCTGACGATACCCACCACATCGTCGAGTGAGCCCCGGCACACGGGGTACCAGGAATGTGCGCCCCGGCCACCGCCTGTAGCGGCCAGAGCCAGACTGTGCCCGACGGTACCGGCGCTGTCGAGCCACTGCACGTCGGTGCGGGGCGTCATCAGCGAGGTCAGGGGGCGTTCATCCAGCCGGAACACGTTTTGCACCATCTGGTGTTCATGCTCTTCAATCAGGCCGGCGTCAACGCCCTCTTCCAGACTGGCGGATATTTCCTCTTCGGTCACTGCGCGCGATGCGTTGGCGTCAATGCGCAGCAGTTTGAGCGTGCCCGCTGTCGTGCTGGAGAGCAGTTTGACAAAAGGCTTAGCCGCCTTGGCCAACCACAGCATGGGCCGCGCCACCCAGCATGCGACGCTTTCCGGGTACAACTGGCCAATGCGCTTGGGTACCAGCTCGCCAAAAATAATGGTGGTGAAAGTGATGGCGGTGACCACCAGCGCAGTCGCCGTAATGGCTGACGCCTTCTCGGAAGTCCCCCAAGCCTGAAGCCACGCTGCCACACCATCGCTGAAGGCCGCCTCCCCGACAATGCCATTGAGCACCCCGATCGAGGTGATTCCGACCTGGACGGTCGACAAAAACTGGTTTGGGTTACCCAGCAACTCCAGCGCCGCCTTGGCCCCTTGGTTGCCCGCTTCGGCCAGCGCCCCCAATCGCGCGCGCTTGCTGCCGGCCAGCGCCAGCTCGGACATTGCAAACACGCCGTTAAGCAGTGTCAAAAAAACGATCAGCAGAAATTCCATGGAACTGGCGCGAAAATGAACACATGGCACTTTACTTGATTGGCGATGTGCAGGGCTGCAATGGTGCCCTGGCGCGGCTGCTGGATGAAATCTCTTTTTCCCCAAGCCGCGATACCTTGTACCTGCTGGGCGACCTGGTCAACCGGGGCCCGGACTCGCTGGGCGTCTTGCGCCGGCTGATGGCACTGGAGGGCGCAGCGCAATGCTTGTTGGGCAACCATGACTTGCATTTGTTGGCGATTGCCCAGGGCGTTCGGGGGCCGGGCCGGGGTGACACCTTGGACGAGGTGCTGAATGCGCCCGACCGGGCTTTGCTGCTGTACTGGCTGCGCCAGCAGTCCATGGCCTTGCCACTGCAGGTCGCCAGCCACCCGCTTCTATTGGTGCATGCCGGGGTTTTACCGGACTGGACGGCCCAACACACCCTGGCGCTTGCCGCCGAAGTGCAGGACGTACTGCAGGGATCCTCGTGTGGTGACTTCTTTCACGCCATGTATGGCAATACGCCCAGCCGCTGGAGCGAAGACCTGCGCGGCATGGCGCGCTTGCGGGTAATCGTCAACGCACTGACACGCCTTCGATTTTGCGATGCACAAGGCCAGATGGAGTTTGAGAGCAAGGAAGGCCCGGGTCAGGCGCCCGCCGGTTTCATGCCCTGGTTTGATGTTCCGGGGCGAAAGACCCGCCAAGACACGGTGGTCTTCGGACACTGGTCGACCCTGGGGCCACTGGCACGGCGTGATGTGGTGGCCATGGACACAGGCTGTGTCTGGGGCGGCTGCCTAAGCGCCCTTCGACTGGACCCCCAGCAGCCGCCAGGCCCCCTGCATTGGACGCTCCATCAGGTGCACTGTGAAACCGCGCAGAAACCAGGACGGGCCTGAAAAATTCAGCCTTGAGGCTTATTCCGCCTTGAACAAGGCCGCCACGCGGCGCTTGGGTTTGATGTTGGCCGAAATGCTCCGCACACCGGCACGTGGCGTTGATTCCCATGCGGGCGCGGACTCAGGCGCTGCGCTGGGTTCATAGGGCTTGTCAAAGAAGGGGTCGCGCGGAGCCACCGGGGGGCGGGTGTAGTCACGGCGGGGCGCACGCTCGTCGCGCGCAGGGCGGGCAAACTGGCCTTCGTGGGCCACATCGCGTACGCCACTGTGAGCACTGCGCGGCGGACGGCGGGAATCGTCCTGCGTGCCTTCGCTGTACATGCGGCGACCGTCGTTGATGCGACCTTGTGCACGGATGTCCGGCAGGTTTTCTTCAAACTCCACCGCCTCAAGCTCAATCTTCACTTTGATCAGCTTCTCGATGTCGGCCATCAGGCGCGCATCATTCTTGCCACCGACAAAGCTCACCGCCAGGCCCGAAGCACCAGCGCGGCCCGTGCGGCCAATGCGGTGCACGTAGTCTTCGGCGTTAAAGGGAATGTCGAAATTGAAGACCGCCGGCACATCCTTGATGTCCAGGCCGCGGGCGGCCACATCGGTACAGACCAGCAGATCGACTTCACCGCTCTTGAAGGCTTCAAGGGCCTTGAGGCGCTCATCCTGGCTCTTGTCACCGTGCAGTGCCGTGGTTTTGAGACCTTCGCGTTCCAGCGAACGCGCCAGACGCGCACAACCGAGTTTGCTGTTTACAAACACAAAGGCCTGCTTCATTCCCCGGGTTTTGAGGACATGGTGTAGCGCGCGGCGCTTGTCATCCTCGCCCACGCTGTAGAAACGCTGCTCGACCGTTGAGGCGGTGGCGTTGGAGCGGGCCACTTCGATGGTGACCGGGTTTTGCAGGTAGCTGCTGGCCAGGCGCTTGATCTCTGGCGAGAACGTCGCCGAAAACAACAGCGTGGTGCGCTGTTTGGGCAAGTAACTCAGGATGCGCTGAAGGTCTGGCAGGAAGCCGATGTCAAGCATGCGGTCCGCTTCATCGAGCACCACATATTCCACCTGGTTCAGTACCGCGTTTTTGGCCTCAATATGGTCCAACAGGCGTCCGGGCGTGGCGACCAGCACTTCAACGCCTTTTTTCAGCTCCAGGGTTTGGGGCTTCATGTCCATGCCACCAAACACCACGGCACTGCGCAGATTGGTGTACTTGGCGTACAGCTTGACCTGCTCGGCCACTTGCACCGCCAGCTCGCGTGTGGGCAGGAGCACCAATGCGCGCACCGGGTGACGGGCGGGCGAGGTCGATGCGTTTTCGTGCTTGAGCATGCGCTGCAGCAGCGGCAGCGCAAAGGCGGCCGTCTTGCCCGTGCCCGTTTGGGCGGCACCCATCACGTCTTGTCCTGTCAGCACGACGGGAATGGCCTGCGCCTGGATTGGCGTCATTGTCTCGTAGCCCATTTCGGCCACGGCACGCGCCAGCGGGGGGGACAATTGCAGCTGGGCAAATGCCATCACGGGGGTCTCCGTGTTCAGGGTTTGCGCGGCGGCAGGAGAGGGTGTTTCGGTAATCAGGTCAGGCATGCATAGCAAAAATGGTTGCTATCCATCCGATAGCAGGTTGCCCCCAAGAGGCGGGGAACAGCCGGCATTATCCCCGAAGCGGCCCTTCTCAGGTTTTCGGCAGGGTGACCCCGGTTTGTCCCTGGTATTTGCCACCCCGGTCTTTGTAGCTGGTTTCGCAGACCTCATCGCTCTCAAAAAAGAGCACCTGGGCGCAGCCCTCCCCGGCGTAGATCTTGGCGGGCAAGGGTGTCGTGTTGGAAAACTCCAGCGTCACATAGCCCTCCCATTCGGGCTCAAAAGGTGTGACGTTGACAATGATTCCACAGCGCGCGTAGGTGGATTTGCCAAGGCAAATGGTCAGCACATTGCGCGGAATACGGAAATACTCCATGGTGCGCGCCAGTGCAAAGCTGTTGGGCGGAATGATGCAAACCTCGTCGTTGAAGTCCACAAAGCTCTTTTCGTCAAAGTTTTTGGGATCGACCACGGTGCTGTGGATATTGGTAAACACCTTGAACTCGGGTGCGCACCGGATGTCGTAGCCATAGCTGCTGGTGCCATAGGAGATGATCTTGCGCCCTTCCACCTGGCGGACCTGACCCGGCTCGAAAGGCTCGATCATGCCGGTGGATTCGGCCATGCGGCGGATCCATTTGTCGCTTTTGATGCTCATGGGGTAAGGCTCCTGGTGATCTGCGGATTGTACGTAGCGTGCTGCAGGCGGGTATCGCTGCCGCGTGCGGGGGCCCCAGACCCCGGCACAATCAGCACCATGCAAACCGCCTCCAGCCCCATCCTGCGCGACCTCGTTCTAGTAGGGGGTGGCCATAGCCACGTGGGCGTCCTCAAAGCTCTGGCGATGCAGCCCGTCGCTGGCCTGCGCATTACCCTGATCTGCACGGACGCGCACACGCCTTATTCCGGCATGTTGCCTGGCTACGTGGCCGGCCATTACAGTTTTGACGAGGTGCACCTTGATCTGGTGCGACTGTGCGTGTATGCCGGGGCGCGCTTTGTGCGGGCCGAGGTGGTGGGGTTGGACCGCGTGCGCCGACAGGTGCTGTTGCGCGATCGTCCCGCTTTGGACTACGACCTGCTGGCCATCAATACCGGCTCGACACCGCAAACCGAAGCCACACCCGGTGCGTCCGAACATGCGGTTTGCGTCAAGCCAATTGGCTCGTTCAATCAGCGCTGGCTGGCGCTTTTGGAGGCCGTGCGCGCTGGGCAGGGCCCGCAGCAGATTGCGGTGGTGGGCGCGGGTGCCGGCGGCGTGGAACTGCTGTTGGCCATGCAATTTCGGCTGCAGGCCCAGCGGGCGAAATGGGGGTTGTCAGGGCAGGCCCCTGTTTTTTCACTATTTTCCGCGTCCGACACCGTGTTACCCACCCACAACCGGCGCGTGCAGCGCCGCTTTGCCGAGGTGCTTCAAGCCCGAGGGGTTCATCTGCACACCGGCGTACGGGTCACGCAGGTCAGCGCGAGCGGAGTGCAGGTGCAGAGCGCCCCAGGCCAGCCGGCGGAGTGGCGCAGCGCCGATGCGGTCTTTTGGGTCACCCAGGCGGGCGGAGGCACTTGGCTGGAGGGTACCGGACTCGCCTTGGACGGCTCAGGGTGCGTGCGGGTGAATGACAACCTGCAGTCCATCACCGATCCGCGCATTTTTGCAAGTGGCGATATTGCCAGCATCGACGGACAGGCACTGGAAAAAGCGGGCGTGTTCGCGGTCCGTATGGGCATGCCACTGGCGCGCAACCTGCGCAGCGCGCTCTTGGGCTTGCCGCTTCGGCCCTACCGACCGCAGCGACGCTGGCTGGCACTGATCAGTACCGGCGACCGCTATGCGGTGGCATCGCGCGGCACCCTGAACTTCGCCGGCGCCTGGGTCTGGCGCTGGAAAGACTGGATCGATCGCCGCTTCATGCAACGCTTCTCCAACCTGGGAGTCGCAGCCATGGAAACACCACCGGGTGCCGGCACACCGGTCATGGCCCACCTGGGAGCGGAGGAAGCCGAGCAGTCTTCGGCGGCACAGGCCATGCGCTGCGGTGGCTGTGGCGCCAAGGTCGGCGCCCAGGTGCTGTCGCAAGCGCTGGGCGCGCTGTGCCCCTTGCCCAACGCGGATGTATTGATCGGACTGGGCGAGCCCGACGATGCCGCCGTGGTGCGCGTGCCGCCGGGCATGGCCGTGGTGCAGACGGTGGACTTTTTCCGCGCCTTTGTGGACGATCCCTACCGCTTTGGGCAGATTGCGGCCAACCATGCCCTGGGCGACATCTTCGCCATGGGGGCGCAGCCCCACACCGCCACCGCCATTGCCACCGTGCCCCCAGGGCTGGACCGGCAAACCGGCAGCTTGCTGACCCAAATGATGGGCGGGGCCGTGGAAGTACTCAACGCGGCCGGATGCACGCTGGTCGGTGGCCACACCGGCGAAGGACAAGAGCTCGCCCTGGGCTTTGCCGTCAATGGCCTGGTTCACCTGAACGCCGAGGGCCGGCTCACAGGGGTATTGCAAAAAGGTGCAATGCAGCCCCAGGACGTACTGATTTTGACCAAAGCCCTGGGCACCGGCACGCTGTTTGCAGCACACGCACTCGGCCAGGCGCGGGGCCGATGGGTCGAGGAAGCGCTCGACAGCATGTGCCAATCCAGCCAAGCGGCGGCTCAGATTCTGCGGGCCCATGGTGCACGCGCCTGCACCGATGTCACCGGCTTTGGGCTGCTCGGCCATCTACTCGAAATGGCGCGCGCCTCGCGCACCGATGTGGAAGTCCACCTGGGTGCTCTGCCCGCCCTGGACGGTGCGCTGGAGTGCCTGCAAGCCGGCACCACCAGTTCTTTGCACGGTGCAAACGCACGTCTGGGCGATGCCATTGCCAACGCTGCAGGGCCACGCCAATTGCCTGAGATGGCTGTACGCAGGGCGCTGATGTTTGACCCCCAAACCGCCGGTGGACTCTTGGCCAGTGTGGCCGCCGACCAAGCCGAACGCTGCTTGGCGGCCCTGCGCGCGGCCGGATACCGACGCAGTGCCATCGTGGGACGGGTGCGCAACAGAGGCGATGGCAAAACGCCGGTCTGGCTCGTGGAACAATAGGCCCCATGACAGGCACCACGACCGACCCGGCAAGCGCAACACCCGACGAGGCGCCCATGGGCGTTCCCGAGCTCAGCGCCCTGGCACCCAAGCCGTCGACCCAAGGCTACCGCCGCCCGGTGCGGCTACTGCTGTGGGGCGCGGGGCCGGCGCATTTGCGTTTCTTGCGATCGCTGCAAAAGTCGCCCATCGCCCACGCTGAAATCACCCTGCTCACCCAGCAAACGCAGGTCTTTTCACCCAGGCTGTTGGCCCGCTTCATGGCCAACGAATGCGCCATCTCCCAATGCCTGACCGATATCGAGCCCCTGGTCCAGGGCAACGGTGTGCGTTGGGCGGGTCGGCAGGGCCGGGCCATGGACGCCGCCTCGCGCACCGTGCTATTGGACGACCGCCAGGTCATGGAATACGACGTTTTGTCGATCAATATCGGTGCCCAGCCCCATCGTGAGGCGGTGGAACGGGCCATACCGGGCGCGCGCGAACATGGTTTGTTTGTGCCGCCCATCGAAAGCTTCGTCAGCATGTGGCCCAAAGTCTGTGACATGGGACGCAGCCGCGCACTTCGCGTTGCCGTGGTCGGCCATTGCACGATGGGATTTGAGTTGGCGCTTGCCGTTCGGCAGCGCATGCCCACGGCCGCTGTCACCTGGGTACCGGCACCGCAGGAGGCCGCCCGCAGCTACCCGGACACGCTGCATCAGCGCATGCTGGCCGTCCTTCGGACCCAACGCGTGACCGTGCTGTACGAGCCGGTAGCCGCCTTGGAACGCAATGACGTGGTGCTCGCCAGCGGTGCCCGCCTGGCCTGTGATGTACCGCTGCTGGTGCTGTCGCCGTCCACCCCCGCCTGGCTGCACGACACCGGCTTGGCCGACTCTGCACAAGGATCGCTGTCCTTGGACCAGCACCTATTGACGGATGCCTATGAGCGCAGCACCAGCCACCCTGAGGTTTTCTTTGTCCAGCAAGACAGCAAGGTGCTGGCCCCCAATCTGCACGCCAGCATGAACGCCGAACCCGACCGCTTGCGCCCACTGCAGGCGCCCAGCAGCTACTTTTTGTATGCCGGAGCACAGCACGCTCTGATGTCTTGGCGCGGCCATTGCATCCAGGGGCGGGGAGTTGGCTGGCTCAAGCAGTACCTCCAAACCTAAAGCGTAAACCTGCCCCACCCAATCAGGAGATTGTGATGAACACCCTACCCGAGCACGCCCACGACAGCACGGTGCAAGAGCGCAAAGTCGATACGCTGCTGCACCACTACGGCTTGAGCCACGTTCATCCCACCAATGAACTGATCCACATGGCGGCTATTCCCGCCATCATGCTGAGCTTGATCGGACTGATGTTTGCGCTGCATCCAGCGGTGGCGGTAGCGTTCTTTGCGGCCAGCATGGTCTATTACGCCCGCTTGTCATGGCCGTTTACCGGCTGCATGCTGCTGGTGTCTTCGGTCATTTTGGCGGTGGTTGATGCGCTGGAGGCGCACGGCGTGCTGGTCCCCGTGTCGGTGATCGTGTTTGTGGTGGCCTGGATTTTTCAATTCATCGGTCACCGGATTGAGGGCAAGAAACCCTCTTTTTTTGAAGATGTGCAGTACCTGTGGGTCGGGCCCCTGTTTGTCCTGAGCAAAGGCTTCTTGCGTTTGGGCTTGCGCTGGTAAGCATGGCACACAACGCGCGCAATCGCAGGGGGCCACTGCGTCCACTGCACCGGTTGATGCGCGAAAGCCGCCTGCTGTTGCGCCTTGAGGCGCCCTACTTCGTCGGCGGAGCCCGGACGCTACTGGCTGTGCTGGCGGTAGCATTGATTCCAGCGCTGTACGTCGTGATCTATCTCTCCAGTGTCTGGGACCCGGGCGCCCACAGCGGCGCGCTGCAAGTGGGCCTGGTCAACCTCGACTTGGGTGTGGTCTACCGCGAGCAGGCGGTCAATATGGGAGAGGAACTGGTCTCCCAACTGGAGCGTAACGCGCGCTTTGGCTACCAACAGATTGACGATGCAGACGCGGCGCGTCAGCAAGTACGCCTTGGCACTTTGGCTTTTGCACTCATCATTCCGCGCGATTTCAGCTCCAATGCGGTACCCGGCGCCCAACCGGGGGCCGGGAAATTGGTGGTGTACGCCTCAGAGGGCAATAGTTTTGAAGGCGCGCGCATCGCCCAACTGTTTGCGGCCGAGCTGGGGCACAAGGTCAATGAAAGTCTCAATGAACAGCGCTGGAGCCTGGTACTCCTGAATGCCGCGGGCTCCAAAGACAGTGTCGAACGGCTGCGTCACGCCGCATCCCAACTGCATGCAGCGGCGGACGAACTCAGCAGCGGGACTTCGCGGGCCGCGATCGGTGCCAAGGCGATGGGCAGCAGTGCCTCGCGCCTGAATGAGGGTGTCGCCCAGCTCGGTACCGGCGTGCACCAGCTGGGCGTCGGCTTACGCAGCCTCGATGCCAAGCGCCCACGCAATTCTGAACTCAGCGCTTTGAACGCCGGCGCAGAGGCACTGCAGGCGGGCCATGAAGAGCTGCACAAAACACTGCAAAACTTGCAACAAGGCAGCCAAGCGTTGAGCGCTGGCGTAACGGCCTTCAAGCAGGAGGCGGACAGCAGCCTCTTGGTTCGCGCTGCAGCGCGCGATGGCGTGACCCAACTTGCCCTGGGCCTGTACCAATTGGACAGCGGCCTGCAGAGCGCAGGCGAGGGCCAGCAAAAACTCAGCGATGGTGCCTCGCAACTGAGCACCGGCGTGGGAACCCTCACCGGGGGCGTGCGCGCCCTGAACGGCGGCTTGCGCACCCTGGTCAGCAAACTTCCGGAGGACAGCCAAATTGACAGTCTCACGGAAGGTGCCAGCGAACTGGCGCGCGCCAGTGCGACGTTGGCACTGGCCAACGACAAAATCAGCAGCGCGAGCCGGTCGGTCTTGGACGGCACCAGCCTGCTGGTGAGCGCGCTACCCGCACCGCTGGATGCGCCCCAGGGCAGCGCCCGCGGCTTGGCAAACTCGGTTCAGCCGGCGCTGGAAATCGAGGCGAGTGTGCAAAACAGCGGCAGCGGATTTGCCGCCAATATCATTCCCGCCGCACTTTGGCTGGGCGCTGGCATTGCGGCATTTTTCGTGAATCTGCGCTTGCTGCCCACCGCAGCGCGCCATTTCAGCCCGTGGGCGCGACTGATGGGCAAGCTCGCCCTGCCGGCCGCCGTGGTTCTGCTGCAGGCGATGCTGGTCTTGGTGACTGTTTTTTATGTCCTCCAGATCAAGGTGGTTCAACCTACCGCACTCGCCTGCACGGTGGTCACTGCCGGCCTCACCTTTTTGTTGATTGTTTGCGCCCTGACGCGGCTGATGGGCGACGCGGGCAAAGCCCTTGCGATGTTGCTTCTGGCCGTGCAACTGTCATCTTCGGGCGGCGTACTGCCAGTCGAGCTAAGCGGAACTTTTTTTGCCAGTGTCAGTCCGTGGCTTCCAATGACGTGGGTCGTTCAGGGCCTCAAGGCCACTCTTTTTGGGGCGTTTGATGGGCTTTGGCAAGCGTCCTGGCACCAAGTATTGCTCGCCGGCGCTGTTGCGGCCCTATCGGCCACGTTTATTGGACGCTGGCGCTACGTACCGAGAAGCGCATTACGCCCATCCATCGACCTGTGACGCCCGCAGTGGCTTGGTTAAACCAGCACGATGGCGTTGCCGATCTGCGACCAGCGCCGGCGCAAAAACAGCCAGGCACACAAACCCACACCCATCATGCAAAGTGACGCGGCGGCCAGCGCCACCGTCGAATGCATCACCCAGGGGGATACCAACCCCGCCACGATGCCATTGGCCGACGAGCCAATGAACATTTGAAGGGACGAGGCCATGCCCCGGCGCTCCGGGTGCAGGTCCAGCACCAGCAAGGTCACCACCGGGACCATCATGGCCCAGCCGAAGGCAAATATTCCCAGCGGCAACAGCGCCCAGGCCACATGGGCGTCCCAGACCATATTGGCGATCAGGTTCAGCACCCCAATGCACAACATGATGACAAAGCCATCACGAATCTGCCGCTTGGGCGTGCGCCGGCCCGCAACCCGGCCACTCACCCAAGCGCCCGCCATGATGCCGGTGATCACCACCAAGAAAAACCAAAAAAACTGCTGTGGCAACAAATGCAAGTGTTCACCCAAAAAGACCGGTGCACTCAGTACGTACAAAAATACGCCATTGAAGGGGACACCACTGGCCAAGGCGAGCAGCAGAAATCGCGGATCTGCACCCAGTTGCCAATAACCGGCCAGCAAATTGCGGGGGTGAAAGTGCTGGCGTTGGCTCAGGTGCAAGGTCTCGGGGAGCAACCGGTAGTTGGCGAGCCACAAGGCCACTCCCACCGCCGTCAGAAACCAAAAAATCGCGTGCCAGCTGCTGTGAATCAACAACCAACCGCCGAGCAAGGGCGCAATTGCGGGTGCCACGCCAAAGTAGATGGTGATTTGACTCATCACCTTTTGTGCCTGGTGGGGTGCGTACATGTCACGTACCACCGCCCGGGCAATCACAATGCCCGCCCCGGTAGACAGGCCTTGCAGTCCACGAAAGAGAATCAGTTGCCCAATGCTTTGTGACAGCGCGCAACCTGCGGACGCCACGGTGAACACCGCGAGCCCCCAAAGCACCACGGGTCGGCGACCGAAACTGTCCGAAATGGCGCCGTGGAAAAGCGCCATAAAGGCAAAACCGAAAAGGTAGGCCGAAAGGGTTTGCTGCATCTGCAACGGGGTGGCACCCAGCGATGCGGCAATGCCCGCAAATGCAGGCAAATAGGTGTCAATCGAAAAAGGCCCCAACATGCCCAGCACGGCCAGCAATACGGCAAACGTCCAGGGCGGCAGACGCCAGAGCGGGTCGGCGTCAGGATTCATTGCTCAGGAGTGTGTTTCAACATCGGACTATTGGAACACGGGCCAAGCCACGGAAGGTCAGTCGGTCGGCGGCGGCGACGCGCCCGGCGCAGCTCCATTGGGAGGGGGGGGCGGCTCCGAACCCACGCCAGGGCGGCACATGGTTTGCCCATCCCACTGCTGTCCACACCAGCAAAAACCCTCGGCATTGATCAGGCAGGTGCCTGTACCGCAACAACGTTCGTCTTCTACCATCGGATGGTCTCCATAAATTCAGGGAGCGGCAAGAGGCCTATTGCGCACCAGCCACCGCGCACCAAACAGATTTAACAACAAGCCCGCCATCAGCAGGGCACCGCCGGCAAAGTGAATGGGCTGCAAAGCCTCGTCAAACACCAGCCATCCCGTGGTCAAACCGACCAAAGGCACCATCAAACTGAACGGCGCCACCCGGTTTGCCGGATACCGCGAGAGCATTCGCGTCCAGACTCCATAGCCAAACAAGGTAGCACCCCAAGCCAGGTACATCAGGGCGCCAAGCGATTGCCACTGAAAATGCAGCAGCGCATCCGCAATAGCCTGCGGTCCCTCAATCCCATAAGACAGCAGGAAAAACGGCAGCGGCGGCACCAAACTGGCCCACACCACAAACGCTTGCTGGTCCATGGGGCCAAACCGTCCCAACTTGCGGGTCACGATGTTGCCCCCAGCCCACATGACGGCGGCCGCCAGCGTCAGGGCAAAACCACCCAGCGGCATGCTGATGCCATGCGCGCTGCCAATCAAGACCAGACCTGCGCCGGCCAACACCAAGCCGGCCACCTGGTTGAGCTGCCAGCGCTCCCCCAGCCAAAGCCCGGCAAACACCATCGTGAAAAACGCCTGCGATTGCAAGACCAGCGACGCCAGACCCGAGGGCATGCCGACCCGAATCGCGGAGAACAAAAATGCGAACTGGCCCACCGAGATCGTCACGCCGTAAAGCACATACCAACGCAAGGGCACTTTGGGCGCCCGGAACAACAATACCGCTGGGAATGCCGCCAACGAAAACCGCAGCGCGCCCAACAACAGCGGTGGCACCCCCGCGACGCCAATCTTGATGGCGGCAAAATTCATGCCCCAGACCCAAACCACCAACATCAGCAGCCCCATGTCGCGTGGCGCGATGGGAGCGGTGGGTGGGTGCGCGGACATGGTCGGGTTCAAGCCAACGCCGCAGACGCCACCACCGTGCGCTCAATCACCCGGTCATCCCCCAACACAATCAGCGAAAAAAGCAGTTCTTCCAACGATCCTGCCAGCGCGGTCTTGCGCGCCAGCAGCGGTGTGGCCTTGGGATTCAAAACCACGAAGTCAGCCTCACAGCCGGGCAACAAATTACCCACCACGCCTGCCAGCCCCAAGGCATGGGCCGCACCCGCCGTGTGCTGCCACCAAAGTTGCTGGGGAGTGAGCGAGAGTCCGGCCTTGGTTTGGCCCTCACGTCCTACGTAATAGGCCGCCATCATGGTGTGAAAAGGACTAAAGCTGGTGCCCCCGCCCACGTCGCTGGCCAGTCCGTAACCAAAGCCCAGGCGGTCCGCGCCCGCATAGTCAAAAAAACCGCTGCCCAAAAACAGGTTGCTGCTGGGGCTGATGGCGGCCACTGCACCGGTGTCGCGCATGAGGGCACGGTCGGCGTCGTCAAAGTGGATGCAATGCGCGTAGACCGCGCGCCGGCGCAGCAAGCCGAAATCGGCGTAAGTCGCCAAGTAACTGGAAGACTGCGGAAAAAGTGCCCGCGCCCAGTCGATTTCGTCCTTATTTTCAGCCACATGGCTCTGGATCCAGACATCGGGGTAGCGAGCCGCCAGATCGCCTGCGCCGCGCAGCTGCGCATCAGTGGAGGTGGGCGCAAAGCGGGGGGTAATCGCGTAGCCCAGCCGGCCTTGGCCGTGCCAGCGCTGGATCAGTTCCTCGGATTCGATCAGGCTTTGTTCGGTACCGTCGGTCGCTGGACCGGGCTGGTTGAGCAAAGCGGCAGGCGCATGGCGGTCCATCAGGCACAGCCCGGTGATCAGTCGCATCTGGCGGGTTTGGGCCTGGGCAAACAAGGCGTTGACCGAGGTGCTGTGCGAGGTGGCGAAGGCCAGCGCCGTCGTCACGCCGTTGCGAAGCAGCTCATCCACAAAAAACGCGGCCGCTTCGTCCGCGTACGCGGTGTCGGAAAAACGCTGCTCTTCGGGAAAGGTGTAGTTTTCCAACCAAGGCAAAAGTCCGGAGGCCGGAGACCCAATCACATTGGTTTGCGGAAAATGCACATGCATGTCCACAAAGCCCGGCGCGATGATGCGTCCGGGCAGGTGCTCGACGGGCAGGCGGCAATACTGTGCCGACAGCGCACGCCAGCTGCCGATGGCCTGCACCACCTGCTGGCCCAGCGCGTTGGGGCCGACCACCAAAAGGCCGTCCTCCTCGTAGCGTGCGCTGCTGGCACCCTGCGCCGGGTCGGCAAACCAAAGCAGACTGGCGCGGTATCCCCGTTGCATCAGGCGCGGCCCATGGTGCAGCCGTCGCCCACCGAATCGCGCCACACCCGCACCTGTGACAGTCCCGAAAAGTGGGGAGCAAGCGCCTGCCAAATAAAGGCGCACAGGTTCTCGAGCGTGGCCGGGCCCAGGCCAGGTACGTCGTCGAGCATGCGGTGGTCGAGCTGCGGTCGCAACTGCTCAATCTGCTGTCGCACCAAGCCCAGGTCCACCACCATGCCGGTGAGGGGATCGCGGGCTCCGCTCACGGTGACCTCCGCGTAATAGGTGTGGCCGTGCACGCGCAGGCTGCCTTCGCGCTCAATCTCGCGCTGCAAGGTGTGGGCGGCGTCAAAAAAGAACTTCTGGCTGACGCTAAAGCGTGCGTCGGACGCGGCACTTGTGGGATTCAGGGCGACGTGGCTCATCGGATTCCCGTCATTTTGTGGGTTTGCAGGCTGAGCTTCCACGCTGGGTTTTGCAGACACAGGTCGATGCAAATCTCGGTGTTCCTGGTGCGCAAAATATCGTCCAGAGGCTGCAAATGGTGGTGTTCAAAGGGCAGGTCTTGCATCGACTGCAGATCGTTCAGCGCAAATCCCGCTTGCGGCCAGACCAGCTTGAGTTCCTGTCCGCGGCGTTGCAGCCAAGGCGCACCCGCCTTGGGGCTGACGCAAATCCAGTCAATGCCTTCAGGCGCAGCCAGGGTCCCATTGGTTTCCACGGCGATCTTGAAATGCTGCGCATGCAGCGCGTCGATCAGGGCGCTGTCCACTTGCAACAGGGGCTCACCACCGGTCAGTACCACAAAGCGGTGCGTGCTGTCGCCCAACGGCCACAGAGCGGCAATTTGCGAAGCCAGGGCCTGCGCAGTGTCAAAACGAGCGCCCAGCGTGCCGTTGGTGCCTACAAAATCAGTGTCGCAAAACTGGCAGACGGCGCTGCTTCGGTCTGCCTCGCGGCCCGACCACAGGTTGCATCCGGCAAAGCGGCAAAACACGGCAGGTTTGCCGGCGTTGGCGCCCTCGCCTTGCAAGGTGTAGAAAATTTCCTTGACCTGGTAACTCATGGCACAGCCGCCGTGGGTGACAACGCGGGGTCAAGGCGAAGGGTTTCGCGGATGGTCGACGGGAGGGCGACGACGATCCCAGCGAGGTTTTTATACATGGTAGTCCTCTACATGGCCCGGAAAAACAAAACGCCCGGAGGCGCCGGACACGCCCCACAGAGGTGGCAGAGTTTACAAGCCCCGCACCGCGCGCGCATCGCACGGCCCAAGCTGCAATGGGTTTGCCAGCCCCCTGCCATTGCCTTAAGGTCCACAGGGTGCTTGGGGCCGATGCTACGATCGGCAGGAAGCGCCGCTGCTGCGGCGTCGTCCAACCCAGCCCCTTATCAGTTTGCCGATATGAACCGCGCGCGGAAAGCCCCCCTGAAAGACACCCAAAGCAAACCCCGTCGCGTCGAGTGGCCAACCTGGCTGCTGATTGGGCTGATCTATGGCGCGTGGCTGGCCGCGCTGGCTTGGTATGCGCAGGGTGGCAGTGGGGCGGCGCTGCTTTCGCTGGTGGTGATTTGCGCTTGGTACATGAGCCTGCAGCACGAACTGGTGCACAACCACCCGAGCCCTTATGCGTGGCTCAACCGCTGGCTGGGCTTGTTGCCAATGGCAGTGTGGTACCCGTTTGACGTCTACCGACGCAGCCACCTAGCCCACCACCGCGACGAACTGCTGACCTATCCCGGCCAAGACCCGGAGAGCAATTACCTGGACCCCGCAGATTTCGCCCAATGCAGCGCCCCCATGCGGGCCTTGTTGGTAGCCCAGCGCACCTCACTCGGGCGATTTTTCATTGCCCCAGCCTTTGCGATTTTTTACCTTTTGCGGCCCTTGTGCCAAGGCGCTTACTGGCGCAGCGCTAAATTGCGCTGGACCTGGGTGCAACACGCAGTGCTGCTGACACTGATGCTCTGGGCGATTCAGGCCTGGACCGGCATGTCGGCCCTGACCTATGTGCTGTGCGTGAGCTACCCCTGCCTGGGGCTGGCTTTCATGCGCTCTTTGTACGAACACCGCCCTGCGACCTTGCCCGCCCACCGCATCGTGGTGAATGAAGCGGCCTGGCCCTGGCGCCTGCTGTACCTCAACAACAATTACCACGCGGTGCACCACGCCCAACCGAACCTGCCGTGGTACGAGATACCGCAAGCCTATCGGGCGCAACGCGAACACTTTGTCGAGAGTACGGGTGGATTTTTGATCCCAGGCTATGGCAAGCTGTTTGTGCGCCACGCGTTTACGCCGATTGACCATCCAGCTCAGCTTACGCGGCCCCAAAGCAGCGCAACGACCCGGCCCTGAACGCGCAATGCATCCGCGCCTGGCCTCGCTGCCCATGTACCTGGCTAACCGACCCGCCGTAGAGGCCTTGTGGGAATGGCTCCGCCAAAGTTTGGCAGACGCCGGGCTGCAGCGCCTGCCGTCGATCCTGACTTGGCCACAAGACCTGCACAGCCATTGGCTGGAGTCCGATCTGCTGCTGAGCCAGACCTGTGGCTACCCGTTCACCGATGACCTGGCGGGCAAGGTGCAATTGCTGGGCACTTTTGTGTATGAGGCGCCCTATTGCCAGGGCATCGAATGCCGCAGCGTGTTGGTGGCGCGCGGGGAACACGGCCACTTGGGGCTTGCCGGCTTTCGGGGCCTGCGCGCGGCCTTCAATGTCGCCAACTCACAGTCTGGCTACAACGCCTTTCGCGCTCTGGTGGCCCCGTTGGCCCGCCAGGGACGTTTTTTTGCCGAAACGTTGGAGACGGGCGCCCACAGCGCCTCAGTCGATGCGGTACGGGAGGGACGCGCCGATATCGCCGCCATTGACTGCGTCACCTATGCAGGGATGCAGCGCTACACGCCGCAGGCCACCCAAGGGCTGTGCATCGTAGCCGCCACCGAGACCTATCCCGGCCTACCGTTGATTACATCCATGGGCACCACCGCGGCCGAAATTGCCGCACTGCAAACGGCGCTGCGGCTGTTGCTGGCCAGCGCCGGAGCAGCGTCCACCTTGCGCGCACTGGGAATTACCGGGTTTGAAACAACCGCGCCCCGTGTCTACCAACGCTGTGTAGAAATGCGCGAATCGGCTCAGGCCTGGGGCTACCCGCGATTGGCCTAGGGGCGCTGCACGGCGTCAGCAGGTGCCAAAGCGGATGCCCGACTGCGCCAAATAGCGCCGGTAGGCCGACGAGGCCTTATCGGCCACCGTGTGCGCCTCGTCCTGCAAAGACAGCGGCAGGCAGCGCGGCGTCTGCGACTCCAGCACCGGCTGGTCCTGGGTAAAGATGGTGTGTTGAAAGGCCTGCAACTTTTCGTCGGGTGACTCAAAGTCGGCTACCGCCAACCGAAACCAGACCCGGCTGGACTCGGGCGACAGCGGGCAAATAAAGAGCGCAATCGACTCGCGCCAGCCATCCACAGCAGTGGTTCCCGCCTCCGGAATCTTGGTCAGCACCGCCGTATAGGGCGCGGTGACCTCATAGCTGTATTCCACCAACGCGGCCTGGGTGGAATGCAGGTTGGATTGCGGCTGCCAGGCGCGGCACTGGGTGGCCAGCAGGCCGGTCGGCGTGGGTGCCACCTGGTAGTCGGGTATCTCGGTGGCGTCGCGCGCGCCCAGCCAGCCCTCGTGTACAAAGCCAAAGTGCGCCATGTCCAGAAAATTTTCAACAATGCGCGGTGCACTGGTGGCCACGTCATAAGGGCCGCAGTTGACCTTGCGCAGGCGCGTGTCGGTCTCAGCGCCAAACGCAGGCAGCGCGTTGGCGACCGACTCCGCTATCGGTTTTGCGAGCCGCACCCAGAGCAAACCGTAGGCTTCTTGCGCTTCAAACACCCGCGCGCTGTGCTTGGGGCCGGGCACAAAAGCGGGCAGCGCAGGCACGCGCACGCAATCGCCCGATGCGGCAAATTGCCAGCCGTGGTACGGGCATTCGAGTTGACCCGCGCACACCCGCCCCAAAGACAGGCGCGCCCCCCGATGCGGGCACTGGTCAGCCCAGGCGTGGGCCACGCCGTGGGCGTCGCGCCACAGCACCAGCGGCTGGGTGAGCAATTGCGCGGCGATCGGCTGAGCGCCCAGATTAGAGGCCAGCAACACGGGGTGCCAAAGTGTTGCTTCGGCGACGTAGGGCAATTCAGCGTGGATCATGGGCTTGATTGTCGGCCAGCCACACGCTCACGCGGCAGGCGCCTGCTGTGCATGGCGCAAAAACCAATCCACAAACAGCCCCTCTCCGCGGCGTACGTTGGCTTGCCAGTCGTTGGCCGAATCGGCATTGGCGTCGTCCGACACAAATTTGAACGCGCGCCAGGCCACGTTTTGTCGGGTGCAGACGCTGGCTATGGCATACAGCTCCATGTCCACCAGTTGCACACCCCGCGTCTCAAACCAAGGGTCGGGCGCGGTCACAAAGCTGTCGCCCGTGCCACACACCACGCCCTCGCGGCCCGAGTGCAGCGTGTGGCCCCCATCCTGAAAGGGCGTGGCTCCACGCGGCGCCAGCGGCTCGGCGTTCATGTCGCGCTGCAGCACGCGGGCCACTTCCACCAGACCCGGCGGGCAAGGTGCCACCCGACCGGCCGACCCGAAGTTGATTACCTGTTGCGGCGCATGTTCGCGCAGCGCTTGCGCAGTGGCGTAAGCGGCGTTGACTTTGCCCACGCCCGTGTAGCACACGGTGGCGTGGGGACCGAGCAAGGTGGCGTCGAGTTCCTGGGGCAAGGCGACCAGAACCAAGACCGCACCAGACAGAAATTCCTGCATCGTCTTGAAGGCTCAAAAAAAAGAAAGCATACCCATTAAAACCGCCGCCACAGATTCGCACAGGCGCGTCGCGTAAGCCGCTGACCCCGCAAGGCCCTACCCGCACGCAAAGCGTGGAAACAGTTAGTATGGGCCCGACCCGGCGGTATGGAGACACCTTTTATTTCCGGGTTTCACCCAGCAGCAGAACAAAAGGTTCTGCCCTAGCTGCCGAACAGACCCAACCGAAGCAACGAACACAGAGATGTGTGCGAAGCGCCGAGCGCGGTGGATTTAGACATATTTTAAAAAAGCAGATCCCCTATGGCGCAACCCACGAACCCTGACCAAGAGTCTGTCAGCAAAGAGATCGTCACCGAAGTACGGCGCGAAGAAGCGGTTCTTAAGTCCGGGGCTTTGCAAAACGCCATCCTCAACAGCGCCAATTTTTCAAGCATCGCCACCGATGAAAAAGGCGTTATCCAGATTTTTAACGTGGGGGCCGAGCGCATGCTGGGCTACACGGCGGCGGAGGTGCTCAACCGGATCACGCCCGCGGAAATTTCGGATCCGCAAGAAGTGATTGCGCGCGCCATGGCCTTGAGCCAGGAGTTGGGCACCACGATTGCGCCAGGTTTTGAGGCGCTGGTGTTCAAGGCCTCGCGTGGTATTGAGGACATTTACGAGTTGACCTACATCCGCAAGGACGGCAGCCGCTTCCCGGCGGTGGTGTCGGTCACGGCGCTGCGCGACGCCGACAAAGTGATCATTGGCTACCTCTTGATCGGCACGGACAACACGGCGCGCAAACAGGTCGAAGCCGAGCAAAAGAAGCTTGATCAGCGTTTGCGCGACCAGCAGTTCTACACGCGCTCCCTGATTGAGTCCAACATCGACGCACTGATGACCACCGATCCGTCGGGCATCATCACGGACGTCAACAAAGAGATGGAAGCGCTCACCGGTTGTACCCGCGACGAATTGATTGGCGCGCCGTTCAAGAGCTACTTCACTGACCCCGAGCGGGCCGAAGCAGGCATCAAGCGGGTGCTAAGTGAGAAAAAGGTGACCAACTACGAACTCACCGCCTGTGCCCGCGACGGCAAGAAAACGGTGGTGTCCTACAACGCGACCACCTTTTATGACCGCGACCGCACATTGCAAGGCGTGTTCGCCGCGGCGCGTGATGTCACCGAACGCAAACAGTTCGAGCAGGCGCTGCAGGAAACCAATGTGGAGTTGGAGAGCGCCAAATCCGCAGCAGAAAAAGCCAACCTGGCCAAATCAGACTTTTTGTCTGGCATGAGCCATGAGCTGCGTTCGCCACTCAATGCCATCCTGGGTTTCGCACAACTGATGGAATCAGCATCGCCGCTGCCCACGGATTCCCAGAAGGAAAGTATTGGACAGATACTTCAGGCAGGCTGGCATTTGCTCAACCTGATCAACGAGATTCTTGACCTTGCAGTGATTGAAGCGGGCAAAGTCACTCTGTCACTTGAACCTGTGTCGCTGGCCGACGTCCTGTCCGAATGCCAGGCCATGATGGAGGCACAGGCGCAGCAGCGTGGCATTCGCATGACTTTCCCCAGCTTCGATCAAGCCTGCTTTGTGTGGGCAGACCGCACGCGCTTGAAACAAGTCCTGATCAACCTGCTCTCCAATGCCATCAAGTACAACCAGGCGCATGGCACGGTCACTGTGCATTGCTCCGGCCAGGCACCCGAGCGCATTCGCATCAGCGTTACGGACACCGGCGAAGGCTTGGTGCCAGAAAAACTCGCGCAACTTTTCCAGCCCTTCAATCGCCTGGGGCAAGAGGCCAGTGGCGTTGCGGGCACAGGAATCGGCCTGGTGGTGACCAAGCAACTGACCGAGCTGATGGACGGAGTGCTGGGTGTTGAGAGCACGGTCGGTACGGGAAGCGCGTTCTGGCTCGAATTGCGCTCAACCGCCGCGCCAGAGCTCACTTTGGGCAGTGGCGAACTCGATGCACCCCTGCCGCGACACCAAGCGCCCGGCGCCCGACAGCGCACGCTGCTTTATATTGAGGACAACCCGGCGAACATGCGATTGATTGAAGAACTCATCGCACGGCGCGCCGACCTCCGCTTGTTGACGGCAGTCAATGGAACGGCGGGTATCGAGCTTGCCCGCACGGGTGCGCCCGACGTGATTTTGCTGGACATCAACCTGCCGGGTATCAGTGGACTTGAAGTGCTGAAGATCTTGCGCGAAGACCCTGCGACCACCCATATACCCGTAGTCGCACTCAGCGCCAACGCCATGCGGCGGGACATCGAGTTGGGCCTGGAACTTGGATTTTTCCGCTACCTCACCAAGCCCATCAAGGTAAATGAGTTCATGGCGACCTTGGACGTAGCCCTGGAATATTCTCAGAACGGGGCTGGTGCTTTGCAACGTGAGAACCCTGCAGCGTGAAGCGGCAAAACTTCATGCAGGGACGCACTGTCAAATGATAAACACATCGGACATTCTGAAGGCCAATCTTCTGATCGTGGACGACCAGGCGGCCAACGTGCTGCTGCTTGAGCGCCTGCTTCGCGGCGCAGGCTACCTTCGCGTCACGTCAACGCAAAACCCGCGGGAAGTCTGCGAACTGCACCGCCAAAACCACTACGACCTGATCCTGCTGGACCTCCAAATGCCGGGACTGGACGGCTTTCGGGTGATGGAAGGCCTGCACGAAATCGAAGCCGGCGGCTATTTACCCGTACTTGTGCTCACCGCCCAGCCCGATGAAAAATTGCGCGCTTTGAAAGCGGGCGCGAAAGACTTCATCAGCAAACCCTTCGATCTTGCCGAGGTGCTGGCCCGTGTTCACAACCTGCTGGAAGTGCGCCTCTTGCATCTGGAGACAAAAAAACTCTATGAGCAGGTGCTGGCTGAGCAAAAAGTATCAGAACGGCTGCTGCACAACGTGCTGCCGCACGCCATTGCCGAGCGTTTGAAAGGCCGTCCTGAGATCATGGCGGATGCGTTCACGGAAGTGATCGCCGACAGTTTTCCCGAAGTCACCGTGCTGTTTGCCGACATCGTAGGGTTCACGGAATTTTCTGAAGGGGTGAGCGCGGAGGTGTTGGTGGACGTGCTCAACGATATCTTCACCCGCTTTGACAGCCTTACCGACCATCGCGGCCTGGAGAAGATCAAGACCATTGGCGACTCGTACATGGCGGCCTCCGGGCTGCCAATTCCAGTGACAGATCACGCCGAACGTGCGGCCCACATGGCCTTGGACATGCTCGAAGTCATGGGTCAATTCAATGCGCAAAGCCCGCACCAATTGGAAATTCGCATTGGAATCAGCACAGGTGCCGCCGTGGCGGGCGTCATCGGAAAGCGTAAATTTGTCTACGACCTCTGGGGCGACGTAGTGAACACCGCCAGCCGCATGGAGTCCCATGGCGTTGCCGGGAGAATTCAGATCACCGATGCGACGCGTGCGGCGCTGGGCCTTCCGTTTTTGCTTGAACCACGCGGCGCCATTGACGTTACGGGCAAGGGAAGAATGAATACCTGGTTTTTGAATGGCCGCAACATGCCAGCGCCTGTGCAGCCCCTGGCCTCCACCACTCCTTAGGAATCTGGCGCGTCCCTGGCTTGGCCGCTTCCCGAAAATGGCAAATGGCAAATGGCAAACGGCAAA
Source organism: Rhodoferax sp. (assembly GCA_029866205.1). Lineage (GTDB taxonomy): Bacteria > Pseudomonadota > Gammaproteobacteria > Burkholderiales > Burkholderiaceae_C > Allorhodoferax. Next base: position 50,958 of record JARWZT010000008.1, read on the forward strand.
CGGCAAATGGCAACGCTCTTGCCCTCTTGGGCGTTGCTCTGGGCTTTGTTTTTGCAATGTTGACGCAAGCCCATAAAAAAGGCCGCTCGAGAGCGGCCTTTCTACTTGCAAGTGCGAAGGATTACTTCGCGCCTGGCACCTTGCCTTCCACGCCTTTAACGTAGAAGTTCACACCGCTCAGGAACTTGTCGTCCGCGACTTCGTCTTTCTTGAGCAGGGTTTTGCCGGTGTTGTCCAGCAACGGACCTTTCCAGATGGCGAAGCTGCCGTCTTTCAGGCCTGCTTTGACTTCGTCAACCTTGGCTTTGGTTTCGGCAGGCACGTCTTCCGCAATGGAGACGATGTCAATCGCGCCTTCTTTCACGCCCCACCACACGCCGCCCGTAGTCCAGGTGCCTTCCAAGGCGTCCTTGGTGGCCTTGATGTAGTAAGGCGACCAGTTGATCACGGCTGAAGCCAGGTGGGCTTTGGGGCCGTAAGCGGTCATGTCCGAATCCCAACCAAAGGCGCGCTTGCCTTTGTCTTGCGCGGTTTTAAGCACGGCGGGGGAGTCGGTGTTCTGGAACAGAACGTCCGCGCCACCGTTGATCAGGCTGGTAGCCGCTTCGGTTTCTTTGGGTGGGTTGAACCACTCGTTGACCCACACCACTTTGGTCTTGATCTTGGGGTTGCTGGTTTGCGCGCCCATGGTGAAGCTGTTGATGTTGCGGATCACTTCAGGGATTGGCACCGAGGCCACCACGCCCAGCGTGCCGGTCTTGGTCATCTTGCCCGCAATCAGGCCAGCCATGTAAGCGCCTTCGTAGGTGCGGCTGTCGTAAGTGCGCATGTTGTCCGCCGATTTGTAACCGGTGGCGTGCTCAAACTTGACGTCTTTGAAATCGGGGGCCACTTTAAGCATGGTTTCCATGTAACCAAAGGTGGTACCGAAAATCAGCTTGTTGCCTTGGGTGGCCATGTCGCGAATGACGCGCTCGGCGTCAGCGGACTCGGGCACGTTCTCCACAAAGCTGGTGACCACTTTGTCGCCGAACTCTTTTTCGACCGCTTTGCGGGCATTGTCATGGGCAAAAGTCCAACCGCCGTCACCCACAGGGCCGACGTAGGCAAACGCGATTTTCAGCGGCTCGGGCTTGGCGGGCGCAGCGGCAGATGCTGCGGGTGCAGCGGCGGGAGCCGCGGCTTCTTCTTTTTTGCCGCAGCCGACCAGCGTGGCGGCAGCCACGGCGGTCAGTGCTGCGAGCTTCAGCAGCGAACGTTTTTGCACATCTGTCATTTCATTTCCTTTATGTAAGAGGAGGGCCAAGGGTAAAAAATCAGGATCCAGGGTAAAACGGTTTTCCGATGGAGGCGGGCATATTAATCCGAATCCAGGCCGGATTCCGGGAAATCAGGGCCAAAACCACGATGGTGGCGACATAGGGCAGCATGCTCAAGAACTGGCTAGGCACATCTACACCGATGCCCTGCAAGTGAAACTGCAGCATGGTCACGCCACCAAACAGGTAGGCGCCCAACAAGACCCGCGCGGGTCGCCAGGTGGCAAACGTGGTGAGCGCCAGCGCAATCCAGCCCTTGCCCGCCACCATGCCTTCGACCCACAACGGCGTGTAAATGATGGAGATATAGGCCCCGGCCAAGCCACACAGTGCGCCCCCCACCACCACGGCGCAAAAGCGAATCCAGCGTACCGGATAGCCCAGCGCATGTGCCGACTCGGGGCGCTCGCCCACGCTGCGCAGCACCAAGCCAGCACGGGTGCGGTACAGCCACCAGACCAGGGCGCCAGCGAACAACACGGTCAGGTACACCAGCGGATGGTGCTTGAACAACGCCGAGCCCAGAAACGGAATGTCCGACAAGCCAGGAATCGCAAAACTGGGGCGCTCAGGCATTTTTTCCTGAACATAGCTCACACCGGCAAAGGCTGAAAAGCCCGCGCCAAACAGGCTGAGTGCCAGCCCCGTGGCGTATTGGTTGGTATTGAGCCAGATGACCAGTGCACCAAAGACGGCCGCCATGACGGCACCGGCCGCCATGCCCGCCACAAAGCCCGCCGTGTCGCTGCCGGTGTGGACCACCGCCGCAAACCCGGCGATGGCGGCGCACAGCATCATGCCCTCGGCCCCCAGGTTGACGATGCCAGCCTTCTCGTTGATCAGGAGGCCCAAAGAAGCAATGGCCAGCACGGTACCCGCGTTCAGGGTGGCGGCAATCAAGAGTGCATAGGATTCCATGATTTTTGCGCTCCTCAGGGCTTGGCCACCGTACGCGCCTGGCGCACCAGGCGGTAGTTGACCAGCGTGTCGCAGGCCAGCAGCGTAAACAAAAGCAGGCCCTGGAACACACCCGTGAGTGACTTGGGCAAGCCCAGACGCGACTGCGCGAGTTCACCACCGATGTAAAACATGCTCATCAGCAAGCTGGAAAACACCATTCCCACCGGGTGCAAGCGCCCGACATAGGCCACGATGATGGCGGCAAAACCGTAACCGGCCGGCACATAAGGCGTCAATTGACCGATCGGACCGGCCACCTCAAGCGCCCCGGCCAAACCGGCCAAGCCGCCCGAGACCAGCAATGCGGTCCAGAGCGCCCGGCGCGATGAAAAACCGGCATAGCGCGCCGCCGCCGGGGCCAGTCCGCCCACCTGCTGCGCAAACCCGGCCCGCGTGCGGAACAAAAACACCCACACTGCGCCCACCCCCACCAGCGCAAACAGCACGCCAATGCTCATGCGCGAACCGGTAAACAGCTTGGGGATGCGGGTAGCTGCCTCAAAATTTTGGGTTTGCGGAAAGTTGTATCCGTTGGGGTCTTTCCAGGGGCCGTACACCAGGTAACCCAGCACCTGAACCGCCACATAGACCATCATCAGACTAACCAAAATCTCGTTGGCGTTGAAGCGGTCGCGCAAGAGCGCGGTAATGCCCGCCCACACCATGCCGCCCAGTACACCCGCCAAGATCACCGGCACCACAATCCAGCCCCCGGTGGTTTTGTCGGCCATCAGCGCCACACCGCTGGCCGCCACCGCGCCCAAAATGTATTGGCCTTCTGCGCCAATATTCCAGACATTGGAGCGGAACGCCACCGCCAGCCCCAGCGCGATCAGCAGCAGCGGGGTCGCCTTGACCACGAGTTCGCCCAAGGCGTAGCCGCTTTTGATCGGTTCCCAAAAAAAGACCTGCAGGCCGCGCACCGGGTCTTTGCCCAAGAGCTTGAACAACACCAGGCCAATCAGCACGGTCAGCACCAAGGCCAGCACAGGCGAGGCAAAAGTCCACAGCCGCGACGGCTGGGGCCGCACCTGGAGTTTGAATCCGCTCATGCTGTGCTCCACAAACCGCTCATCCATTCTCCGACCTGCTCTACTGTGGCCTGGGCGGTGGCCACGGTCGGCGAGAGCTTGCCGTGGGCAATCACGTGCAGGCGGTCGCACACCTCAAACAGCTCATCGAGCTCTTCGCTGACCACCAGCACCGCACAACCGGCGTCGCGCAGGGCCAAAATCGCGCCCCGAATTTGTGCCGCTGCCCCCACGTCCACACCCCAGGTCGGCTGCGAAACAATGAACAGGCTCGGCTGGGCGTCAATCTCACGCCCGACAATGAATTTTTGCAGGTTGCCACCGGACAGCGAGCGCGCAGCAGCCCCCGGCCCATTGGCCTTCACGCCAAAGCGCTCCATGATGCGCCGGGCTTGATCATCCAGCGCACCGAGTCGCAGCCAGCCGCCCAAAAAACCGGGCGCAGCGATCGACTCATTGCGCGTCAGCAACAGGTTTTGCGCCAGGCTCAGCGTGGGTACCGCGCCGCGGCCCAGTCGCTCTTCAGGAACAAAATGCAGGCCCAACTTGCGCCGCGCGCCAGGGTGCAGGGCGGAGACATCGTGGCCGCCCATGGTGATGCTTGCGGCCGGTGCGCGGCAGTCTTCACCCGACAAGGCGTAAAGCAACTCTTTTTGCCCGTTCCCCGAGACGCCAGCGATACCCACCACCTCACCCGCGCACACCTGCAGGTCAATGGCTTGCAGGTCAACGCCAAACTGGTCTTCACGCGGCAAACTCAGGCCCCGCACCGTCAAACGCGCTTCGCCCAGTGCCCCCGTGTTGTGCACCAGCTTGGGCGGCTCGCTGCCGATCATCAGGCGGGACAGGGACGCGTTGGACTCGTCGGCCGGATTGCACACCCCGGTCACCTTGCCTCCGCGCAGCACGGTACAGGCGTTGCACAGGGCGCGAATTTCGTGCAGCTTGTGGCTGATGTACAAAATACTGCAGCCCTCGGCGGCCAATTGTTTGAGCACGACAAACAGTTTTTCCACCGCTTGGGGAGTGAGCACCGAGGTCGGTTCGTCCAAGATCAGCAGCTGGGGGTTGGTCAGCAGCGCACGGATGATCTCCACCCGCTGCATCTCGCCCACGCCCAAGGTATGGACCGGGCGCTCCGGGTCGATGTCCAAGCCGTATTGGGCCGCCTTTTGCGTAATGCGCTCGGAGACCTGCTGCAAGCTCAGGCTTTTGTCCAAACCCAGCCAGACGTTTTCTGCCACGGTGATCGTGTCAAACAAATTGAAATGCTGGAACACCATGCTGATGCCCAAGCCCCGCGCCTCTTTGGGGTTGCGGATCTGCGCCACCTGCCCGTTGAACGCCATCTGGCCGGCATCGGGCTTGATGGAGCCATAGATGATTTTCATCAGCGTGGACTTGCCGGCGCCGTTTTCACCCAAGACCGCATGGGTCTGCCCTGGCAAAACCGTCAGCGCCACCTCGCTGTTGGCGACCACGCCAGGGTAGGCTTTGGTAATACCGGTAAGTTGAAGGCGGGGGGCGATCATGCGGCTTTGGGTGGGGATAGTGCGGCTGCGGGTGACCAACGGTGACGAAGTGCGTATGCTAACGGCTTGCGGATAGGGGCAAGGCCCAGATTTACCCTTGCACCAAATTGAGGCAAAAAGGACATGGTTGATGGACACACTAGCAATTAGCAAGCCCGTTCGGTTTCTGAAGGGCGGGCAAGTGCATACGCTGCAGCGGGTGAGCCCCACGCGCACCCTGCTGGAGGTGCTGCGTGAGGACCTGCATTGCACGGGCACCAAAGAAGGCTGCGGCGAAGGGGACTGTGGCGCCTGCACCGTGGTGGTAGGCGAGTTGCAGGACGGCAAACTGAAAACGCAGGCCGTCAACAGCTGCATCAAACTGGCGCATTCGCTGGACGGCATGGCACTGTGGACGGTGGAAGACCTGGCCACGCCCGGCGGCAGTATGCACCCGGCGCAATCCGCGCTGGCGCAGCACCACGGTTCACAGTGCGGGTTTTGTACGCCAGGCTTTGTCATGAGCCTGGCGGCGCTGGCGGAACAGCACCCAAAAAGCGCCATCAACCGCGAAGCGGCCTCGCATGCACTCTCGGGCAATTTGTGCCGCTGCACCGGCTACCGCCCGATTCTGGACGCCGCCCAAGCCATGGCGCAGTTACCGCGCCAGCCTTTGGATACACCTGACGTGCGACGGGGCCTGCGCGCCCTGGCCCAGGTGGCGCAGGCCGAGGCTGCCGCTTTGGCGCCCACCAAACCTTCAGCCAAACGCGCCGCCAAGCCCCCGATGGGCGGCTACGCATCACCCACCGACCTGGCCACGCTGCTGGCGCTGCGCCAGGCGTATCCCGCGGCCCAACTGGTAGCCGGTTGCACCGATGTGGGGCTATGGATCACCAAGCAGCACCGCGAATTTGCCCAAGTGCTCGACCTGACCCGGGTCCAAGAGCTGCGCAAAATCGACGACTATCCGCACCATATTGCCATTGGCGCAGCGGTGAATCTGACGCAGGCCTTTGGCGCCCTGGTGGCACAGCGGCCGCAGTTGCAAAGCTTTGCACAGCGCTTTGCCGGCCTGCCGGTGCGCAACGCCGGTACGCTCGGCGGCAATGTGGCCAATGGGTCGCCGATTGGCGACTCCATGCCGCTCCTGATCGCCTTGGGTGCCAATGTGGTGCTGGCCAGCCAAAGCGGTTACCGCGAAATGCCGATGGAAGACCTGTATCTCGCCTACCGCAAAACAGCCATGCGCGCCGACGAGGTACTGGGTTGGATCAAGGTGCCCAAACCACAGCCCGCGCCGCGACCCAAAGCGCGCGGCAAAGCCCAGGCAGCCCCTGGCGAGCTGTGTCGCGTCTACAAGATCTCCAAGCGCTTTGAGGACGACATCTCTGCGGTGTGCCTGGCACTGAATCTGCGGCTCGAAGGTGGGCGCGTGCTCAGCGCCTCGATTGGCGTGGGAGGCGTGGCCGCCACCCCAGTGCGCGCGCGCGCAACCCAAGCCGCCCTCGCGGGCCAGCCCTGGAACGCCGCGACCGTGCGCATCGCCATGGCCACCTTGCGTGCCGAGTTCAGCCCCATTTCTGACATGCGGGCCACCGGCGCCTACCGCCGCGAGGTCTTGGGCAACCTGCTTTGGCGCTACTGGCTGGAGAGCCAGGGCAGCATCGCCACCGACCTGCAAAGCCTGACCCCACAAGGGGTGCAGCCATGAAAAACGCCCTGCCCCCCAGCGCCCCAGCGAGTGGCCGAACCATCGCCCATGAGAGCGCGCAGGCGCAGGTGGCCGGCGCCGCCACCTACATCGACGACATGCCCGAGCTGCGCGGCACCCTGCATGCCGCGCCGATTTTGTCGACCCAAGCCCACGGGCATTTGCGCGGCGTGGACCCCCGCGCCGCCTTGGCCATGCCGGGCGTGGTGGGCGTGGTGCTCAGCGCGGACATTCCTGGGGACCCGATGCTGGCCGCCTTTGCCGGTGACGAGCCGGTATTTGCCATCGACTCGGTGCAGCATGTGGGCCAGGTGATTGGCCTGGTGGTGGCACACAGTGTCATGCAGGCCCGCCGCGCCGCACGCCAAGTGGCACTGCACATTGAGGCCCTGCCCGCGATCCTGACGGTCAAGGACGCCCTGGCTGCGCAAAGCTATGTGCTGCCACCCGTGCACGTACAACGCGGTGATGTGAAAACCGGTCTGGCCAACGCAACCCACACGCTGCACGGCACCCTGGAGGTGGGAGGTCAAGAGCACTTTTACCTGGAGGGCCAGGTCGCTTACGCCGTGCCGCATGCGCAAGGCCAGTGGTCGGTCTACAGCAGTACCCAGCATCCGGGCGAAGTACAGCACTGGGTAGCGCACGCCTTGGGCTTGCACAACCACGCGGTGCGGGTGGAATGCCGGCGCATGGGCGGTGGCTTTGGCGGCAAGGAAACCCAGGCGGGTCACGTGGCGGTGTGGGCCGCCGTGGCGGCGCACAAGTTCAAGGCGCCCGTCAAGCTGCGACTGGACCGTGATGACGACTTCATGGTCACCGGCAAGCGCCACCCGTTTGCCTACGAATACACCGCCGGTTTTGACGCCACGGGGCGGCTCACCGCGCTGCAATTGATGATGGCGGCCAATTGTGGCTTCAGCGCCGATCTGTCCGGCCCGGTGGCCGACCGTGCTGTGTTTCACAGCGACAACGCGTACTTTCTGGAAAACGTGGCGATTGCGTCTTACCGTTGCAAAACCAACACCCAAAGCCACACCGCGTTTCGCGGCTTTGGCGGGCCGCAGGGCGTGGTGGTGATTGAGGCTATCCTGGGAGATATCGCCCGTCACCTGGGCCTGGACCCGCTGGATGTGCGCATGCGCAATCTGTACAGCGACGAGGCACTCACCGACCCCGGCACTGGCGGCCTCCACCCGGTGTTGCGGCGCGATACCACGCACTACCAGATGAAGGTGGAAGACAATATCCTGGCGCCTCTGATGACCCGACTGGAGGCCACGTCGGAGTACCGCCAACGCCGCGCCGAGATTGCGGTCTGGAACGCCGACAGTGCCGTGCTCAAACGGGGGCTGGCGCTTACGCCCGTCAAGTTTGGCATCAGCTTTACCGCGACGCTGTTCAACCAAGCTGGCGCTCTGGTGCATGTGTACCTGGACGGCAGTGTCCGCATTCACCACGGCGGCACTGAAATGGGCCAGGGCTTGCACACCAAAATCACGCAAATCGTGGCCGACGAACTCGGCGTGCCTTTTGAGCGGGTGCTGTGCAGTGCCAGCGACACCAGCGCCATTCCCAACGCGTCGGCCACTGCGGCGTCGGCCGGCACCGATCTGAACGGTCGTGCGGCCCAGTTTGCAGCGCGCCATGTACGCGACAACCTGGCGGCCTTTGTGTGCGGGCTGGACGGCTGCGGTGCCGGCGCCATCACGTTTCGGGGGGGCCAGGTGATTTCGCCCAAGACCACCCGCAGCTTCGACGCCGTAGTCCAAATGGCCTACGCCAACCGCATCCAGCTGTGGAGTGACGGCTTTTACCGCACGCCCAAAATCCACTACGACAAAGCCACGCTCACCGGGCGGCCGTTTTATTATTTCGCCTATGGCGCGGCCTGCACCGAGGTGGCCATTGACACGCTCACGGGCGAGAGCCGGGTGCTCAAAGTGGACATCCTGCACGACGTCGGACGCAGCATCAACCCCGGCCTGGACGTGGGCCAGATCGAAGGCGGCTTTGTGCAGGGCATGGGCTGGCTCACCACCGAGCAACTGGTCTGGAACGACAAGGGCGTGCTTTCGACGCATGCACCCAGCACCTACAAAATCCCCACGGCAGGCGATGTGCCCGCGCACTTCAAGGTCGACCTCTGGCCTGAGCCCAACCGCGAAGACAACGTGTATGGATCCAAGGCGGTCGGTGAACCGCCCTTCATGCTGGCGATCAGCGTGTTTGAAGCCCTGCGCGATGCGGTCGCGCAGGCGCGAAGCACGCATTCAACCGGTACCACGCACGCACCGGTGCAGCTGAATGCACCGGCCACCGCAGAAAACGTACTATGGGCGGTTCAACAAGGCGACGACGCCTGACACCCAGCTACTGCCCCTCCCCTGCCCCATGACCCATTCCCCGCCGGGCACACTCGGCATTGATTTCGGCACGTCCAATTCGGCCGTTTCCTGGGCGGCGCCGGGCGGTGCCGCACGCCTGATCGCCCTGGAGGACGAAGCGCTCGCCATGCCCACCGCAGTTTTCTACAACAGCGAAGACTTGCGCACCCACTTCGGCCGCGACGCTGTGGCCCAGTACCTGGAGGGCACTGAGGGGCGGTTGATGCGCTCGCTCAAAAGTCTCTTGGGCAGCCCGCTGCTGCTTGAAACCACCGAGGTGAACCACCGCCAAGTCAGCTTTCAGGACATCATCGCTACCTTTTTGGCCACGCTGCGCGAGCGCGCGGCGCAAAGCCTGGGCAGCGCGCCCACCCGGGTGGTGATGGGGCGCCCGGTGCATTTTGTTGACGACGACCCGGCGCGCGACGCTTTGGCACAGGCGTCCCTGCAGCAGGCGGCGCAGTCCGTGGGCTTTGAGCAAGTGTCGTTTCAGCTGGAGCCGATTGCGGCCGCCTTGGACTACGAGCGCCGCCTGAAGCAGGAGAGCACGGTGCTGGTCGTCGACGTGGGCGGCGGCACCTCCGACTTCACAGTGGTGCGTCTGGGGCCGCAACGCATGCGCCAACCGGACCGACGCGAGGATGTGCTGGCGACGAGCGGCGTGCACGTAGGTGGCACAGACTTTGACCAAAAACTCAGTCTGGACCTGGTGATGCCGCTGCTGGGCTACGGCCACCTGGGCCCGCAAGGGCGCGAAGTGCCCAGCCGCGTATTTTTTGATTTGTCCACCTGGCACCTGATCCATTGGCTCTACCAGCCGCGCGCGCTGGCGCAAGCCCAAGCCTTATGGACCAACTATGCCCAGCCCGCATTGCACCGACGCCTCATGCAGGTACTGCAAGCGCGCCTGGGCCACCATCTGGCGCACGACGTGGAGCAAGCCAAGATTCGCTGCTCCGAAAGCAATAGCGAAGCCGCGCTGGACTTGGCCTATGTCGAGGCCGGCCTGCACACCGCCATGACGGCCGCCGACATTGAGGATCACCTGCAAGCCTTGCTGGCGCGCACCGTGGCCTGCGCATGCGAATGCGTACAAGCCGCGGGCTTGGCACCGCAGGCCCTGGATGCCATTTATCTGACGGGTGGGTCGTCAGCGCTGCGACCATTTCAAACAGCGCTGCAGGCGGCGTTTGCGGGCGTACCCTTGATGGAAGGCGATTTGTTTGGTGGCGTGGCCCTCGGGCTGGCCTACAGCCGTTGAGCGTCGCCAAGGGCGCCACTGCCTTCTACCGCAGCGAGCACGGCCTGCGCAGCCGCAGCGTGAGCGATGTGGTGCTGTCTGGCAGGGTGGATGTGCCCGAACCCCCACCCCGGCTGGTCGCTGACTGGATGCGTGAAATCTCCGTGAATCTGGCACTGGAGCCCGGCGATGTCGAGGTCTTGCCCCTGGCACGCGCCCGGATGCGTTGGCCCGACTACGACCTGTGCCTGCAAGCCGCCAACGACTGGACGCGTGCGTTGGGCCTGTCCGACCTGCTCACCGACAGCCCGTTGGCGCTGATGGCCTGTCGCGGCGCGCGTTACCACCATGACGGCGCGCAATACGGCAGTGCGGCGTTTTGCAATCTGTTTTTGAGCGAAGACCAGGACTTGGACCTGCATTTCCCCCTCAGTGGCCAGCGCATCCCGCTGCGCCGTGGCTTGGTAGTGGTGTTTGACACGGGCCAGCCACACGGCGTGATCGCGCGGCACCGCAACCGCTTCGACGAAGCGGACTTCCCGCCCGAGCGGGACTGCGCCCAGGTGTTTTTGACCTGGGAACTGCCCATCGAAGCCCCAGCACTGGCGCAAGCGCTGGGAATCTCTTTTGACACCGAGCCGTCGGTGCTGTTGGAAGAACCCCAAATTTGGCACCAGGGTGTGCCGGGTGCGGTATGTCCGCACTCCGGCCGCTGGCTCCGGGCGGCTTAAAGCACCAGAACGGCCCTGAAGTCATTCACATTGGTGTGCGTGGGGCCGGTCACGACCAAGTCGCCGAGGCTTGAGAAAAAGCCATAGGCGTCGTTGCGTTGCAAATAGTCCGTGACTTTGAGGCCCAACGCGGAGGCCCGTTCCAGCGTGTCAGGTGCGACTTGGGCGCCCGCGTTGTCTTGCACACCGTCAATGCCATCAGTGTCGGCCGCCAGCGCCCAGACACCGTCTATGCCTTGTAGCGCCTGTGCCAGGCCCAAACAAAACTCACCGGCGCGTCCGCCTCGGCCTTTGGGCGCCCCCGGCGCGCGGGGACGGATCGTCACGGTGGTTTCGCCACCGCTCAAAAACACACACGGCTTCTGAAAAGCCCCCTGGCCCTTGGCCACCGCACGGGCCATGGCGGCGTGCACCTTGGCGACCTCGCGCGATTCGCCTTCTATTTCGTCGCTCAAGATATAGGCCGCAATTCCGGCAGCGCGCGCTGCGTCTGCGGCGGCTTGGAGGCTTTGCTGGGGCGTGGCAATCAGGTGCAGGCCGTGGCCCGAGAAGGCAGCATCCCCGGGCTTGGGCGTTTCGAGGGAACCGATGTGCAGTGCCTGCTCCACGGCCGGCGGCAGGGCAATGGCGTAGCGCCGCAATATGTCCAGGGCATCGGCACAGGTACTGGCGTCCGCCACCGTCGGACCGCTGGCGATGGTAGATGGGTCGTCGCCGGGCACGTCGCTAATGGTCAGTGTCACCACCCGGGCGGGCGCACAGGCAGCCCCCAGACGCCCGCCTTTGATGCGCGAGAGGTGTTTACGAACGCAGTTCATCTCGCCAATATGTGCACCACTGTCAAGCAGCTGCTGGTTGATGCGCTGCTTGTCTTGCAGTGTCAGGCCCTCGGCGGGCAGGGTCAGCAACGCCGATCCGCCGCCTGAGATCAGGCACAACACCAGATCGTCGGCGGTGAGTCCCTGGGTGAGTGCCAAGATACGTTGCGCAGCGGTCAGGCCTGCCGCGTCAGGTACCGGGTGCGCGGCCTCGACGACCTCAATGCGTTGCGCCAGGCCTTGCGGGCGGGGCGGCGTATGGCCGTAACGTGTGACCACCAGGCCCGAAAGTGGTGCGTCTAACGGCCACAGCGCTTCCACCGCTTGCGCCATCGCGCCTGCGGCTTTACCCGCACCCAGCACCAGGGTACGTCCCGTGGGTGGCGGGGGCAAAAAGGCCGCCGTGTTGTGCAACGGCAAGGCGCGCGTCACGGCTGCCTGAAACAGGGTTTGCAAAAAAGCGCGGGGGTCAGTGGAAAAGGTCATACACCAGATGATAGGGGCCCGGGCCCGCGACAGGGCTGCGGCACAATGCCCGCATGTCCACCCTGCTCATTCACAACGCCCACACCGTGGCCACCCAAGACGATGCACGCACCGAGTTGCACAGCACGTCGGTCTTGGTGCGGGACCGCCAGATCGCGGCAATCGGTCCGGTGCATACCCTGCCGCACACGGCGGACACGGTGATCGATGCGCGCCACCACCTGCTGGTGCCGGGTTTGGTCAACACCCACCACCACATGTACCAATCGCTCACCCGGGCGATACCGTCGGTGCAAAACGCCGAGCTCTTTGGCTGGTTGCGCGGCCTGTACCCGATCTGGGGCGGCCTCACGCCAGACATGATTTACACCAGCACCCAGGTCGCCATGGCGGAGTTGCTGCTGAGTGGATGCACCACCAGCAGCGACCACCTCTACATCTACCCAAACAGCGTGACGCTGGACGACAGCATTGAGGCGGCGCGGGCCATTGGCATGCGCTTTGTGGCCACCCGCGGCAGCATGAGCGTAGGCCAGAGCCAGGGCGGCCTGCCACCGGACCACCTGGTGGAAAACGAAAACGCCATTTTGAAAGACACCCAGCGCGTGGTGGAGCGGTACCACAACGCCGCCCACGGCGCGATGACACAAGTGGCGGTGGCGCCCTGCTCTCCCTTCAGCGTGAGCCGCGACCTGATGAAGACCTCGGCCGAGTTGGCCCGCCAATACGGCGTGCGTATGCACACGCACCTGGCCGAAAACGACCACGACATTGCCTACAGCCGCGAAAAATTTGGCTGCACGCCGGCGCAATACGCCCAAGAGCTGGGTTGGCTGGGCCACGATGTCTGGCACGCGCACTGCGTCAAGCTCGATGACGAAGGAATTAGCCTGTTTGCCGCGACCCGGACCGGCGTGGCACATTGCCCCTGCAGCAACATGCGCCTGGCCAGCGGCATTGCACCGGTGCGCAAAATGCTGGCTGCGGGCGTGCCGGTGGGGCTGGGGGTGGACGGCAGCGCCAGCAACGATGGCGCACACCTGTTGGCCGAAGCGCGCCAGGCCATGCTGCTGGCGCGCCTGCGCAAATCGCTGGAGTCGCCCACACTTGACGCCCACGGCCAGACCCGATTTGGCTGCGACACCGCCCCCATGGAAATGACCGCCCGCGATGCCCTGGCCCTGGCCACACGGGGCGGAGCCGAGGTACTGGGGCGAACCGACATCGGACAAATCAAGGTCGGCATGTGTGCCGACCTGGCCTTGTTTGACCTGCGCAGCCTGCAGTTTGCGGGTGCGGCGGTGCACGACCCGGTGGCCAGCCTGATGCTCTGCGCCAGTGCCAACGCCGCCTACACCGTGGTGAACGGGCGGGTGGTGGTCCACGAAGGGCAGTTGACCACCGTCGACCTCTGGCCGCTGATCGAGCAACACAATGCCATGGCCCAGACCTTGGCGGCCGGCGCGGGCTAACCCGGTGGTTCTGCTGAGCGCTTCCACCGCCCTGGCGTTTTTCGCGGCTTCGGTGCTGCTGGCGCTGGTACCCGGACCCGACAATGTGTTTGTGCTGCTGCACGCCGCGGCGCACGGGGCGCGGGCGGGGCTGCTGGTGGTGCTGGGACTGTGCAGCGGCTTGTTGTTCCATACGGCAGCCGTGGCGCTGGGGCTGGCGGCGCTGCTGGCCACGTCGAGCGCCGCCTTCACCTTCCTCAAAATACTGGGCGCCGCCTATTTGTTGTGGCTCGCCTGGCTGTCCTGGCGCGCCGCGGCCGGCCTGCAGGACACGGAGACACCGCCACCTTTGGGGGCACCCCAAACTTACCTTCGTGGCGTGCTGATGAACATCAGCAACCCCAAGGTCGCTCTGTTTTTTTTGGCTTTTTTGCCGCAGTTCGTGGAACCTGCGGGCGGCCCCGTGGCGCTGCAAATCCTGCAACTTGGGGGCGTTTTCATGCTGGCCACCTTGCTCACCTTTGGCGCCATCGCACTGCTGGCCGGGCGCTTCGGTCAGCTCTTGCTTCACTCGCCGCATGCACAGGTGCGGCTCAACCGCCTGGCCAGCGTGGTGTTTGCGGGCCTGGCGTTGAGGTTGGTGCTGGGGGCATAGCTACCCGGCTGTTGCGCCCACAAAATCACGGGACGATGCACCAAAATCTGCAAAATCAGACATATAGTCTTATTTTTAGAACCTTTGTGACACCCCGCACCCCGAAACGGGGGTTAACCCGCATAGAGTGGCGGACTCTCTCACTTACAGTCGCGGCTGCTTTTGCCATGGTTGGCGCCTAGCCCTATTACTTTTCCGGAGCCCTGCTGATGAGCCCCTATCTTTTTGCGATACCTGTCTTCTTCCTGTTGGTCGGCATTGAAATGTGGGTCGCGCACCGGCGGGGCATCCAGGTTTACCGGTTTCAGGACACGCTCACTTCGATGAACATCGGCACCGTGAGCCAATTCGTCAACACCATCGGTGGCGCCATCAGCGTGGCCATGTATGCCATATTGGTCGAGCGTTTTGGCGCTTTCACCTGGGACACCAGCAATCCCTTGACCTGGGTGTTGGCACTGGTGCTGTACGACTTTTTCTACTACTGGGTGCACCGCAGCGGCCACGAGATCAATATTTTGTGGGCGGCGCACGTGGTGCACCACAGCAGCGAAGAGTTCAATATGTCGACCGCCATGCGCCAGTCGTCTACCGGCTTTTACTTTCGCTGGGTTTTTTATGTGCCGCTGGCCTTGCTGGGGTTTCCGCTCAAGGTGTTTTTGACGGTGGCGATCATCGACCTCGTTTACCAGTTTTGGGTGCACACGCGGCTGATCGGACGCTTGGGGTTTTTGGAGCTGTTTTTGGTCACCCCATCGAACCACCGGGTGCACCATGGCCAAAACGACTACTGCATTGACAAAAACTACGGCGGCATTTTCAGCATCTGGGACCGCATGTTTGGCACCTATGCCGACGAGCGCGCCGATGAGCCGCCCATGTACGGCGTGCGCAAGCCGCTGCACAGCTGGAACGCGGTATGGGGCAATGTGCACCATTACTTTGCCATCGTGGCGCAGGCGCGTGCCACCGCCGGCTGGCGCAACAAGCTGATGTGCTTTTTTGCAGGCCCGGGCTGGCAACCGCCCGAAGCGGGACCCGTGGCAGCGAATTTTGAGGCGCACAAGTTTGTTCGCTTTGCCACGCCCGCGCCCCAGGCGATGCGCCGGGTGGCGGTGGCCATTACTGTGGTGGGAACGCTGCTATTGATGTACTTCCTGTTTGCCCAAAAAGGCTTTACGCCGGTGCAGCGGATCAGCTTCTCCACCGCCATGGTGTTGGTCTACGGCGCGCTCGGCTATGCCTGGCTGCACCCCCGGGTGCAAGGAGCGGCCCGTGTCTAGCCTGGCTTTGACTGACGGTTTCTTGTGTCTGGTGACCCTGTGGCTGGCCAGCCGTACGCAAGCCCCGGTGGCGCTGCGCCTGGCCTGCGCGCTGTTTGCGGCGGCGGCCTTGCTGGGCGTATTGCGCTTCTCGGGCCTGTACCCACTGCCCACCTGGCATCAGTTTGCGTCCATGCTGGGCGCCATGGCGGCATTCCCGCTGTTGGCGGTCGCGGTGGTCTGGCCGGACGCGCTGGTGACCCGCAGCACGCGCTTTGCCTGGATTTTTATGTGTTTCATGGCCGTTTTGGGCGTGCTGATCGTGGGTGCCGGGCAAAAGCGCGTCGTGGCCGACGGCCTGGCCGTGGTGTCTGTGGTCGCTTTGGTGTTCACACTGGCACGCGCAGGACTGTGGCGCGGCGCTCTGGCGGGGGCGCTGATGCTGGCCGGACTGCTACTGTTCGCAGCCAAGGTGTCGGTCGCTGGCGTGCTGGTACCCGGCGACCTGCTGCACATCGGTATGGCGCTGGGCCTGCTGGGTCTGGGCACCCTGCCCCGCTGGCCCGACCACAGTGGCGTGTCCACCTACGACCACGGCGTACCCGCCGCCTGATCAATCCAGCTTGGCGCCGCCTTCAAACCAACGCTTGAGGGTGTCGCGCTCGGCTTCGGTAATTTGGGTGGCGTTGTTCATGGGCATGGCACGCGTGAGCACGGCTTGCTGATAAATGCCCTGAGCGTGCGTGGCCACGGATTGGGGCGAGTCGAATCGCACATTTTTCATTTGCACCTGCTCTGCGTGGCAAGGGTAGCAACGCTGCGCCAAGATGGGCTGTACCGTGGCGTAACCCACCGGCATTTGGCTCTGCGCCGCAGCAGGAGCCACAGGCGCTGGAACCAGCGCCACCAGCACGCCCACAATGGCCAACACGCCTGCAGCCGCATAGGGCCAAGGGTGCAGATTACGCCCGAGCTTGAAGCCGTGGCGCAAGACAAAAAACTGGCGTATGGCCGCGCCCGCAAACATCAAGGCAATCAGCACCAGCCAGTTGTGCGGGTTGCTATAAGTAAAACTGTAGTGGTTGCTGAGCATGGCAAACAACACGGGCAGCGTGAAATAGGTGTTGTGCACGCTGCGCTGCTTGCCGCGTTTACCGTGAATAGGGTCGACCGGCTGGTTGGCGCGGATGCTCTCAACCACCGTTTTTTGGCCAGGAATGATCCAGAAGAACACATTGGCGCTCATGCTGGTGGCGATCATGGCGCCCACCAGCAAAAAAGCCGCGCGCCCCGCAAACCAGTGGCAAGCCAGCCAAGACGCCACGCACACCAGCAGCGCGACCAACACCCCTACGACGCGGTCGCCGCCGTCGCGCTGGCCAAAAATTCGGCATACGGCGTCATAGGCCAACCAGAACACCACCAAAAATCCCAGCGCCACGGCGACGGCAGCCGAGGGTGACCAGTCCATCACCGATTTGTCCACCAGATAGGTGCCCGCGTTCCAGAGGTAGGAAATGGTGAACAAGGAAAAGCCGGTCAACCAGGTGCTGTAGCTTTCCCAGTAAAACCAGTGCAAATGATCGGGCAGCTGCGGGGGACGCACCGCAAATTTGACAGGATGGTAAAAACCGCCTCCATGCACGGCCCAAAGCTCGCCGCTGACGCCTTGGCGTTTGAGGTCTTCATCCTCAGGGGGGGTGAGGCTGCTGTCCAAAAAAACAAAATAAAACGACGAGCCCACCCAAGCAATGGCGGTCACCACGTGCGCCCAACGCAAGAGCAAATTGGCCCAGTCCAGTAAATACGATTCCATGCGGAGATTCTCCAGTGGGGGAAATTGTAGGCAGCCCGGTTTGCGACGCGGCGCCTACGCGGCAACCATCATCAATTGCGCGGCCACCGCCACGGCAATCACCTCAGGGCGCTTGTCGTAAATGCCTGGCACACCGATCGGGCAAGTGACCTGCGCCAACTCTGCGGGCGTGAAGCCCCTGGCCTCCAGCCGGTGACAAAAAGTAGCCCATTTGGTCTTGCTGCCAATAAGCCCGATGAAGGGCAAATCGGCCTGGGCGCGTTGGCGCAGCAGGCAGGCATGGACGATGTCCAAGTCTTCGGCGTGGCTGAAACTCATGATCAACACGCGCGACTGGCTCGCGAGCTGAGCGACGGCGCCCTGTACCGGGCTGGAGTGCTCACAATGCACGTTGGCGGGTAAGCCGGGCGGAAATGCCTGGTCGCGGCTGTCAATCCAGGTCAGATCCACAGGCAACAGGCCCAGCACTTGTACCAGGGCCGTACCCACATGGCCGCTGCCAAACAAGGCCACTGGCACCTGGGCCGGTCGCAAGGCCAACGTCAGTGCCGCTTGGTCTTGGGCGGTTACCGGCGAAAACGCCAGCGTCACCTGACCACCGCAGCACTGCCCCAAACTCGGGCCCAAGGCGTAATGCTGGATGCGCACAAGCGCCGGGTTGTGCAACAGGGCGCGGGCGTGGGCGATGGCGTCAAGCTCCAGACGCCCACCGCCCACGGTTGCGACGGTGGAATCGGCAAAAACCGCCATCCAGGCGCCTACTTCGCGGGGCACGGAGCCCCGGGTGGCTTGCACGCGCACCAAAATGGCGTTACCGTGCGCCAATTGCGAGAAAAGTTGAGCGATCAAACGCTGCATGGTGCGCCTTGCAGGCAAGATGGGCTCGCCAAACACAAAGACGCTCCAGGAGACACCTCATGACTGTTTTGCGATTGACGGCCGCTGGGCTGTCCCAACATTACAAGGCGCTCAGCGCCCTGGCTGTCACCTGCGCCATGGCGGGCTGCGCCACTGCGCCCGCGCCGGTGGCCGTGAAGCCGCCCCCCGCCCCCGCGGTAGCCGTTGCCCCGAAACCCCCAGAACCGATGGAGATTGCCCCTGCGGCCCCCGCCGTCGTGGTCCCTGCCTTTGTTTCGCAGGCCGGCACTGCGCGCGACTACCGGCGCGATGCCGCCACGCACCTCTACGAACGGCTGCGCGAACGCGTCTTCAAAGGCAAGATGCCTCCCATGCTGCAGGCGGTGGGGGTGTTGCAGGTCGACATTAACCACCAGGGTGCCGTCACCGACGTGCGCTGGATGCGCGCACCCAAACATGTACCGGCCGTCATGGCGGAAATCGAGCGCACTGTACGGGCTGCCGCACCTTACCCGGCACCGGTGCGCATGGGCCAAGTGACGTACACCGACACCTGGCTGTGGCACAAGACCGGGCGTTTTCAGCTGGACACCCTGTCTGAAGGCCAGCTGTAAGGCTTTGGGCTGCGGCATACCGACGAAATTGCGCCGCACTTAAGAACCACGGTACGTCGAATAGCTCCAGGGACTCACCAAGAGCGGCACGTGGTAGTGCTGGCTTGTATCGGCCACACCGAAATCCAGACTGACCTGGTCCAGGAACGGCGGCTCGGGGAGTTCCACCCCGCGCCCCCGGAAATACGCGGCAACATCAAACACCAGCCGGTAGGTGCCTTTTTTCAGACTTTGCGTGTCGTAGAGCAGGCCATCGGGGTTGCGGCCATCGGTATTCAGCACGAGGCGCTTGACCAAGGTACGCGACCCATCGTGCACCGAGGTGGTGTAAAGCGCCACCGCCATGCCGGCCGCCGGGCTGCCATGCATGGTGTCCAAAACGTGGGTACTCAGGCCCATGGGCGTCTCCTTTAAATTTGGCGTGGTGGTACGCGCTGCAAAGTGTATAGAGATTGCGCCGGCAAGGGCCTACCTAGAACCGTAACGCATTCAGCCTCGGGCGCTTGCTACTGGGCTTCACGGACTGGGCACAACGGAGTTCCCGAGGCCGCTGAGTACTCACGCCGTGTTTTGGGGCGTGGAATGAATAATCTTATTTTGGCAATTGAGCAGCTGAATTTGCTGAATTTCGCAATAACCCTATTTTTTCTCATATCATTTGCCCGCTCGATCCCGATGCCCATAAGTCGTGGGCCGCCAAACAATCTTTCAACCAGCAGAAGAGTGAAAAAATGGACGCATTAACTGAGCCGCCAAACACAGTGGCACCGAAAGCATGGACTGCAGGCGACACGGGTTTCATAGTGTTTATCGCTTTTGTACTGGTAGCGGTGACCTGGCTAGGCGTTGTAGCGCGCAACCAAGCCCTGAAGACCGAAGGCACCAAACGCAATGGCGAACAATGGGCCGCCTGGCTGACAAAAGAAAGTGCCAAGCGCTTTGAGCCGGGCTACGCGCTTTCAGCCTGTGCCGGCGGCACCAAGGCCGCTGCGGCCGCACCCGCCGCAGCTGAACCGGCAAGCGAGGCCGCAGCAGCCAGCACTGACGCACCACCGGCAAGCACCGCGCCGGCTGTGGCCAGCGCCAACACCTGGGGCGCGTGCCTGGAGCAATTGACCACGCAGACTGAGTTCAAAGACATGGTCAACCCGTTTACCGGAAAGCCCCCTGTCTTTATCCCGGCATGCGATCCGTCCGACAACAGCCTGGTGGGCTCCATTGTTTTTGACAAGGTTACGCCCAATCCTCCGGGTTCTGCTATCGCGAGCGTCACATCCCAACTGATGGCGACCGACCTGATCGCGGAAAAAGTACAGTTAAAAATTGCGGTCTGCGACAAGGGTTCGTACGCCGTCAAAATCGCCGAACTTGAATTCTGAGGTGCACCATGGACCAACAACAAGCCCTGCCTGCAGAAAATACAAAAACCCTTTCCATCAAGGATCTTGACATCAAGTCGCTGATGGGCCAAGCGCCGACCGAGGCGAATATTTCGCATGATTTGCCCATGCGCAAATGGCTCTATTCCTGGCTGCTCGACCCCACGATTCCTGGCAACCACCAAAAAGGCATTGACAAGTGGATTGGCTTGCTGATTGTTGCCAACTTGTTTACCTTGGTGTTTGAACATGTCCCCGGCATTTACGACCCCAACCGGGAATGGTTCCACTATTTCGACATTTTTTCGATTGGCATCTTCACTGTCGAATACCTGGTACGCCTTTACCTCGCGCCCGAAGATGCAGAGTTCAAAGCCCGCAAAAATGCCCGCCTGGCCTATGTAAGCAGTCCGTTTGCCATCATCGACTTTCTGGCGGTGGCTCCGTTTTATCTGCAGGCATTTTTGCCCATCGATCTGCGGGTATTGCGGGCGCTGCGGCTGCTGCGAATTCTCAAGCTGTTTCGCATCGTTGTACCGGCCTACCAGGAATTTGCTGCCAAGAACCAGGGCCGCACCTTCCGCCAAAAAATCCACGCGCTGATCTTTGTTAGCGACTACGGTGGCAAATTGCAGGAGCTCTTTGAGAACTTCATCGCGGTGTGGGTGTTGATTTCGGTGCTGGCCGTGATACTGGAATCAGTGCACAGCATCTCTTACCTGCTGAATGTGGAGTTCGTGATAATCGACGCCGTGGCGGTGGCGATTTTCACCATTGAGTACTGCATGCGCATGTATTCCTGTGTCGAAGAGCCTGGCTTCAAGGGCGCCCTGGCAGGCCGCTGGCGGCAGGCCAAATCGCCTTCGACTGTGATTGACCTGCTGGCGATCCTTCCGTTTTTCCTGGAAGTGTTTTTGCACCACCTGCTCGATTTGCGCTTTTTGCGGGTGTTCCGCCTGACCCGATTGCTCAAGCTGACCCGGGGTAACGATGCCACCGCCACGCTCGGCAAGGTGATTGCGCGCGAATGGCCTGTCATTGCCGCGGCAGCCTTCATCATGCTGTTGCTGGTGGTGCTGACCGCATCCTTGGGCTACCTGTTTGAGTACGAGGCGCAGCCGGATAAGTTCGAGAACATCCCCACCTCAATTTACTGGGCGGTAATTACCTTGGCGTCGGTCGGCTATGGCGATATTTCGCCAGTCACCACTGCCGGCCGCGTCATGACGATCGTGCTGGCCTTTATTGGTATTGGTATTTTTGCGATTCCCGCAGCACTGCTGTCCTCGGCCTTCAGCGACGAGCTGCACAAAGAACGCGAAGAACTGAAAAACAACCTCTACAACATCCTCAAAGACGGTGTCATTGACCCCGACGAGGTTGTCATTATCCGGCGTGAGGCACTTCGACTCCACTTGAATGAGGCTGAGATTTCAGCGCTGATCAAACTGATCGAGCACGAGCTTGAGAAAGAGTCCAAATTGCAGTCGCTGCCCATCAACACGATTGCAGAGAAGCCGGAGCTGGCCGTCGAGCATTACAAGTCCTTGCTCAGCCAGATTCGCCAGCTCGCCATGCTGACCGATCCGGCAGCTTTTGACGCCGTTGCGGTGGGGAAAGACCGCCTGTCAGCCACTGAGGTGGCCTTGTGGCGCCAAATCAAAGGCTAAGGCAAAAATTTCACAGCCGTTGCAATACTGTAATCAATGCCTTCCCGCTTGCGCGGACAATCGAAGGCTTTGCGAACTGCAGGCCTCGGGATAGCTTGGCTTTTGATAAATGATGAATGACTCGAAACGTGCTTTGATGGAGATCCTGGAAGGATCTCCAAAATACAAGGTGAGCCGCTACGTCGAGTGGCTGATTACCTTTGTGGTGCTAATGAACTGTTCGGCGGTGATCCTGGACTCCGTGCCTGAGATTCATGCGGTGTACCGGGACTTCTTCCATGAGCTTGAGTTCTGGAGTGTGATGTTTTTCACCCTGGAATATGGCCTTCGCGTGTGGTCGCTGGGCGCGAAGTTTGGCCCAGAAGCCGGTGGTTCCTGGAAGGGGCGGCGTCAATATATTTTCAGCCCCTTCGGTCTGGTTGATTTTTTTGCCACCATGCCGCACTACCTGCATGTCTTCTTTCCGGCGCTTGACCTGCGCATTCTTCGGGTACTGCGACTGCTGCGGATTCTCAAGCTTTCCAAGTACAACACGGCCTTGCAAGACCTGTTTCATGCGGTGTATTCGGAGCGGCGCGCCTTTGGATCCGCCGCCTTTTTGCTGCTGATTGCCACCATCGTTTCAGCGTCCCTCATGCATTTTGCCGAAGGTCATGAGCAACCCGAGTTTTTTGGATCGATACCGCACTCGATCTATTGGTCCATCGTCACGATCACTGCTGGCTACGGCAATGTGGAGCCGGTCACGAAGGCGGGCGAAGTGATTGCCTTGCTCACCGGCTTTTTGGGCGTGTGCATGGCGGCGATCATGACCGGTATCGTGGCATCCGCCTTCTCAAACCAAATGTCCCGGAAAAAGGCCGCCTACCAAAGTCAGTTGCGCGCGGTGCTGGCGGACGGCGTTGTCTCGGATGCCGAGCGCGCCTCGCTGAAAAAGCTCCAGGCCCAATACCGACTGTCAGATGCCCAGGTGCAGCTGTTCATCGATGAAGCCGAGAAAAAGAAGAAATGACCACGCATTCGACAGTTCCACCCGAGGGACCCACCGCTTCCATGCGCCTTAAGCGCCGTGTTTTTGAAATTTTGGACGGTGCTGTATCGGATAGGGCCAGCAGAGCGTGCGAAATTTTCATTGCAAGCCTCGTGGTGGCCAATGTACTGGCCATTATTTTGGAGTCCATGCACGACTTGCATGAGGCCTATGCCAACTACTTTCACTACTTTGACCTGGTGAGTGTGATGGTGTTCTCGGTCGAATACGTGTTGCGGGTTTGGTCTTGTGGTGCCAAGTACCCGGTGGCACCCGGAAGTGCGTGGCGCGGGCGCAAAGAATACCTTTTTAGTATGTTCGGCATGGTCGATTTTTTCAGTACCGTTCCTTTTTATCTGCAACTTATTTTCCCGGGCGCGGATTTACGGGTGCTTCGGATGTTCCGGTTGTTGCGGATTTTCAAGCTGTCGCGCTACAACAGCGCCATGGACGACATGTTTGAGGCCATCAAGGCGGAGAAGGACTCTTTCTCTTCAGCCATGTTTCTGCTGCTGATCAGCTGCCTTTTGTTTTCATCGCTCATCTACATCATTGAAGGTCACGACCAGCCTGAAGTCTTTCCGTCCATCCCGGCGGCCATGCACTGGTTCATCCTGACCATCATTTCCGGTTGGGGCAATGTCGACCCTGTCTCCTACCTCGGCGTGGTGCTGGTGGTGGTGACCCAGGTACTGGCCATCGCACTGGCAGCCATCCTGACCGGCGTGGTCGCCACGGCCTACACCGCACAGGTCCAGCGGCGCGAGGCCATGTATGAAACCGAGGTGCGCGAGATTCTGGCGGATGGCGTCGTTACGGCAGAAGAGCACGCCAAATTGAAGCAAATGCAGGCGAAATTCGGAATGACGGACGAACAAGTCGAAGCGATCGCGGAGCAAGTCAAGGCGGAGCAGCGGGCGGAGCAAAATGCCGCAGAGCAGTGACCGTCTGTGGGTCGCAGTTTTCTGAGTCCCGGCGCAGACCGTTACCATTGAAGCGGTACCCCACGCTGGCTAAGAGTGCCAGCGCAGGCTCCTGTTCTGTCCCATCCCCCTCCCATGTCCTGGCACGCCAAGCTACAACTTGACTACGAGCTCCACGCCGCGCGCACCGTGGCGCGGCATGCGCACAGCGGTCCTTTGCGTATTTTGCAAAGTCTGTACCCTGAGGGTGACGCGGTCTGCCACAACGTGCTGGTACACCCGCCCGGCGGCTTGGTCGGCGGCGACACGTTGGAGATCGCGCTGCGGGCCGCCCCCGGCACCCATGGCCTGGTGACCACCCCGGGTGCGACACGCTTTTACCGAAGTGACGGTGCGTTAGCCCTGCAGCGCACACAGCTGTCCCTGGAGGGCAACGCGCGACTGGAATGGCTGCCCTTGGAGACCATTTGCTACAGCGGTTGCCACGCTGAAAACCACCTCACCCTGGACCTTGCCCCCGAGGCACAGCTGATGGGCTGGGACGTCACGGCACTGGGCTTGCCGCACGCCAATCTGCCTTTTGTACAGGGCTTCGTGCAGCAGCATCTGGAACTGCCGGGCGTCTGGCTGGAACGCGGCCGCGTTGCGGCAGACGACGCGCTGTTGCTGGATGGCCCGGCCGCCCTGGCGGGTATGCGCTGCTGGGCCACGATGTACCTGGTCAGCGGCGAAGCCATGGGCCGGGATGATAAGGCCGTCGCCCTTGACGCTGCGCGCGAAGTGATCGCTGCGCATGGCTTGGTGGCCACGGCAGGCGCCACCAGCCCCAACCCCCAAACCGTGGTGGTGCGCGTGATAGCCCCGCAGGTCGAGGCGGTCATGGGACTGCTGCGCCAGGTCCGTCTGGCGTGGCGCAGCGCGGTGTGGAATATGGCGGCCACATCGCCGCGCATCTGGGCCATGTAGGCCCCATTGCGCCCCCAGCCGCGACTCAGATCGCGACCAGCTCGCGCACCCCGTCAATTTCCATATTGGAACCGCGCCCTTGGGCCAGCACGGAGCCCCGTTCCATGACGATGTAATCGTCGGCCAACTCCCGGGCAAAGTCGTAATACTGCTCCACCAGCACAATCGCCATGGAGCCCTTGTCCGCCAACATGCGTATGACACGGCCAATGTCTTTGATGATGCTGGGCTGGATGCCTTCGGTGGGTTCATCGAGCACCAGCACCTTGGGACCTGCGGCCAAGGCCCGTGCGATCGCCAATTGCTGCTGCTGGCCACCCGACAAGTCACCACCCCGGCGGTGGCGCATCTCGTGCAGCACCGGGAACCATTCAAACAACTCAGGCGGCAATGGCGTGGAGGATGGCTTGCCCGCCAAGCCCATCGCCAGGTTTTCCTGCACCGTCAAGCGTCCAAAAATTTCGCGGCCCTGCGGTACATAGCCCAGACCAGCGCGGGCCCGCTCGTAGGGCGTGGCACCCTGCAAGACCACGCCGTCCAGCGTGATGGTGCCAGTCTTGATGGGCACCAAGCCCATAAGCGACTTCAGCAGCGTGGTTTTTCCCACGCCGTTGCGCCCCAAAATCACCGTCACCTTGCCGGGTGAAGCCTCCAGGCTCACATCACGCAAGATGTGCGAGCCACCGTAGTACTGGTTAATTCCCTTGACCGACAAACTCATAGTGCTAGCGCCCCAAATAAACTTCAATCACCCGCTCATCGGCCTGAACCTGGGACAGCGGCCCTTGCGCCAGCACTGAGCCTTCGCACAGCACCGTGACGGTGTCAGAGATGGCCTTGATAAAAGCCATATCGTGCTCCACGACCACCAGCGAGTGCTTGCCCTTGAGGCTCAAGAACAGCTCGGCCGTGCGCTCCGTTTCCTGGTCCGTCATACCGGCCACCGGCTCATCGAGCAAGAGCAACTTCGGATCCTGCATCAACAGCATGCCGATCTCCAGCCACTGCTTCTGGCCGTGGCTGAGCAGGCCGGCCTGGCGGCTCAGGCTACTCTGCAACTGGATGGTTTGCAGCACCTCGCACAGCCGGTCGGCCTGCTCGGACGTACGTTTGAAGAACAGCGATGCGCGCACGCCCTTGTGGGTTTTGAGCGCCAGTTCCAGGTTTTCATAGACCGTGAGCTGCTCAAACACCGTGGGCTTCTGGAACTTGCGGCCTATGCCCAGTTGCGCAATCTCGGGCTCACTGTGGCGCAGCAGGTCAATCGTGCTGCCAAAGTAGACGCTGCCCGAATCGGGACGGGTCTTGCCGGTGATGATGTCCATCATGGTCGTCTTGCCCGCGCCGTTGGGACCGATGATGCAGCGCAACTCGCCTGGGGCGATGTCCAAAGACAGGTGCTTGATGGCCTTAAAACCGTCAAAGCTGACGTTGACGTCTTCGAGGTACAGGATGCGCCCGTGCGTAAGGTCTACCTCGTGCGAACTGCGCACCCGTGCAAATCCGGCGTTCTGGCCGCCAGCGGCCGTCTGACCACCGAGCTGCGCTGGCGCGCGGGCCTGCAAGCGCTGGGCACCTGCTTCCAACAGATCGGGCGTCATGCCTGGCCTCCCCGAAGTTTGCGGACCAAGCCGACCACGCCCTGAGGCAGATACAGCGTGACACCGATGAACAATGCGCCCAAGAAATAGAGCCAGAACTCGGGGTAGGTCACGGTCAGCCAGCTCTTGGCGCCGTTCACCAAAAACGCCCCCACAATGGGACCAATGAGCGTGGCACGCCCGCCCACTGCCGCCCATACCGCAATTTCAATCGAGTTGGCCGGGCTCATTTCGCTGGGATTGATGATGCCGACCTGCGGCACGTACAAGGCGCCAGCCACGCCGCAAACCATCGCCGACAAGGTCCAGATCGCCAGCTTGTAGCCCAGTGGCGAATAGCCGCTGAACATGACGCGCGACTCGGCATCGCGAATGGCCTGCAACACCCGGCCAAACTTGGACGACACCAACCAGCGCGCCAGCAGGTAAAACCCCAGCAAACAGGCAGCGGTCAACACAAACAAGGCCATGCGCATGCCCGGCGTGGCAATCGGAATATCGGCCAAACGCTTGAAATCGGTGAAACCATTGTTGCCACCAAAACCGGTCTCATTGCGAAAGAACAGCAGCATGGCCGCAAAGGTGAGCGCCTGGGTGATGATTGAAAAGTAGACCCCCTTGATGCGCGACCGGAAAGCAAAGAATCCAAAGACCAATGCCACCAGCCCTGGCACGGCCACCACCAACAACAGCGTCGCGGGCAGACTGCCGCTCAGCGCCCAGTGCCAAGGCAGCTCTTTCCAGTCCAGAAAAACCATGAAATCCGGCAAAGCACTCTTGTAGTTGCCATCCAGCCCGATCTGGCGCATGAGGTACATGCCCATCGCATAGCCACCCAGCGCAAAGAAAAGGCCGTGCCCCAGGCTCAGGATGCCGGTGTAGCCCCAGATCAAATCCATGGCCAACGCGCACATGGCGTAACACATGATCTTGGCGACCAGCCCCACGGCAAAGTCGCTCAGGTGAAAGACACTGCCCTCAGGCACCCATAGATTGAGCACGGGCACCAGACCACACAGCAGCGCAACCGCAGCCAGCCACGTAGCCCAGCCCGTGCGACTCAGCACCGGGGCAGGGCTTGGAAGAATCAGCGCGCTCATGCTTCTGCACTCCGGCCCTTCATGGCAAAAATGCCTTGGGGGCGCTTTTGGATGAAGATGATGATGAATAAAAGAACGGCGATTTTGGCCAGCACCGCGCCAGCCAGGCCTTCGAGGAATTTGTTGAGCACGCCCAGGCCGAGTGCGGCCACTACGGTGCCCGCCAGTTGCCCCACGCCACCCAGCACCACGACCATGAACGCATCAACGATGTAGCTCTGCCCTAGGTCAGGACCCACATTGCCCACCTGGCTAAGCGCACAACCCGCCAGCCCGGCAATGCCGGAGCCCAGCGCAAAGGCATAGGTGTCAATACGCGCCGTATTCACGCCCATGCACGAGGCAATCGGCCGGTTTTGGGTGACCGCCCGGACAAATAAGCCCAAGCGGGTTTTTCCCACCAGCAAGGCCACCGCCAGCAACACGGCCAACGCAAACGCAATGATGATGATGCGGTTGTAGGGCAGCGACAAATTGCCCATCAGTTGCACGCCGCCACTCATCCAGCTCGGGTTTTCCACACCCACGTTTTGCGCGCCAAACAAGCTGCGCACGCCTTGCATCAGCATCAGGCTGATGCCCCAGGTGGCCAGCAGGGTCTCCAGGGGGCGTCCATACAGGAACCGGATCACGCTGCGCTCCAGCGCCGCACCCACCAGGGCTGAGACCATAAATGCCACCGGCACGCTGGCCAGCAAATACCACTCAAAGGCCCCAGGCAGGTATTTCTGAAACAGACCCTGCACCACATAGGTGGCATAGGCGCCAATCATCATCAGTTCACCGTGCGCCATGTTGATGACGCCCATCAGGCCATAGGTAATGGCCAGACCGAGCGCCACCAAAAGCAAAATGGAGCCCAGGCTGATGCCGCTGAAGATGGCGCCCAGCCGGTCGCCCCAGGCCAGACGGTCTTTGACTTCGCGCAGGCTCTTGTAGAGCGCTTGCTTGACCGCGGCGTCGGTCTCGATTTGCAGGCGCTCGGCCAGCAAGGTTTGTGTGGCGGCTTGCGCGCTTTGGCCCAAAAGCGCAGCGGCTTGCTGGCGCTTGGTGGGGTCTTCGCTGGACAGCAATGCAGCGGCGCGCAGCAAGCCCAGGCGATCACGGATATCGGATTCGGTTTCTTGCGCCAGTGCCTTGTCAATCAAGGGCAGCTGCGCATCGCTCACCTGGCCTTGCAAGGCTTTGGCGGCATCGCGGCGCACCTCAGGGTCGGTGCTGAGGAGCTTGAGCGCAGCCAGCGCGTTGTCGAGCTCGCCGCGCATGCGGTTGTTCACCATCACGTCTTCGGCGGATTGCAGTGCTTCGGCCGGAATCACAATTGGTGCGCCACTCACGGCGTCTTGTCCTTGGCCGTCACGCACGATCACGGGCTTGCTCGCCACCAGTTTCACCATCCCGTCCGCCAGAGCCTGGATAAATACCAAGGTTTGCGCGTCCGGGCTCAGGGCGGCGGCCTGCAATGCAGCAATGCGTTCATCGCCCTCGCCCACGGCCATTTTTTGCGCCTGGTCGGTGCTCAGTGCGAGCGCGCCTGCAGCGCCAAACACACTCCACGCCAACATCCACAGCCGCAGCTGCAGTCCCAATCTGAATTTCATCAAGCACCTCAAAAATAAGAAAACCGTCGCAACTTTTGGGCCAACCTGCACCCGAAAGCCGCGACGGCGGTTCAGCGCCTGCTAAGGGCTTATTTCTTCACAGGTTCGTCAGGCTTTTTGTCGTTGCCTTCGATGAAAGGAGACCATGGTTTGGCTTTGACCGGGCCTGGGGTCTTCCACACCACGTTGAACTGACCGTCCGCCTTGACTTCACCAATGAACACCGACTTGTGCAAGTGGTGGTTTTTCTCGTCCATCTTGGAGGTGATGCCGCTAGGCGCCGTGAACGTTTGGCCTGCCATGGCAGCGATGACCTTGTCCACGTCGGTGGACTTGGCTTTTTCAACCGCTTGCTTCCACATGTTGATGCCGATGTAGGTAGCTTCCATTGGGTCATTGGTCAAAGGCTTGTCCTTGTGACCGGCGATGCCTTTGGCTTTGGCGTAATCCGACCACTTCTTGATGAAGGCGTCGTTGGTGGGGTTCTTGATCGACATGAAGTAGTTCCATGCGGCCAGGTGTCCAACCAGAGGCTTGGTGTCCACGCCACGCAGCTCCTCTTCACCCACCGAGAAAGCCACCACCGGAACGTCTTTGGCTTTCAGGCCTGCATTGCCGAGCTCTTTGTAAAACGGCACATTGGAGTCGCCGTTGATAGTGGACACCACGGCGGTCTTGCCACCCGCGGCAAATTTCTTCACGTCTGCCACGATGGTCTGGTAGTCGGAATGACCAAATGGAGTGTATTTTTCGTCGA
Source organism: Rhodoferax sp. (assembly GCA_029866205.1). Taxonomy (GTDB): domain Bacteria; phylum Pseudomonadota; class Gammaproteobacteria; order Burkholderiales; family Burkholderiaceae_C; genus Allorhodoferax. The sequence goes on from JARWZT010000008.1 coordinate 80,838, forward strand.
TGTCCTTGTCCGCCACGCCTTTGCTTTTCAGGTAGGCGCGCAGGATTTTGTTGGTGGTGCGGGGGTAGACATAGTCGGTACCCAGCAATACCCAGCGCTTGGCACCGCCACCGTCTTTGCTCATCAGGTAGTCGACTGCGGGAATGGCTTGCTGGTTAGGCGCCGCACCGGTGTAAAACACGTTTTTGGACAGCTCTTCACCTTCGTATTGCACCGGGTAGAACAGCAGGCCATTCATTTCTTCGACGACTGGCAGCACGGATTTGCGGGACACCGAGGTCCAGCAACCAAAGATCACATCGACCTTGTCCTGGCCCAGCAACTGTTTGGTTTTTTCGGCAAACAGAGGCCAGTTGGACGCAGGGTCCACGACCACCGCCTCAAGCTTCTTGCCCAACAAGCCGCCCTTGGCATTGATTTCGTCAATCGCCATCAGCACGGTGTCTTTCAACACGGTTTCTGAAATGGCCATGGTTCCGGACAAACTGTGCAGAACACCAACTTTGATGGTGTCACCCGCGTGCGCGGGTAAGGCTGACAGACCAGCCAAGGCAACGGCAGCAGAAAGCGCCTTGAGCGTAAAACGACGATGCATGAAAAATCCTCCAGTGGTTGAAACAAGTCGTTTCACCGTTGACCGACTGCACGGCTTGGGTGAAACTTGGTTCAACTTTAGGGAGAAACCACCGCTTGGAAAATACGCCGACTGGCGTATGGATGGGCGTTGGCCAGCCTTGTGCGCTGGGGCACGTCGCTGCGATTTAGCGCGCGCGTCGTTGCTCGCGCAGCATAAAAAGGTACAGGCTTTCCACTTTGTCACGCGCCCATGGCGTTTTGCGTAAAAACTTCAAGCTGGAAGAAACGCTGGGGTCAACCGAAAAACAACGGATGGCAATGTGCTGTGCCAGACCGTCCCAGCCATAAAAATCGGCCAGCGCCGTGACCATGGCCTCAAGCGTGACGCCGTGCAAAGGGTTGCGTGGCTGCGTGGGCGCTCCCGCGGGCGGATGCGCTGGGGGTTCGGGTAATTCGTTGGGCATGGCCCTATTTTCACCCACCGCCCAGCCGGAATCTGAAGCCGCTCTCTGCCACTCCACCTAGCCGCTGAACTGCGGCTGCAGCTGTGCAATGCGGGCGGTGGCCTTGCCTGCGGCGGCCGTGCGGGTCTCCACACCGAGCTTGACAAACACGCGCTCCAGATGTTTCTTGACGGTCATCGGGCTGCTTCCCAAAATGTCGCCCACGTCCTTGTTGGTTTTGCCCTTGACCACCCAGTACAGCACCTCGGCCTCGCGCAAGGTCAGCGCAAAAATGTCGCGCATGGCTTGCATCACTGCCTGGTCCGACACCTCGCGCATGACGATCAGCCAGTCGTCGCCTGCCCATTCATCACCCCCGGTGGGTGCAGCGTTTTCGTTGTCACCGGTTTGCTGGTGCAGCCGCAGGGTCAGACGTGCGCCCTCACCCTGGGACAAAACCAGTGGGCGCGGCGCATCACCCTGTTGCAGGCGGCTCAGACAGTCCTGCAGCCAAGCCTGCACCTCAGGCGCCGTGCGGCTAGCGTAGGGCGGGTGGTTGGGGCAGTAGCGTTGCAGCAGGTCTCGCGACAAGGGCGTTTGCCACATCAGCTTGCCATCATGCGGGCGCACCGTGAGCGTGGCGTAGCCAAAGGCGTCAAGGGCATTGCGCGCCTGCCGCCGCTCTCGCGCACCCGCCAGATGCAAGGCCATCCGGGCCAGCAGTTCGTGGGGTTTGGCAGGTTGATTGATGCAGTCTGCTGCCCCAACCTCCAGCGCCTGCACCAAATGTTCAGGGTGACTGGTTTCAGCCAAAAAGATGATGGGGGCCGGACTGGTTTGCGCCAACGCTTTCAGGCGTCGCGCCAAATCGAAGCCACTGCCATCGCGCAATTGCGTATCGAGGAGCACCAGATCGGGGGACCCCATGGCCGCTTGCGCAAGGACGTCTGCCGCGCTTTCCAAACGGACCGCCGTGTACCCCGCATCTTCAAGCAACTCGGCCAAGCCCGACGCTTGCTCGCGATCTGAACTCACCACCCAGACCGCCTCCCCTTGGCCGGACCGCGTGAAGGTGGAAAGAGCGGACGGGGACAGCGGCGCGGTCACAGGGCGGCCCCGAAGCTGCATTCACCAATTCGGTGCGTTTGTGTGCTCCCACCATTGGCGAGAGAGGATGGTTGAGGCCGGGACATCGAATGCACCATTGCAATGCGTTGCCATGCGGTTTTGTGGTGCACCGAGGGGCAGCTAGGCTTCATCGTAGGGATCTCCGGTCACAAGGGCTCATGCCCGCATTCCTTTGCAGAATCCATGCCATCCGGCCTTTGGCGTATGCTTTCCTTCATCGGCATGGGCTTTGCTTAATGATGCGGAGCTCAAATATTTAAATACCCGTTCGACGCGTTACACCCCTATGGAACTCACCCCCCGCGAAAAAGACAAGCTGCTGCTATTTACAGCTGCACTATTGGCTGAGCGGCGCAAGGCCCGCGGCCTGTTGCTGAATTACCCGGAGGCTATTGCCCTGATCAGCGCCGCCGTCATGGAGGGTGCACGTGATGGCAAGACGGTGGCGCAACTCATGAGTGAAGGCCGCACCGTGCTGACCCGTGCCGACGTCATGGAGGGGATTGCCGAAATGATTCCGGACATCCAGGTGGAGGCCACTTTTGCGGACGGTACCAAGTTGGTCACGGTGCACCAGCCGATCGTCTGATCGCTGGCGCAAGGCTCGCACTTCCTATTTACCTTTCACCAAAAACAGGCAAACAACCATGTTTCCATCTTTGAATAAAGCACTGTTTGTCGCGGCCACGCTGGGCCTGTGCAACCTGGCCCAGGCCCATGTCGGCACGGACTTGGCAGATCACCACCCCCTGAGCTTGGTCGATGGTTTGCTGCATCCCTTTACCGGCCTGGACCATCTTGCCGCCATGCTGGCTGTAGGCTTTTGGAGCGCTTTAAGCGCGCGGCGCGTGTGGCTGGCACCTCTGGCCTTTGCCAACATGTTGCTGGTCGCGGCATTGATGGGCCTGTCGGGCATCACCCTGCCCGCGCTGGAGCCCTTGGTGGCGGCCACCGTATTGGCGCTGGGCTTGCTGGTGGCCACGCGCGTGCGGTTTCCCAGCGTTGTGGCTGCGGCGCTGGCTGGCGGCTTTGCCGTGTTCCACGGAATGGCCCATGGCCTGGAGTTTTCGGGCACAAGCCCCGTGGATGCACTGGTTGGCATGGTGGCCGGCACGGTGGTTTTGCATGGGCTCGGGCTGCTTGCGGGTCTGGCATTGCGCGCGCACAGCGCGTGGTGGCCGCGTTTGGCCGGGGTCGCTTTGGCGCTGTGGGGCGGCGTGCTGTTGGCCCAACTGGCCGGATAGGGCTTGGGCATGATTCCAGGAGAAATCATCACTGCAGAAGGCAGTCACGTACTCAATGCCGACCGACGCACGCTGACCCTGCTGGTCAAAAATACCGCCGACCGGCCGATTCAGGTGGGCTCACACTACCATTTTGCCGAGACCAATGCCGCCCTCAGCTTTGACCGGACACAGGCCCGGGGCATGCGTCTGAACATCGCGTCTGGCTCTGCCGTTCGCTTTGAACCCGGGCAGGAACGCACTGTGGAACTGGTGGACTACGCCGGCGACCGCATGGTGTATGGCTTTCGCGGCCTCACGCAAGGAAAACTTTAAATGGCAACGATAGACCGCCGCGCCTATGCGGAGATTTTTGGCCCCACCGTGGGGGACCGGGTACGCCTGGCCGACACCGGCTTGCTGATCGAAGTGGAAAAAGACTTTACGCTGGCCGCGGGAAGCTATGGCGAAGAAGTGAAGTTTGGCGGCGGCAAAACCATCCGCGACGGCATGGCGCAAAGCCAGCGCACACGGCATGAAGGCGCTGTGGATTGCGTGATGACCAACGCCCTGATTCTGGACCACTGGGGCATCGTGAAGGCCGACATTGGCCTCAAGGGTGGTCGCGTCGTCGCCATAGGCAAAGCCGGTAATCCGGACACGCAAAGCGGCGTGGACATCATTATTGGCCCCGGCACCGAAGTCATCAGCTGCGAAGGCAATATCGTCACCGCTGGAGGTATTGACTGCCACATCCACTTCATTTGCCCCCAACAAATTGAAGAGGCCTTGGCCAGTGGTGTGACCACCATGATGGGCGGCGGCACCGGGCCCGCCACCGGTACCTTTGCCACCACCTGCACGCCGGGCGCCTGGAATATCGAACGTATGTTGCAAGCGGCCGATGCCTTTCCCATGAACCTGGGCTTTATGGGCAAAGGCAACGCCAGCCTTCCTGCGGCGCTGCACGAACAGATCAACGCCGGAGTGATTGGACTCAAACTTCACGAAGACTGGGGTACCACGCCCGCGGCCATTAGCAATTGCCTGGACGTGGCGGACGCCACCGATACCCAGGTGGCAATCCACTCAGACACGCTCAACGAGTCGGGCTTTGTGGAAAACACCATTGCCGCCACCCGGGGCCGCACGCTTTGCGCCTTTCACACCGAGGGCGCAGGGGGCGGCCACGCACCCGACATTCTTAAAGTGGTGGGTCAAGCCAACTTTTTGCCCAGCTCCACCAATCCGACCATGCCCTATACCGTCAACACGCTCGACGAACACGTCGACATGCTGATGGTCTGCCACCACCTGGACGCAGGCATTGCCGAAGATTTGGCCTTTGCCGAAAGCCGCATCCGAAAAGAAACTATTGCCGCCGAAGACGTGCTGCACGACCTGGGCGCCATCAGTATGATGAGCAGCGACAGCCAGGCCATGGGCCGCGTAGGCGAAGTCATCATCCGCACCTGGCAAACCGCCCACAAAATGAAAGCCCAGCGCGGCTGGCTGAGCCCCGACGCAGGCCGCGACGATCCCACCGAAGCCCTGCAGCGCAACGACAACTTCCGCGCCAAGCGCTATGTCGCCAAATACACCATCAACCCCGCCATCGCCCATGGCATCAGCCACGAGGTGGGCAGCATTGAGCCAGGGAAATGGGCTGATCTGGTGGTCTGGAAACCTGCGTTTTTTGGCGTCAAGCCCGCCCTGATTCTCAAGGGTGGCTTCATCGCCATGGCCGCCATGGGCGACCCCAACGCTTCGATCCCCACACCCCAACCAGTGCACTACCGGCCCATGTTTGGCGCGTATGGCACGGCGCTGAGCCGGGGGTCACTCACCTTCGTTTCCAAAGCCGGCCTGGACGACGGTATCAAAGACCGCTTTGGCCTGGCCAAAACCCTGAGTGCGGTCAAAAACGTGCGCAATGTTCGCAAACAACACATGGTGCACAACCACTATTTGCCCACCATGGAAATCGACGCCCAGACCTACAGCGTGCGCGCTGATGGCCAACTGCTGACCTGCGAGGCAGCAGTGAGCCTGCCCATGGCACAACGGTACTTTTTGTTCTGATGCTCCAAGCCTCCAAACTCATTCCCCAAGGTGCCGGCCTTGCCCCGGCACTGCTTAGGCGGGCCACTACCGTGGAACTGGATTGGGATGTGCGGCAAAAAAGCCGTTTTGACGCCACCGACTCAGCCGGTCGCACGCTCGGAGTTTTTCTGCCGCGCGGCACCGCAGTGCGCGGCGGTGACGTGCTGGTGGCACAAGACGGCTCACTGGTGCAGGTGATTGCGGCGCCCCAGTCCGTCCTCAAAATCACCCATTGCCCCCGCCACGGCACGCCGTTTGACCTGATACGCGCGGCTTACCACCTGGGCAACCGGCATGTGCCGATTGAGCTCAAACCGGACCACCTGAAGATTGAGCCGGACCACGTACTGGCCGACATGTTGCGCGCCATGCACCTGATCGTGCACGCAGTGGACGAAGCATTTGAGCCGGAAAGTGGTGCCTATGCCAGTGGCGGCCACGCGCATGGTGGGCACGGGCATAGCCATGATCACGACAGCGACCACGGCCACACGCATGAAAAGGGCAAAAGCAGCGTGATCCCCATCGCTGCGGCGCCGCACGTCCATGTCCACGGCCCTGGTTGCGGCCACGATCACTGAACCGCTGCCCATGCTGGACTCAAGCCTGATGCAGCTCATGTGGCTGGCCTCGCCAGCGCTGCCCATTGGCGGGTTTTCCTATTCCGAAGGATTGGAGGCCGCCGTGGACAGCGGACGCGCCAGCACTGAGTTACACGCGGCCGCCTGGCTGCAAGACCAATTGCACCTGAGCCTGGCGCGCAGCGACTTGCCCGTGATTGCCCAAGCCGTGGTCGCCTGGCGCGCTGTAGACCCAAGCGCCATTGGCTGCCTGAACGCGTGGATCCTGCAAACCCGTGAGACCCACGAATTGCGCGCACAAACCGAACAAATGGGGCGTTCGCTGCTCGAGTGGCTGCGCAACCACACCACTGCCACCGCTCCCGACATTGCGCTGCTGGCCGCCATGGACCCGAGCTACCCGGTCGCGTTTGCATTGGCCGCCGCAAGCACCGAGGCGCCAGTGCGCGCCTGTTTGCTGGCCTATGCCTTTGGCTGGGCTGAAAACATGACACAGGCGGCCATCAAATCGGTGCCCTTGGGCCAGAGTGCCGGGCAACGCATCTTGTCGGCCCTCGCCGACCGTATTCCCGCAGCCGTCGACCACGCGTTGGCGCTGGCACCCGGCGCCCAACAGGCTTTTTCCCCCATGCTGGCCATTTTGAGTGCCCAGCATGAGGTTCAATATTCCCGCCTCTTCAGATCCTGAAAACCACCTATGTCCGCACTGCACCACATCCCCCACCGTACAAAAAACCTGCCGCCACTGCGTGTGGGCATTGGCGGCCCGGTGGGCTCGGGCAAAACCACGCTGCTGGAAATGCTCTGCAAAGCCATGCGCGAGCAATACGACCTGGTAGCGATCACCAATGACATCTACACCAAGGAAGACCAGCGCCTGCTTACCGTGAGCGGCGCGCTGCCCGCGGAACGCATCATGGGCGTGGAAACGGGGGGGTGCCCGCACACTGCGATCCGCGAAGACGCCTCCATCAACCTGGAAGCGATCGACCGCATGCTGGTGGATTTTCCGAACGCCGATATCGTGTTTATCGAGAGCGGCGGCGACAACTTGGCGGCCACCTTCAGCCCCGAGCTCTCCGACCTGACGATCTACGTGATCGACGTGGCCGCCGGTGAAAAAATACCCCGCAAAGGGGGTCCAGGCATCACCAAGAGCGATTTGTTTGTCATCAACAAGACCGACCTCGCGCCCCATGTGGGCGCCAACCTCGACGTGATGCGCGCCGACACCATCCGCATGCGCACCACGCCCAAGGGCCTGCGCCCCTTTGTGATGACCAACCTCAAAACCCTGAGCGGACTGGACGAGATCGTGGCGTTTATCGAAACCAAGGGATTGCTGCTGAGCCAATAAAGGCCAGTCCCCCGGCGCAGAACCCGCTCTGCCGACATTAGAATGGGGCCCATGGAAGCTTGGCCGAGCGGTTTAAGGCACCGGTCTTGAAAACCGGCGAGGATGTGAGTCCTCCGTGAGTTCGAATCTCACAGCTTCCGCCATAACCCCGCATCGCGGGGTTTTTTACTTCCAACAAGTCACATTTGCGGTTTTGTCTTAGGTGCCGTTGCAGGTATGTGACGGGATGGATACAAGTGGCTGCGACATCGGTACCAGAGAACCCATTGCCCGGCACACAGGTAAATCGCTTGGGGCTTTGACGGGCAACTGCCAACGTTGCGTGAGTCACAGCGGCCGTCGTTGTCCGGGTACCTCGCAGTGGGAAGAAGTTGCACTGCAGCCAAACGCCCAAGAAAAAAGCCACCGTGCGAACACAGTGGCTTTTCAAAAAAACTGGTGGGACGTGCGGGGGTCGAACCCACGACAAACGGATTAAAAGTCCGCTGCTCTACCAACTGAGCTAACGTCCCGTCGACGATTGATTCAATCGCCGCCAAGCCCGCAATTGTAGCGTCTTTTTCTGTCCAAATTACGAGTTGCGTGAAAGTTTGTCCATTACCCAACCGGCCGCGCACATGCCAAAGGTCGCAGTCACCGTGACCAACGAACCGTAGCCATGACAGTTAAGGGTGTTGTCGCCCTGCGCTGCGCCTTGTGGACTGGCCAAAGGCTCCGCGCTGGAGACACAGGGTACACCCAATTTTTTGCCTTCTTTGGGCGCGCCATGAAACTTGCGCAAACGGTAACGCACTTGCGCCAACAAGGGATCGTGGGTACAGGCGCTCAAATCGCAAATCGTGACCGCATGCGCGTGGCGCTTGCCGCCTGCGGCGCCCACGATAATAAAGGGGCTGCCAACTTGACGCGCCCACTGCGCCATAGCGGTCTTGGCGATGACCTGGTCGCAGGCGTCAATCACTGCATCGGCGCTTTCGGGTAGCAGTTGCATCCAGTTGTCGCCATCGACAAAAGCGTCTACGCCTGCCACCCGGCATGCCGGATTGATCAGGGCGATCCGCTGGGCCATCGCCTCTATTTTTGCCATGCCCAACGTGGGTGTAACAGCATGGATCTGTCGGTTGATATTGGATTCGGACACGTGGTCCATATCCACCAAAGTGATGCGGCCCACGCCGCTTCGGGCCAAGGCTTCGGCAGCCCAAGAACCGACACCACCGACACCGACCACCACCACGTGCGCGTTGCGCACAGCCTGTGCAGGTTCAGGTCCGTATAGCCGATCCAGACCCGCAAACCGCCGCTGACTGTCGGTATCTGCCTGCGGAATTCCACAGGGCAGAGCGTCTTGGTCCATTACTTCAGGCGGGCGACGCGGTCTTTTGCCGCGTCTGCAGCTTCGCTGCGCGGGTGATCTGCAATGAGGCCTTCCAGCGTTCTGCGAGCGCCAGAGTTGTCTTTGAGTTCAAGCTGGCAGTTGGCGATGGCCAGCAAGGCTTCGGGCACGCGCGTGTACTTGGGATCTTGAGACAAGAGCTTCTGAAAAGTTGCCATGGCGCCCTTGTAGTCCTTGCCTACAAACTGTGCATTGCCCAACCAGAATAGCGCTGCACTGGCATAGCCGCTCTGGGGATAACGCGCCAAAAAGTCGACCAAGGCGGCATGCGCTACCTCAAAGTCACCTTTGCGAAAGCTAGCCAACGCTTGCTCAAAGGCCCGCTTTTCTTGTGGTTCCACCAGGAACTCGGCCCCTTCGTAGCTAATTTTGCTGGGTTCGAACTTGCGCAAACGCTCTTCCATGGCCTTGCTAACGTCTGCCTGGCGCCGCTGGGCGTCTGACAGGTCACGCGCGAGTTGCTCATTTTGCCCTCGGATTTTTGCCACCTCCGCGAGGCTGGCTTCCAACTGGTTCTGCAATTCGAGCAGGGCGCGGCGCAACCCGGCGACTTCTTCGGCTTGGCGTCTGGATTCTTCCATGAGACGCTGATCGGTATCCCGACGCATGGTTTCCACTTTTTGACGCAGCTCAAGGATCGCCCGGCGCGCCTCCTCGTCGTCGAACATGCCCGCGCCCGCATGCGTCGCTGCGACCCAAAAGAACGCGCCTGCCAAGCACCTAACAAAGTTAGGCTTGCCAAGCAGTGGGTGGCTCATCATCGCACCGAGATCTCAGCCCGGCGATTTTTTTCCATCGCTGCTTCTGATCCCCCCAGTGCCGCAGGCTTTTCCTTGCCAAAGCTCACCGCTTCCATCTGGCTCTCGGATACACCAAGAAGCGCCAAGGCCTTGCGCACGGCTTCAGCACGCTTTTGGCCCAGAGCCAAGTTGTATTCGCGTCCACCGCGTTCGTCAGTATGGCCTTCGATGTTGGCCTTGCGGGCTTTATCGCCCTTCAAAACGCGGGCGTGTGCCTCAATGACCGCCTGAAACTCAGGGCGAACGGCAAAACTGTCGTAGTCAAAATACACCACTCGGCCACCCGCCACCATCATTTCGCCGCCCACGGCGGTCTTGGCCGGGGCCAAGGTGGTCACGGCGGTCTGGCTTTTGTTGGTCGCATTGCTGGCACCGAGTGCGTTGGCATCGACCGAGGCGACCGCCTGGCCCGCCTTGTCTTCCACGGCTACGTCGTCCAATTTGACAGTCGATCCACAGCCAGCGAGTGCCGCAGAGGCTACAACAGCCAACATCCATTGATTCAAGTTACGCATTCAAAAGCTCCAGTTAAGGGTAGTAATTATTTCGACGCAGGGCCCCAATCGGGCTCACGCAAATCGCCGCCTTGCCCGGCCAGCCGGGCTTTCACCTTGCCGTCCAGCGTTGTCGTCATCAGGGCCTCGCGGCCTTGCTGTTGGGTGGCGTACAGCACCAATCGGCTGTTCGCGGAAAAACTTGGATTCTCGTCAGCGCCCGTATCGGTGATCGCAGTGCTTTGACCGCTGGCCAGCTCCATAACGTGCAGCTTGAAGACGCCGTTCACGCGTGACACATAGGCCATCCAGCGTCCGTCGGCGCTCAGCGCTGGCGAGATGTTGTAACTGCCATTGAACGTAACCCGCTCCGGACTGCCGCCTGACACAGGCACACGGTAAATCTGTGGCGAGCCGCCCCGGTCACTGACAAAGTAGACAGATTTGCCATCGGCGGTAAACGTGGGCTCGGTGTCAATGGCAGACGAGCTGGCCAGCCTGCGCGGCTCGGCGCCGGGCGCGCTGGCGTCCATCAGGTAGATTTGGGCACCACCATCGCGGCTCAGGGTGAGGGCCAAGGTTTTGCCGTCGGGCGACCAGCTTGGAGCGCTGTTGGACCCCTTGAAATTGGCCACCAGCCGGCGCTTGCCCGTGTCGACGTCGTGCACATAGACCACAGGTTTGCGTGACTCAAAGGACACGTAAGCCAGTTGGCTGCCGCTGGGAGACCACGAGGGCGAAATAATCGGTTCGGTGCTGCGCAACGCAGACTGGGCCCCTTCGCCGTCGGCATCCGCCACCCAGAGGTTAAAAATACCAGCGTTGCGGGTCACGTAGGCAATCCGGCTGGAAAAAACGCCCTTCTCGCCGGTCAGTTTTTCGTAGACCGCATCGGCAATTTTATGGGCCACGTGGCGCAGCTCTGCGCTGGTTGCGGCGTGGCTCTGGCCACCCAGATCTTGGCCGCGCACTGCATCCCACACCCTAAAACGCACGTCGTAGCGGTCTTCTGACAAGCGTGTGATGCTACCGGTCAGCAGCGCATCGGCACCTTGCTTTCGCCAAACCGCCACATCAGGACGGGAAGTCTCATCCAACACCGCACCGGTGGCATCGACCCCGCGAAACTGACCGCTGCGCTCCAGGTCGGCCTGCACGATTGAGGCCACTTTTTGGGCCAAAGCCTCGTTGCCCCGAAAAGCCGCCACCGCAATGGGCAACTGCGTCATACCCACGCCCGAGACTTCGACCCGAAACTGGGCGAAGGCGGTGGCGCTCAAGGCCCAGGTGAGGATGGCGATCAGAAATTTGGTCATCCCCCCATTATCCCCAATTGTGGACACTCACTTCACCTTGTAAGCGGCATTCCAGGTAGCCCAAATCAGCCTTGATTTGCAGGCTTTTTTGTCGGTTGCGTACCCGTTGGGCGTTTTCAGACGCTTGGATGCGGCTGGATTCTGGATGCCAAAGGTGGTACACCTCCGTGGCGTAATAGCCATTTTTGCGAACGACTCCCAGATTGTGCAAGCGCAGCACAAAATCGGCGTCCTCGTGGCCCCAGCCGACAAAAGACTCATCGAAGCCATTGACAGCTTCAAAATCGGCCCGCCAGACGCCCATATTGCAACTGCGGATGCCGCGCCAGCGGAAACCCGGCTTTTTGCGACCACTCCAATCCGGCAAACGCACGAGCCCCGTCCACTTGTTGGCGTCATTGGCCCACCATCGGCCGATCCAAAAGGCAAAGCTCTGACCAAAAACCCGAGTGCGCCCTTCCAATACGCTTTGCGACAGCTCCGCACTCAGCAGCACTCTGCTGCCATTCACCAGGCAGCTGGCCTCACGCAGTTGCCGGTGGCGGCGGACAAAGTCGGTCTCAGGGACGCAATCGCCATCCAAAAAAATAAGGTACGCGCCACGCGATGCAGAAACGCCCAGGTTGCGCACCCGCGAGGCGGTAAACCCTACATCGGGATGCCAAACGTGGGTGATCGCCAGTCCAAGCGTACTTGCGGCCTGCTGAACGGCGTTTTGGTGGTCGGCGGTGGAGCCATCGTCTGCCACCACGACCTCAAAATCCCGGTCGTCTTGCGCTGCCAGACCGCGCAGCACCGCAATCAGCGCGTCACTGCGGTTGTAGGTGGTGATGACGACGGATATCAGGTCGGGCGGGGGCATTTATGGACTAGACTAAATCGCTTGTTGCGCTGCGCCAGAGCAGAGCAACTGTTTGTGTTTTTCAAGGTACCACTATAGATGAGCTTGGTTTCGGTCTACATCATCGCTTTCAATGAAGCCGACAAGGTTCGCGCGACGATTGAGAGCGTGCGCTGGGCCGACGAGATCGTGCTGATTGACTCCTGGAGCACCGACGGTACCGCCGATATCGCCACAGCCCTTGGCGCACGCGTCGTGCAAGTCACTTTCAAAGGTTTTGGCGATTTGCGCAACCAGGCACTTGCAGCGTGCTCGCACGCATGGATTTTTAGCCTCGACGCAGACGAACGCTGTACGCCCGAAGCCGCGACCGAAATCCGCGCGATCACCGCCGACCCACACGCCCTGGACGCCTACTGGACACCCCGACGCAACTACTTTATGGGGCGCTGGATCAAACACTCCGGTTGGTATCCCAATTACCGCCAACCGCAGTTGTTCCGCAAGGGCGCGCTGCGCTACGACCAACAACCGGTCCATGAGAGCTTCGAACTACTGACTGCCAAACCCATCGGACACATGAAAAATGCGATTTGGCAATTTCCGTTCAAAAATCTTGGCGAAGTCATGCATAAGGCCAACCGCTATTCGACGTTAGGGGCCGAGAAAATCAAACACAAGAAACTCTCCATGGGCTCGGCGCTCAGTCATGGAATATGGGCGTTTGTGAAGCATTACGTATTCAAACGCGGTTTTTTGGACGGCTGGCCCGGATTTGTGATCGCGCTGGGAAACTTCGAAGGTACGTTTTATCGGTACGCGAAGGCGGTGGAGATTCAAAATACGACGCAGTGGCGAGCCCCCATCAACCCGACAAGCGACAGATGATGGTACATACCAATCGGTACCTGTATTTGCGGTTGCTCAATTATGTTAAGCCGTACTGGAAAGCATTTGCATTGGCTATTGGTGGAATGATTGGCACCGCAGCGACTGAGCCAGTGTTTCCAGCCATCATGAAGTATTTGCTAGACAGTGGGTTCAAGACAACCGATCCAAAAATGATTTGGCTGGTTCCGATTGCCATCGTTGCATTGTTCGTCATCCGCGGCATTTTGACTTTCTGCACCAGTTATTTAATGGCTTGGGTCTCAGCGCAGATGATCACTGATGTGCGCAGGGAGATGTTTGGAAGATTACTTGAACTACCCACCCAAACCTTCCATGATCTATCAGCGGGAAAGATTATTTCTAGGCTGATCGTTGACTCGGGAAATCTAAGCGATGCCTCAACCAATGTTTTGGTCACGGCGGTGCGCGAGTCTTTGACGGTCGTAGCTCTTTTAGCCTATCTCGTTTACCTCGATTGGAAGTTGACCCTTCTCACGCTGATTATTGGCCCAGTCGTTGCATTAATTGTGAGGGGATTTGGAATACGCATGCGTGCTGCCAGTAGAAATACCATGGAAGCAATCCGCCAATTATTTCATAGCATTGAAGAATCTTCCGCTGCAAACAAGGTAATCAAAATCTACGGCGGACAAGCACAGCAAATGGAGCGATTTCGTCGAGACACCGAGGTATTTCGGCGCTCCCTCATGCGCGAAGCCACGCCCGCATCCGCCATTACGCCGATAACCCATATCGCAGCCTCACTTGCAGTTGCATTAATCATATTTCTTGCACTGAATCAATCGACTGGACAGGCGAGCGCGAGCGCTGGAGGCTTTGTTTCGTTCATCACGGCCTTATTGATGCTTGTGTCACCCATAAAACAGCTCACGACCATCAACTCAACGCTTCAGCGTGGCTTGGCCGCTTGTGAAAGCGTATTTGGTTTTATTGATACGCCGACTGAAGAAGACAGGGGTACTTTAGATCTAAGCAATTCAGCTAGTGAAATCGAATTTGACCATGTGAGCTTTTCGTATCCCAATGTAGAGCGCCAAACGCTGCATGACATTAGTTTCCATGTGAAAGCGGGGCAGACCGTCGCCCTTGTTGGAGGCTCTGGTGGCGGAAAGACAACCATCGGCGCCTTGATACCTCGTCTATACAAGTGCAGCACCGGTTCGATTCGCATTGACGGCATTGACATCAACGAACTGCGACTTGCCAGCCTTCGAAACAATATTGCACTAGTCAGCCAGGACATTGTGCTGTTTAACGACACAGTTGAAGCAAACATTGCCTTCGGTGCACGCGGAAAGTGGAGCAGGGAGGATGTCATCGGCGCGGCCAAGGCGGCCAATGCATGGGATTTCATTCAACAACTGCCGTTGGGCTTAGAAGCAAATATAGGGGAAGACGGTGCAAAGCTTTCGGGCGGACAGCGCCAACGAATTGCAATTGCGCGGGCGCTTCTCAAAGATGCGCCGATCCTGATTCTTGACGAGGCCACATCGGCTTTAGATACTGAAAGCGAACGACAGGTACAAGCAGCGTTGGCCACACTGATGAAGAACCGCACCACGGTTGTGATTGCCCACCGATTGAGCACCATCGAGAGCGCCGACAAAATATTGGTGCTTGACCAAGGGCGCGTTGTGGAAACCGGAACGCACGCTGAACTACTGGCCTTAGGTGGCTACTACGCTAACCTGAACCGGATGCAGCTTTGAACATCCCAATCCTGATGTACCACCAGATTGATGCGCCTCCGCCACGCGGCACGGCGCTTCGAGGCTTGGTAGTAGCTCCCGCTTCATTTGCTTGGCAGATGCGCCTGCTGCGCCTGCTAGGCTATCGTGGGCTTTCCATGCACGACCTGGAACCCTACCTAAATGGCAGAAAGCAAGGCAAGGTTGTCGGCGTCACTTTTGATGACGGCTACCAGAACAATGTGACCAACGCACTGCCAATTCTTCGTAAGTACGGTTTTACGGCGACCTGTTACGGCGTGAGCCGCATGATAGGCAAGACCAACCAATGGGACATCGGCAAAGTGGCGCAAACGCCACTCATGACACTGGACGACTGGCGCGCGTGGCATGCTGCCGGTATGGAGGTCGGCTCGCACACATGCACTCACGCCAACCTACCTGCTCTGGCTCCAGCGCAAGCCCGTGCGCAAATTTCCGACTCCAAGCAAGAGCTAGAAAACGCGCTGGGTTGCGAAGTGCGCCATTTTTGCTATCCCTTTGGCTGGTACGGTAACGAGCACGTGGAAATGGTGCGCGCGGCAGGCTACGTAGGCGCCACAACGACCAAGCGGGGGCGCGTACATACGGGCGATGACCCCTTTGCCCTCAGGCGCATCATGGTAGCCCGGGCCACGGGTCCGTTGCAGTTCTTCATAAAAATTGCAACGCCCTACGAAGACCGACGCGGATGAAACCTCTGGTACTTTTTTGCAAAAGCTACAGCACTGACCTGCTTCGGGTCAAGCGTCTGGCGCAGTCAGTTTGTTCTTACAACAGCCAAAACTTGCCGTTCTATGTCTCGGTGCCCGAAACCGAACTCTCCCTGTTCCATGAACACCTAGACGAACTCAACGTACGTTTAGTAAGCGATGAGGACATCTTGCGCGCCTCACCGGGGATTGATGCCCAAAAGGTGGCGCAAATGCCCGGGAGCATGGCACAGCAAGTGGTCAAATCTGAGTTTTGGCGCCTCGCGATTTCCGAAGCCTACCTCTGCTTAGACTCCGACGCAGTGTTCATTCGCCCCTTCGACATAACGGACTTTATGACGCCAGACGGCATTCCGTACACCGTGATAGACGAGGCACATGGACTACTGGAAGAAGCAATACGCCAGAAACGCGAGCGGGTGGTCACCGCATTCAACCGTGAAGCTGACCTCGTACAAAACATATTCGGTCGAGTTGGACGTCGCTATAGTTTTGGCCCCTTCCCGCTGGTTTGGCATCGTGCAGTTTGGCAGAGCCTCGCGGACCGATATCTGAAACCTCAGTCCATGAGCTTGGCCGATGCCATCGAGCATGCACCCATTGAATCCCGCTGGTACGGCGAAGCACTGTTAGCTTACCAGGCTGTGCCATTGATGCCATGCCAAGCCCTGTTTAAGGTCTACCACTATGCGTGGCAACTTGACCAAGAGCGGTGCGCAGGAATCAACACTGAACATCTGGCGAGGTTTTACTGCGGCGTCATCTACCAATCCGCCTGGGAACGCAATCTAGACTGGCCGGTTGAGGGTGGGAACTGGCTGTCACGCATGGGCCGGCGAGTGCGGCGACATCTGGGAAAAATCTGAAAACTCCATAAGCAAATCCAAAGATAAATATGATCGTATTGTCACACCGTGGATATTGGATGAATACCGAGGAAAAGAATACCCGTATTGCATTCGAGCGAAGCTTTAATATGGGTTTTGGAACTGAAACCGATGTGCGTGATAGGGATTGCCAAATTGTGATATCGCATGACATGGCCAATGCCGATGCGATGTCTGTAGAAAATTTTTTTGATATCTACAAAAGGAATAATCAGGATTTACCATTAGCCTTAAATATTAAAGCTGACGGCTTACAGGTCGAATTAGCGCGTTTATTGGCGCGTTATGAAATCAAAAACTACTTTGTTTTCGATATGGCGGTTCCAGACGGAATACTCTACGCCCGTCAAGGCATCAATACCTACACCCGACACAGTGAACATGAACCTCAACCTGCCTTTTACGACCTAGCCCACGGTGTATGGCTTGACGAATTCAACGAGCACTGGCTGACCGATGCTGCCATCGAAGCACACTTGGCTGCAAAAAAATCCATTTGCATCGTATCGCCGGAGCTACACAAAAGAAATCATGCGAAAGAGTGGCTGCACTATAGTAATTTGGAAAACAAAATAGGACAGGACCGCATGATGCTCTGTACCGATTTTCCAGAACAAGCCCGGGAGTTTTTCAATGAATAAAATCAAAGCGGTCATCTTCGACATGGATGGCGTACTCATCGAAGCCAAGGACTGGCATTACGCCGCCCTAAATAAGGCTTTGGGGCTATTTGGCATGGAGATCAGCCGTTACGATCACCTTGTAACCTACGATGGCCTACCGACTAAAAAGAAGCTAGAAATGCTGACAACCGAACGTGGACTGCCCATGGAACTGCATGAATTCATAAATAATATGAAGCAACAGTACACTCTGGAGATTGTCTACGCGCAATGCAAACCACGCTTCTACCATGAGTACGCTCTCTCTCGCCTGAAGCAGGAGGGCTACAAGCTGGCTGTGGCTTCGAACTCAGTCCGAAAAAGTGTACAAGTCATGATGGAGCAATCATCGCTGATGGGCTATCTTGACTTCTACCTTTCAAATCAAGATGTATCTATCGGCAAGCCAGATCCTGAAATCTACACCAAGGCGATCACACAACTGGGTTTTAGTCCCAATGAATGTCTGGTTATCGAAGACAATGAAAAAGGAATTCAGGCCGCCAAAGGCAGTGGCGCATGGGTAATGGAAGTGGACGAGGTAGAGGAAGTCAATTATCAAAACATCATGACTCAAATTTTGAAAATTGAAGGTTGTGTAATATGTTAAACATACTCGTGCCGATGGCAGGTAAAAGTCAATATTTTTCTGAAAACGAATTCCCTTTCCCCAAACCACTGCTTGAGATTGGTCCCAAGACGGTAATAGAACATGTAATCACCAACCTGTCGTCGATTGCACAAAATGTCCAATTTATTTTTGTCGTAAATAGCGGGGATTGCAGAAAATTCCATCTAGATAGCACGCTCAACCTGCTTACTGGTCATAAATGCAAAATTGTTCGGCTTGAAAATGAAACAAAAGGCGCTGCGTGCAGTGCCCTAATGGCGGTCAGCCATATTGCGAATGACAATCCCCTAATTATTTCCAATTCTGATCAGATATTCACGATTGGTTTGCAAAACTTGATACGCAACTTTGAAGGCGCAGATGCAGGAGTCATAACTTTTGACTCGGTCCACCCGAGATGGTCGTATGTTCGTCTAAATGAAAATCAACGTGTTGTGGAAACTGCTGAGAAGCGTCCCATCAGCAGGCAGGCGATTGCCGGCCTTTACTACTTCAAAAAAGGGCAAGATTTTGTGGATTCGGCTATGAGTATGATTCAAAAAGACTCAAGTGTGAACGGTAGCTTTTATATATCACCCACATTGAACGAAATGATATTAAAGGGTAAAGTCATTACCACTGCCTCTGTCGACACTCACGATTACCATACTTTTTACACTCCGGTCAAAATCAAGGAATACGAGTCTCAACTTTTACGGCGTAATTCACCGTGATTACTCCTCTAGTTCAGTAACAGGCGCGCCATGAAAACTGCCAAAATTGAGAATATGATAAAGGGATGGTTTGTTGGAAACTTCGATCCAACACTCATTCGCAGCAACGAGGTCGAAGTCGGCGTAAAAGAGTACAAGCAAGGGGAATATGAGGCACGTCACTATCACAAGATAGCCACCGAAATTACGGTGATTACCTCTGGAAAAGTGCGCATGAATGGAGTGGAATACACCAAGGGCGACATCATCATCATTGAACCCAACGAGTCAACCGACTTTGAAGTTTTGGAGGATACGATGACGACCGTTGTGAAG
This sequence comes from Rhodoferax sp., assembly GCA_029866205.1. Lineage (GTDB taxonomy): Bacteria > Pseudomonadota > Gammaproteobacteria > Burkholderiales > Burkholderiaceae_C > Allorhodoferax. The sequence goes on from JARWZT010000008.1 coordinate 99,656, forward strand.
TATCCCAGTGCAAATAATGACAAGTACATGGGAGATCCTTTGTGATTAACATCGTTATCCCTATGGCGGGTGCCGGAAGTCGATTCTCTGCGGAAGGATATGTCAAGCCCAAGCCCTTCATTGATGTCAATGGAAAACCAATGATTGTTCGGGTATTGGAAAATCTAGCCCACCCGAAAGCGCGCTTCATCTTGGTTGCGCGTAAGGAGCACATTGATGCCGAAGACCAACTGGTAAAGCAAATCGAAGAAGAGTTCAATGCTATTTTTTTACCGATCGACAAGCTAACTGAGGGATCGGCATGCACAATTCTCTATGCTAGAAAATATATAAACAATGAGAATCCGTTACTAATAGCAAACTCCGATCAAATTGTTGATATTGATATTGTAACATTCATAGACGATTGCGTAAATCGGCAACTAGATGGATCGATTTTGACTTTTATCGATGAAGCACGTGATCCAAAGTGGTCATTTGCCAAAATTGATGCCGATGGAATAGTCACTGAGGTTCAGGAAAAGAAGGCGATCTCTGAATTCGCCACCGTTGGCATATATCTTTACAAGCGTGGCAGAGACTTTGTTGACGCTGCAGTCGATATGTTTATTCAGGCAGAACGGATAAACAACGAGTACTACACTTGCCCAACCTATAACTATGCAATTCGGAACGGACTTACCTTTGGAATTTATAATATTGATGTGAAAACCATGCACGGAATCGGCACCCCTGCAGATTTACAAACTTATTTAAAATTATTTCATTCGAATACTGATTAAATTAATATTTGACAAATTCAATGTGATTATGGAGGCTCACATGAAATTCCGCCCCACCATCGGACTCATTATTCAAGGCCCACTTCTCACTTACGGGCAAGGACCTAATAATATAATAGAAGGCTTTAATTGCTTAGATGTGATAGCAGGAACTATCAGTGCGGCTCAAAAACACGGAATAGTTCACTGCGTTTCAACGTGGCATCCCCAGTCGCTCCATGAAAACGCTCTATTACAACAGCTGCTTTTGACCGAAGCAAACGTTCTTCTGCTAGATCCGCCAATTCTGGATCCAGACCATCGTCAAAAGCATCACTATGGCATACGTGCGGGCATCACCGAGATAGAGGCAAATTACATAATTAAAGTTCGTACTGATATGGTGATACCAGACGCATTTTGGGACTGGGTAAAGTCCAATGCTGAGAGCAATACATTTCGGGAGAAACTCTTAGTATCTGAACTCTACACGCCATTCTATCTGGGAGACTTTATCTATGCGACATCCCGTCGCAACATGATTAGATTTTTAGATAGTGTTCTCGCGTATGGCACTGAAGTACTTCACCCATCAGTCACAACGGACATCGGATTCAAGTACTTTGTATCAATTACCAATAACCATTTGCGTGTCATCAATATACTTTTTTCTTATTTTTTTATCAAAAAAAACTTGTCGATCAATGGGCTACTTTTGTACAGGTTAATATAAATGTATTGCCAGAAGAAATTTTCAGAAATATTAATTGGCGAGGCAAAAAAACTGAAACTGTCACTCCTGTTTCCGCATTTAAATTTGATGTTAGCAGGGCATATTCACCAATGGATATTAAATTTCTTCTGGATGAGTACCTTAGATATTTCTCCAAGCGACACGATTTTCGACGGTCATTGATTTTAATTGCACTTCGAATTTATAAATACTCATCCAGCATTTCAAAGATTTCAAAGAAATTTTCTCTACTATTTCATGGATTGCGATGATCTTTAAAATCGTGCTCCGCAATGGAGATAGGCGATAGATTTAATTGGGTTTACTAACGATTTAAATCTCTATACCATTCAAACTGCCGATCCAGTTCCCGCCGAATAACCCAAGGTGTCAGATATTTTCGTCGCATCGATTTTCGAAACCCACTATCGGGATATCCAACGTCACTAACTTGTGGCTTCTCAGAAGCCCAGGTTTTCTCGGTCCACCAAGGATGTTGTAAGGCTTGGTTAATTGTGCGGAACTGCTGCGATTCGCCAAACCAACATATTCCTAGGCGTAAGTGATCAATCAAGCGCATATAGTTCTTGGCAATCTGCACATGGGTGAGTGGGGTGCCAAGTTTGCGCTGCAATCGGCTCTTGAAAATGGCGTATAGCTCAGCCTCTGCACAGTAAAGACCGGCAACATCAGGCCTATTTAACCACTGCGAGCCAGTTTCCAACAACATCTCAGCGGGCAGGTTCGTGGTTGCTGTGTAGTCAAATGTATCGTCGCCCCAGAGAGTCGTCATCAGGCCGATATCGCCAAAGGCGAATAGGTCCGGGATTGTAGAAAACCAATCGCCTTTAACGGTGAGGTTGCGAAAGGCACACGTAACCAGTCGGGACTTCATGCCCGACAGTACATTGAAGCTCGACCACTCCAGCAACTGCTGAACGTTGAGCTTGGTTGGCAACATATCTGTCCGCCACTTTAGGACATGGGTCGCGCCAATTTCCCTCGCCCGCCTCAAACCTGCGGCAGTACTTAGCCGCTGGAAGTTTCTATGGGAATGCCCCGCAACCGCGGGCTTGCGGCTGCGCACTAAGTCCCAATCGCCAATAGGTAATCGCTCCAGCGGCTCATCATCCCAAGTGGAAAGGATGACCACATCAAAATGTCTAGCTAAAAATTCTAATACTTCTTCCGTTCCTTTACGGATATTGCCTTGCACTACGGCGCAAGTCTTTACTACAGCGCCTGAATAGAGGCAAGCGTCAAAACTGTTAGGCATAGGAAAATCCAAAGACGATATCAGAAATATCTGCGTAGTACGGAATGACCTCGAATCATCTCGGCAAATGCATCGTATGTCGTTTGGTGGTAGTGGTATGGAAAATTCTCCAACCCAGTCTCCACGAACTTTGGAGGCTTGACGACCTCTGATGGCACACTGAAGGAATACAACGAAGGATGTTGCTTGGCACATTCCTCTACGACACGACGTATTTCACGGCTTCGCTCTACGAAAGCCTCACGCTCTTCGAGTGCATCTGGAAAATGGAGATAAATAATCGGAATATGAGGCCAGCATGATTCAATCTCCGTCAGCATAGAGGTGTATAAATCGTGCAGGCCCCCCAAGGCCAGCAGTCCCATGCTATCGAAATTTTCAACAAACTGGGCGCTGTGGGCAATATCTAGGTAGTTACAACAGAATTGCCATCTCTTGGACTTGTGCTGGAATAGTTGATCCGATAATTCCGAAAAAGAATCAATAATTATTACCTCCGGCCTAAAAGCTGGACATAGGTGAGATTGCTGATTGACGACGGGTTCAATATATTCGCGCGCCAAGTATGGCAAAACCTCTGCGGAGCGACAGACAACAGATGCATCTTCGAGACATCGCAATTGGTAGTCAATTCGTCCTTTCTGCATATTGTGCATCTTGTACTTGCGACCCAGCGTCTCCAGAACCGCCGTACCAAGGCAAGCATAACGCCCAACTCCTTTTAGCCTAGTAAATCTGTTTAAAAACATGCATTTACTCCAAGTGAGTATGTCTGGCAAGCCAAGGTGTGCCAACTAACTGCCGCATAAAGGAGTCTGCGCGGTGAAATGTGGTGTGCCTAGAAAATACTTCTTGTTGCGCTAACAAGGCACGCTGAACCGCCTCCTCTGGTTGGTCCATGATATTCTTAAATAAGTGCAAGTAGTGCGCAGGTCCACTTGCAACGTACAAGGAACTTTGGCTGAACAAACTATCGAGTAGCTTTGGATGGTCAATCAACTGGGGCACACCGCAAGCGGCCAACTGGTAGGTGCGTTCATTCACTTCACATGCCCAGTCAATTTGTTCAGGTAGATGCACGTTTAAACCTACTTTGGCGCGCGCGTAGATATATCGGTCTCTCGCACGATTAAAGCGGAAGTCGCGGACATGCTTCCATCCGGGTCCGTCTATAAATCCGATATGTTGCCGCGCAATATACTTCAAATATGAAATATGTTCGCTCTTGCGCGTAGCGATGATCGCGTAATCAAGGTCGCGTTCAAAGCCGGCAACCGGATAGTAGTGAAGAATATTAGCCCCGAAGGGTAGATAAAGCATCGGATATCCGGCCTCGAAGAATTGCTGGTACCCATCGCGGGTTGTCACGTAGCCTTCATCCCGAAAGGTATAGTAAAAGTCAACTCCATTCTTTGCAGACCAGGCCAATCGTTCGGGGAGCGGCGTGTTGTCATATTCTGCAAGCGATGCGGTTAGCCCTACCCGAAGGCGCTTTGCAGTCTTATAGCGAGTAATTGCAGTCCAATCGATTTTCGCTAAATAACTATGATGATCGCTGGTGAGAAGGACCGTTGGAGAAAAACTATCGAGACTTGTCGCTGTGTCATCGTCCCAGCCGAGTATCTGAGTCGGGACACCAATGAAATCCAAACTCTCAGCCAGGTTAGTAAATAGCGAATAGCCAGCGGGAGAATACGCAGGTGGAGGCACCTGAATCAAAATGCGCTCGTCGGTGCGAGCGGCATACATACCGCGAAACTCCTGCTCTACCTGCTTTTTGAGGAGCCATCCCTGCCGAACCACTGGATCTGTCGAAGCCAGGCACACAGCATCGCCTTCATGCTGCAACGGCTTGGACAAACCAAACTCTGCACGTGCGATCACCGGACCCCGCATTGCCACCGTTTCTGAACGCAACTGGCGATTGAAGAGCAGTTTTTCCAAAGACCGTGCGGCCTTCGCTTTTCTCATGTTCCAGAGGGCGCTATACGTTGCGTTCATGTCGGGGATTGTGCCTACTTTTCAGCGTTTGAGTTTAATTAAGGTATCAAAATACTTCATCCCAATAGCGAATGGCAGAAATGCCAACAGCGCAATGTTGAAACGATAATTTCGATCGAGACGAAGATGAAGGAGTTCCTGTATTTCGCTCCAATGCTTCCACTCTCGTATGCCGTGCTGCGGGAGTTTTTGGTATAGCCAGGCAAGCAAGAAGCGAAACTGATATTTCGACACGTCAGTATGTGTGTTGCAATATTCAACAATGGCATTGGCCGCCTTACTTAGATCGGTCAATGTAATCGTTTCAACGTACATTTGCTCAAGAAGGTCGGCCTTGCCAAGTAGGCGGCCACAGTAAATTGCGCGAATTTTTCTTGCCAACTGGTCAAGCATTTCGCTTTTATTTCGACTTGCCTGCTGGGCATGCAATCGGTATCGAAGCAGCGTCTCAGGCAAGTTGGCCAGCGCAACACCTGCCGCAGCAAGTCGCGTCCATAAATCGTAATCTTCCGATGCACGTAACGCTTGGTCAAACCGATGTTGCTGAAATATTTCAGCACGCCCCATGATCGTCGACATACCAAAGCAGTTGCCAATCATCAGCAGACTCCTGATCTCTGCGTCCGTGCATGGGTTGAGCACAGTCTCGCGATCGAGGGTATCAAAACAGGTGAATGCACTTCCGCAAACACCAATCTCAGTCTGTTGCTGCATAAATGCTATTTGAGCTGCAAATCTCATTGGCAGACAAATATCGTCAGAATCGCAAAATGCGATATATTCACCTACCGATCGCCTAATCCCTTGGTTACGCGCCTCCGCAACGCCGACATTTTTTTCGAGATGGATAACCGTTAGCCGTGGGTCTGTGTAACTATTGATTACGGACTGCAGATTATCTGTAGAGGCGTCATCCACGAGAATAATCTCAAAATCTTTGAATGACTGCTCAAGAATTGACGATAAGGTTTCGCCGAGCCAAAGTGCACCATTATGTACTGGCACAACCACAGAAAGAATGGGGGGGTTCGAGAGATTGAGTTTAGGTTCTTGTTTCATCGTTGGCCATTACGACTCTGCTTGCATTCAACCTATCGCATGCCAGCGCGACGGGATAACGTCGGTGGTATTGGTTCTCAGTCCCCTGAACCAGCGCTTTGGAGCGTAAACGTGCTGACCAAGCGATTGTGCACGCCAAGCACCCCACCAGCTAAATGAGCTATTTGCAACGATATGATTCTGGCATTGGCTAATTAACTCAAGATCCAAGTAGCCTCTATCGTCCGAATTATCGGCCACAAATTGCATTGGAACATTGAGCTGGAGGTTGTTGCGAGCCCAATCAAGATCATCTGAAAAAACGAAAACTTCTATATCTTCGACATTTTTTTTCATCTGTTCGATAGCGCTATGGTAATACGACATGTCACAAAGGCCGTGGTACTCAGCGGCTGATGAATTGGTCACGTAATCACCACGACGTATATGCATGGCAACGCTATTACATGCTTTTATACGGCCAAGGGTCGCATTACTTTCCGCCAAGGGTGCCAGCAGTGTAATATCCTGCAAAATGCGTTCTCTATTCCAAGAAAAATACTTTTCACTCTGCCAATATCCGACAAGGTAGGCCGGTCGTGATATTCTATTAAAACGTTTATCAAACGCAAAGCTCGATGGCCAGAAAGTAGGAAAAGAAAATACTTTGGGAAATACATGCGAAAGACGTGAGTGTATTCGGGTGATACGAGTTGAACGCCAGTGCGACAACCCCTCCAAGTCCACCTCTGTCGCGATGGTTGCACGAATGTTATACAGATTCAATTGAAAAGGCCTGTCACCATTGGCAGCAAGTCCGCGCAGATCGAGTGCCAACTCACAATTTAGCCTATCTGCAAGCGACCTGGCTGCAGCATACTGAAAAAGCTGGTTACCCAGGCCACCTTCAATTCTTGCGATGACTTTTTGCGGCCACATATTTTCAACACTAGGTTAGCAGACCGGCCTTACCCAACCTCAGACAACGAGGCAGTTGCGGCGAGAGATGTGCAAGAGCTCATTTGGCACCCGTATATTTATTAAAAATGCTCGAATTACCTTAAAAATCATATTTATATATTTAAAATACCATTTTTTAATTGCGTGCAATTTATACTGCGGCTACTTTGATGATGGTATAAATGCCACATCCGTACTTTAAGCTTGATGGCACAGCATCCATTTGAACATCACGATGTAAATTACCTTCATCATCCACATAGGAAAATTTGACGACTTTAATTGCCACGTCACTTTGCCAATCCAAAATACTTTTTGGAGCAAAAACTCGATGGGCATTGAAATAGACTTTATCTACATCGCCAATAGGAAAGCTGATGTAAAGCGTTCCGTCTGGAGTAAGCATCTTAAGAAGATTTTTAAAACCCTCGATATGGCCGCAGGGATTAATAGGATCCCCATAGCGACCCAAACCGAAATGTTCAATGGCATGTAGACAGGAAAGCGAGTCGCATGAATTCGCCTCCACGTTGGCTGTATCCATCAAATCCAGTTGTTTGAAAATGATGTTGGGATGCCCCGTGTCTGTCAGCGCTCTGAAATCGTATACTTCAATGGACCGAAATGAAGCGACGTGAGCCACAAATCCTTCAATACTTGATCCAATATCGATATGACGGCTAGGGTTCGCCAAGTGAACATAACCGGCAACCAATAGATCTTGGTGAAAGTAATGCCCCTTAGCTGTACCAGCTTGCTTCCGGTAGTCTTTGTAGATCGGCAGCATCTCGCTGACGATCCCGCCCGCTTTCTGGAACTGCCGCCTGGTTTTGAAGAATCGAAGTTTATCGTTGATAGACACTGCAGTCTCCGGATGTCGTCGAGGGGAATGGTGCCTGCCGCGCTGGTTAGCTCGAGCACATGCGTGCCTTATGAAGGCATTTCCAAGTAATTTGATTGTATCGGTCTAAGTCAGCATGCAAAGCTTAAGGCCACGAGTTGCGCCGATGATTTAGCCGTGGTGTAAGGGCTACAGCTACCGTTGCTTGCCATTGCGCCGCTCAACCACTCCATCGCCAGACTCTCGAGCGCAGCGCATACGGCACCTGTCAGTTCAACCGGATTTGAAGCGGCGTGGTCGACGTTAAGTGCCGTGTGACCCATATCCACAACTATCGCCATCATCTGCGGATTCCTATGCACCAAGGCCAATATCGGCCGCTGCATCCACAAATACTCATACATCTTCGACGGAATGTATTCCGCGCAAATCGGCTCAATGCCGTGCAATAACAGCAGCACGTCGGCACTGCGCATGCGCTGCAATATCTGTTCGCGGCCGCTCTTGCCTGTGACCGGGTCAGTTTCAATACGGCCGAAATGCCGCACGGTGGAATGCCTGGCGCTCGCGACAGCCGCCGCCGAAAGTCGGTCCAGTGGGCCACCGTAGACGTGCAGCTCCACCCGCCCGCCCAGGGCGGGCTGCGCGTCAAGTAACAAGTCGAGAGCCGCAATCACCGGAACCAGATTGCGCGTTTCGGACAAAGATCCAAAATGGCCGATCACAAATTTGTCACCCGCCGCATAAGGCGCCAACGCATAGGGTGGCGCATCCACTCCGGGCAATACCATGTGGCCGCGTTCTCCCAATACCGGGTTGCGTTGTTTGGCACTGGCCAAGGCCTGAGCGGTAAACCAGACCGCCACATCCGCCTGGCTACAGATCAACGTCTCGACCTGCGCCTGCATTTTTTGTTGCGGGGTGTGCGGTACCGTTCCGGGCACCACCATGGGGTCGTGCACCTCGGCCAGCCAGCGGATGCCGGTCGCGCGCTTGAGCGCTGCGCCCGCCACATGGGCGGCAAATGCGCCACCCGTCGAATAAATCAGGTCAAACTTGCGGCGCTGTGTCAGCCAAAGTCCCATGCCATAGGCACTGAGCCACCAAGACCACGAACTTTCTACCGGGCGCAACAGCTTCTCGATCAGCATAAAGGGCAACAGCGGCAAAGAAAGGGCCAACATCACCAGCCGGTAGGCCACGCCCGAGCCCAGGTGCTTGCGCAGCACGTGGCGCATTTCAAAGCGAATGCCCGCCGGGCCTGCCGGCCACAGTGAGTGGTGCTCGTAGCGTGTATCTTGGCGGCCCGACACGCCGCTCAAAATCACCAGCTCAATCCCTGCGCGTTCCAAATGCGGTAGTTTGTCCGTAATCGTCTGGCTCGCGGCGCGGCCATCCATATTGAAGGCGTGCGAAAGGACCAGCCAACGCTGCTTGAAGCGCGGCGCAGCCGCGGAGTAAACAGCCTCGTGCTGCTCAGCAACCTGTGACCACGTGCGTTGCGCGGCAAATGAAAGCGCTTTGGCACCGAGGCTAACGGCCAGCGGTGCATCATCCAATACACGTTTCACCGCCAGCGCCACCGCATTGGGGGACTGCGGCTGGGTCAGCAACAAGGCGTTAGCGCCGTCCTGCAAGTCGACACTGATGCCACACCACGGCGCACCACTCACCACCACCGGCAGCCCGTGTGCCATCGCCTCCAACACCACCATCGCATAGGTGTCCTCCAGCGTGGGGTGTACCAGGCAATCGGCTGCTTGGTAAGCCTCGTCCATGTGGGACAAGGCCCCTAAAAAAAACACCCGGTGCGCCACGTTCTGGCGCTGTACCAAAGTGCGCATATCGTCCATCTGGCGGGACTGCCCCGCCACCGCCAGCCAAACGTCCTCAGGCAAATGCGCCAGCGCTTGCAGCAGAGTGGGCAGGCCTTTTTTTCGAAAATCGTTGCCCACCAGCAGCAAGCCCCGGCCTGCCACGGGCAAGCCCAAGTTTATTCGCGCTTGCTGTTTTTGTTCCTGGCTACACGGCCCGGGTGCACTGGCCACGCCTGGCGCGATCACGTCGACCATGGCGTGCGCCTCGGGATAGGCTGCGCCAAAGTCCTTCAGCAGAGCCTGGGAGGTAAGCACCACACGCCGCTTGGGCTTGGGCGCGTAGCGCCAGCGCTCCAGGCAAAGATAGGTCAGCAGGCGCGGGCTGGTGAGCACCTTTAGCCACCGCAGCGCCAACGCCAGACCGTGCTTGTTGCGAAACACATTGTGTTTGACAGGTAACACGTGCACGGTTTGCACATTGCCGTGCCAGGTATTTTCGTGGGAGTGCACCACGTCAAAGCCGCATCGCGTGGCCCACCACGTGGCCGTCGCAAAATACAGCTGGTTTATCCAGCGGGGCCGACGCAGGGGCAGCGCCACCAGGTGATAGGCGACGCCTGGCAACACATTGCCCACGTGCTGGGTAAACACATGCACCTCATGGCGCGCCGCCAGCTGCTCGACGAGCGACACGGCGTAGCGTTCTGCCCCCCCACCCGTGGTGGAAAAATTGCGACTCAGTACAGCAATTTTCAGACGCATGGGCCTACAGCAATACGATGTCGTACTGTTCCTGCCCCATGGCGTTCTCGCTTTGCAGTGACACCGGTTTGCCGATAAATTCACTCAAGCCCGCCAGGTGCTGGCTTTCTTCGTCCAAAAAAAGCTCGATGACTTTGGGCGCAGCCACGATGCGAAATTCTTGCGGGTTGAACTGGCGCGCCTCGCGCAAGATCTCCCGAAAGATGTCGTACACCACGCTGCGCGCGGTTTTGACGATGCCCTTGCCCTCGCACACCGGGCAAGGCTCGCAGAGCATATGGGCCAGGGATTCGCGGGTGCGCTTGCGCGTCATCTCGACCAGCCCAAGCTGGGAAAAACCGCCCGCCATGGTTTTCACCCGGTCGCGCGCCAGTTGTTTTTTGAATTCGGTCAACACCGCATCGCGGTGGTCGGTGCGCGCCATGTCAATAAAGTCGGCCACGATGATGCCACCCAAGTTGCGCAGGCGCAGTTGGCGGGCAATGGCTTGGGCTGCTTCGAGATTGGTTTTGAAAATCGTGTCATCAAAATTGCGCGCGCCCACATAGCCGCCTGTGTTCACATCTACGGTGGTCAGTGCCTCGGTCTGGTCGATGATGAGATAGCCGCCACTTTTGAGGTCCACCCGACGACCCAGGGCCTTGGCAATTTCTTCGTCAATTGCGTATAGGTCAAAAATCGGCCGCTCCCCCTTGTAATGCTGCAATTTTTTGACCGCCTGCGGCATGAATTCAGCACCAAAAATCTGCAAGGCTTCAAATTGCTCGCGCGAATCGACGCGGATGGTCTGGGTGCTTTCACCCACCAGATCGCGCAGCACGCGCTGCAGCAAGTTCAGGTCCTGGTGCAACAAGCTGGTGGGGGGGAGCTTGAGCGATGCGCTCTTGATACGTGCCCAGGCTTTGCGCAAGTAGGCAATGTCGTCGGCCAGCTCGGTGTCCTGCGCGTCTTCGGCATTGGTGCGCAAGATAAACCCACCACCCTCACTGCCGGCCAGGGTCTGTACGCGCTGGCGCAAGTCTTCGCGCTGGGCCAGCGGGATTTTTTGTGACACGCCGACGTGGTCGTCTTGCGGCAAAAAAACCAGCATGCGCCCGGCGATGCTGATTTGTGTGGACAGGCGTGCGCCCTTGGTGCCCATCGGGTCTTTGATCACCTGCACCATCAGGGCCTGACCCTCAAACACCTGGCGCTCAATCGGGATCAGCGCCTGCGCCGTACGCGCGGCGCTGATGGTCTCTCCTTCGGCGGGCGGATGCCAGACATCGGCCACATGCAAAAACGCTGCACGCTCCAGCCCAATGTCCATAAACGCCGATTGCATGCCCGGCAGCACCCGCGCCACCTTGCCCAGATAGACATTGCCGACCAGGCCACGTTCCAGCGTGCGCTCCACATGCAACTCTTGCACCGCGCCGTGTTCCACCATGGCCACGCGGGTTTCCTGGGGCGACCAGTTGATCAAAATGTCTTGCTGCACGGGATGAACTCCTAGGACTCCAGGGCGCGCAATGCCTGAGCGGTCTCAAACAGTGGCAGGCCCATGATGCCAGAGTAGCTGCCATCTATGCGCGCAATAAACGCCGCAGCCAAGCCCTGTACCGCATACGCCCCGGCCTTGCCCATGGGCTCTCCTGACGCCACATAGGCGGCAATCTGCGCGGCTGACAAAGGCGCAAAAGTCACGCGCGACACGCTGCAGGCGCGCACCACGCGGGCGCCCTTCCCCAAAACTCCATTACCCAGTGCAATCGCCGTCATCACCCGATGGCTGTGACCGGCCAGGCGGCCTAGCATGCGCGTTGCGTCTCCTGCGTCCTGTGGCTTGCCCAATATCGTGCGTCCCAGCGCCACCGTGGTGTCCGAACACAAAATGGGTGCAGGCGGCAACTGGCGGCGCTGCAGGCGCGCCTGTGCGGCTTGCAGCTTGAGCTCGGTCACGCGCTGCACATAGGCCAGCGGTGCCTCACCCGGCAACACGGCTTCGAGCGCTTCGCTGTCCTCGCCGGCGTCGGGCAACAGCAGGCGGTGCTCGACGCCCAGTTGGGCAAGCAATTGGCTGCGCCGGGGGCTCTGAGAGGCCAGGTAAATAAAGGCGGACATGCGCATTTACTCGCGGTGATAGGGGTGATTGGCATTGATGGACCAGGCGCGGTAGAGCTGCTCGATCAGCAGCACCCGGGCAAAAGCGTGGGGCAAGGTCAGGTCGGACAGTCGGATACGCTCGTGTGCCGCTTGGCGAAAAGCCGGCTCAAGCCCATCGGGCCCGCCAATCACCAGCGCCACATCGCCACCGCTGAGTTGCCAGTCGGTCAAGCGTGTGGCCAAGGCCTGGGTGTTGAGTGTGGTGCCGCGCTCGTCGAGCACCACAATGCGCGCACCCTTGGGGATGGCGGCCTCAATGCGCGAGCGTTCGGCGGCATACAAAGTGTCGAGCGTTTTGGAGCCGCGCGGCTCGGTTTTTACCGCTTTGAGTTCGATCTTGATCTCATGCGGAAAGCGCTTCGCGTAGTCGTCCCACGCGGTTTGCGCCCAATCGGGTACCCGTTGGCCTACGGCAACAATCACCAGCCGCACGGATGCCTCAGGCCTGACGGGGAGCGGTCTTCTTGGCGGCTACTCTTTTGGCAGCCACTTTCTTGGCAGGTGCCGCTGGCTTTTTGGTGACGACTTTTTTCTCGGCCACCACCACTTTGGTGATGGGCGCGCTGGCAGCCGTTGCCGTCTTGCGCGCGGTCGTCTTGGCGGGCAGGCCTTTGGCCGTTGCAGCCTTGGCGGCATCCCGTTTGGCGGCAGCGGCATTGGCGGCGGCTGTCTTGGCTACTTGGGCGCGTGAAGGAAAGGCCTCCGCCACGCCAATCTTGGCCGCGTTGGACCGGCGCAGCGTGGTGGCCGGCTTGGCAGCACTGGCGGCCACCGGGGCTTTGGCCACGGGTGCGGGCTTGGCAACTCCGAGTTTCAGGCGCACCGGCTTTTCGCCCCAGAGCTCTTCCAGGTTGTAGTAGGTGCGAAAACTCGGTTGCATGATGTGCACGACCGCCTGGCCGCAATCCACAATGATCCATTCCCCGTTGACTTCGCCTTCCACACGGGGCTTGGGGAATCCGGCCTCACGCACCACGTCGCGCACGCTGGCGGCCAGGGCCTTGGTCTGGCGATTGGATGTACCCGAGGCCACGATCACGCGCTCAAACAGCGCGGACAGATTTTCGGTGTCAAACACCACGATGTCCTGGGCCTTGACGTCTTCAAGGCCATCCACAATCACACGCTGGAGTTTTTGGATGTCATTTTTTTTGGCAGCAGAGGAAGTGGTCATCAGGGCGTCTGGTAAAGATGGTGGTGGGCAATATAGCGCGCAACAGGTTCGGACACCAGCGTTTCTATGCCTTGCTGCTGGGCAACGCGGTGACGAATATCAGTCGCGCTATGCACCATGGCGGGCATGTGCAGCGATTGCAAGGCAAATTTTCGGGTCTGGATGGGGTCAATACCGGCGATGGAGCCGACAGATTCAGGGCGTGCAGCTACATAAATTATAGCGAGTCGGGCCAAGTCGCTGGCGCGATGCCAATTCTGCAAGGTTTGCGCTTGGTCTTGGCCAATGAGCAAACACAGTTGCGCACCAGGATGCTCGCGCTGCAAGGCCTCCAGCGTGTCAACGGTGAAACTGGGACCGCTGCGCTCAATTTCACGCGCATCCACCCGCACCTGAGGCACTGCGGAAAACGCCAACGCACACATCGCCAACCGATGGTGGGCTGCGCTCAGGGCGCGCCGCTTATGCAGGGGCTGCCCCGTGGGCACCACCAAAAGCTGCGACAAGTCCAATTGGGCGACCGCGGCTTGGGCCAGCGCCACATGGCCCAGGTGGGGCGGATCAAAGGCCCCGCCAAAAACACCAATGCGCTGGGGCTCGCCGCTCAAACCCAGTCCCGTGCCACCAAAAATTGGGTGTAAAGCGCCGCCTCAGGTGTGCCTGGCGCCGGCACGTTTTGGTAGGACCAACTCGCCAGCGGCGGCATGGACAGCAAAATCGACTCGGTGCGCCCGCCCGACTGCAAACCAAAGTGGGTGCCCCGGTCCCACACCAGGTTGAATTCCACGTAGCGGCCACGCCGGTAGAGCTGGAATTCGCGCTCGCGGCTGCCATAGGCCAAATCTTTGCGGCGTTGCACGATGGGCATATAGGCGCCCAAAAACGCGTCGGCCACGGCGCGCAGCATCGCGAAACTCTGCTCTTGGCCCAGCTCGGAGAAATCGTCAAAAAACACGCCCCCAATGCCCCTGGGCTCGTTGCGGTGCTTGAGGAAAAAGTAGTCGTCGCACCAGGTTTTGAAGCGCGGGTATTTGTCATCACCAAAGGGCGCCAGTGCGTCCTTGCAGCTTTGGTGGAAGTGCACCGCGTCTTCTTCAAAACCATAGATCGGCGTCAGATCCATGCCGCCGCCAAACCAGCACACCGTTTGACCTTGCGGATTTTTGGCGGCCAGCATGCGCACGTTCATGTGTACCGTGGGTGCGAAGGGGTTACGCGGATGAAATACCAGAGAAACGCCCATGGCCTCAAACGGCGCACCGGCGAGTTCGGGGCGGTGCTGGGTGGCACTGGGCGGCAGGCGCGGCCCACGCACATGCGAAAAACCGCAGCCCGCACGCTCAAACACCGCGCCGTTTTCGAGAATTTGGGTAATGCCCTTGCCCTGCAACATTTCACCCGGCGGCTTTTCCCAAGAATCGACAACAAAGGTGCCGCCATCCATGGCGGCCACGGCGCCAGTAATGCGCGCTTGCAGATCCACCAGGTACTGGCGCACGGTCTCAGGGGAGGCGGTTTCAAACACGGGGCAATTCTCCATGGGGCTGGGGGGATGACGCTGCTTCGCCACGCGCTGGCGGCGACTTGAGCAGCACAATTGGCGAGGCGCCTTGGGGCCTGCACCCTTGTACACCGGCAAAGCTGGCGGCAATATAGGCCATGTCGGCGGCCTCATCACCGCTCAGGCAATAAAAGCGGGTCGCGAGCACTTCACGTCGGCCAAAGTCAAGGCGCACCAGGCACAACGGTACGCCCGCTTGCAGCGCGGTTTGGTAAAAGCCGCTGCGCCAGCCTGCCGTACGCTTGCGCGTACCTTCGGGCGCCAGACCCAGCCAGCAGTAGCGCGCTTGGCTGCGGGCGTCTTTGAGTTCGGCGATCGCTTGGCCCACCAAGCCACCGGGTGCGTTGCGCACGGTTGGTATTCCACCCAGCCAACGCAACCAGCGCCCCAGCAGCGGCACCCGAAACAAGGTGTCCTTGGCCCAAAAATTGAGCTGTACACCCAGCGCCCACTTGGCCAGAACGGCAAATACAAAATCCCAGTTACTGGTGTGCGGGTAAACCACGAAAACGCCTTGCAAGGTCGGCAGGCCTTCAAACTGCAAGCACCAACCCAAGGCCGTCAGCAAACTGCGGGCCAGACGGCTGCCCTGAGGCTGTACCAAGTGGGGCGGTTGAAAAGCGTCAGACATCAGTGAAAGCGCGTAAACAAATACCCTAGGGCAACAACTGCACCGCCAATGAGAGCTGCAAGCGCCAGCGCTGGGACATCACGCCTTGAGCGCCCGAAAACCGATGTCACTTCGAAACTGCATGCCATCAAAGTGAATCTGGTGCACCGCCTCGTAGGCACGGGTCTGCGCCACACGCACCGTGTCGGCCAGTGCGGTGACGCACAGCACGCGCCCCCCAGCGGTTTGCAGCGCGCCGTCCTGAAGCTTGGTACCTGCGTGAAAGACCACCATGTCGTCGGTCTCTTTGGGAATGCCGGTGATCGCATCTCCCTGGCGTGGCGTCTGCGGGTAGCCGGGCGCGGCCAGCACCACACCCAAGGCGGTACGGCGGTCCCAATGCAACTCCATTTCAGCCACGCCATTGGCGCCTGCCGGCTCAGTGGCGGCCCACAGCACATCGACCCAGTCACTTTTCAGGCGCGCCAGGATGGGCTGGGTTTCAGGGTCGCCCATACGGCAGTTGAACTCGAGCGTCTTGACCTTGCCTTGGCCGTCGATCATCAGGCCGGCGTACAAAAATCCGGTAAACGGGATACCGTCTTTTTCCATGCCGCGGATGGTGGGCAATATGACTTCGCGCATGGCGCGGGCATGCACATCGGGCGTGACCACCGGCGCCGGCGAATAAGCGCCCATACCGCCGGTGTTAGGCCCCATATCGCCGTCTTGCAGGCGTTTATGGTCTTGGCTGGTGGCCAGCGGCAGCACATTTTTGCCGTCGCACATCACCATGAAACTGGCTTCCTCGCCTTGCAAGAATTCCTCAATCACCACGCGCGCCTCGCCGCCCGCGGATGCCTTGCCAAAAGCGCCGTCAGCCAGCATGAAGTCCACCGCCGCGTGGGCTTCGGGCAGGCTTAGCGCCACGACGACACCCTTGCCAGCCGCCAGGCCATCGGCCTTGACCACGATCGGTGCGCCCTGGGTGTCCAGGTACGCGTGGGCTGCCGCCACGTCTGAGAAAACTTCAAAATGCGCTGTCGGAATGCCGTGGCGCTGCATGAACGCTTTGGAAAACGCTTTAGAACTTTCCAACTGGGCAGCGGCCTGGGTTGGCCCAAAGATGCGCAGGCCGTGTGCACGAAAGTCATCCACCACACCTGCGGCCAGCGGGCCTTCGGGGCCCACTACGGTGAGTTCAATCTTGTGCTCCAGTGCCCAATCGCGCAGTGCGGCGATGTCGGAAATAGGCAGATTTTTCAGGCGGGCATCCAGCGCCGTGCCGCCGTTACCGGGGGCGACGTAGACCATCTGTACTTTGGGAGACTGGGCGAGCTTCCAGGCCAGCGCATGTTCGCGGCCACCGCCGCCCATGACCAGAATATTCATAAGGCAGCGTTGTGAAAGACTTCCTGGACGTCGTCCAGGTCTTCCAGCACGTCCAGGAGTTTTTGCATGCGTTCGGCGTCGTCGCCAACCAGCTCGATGGTGCTTTCAGCGCGCATGGTGACGGCGGCCTCTTCGCAGACCAAGCCGGCCGCATCGAGCGCAGCCTTGACGGCTTCAAAGTCGGCGTAAGCGGTCAGCACTTCGATCACACCGTCATCGTGCGTGATGACGTCCTGGGCGCCGGCTTCGAGCGCCACTTCCAGCACCCGGTCTTCGCTGGTGCCAGGGGCATAAATGATCTGGCCGCAATGTTTGAACTGAAAGGCCACCGAGCCTTCGGTGCCCATATTGCCGCCGTGCTTGCTAAAGGCGTGGCGCACTTCGGCCACCGTGCGCACCTTGTTGTCGGTCATGGTGTCCAAAATGATGGCCGCGCCACCAATGCCGTATCCCTCGTAACGGATTTCCTCGTAGCTCACGCCCTCGGCGTTGCCAGTGGCCTTGTCAATGTTGTACTTGATGCGCTCGGCCGGCATATTGGCCGCCTTGGCCTTTTCAACCGCCAGACGCAGGCGTGGGTTCATGCCCAAATCACCACCACCCGCGCGGGCAGCCACCGTAATTTCACGAATGATGCGCGTCCAAATCTTGCCGCGCTTTTCGTCCTGGCGGCCCTTGCGGTGCTGAATATTGGCCCATTTGCTGTGTCCTGCCACGCGAAATCCTTTGAATGTTCGTTAACTCGGTCCGGGGATTGTACTTTTGGGGGCCCTGGGAACAGCGCTCGGCTTGATGCCGGTCAAGGCCTCACGCCGGGCTGCGCCTAGACTTAACCAAGCCGGGTCTTGGCAGGCGGGTGGACCTGAACTGAACGGATCAAATGATGGCATCGCTCCAAAAAACTGCAGTTGTGATGTGTATCACCGCACTGTTGTGCGGCTGTTCCCACTGGTTGCCAGGGCTCAAGCGCGAGGTCAGCCATTCATGGACCGACTTTGCGGCCGTCAAACAGAGCTTCGACGAGATCGTTCCCTATGAAACGACGATGGAGACAGTTCGCAATCTCGGCTTCGACCCCTACGCAACCCCCAATATGCAGATACTGAACCAGGCGCAAGTGGTGGAGGCCGCACTGCCCTCACCGCTGCAAGAACGCAGCACGATCCCCCAAGGCATCCTCGACTGCATGCAGGCAGGCTCCCGATGCGTCGGCTACGCCCTGGAGCCCAGCCGCATAGAAATGCAACGGGTGGGCTACTTTTTGCTGGAACTGCTCAACTTTCGGCGCGAAACGGTAACCACCGGCTGGAAATTCGCAGCGCTGATCGTGGTGATTGACAAACAGGTGGTCTACACCCAGTGGAGTGGCCAGCCTCAGATCCAGTCCATCGAACTCCGGACCAACCCCCTGGGGCCGTTACAGAGCATCGACCCGGCTTTTGGGTTGGGGCCCTGAGATGCACCGACCTGCCGGTGGCGGCTGCACGAAGTATTTGGGTTAGAGTTTGCTTTGACACCGAAGCCTTCGATTGTTCCAACTACTTTTTTGCCCAAAATGATCCAAATATCTGACGCCGCCCGACCGCACGTTCATCTGATCGACCATCCGCTGGTGCAACACAAGCTCTCGCTGATGCGCAAAAAAGACGCCAGCACCAACAGTTTCCGTCGCCTGCTGGGCGAGCTGAGCAGTTTGATGGCCTATGAGGTCACCCGCGACATGGCAACCCAGGACGTGGAAATTGAGACTCCGCTGGAAAAAATGCATGCCAAGGTGATCGATGGCAAAAAGCTGGTTTTCGTGTCCATCCTGCGCGCAGGCAACGGCATTCTGGACGGCGTGCTGCAAGTGGTGCCCGGTGCACGGGTTGGCCATATTGGCCTGTACCGCGACCCGGCCACACTCAAGGCGGTCGAGTACTACTTCAAGATGCCCAAAGACATGCAGGAACGCGACATCATCGTCGTCGACCCCATGCTTGCCACCGGCAATTCAGCCGCCGCAGCCATCACACGACTCAAGGAATGCAAGCCCAAGTCGATCAAATTCCTGTGCCTTCTGACCGTGCCGCAGGGGATCAATACCTTGCATGAAGCGCATCCGGATGTTGAAATTTTTACCGCGGCCATCGACCGCGAACTCAACGACCACGGCTACATATTGCCGGGATTGGGTGACGCCGGCGACCGGATCTTCGGCACCCAATAAACCAGACCAATAAGGCAGCGCTAACCGGCGCCGCCGTGTTTTGACTCTAGCGGCGCCGGGCCGAGCGCACGCCTTCGAGCTCGCCGACGCTGCGCAACACGCGGCCCAGGCGTCCGGCGTCGGACACTTCCACCGTGAAGGTCATCCAGGCCAGGCCACGCACCGACTGGGTTTGAACCCCAATCACATTCATTTTTTCTTTGGTGAAAACCTCGGAAATATCCCGCAACAAGCCCTGGCGGTCCACCGCCTCAATGGCCACGTCGACCGGGTACACGCTGGAACTGGCGCTCCCGGGCGCGGCGTCGCCACCCCATTGCACCTCGATCACCCGCTCACCACTGCGACTGACCATATTGCGCAAATTAGAGCAGTCGGCGCGGTGAATGCTGACCCCTTTGCCGCGGGTCACAAAACCGCTAATCGCGTCCGGCGGCGCTGGCTTGCAGCACTTGGCCAGCTGGGTGAGCAGCGAATCCACACCGACAACCAAGACACCGCCTTTGCCTGAACTGGGCGCCTGGCGCGGCTTCTTGATCGCCACAAAGTCGTCTTCGGCAGCCACCGGCTCAGGCGGACGCAGCAAGATCTCGATATTGCGCAGCGAAAACTCGTCCTTCCCCACCACTTCAAACAGGTCTTCGGCCGCATTGAATCCGAGTTGCGCCGCCAAATCCTCGAGCTTGACCGCGGTTTTGCCCTCGCGTTGCAGCAGTTTTTCGACCGCCTCGCGTCCTTTCGCGACGGTTTCACCCACGGACAGGGCGTTAAACCACGCCCGCACTTTGGCGCGTGCACGGGGACTGACCAAAAATCCCAATTCGGGGTTCAGCCAGTCCCGCGAAGGCCCGCCCTCTTTGGTGCTGGTAATTTCGACCGTTTGGCCATTTTTAAGCGGCGTATGCAAGGGCACCAAGGCCCCGTCCACCCGGGCGCCGCGGCAGCGATGACCCAAGGTGGTGTGCACGCTGTAGGCAAAGTCCACCGGCGTCGCCCCTTGCGGCAACTCCACGATGGCCGCATCAGGGGTAAGCACATAAATGCGGTCGTCAAAAACCGGGGCCGCTTCGCCAGCGCCAAGGCCACCCGCAGACGTCGCCCCGCCTGGGGGCGCTGCCCGACGGGTTGCGCCGGTCGAGAGTTCGCGTTCCCAGGCCAGCAACTGGCGCAACACCGCAATCTTGGCGTCGTAAGCGCCGCTCGCGGAGACGCCCGCGTAGCCTTTGGCCCCCGCCTCCTTGTAGGCCCAATGTGCGGCCACACCGTGTTCCGAGTGCTGGTGCATGGCATGGGTGCGGATTTGCACTTCAATCGGCTGGCCCTGCGCATCCCGCACTACGGTGTGAAGCGACTGGTAGCCGTTGCCCTTGGGCTTGGCGATGTAGTCGTCAAACTCTTCAGTGATGGGCACAAACTGGCTGTGGACCCAGGCCAGCGCCGCATAGCATTGCTCGACCGTGGGCACAACCACCCGCAGCGCACGGATGTCAAACACGTGGGCAAAGTCCAGCGACTTGCCCCGCATTTTTTTGACAATGCTGTAGATGTGTTTAGGGCGACCCTGCACCTGCGCATGGATGCCTTGGGCCTGCAGGTCACGCGCGAGCTGTTGGCGCACCTGTTCCACCGCAGCCTCGCGCTCGGTGCGCTTTTGGTCCAGCCATTGGGCAACCTGACGATACGTCTCGGGCTCCAGAAAACGAAAAGCCAGGTCTTCAATCTCCCACTTGATCTCCCAAATACCCAGCCGGTTGGCCAAGGGCGCAAACACCTCGAGCGACTCGGCAGCCAGGCCCGGTGGCAGCGGCAGCTTGCTGGCAGCAAAGTGGCGTAGGGTTTGAAGGCGGGAGGCCAGCCGCAGCATCACCACCCGCAAATCCCGCGAAAATGCCAGCAGCATCTTGCGCACGCTCTCGGTTTGGGCGGCGGCGGTCTGCGCCATGGGCGCAGCCTGGGCGTTGCGGCTGGCGGCAGTCTGGGCAATACGCGCCATGCGCTGCAGGCGCACCAATTTGGTGGTTTCCACCGCCAAATCCGCAAAACTGTCGCCAAACGCTTTGGCAATCACCTCGTGCGGCTTGTTCAGGTGCTCACAGGCGTACACCAGGTAACTGGCCGCCTGCATCGCCTGCGAACCACCGATCGTCGCCAGAATCGCAGCCACCGCGTCGGCGTGCGCCAGAATGCCTTCGCCGGTATCGAGCACCGCGCCGGACAGCAAGGGCTCGGCAAAGGCCCGTGCGCGCGCCAAAGCGTCGGCCTGCACGGGCAAGCTGTCGGCCGTGGCGGCAATCAGGGCTAGCGGGCTGCTACCGGACACCTCGGCGTCGTGGCGTTTCATGGCATGGCGACTTTTTGGCTATCCAGCGGCCGGGGCAAGCAAAAATTCTGACACTGCCTGCGTCTGGTCGTCGGCCACCAGCGTCGGAGCATGGCCAACACCGGCAAACTCCACCAATCGCGCCTTGGGACCACGCTGGGTCATCTGCAACGCCGTGGCGCTGGACAACAGATCCGAGTCGGCACCCCGGATCAGGAGCGTTTGGGCTGTAATGGCGTCATAGGCCTGCCACATCAGCGCCTGACCCTGAACCGCGCCTTCCGGCGTGACCTGGCCAAAGGGCAGCGCAATGGCAGGGTCGTAATGCAGGGCATACACCGCCTCCTGCAGAGCCCCTTGCACCGTGTTGCTGATGCGTTTGAGCATGGGCTTGGACAAGGCCAGCCATTGGTCTGACGTGTGGGGACCAAAGCTGCTGGCAATCGCCCACATGGCGTCGGCCGCCTGTTGCTCCGAAGTGAAAAGCCCGCTTTTGCCCAGGTATTGGCCAATGCGCTGCAGTGCCGACCATTCGATCGTCGGCCCCACATCGTTGAGCACCAGGCGACGAACCGGCGCACCCACGCTGGGTGCCAGACTGCACGCCACCATGCCAATCAGACCCCCCATGCTGGTACCGACCCAGTCCAGGGTTTTCGGTTTGAGCTCGGCCAGCAGCGCCAACAGGTCGCCCGCGTAATGGGGGATTTGGTAACCCATGGGATCGGCCAGCCAGTCGCTTTTGCCACGCCCCACCACGTCGGGACAGACCACGCGCAAGGCACCACCGGCGCGTTGCACCAGCGTCTGCGCCAGCACGTCAAAGTCGCGTCCTTGGCGCGTCAAACCATGCACGCACAGCACGGTATGGTCGGCATCCGCGTCGCCCCACTGCCAATACGCCATGCGGTGCGGCTCGGGTGCGGAACAGGACAAAAAGTGCAAAGAAGGCGTAGTCATGCGGCGAGGGGGCCCATCGGTGTAAGCGCCAAACAGGGTGGCAGATTGATAATGTGTACATCCTAATGGATGCGAACCCCAGGGGCCTGTCCCCGCACTGATGAAGGAAAAAACCCCATGCTGAAAGGCAAAACCGCCCTCGTAACCGGCTCCACCAGCGGCATTGGACTGGGTCTGGCCAAAGCATTGGCCGCCCAAGGTGCCAATATCGTGATGAATGGCTTTGGCGACATCGAAGGCCCCAAAGCAGAAATTGCGGCGTTTGGCGTATCGGTCAGCTACCACGGCGCTGACATGAGCAAACCCGCCGAGATCGAAGCCATGGTGCGCCATGCCGAGTCGCACTTTGGCGCTGTTGACATTCTGGTCAACAACGCGGGCATCCAGCACGTCGCACGCATCGAAGACTTTCCCCCTGAGCGGTGGGATGCCATTTTGGCCATCAATCTCAGCAGCGCATTTCATGCCAGCCGCTTTGTGCTGCCGGGCATGCGATCACGCAACTGGGGCCGTATCCTGAACCTTGCTTCGGTGCACGGCCTGGTGGCCTCCGCCGAAAAATCGGCCTACGTGGCGGCCAAACACGGCCTAGTTGGCCTGACCAAAGTCACTGCGCTGGAAAATGCCACGACCGGTGTCACCTGCAATGCCATCTGCCCGGGCTGGGTGCTCACGCCCCTGGTTCAAAAACAGGTGGACGCCAAAGCGGCCCTGCTCGGTATTTCCAACGCCGAGGCTACCGCGTTGCTGTTGGGTGAAAAAGAGCCCTCTTTGCAGTTCACCACCCCAGACGAGCTGGGGGCTTTGGCCGTTTTCCTGTGCTCCGCCGCCGGCAACAACGTGCGTGGCGTGGCATGGAATATGGACGGGGGCTGGGCCGCGCAATAAACCCGCCTGCGCCTCCCCCAAAACACCGGGCCATTGCGAACCCCGCTATTCCTCTTCGAGGTGTGGCGGGGATTGGCCTTCAGCCGGCTCGCCGGTTTCGGCGTCCAACCAGGCGTTGATGCCGATTTCGCGTTCGGCCTCCAGCAACTCGCTGCGCCCCTGCACTTCTTCGCCCACGGCATCGCGGCTGGCCAGCGCCAGCTCGTAGGTCTCAAACGGCCCCACCTCGGCCAAGCCCTGCGCCTGCCAGTAGTAGCCATCAGGCCGCTCGACAATCGGTGTTGACTCGCGCTCAAGCGGCTGCTGTTCTGCCTCCCCTAAAGCAGCCACCGGCGACTTGTGAGGCTGGGAACCCAGCTTGGGCTTTGCGGTTTTTTTTGCTTTCATGCGGCGCTCCACAGTTGGCGTTGAATCCCGATCTGCAGCGGCGTTGGTGTACCCATGAGACTCCACTCTGCGTCACTGAATGGGGATACCGGACTTGGCGTAGGCCCCCGCTTCGGATTGGAGCTTGGAAAGAAAACTGGCGGACTTGGCATCTTCGTGGCGCACCAGCAAAACCGGTACCAAACTGCTGCGCACCACCTGCTCCGCGTCACTGCCCATGGTCATCCGACGAACGCCTCTCCGCCCATGGGTGCCCATCACGATCAGGTCACAGGAAACCGAGCGCGCTTCTTCCAAAATGACGTCCGCAATGCTTTGCTGGGTCACCTCCCGAGACACCACGTCCGCATCGATACCCAGCGCCTGGGCGGTGTTTTTCGCCTGCGTCAGCAACTCCTGGCCGTAACGCCGCAGTCCGTCCAGCATCTGCTGGTAATTGGCAACCGCTGACATTTCCACCAGCATGGAGAAATCGTCCACCACGTGCAGCAAGACCAAGCGGGCTTTTTCTTTTTGGTCATTGGCCAGTTCAAGGGCAACACGCAAACCGTGGTCTGACGTGGGACTGCCATCCAGCGGAACAAGAATTTTTTGGTACATGGTCAAAGCTTTCAGCGGCCGGTAGCAAAAGTACCTGCTTTCGGCCGATGACTGCAGGCCAACGGATTGTTCGCCGCCCTGGCAACCGCCCGGCGCATTGCCGCGCTGGCCACCCCCGACACGCCACAGGCCAAAG
The DNA here is from genome assembly GCA_029866205.1 of Rhodoferax sp. Lineage (GTDB taxonomy): Bacteria > Pseudomonadota > Gammaproteobacteria > Burkholderiales > Burkholderiaceae_C > Allorhodoferax. The sequence continues at coordinate 124,227 of JARWZT010000008.1, forward strand.
ACTGCGCACGCACCTTGCGGCGCGCCAAGGACTGGTTTGCCCAAAACGCTCCCTCCAAGGCGCGGATCCATGCCGCCGCACGAAAAACGCAATCGCTGCTGGACCGGTGCGAGGGCAAATACCTGGCATGAGCCCCCCCGCCAACGCAAAACAACGGGGCAGATGAAAAGAAAATTGATGCGCATCAACAAATAAAAAAAATCGCGCTTCACCATCGGGGGAGTCACCAAGCCCCCACTATGCAAACCCATCTGCTGCGCAACATTCGCGACGAACACCTTTCTTTGGCCGCCATGCTGGATGCGCTAAAAATGGTCGTCACCCGAGGACCCGGCGACGCACCGCAGCGGTTTTTCGAGATCGTGGACAGCATGCTGGTGTACGTCAAGGAGTTTTCCGAACATGTGCACTACCCCAAAGAAATCGAGCTGATCTTTCCCACCGTTTTGCAAGTGGCGCCTGACACTTTGGGCGCCGTGGCGCGCCTGGAGCAGTCGCACGCCGCCAGCGTGGCTGAACTGGTGCAATTGCAGGCGCTGTTGGCCAAGTGGCGTACCGGGGGTGCGCCCCAGCGCGCGGCGTTTGAGCGTGCCCTCACGCTGTGTTGCCAACGCTACCTGGACCAGATTCGCATGGAGGAGGCGTCCATCCTGCCTGCCGCTGAACAACTGGTCAACGATGCCCAGTGGCGGGCTTTGGTCGTCCAACACCACCAGGCTGCCACCGCCGGTCTGGTGCCTGAACCCGATGAGATCGCGTTCGAACAGAGGTACAACCGCATCGCGCTGTGGTTGACCCGGTTTTTGACGCCCACGCGTTTGGCGCACAAGTAGGACGCAGACGCTTTTTTTCGGTCGACGCGGGTGGCTGCACTTGCTGCGCCACAGCGCTGACCGTTCCCCCTGAGAATCGAGCCCTTTGCGATCGCTGGCATCGGGCTGGCGGTACCTTTCGGCTTCGCCATGCCACTGCTCGTTTCCGCGTCTGCCCTCCAACGCCCTGCCGCCGTGGTGCTGGGCGCCGCCGTTGGCCTGCCGCTGCTGTGGGGCCTGAGCGGCGCAGTGGCAGCGGCCTTTGACGGGCAGGCCTGGGCCGACCTGGTTGCACATCCGCAAACCGCGCGGGCCTTGGGGCTGAGTTTGGGCACCGGTCTGCTGGCTTTTGTCCTGGCGCTGTCCGGCGCAGCGGCGCTGCTGGCCTGGTCTTTTGGCGCCCCGCGCTGGAACCGGCTGCGCGCTTGGCTGCCCGCCATGCTGGCACTCCCCCATGCGGCCTTCGCTATCGGGCTGCTGCTGCTGGTCGCCCCTGCGGGCTGGCTGGTGCGGCTGGGGGTGGCGCTGCTGTTGCCGGTCAATGGCCTGCTCGGCTTGTCGCTGGACGCGCCACCGCCCTGGCAGACCACCCAAGACCCCTGGGGTCTGGGTTTGCTTGCGGTACTGGTGTTCAAGGAAATCCCATTTTTGCTGTGGGTGGCAGCCGCGCAACTGCAACGGCCCGATCTCGCCCACCGGCTCAATCTGGAGCTACGTCTGGCGCAAAGCCTGGGCTACAGCCCGCGCAGCGCCTGGTGGCGCGTGGCCTGGCCGCAGCTGCTGGCGCGCCTGAAGGCGCCCTTGCTGGCGGTGCTGGTCTACAACTTGACCGTGGTGGACGTGGCCCTGCTGATCGGCCCCAGCGCGCCGCCAACTCTGGCGGTGCTGGCCTGGCAATGGCTGCAAGACGCCGACCCGGCGCGCAACGCCTTGGGTGCGGCTGCCGCCTGGCTGCTCACGGCGCTGGCCGCCGGGCTGGCGCTGCTGGGGCTGTTGGTGCAGCGCAGTGCAAGCGGCTGGCGGGTCATGCGCTGGACGCGCGGCGTGCCACTGGCCCTGTCCCAACCAGCTGCAGACGTTATCCGGGGCACCAACGCCAAAGCACAACCCCGCGCTTGGGGCCGTAGCGCGGCGCAGGGCGCGCTGCTGCGCACCCTTCCAACGGCCTATACCGCGGTTGCGCTGGCGCTGGCTTTGGGCAGCGTGGTGGGCGTGTGGCCGTTTCCCGGTCTGTGGCCGCAGGCCTGGACCTTGCAGGCCTGGCAGGCGGTGGCCGTCAGCGCGAGCGTGGTGTGGACCACGCTGGGCTTGGCGCTGGCCAGCAGTGCTGCGGCGCTTGCTTGGACGGTGGCGTGGTTGGAATGCGCACCACCGGCGTGGCAGCGCCGACTGCAGGGCCTGTGGTACCTGCCGCTGCTGCTTCCGGCGGTGCTTTGGACCATCGGCCTGCACCGCGTGGCTCTGGCCTGGGGGCTGGTCGGCGGATCGCAAGGGCTGTGGCTGGCGCACACCCTGTGCGTGCTGCCGTATGTGGTGCTGAGTTTGCAGGGCCCTTATGCCAACTTTGATACGCGCCTTCGGGCAGTGGCCGCAAGCTTGGGGCGCAGCCGATGGGCTTTTGTCTGGCAGATCAAGTGGCCCTTGCTGCGCGCTGCGCTGGCAGCCAGTTTTGCTGTGGGTTTTGCGGTCAGCGTGGCGCAGTACCTGCCCACTTTGTACGTGGGCGCCGGTCGCTTTGCCACCGCGACCACCGAGGCTGTGGCGCTGGCGTCTGGCGGCCAGCGCTCTTTGATGGCCGCTTTTGCCGCGCTGCAGTGGCTTTTGCCCGTGCTGGTCTTTGGCCTGGCCGCCCGGACCGGACGCGCACGGCAGTTTGAGGTGCGCTCAACCGCCTCCAGCGGTGCCCTTCAAACGCTGCAGTAGCATCGGCGCGCCCATGACCGCTGAACACCCAAACCACCTTTTGCACATCGACCTGCAGAGCCTTCGAACGCCTGCGGGGGTGTTATTGAAAGACCTTGTGCTGGACGTGCCCGGCGGCTCGGTACACACGGTGATGGGGCCCAGCGGCTCGGGCAAGTCCAGCCTGTTGGCAGCGGTGTGCGGTACGCTGGGCGCGGGCTTGGCGTTCGACGGTGCAGTGCACCTGAACAACCGGCGCATCGACACCCTGCCTACCCACCAGCGCCGGGTCGGTTTGCTGCTGCAGGAAGACCTGCTCTTTGCGCACCTCACCGTGCTGGAAAACCTGATGTTTGCAGTGCCCGCAGGCCCGACTGCCGCACGCCGGGCGCAGGCACGGGTGGCGCTAGCCGAAGTGGAGCTGCCGGACTTTGCCAACGCCAATCCCGCCACGCTCTCAGGCGGCCAGCGCGCCCGGGTGGCGCTGGCACGGGCCCTGTTGGCACAGCCGCTGGCGCTGATGCTGGACGAGCCCTTTTCCAAACTCGACGTGCTGCTGCGCGAGCGCATGCGTCAGATGGTGTTTGGCGCGGTGGCCCAGCGCGGCATTTCAGCAATTTTGGTCACCCACGACCCCGCCGATGTGGCAGACCCTGGCCGGCTCACCCAGCTCCCCTGACCCGCCCGGCAAAGCGCGGACAATGGCACCATGCTTGACCGCTTCCTCCTGCGTCTGATCCAACCCGCCGTGCGTCTTCTCGCACGGCCCCTGGCACGCGCCGGGGTGGACGCGAACACCCTGACCTGGAGTGGTTTTGCCATGGGGATGCTGGCGGCATCGCTGATCACACAGCAGGCTTACGGCACAGCGCTGCTGGCGATGGCGGCCTCCCGTCTGTGCGATGCACTGGACGGTGCCGTGGCGCGCCAGACCCAGGCCACCGACTTGGGTGGATTTTTGGACATCACGCTGGACTTTGTGTTTTACGCCAGCATTCCCCTGGCGTTTGCACTGGCCGACCCGCCACGCAATGCGCTGGCCGCAGCCCTGGTGCTGGCGGCGTTTGTGGGTACCGCCAGCAGTTTTTTGGCCTTTGCGGCACTGGCGGCCAAACGCGGCCTGCACAACCTGAACTATCCCGACAAGTCGTTTTATTTTTTGGGTGGCCTGACGGAGGGCACCGAGACACTCGTATTTTTTGCTGCCGCCTGTTTGTGGCCGAACCACTTTGCCTTGCTGGCTTATGGCTTTGCCTTCCTGTGCGCCCTGACACTGGCCACCCGCGTGGTCTGGGGCGTACGGGCTTTTTCGCAGCCCGTGCCACAAACCCATGGCCATACGCCCCATGACCGATAGCTCCACCCCGAGCCCCCAAACCGGCGGTGGTGCCTTACGCAAACGCTGGACACCCGGTTGGCGCGTGGTATTACTTTTGGTACTGGTGGCGGCCGTGGCGGGATGGTGGACGCTCGTACCCAACGAGGCCGCGGCACTTTCGGCACTCAAGGCCCAGCGAAGTTTTTTGCTCCACTGGTACCAAACCGAGCCTTGGCAACTGCGCGTCAGCTTTTTTGCCCTGTACTTGCTGCTGGCCACGCTGGCGGTGCCGGGCATTGCGGTCCTCACGCTGGCCGGCGGTGCGGTGTTCGGGGTGGGCTGGGGTGTGCTTTTGGTGTCCTTTGCCTCCAGCTTGGGCGCCACCCTCTCATTTGGGTTGGCTCGCTATCTGCTGGGCGACCTGCTGCGCGCGCGCATGGGTGCCCGTCTGCAGGCGGTGCGGACCCGGCTTGAGCGCGAAGGTGCGCTGTATTTGCTCAGCCTGCGCCTGATTCCGGTGGTGCCGTTTGGTGCGATCAACCTGCTTTTTGGCTTGACCGATATGCGGGTCCAAACTTTTTACGCCATCAGCCAAATCGGCATGCTGGCCAGCACGGTGGTGTTTGTGACGGCAGGCCAACAGCTTGGCAGCATCGACAGCGTCAATGATGTGCTCAATGTGGCTGTGCTGGGGACCCTGCTGGCTCTGGGGCTGCTGTCGGCGCTGATGGCCCCGCTCTCGCGCTGGATGCTGGAGCGCCACCGCCAGCGCACATTGCTTGCCCCTTGGCGCAGCCAGCGGCCCCGACAGTTTGATACCAACCTGGTCGTCATTGGTGCCGGCGCTGGTGGATTGGTCAGCGCCTATATTGCCGCCGCAGCCCAGGCAAAAGTCACCTTGGTCGAAGCGCACGCCTTGGGCGGCGACTGCCTGCATTACGGCTGCGTGCCCAGCAAGGCGCTGATCCAAAGCGCCAAGGTGGCGCACCAAATGCGGACCGCGGCAGAGTTTGGCGTGAATTCATCGGGCTCTGCACCGCCAGCACATCGCCTGGACTTTCCCGCCCTGATGGCCCGCATTGACCGGGTGATTGACAGCATCGCGCCGCACGACAGCGCCGAGCGCTACACCGCTTTGGGTGTCGACGTGGTGCACGGCCACGCCAAAATCGTCAACCCCTGGACCGTCGAGGTGACCGGTGCTGGCACTAGCCCGCAGCGTATTCGCACACGCAGCATCGTCATCGCCTCGGGTGCCCAAGCCGTGGTACCCGACCTGCCCGGGCTGCACGAGACGGGTTTTGCCACCAGCGACACGCTTTGGGCCCAACTCCGGCAATGGGCCGCCCTGCCCCGGCGCATCGTGGTGCTGGGTGGCGGCGCCATGGGCTGCGAACTGGGCCAGGCCTTTGCCCGCCTAGGCGCTGACGTCACGCTGGTGGAAAGCGGTGCCCGTCTGTTGGCGCGTGAGGATCTGGACGTCTCGGCCTTGGTGCAGTCGATACTTGAGGCCGATGGTGTTCACGTCCTGACATCGCACCAGGCGCTGCGCTGTGGGTGCGCCGATGGCCCAGGTACCGAGAAAACCATCACCTTGCGCAGCGCAGAGACGCGTCTGGAGCAGCCGGTGCCCTTTGATCTGCTGGTCTGCGCCGTAGGCCGACGCCCACGCCTGACCGGCTTCGGACTCGAAGACCTGGGCATCGCCACCGGGCACACCGTGCCGACCAACGCCTACCTGCAAACCGTGTTTCCCACCATCTTCGCGGCAGGTGACGTGGCAGGGCCTTTTCAGTTAACCCACGCCGCCGCACACCAGGCCTGGTACGCCACCGTCAACGCGCTGTTTGGCGACTTCAGGCGCTTTGCTGCCGATTACCGGCACTTGCCCAGCACCACTTTCGTCGCGCCAGAGGTGGCGCGCGTCGGTCTGAACGAACAGGAAGCACGGGCCCAGGGCATTCGCTATGAGCAAACCCGGTTTGAACTCGCCGATCTGGACCGCGCGCTGGTGGAAGCGGGCGCCACCGCCCCGGCGGGCTTTGTCAAAGTGCTGACGGTGCCGGGCAAAGACCGTATTTTGGGGGTCACCATCGTCGCAGCCCAGGCCGGCGAAATGCTTTCGGAATACGTTCTGGCCATGCGCCATGGACTCGGGTTGAAGGCTGTGTTGGGAACCGTCCACGCCTACCCCACCTTTTCAGAAGCCAACAAGTACGTAGCCGGAGCCTGGCAGCGGGCGCACACGCCGCAAGGCCTGCTGCGTTGGGCCAAAGCGTTTCACACCTGGCGGCGCGGGAACCCAAGCTAGCCGAGGGGCCCCAAATCGTCACCGTAGAGTGGTTTGGCCGGATCGGGCAGGCCCCCCGGGGACTCAGCGGCTGGCGTTTCATCCTCAACGCGTGCGCCAAGCTGCTCGAAAGGCAAAGACTGCTTGACCAGAATCACGGTGCATGGTGCATCCATCGCCACCTTGATCGGTACGGTGGCAACAAAGCGCTGTGTCTTCAGGCCATGGGTGGCGGCGCCCATCACAATCACACTGACCTGGTTGCCCACGGCATAGTCCAGCAGCGCTCTGGCCACATCACCGGATTCCAGCACGTGGCACGACGTCTGGTGTCCCGGGTGGTCCAGCGGTTGGGCCCAATGGTGCAGCTGCGTCAGGTACCGGCGGTGGAGCTGCGTTTCGCTGCGCTCTTCATGGGTGGTGTTGCTCAGGCTGGTGGGTATCACGGTCACACAGGCCAAGCGCGCGCCGGGGCGGGTTCCCAAGGATCGCGCCACCGCCTGGCGCAGCGAGTACAGCGTGGCATCGGTCGCGTCGCGGTAGGGCACCGCCACCATCACGATGGGCACCTCCTCAATTTGCTGCGTGGGCACCGGGCTCGGCTGGTAATGCATGCCAGCGGCTTTGATCCAGCGTTTGAAATGGGTGCGAAACGAGGTGGGTTCGGTGTTGGTGCCACGCGAGGTGACCTGCACCTGGGTCGGGTGGGACAAATCAAAGGCCAGCAGCGCTGCCGACGGATAGCGTTTAGCCGCTTCGGGCTCCAGGCAACGCAACACAATCTCTTGCAACCATGCGGGCATATCCGCACGGCGCTTACGCGGCGGTACAGGGTCCACCCAAAGGCGTTGACGCATGCCGGCGGCCGTTTGCGGCTCACCGAAAGGCAACTCGCCGGTACACAACTGGTAGAGCATCACGCCGATGGCAAACACATCGCTGCGCGGATCGCCCCGCACACCCACCACCTGCTCCGGTGCAATCCAGGCTGGCGAGCCGACCGCCTTTCGCAACTGCTCCGCCAACAGGTCAGGATAGTGGGCATGGTGCGACAGCCCAAAGTCCAGCAACACTGCGGCGCCAAAATCATCCAAGGTCTGGTCTGCGGCGTCTGCCACAGAGACGCCAGGCGCGTGACGGAACAAGACGTTTTGGGGCTTCAGATCCAAGTGCACCGCATTTTGCAGATGCAAGGCGTGGGCTGCACGCGCCATGGCCACGCCCAGGCGGGTGATCACTGCCACGGGCAGGGGCTGCGGAGCGTCCAGCCAGTGCTGCAGGGTGCGCCCGCCAATGTATTCCATCACCAGATAGGGCATGCGCTCCAGGTCGCCTGCGGCCACAAACCGCGGCACGTGCGGCCCGGTGAGCACTTGCTGGATCTGGCACTCCACCTCAAAACTCACGATGTTTTCCGCGCCATCGCCACTGGCCATGCGTGGCACTTTCATGGCCATGGGGAAACCCGGGTCGTGCGTGCCGTGGGCATACGTCACGTGGTAAATGTGGGCCATACCACCGCTGTGGATGCACTCGCCCACCAAAAATCCGTCGAGCTCACTGCCCTGCGTCAGGAGTTTCATCGCCCCAGCTCCAGCCGGGAGGCAAAGAATTCCGGCAAGCCGGCGCGGCGAATGGCATCGGCCGCCGCCGCATGGTCATAGTGCACACGGTGAAAGGTCAGGAGGGCTGCGTCCCGGTCAAACAGGGCGTACATGGCCTGCGGATTGCCATCCCGCGGTTGCCCTACCGAGCCCACCGTCGCCAACCAATGCCGATGCCGCGGCACCGGTATGGCCACGCCCGCCTGGGGCTGAAACGGCATGAGCTGGCCCACCGCGCCGCGGTAATACAGGGTTTGGGCATGCACGTGCCCGCCAAACACATAGCGTGCTTGGGGCCATTCCCGCGCGGCGTCAAGACTTGCGGTGGCCGCCTGAGGGCTATCGACGTAACGCCAACGCGCGGGATCATTGACGCTGGCGTGCACCAGCAAAACGGTCTCCAGAGCGCGTGTCAGGGGCAGCGCCGCCAGCCAGCTGCGCTGGGCCGGGCTCAGCTGCTGGCTCGTCCAAGCGGCACCGATATCGCCCATTTGTTGGACCGCCCCGGGCGGCGCCAGCGCCAACTCCTCGTGGTTGCCCCGCAGAACCCAGGCGCCCTCGGCCTCCAGCGCCATGATGCAGTCCAGCACCTCGGCGGGCTGCGCCCCGTACCCCACCAGATCACCCAAAAAGGCAAATTGCTGCGCGCCGTGTCCCCGCGCGTGCGACAGGCAGGCTTGCAAGGCGTGCAAATTACTGTGAACGTCGGAAAGTAATGCCAGTTTCATGACCGAAAAGCCCTCGACTGATTAAGCCCAACATCATGCCGCATCCGCCTTGCGCGGTACTTGCGAATGGGGGATGACCGGGGGATTCGAGGCGGTCCCGTCCGGGTGCACCTCGGTCGCCCCTATCCCGGTCAGAGATGCGCCAAATCAAGGGTTAACCATGACGTAGTTAGCACTCGCGGTCGTTGAGTGCTAATATTCAACCCTAGAACACAAGGAGTGCTTCAATGTCTCATGCAATTGGATCGAATACCGCGCTGGCCACGGCCAATCCTTGGTCTTTGGTACCCGCGCTGGGCAACCTGGACGCCTATATTTCGGCCGCCAACCGGCTTCCCATGCTTACGCTGGAGGAAGAGCAGCGTTTTGCCCGGCAATTCAAAAACGACAACGACTTGGACGCCGCCGGAAAACTGGTGCTATCGCACCTGCGCTTGGTCGTGTCGGTCGCGCGCCAGTACTTGGGCTACGGCCTGCCCCACGGCGACCTGATCCAAGAGGGTAACGTCGGCCTGATGAAAGCCGTCAAACGCTTCGATCCCGACCAGGGCGTCCGTCTGGTGAGCTATGCGCTTCACTGGATCAAGGCCGAGATTCACGAGTACATCCTGAAAAACTGGCGCATGGTCAAGGTGGCCACCACCAAGGCGCAGCGTAAACTTTTCTTCAATCTGCGCTCCATGAAGCAACGCTTCAAGTCAGACGATGCGGCTGCCGATTTGGCGACCCACCGCGACACGCTGAGCCCGGAACAGGTCGATGCCATGGCCCTTGAACTCAAGGTGAAACGCGAAGAAGTTCTGGAAATGGAAACCCGCCTCTCTGGCGGCGATGTGTTGCTTGACCCGATGGCCTCAGAGGACGGCGAGGACGCCTTTGGTCCGATCGCTTACCTGACGGACAGCAGCCACGAGCCCTTGGCCATGATTGAAGCCCACCGGCGCGATGTGCTGGCTTCTGATGGCATCAGCAGTGCACTGGACGCCTTGGACGCGCGCAGCCGTCGCATTGTTGAGGAGCGCTGGCTGAAGGTCAACGACGACAACTCCGGCGGGATGACCCTGCACGAGTTAGCCGCCGAATACGGCGTGAGCGCCGAGCGCATTCGCCAGATTGAGGTGGCCGCCATGAAAAAAATGAAAACTGCCTTGGTGGATTACGCTTAAGTCGGTTGGACCGCAGCGCACCCTGCCCTGGGAAACGCCGCTCGGCTTGCGCCGCTGCGGCGTTTTTTGCGCTCCAATTACCGCATGAGCACGGCGATGTCAGCCGCCAACACCGGGGCACCACTGCCATAGCGCGTAAACAGGCGCAGCTGCCCTTGGGTGTCGTAGATGTAACTGCCGGCCGAATGGTCCATGGTGTAGCTTGAGGCGCTGGACCCTGCGACTTTTTTGTAATAAATTTTGAAATCTTTGGCGACTGCCGGCAAGTCTGCAAGTGCCGGGCGCAGGGCCAAAAAGCTGGCGTCGAAATTGGCCATGTAGGCCTTCAACAACTCAGGCGTATCGCGCTCAGGATCGACGGTCACAAACAGCGCTTGCAGGCGATCGCCGTCTTTGCCCAGCAATTTTTTCACCTCGGCAAGCTCTGTAAGTGTCGTAGGGCAAACGTCCGGGCATTGGGTATATCCAAAAAAGACCACCACGACTTTCCCGGCAAAGTCCGACAGACGGCGCACCTGACCGTTGTGGTCAGGCAGGGCAAAGTTCTTGCCATAGTCCGCGCCGGTAATGTCAATCGAGCTGAAGGCGGGTTTTTGCTCGCTGCAAGCGGTCAACACTCCGACCAAGGATGCGAGGACCAGCAGCGACACAACACGCAACCCAGCACCGCGCCGTGACAGGAGGGAAGCAAAAAAAAAGTTCATAACAAGTAGTGGTCCAGCAGCAGCGCCGCAAACAGCGCGCTCAGGTGAATCAGGGAAAAGCGGAAGGTTTCACGGGCCAAGGCGTCGGAGTAATTGCGCATCAGGCGCCAGGCGTAAACGCAAAACCACAGGCTCAACACGACCGCGGCAGCCAAATAAAGCCAGGAACTCATGCCCACCATAAAAGGCAACAGGCAAGCGGCAAACAAAACCCAGGTGTAGAGAAAAATTTGCAGACGCGTGAATTCACTGCCATGGGTGACCGGCAACATGGGCAGACCCGATTTGCGGTAATCCTCGACCCGGTAAAGGGCAAGGGCCCAAAAATGCGGAGGAGTCCAGAGAAAGATGATCAAAAACAGAATCAGTGCCTCGGGGCCGACATCGCCTGTCATGGCCGCCCAGCCCAGCACGGGCGGCATGGCGCCCGAGGCTCCACCAATCACGATGTTCTGTGGCGTGAGCGGTTTGAGAATGACCGTGTAAATCACCGCATACCCCACAAAGGTCGCAAAGGTCAACCACATGGTCAGCGGATTAACCCAGAAGTACAAAATCGCAGAACCAATCACCCCCAAAACGGCAGAAAAGAGCAAGGTTTGGGCGTTGCTTAGCTCACCCCGGGCGGTCGGACGCCAAGAGGTGCGCTTCATCTTGGCATCGATCCGCTGCTCCACAATGCAGTTGAACGCCGCTGCCGCCGCGGCCACCAGCCAAATTCCGAGACTCGCGAGCGCCGCCAAGCCCACTTGCGCCCACGATGGCACGCCCGGCACTGCGAGCACCATTCCAATCAAGGCACAAAAGACAATCAGCTGAATGACCCGAGGCTTGGTTAAGGCGTTGAATTGGCGTACCACCGAGAGCTGGGCAGCGAGCGGGGAAAGGGGTTGACTGGGAGCGGTCACTTGAAGGCTTTCTCGGCACGGAGGGGCACGGTGCCACGGCGCACATGTTGATGGGTGGCGGCCAAAATCCAGACCAGGCAGACGCCGATGGCACCGGCGCCGCCAGTGTGCAGCACGGCGGCCAGTATCGGCCAGCCGAGGACGACATTGCTCAGACCCGTGGCCACTTGCAGCACCAGGAGCCCACTCAGGCAGCGCACCGGCATGGCCAGCGCCGGCAGACGACGCAACCGCCATGCCAGCATGCCCAGCACCACGACCGCCACCACGGCAAGCAGCCGATGCGAAAAGTGAATGGCGGTGAGGGCCTGAAAGCTCAAAGGCGTACCGTCTGCCGCCAGGCCCAGGGGGCGCCAAAGGCTAAAGCCCTCGGCAAAGTCCATGGCGGGCCACCAACTCCCCTGGCAGCTTGGAAACTCAGCACAGGCCAGCACCGCGTAATTGGTACTGACCCACGCGCCGGAGAGCACTTGCAGCAACAAAACGCCTATCGCGGCCAGCGTAGCCAGCCGTAGCGCGCCGGACACCGGCAAAGGCGCTTGCGCCCGCAGCATCTGAGACTGGCGCACCGCCTGGACCGCCAAAAGCGCCAGCAACACGTAGCCCCCCAGCAAATGCAAGCTCACAATGGCGGGGAACAGTTTCATGGTGACCGTCCACGCGCCAAACGCCCCCTGAAGGCAGACCCAAACCAAAGTCACCGTGGCCCACCAAGGATTGATGAGCCGCTCGCCGAGCTTGCGGCGTGCCAGCACCCACGCGCTCACCGCGAGCACCAGAATCAACAGCCCGACGCTGGAGGCCAGGTAACGGTGCACCATCTCAATCCAGGCTTTCCCATGGGTCACCGGCCCGTCTGGCGCAGACGCTTGTGCCAAAGCAATGTCCGCTTGCGCACCCACCGGACTGGCATGGCCGTAACAGCCCGGCCAATCCGGGCATCCCAACCCACTGTCGGTCAAGCGGGTAAATGCACCAAACAGCACCAGGTCAAAAGTCAAAAACAAGGTGAGTACGGTCAAGCCTTGCAAACGCCCCAAAGGCTGGGCCTTGCGCTGGCGCCAGACCAACCAAATGAGAGGCCCGGCAGCCAGTGCCAGACCCACAAGCGCCAAGCGCAGCAAGGCAGACCAATCAATAGTGTCGAGTTGCATGGGTCAGATGACGCGGACTGGTAACGCCCTAGCGCCCCGCATTGTCCCAAGACGACGAGGCACGCAGCAGGCGCTCCAGGTCACGTTTTGCCTTGGGCGCTTGTTCAACGTCCAGCCCGGCAGGGAAACGCAGCATCCAATTGCCCAAGGGATCCACCAAGAAAAGGTGGTCATGCAAACTGGCGTCCGACGCAGACGCCAACCAGATTTGGAGGTCTTTTGAGGCCACTCGCAGCACCGTAGCGGTGGTGAGTGCCGGCAACAATTGGGCATCGACCGGCGCGGCATCGTCCACCAGCCACACCCAGTCCAGGCGGTCTTTTTCCTTGCCCAAGCCCTCGCGCAACTGGCGCTGCAAATACAGGTGGCGGGCACACTGCGCATCACACGCAGCGCCCGCCACGCTAATGAGCAGCCATTGCCCACGAAGGCTCTGAAGATTGACTTGCGTGCCGTCCAGCGCGGTGGCCCGCATGTCGGGCAGGGGACGCTGTGGGTTGATCAGTTCACCAAAATTGCGCCGCCCTTCCGGCCGGATCACGTAATAGGTGACATAGGAGGCCACCACGGGCGCGGCGCACACCAACAACACCAGCAGCATCTTCCAACGGCCGACCCGGGTTTGCGCTTTCCCATTCAGATTCTGGGGGTCAGGCAGGGAGTGCACGGTCAACCCCAAAGGGTGATCGTCAAAAGCAGGAGGGGGTGACATAAGTAAACGAATCCTGAAACCGGGCCGTCTAACGGCGAAAAAAATAAAACCAAAAATACAGGCCCAAGATCAACCCCGACAGGGCAAACCACTGAAAGGCGTAGCCATAGTGCTTTTCCAGACCCAAGGCCACCGCAGGCCAATTCCGGCTGAGCCCCTCACTCGCCGACCCCGTTTGGCGAATCGTGAACTCCGCGAGGGCCAAACCGGTTTCATCCTGAAAGCGGCCAAGATCCAGATTTTGCCGGATAACGCCCGCACCCGGCGCGCCAGGCTCGTATAGCTTGGAAGGCGGTGGGGCAATTTGACCTTGTACTTCAACCAGCCCCGGCGGCGTTTGAATCGCGGGTAGCTGGTCTCGAAACTCAAAATTTCGAGCCGCCCATCCACGCTGCACCACCACGATTTGCCCGCTGCCCTGCAAACGCAAGGGGGTCAGGACAAAAAATCCAACTTTGCCGTCCATCTGGCGGTTGTCCAGATAAACCGTATGGGCTGGCTCCCAGGTCCCGGCGACACGCACGGGCCGGTGCAAGCCGCCGGCGAGATCCGGGAGCTGCGCCAATCCCTGCGCATCCAGGGGAATCTGGTTCGCTTGGGCTTGCATAGCCGCCTGCAGGGTCTGCTTTTGCGCAGCGCGCCCAAGCTGCCAAAACCCCAGATAAATGCCCAATCCGATAAAAAACAGGGCCGCAGCGGTGACAAGATAAAACTTTCTCTTCAACTTCAAAAGATAATCCTGTTTATGACCTATCTTGTAAGCCTTGCGTTTTTCGCCATCCTCGCCAGCCTTGCGGTGGCACTGCTGTTCATGCTGCGCGGTGGCAGCAGTGGCCCCCGTCAGTCCAGGCGCATGGCGCGCGCCCTGGCGTTGCGGGTAGGCGTCTCGATCTTTTTGTTTGCCTGCATTTTGCTGTCCTGGAAGTTCGGACTCATCCAGCCTACCGGAATCCCTGCTGGAACCTGAGACCACCGCCAACAACAAACAAAAAGGCACCTCGCGGTGCCTTTTTTTACGTCAAGCCCGACTTACAGCCAGTACACCAAGATGTACAAACCGAGCCAAACTACGTCAACAAAATGCCAGTACCAGGCAGCGCCCTCAAAACCGAAATGGCGATCGGCAGTGAAATGCCCTTTTTGCAGGCGGAGCGTGGTGGCCAACAGCATCAACATACCGACGAACACGTGAAAGCCGTGGAAACCCGTGAGCATGTAGAAGGTTGATCCGTAAATCCCGGAGGTCAACTTCAGGTTGTATGCGGAGTACGCATGGTAGTACTCATACCCTTGGACGAACAGGAATATCACGCCCAACAGCACCGTCAGCCACATGAACGCCACGGTTTTGCTGCGATTGCTGTCCAGCAATGCATGGTGCGCAATGGTCAGGGTGACACCCGAGGTCAGCAACAGCGCGGTATTGATCGTGGGCAGCCAAAAAGGTCCCATGGGCGTGAAAGCCTCCACAATACCCGCAGGCGAACCGGTCGCACCAGCGGCCAGGCTAGGCCAAACGGCTTTGAACTCTGGCCACAACAAGGCATTATCCAAGCTGCCGAGTGAGGGAACGGAATGGGAGCGCGCCCACCACAGGGCACTAAAAAACGCCCCGAAAAACATCACTTCAGAAAAAATGAACCAGCTCATGCTCCAACGGAAAGAGAGGTCAATCTTGCGTCCGTACTGTCCGCCTTCGCTCTCGGCGATCGCATCGCCAAACCATTGGTAAAGCACGCCGAGCCAAAAGGCCAAGCCAAAGGCCAGGGCATATTTACCCCAATCCGCACCATTAATCCACTGGCTGGCACCCAGCACCACAAATAAAAGACCAAAAGAGGCCATTACCGGGTGACGCGAAGGCCCGGGAACAAAGTAGTACGGTGTTGTTCCGTGTGCGCTTGTACTCATTTCAACTCCATTTTTCCGAATACGAATCTAAAAGTGCTCTGTTTTCCCAGAGGCTTATTTACCCACCACCCAGCTTGCCAGACCAATCAGCCCGAAGACCAACAGGAGTGCACCCGCCAAGCCGACTGCCACCACGTGCATCGGATTCACTTTGGCGAGATCCTCCTGGTAACCCGCGCGGCTGCGAATTCCCAAGAACGACCAAGCCACCAACTTCACACTGCGCCACCACGATGCCGATGGGGGTCGCTCTTCCTTGTCCGCCATCAGGTCCCCCCCACCACAGCAGCGTCCGGCTGCACGGCCGCCACCGGAGCAGGTGGCGTACGTCCACCCACCTCGAAAAAGGTATAGGAGAGCGTGATGGTCTTCACATCTTTCGATAACTTGGGATCAATCACAAAAGCCACCGGCCAGGACTTTTTTTCACCAGGCTCCAAGGTGTATTGGGTAAAGCAAAAACACTCCACCTTGTTGAAGTGGGCTGCCGCCTGTTGTGGCGCATAGCTGGGGATAGCCTGCGCCGACATCCGACGGTTTTGGATATTTTGGAATTCGTACATCACCGTCGTGAGCTCGCCAGGATGGACCTGGAGCGAACGCTGCGCGGGCTTGAAATCCCAAGGGCCACGCGCGTTGGCGTCAAATTCGACGGTGATCGTGCGGGTTGTGTCAATTTGGGTGTTTTCAGCGGGTGCCGGTTTCACACCTGAAATGACTTTCTCGTTCAAGGCCAGCACATTGAGCCCCGTCATCTCGCAAATCGCCTTGTACAGCGGCACCAGCGCGTAGCCAAAGGCGAACATCATGCCGGCCACCAAGGCCAGTTTGCCTACCATCCTAAAGTTTTCGCGCTGAAGGTTCATGGCAAGCTCAGGAGCCCAAGACCATCATTTTGAACACCACTCCGCAAAAGAATACCAAGGCAACCGAGGCTAAAACCAGCCCCAGCCTGACGTTGGATTTTTTTTGCGAGGGTGTCATGGAAGACGTATTTGCCAAGACTTAACTGTTCAAGACGAGGCGTTTCAGCCAATCACCTTGGTTGCAGTGGCGTCCAGCTTGGGCGGTGTTTCGAAGGTGTGGAACGGCGCAGGCGAGGGAACTTCCCACTCCAGTCCTTCAGCAGATTCCCAAGGACTTTGGGCCGCTTTTGCACCCTGACCACGCATCGTAGGCAGTACCACGAACAGGAAGAAGTACACCTGGGCAAAACCGAAGGCAAAGCCGCCTACCGTGGCAAGTGCGTTGAAATCAGCGAATTGCATCGGGTAATCAGCGTAGCGGCGCGGCATACCTGCCAGGCCCAAAAAGTGCATCGGGAAGAAGGTCACGTTGAACGCGATCAAAGACCACCAAAAATGGATCTTGCCCCGTGTTTCGTTGTACATGACGCCGGTCCACTTGGGGCTCCAGTAGTAGTAACCCGCAAACATGGCATACAAGGATCCAGCCACCAACACGTAATGGAAGTGTGCGACCACGTAATAGGTGTCGTGAATCTGGATGTCAATGGGCGCCATGGCCAGAATCAGCCCGGTAAATCCACCCATCGTGAACACAAAGATGAAGCCAACGGCAAACAGCATCGGCGTCTCGAAGGTCATGGAACCTTGCCACATGGTGGCAATCCAGTTGAAGATCTTGACCGCCGTGGGCACCGCGATCAGCATGGTCGCGTACATGAAGAACAACTGTCCGGTGACCGGCATGCCGGAGGTGAACATGTGGTGCGCCCACACGATGAAAGACAGAATGGCGATGCTCGAGGTGGCGTACACCATGGAGGCGTAACCAAACAGCTTTTTGCGGGCAAAGGTAGGTACCACATGGCTGATGATGCCGAACGCCGGCAAGATCATGATGTACACCTCGGGATGACCGAAGAACCAGAAAATATGCTGGTACATCACCGGATCACCACCACCCGCGGGGTTGAAGAAGCTGGTGCCGAAATGGCGGTCGGTCAGCGTCATGGTGATGGCACCTGCCAACACCGGCATCACTGCAATCAGCAAGTACGCCGTGATCAGCCAAGTCCAAGCGAACATCGGCATCTTCATCAGTGTCATGCCTGGCGCGCGCATGTTCAAAATGGTGACGATGATGTTGATCGAGCCCATGATGGACGATGCACCAAGGATGTGCAGAGCAAAAATACCGGCATCCATGCTGGGACCCATTTGCAGGGTCAGAGGCGCATAGAGTGTCCATCCCGCTGCCGGGGCGCCGCCTGGCATGAAGAAGGAGCCCACAATCATCAGAGCGGCGGGGATCATCAGCCAGAAGCTGAAGTTGTTCATGCGCGCGAACGCCATGTCCGAGGCGCCAATTTGCAACGGAATCATCCAGTTCGCAAAACCCACGAAAGCCGGCATGATGGCGCCAAACACCATGATCAGGCCGTGCATGGTGGTCAGCTGGTTGAACAGCTCGGGGTTCACCAATTGCAAACCGGGCTGGAACAGTTCGGCGCGAATGAGCAGCGCCAAAACGCCACCAATCATCAACATCGAGAAGCTGAACAACAGGTACAGCGTTCCGATATCTTTGTGGTTGGTCGCGAACACCCAACGGCGCCAGCCGGTTGGTGCATGGTGATCATCGTGGTGTGCATGATCGTGATCATGGTGGTCTAAAACAGCGCTCATACTGGCTTCCTTTTAACTACTCTTAATTCATCGTTGCAAGCGTTGGCCGTCGGCCTTACTTGCGCAGGGCAGCCACTTCAGATGGCTGCACAAGCTGACCGGTCTTGTTGGACCAATGGTTTTTGGTGTAGCTGATCACTGCAGCGATGTCCGTATCGCTGAGGGCCTTCCAAGAAGGCATGCTGCCATTGTTCTGGCCATTCAGCAAGACCATGATTTGCTTCGCCTTGTCTGCATCCAGCACCACAGCAGCGCCGTCGAGAGCCTTGATGGGGCCGGCACCCTTGCCACTGGCCTGGTGACAGGCCACGCAGTTTTGGGCGTAGACCTTTTCGCCGCGCTTGGTGATTTCGTCCAATGTCCAGACTTTGCTGGGGTCATCGGCCAAGGCGGCCATTTTCTTCTGTTCGCCAGCCACCCACTTGGTGTAGTCCTCGGCAGAAACCACCTTCACATGAATCGGCATGTAAGAGTGCTCTTTGCCGCACAACTGGGTGCATTGACCGTAATAATCACCAATTTTTTCGGCACGGAACCAAGTATCACGCACAAATCCGGGGATGGCTGCTTGCTGCACACCAAAGGCCGGCACGTAAAACGCATGAATAACGTCATTGGCGGTGGTAATCAGGCGGACTTTCTTGTCCACTGGAATCACCAGCGGATTGTCGACCTTCAACAGGTAATCGTCCACAGGCGCATCCTTCTTTGGGCCCCCGTTGTTGGACAGCTCGCGATGCGCTGCGTCGATTGTGGCCACGAATCCAATGCCTTCGCCCTCGCCCTTGATGTAGTCGTAGCCCCACTTCCACTGCATGCCGGTAACTTTGACCGTCAGGTCAGCGTTGGTCGTATCTTTCATGGCGACCACGGACTTGGTGGCGGGCAGCGCCATCAGGATCACGATGATGAAGGGAATGACGGTCCAGATAATTTCCACGGTCACGGACTCATGGAAGGACGCAGGCTTGTGACCCACCGATTTGCGGTGCTTCCAGATGGAATAGAACATCACGGCGAACACCGCAACGAAAATCACGGCACACAAAATGAGCATGAACCAGTGCAACCACTGCTGGTCACGCGCCACCGAGGTGACAGGTGGATACAAATTCAGCTGGTTGACGGCAGGACCGCCGGGCAAATCATTCACGGCATGCGCCAAATTGATACCGGCGCTGGCAAGCCACAAAATGGCGGTGGCCAACATTGAAGCCAGATTTTTCCAAATGCTCTTCATCGTATTCACTTTCAATGCCTCAAATGATTCAAACCCAGTAACAAAAACCGTTCCTCACTGCGCCCCGGGGGCGCTTGCAGCCCACTTGATCTCTGCCGCCAATGCCGACCGCCATTCGGGCCTGACAAACCGGCCCACCGCAATGACTTTCCCTTGACCGCGAAGCTCAACCAGCGGCTGCGCCGAATTCGGCCCGTCGATCCTCAGCCATTCCCGCTGAAATGCGGCCTGCTGCAGCACGCCGCCCAGCTCACACTCCACCGTAACCCAGCTTCCCTCAATGCAAATGCGCTCACGGTCCAGGCTACGCCTTGCGAAACACAAGAAGCAGATGCCCAGCACCAGCATTTCCAATGCGGAAAATGGCAAAACCAGCGTTGCCCCCAACACCCAAAAAAACAAGCCGATGCACAATGAAATTGCGCTCAAGAACAAGTAAATGAATCCAATTTGGGCTGGGGTCATTGCGCAGTTTTGCCGCAATAACCACTCCACTCGGTGGCCCTGAACCGTCCCAAATCGAAACTTACGGGAATTCACGCAATATGCCGATGATTAATGGGGGGCTGGACGCAACCCGTTTACGGGGAAAAGCGAGCCAACGAGTGGCGGCGATTGTAGCCCAAGGCATTTGGCCGATACCCCTTGAAGGGCTTACTTTGGTCCTGGTGCCGCGCCGCTGCGCAGTGCACTGCGAAAGTCGTCCAGCGAGACGCTGGTTTGTGCGCGCATGGCAATGCGAGGGGGAGGCTTGAAGGCGTGCCCGTAAATAATTTCAAAACCAAGCCGCAAGCGTCCAGGCTGCGCGGGGTCGACCAGTCGCTGGCTGATTTGCGCCTGCAAGTCGGCGTACCACTGGCGCCCGCGCAGGCCGGCAAACCGCTGTGGATGCAGGTTGCGCCCGAGTCCACGCAGCTCCGCCAGCAGATGGGCGGGCGACGAAAAAGTCAGGTTGATGCGCTCCATGTCCATGACGGGCTCCGCAAAACCCGCCTCCACCAGCATGTCACCCCAGTCGTGCATATCGGTGAATTCATGCGCGGGTGCGGGCCAACCCAGGTCGGAATACAGACGGCGCAATTCACGCAGCGTATCGGGGCCTAAACAGGAAAACATGACAAACCCATCCGCTTCGATCAACTGATGCCAGCGGGTGATCAGAGCCTGGGGATCGGCCGACTGGTGCAAGGCCATATTGGCCCAGAGCAGTTGCACGGGCTGCTGAGGCTCACCGAATTGCGGCTTCGGAGCGCGCCAGCGCTGGGCATCCCACCAGGGTTTTGCCAGTGTCCGCTGTACCAGGGGCACGGCATTCGGCGGCGTTTGGCTCACCAGGCACTCGGCACGCGGGTAGCGCTGGGCCAGCACCGGGTGGATCGCCATGGACCCCTGCAGTGGCTCCCAGTGCAGCCATCGATCGGGCTTTTTGACGATCCATTGCAAGCGCTCTTCCATGCGGCGCGCCACTTCATCATGCAACCAAGGCGATGTCGCGTCAGCGGCTTTCCCAGGCAAACAAGCCCAACGTGCTGCCGCAGTGGCATCAATCGTCGGGGGGCGCTGGGGGTTAGGAGGGGGCATGAAACAGATCGGTTGACGCCGCGGTCAAACGCGGCGAAGTATATTGCCTGCATGCTTTGGCAATGGTCCCAGAATCTTGTCCGCCGCCTGCCCAGCCAGTGCGCGGTATGCCACGCCTGGCCCAGTCAACCGGTGTGCGAGGCCTGCGTACAGCTTTTTGCCCAGCCGTGCCCCCGGTGCCGCAGATGTGCACTGCCAACGCCAACTGGGCAGGACCTGTGCGGCGATTGCATCACAACGCCTCCCGTGATGGACGCGGCGCTCACGGCAGTGGCCTATGCCTTTCCCTGGTCGAGACTGGTACTCGAATTTAAATTTGCCCAAAACCCGGGTTGGGCGCGCAGCATGGCACTGCTGATGCGCAGCGCCCCTTGGGTCGAACCGGCGCTGGAGCGCGCGGACCTGGTGCTGCCCATCCCACTTTCGGCCCAAAGACTGCAAGAACGCGGCTTCAATCAGGCCCTGCTGCTGGCGCGCGCGCTGGCTCCAGACAAAACCCGGGGCCAGGTGCTGTTGCGCGTCCGCAACACAGCCGCCCAAAGCAGCCTCCCGCGTTCCGAACGACTCACCAATGTGCAGCACGCTTTTGCGGTAGACCCCGCATGGCAGGCCGAAGTCGAAGGAAAGCGAGTGGTGCTGGTCGATGACGTCATGACCAGTGGTGCCTCACTGGGGGCCGCCGCCGCTTGCCTGCGCCAAGCCGGTGCCGTGCATGTCACAAGTCTGGTCTTTGCCCGCGCGGAGCGTGGCGCCTAAGGCAGCGCCGATGCAAGTTCAAATGAGCGGTGACAATGGCGCGATGTTCAACATTGTCTTGGTAGAACCCGAAATCCCGCCCAACACAGGCAATGTCATCCGACTGGCCGCCAATACCGGATGCCGCCTGCATTTGGTTGAACCCTTGGGGTTTTCCATGGACGACAAGCACATGCGCCGGGCCGGACTGGACTACCACGAGTACGCCACGCTGCATCGGCACACCAGTTGGCAGGCATTTTTGGAAGGCGAGCGACCTGCGCCAGAACGCATGTTCACCCTGACCACGCGGGGCACGCGCAGTCCGTTCGACGTCGCGTTCAAGCCAGGGGACTGGCTGATTTTTGGTTCAGAAACGAAGGGTATTTCCGACACCGTGCGCGCCGCGTTTGGCCCGGGCCAGAGCCTGAAGCTGCCGATGCAGGTCGGTCAGCGTAGCCTCAATCTGTCTAACGCGGTCGCGGTGACGGTGTTTGAAGCCTGGCGGCAAAACGGGTTTGCACCCACGGGTCAGGCATAAAGCCGGGCAATGGATTCCGCAATACAAACGGGCTTGGCGGCACCCTCGCGCTCGGTGGTGACCTCCCAGGTCAGCTGCAGGCCTTGGTTTTCGATCGGTTCGGCCTTGAGCAAGGTCAGGCTGGCGCGCAGGCGACTGCCCACAGGTACCGGACCAATAAAACGCACACGGTTCAGGCCGTAGTTCACGCCCATGCGCACATCGGCAATGTGCAGGGCCGAGTCAAAAAACTGCGGAATCAGGGAAAGCGTCAGAAACCCATGGGCGATCGGCGCGCCAAAAGGCCCGGCTTTGGCGCGTTCCACGTCTACGTGAATCCACTGGTGATCGCCGGTGGCCTGGGCAAATTGGTTGACGGCCTCTTGCGTGACGAGAATCCAATCACTGGTGGCCACCGATTGGCCCACCAAACCCACCAGCTCTTGCAAAGTATTGATAGTTTTCATAAATTTTTGAGTTGGTTTAGGTGACGTACGGAATTACGCCGGTACGGCAAGCCACTTGCAGATCGGTGCCCACTGCACCAGATCGCGCTCCACGCGGCTGGGTGCCACGTCAAATACCGACAAGCCACTGACGGCGAGGTGAACGTAATTTTGGGTGTCCCGCAGGGTGCCTGCCAGTGGCAGGTCCAGCGATTCAACAAAGGCATTGAACTGATCCGCCGCCAGTGTGCGTTCGTCCACACGCATACCCACAATGCCCACATCCAGGCGCTCGGCGTGGCGGCTCTTGGCAAGCGCATCCAGAAAACCGCGGGTGGCATACATGTCAAAAATGCTCGCCTGTAATGGCACTACCACCTTGTCAGCCATTTTCAGAACCTCTTTAAGTGACTTTCCGCTCAGGCCCGCCGGCGTGTCAAGCACGACATGGCCCGCACTTTTCGGGGGTTTCACCAAGGCATCCGGATCGACCGACCACGCGGCAATCGGATTGGCAGTCGCGGGACGCAGGCTCAGCCACAGGCTGGACGACTGTTGTGGATCCGCATCACCCAGGCGCACCGGATGCCCCTGAGAGGCCAGAAATCCGGCAATATTGGTGGCCAAGGTGGACTTTCCGGCGCCCCCCTTGGGGTTGATGACAACGATGAGGCTCATGGTTCACTCCTGAATTTCGAACAAAACTGACTGCATTATGGAATGTGGGGGCTCAGCACGTCACGCCAAACCATCCCACAGCAGCTTCACACCCGTCAGCAGCATGCCCGCATATAAAAAACGATAAAACAAGACCTGACTGATGCGCCGAGCCATGCGCACTCCAACCCACACCCCCACTGGGGCCAAAGGCAAAAGTACCAGCGATGTGCTCATGTTGCGCATGTCCAACAGGCCCAACCAAGCG
This sequence comes from Rhodoferax sp., assembly GCA_029866205.1. Lineage (GTDB taxonomy): Bacteria > Pseudomonadota > Gammaproteobacteria > Burkholderiales > Burkholderiaceae_C > Allorhodoferax. Next base: position 147,534 of record JARWZT010000008.1, read on the forward strand.
TAGGGAATCCATTTGCAGAGGTTCACCACAAAGAAGAAAAAAGACATGGTGGCGGTGAATTTGAGCGGACTCAGGCGCAGCCCGATGACGTAGGCGTTAATGGGTGGGCCGCCGGCGTGGGCAATAAAGCTGGTAAATCCTGAGGTGGTTGCCAGCACGGCACCGAGCCAAGGCGGTGGCGGCGCGGCACCGGGCTTGGGCGCAAATGCCAGGCGTTGCGCCAGAAACAACAGGGTGAAGCCCCCCACGATAGCGGCCACGGTGTGGGCCTGCAAAAGCTTGAAAAGCAAGGCGCCAATCACAATACCCAGCACGCCAAAAGGCAGGATATGGCGCAACAAGGCCTTGTCAAAGTCTTTGCGAAACGCGGCCACGCCCAAAACATCCATGACAAAAAGCACCGGCATCAATATGGCCGCAGCCTCGGGCACCGTCACGGCCAGCGCCATCATCGGCACCGCCAATGAACCAAAACCCGCGCCAAAACCGCTCTTGCTCACGCCCAGCAACAGGACGGCAGGAACCGACACGGCGTAGAAAAAAGGGTCGGTAATCAGGGGCCAGGCGTCGGTCATAGGCGAAAAGCCCCATGGTAACCTTGCCGAATGTTCAACCCCTCCCAAGCCGACGTTCGCCGCTATTTTTGCGCGGTCTACGCCAAGGCCCGCGCCGCCCAGGCGCTGGAAGCGCTGGAAATCATCACCGCACAGTGGATTGACGAACACCCGGAATACCACGCCGACCTGCACGATGCCGACACCGCTGTGGCAACGGTCTACGACGAGAGTGCGGGTCGCAGCAACCCGTTTCTGCACCTGTCGATGCACCTCTCCATCAGTGAGCAATGTTCAATCGACCAACCGCGAGGCATCCGCCAGGCGGTGGAATTGCTCACCCACAAGCGCAACTCCCTGCACCACGCACACCATGAAGCCATGGAATGCCTGGGCAAGATGCTCTGGGAAAGCCAACGTGCCGGCCGGGCTCCCGATGGAAACGCCTATATCGCCTGTGTGCAACGCCACGCGACCAAAGACTAGCGAAAGCGGGCTGTTGAGTGGCCTTTGAGGCACAAAAAAACCGCCCAAGGGCGGTTTTTTTGGGGGGCTGAGACCAATCAGCGGAAGCGGCTGTCTGGAATGGACTTCAGTTCGCCGGGCAAACCACCGAGGTAATTGGCCAGAATTTTCAGCTCCGCGTTGGAAAACTGCTTGGCGACACCACCCATGATCGCGTTGCCACGACCGATTTGGGGGTTGCCCTCGGTTTTGTAGGCCTTCAGGGCCACAAACAGGTAATCACTGTACTGGCCGGCGATCTTGGGGTAGCTGGGGTCAATCGGCTTGCTCAGGCTCTCACCGTGGCAGGAGCTGCAAGCACCCTTTGCCAACAATTCTGCCGCTTTGGCAGAGCCGTCAGCGGCCTTTTCGAGCGGCTTGGCATTGGCGTCTAAGCCGCTGGCGGCATAAAAAGCAGCCAGATCGGCCATGTCCTGGTCGCTCAATGAGGCTGCGATGCCACGCATGGACGGGTGTTTACGCTCCCCTTTTTTGTAGCCATTGAGCGCTGACACGATGTATTTTTCGCCTTGGCCCGAGATCTTGGGAACTTTGTAGATTTCCGGGAAGCTCGCCTGGTAGCCCACGATGCCGTGGCAGCCGATGCACATGACGTTCTTCTTTTGACCCGCGGCGGCGTCACCCTTGATGTCTTGGGCTTGGGCAGAAAGGGCCGTCACAGAAGCGACAAGCAGTGCAGTCAGGGAGCGAAGCGATAGATTCATTTTGCGCAGACAATCGAAAGGGTATTGGTATAAATTGGCTGCGCGGATTATATCGGCCCCTCTGATGCAGTTTGCGCCAGCGTCCATTGCCCAGTCGCCTGCCGCCCTTGGTCGGCGGTGCTGCTGATTTTTTGACTCCTTCCTGTCTTGTTCGATTGCCACATCCATGAAATTCAACGGTACAAAAAACTACATTGCCACCCAGGATCTGATGCTCTCTGTCAACGCAGCGGCCACGCTGCAGCGCCCCTTGCTGGTGAAAGGAGAGCCCGGCACCGGCAAAACCATGTTGGCCGAAGAAGTGGCATCTGCGCTCAACCTGCCGCTTTTGCAATGGCACATCAAGTCCACCACCAAGGCACAGCAAGGCCTGTACGAATATGACGCCGTCAGCCGCCTGCGCGACTCGCAGCTCTCGGACATTGACGGTGGCGAACGGGTCAAGAACATTCATAACTACATCGTCAAGGGCGTGCTTTGGCAAGCCTTCACCAGCGAAACACCCGTGGCGCTGTTGATTGACGAAATCGACAAGGCCGACATTGAGTTCCCCAACGACTTGCTGCGCGAGATCGACCGCATGGAGTTTTATTGTTATGAGACGCGTGAGCTGATCCGCGCCAAGCACCGTCCGCTGGTGTTCATCACCTCCAATAACGAAAAAGAACTGCCTGATGCGTTCCTGCGCCGCTGCTTTTTCCACTACATCAAGTTCCCCGAAGCGGCGACCATGCAAAGCATTGTGGATGTGCACTTTCCGGACCTTAAGAAGGAGCTGCTCAACGCCGCAATGAAGACCTTTTACGAGGTCCGCAACCTGCCCGGCCTGAAGAAAAAGCCCTCCACCAGCGAACTGCTGGACTGGCTCAAGCTGTTGCTGGCCGAAGACATTCCCTTGTCAGCCCTGCAGTCCAAAGATGAAAAAATGGCGATACCACCTTTGGTGGGTGCGCTGCTCAAGAACGAACAGGACGTTAGCCTGTTCGAAAAACTGATGTTTATGCAACGCAATAACCGCTGATATGCCAGAACCCAAAAAAATTGATTTTTTAGCCGTTGGCTTGTCCGACGCGATCGGCTTTCTGGGCGGCTCACTGGCCGGATACTGGATCGGCAAGCTGCTGGGCATGGACATTTTTGCCCCGGGCTACGGTGTCGCAAGCACGGTAGCCATCCTGCTGGTGGGCTTGGGCGGCGGCCTGGGCCTGCAATTGGCGCGGCGCTGGCAACGCAGCCGCAGTGACAACGAATAAAGCGAATCCCCATGGCCTTTGTAGAACCCACCACCCTTTCGGCGCGCGGTATCACCCTGGTTCCACTCGCCCTGGAACACGAAGAGGGCCTGCGCGCAGCTGCCGCCGATGGCGCGCTATGGAACATTCGCGTCACGTCGGTCCCCGAGCCGCAGGACACCCGCAAATACATCGAAGACGCGCTCGCCATGCGGGAGGCGGGAAACCGGTTCGCTTTTTGCGTAGTGGATGACGGCAGCGGGCGCATTTTGGGCAGCAGCAGCTACCACGACATATTGCCGGCGGTAAAGCGCCTGGAAATTGGCTACACCTGGTACGCCAAAAGTGTGCAACGCAGTCACGTCAACACCACCGCCAAGCTGCTGCTCATGGGCCACGCCTTTGAAACCCTGGGCTGCAATGTGGTCGGGTGGCGCACAGACAATTTCAACTTCGCATCTCAGGCGGCGATTGAGCGTCTGGGCGCCCACAAAGATGGTGTGCTGCGCGGCCACGCCCTGCGCCGCGATGGCACGATTCGCGACACCGTGATGTACAGCTTGCGCGCTGGTGAGTGGCCCGAGGTCAAAGCGCAACTGGTACACAGCCTGAACAAACCACGCTAAGGCGCCCGCAGCATGCTCCTCGACTTCTTCTACACCCTGCGCAGCGCCAAGCTGCCGGTCTCGGTCAAAGAATTTCTGACCCTGCTGGAGGCGCTGCAAAAAGGCGTGGTCGGCCCCAATGCGGAGCCGACCCAGACTGACACCTTCGATGAGGCCTACAGCAGCGGCTACAAAATAGACGATTTCTACTACCTGAGCCGCACAGCGCTGGTGAAAGACGAGAAACATTACGACAAGTTTGACCGGGCGTTTGCCGCCTATTTCAAGGGCGTTGAAATGATCGCGGACTTCACCAAAGAAGTCCCGCTGGAATGGCTGCGCAAAAACCTGGAGCTGCAACTCAGCCCTGAAGAACTGGCCAAAATCGAAAAAATGGGCTGGGATGAGCTGATGGAAACGTTGAAAAAGCGTTTTGAAGAGCAAAAGGAACGCCACGAAGGCGGAAGCAAGTGGATCGGAACCGGCGGCACATCGCCCTTTGGGGCCTATGGCCAGAACCCTCAGGGCATACGGATCGGGCAGGACAAAAGCCGCAACCGCAGCGCGGTCAAGGTGTGGGACCAACGCGCGTACAAAGACTACGACGACACCCAGGAACTGGGCACGCGCAACATCAAAGTGGCGCTGCGCCGTCTGCGCAAATTTGCGCGCGAGGGCAATGAGTTCGAACTCGACCTCGACGACACCATCCGCAGCACGGCGGCCAACGCGGGCTACCTGGACATCAAGATGATTCCCGAGCGGCACAACAATGTCAAAGTGCTGCTGCTGATGGACGTGGGCGGCACCATGGACGACCACATCGCGCGTGTTGAAGAGCTGTTCAGTGCCACTAAGACAGAGTTCAAGCACCTGGAGTTTTATTACTTCCACAACTGCGTTTACGACTTCATGTGGAAAAACAACCGACGCCGTTTTGCCGAGAAATTTGCCACCTGGGACATCATCCGCAAGTACAACAAGGACTACAAGCTGATTTTTGTAGGGGACGCCACCATGAGCCCCTACGAGATATTGCAACCCGGCGGCAGCGTCGAGTACAACAACGAAGAGCCCGGAGCAGACTGGCTGCAGCGCCTGACCACCGCGTTCCCGAAATTTGCCTGGATCAACCCCGAGCCCCAAGGCGTGTGGCAGTACCGCCAGAGCATCAGCGTGATCCAGCAACTGATGCAGCAGCGCATGTATCCGCTGACGCTTAAAGGGCTGGAAGAGGCGATGCGGCTGTTGACCAAGTAGCGCTACCAGCGCCCGGCGATGGTGCTGCAGCAGCGCCCTAAAATGCCCCGTCCCTCGCCGTAGCACAATGGATAGTGCGCATGCCTCCTAAGCGTGAAATACAGGTTCGATTCCTGTCGGCGGGACCACCTTGGGCTTGCTGGGCGTCCTAATCCAAGACGCCAGAACCGCTTGCCACAGAGGCCAAGCGTGCCCCTATTCCGATGGCCGTATCAGGCAAAGGGTATGAATACATTGGACCGGAGCAGCCAGAGGATGGTGGTCATGGTTCAGGTTTCCGCACGGGGTACCACAGGCATTGAGCGGCGCATCCGCCTTAGAATTTGTGGCCCTTGGCCAAGGTAAAGGCCGGTGCACTGCTTTGACTGGACGACTATCTCACCATCTTTATGTCTTCACCGGCAGATCCTCTAGACCACGCACTGGCGCTACACCGTGCGGGCAATTTGCCTGAGGCCAAAACCCACTACATTCATATTCTGCGCAAGCAGCCAGACCATTTTGATGCGCTGCACTTGCTCGGCGTCATCGCATTGCAGTGTCAAAACCCTGCAGCGGCCGTCAAGCTGATCGGCTTGGCTATCGGGCACGCTCCCGATGTGGCCGAATTTCATTCCAATCTGGCCCTGGCGCACCAGGCCCTAAGCCGATGGGAGGCCGCATTGGACAGCATCACGGAGGCAATCCGGCTTAACCCGTCCAGCGCCGAGACGCATTTCAATGGCGGAGCTATTTTCCAAAGGATGGACAAGCCGGATCTGGCGCTGGCTTGTTTTGAAAAAGCGATCAAGATTGATCCCGATTACGCAGAGGCCTACTTTCAACTGGGCCTGACTGCGCTGCGCCTGGATCGACCGGATGCTGCGCTTTTGCGCTTTGACCGTGCATTGACCTATTGGCCCCAAGATGCCAACGTGCATTACAACAAGGGCCTGGCACTGCACCAATTGGGCCAGACGAGTGCGGCCGCCACCAGCTACCGGCGTGCGATTGCGATCCAGCCAAACCACGCGCAGGCGTATTCCAACTTGGGTGCGGCGCAGCAGTCGCTGCACCAGATTGACGCGGCAATAGACAGTTTTCATAAGGCGCTTGCGCTGGCCCCCCAATTTGCCGCTGCGCATTACAACTTGGGCTTGGCCCTGCAGGAACGCGGTCACCCGCAAGATGCGATCAAAAGCTTTGACCTAGCTCTTGCGATAGAGCCGAATTACATTGAGGTTTGGGCCAGTCGGGCCTACCTGCTGCAGGGGCTACACGACTATGCGGCAGCGATCACCAGCTACGACCATGCCATCCGCCTGCGGTCTGGCTTTGTGGCGGCGCATTACCACCGGGGTCTTTGCCTTGAAGCTTTGGGGGAACGCGAGGCCGCCGAGCATGCTTTCCGGCAAGTTCTGACCCACGAGCCGCAGCATCCAGACGCAAAAACCCGGCTCACCGAGCTGCAACAGGCCCGCGAATTGCCCAGAAAAACCGCAGACTAAGCCCGCATGCAGGTCAGATTTCGCTGGAAACCGCCTGTACCGCCACACATCAATAGGCAAACGGCTTGGCAGCCCAATCAATGGTCCCTGCCTGAATGTCCGCATAAAACGTGGCCGCACCACTGCTGTATTGATCGCTGTAATTCGTGAACCAAGACGAGAGGTCGAACGAAACGGTGGAGTCGGCCAGTCTGTAAACCTCCAAACGCGGCATCGTCAGCGGCTTTTTGGCTGCGCAGGTGCTGGGGTCGCCTTGTGGGCGAACAAAATAGACGGCGCTTGGCGTGGGTTCAGGGTCCGGCGGATAGGTGGAATTGGACGCATCGTTTGTCACGCGCCGCCCAAGGTGCCGGCCTTGCGCATCCACTTCTATCCACAACGCCGTCGCCACGCCCAAGCCAATACCGCGCGCACCCATGGCGCCGCTTGGCAATATTCCGCCACTACAACCCCCGCCGCCCCCGGCTTTCTGAATCATCCGGCCCACAAAAGTCATCAGGCGCCCAAGGCGGTCACGGGTATCCACGTGGGCGTCAAAAACGGCATGCTCGAGCGCAGCCGGGACGATAAATCCCCCCGAAAGACTCAAGGGGTCCGGATCCAAGGTCATGTAGCGGTTGTACGGGTCGCCCAGTGCCTGCGAAGATTTAACCGCGCCGTTCAGGGCGGAAAAGTCAACATGTCCCAACACCATAAGACCCGCGCTGGTGCCGCCCACAGGCACATTGCGCGCCATCAGCGATTTGATGGCAAGGTCAACATTCGTGCCCTTCCAGTAGTTGATGTAGTCCGCCTGGTCGCCCCCGGCGATAAACAGCATGTCCGCGCGTTGAATGATGTTCAGAACATCCGGGTGCGCCGCTGCAGTGCGATTGGGAATGATCAGCGTTTCCACCGAGGTAAGGTGCAAGTCTTTGCCGCCCACATAGCTTGGCCAGACCGCACCGTCCGACTCGTAGATATAGTCGTTGTAAGCGTCCGTGCCAGTGGCGCGGATCACCAAGAAGCGTCCGCCCGTTGCAGCGGTGGCGCCCGCCTTGCGAATCATCAGACGGAATCCCTCGTCTACATCGGGCCCTCCACCCATGAGCAAAAACGATGGCCGCTTTAACGGATCGTCCGCGATCCTGGGTGCTGTATCGGCCACAGACCCCGGATTGCCTGCAAAGAAATAGCTGTACGGCAGTTTGCCGCCCCCGGGCCCCTTGGCCGCCACAGCGTTACCCGATGCCAAACCCAGCGTTGCGCTCAAACCCAATGCGAGCAAGTACCACGCCCTGGGGACCCAGCGAGAAAATAGGTGGTGAAAGTGGTTCATGACAGCCTCCAGCCGATGTTTCGGAAGCTTGCCTCCCGAATCCTGATCAGATAACCAGTCGGGAGCTTAGGGATGGGGCGGCGGATCGTCGATGACTTGGATTAGATATTTGTGATGTTACAATTTGCGGCTCAGGCCCGGTAGCTCAGTCGGTAGAGCAGAGGATTGAAAATCCTTGTGTCGGTGGTTCGATTCCGCCCCAGGCCACCAGATTTAGGAAGTGCGCACCAATGTTCTTCCTAAAGACCATGCAAGTGGTCACATGCGGGAATAGCTCAGTTGGTAGAGCGATACCTTGCCAAGGTATAGGTCGAGAGTTCGAGCCTCTTTTCCCGCTCCATGTTTTGTATGTAAAAAGCCCATCCTTGTGATGGGCTTTTTGCTTTGTGGGCGCCTGCTTTTTAGACGACACCCTCACCTATGCACTCAGGGGCTTTTCACCAACAAAACCACCGCGCGGGCCTCCATGGCGCGGCCCTCACCGACCGGGCCCATTTTTTCGGCCGTTTTCGCTTTCACGTTGACCTGGTCCACCGACACCGCCAGCACCTGGGCGATGCTTTGGCGCATGGCGGCTATGTGCGGGGCCAATTTGGGCGCTTGAGCGATGACGGTGCTGTCGACGTTGCCGATCTCAAATCCTTTGGCGCGCACCAGACCGGCCACTTCGCGCAGTAGCACCCCAGAATCGGCCCCTTTAAAACGCATATCGGTGTCCGGAAAATGGCTGCCAATGTCGCCCAGCGCGGCTGCGCCCAAAATGGCGTCAGTGATGGCGTGCAGCAAGGCGTCGGCATCTGAGTGGCCCAGCAGCCCTTTGCTGTGCGCAATTTCGACCCCGCCCAAGATCAGCTTGCGCCCCTCCACCAGAGCATGAATGTCCCAGCCTTCGCCGATGCGGATGTTTGTCATAGATTTATGGAGCTGACTTCGCTCTGCGCCAGCAGGCGATGGGCCTGCGCCATACATCGCTGCCCGGCAGCGACCAATTCCGGCACAAACGCGTGACCGCTGCGGAGTGCGCTAGCCAAGACGGCCAAATCTTCGATGTACTCGTGCACCATCTGGTTTCGCAGACGGCGCATTTCCATCCACGCATCGGCAGAAACGAGCAGCCCAAATTTTTCTGCTTTGTCCAGATTTTCTATCGCAGGGCCAATGGATTCGGCCAATGCAGCAAGCAAGGTTGGCAACAATTTGTCGCCAATCGTGTCTTGCAACCGGCCAAAGCGCGACACGAAAGCATCCAGGCGTTCGGCCAAGATGGGATCGGACTGAATTTTTTTGGCATCCTCTATCGTGAACAGATCACCAAAGAGACGCCGATCGGTGTCCTGCAAATGTTGGCATTCCTTACCGGTCACGCGCGCCAAAAACTCCAGACGCGCAGCTTGCGAAGGTGTGATTTTCATAAACGTATTCCCTCGGAGCGCGCAACCGTGTGAATTGGCAGGTGCAGCAAGTTGGGGGCTTGGACCAGAACATCCACTTTGCGGCCATCCATGGCACGGGACACGCGTACGGCCAAGCGGGCTGCGAGTTGCGCAGGTTCGGTCACCGCTTCATCAAGCTCCAGCATCAAGTCAACATCACCACCGCGCGCATCATCACGCACCCGCGAACCAAACAACCAGACACGGGCCTGTGCGCCGGCCAGTTCAGTGGCACTTTGTCGGATGACGCGGGCTTGTTCGGCGGTTATGCGCATGGGGCGATGGTACTGCGGGGCCTTAGAGTGTGCGTGACAGCAACACCGCCTGCGCCAGCGCAAAGTCTTGGGGGTAGGTGACCTTGAAGTTGTGCGCGCTACCGGTGACAAGCAGCGGTTTCTGGCCGTCCATTTCGAGTGCGCTGGCCTCGTCGGTGACGCCGGCAAAACCCGATTCCGCCCGGAGGGCCAAAGCGCGTTGCAACGCACCCCAACGGAACATTTGCGGCGTTTGGGCCAGCCATTTGTCCTCGCGCGGCACGGTGGCGGCAACGCGGCCGTCCACGGCGCGCTTCAGGGTGTCGGGCAAAGGCAGGGCCAAGAGGCCGCCTACCGGGTCATCGGCGCAGGCGTCAATCAGGGCGTCGACCATGGCCGGGGTGATCAGGCACCGGGCGGCATCGTGCACCAGCACCCAGTCCTGCGCCCTCGCACCTGCTTGGCCCAAGGCCTGAAGGCCGTTGAACACGCTGCTGGCCCGACTGGCTCCGCCGCAACTGACACGGCTAAACCGCTCTGGCCATTGCGGACCCTGGGGCCAGGCAAAGTCGTCACCCGGCGAGAGCACTACCAAGCCCGCATGGAGTCGCGCCACCCCCGCCAGCGCCCGCAGTGTGTGCATCACCAAAGGCTGGCCCGCCACAGTTTGGTATTGCTTGGGCTGCACCGTACCGGCGCGGCTGCCCGCGCCCGCGCAGGGCACCAAGGCGTAATAGCGTGGTGACTCTTCGAGCGGGGGGGTGCTTACGGACTGGGGCTGGGGCAGTGACATGGAAAAGCTAAGGGTGTCCGCGGTGGCGGTCTCCAAGGTGGAGTGGGCATTCTAAAATCAGCACTGATTTTGGTTTGTTACCTCCGTACACCCCCTCTTGGGGCCGCCGGGGGTTTTTGCATTTGTACTGTTTCATGACCCTTCCCACGCTCTCCCCTGGTAAACGTTTTACGCTGCCGCGCCCGGTCGGATCCGCCGATGCCGTGTTGCTGGCCCAACTGGCCCAGCGTGACAAGGCCGCCGGACGGATGACCGCCATCGTCACCGCTGACGCCGCCGACGCCCAGCGCCTGATGGACGAGATGGTGTTTTTTGCCCCCGAGCTGCGCTGCACCGTATTTCCGGACTGGGAAACCCTGCCCTACGACACCTTTTCACCCCACCAAGACCTGATCAGTGAGCGCTTGGCTACCTTGTGGCGCATCAGCCAGCGCGACAAGGACCAAGGCGCCGATGTGGTGCTGATGCCGGCCACCACCGCGCTGTACCGGCTCGCGCCCCCCGCGTTCCTGGCCGGCTACACCTTTGAGTTCACGGTACGGCAAAAGCTCAATGAGGCCAAACTCAAGGCGCAGCTCACACTGGCAGGCTACAGCCACGTCACGCAGGTGGTCAGCCCCGGCGAATACGCGGTGCGCGGCGGTCTGATTGACTTGTTTCCCATGGGTTCGCTGGTGCCGTTCAGGGTCGACTTGTTTGACGACGAGATCGACAGCATCCGCACTTTTGATCCCGACAGCCAGCGCAGCCTGTACCCGGTGCCCGAGGTGCGCTTGTTGCCCGGGCGCGAATTTCCGATGGACGAGGCCGCACGGGCCAAGTTTCGCAGCCGCTGGCGCGAGCTTCTCGAAGGCGACCCGACCAAAAGCCGCATCTACAAAGACATGGGTGCAGGCGTGGCTACGGCCGGTATTGAGTACTACCTGCCCCTGTTTTTTGACGAAACCGCGACCGTGTTTGACTACCTGGGTCCGCAGGCCACCGTGGTGCTGCATGGCGACCTGGAACCTTCGTTTCAGCGCTTTTGGCAGGACACCAAAGACCGCTACCGCCTGGTGCAAGGCGACCCGGAGCGCCCGGTGCTGCCGCCTGACGCCTTGTTTTTGGGCATTGAGCAGTTTTACGCCGCCGCCCGCGACTACGCCCAGCTTGCCATTCGACCGGTCGCCACCGAGCCGGGTGCCATCAGCGCCTACGCCGAATTTGACGCGATGCCGGCCGTGGCCGCCGTACGCGGCGTGGAAGATCCGCTGTTGCAGCTCAAAAGCCACCTGACCAACACCGCACACCGCGTACTGGTGCTGGCCGAGAGCCAGGGGCGCCAGACCAGTTTGCTCGACTTTTTGCATGCCAGCCACCTGCGTCCGCCCACCTTTGACAGCCTGCAAGACTTTTTGTCCAGCACCGAACCGCTGGGAATCGCCACTGCCGCCCTGAACGTGGGCTTTCGCTGGCTGGAGCACGGCGTTGACTTGGTAACCGAGACCGAACTGTTTGCCGCTGGCCCCACCACGCGCCGGCGTAAAAAACAGGAACAGGTGAGCGATGTTGAAGCGCTGATCAAAGACCTGAGCGAACTCAAAGTGGGCGACCCGGTGGTGCACTCGAGCCACGGGATTGGTCGCTACACCGGACTGGTACACCTCGACCTGGGCAACAAAAACGCCCAAGGCGAGCCCGAGCTGCAGGAGTTTTTGCACCTGGAATACGCGGACAAGGCCACTTTGTATGTGCCGGTGAGCCAGTTGCAACTCATTAGCCGCTACACCGGCGTGAGTGCCGACGAAGCACCCCTGCACCGCCTGGGCTCAGGCCAGTGGGAAAAAGCCAAGCGCCGCGCCGCCGAACAAGTGCGCGACGCCGCTGCCGAATTGCTCAACATCTATGCCCGGCGCGCCGCGCGTGAGGGCCACGCCTTTCGGTATTCGCCGAATGACTACGAGACCTTTGCCAACGACTTTGGTTTTGAAGAAACACCCGACCAGAAAGCGGCGATCCACGCGGTGATTCAGGACATGATCAGCCCGCGCCCCATGGACCGCCTGGTCTGTGGCGATGTGGGCTTTGGCAAAACCGAGGTCGCCTTGCGCGCCGCGTTTATCGCCATTACCGGCGGCAAGCAAGTGGCGCTGCTGGCGCCCACCACACTCTTGGCCGAACAGCACTACCAAACGCTGGTGGACCGCTTCGGCAAATGGCCGGTCAAGGTGGCAGAGATGAGCCGCTTTCGCAGTGGCAAAGAAATCACTGCTGCCCTCAAGGGCGTGGCCGACGGCACTATCGACATCGTGGTCGGCACGCACAAGCTGCTCAGCCAGGACACACATTTCAAAAACCTGGGACTTTTGATCATTGATGAGGAACACCGGTTTGGCGTGCGCCACAAAGAGGCCATGAAAGCCTTGCGCGCTGAAGTGGACGTGCTCACCCTCACTGCCACGCCGATTCCCCGCACCCTGGGCATGGCCCTGGAGGGCCTGCGCGATCTGAGCGTGATCGCCACCGCGCCGCAGCGCCGCCTGGCCATCAAAACTTTTGTGCGGACCGAGGGCAACGGCGTCATTCGCGAGGCGGTGCTGCGCGAGCTCAAGCGCGGCGGCCAGGTCTACTTTTTGCACAACGAGGTGGAAACCATTGAGAACCGGCGCGCCAAGCTCGAAGAACTGCTGCCCGAGGCCCGCATCGCCGTGGCCCACGGCCAAATGCCGGAGCGGCAATTAGAGGCCGTGATGCGCGACTTTATTGCCCAGCGCTACAACCTGCTCTTGTGTTCCACGATTATTGAGACAGGTATTGACGTGCCCACCGCCAACACCATCGTGATGAGCCGCGCCGACAAGTTTGGCTTGGCGCAGCTGCACCAGTTGCGCGGGCGCGTGGGGCGCAGCCACCACCAGGCCTATGCGTATTTGATGGTGCCTGATCTTGAGGGCCTGACCAAACAGGCCCAGCAGCGGCTGGACGCGATTCAACAAATGGAAGAACTCGGCAGCGGCTTTTATCTGGCGATGCACGACCTGGAAATTCGGGGAGCGGGCGAAGTGTTGGGCGAGAACCAGAGCGGCAATATGCTCGAAGTGGGCTTTCAGCTTTACAACGAGATGCTGTCCGAGGCGGTACGTTGCCTGAAGGCCGGTATCGAGCCCGATTTGCTCAGCCCGCTGAATGTGACCACGGAGATCAACCTGCACGCCCCGGCACTGTTGCCTGACGACTTTTGCGGCGACGTGCATTTGCGTCTGTCGTTTTACAAAAAGTTTGCCACTGCCAAAAACACCGAGCAAATCGACACGCTGCTCGAAGAAATTGTGGACCGCTTCGGCAAGCTCCCACCCCAGGCGCAAACCTTGGTGGATGTCCACCGTCTGCGCGTGATTGCCAAGCCCTACGGCGTGGTGAAGGTGGATGCGGCGCCGGGCGTGATCAGCATCACTTTCAAGAAAAATGCACCGATTGACCCGCTGAAGATCATCGCGCTCATCCAAAAGAACAAGCAGATCAAACTGGTGGGCAACGAAAAGCTGCGCATTGAACGCGAGCTGCCTGAAGTGAAAGATCGCACGCAGATGGTGCGCGATATCTTGCGCAGCCTGGGTCAGCCGCTGCCCGAAGCGCCCGCTTCGCAACACCCCTTAACGCCGCTGCCCGCCTGAAGCGCGGACCTGCTCGAACCACGCGACCACACGATCACGAACGCCATGCACACATTCACTTCCGCCCCCGGCCTGGTGCTCCAGGGCTTTGCTCCGCCGCTGCGCCTGTCAGACTTCAAACTGATCGCCTTTGATATGGACTCCACCCTGATCAACATCGAGTGCGTGGACGAAATCGCCGATGCTGCCGGACGCAAAGCCGAAGTGGCAGCCATCACCGAGGCTGCCATGCGCGGCGAGATTGCCGACTACAAGGAAAGCCTGCGCCAACGCGTGCACCTGCTGACCGGGGTCACGGTGGGCCATGTGCAGCAGGTGCTGGACCACCGACTGCAACTCAACCCGGGCGCAGCAGACCTGGTGCACGCCTGCCAGACGGCGGGCCTGAAGACGCTTTTGGTGAGCGGAGGCTTCACGTTTTTTACCGACCATGTACGCGACCGCCTGCGCATCGACTGGACGCGCTCCAACGTGCTTGAAGTCTCCAACGGCCTGCTCACCGGGCGCATGGTGGACCAGCCTTGGGGCGACATTTGTGATGGCGAAGAAAAGCGCAACACCTTGCTGCAAACCTGCGCCCAGATGGGCATCAACCCGGCGCAGGCGATTGCCATGGGCGATGGCGCCAACGATTTACCCATGATGGGCGCCGCCGGTCTGTCGGTGGCCTACCACGCCAAACCAGCGGTGCGCGCGCAGGCCATGGTGGCAATCAACGAAGGCGGGCTGGACCGGCTGCTCGAAGTGCTGGTCTAAGACCCGCAAGGCGCGGGCGCAGACCCCATCAGCGCAGCGCGTTCTTGCGCACCGAGGCGCGCGGGCGGCTGCGCAAGGGCGTGAGCAACTCCGACAGGCCGTTGTGGTCAATCTCTTGCATGAGCTGCAACAGGCGGCCAATCTCGCCCTTGGGAAAGCCTTCGCGGGCAAACCAGTTCAGGTAGTTGCCGGGCAAATCGGCTATCAGTACGCCCTTGTGCTTGCCAAAAGGCATGGGCAGGGTCACCAGGCGCTCCAGGTCTTCGGGGCTCATGGCGCAGACCTACGCTGGCAGCACTTCGGCACGACCGGCCTCCACGGCAAAGGCGGCCAGGGTGCTGACCGTGCTGTCCTGGCGTTGCACGTCATCCAGCACGCGCAAGCGAACAGTCAACTGACCAGGGGTGAAATCGGCCAAGCCGTAACCCCGGTACTGCGCGTTGGCGTAAATGAAATGCGGGTTTTCTTGTAGCAGCGCGGCGCTGGGATCCGTTTTGCCCGATTTGGAGGTAATGCTGGTGCCACAAAACTCGACTCCCACTTTTTTGCTGCCGGGGCGTGCGTAATCGGCAAGTACATGGCCCACCCAGTTTTCGTGTACGTCGCCGCCCAGCACCACCGGGTTGGCCACGCCGGGCTGCTGCAGCGCGGTGGTCAGCCGGGTGCGGGCAGCACTGTAGCCATCCCAGCCGTCGTTCCAGAACTTTTGCGCCGGCCCGAGCGCAAAGTCGCGCGGGCCCAGCAGGCTTTGCTGGCCCAACACGTTCCAGCGCGCGCCGCCTGCTGCTGCCGACGCCAACGCGCCAGAAAGCCATTTTTCTTGGGCACCACCCAGCAGGCTGCGGGTGGGGTCGTTCCAGACCGCGCAGGTTTCGGGGCGCACGATGGAAGAGCCTGTTTTGCCCTCGGGGTTGCAGGCCTGTGGATCTTTGTACTGGCGGGCGTCCAGCAAATACAGCTGGGCCAAATTGCCATAGGCGAGCTGCCCGTACAGCCGCAGCTCCGCGCCTTGAGCCAGACCGCCCATGGCTTGCGTCAGCACGCTGGCGCGCAAGGGCATGTTCTCGTAATACGCCTGGTAAGCGGCGGCGCGGCGCGCGACAAAGTCTGGCGCGCTGACCAAGCCGTCGCCGGACTGCAAACCGGCGTAGTCGTTTTGCACTTCGTGGTCGTCCCAGGTCATGATCCAAGGGCAGGCCGCATGCATGGCCTGCAGGTCGGGGTCGCTCTTGTAGAGCGCGTAGCGGGCGCGGTAGTCGTCCAGCGTGAGTACCCAGCCACCGCCGGGCTTGCGCAATTTGCTGCTGGTGCCAGGGTATTCGTAAATGTAGTCCCCCAAGAACAGCACCAGATCGGGCGCGTCGGCGCACATGTGGCGCCAGGCGCTGAAATAGCCGTCCTCCCACTTTTGGCACGAGGCATAGGCCAGACGCAACTTCGTTGCCGCGCTACCCGGCGCGGGCAAGGTGCGGGTTTGGCCGGTGGCGCTCGCAGCGTCACCCAGCAAAAAGCGGTAGTGGTAGCCGCGCGCGCTTTCCAGTCCGGCCACCTCCACATGCACCGACCAGCCCAACGCGGCAGTGGCCAGGCTTTGGCCGCGCTGCACCACGCGGGCAAACTGCGCGTCGTGCGCCAGCTCCCAGCGCACAGCAGCGGTGCCATCCGCCGCGGGACGTAGGGCCTTGGGGTCCAGGCGCGTCCACAACACAACACCCTCGGCTGTGGGTGAGCCGCTGGCCACACCGCAATAAAAGGGGTCGTCCAGCGTGCGGGTCTGGCTCCAGACACTGCGTGGCAGCCAGAGTGCACCGCTGGCCGCCGTGGCCCAGCGCAACCATTGGCGGCGGTCTGGCGACATCATGGTTGGGTCCGAAGGCGCAGGCGCCAGGCCTGAAAGTCAAACCACACCGGCCGCACCACCAGTGCCACCAACACCAGGGACAGTGGCACCGTGGCGACATAGCCCACCGCCTTGAAACCCCAGGCACCGGTCAGCGCGCCCAGCACAAAGCTCGTCAGCAGCTTGAAGTGGTTGCCCATCTTGCTGCGGTTGGCGCGCACCTTCTTGGCGTTTGGAAAACTCCGGTTGACGTAAATCAAATTACCCAACTCGATCCCCAAGTCGGTGACCAAGCCGGTAATGTGCGTGGTGCGGATCTCGGCGTTAGAGCGCTTGGTGATCAGCGCGTTTTGCAGCCCCATGATGAAGCACAAGAGCACCACCGCATAAGGTACCAACGCCACACTGCGCGCGTCAATGGCCGCGCCAAATAGGCCAAACACCAACAACAGCAGGGCTTCAACCAGAAGCGGGCGGCTGTAAGCGCTGCGCAGATTGCGCCGCAGTGCCCATCGCACCATCAGCGCCGTGGTCATGGCGCCGCCCACAAAGGCCAGCAGGCCCCACAGGCCGATCCAGACTGCCAGCCATTTTCCCAGCACTGCGTTGTCGGCCATGGACGAGACCACGCCACTCATGTGCGAGGTGTACATACCGACCGCCAAAAATCCCCCGGCGTTGATCGCGCCAGCCACAAAACACAGCACCGCGCCCAGCTCCACGTGGGACAGCACCCGCCCCTCTGAATCTGCGCTGGGCGCGCCCGTCACAGGGCCGCGCCCAGACGGGCAATGCCTTCTTCAATCTTGGCCACGTCGGCGGTGGCAAAGCTCAGGCGCAGGGTGGCCGGGTCCGGGTCGTGGGGATAAAACGGCGCGCCTGGCACAAAGGCCACCAATTGCTCAATGGCGCGCTTGGCAAATTCGGCCGCGTTGGCCGGGCCGCCATGGGCGCCAGTCAGCCGCGCCCAAAAGAACATGCCGCCCTGCGGCGCGTCAAACGCAATCGCCTCGCCCAGCGTGCTTTTCAGGCTGGCGGCCATGACGCGGGCGCGTTCGGCATAAGTGCGGCGCACGGCCCCCAGCGCGGCGTCCAAGCGCCCCAGCGTGAGGTAATGCGCGCCAATGGCTTGGGTCAGGTTGCTGGTATGGGCATCGCTGAACTGCTTGCACATAGTGGCGCGCGCCAGCAACTCAGGCGGCGCAATCATCCAGCCCACGCGCAGGCCCGGGCTCAATATTTTGCTCAGGCTGCCGCAGTGCACCAGGTACTCGCGGCTGCCCGGCACCTGATCGCTCAGCGCCAGCAGGCTGGGCGGGGGTGCCTGGTCAAAGTAGAGCTCGCCGTAGGGGTCGTCTTCCACGATCAGGGTGTGGGTGCGCGCAGCGATTTCGAGCACCTTCAAGCGCCGCTCCAAGCTCAGGGTTGCACCGCTGGGGTTGCCGAAGGTCGGAATCAGGTACACCAGCTTGGGTTGGTGCTCGGCGATCAGTTGCTCGAGCCGGCCCACGTCCACCCCGTTGGCGTCAATGGGCGCGCCAATCAAATGCGCGCCGTACAGGCGAAAGCACTGAATGGTGGCCAAAAACGTGGGCGCTTCCACAATCACCTTGTCGCCGGGCGAGATCATGGTCTTGCCAATCAGGTCCAGCGCCTGCTGGCTGCCAGTGGTGACGATCAGGCCGTCAGGCGCGACCTGGGCACCCTTGCCCGCCATAAAGTGGCTGACCTGCTCGCGCAGCGGACCCCAGCCTTCGGTGGCGCCATATTGCAGCACCGGACCGGGGTTATTGGAGAGCACGGCCTCCGATGACATCTTGAGGCCCTCAACGTCGAACAGCGCCGGGTCGGGAAAGCCCCCGGCAAAGCTGATGATGCCGGGCTTGCCCAGCAGCTTGAACAGCTCGCGGATGGCAGAGGTTTCGATGTTTTGCAGGCGGTCGGCGAAGTGCAAGGGCATGGTGTATCTTGTCCGTGTGGTTTTGCCGCTATTGTCTACTTTTCAAACCGCCCGCCAAACCGCCCACGCTATGAACGCCACCCAAATCGAGACCTTTTTTGCCACCCTGCAGGCGGCCAATCCGCACCCCCAAACCGAGCTGCACTACGCCAGCGTGTTTGAACTACTGGCCGCTGTGCTGCTTTCCGCCCAGGCTACCGACGTGGGCGTTAACAAGGCCACACGCGGGCTGTTTGCCGTGGCCAACACGCCGCAAAAAATCATCGCACTCGGGCTGGACGGCCTGGAGACGCAAATCAAAACCATCGGCCTTTTCCGCAGCAAAGCGCGCCATTTGATGCAGACCTGCGAAATCTTGGTGGCGCAGCATGGCGGCGTGGTGCCGCACACCCGCGAAGCGCTCGAAGCCCTGCCCGGCGTGGGCCGCAAGACCGCCAATGTGGTGCTCAACGTGGCCTTTGGCGAGCCCACCATGGCAGTCGACACCCACCTGTTCCGCCTGGGCAACCGCACCGGCTTGGCACCCGGAAAAACGCCGCTGGCCGTCGAGCTCAAACTGCTCAAGCGCATCCCGAAAAAATACCTGGTGGACGCCCACCACTGGCTCATCTTGCACGGCCGCTATGTGTGCAAGGCTCGCACGCCCGAGTGCGGGAACTGTGCGGTGGCAGGGGTTTGTGGGTTCAAGGGGAAGGAGTAAAACTGGGGGCCATTTTCAAGAAGGCACGCGAGCCGCATGACGGCATGGCACTCACCTCCGTTCGTGTCCCCCGGCCTGCGGCCTCCTCCTTTACCTCACTGCGCTGAGCGCCATGCCGTCCTGCGTCTGCAAGTGTTGCTGGCGGGAAAACAGGAATTCAAGACTGGCTTACCCACAACGCAGGCTGCCGTGGGTAATGGGGTGGATGGTGCAGCGAAATAAAGGAGGAGAACCGGGCCTAGCCCGGTTCGGGGGACATTCGCGGAACCATCTTCCCCGTTGCCCTCGGCGTACACAAGCCTCGCGCGCACCATGCTCCACGCACAAGTCCCTCGTCCGCCACAGCCCCCACACAGAGCACTTGCCACGGCAGAAGCCCTATTCCTGCGCCCCCAGCAACTCCCCAACCACCTGCGCAATCGAATCAATCAGCGCAGTGGTCGTCAGCGGCCCACCGCCTGAGGCTTTATCCGCCGCACGGGCGTGGATATAGGCGCCCGTGGCGGCCAACTGCGCCATCAGTGCCAGTTGGTTGGCCAGTTCTTGGTGCCACGTAGCCACCAGCGCGCCCACGATGCCGGCCAACACATCCCCCGTGCCCGCCGTGGCCAGCCAAGGCGTGGACGGCGCCAAGGTGATGCAAACGCCATCGCCCGCCACCACGGTATGTGCGCCTTTGAGCAAGACGGTCACACCCAAGGTCTGCTGCGCCAGGGCGGCCCAATGCAGCGGATCGGCAGCAATGGCTCGGTGCGACACCGGCACGCCGCGCACGCTCAGCAGCGTGGCCAGTTCGCCGGCGTGCGGGGTAATGAGCGTGGGCGCGCGCAGGGTGCCTGCCAAGTGCAGAGCACCTGCGTCGAGCACTGTGGGCGCGGCCTGGGCCCGCGTGGCGGTCATCTGGCGGTGGCGCAGCCAGTCGCTCCACGACCCGCCCCCGGCGGGCGCCACGCCCGAACCCAGCAGCCATGCATGCACCTTGCCAGGAGCCACCACCACCTCGGGGCTGCGTTGCAGCACCAGCTTGGCCAAATCCGCGTGCGCGGCATCCGGATAAAAACGCACCATACCAAGCCCAGTAGCCAGCGCGGCGGCCGTGGTCAGCACGGCGGCACCGGGGTAGCGACGCGAACCGGTCACAACGCCGAGCACACCGCGGGTGTATTTGTGGTCGTGCGCCGTGGGCAAGCGGATACAGGCGCGGGCCTCGGCGGCGGTCCAGGGGGTCTGGGGTGGGGTAGATTGCGTCATAAGGGCGGGTGCCAACGGTTGAACACCATCGTCGGCAGCTTGAGGAGCATCATTGTGCGACCTAAATCTGTCAGCGTGCCCGAGGGCTTTGTGCGCCAGGCCAAAACGCGTTGCGCACGGCACACAACTCCGCCTGCTTGCGGGGCGTAGCTCAAAATTCCATTTGTATCCACTGCCCAAAGGCAGGAGCCGCTACCGGCCACTGCTCGGCTTGCTGGACGCGGCGTACGCCTTGCGACAGCAAGGTACAAGCGCGCGCCACCCCGGCGTGGGTGAGCCAAACCTGGCTGCCCGCGGTCATTGCAGCGTCCCAGGCGGCGCCAACCCGAGCCAAAACGTCGTTGGCGCTCTCTACGCCTCCAAATCGATGATCGCCAAAGTCGTCGGTCCACTGTACAAGTGCTGCAGGGTCAATAGCATCCCAGGACACACCTTCAAAGTGGCCGAAATCCATTTCTGCAAGTCTTGGGTCCTGGACGAAATGCAGGTCTTCGCGCAACGCTTGCAAGGCCTGCGCCAATTGGGTGCATCGCCTGAGCGGCGAGACGTGAACCGAGAGCTCGGGCGGCAAAACGCTGGCCAACCCGAGCGCGGCAGCGTACGTTGCTTCAGGTTGCGCGGAAACATCCAAGGCTCCGTAGCACACCCCAGGAGCGATCAGTGGCAGAGCATGGCGGGCGATCCAAAGTGTCACAGTTGCAACTGACGTCAAACACCCGCACTGCGGCCGAGACCCAACGCCAGACCCAGATAAAAAGACAACTCGCACAGCTGCTGCACCGTGCCCAGGCAGTCGCCCGTAAAACCTTGCAGTCGACGGGCAAACAGGCGCCACAAATACCCAAACGTCAGTGCTGAGGATAGCAATGCGGTTGCCCATACTGCCAATCCGAGGGTGATACCGCCCGGCGCAAGTACCACCACCGTAGCCAGTGAGGCGGAACTCCACGCCACCGCCGTCGCCAAGCTACCCCAGGTAATTTGGTCTGCAAGAGGCTTGGACTTGGAGCCATCGTCATCTCCCACGTGAGGCAGAAGGCGGATCAGAAATAAGGGCCAGGTACGTGACACGATATGTGCGCCCATCAGCGCAGCGCACATCCAGGGCGAACTGACTGCGCCAATAAGGGCCAGTAGTGCCACTTTGCAAAGCAAAGCCAACGCGACTGCAATGGCACCAAAGGCACCAACACGAGAGTCTTTCATGATGACTAGCGCACGGACGCGGTCGTAGCTACCCCCAAGTCCATCGGCCACGTCAGCAAGACCGTCTTCGTGAAAGGCACCAGTGATCCATACCCCAGCAGCGGTGCCCAAAGCGGCAGCTACCAAGGGCGCATAGGCGGTCGGCAGTCCGTACAGCAAGATGGCAGTAAGCGCAGTCACCAAGCCACCGACCACCAGCCCTACGGCCGGGAAATAGGCAGCACTCCTGCGCAACATTGCGGGGCTGTAGCCCACCCAATCGGCCAGCGCACCCGTTACCGGAATGCGAGTAAAAAACTGGATCGCCAGCAAAAAGTGGCGTACGCTGGTCATGGCGATCCGTCCGCCGTGGCGCGGGCGTCATCGGACTTCCCGGACACGCCGGCAGACTCAAAGCTCGCCATGTCACGCATGATGGTGCAGGCCGACTGCAGCAGTGGCCAAGCCAGCGCGGCACCTGAACCTTCACCCAGGCGAAGGCCCAGGTCCAACAAGGCCTGTACCCCCAGGTACTGCAACATGAATTCGTGGCCGCGCTCGCCAGAACGATGCGCAAACACACAGCGCTCCAAAACTGGTGGCTGCAGTGCATGCGCCACCATCACTGCTGCTGTGGCGATAAAGCCGTCTACCACCACGACACGGCGCTCCAGCGCCGCTTGCAACACCGCACCGACCATCGTTGCAATCTCAAATCCACCAAATGCAGCCAAAGCGTCCAGCGGGCTTGTGGCCTGCGCATGCAGCGCCAATACCTCGCGTAACACGGCTGTCTTGCGCACAACTGCCGGCGCATCCAGCCCTGTGCCCGCACCGGTGCATTGCGCAATATCCAACCCCGCCAGGCGCGCCAGCAAGAGCGACGCTGCAGACGTGTTGCCGATGCCCATTTCGCCCAGAAGTAGCGCATTACCTGGCAGGCTTGTTACCAGCTCTTGGCCGTTTTTTAATGCCTGCTGGCATTGGGCTGGGGTCATGGCCGCTTGCTCGGACGAATCCGCCGTACCGTGTTCGCCACCGGGCACTTTGCAAACCAGCAAGCCAGGCCGCTGCGTCCCCAGCTGCAGTCCAGCCAAAAAATCATGATTGACGCCGCAATCCACCACCGTCAGTGCGATGGCGTTTTGCCGGGCCAGCACGCTGACGGCTGCGCCACCCGCCAAAAAGTTTTCGACCATTTGCCAAGTCACATCGCTCGGAAATGCCGACACGCCCCGCGCTGTGAGCCCGTGGTCTCCAGCAAAAACCACCAATTGCGGTTGGACCAAAGTGGGGTTTTGGCTTCCCAAGATTTCACCCATTTGAACTGCAATGTCTTCAATGCGGCCCAAGGACCCCAGCGGTTTTGTTTTCTGGTCGACCTTGTGCTGCAGCGCCTGTTTAATTTCAGTCGCACGCATTGAAGCGATAGCGGGAATCGTGTAGGTCATGCTTGATCTCGGGCTTGGTGACACAAAAAAATCAGATCAGGGCGGTCCGCGGCCACGCGACTACAACCCGGGTGTTGTTGCTCATGTTTTGCACTTTATACGGCGCAGCTTTAATGACCGGGTTGCCTTAAGTCTGGGGTGCACGGCAACGCGACCCACTGGCCTTGCACCGTGTGGATGGCAACGCGACCGTCAAAAACCTGCTCTAACGCGCGGTGACTTGCCGGTGCTGCCGCAGACCCGTGGTGGTAGACCCGCCCCTTCTGCATGACGACTAAGGTATCCGCTTGCAAAGCCATAGAAATTTCGTGCAACACGCTGACCACCGTAGTGCCTTGCGCCACCAGCGCGCGGACGATCTGCAGCCAGTCGGCTTGGTGGGGCGGGTCCAGATTGACCAGCGGTTCGTCCATCAACAACACCTGCGCCTGCACGCTGAGTGCGCGCGCCATCAATACGCGCTGACGCTCACCGCCCGAGAGCTGGCCCAGCGTGCGCTCGCGCCAGTCCCAGGCTTGGGTCTGGCGCAGGGCCTGTTCTACCGCCGCGTAGTCTTGGGCGCTGGGCTTGCTCAGCCACGACTGGTGCGGCAGGCGCCCCAGCAGCGCCACGTCCCACACCGTTAAATCATCACCCGCACCTTCGCTCTGGCCCAGCCAGGCAAGACGCTGCGCACGCTGGCGCGCCGGCCAGGCCGCCAAGGGTTGGCCCTGTAAATGCACCACACCGGTGTGCTCAAGCAGCCCAGCCAGCACCTTGAGCGCGGTGGACTTGCCTGCGCCATTGGGTCCGACGATGCTGGTCCAGCACCCCGACGCGATGTCCAAATCCAGCCCTTGCAGTACTTGCGTGTCGCCCAGACGGGCGCGGATACCCTGGGCCCTCAGCGCCACCGTCATGGCTTGGCTCCCGCAGCCACCGGATTTTGTCGGTGCATCAGCCACAGCAAGTAACCACCACCCAAGACTGCAGTGAGCACGCCCACAGGCAGCTCTTGCGGCGCAAGCAGGCTGCGGGCCAACAAATCTGCTCCCAACAGCAACACTCCACCCATCAAGCTCGACAAAAGTACCAATCGCGCATGGCCTGCGCGCACCAAAGCGCGCACCAGGTGCGGCGCTGCCAGTCCCACGAAGGCAATCAGGCCCGTGTGCGCAACGGCAGTACCCGTGGCCAAGGCCAGCACCAGCACCAGCACCATCCGAATGGGGCCCACCGGCAGACCCAGGCTTAGTGCGGTACTTTCGCCCAAGGACAGGCCATCCAACACAGGACTCAGGGCCCACGCCAGCGACATGCACAGACTCCAACCGCCCAGCATGAGCACGCAGGCGTCCCATCCGACAAAGGCGGTGCTGCCCAACATGAACCCCTGCATGGACTGCATGAGCTGGGGCTGCGCCAACAAGACCAATGAACTGGCCGCCCCCAGCACCACGCCCACCACAACCCCTGCCAGCAAAAGCCGCATCGTCTGCTGCACGCCGCGCGCCAGAGTCAATGTCAAGAGTACCGCCGCCGTGGCCCCCACAAAGGCCGCGCCCGTGGTGCCGAGTTGCAACAACCAAGGGGCTGCCACACTCGAAGCACCCAACAATGCCAGGGCCACACACACACCCAAGGAGGCTCCCGCCGCGCTCCCCAACAAGTAGGGGTCCGCTAATGGATTGCGAAACAAACCTTGGGCAACCGCGCCGGCCAGACCCAGCAAGGCCCCAGCGGCCCAGGCTCCCGCGCTGCGCGGCAGCCGAATCTCCCAGACGATTTGGCGGGACACGTCGTCGTCCCAGACTTCTCGTACGCTCTGCAGGCCAGCACTGCCAATACAGGTGCCCAGCGCCAGCAAAATTAACGCCAATATTGCCAACCCGCCCGCAAGCGCCAGGGGACGTTGGCGCACCCATTGCTTCATGGCGAGCCCACCTTGGTGGTGTGCGAACCTGACGCCGAGCCGTACACGGTTTGTAAGCAGCGCGCCACCAGCGCCGCGCCCTGCGCCATGCGCGGGCCGGCACGCACCAATATATCGGCCTCTTCATTGGTGAACGCACACACGCGGCGGGCCTGAAGGGCCTGCAGGCGAGCCCAGCCGGGGCGACTTGAGAGGGCATTGGCGTTGCTATCGCCAATCAGTATCACGTCGGGCTGTGCCCGCACCACAAACTCGGGGTTGACTTTCGGGAAAGGCCCTAGGCTCCCCTCCACGATGTTTTGCAAGCCCATGCGCTCCAGCGTCTGACCCAAAAACGAGGACGGGCTGGCGGCATACGGACCAGGGCTTACCTCAAAATACACCCGTTTGCCGCGTGCATTGGCGGGTACTTGGGCTAAGGCAGCGCGCATGTCGGACTCCATAGACTGCAGCAGGGCACTTGCCGTATCAACACCCAAAATTTGGCCCAAGGTGCCCAGCACGCGCAGGGCGTTGGCGTAGTCTTTGGGTTCCAGAGCCACCACGCGCAGCCCCAGTGCACGCAAGCGTTCGAAGCCCGGAGTCGAGGCAGCCATCAGCACCAAGTCAGGCTTGAGCGCCACGATGGCTTCGATATTGGGGTCCAACCCGCCGCCCACAGGCGCCAGCGCGCGCACGCTGGCCGGGTAATTGGAATAGCGGTCCACGCCCACCAATTTGGCGCACTGGCCCAAGGCGCAGACCGACTCGGTGAGCGAGGGCAAGAGACTGACGATGCGCTGGGGCACCGGCAACAGCTGCACCACCGCCCCGCGGTCGTCCAGCACGGTGGCGCTGGCCGCGGCCTGGGCTGCTGTGCCCCATAGCAGCGCCAACACTCCTAGCCAGAGCGCAAATGCTTTCATGCCGCAGCCCGCCCAATAGACGCCCGCATCCAGTCGCGGCAAATGCGGTGCAGAGCAGCCACGCCGTCGGTCAAGGCCGCAGGGCCAGGTTGCAAGATCAGGGGGGATTTGATTTCAAACAAAGCGCCGTCGCGTACCGCAGCCACCTGCGCCCAGCCGGGGCGCGCGGCCACGGTCTCTGGGCGAAACTTCTTGCCGCACCACGAACCAATGATGATGTCCGGATTGCGGCGCACGATTACTGCACCGTCGGCAATGATGCGGTTCTTGCCCAACGACTCGTGCGCGAGCTCAGGAAAAACATCGTCCCCCCCGGCGATGCCCATGAGTTCGGACACCCAGCGGATCGCGCTGATGTGGGGCACGTCCCACTCTTCAAAAAAAACGCGGGGCCGGCGCGCACCCTGCGCCTCAAGCGCAGCCACTTCCGCACGCATCCGGTCCAGCCCCTGCTGCATGGCGGCAATGCGCTCCAGGCCTTGCGTGGCCTCGCCCACCATGGCCGCCACCTGGTACAGCATGGAAAAAATCTCAGCCACGCTGCGCTGGTTGAACACCGTGACCTGCACGCCCTGGCGAATGAGCAAGGCCGCAATATCGGCCTGCAGGTCCGAAAACCCAAAAACGCAGTCAGGCTGCAGCGCCAAGATCTTGTCGATCTTGGCGCTCAAAAACGCACTCACCTTGGGCTTTTCTTGCCGGGCGCGCGCCGGCCGCACCGTGTAGCCCGAAATCCCCACAATGCGCCGCTCCTGCCCAAGCAAGTACAACCACTCGGTGGTTTCCTCGGTTAGGCATACGATGCGTTGGGGGGTGACAGACAGCGGCATGAACTTAGAACGCGATTTTCAAATTCGCATAAAAACTGCGCCCGTCCGCAGGATAGATACCGTTATACGTTGCATAGTCGTAATAAGACTTGTTGAAAGCGTTGCGTATCCAAAACGATCCTGA
Organism: Rhodoferax sp.; assembly: GCA_029866205.1. Taxonomy (GTDB): domain Bacteria; phylum Pseudomonadota; class Gammaproteobacteria; order Burkholderiales; family Burkholderiaceae_C; genus Allorhodoferax. The sequence goes on from JARWZT010000008.1 coordinate 174,266, forward strand.
TAGCGTCTGGGAAAATTGGGTTCTGAGGCCTAAATCAACAACGGTACGAGATGGCATTTCTGGTTCTGATGCAGACTGATCGCTCGCCTGCATCATTCCACTGCGATGGTGCAATGAGGACATCGCCACATAGCTACCAATGCTTTTCTCGTAAGTGACTCGAATCACTTGTGTTGGCGTCAACGGAATTCGTCGACCAACATTTAAGCCATTGGAAATGGTTGCATCCACAAAATCAATGCTTGCTTTCAGCATAGCATCAGCACTGACCTTCCAATCTGAACTAAATGAAAGTGTTGACCGTTGCGTATCGTAAAGATTGCTATTGCATGACGCTGCAACATCGCCAACTACACCACAATCATATTGATAGGCGATCTCGTCAACGGCGTTTATTTGACGGTAGTGTGCTGCCCATTTACCTGCTTGATAGCGCTGTTCAAACTGAAGAAAATACTCCCGCGTTGACATCGGCCTAATACCTGGATTAATTTCCAAAAGTGCATAAGTCGTTTGGTTAAAAGTGTACAACTCATCAGCATTGGGGAACCGGAAACCAGTCAGTGCACCAGCACGCAATGTCGACATATCTGTCAATTGAACTAACGCGCCAATCGAAACTCCAACTTTTTCAGCGGTCGCAGATGTCGTTATAGCACCACTGGCTGTCTGAAAACGACTTTCCGCACGCTGCGTTCTCAACCCCACATCTGTCGTAATATTCTGTGTAAATGGTCGGAAGGCTTGAATAAATACAGCCTGTGTTTGCTGTCCGACTTGTTTTTTGGTATCGGTATTCGCCTGTGCGTCTGCAAATTCGCCGCCAAGTATAAATTGACTACCCATCCACTTGACCTTGTATTCCGGAGTAACTGAAGTTCTGGTATTTTTTACAGCGTCATAGGTTTTTTCTATCAATTCTTGGTAAAAGGTTTCAATCGAAAACAGATCATCCTGCTCTAGGACTCGCAAGTATTTCAGACCTGTTGAAGCACCTGAACGCTTAGAAGAAATTGGAGAAGCGCCAATTTTTGTTGGGTCTGCATCGAATTGAGATTGTGTTAAGTAACTTGGCAAGTTCGCACTTTCTTCAAATCCACGAGCAAAGATTGAAAACTGTCCTAAATCTGAAGTATTGGTGAGCCTGACTTGTGCGCTGCTTTGATCTGATTCGCTAAATTGACGATAGCCATTAACTTTGGCATGCATTAAAGAGACACTGCCGCGTGTTTGATCTGCTCGAAATCCCAAATAAGCATCTTGTCTTTGAGAACCGAAACTACCAAAACTTAAGTCCACACTTTTCGCTGAATCCGTCCGAGTGATGATATTTATAATACCGCCTTGCGCTCTATCACCAAATAACACGCCCCCATTTGCTTTGCGAATTTCAATTTGCTGAATTGCACTCATAGGTATCTGTGCAAAATTACTGCCAGACGAATCCATACCGCTGACTCTTTGCCCATCAATCAAAATTAACACATTTTGAGAGCCCGCTTGCCCCAAATAACCGATATCAACTGAGGCATCTACTCCCGCCCGTCCATACAAACGATTGACAGCCATACCCCCCACGGAATCCAGGAATTCGGTCACGTTAGAGGCGCCCGCTTGCTCAATTTGCTGTCGCGAAATAATATCCACAACCACGGACACCTCAGACATAGGCTGCACCATGCGCGAAGCAGAGACCACCACAGGATTAAGTTCAATGCTCTGGGCTTGCACAGAAGCAGCAACCGCTAAAGACACAATAGAAAGGACAGGAACGAGCGCGCACGCGCGCAGGCGAATAGATTTTTTCATGATTGAAAACCCAACAGTTATGTGCCCTCACCGTCTTCCCCGACAGTGCATGGGCGTCACAGTTGCACGCAGGCGTGCAACCACTTTATTGGCCGGTATCCGGGCTGATGGCACGACCCCCATCGCCTTCCCAAGTGCTTGTTCAGGGCACTCAGTGGCAGTGATGGGAGCGAAATCGAAACCCGGGTGCGAGCGTCGATTTGTCCACTTACCGTTGCGGGGGCAGCGCAGGTTAGGTTGGCTGTTGACCAGCGTCGCCCTCCTGCTTCCCGTTGAACTGCACCGTGTGAACCACGGTGCGAGCACCAACAGGCGGATTCTAAGGCCAGGCTTTCGTAAGAAAACCGCTTGGCTGCGACCTACAATGTCGCGCTATGCAGCCCTTGTCCCCCACTGAGCAAATCGCCGAGCGCGTTGAGCGCCTGCTGGTGCGATACGAAGAACTCCAGCGCACCAATGCCTTGCTGAGCAGCCAGGTGCAGGCGCTTACCGTGGAGCGCGACTCGTTCAAGTCCCGTCTGGGCGCAGCGCGCGCGCGCATCGACGCTTTACTCGACCGCCTGCCCAGCCAACCTGACAGCGACGCTGCGGCGCCCTCCTCCAGCCCCAAGCCTGAAACACCATGAAGCAACTCGACGTCCAGATCATGGGGCAGAACTACCTCTTGGGCTGCCCCGAAGGTGGCGAAGCCAAACTGACCCAAGCGGTGCAACGCGTGGACTCCGCCATGTGCAAGATCCGCGACGCCGGCAAGGTACGCGCCCGTGACCGCATTGCGGTGCTGGCGGCGCTTAACCTGGCGTTCGAGGTGGCCAACGCTGAAGCTTCCCCCGAAGGCATGGCAGACCAACCCGCACCTGAGCTCACCTTGGACCGCCGCCAGGATGACAAACTGCTTGAACCGCTGATCCTTCGCCTGGACAAGGTGCTGGCGCGCGACGGTCTGTTGTTTTAGTCCCAAAGGGCGCAGCGCAAAGGCGCACGCAAACGCGGGCGCAGGCCTACAATCCCCATCGTCTGCGGTGCCCGCCGGGCTTTATATTTCCTTGAACCTATGCTCTATGAGCCAGGGCTTGGAATATGCCCCGCAAGCGTGACCGTCTCGCGTTAGACGGACCCAATGTGGGGCTGACCTCGCCCACCTGAACCCCGGTTCAGGATGCCGGTCCGGTGGCACTTGCAGACACCTTCTTCCAACCGTCCCACCCACCCAATCCCATGCTCGAACCCAATTTAATCGCCGAACTGGCGTTGCTCGGACTGTGCACCGGATTTTTGGCGGGCCTGCTGGGCATTGGCGGTGGCATGCTGATGGGGCCTTTTCTGACGCTGATCCTGTCACACCGAGGCGTCAGCGCCGACCTGGCGGTCAAGATGGCGATCGCCACCTCCATGGCCACTATCGTGTTTACCAGTGTGTCCAGTGTGCGCGCCCACCACCAGCGCGGTGGGGTGCGATGGGATATCGTGAAAAGTTTGGCCCCCGGCATCTTGCTGGGGGGTGCGCTGGCCAGTGTGGGGATGTTCAGCGTGCTCAAGGGCACCTGGCTGGCCATCTTTTTTGGCCTTTTCGTGAGTTTTTCTGCCACCCAAATGCTGCGCGACAAAAAACCCCAGGCCAACCGCGAGATGCCTGGCCCCGCCGGTCAGGTGGCCGCGGGCGGCGTGATCGGATTTTTGTCCGGGCTTGTCGGCGCAGGCGGCGGCTTTGTGAGCGTTCCCTTCATGGTCTCGCGCAATGTACCTATGCGCAACGCGGTGGGCACCAGCGCGGCGCTGGGCTTCCCTATCGCCCTGGCCAATACGGTGGGATACATCGTCAGCGGGTCGGCCTTGACTGGCTTGCCTGACGGTGCTTTGGGCTACGTCTGGCTGCCGGCGCTGGCCGTGATTGGCGTTGGCAGCGTGCTCACCGCGCCTTTGGGCGCGCGCATTGCCCACCGGGTTCCGGTGGCGCAACTCAAACGCGTTTTTGCGCTGCTGCTTTATTGCCTTGCGGGGTACATGCTGTACAAAGGGCTGGCAGGCTAAACCTGCGGTGTTGTAGACGTAAAAAAACCCGCCGAAGCGGGTTTTTTTACGGTCTTCACCGGTGAAACCGGCAAGCCTTGGGGGCTTAGCCCATATGCAAACCGCCATTGACCGAGAAGTCAGCGCCAGTGGCGTAACCGCCTTCTTCGGATGCCAGCCAGGCAATGATCGAGGCAATCTCGCTCGGCTCGCCCAGACGCTTGACCGGCACCGTGGCCACAATCTTGGCCAGCACGTCTTCACGGATGGCTTTCACCATGTCCGTGCCGATGTAGCCTGGGCTCACGGTGTTGACGGTCACACCCTTGGTGGCCAACTCTTGCGCCAGGGCCATTGAAAACCCATGCATGCCGGCTTTGGCGGCCGAATAGTTGGTTTGGCCAGCCTGGCCTTTTTCGCCATTGACCGAAGAGATGTTGATGATGCGGCCCCAGCCTTTTTCAACCATGTCGGCAACCACTTGCTTGGTCACGTTAAACATGGAGTTGAGGTTGGTCTCGATGACCATATCCCAATCTTCGCGGCTCATTTTCAGGAACATGCGGTCGCGGGTGATGCCTGCATTGTTCACCAGCACGTCAATCGTGCCGTGTTCAGCCTTGGTCTTGGTGAAGGCTTCCACGGTGGAATCCCAGTCACCCACATTACCGGCAGACGCGTAAAAGGTGTAACCCAGTGCGGCTTGCTCAGCGATCCACTTGACGTGGTCGCGCGTTGGGCCGCAACCGGCGATGACTTTGAAACCTTCTTTGTGCAGGCGCTGGCAAATGGCGGTACCGATACCCCCCATGCCGCCGGTGACGTAGGCTACTTTCTGACTCATGCTTATCTCCTTCTTGGTTATTGGCTGACGACTACTGTGGATTTGATTAACGCTCGATGGTCAGGGCCACACCCATGCCGCCACCGATGCAGAGGCTGGCGATGCCTTTTTTGGCATTGCGCCGCTGCATTTCGTGCAACAGGGTCACCAGAATACGGCAGCCGGACGCTCCAATGGGATGACCGATCGCAATCGCGCCGCCGTTGACGTTGACCTTGGACGTATCCCATCCCATTTGTTGATTGACCGCACAGGCCTGGGCAGCGAACGCTTCGTTGATTTCGAGCAAATCCAGGTCTTGCGCTTTCCAGCCGGCGCGCGCCAGCGCTTTTTGAGAGGCAGGCACCGGGCCCATACCCATCATGGCGGGGTCGAGACCACTGGTCGCAAAGCTGGCAATACGGCCCAAGGGCGTCAGCCCCAGTGCAGCGGCTTTTTTGGCCGTCATAACCATCACCGCGGCGGCGCCGTCGTTGATGCCCGAGGCGTTACCGGCGGTCACGCCGCCGGCCTTGTCAAAGGCGGGGCGCAGGCCCGCCAGCGCTTCGGCGTTGGATTTGCGATTGATGAACTCGTCAGCTGAGAAGACGATCGGATCGCCCTTTTTCTGCGGAATCGAGAACGGCACGATCTCGTCGACGAACTTGCCGGCGTCTTGCGCAGCAGCGGCTTTTTGCTGGCTGGCCAGCGCCAACGCGTCTTGCATGTCACGGGAAATGCCGTGGGCTTTGGCCACGTTTTCGGCCGTAATGCCCATGTGGTATTGGTTGTAGACGTCCCACAAGCCATCCACGATCATGGAATCCACCATGTTCCAGTTACCCATACGCTGACCGTCACGGCTGCCCATCAGCACATGGGGCGAGGCGCTCATGTTTTCTTGGCCACCGGCGATCACGATTTCGCTGTCACCATAGGCCACGGCCTGGGCGGCCAGCATGACGGCCTTGAGGCCGGAACCACACACGGCATTGATGGTGAGCGCGGGGGTTTCCTTGGCTACGCCGCTCTTGATGAGCGATTGGCGCGCCGGGTTTTGACCGGAGCCTGCAGCCAACACCTGGCCCATGATGACTTCACCAATCTGGTCTGCGCCCAGTCCGGTGCGCTCCAACAGGTTCTTGATGACCGCAGCGCCCAACTCAGGAGCAGCCACTTTGGACAGGCTGCCGCCAAATTTACCAACGGCGGTACGGGTGGCTGCGACGATGACGATTTCTTCCATTTATTTGCTCCGGATACTGGGGTGAGAAAGTGATTGATTCAAAAAGTGATCATGCCTGAAGCGGATGACGCCTCAAGCCTTGGCAAGTACGTAGTTACCCGGTGCCGGCATGATTTCCGTGTACTTTGTGCGACCGTAGGACTTGGGTGCAGCGATTTGTTTGCCCGCCTGGGCTTTCAGCCACTGGGACCAGTCGGTCCACCAGCTGCCAGGATGCTCGGCGGCACCGTGCAGCCAGGCCGCGTGGGTTTTGGGCAATTTGCCATCCTCGCGAATCCAGTGACTGCGCTTGTTTTTGGCGGGGGGGTTGATCACGCCGGCAATGTGGCCTGACGCTCCCATCACAAAACGCTTTTTGCCGGGTAGCGCCTGCGTCGACGCATAGGCACCATCGATAGGCACGATATGGTCTTCACGCGAGCCGTAGATGTAGAACGGCATATCCAACAGGCCCAAGTCGATCTGTTCTCCGCAGCTGGTCGCCACGCCGGGCTTGACCAGATTGTTCTCGAGGTAGGTGTTGCGCAAATACCAGGCGTAAAACGGACCTGGCAAATTGGTGGCGTCCGAATTCCAGTACAGCAGGTCAAACGGGGGCGGTGTTTCACCCTTGAGGTAGTTGCCCACCACGTAGTTCCAGACCAGGTCATTGGGGCGCAAAAAGCTGAAGGTAGACGCCAGGTCCTGGCCCTTCATCAGGCCGCCCTGGCCCATTTCCTGTTCCCGGTATTTGACAAAGGCCTCGTCGATAAAGACATCCAGAATGCCGGTGTCCGTGAAGTCGAGCAGCGTGGTCAGCAGCGTCGCACTGGCTACAGGCTTTTCGCCACGTGCCGCCAGCACCGCCAGCGCCGTGGTCAACATGGTGCCGCCGACGCAAAAACCCAAGGCATTAAGGGCGTCATCAGTACCCGACTTGCCAACAATTTCGCTGGTCACGGCAATCGCCTTGATCACCGCATTCTCAATGTAGTCGTCCCAGGTTTTGGTGGACATCGACTGATCAGGATTGCGCCAACTGATCACAAAGGTGCGATGGCCCTCAGACACGGCGTAGCGAATAAAGGAATTCTCGGGCTGCAAGTCCAAGATATAAAACTTGTTGATGCAGGGCGGGACCAGCAAAAACGGCTTCTCGTAAACCTTGGCGGTCAGTGGCTTGTATTCGAGCAACTGGAACAGCTCGTTCTCAAACACGACGGCGCCTTCGGTCGTCGCCACGTTTTTTCCGACTTTGAACAAGCTCTCATCGGTCATGGAAACGTGGCCCTGGCGCATGTCATGCATCAGGTTCTGCATGCCTTTGGCAATACTCTCGCCTTGGGTCTCGATGGCTTTTTTCTGCGCCTCGGCGTTGAACGCCAAGAAGTTGCTGGGCGCAGCCGCCGCCAAACCTTGCTCCACGGCAAAGCGCAGGCGATTGCGCGTCTTGGCATCCGAGTCCACGGCCTCGGTCATGGCCAGCAGGGTCCGGCTGTTGAGCAGATACATGGCCGCCGTAAATGCGGCCACCGGGTTGGTTTCCCATGCGGCGCCAGAAAAACGCTTGTCGCCAGAAGCCGGCGCCTTCACCATGGAGCCTTGCGTCATCAGGTCAGCGGCGTCCTTGAGGTACTGCTGCTGGACTTCTTGCAGCTTCTCAGGGGCAAAGCGCAGATTGGGAAGGGAAGGCATGGGTGCCGCTAAGCCTGCAGCTGGCGCCAGATTTTGGAAGCTGGCCAGCGCTTTGGCCCAGCTGTCGCTCAATGCCGCCTGAAAATGCTCGGCCGTGTGGGCCCAGAGGTTTTGCTGATTTTTCACGCTGTCTCCTTAAAAATACACGTCGGCACGCGCGCACATGGGGCATAGTGTGCGAATTATCCTGCGCATGTCCTTCTTTTTCCTGACATTTGCGGTCAATCACTGCTGAATGAACCCAAAACAAACCTCAAACGTAACCACGATGTACCTGATTCCTATTGCCTGGATTTATGTCACCCTGATGATGGCGGTGGCCGAAGCGACCAATACCAATGGCACCCTTTTGGGCGCTCTGGTGACTTTTGTGCTGTATGGACTCTTGCCCGTCGGGCTGGTGCTGTATTTCATGGCGACCCCCGCACGGCGGCGGGCGCGGCAAGCGGCGGAGGCCGTGGAAGCGCAAAAAGTAGGTGCCCCGGCGGAGTTTGCACCGGCCATCGAGCCAGCGCCCTTACCGCACTCAAACCAGCCAGATGAGGGCAGCCTGGCGTCCGCTGATCCGGTCGCGTCGGTGCGAAAAGTACCGTAAGGGGTTGCCCACCGTGCACCAGCTTGGGCTGCTGTCGTTGCCAAAAACCTGACCAACCCCGGCAGCCTGCAGCCGCTGACGCGCAAGAAGCGCCAGATCAGCGGTCCATTTCCCCAATGACCGGTGCACAAACGCCTGGGTTGCCTCGGCACTCTGCGCCACAAAGGCCGTGCGCACTTCGTCGCCCACTTCAAACGCCGTTGGACCAATACAGGGCCCCAACCAAGCCATCCAGCGCCCGGGAGCCACACCCAAAGCCGCCTGGCTTTGCAGAAACACCTCAACAATGCCGGGCGCCGGCGCTCGCGCACCACCCGCCGCACCCGCCAGACCACGCCAACCCGCGTGCAAGGCCGCCACCCGCGTGCCGTCCGCACTGCACAGCAATAGGGGCAGGCAATCGGCCACCATGACGGTGCACGCGAGGCCGCAAGCGTCAACCCAGCTGCCGTCAGCCTGCGTACCATCGGCGCAGCCTTTGGCCAATGCCTGTACCTCGGTGCCATGCACCTGATTCAAAAAAACAGGCCGTACGCCCAGCGCTTGGTGCACTTGGGCGCGATTGGCGGCAACCGCCGCCGGGGCATCGCCCACATGCTCGCCCAGGTTCAGCGCGGCGTAAGGAGCAGCCGACGCGCCACCGCTGCGGCTGGTGCAGACCGCACGCACACTGGCTGGTGCCGGCCATTGCGGGCGCAGCCAATCAGCATTCCAACCGTCAGCGACAGTGGCACCCGCAACGGCGCGGTCAGGCGGCAAAGTGAGATCAGGGCTGGGCAAAAAGGTCATGCTGCAGAGGATACGCTGGAGTTCGCGCCCTTGGCCGTCGGCAAACCATTGCGCGGCCCGGTAACATCTCACCATGGCCGTCTACCATGACGGTGTCTCGCCCCCCAACCCGCACGCCCTGGAGCCCTGCATGATTCTTGAAATTGCCGATATTCGTATCCATCCCGGCCAAAACGCGGCCTTTGAATTGGCAATTGCCAAAGGTGCGGGTGAAGTCATTGCGCACGCCAAAGGATTCAAGGGCTACAAAGTCAACCGCAGCATTGAGAGCCCAGAGCGTTACGTACTGCAGATTTTTTGGGAAACGCTGGAAGACCATACCGTGGGTTTTCGTGAATCTCCCGCCTTCCCGGCCTGGCGCGCCGTGGTGGGGCCCTTTTTTGCAGCCCCGCCTGTGGTCGAGCACTTCGACCTGGTGGCCCAGTCCGCCTGACCCCTTTAGCCCACAGCCGACGCACCATGAACTACACCTTCGCTCCGCCTGCCACCATCAGCGTGCCTGTCGTGGGCCAGCCGGAACAGTTTCCGGTGCACCGCATTTACTGCGTCGGCCGCAATTACGAGGAACACGCCAAGGAAATGGGCGGGCCAGGCCGCGAGGCCCCGTTTTTCTTCTTGAAGCCGGCCGACACCCTGGTGTACGCCGCCCCCGGCACCAGCGCCTCCATGCCCTACCCCACCCTTACGGCCAACCTGCACCATGAGATTGACCTGGTGGTGGCCATTGGGACCGGAGGGCGGGACATTGCCGCTGCCGACGCAGCGCGCCATATTTACGGCTATGCCGTGGGCCTGGACATGACCCGGCGCGACCTGCAAAACGACATGAAAAAAGCCGGACGCCCCTGGTGTATCGGCAAAGGTTTCGATGACTCGGCGCCCATCGGCGCCATCACCCCGGCCGCGCAAGTGCCCAACGTGGGCCAGGCCACGATCTCTCTCAGCGTCAACGGCGCGGTACGCCAAAGCAGCACCATTGCCCAACTCATCTGGAACGTGGCCGAGACCATCGAGCAATTGTCCAAGGCCTGGGAACTCAAGCCCGGCGACCTGATCTTCACCGGCACACCCGCTGGCGTGGGCGCGGTGAATGTGGGCGACGTGATGCAAGGCGACATCACCGGCCTGAGCGGCATCCGCGTGGCCGTGGCGGCCGCCTGAAGGAGTGCTTTTTTGACTATGTACGGCGCCCCCATCAAACACTGCAAATCCTGCGGCACGGCCGTAGAGCACCGCCTGCCCGACGATGGCGACACCAAGGTGCGCGCGGTTTGCCCGGCCTGCACCACGGTGCATTACGTCAATCCACTCAATGTGGTGGGCACCATCCCGGTCTGGGGCGACAAGGTCTTGCTGTGCAAACGCAACATCGAGCCGCGCCTGGGCAAGTGGACGCTGCCGGCGGGCTTTATGGAGATGGGCGAAACCACGGCCGACGGCGCCGCCCGCGAAACCGTGGAAGAAGCGGGGGCCGAGTTTGCCTTGCAAGCCCTGTTTTCCCTGGTGAACGTGGCACGTGTGGGCCAGGTGCATATGTTTTACCGTGCCGAATTGCTCAGCGACGTATTCAATCCCGGCACCGAAACCCAGGAGGCCCTGTTGTTTGACGAGGCCGACATTCCTTGGGACGAGATCGCTTTTCGCACCGTCAAAGACACGCTGGAACGCTTTTTCGCCGACCGCCGCGCCGGGGCCTTTGGCTTTCACGCCTTCGACATTTGATGCATCTGCAGCGCGCCAAGCCGCCGCCGCTGCTGGCGCTGGAGTTGTTTTTTGCATCGGGTTGGAATGACCGGTTGGCGTTGCTGCAGGGCTGGACCTACCGCTTTGGTGCCTATGGCGCACTCCACTTGCTGGACGACCCAGCCTGGCTGGCGCTGATGTTTTGCTGAGCGCAGATGTTTTGCTAAACGCCCAGGCTGCCGCCATGCTGCCCTGCTACGTCATGCTCGACCTGGAAACCACCGGGGGCAACGCACAGCGCGACCGCATCACCGAAATTGCCGCTGTGCGCATTGAGCACGGTGTAGAGGTGGCGCGCTGGAGCAGCCTGGTCAACCCGGGCGTGCGCATTCCGCCGTTTATCCAAAGCCTGACAGGCATCACTGATGCCATGGTGCAAGACGCGCCGCCCTTTGAAGACGTGGCGCGGCAGCTGCTGGAGCTGCTCGACGGCGCGGTTTTTGTGGCCCATAACGTACGCTTTGACCACGGCTTTGTGCACCAGTCCTTGGAGCGCATGGGCCACGCGCTCAAGGTGAAAACCCTGTGTACCGTGCGTCTGTCACGCAAGCTGTATCCGCAGCACAAGGGCCACGGCCTGGACGCGATTTTGCAGCGCCACGGCCTGCAAACGCTGGCGCGCCACCGCGCCATGGGTGACGTGGACGTGGTGCTGGCCTGGCTGCAAGTGGCGCAGCGCGAACTGGGCCTGGACGCGCTGCAGCGCGAGGCGGCTGCCCTGCTGCAAGGGAGCGCCAGCGTGCCCCCGCAGCTCGAAACCGCGATTCCCGACATTCCTGACACGCCTGGTGTTTACCTGTTTTATGGCGAGGGTGAGATTCCGCTCTACGTGGGCAAAAGCATCCACATGCGCACGCGGGTGTTGTCGCACTTTCAGGCCTCCACCAAGCAGGCGCGCGAAATGCGCATCCTGCAAGAAATCCGCCGTGTGGAGTGGCGAGAAACCGCGGGTGAACTCGGTGCCCTGCTGCTGGAGGCGCGCCTGGTCAAGCAATTGCAGCCCATCCACAACCGACAGTTGCGCCAAAGCAAGGGCCTGAGCGCATGGGAACTGTCTGACGACCCCAACGCCCGCCCGCTTTTGCGCTTGGTGGGCCTGGACGCGCAGCACCCGGGCACGCTGCACCAACTCTATGGCGTGTACCGCTCCAAACGCCAGGCTTCTGAGGCGCTGCGCACCCTGTGCGAAAACCACGGTCTGTGCCCGCAGGCCCTCGGACTGGAGTCTGGCAAGGGCGCTTGCTTTGCCAGCCAGATAGGAAAGTGCAAGGGTGTGTGCGCCGGCCGCGAAAGCGCAGCGGTGCACCGCCTGCGCCTGCAAATGGCGCTGGCCCAGCGCCGCCTGCAGGCCTGGCCCCACCCCGCGCCCGTGGCAGTGCGCGAATTTGACACCCGCACCGAACGCACCGACATCCACGTGTTCGACCAGTGGTGCCACGTGGCCACGGTGCACGATGAGGCCGACCTGGAAGACGCCCTGCAAACCCGCCAGCGCCTGGCCTTTGATCTGGACACCTACCGGCTGTTGGTGCAGCGCCTGGCAGCGCCGCTGGGGCGGGATGCCAGTGTGTTTTTGCTGCGTAGGCCTTAGAACGCCTAGGTACGCCTTCGTGCGGCCTAACGCCGCTTGCGTGGCGCTTTGCTTTTGGTAGCGGCCTTTTTCTCGGCCGCTGGGGTCTTGCCGCTCGCGCTCTTGCCGACTTTGCCGCGAGAAGGTTCTTGCTCGCGACTGCTCCGTTTACGCGGGCTACGATCCGCGTCCGCCCCCTTGTCCAGCAAAGTCTTGGAGGTGAGCGCTTGGCCGTTTTGCACCAGGCGGAAGTCGATCTTGCGGCCATCCAGGTCCACGCGGCCGACTTGGATGTCCACCCGAGTACCGATGGCGTAGCGGATGCCGGTGCGTTCGCCGCGCAGCTCTTGGCGCACTTCATCGAAGCGGAAGTATTCGCCACCCAGCTCGGTGATGTGCACCAGGCCTTCGACGTACATGGCGTCCAGCGTCACAAACAGGCCAAACGAAGTGGCCGAGGTGACCACCCCGCTGTATTCCTCGCCCAAGTGCTCGTACATGTACTTGCATTTGAGCCAGGCTTCCACATCGCGGCTGGCTTCGTCCGCGCGGCGCTCGTTGGCACTGCAATGCAGGCCAGCGGCCTCCCAGGCCAGGTTCTCGGCGCTGGCTTTTTTGGGCTTGGCGCCTGGCTCTTGCGCCTTGGCGGCCTTGCCTTTTTCCAGGCGCCGCGCCAGCTTGGCGTGCGCCTCGCCCGGCATGGGCAGCACGGGCAAATGGTATTTGGCATTGGCCAGCACCGCTTTGATCACGCGGTGCACCAGCAAGTCGGGGTAACGCCGGATCGGGCTGGTGAAGTGGGTGTAGGCGTCAAAGGCCAAGCCAAAGTGGCCGTTGTTACCGGGCGTGTAAATCGCCTGCTGCATGGAGCGCAACAACATGGAGTGGATTTGCGCCGCGTCAGGCCGGTCTTTGGTGGCCGCAGCAATCATCTGAAACTCGCCCGGCTTGGGCATGTCGCTGATGGTCATGCCAATGCCCATGGCTTTAAGATAGGCGCGCAAGGCCTCCACCTTCTCAGCCGTGGGGCCCTCATGCACCCGAAACAGGCCGGCATGCTTGCTTTGCGCAATGAAGTCCGCGCTGCAGACGTTGGCCGCCAGCATGGCCTCTTCAATTAGCTTGTGCGCCACGTTGCGGGTGCGCGGCACGATCTTCTCGATTCGGCCGGTCTCGTCGCAGACGATTTGCGTCTCAGTAGTCTCAAAGTCGACCGCACCCCGACGCTGGCGCGATTTGAGCAGCGACTCATAAACACCATGCAAATTGAGCAAGTCGCCGACCCGGGCTTTGCGCTTTTGCGCCTCCGGCCCACGCGTGTTGCCCAAAATCGCCGCCACCTCGGTGTAAGTGAAGCGCGCATGGCTCCACATCACCGCGGGGTAGAACTGGTAAGCCGTGACTTCGCCATCGAGGGTGACGAACATATCGCAGACCATGCACAGACGCTCGACCTCGGGCTTGAGGGAACACAGTCCGTTGGACAGCTTTTCCGGCAGCATGGGAATCACGCGGCGCGGAAAGTAAACGCTGGTGGCCCGGTCGTATGCGTCAATATCAATGGCGGAGCCGTTTTCCACATAGTGGCTCACGTCGGCAATCGCCACCAGCAAACGCCAGCCTTTGACGGCCGATTTACCACGCCCCTGGGTGGCAGGCTCGCAATACACCGCGTCGTCAAAATCGCGCGCGTCTTCGCCGTCGATCGTGACCAAGGGAATATCGGTCAAATCAACACGGTGCGCATGGTCCTGGGGGCGTACCGCGTCGGGCAAGGTCTTGGACAAAGCCATGCAGGCGAGCGAAAACTCGTGCGGCACACTGTATTTGCGCACCGCGATTTCAATCTCCATGCCGGGATCGTCGACCTCACCCAGCACCTCTTGCACCCGGCCAACGGGTTGTCCAAACAGGGCGGGCGGTTCAGTGAGTTGCACCACCACCACTTGGCCTGTCTTGGCATTGCCCGTGCCGCTGCGCGGAATCAAGATATCCTGGCCATAGCGCTTGTCCTCGGGTGCCACCAGCCAGACACCACTCTCCTGCAGCAAGCGGCCAATAATGGGCTGGGTCGAGCGTTCGACGATTTCCAGCACCCGTCCTTCAGGACGGCCCCTGCGGTCACTGCGCACGATCCGCGCCTTGACACGGTCCTTGTGCAGTACGGCGCGCATCTCGTTGGGGGGTAAATAGATGTCCGGGCCGCCGTCATCGCGCGACACAAAGCCGTGTCCGTCACGGTGTCCTTGAACAACACCTTCAACTTCGTCCAGCAGTCCGCTGGTTTGGCTAACTTGTTTGATACAATTGCTCTCTTTCCTGAAATGCCCAGGTGGCGGAATTGGTAGACGCACTAGTTTCAGGTACTAGCGAGTAACATCGTGGGGGTTCGAGTCCCTTCCTGGGCACCAATTTTCTTCTCTTTGTCTTGTCGGTTTCGCTGCCGTAAAGGCAAGCAACAGAAGAAAATTAGAAAGAAAATCAATGGCTCCAGCAGCCTGAGTCTACGGCACTTCCCGAGCTCGCCGCAGCACTATCGAACACCAATTTTAAATAGCCTGACCGCACAAGCGGCCACCCCTTTGCGCGAGCGAAGTCAGAACGACCATGAAAAACGCCTGATCAAGTCAGGCGTTTAAAGAGTGGTGCCGATTATCGGATTCGAACTGATGACCTACCGCTTACAAGGCGGTTGCTCTACCAACTGAGCTAAATCGGCACGGCTTTCATTCTAACGCAGCGCCTGTGGAAACCAGTCCGCAAAAGGCACTTCGAAGCGACTTATTTGAGGGCGATTACTTCACGCGGGTGAGCGACGGGCGAGGACCTGTGGGCGGCCTGGGATCCGGGGCTTCGCTGGCTTTTGCACCGTCTTCGCTGCTAACTATTCCCAAAACCGGCGCAGGCGGCGACTCCACCGACGCAGCAGGCGCGCTGCCCTTGGCGCGGCTCGAAGCCTCGGTGCTCACTGCCTCCACAGGGAAGGTCATACCCTGGCCATTTTCGCGGGCATAGATTGCTGAGACTCGGCCCATGGGCACGCAAATATCGCGCGCCACACCGCCAAATCGCGCCTTGAATTCGATGTAATCGTTACCCAAGGTCAGGTTGCTGGTAGCGCCCAGGCTGACGTTGAGCACAATTTCACCGTTCTGCACAAACTCCTGCGGGACCCGCACGCTGCCATCAACGGCCACCACAATGAAGGGCGTGCAGTTGTTGTCCACGCACCAGTCGTACATGGCGCGAACCATATACGGACGGGTCGATGTGGTGGCGGGGGCTTGCATAAGGGCAATGGCTTCAGGACGTGCGATTGGCGCCTATTTGCGCATCACCTTTTCAGAGGGCGTGAGCGCCTCAATGTAGGCCGGACGAGAGAAAATTCGTTCAGCATATTTCAGCAGAGGCGCCGCATTTTTGCTGAGGTCAATCCCGTAGTACTCGAGGCGCCACAGCAAAGGCGCGATGGCAACATCGAGCATCGAGAAGTTGTCGCCCATCATGAACTTGTTCTTCAGAAACACGGGCGCAAGCTGGGTCAGCCGGTCACGGATGTGGGCGCGGGCTTTTTCAAGCGCTTTTTCGTTGCCTTTGGAACTGCGCGACTCCAAGGTGCTGACGTGAACGAACAGTTCTTTCTCAAAATTGAGCAAAAACAAGCGTACGCGGGCGCGATCGACAGGGTCACCGGGCATCAACTGAGGATGAGGGAAGCGCTCGTCAATGTATTCATTGATGATGTTTGACTCATACAAAATCAGGTCCCGCTCCACCAAGATGGGGACTTGGCCATAGGGATTCATGACGTTGATGTCTTCGGGCTTGTTGTACAGGTCAACGTCCCGGATTTCGAAGTCCATGCCTTTTTCAAACAACACAAAGCGGCAGCGGTGGGAAAAAGGGCAGGTTGTTCCTGAATACAACACCATCATGGCGGGGGACTCCTAAAAAATAAAAAGAGTGGGCTGCGCACGGCGGGCCCACTCTGTAATGAGCGACGACCGAAATGACGGCCGCGCTACGGGTTGGCGCGATGGCTTACTTGATGTCTTTCCAGTACGCAGCATTCAGGCGCCAGGTAACGATGGTCATGACCAACAAGAACAGCAGAACCCACACACCCACCTGAACCCGCTTGCCCTGGGCGGGCTCGGACATCCACTGCAGGTAGCCCACCAGATCACCCATGGCTTGGTCGAACTGCAGGGGCGTCATTTTACCGGGGGTGATTTGCTGCCATCCTTTGAACACTTCGGTTTCGTGACCATGCACAACTTCTGTTCCATAAACCGCCGCACGCTTGCCTTGCAACTCCCAAAGCACATGGGGCATGCCCACGTTGGGGAATGCCAGGTTGTTCCAACCGGTGGCTTTGCTCTCGTCCACATAGAAAGTGCGCAAATAGGTGTAAAGGTAATCCGCACCGGTTCCTTGGGATCCTGAACGCGAGCGTGCGATCACTGTCAGATCCGGAGGATTGCCGCCGAACCAGTCCTTGGCTTGCCGGGGATCCATAGCCACCTTCATGGTTTCACCCACTTTTTCCGTGGTGAACAACAGGTTGTCCTTGATTTGCTGATCCGTGAGGCCAATGTCTTTCAAGCGATTGAAGCGCATGAAGGCCGCGGCGTGGCAATTCAGGCAATAGTTGACAAAGGTCTTGGCTCCGCTTTGCAGTGACGCCATGTCGTTGATGTTGTTGGGCGCTTTGTCCCAGGCGACACCGCCGGTGCTGGCTTGCGCGCCCACCGCCAAGCCCAGGGCAGTAATCAGGCTGAGTACGATTTTTTTCATTTTTTTCAAACTCCAGCTCAATGGGCGGCAAAGGTGACGCGCTCGGGAACCGCCTTGGTCTCACCCATTTCGCTCCACCACGGCATCAACAGGAAGAAACCAAAGTAAAACAGAGTCCCGACCTGCGAAACACGCTCGCCGATCGCCGACGGAGGTTGCACGCCAAGGTAGGCCAGAACAATGAAGTTGACGACAAAGACGCCGTACAGGTACTTGTGCCAGCTCGGACGGTAGCGGATCGACTTGACGGCGCAGTTGTCCAGCCAAGGCAGGAAAAACAGAATGACCACCGCACCGCCCATGATGACGACGCCCCAGAATTTGGCGTCAATCGACAACATCATGGCGCTCACTGCGGCAGCGGCGCCAACGATCACGATCTTGAAAATCGCGGGCATCTTGATCTTGAACACGCTCAGAGCGGCAGCACCCACCACGCATGCGATCAACACCAACACCATTTCACTGGTAATTGCGCGCAGCATTGAGTAGTACGGAGTGAAATACCAAACAGGAGCGATGTGCAGGGGGGTTTTCAGCGGATCAGCAGGAATAAAGTTGTTGTATTCCAGGAAATAGCCGCCGAACTCTGGGGCAAAGAAAATGATGGCGGTGAATACCATCAGGAACAAGCTGACCGAGAAAATATCGTGAACCGTGTAGTACGGATGGAATGGGATTCCGTCCACCGGGTTACCGTCAGCGCCTCGGGTCGACTTGATCTCGACACCATCAGGGTTGTTGGAGCCGACTTCGTGCAGCGCAATGATGTGCGCAGCGACCAGGCCTAGCAGCACCAGTGGCACGGCGATCACGTGAAAGCTGAAGAAGCGATTCAGGGTGGCATCGCCGACCACGTAGTCGCCGCGAATCAGCAAGGCGAGGTCAGGGCCGACAAACGGAACTGCGGCAAACAAGTTCACGATCACCTGCGCACCCCAGTAACTCATTTGGCCCCAAGGCAGCAGGTAGCCCATGAAGGCTTCCGCCATCAGGCACAAGAAAATACCGCAACCGAACAACCAGACCAACTCCCGAGGCTTGCGGTAGCTGCCGTAAATGAGACCGCGGAACATGTGCATGTAGACCACGATAAAAAAGGCGGAAGCACCGGTGGAGTGCATGTAGCGGATCAGCCAACCCCATGGCACATCGCGCATGATGTACTCCACAGAACCAAACGCCAGCGCGGCGTCAGGCTTGTAGTGCATTACCAAGAAAATGCCCGTGACGATTTGGATCACCAGTACCAACATGGCCAGCGCACCAAAAATATAGAAAAAATTAAGGTTTTTGGGCGCGTAATACTGACCCAGATGGTCGTTGTAGAGCTTGCTCAAAGGGAACCGGTTGTCCACCCAGTTCAGCAACTTGGCGGCAGCGGGCGCGTTGGGAGAGTTTTCTTTCATTTCAGCCATGGTGTGCTCCGGAGTCGGGGGTCAGGCCTTGGTGTCTTCGCCGATCAGCAGCTTGCTGTCGGAAAGGTACATATGTGGCGGAATTTCGAGGTTGTCGGGCGCGGGCTTGTTTTTGAAGACGCGACCGGCCATGTCAAAAGTCGAGCCGTGGCAAGGGCACAAAAAGCCACCCTTCCAGTCGTCTGGCAGGGACGCCTGGGCGCCTGTTTGGAATTTGTCCGAGGGCGAACAACCCAGGTGCGTACAGATACCCACGGCCACAAAGAATTCAGGCTTGATGGAGCGCCCTTCATTGCGCGCATAAACGGGGGTGAACTCGTCTGGTTTGCGCTCGCTTTTCGGGTCAGCCAAATCGCCGTTCAGACTGGGCAAGGCGGCCAGCTGCTCGGGGGTGCGGCGCACCACCCACACGGGCTTACCGCGCCACTCCACCGTGATCTTCTCACCTGGCTTGATCGCGGAAATATCCACTTCCACTGCAGCACCGGCGGCCTTGGCACGCTCGGATGGCTGAAAAGTACTGACAAAAGGCACTGCGGTTGCCGCTGCGCCTGCGATGCCGACGCAAGAGGATGCAATGATCCAGGTGCGCTTGCTGGGGTCGTTCGGCTTGTTGCCGACGAGGGTGTCGCTCATGAGAATCCTCAGGAAAAATCACTACGTGGGGAGCCTCGGATTGTAGCTGACCGCAAAAGTGCCCGATCCGGTACCAAGGTCAATACGCCAAGCTGCGCGCCATGCGTATCGCCGCGATCAGGCTCGCCGGATCGGCCTGGCCCTGCCCCGCAATGTCAAAGGCCGTGCCATGGTCTGGACTGGTGCGTACCAGCGGAAGTCCCAAAGTGACATTGACGCCCTGCTCCACGCCCAGGTACTTGACTGGAATCAGGCCCTGATCGTGGTACATCGCCAGTACTGCGTCAAATTCCGGTGTCAGGCCGGGTCGGGCGCGGGCCCGCATGAAAACGGTATCCGGTGCCCAAGGGCCGCTTGCCTCGCAGCCTTGGGCACGCGCAGCGGCAATTGC
Organism: Rhodoferax sp.; assembly: GCA_029866205.1. GTDB lineage: Bacteria > Pseudomonadota > Gammaproteobacteria > Burkholderiales > Burkholderiaceae_C > Allorhodoferax. Next base: position 193,767 of record JARWZT010000008.1, read on the forward strand.
TGGAGCAATGGTCCGAATTTCTTCGTCGCCGAACAGTCCACCCTCTCCCGCATGCGGGTTGAGCCCCGCCACGGCGATGCGCGGGGACCGCCCGAGCACGGCTGTCAATGCATGGTGTGTGATCAGCAAAGACTGCAGCACATTGTCAAAAGTCACCGCCTCCAAAGCCTGTCGCAGCGAGAGGTGGATACTGACGAGCACGGTGCGCAGTTCTTCATTGGCGAGCATCATGCGCACCGGGAGGCGATCTGGGGTCACTCCTACGTGCTGCGCTGCAATAGCCTGCAGCATTTCAGTGTGCCCGGGATAGCCGTTGTACGGCGCACCGGCGGCGTGCAGTGCCTCTTTGTGCAAAGGCGCGGTCACCATGGCGCCAATGTGTCCTTGGAGCGCCTGGCGGGCAGCCCAGTCCACGCAGCGCCCGGCAAATTCGCCTGCCACTGCACTGACCTGCCCCATGGGACAGGGCCCCAGGGCCGCACCCACTTGCAGCACAGGCAGGCAACGGGGAGGGAGGTCCCAAACCTCGCTGGCATGCTCAATCTGCGCCACTGGCCATGCCGCTCCGCTGGAACCCACAATTTGGTCCAGCGCTCGGCGCATGGTGGCGACGTCGCCCGCCACAAAACACGGACGCAGGAGCGCAGGCTCCGCCAAATAGGCTTTTGCGATGATTTCAGGACCAATACCCGCGGCATCGCCCAGGGTAATGGCGACAGGCGAAGCGGGAGTGTCAGCGGTGGTGGTCATTCAAAAAAAGGTAAAAGGCGCTCCAACTTGGCCGTTTCAGGTGTCGGCGCGACGCGGGTGCTTTCAGGCCGGATTGTCTATATCGATGAAAGTGTGCACCAATCCCAGCTGCGATGCGACCTGCCGTGCTACCGCCTGAACGCCATAGCGCTCGCTGGCGTGGTGACCACAGGCGATGTAGGCAACACCGCATTCGCGTGCATAGTGGGCTTGGGGCTCAGAAATTTCGCCGGTAATAAAGGCATCCGCACCCGCGGCGATGGCAGATTCAAAATACCCTTGGGCGCCTCCGGTACACCAGGCAATGCGCTGCAAAGGTCCGGGTTTGCCCGCCACCCACACAACTTCCCGACCCAACACGGACCGGACATGGGCGGCCAGCGCCGGGGCATCCGCAAAACCACCCTCCGGCGCCTGACCCAGCCAACCAAGTTGCTGGTCACCAAAGCGCTCCTGCGCAACCAGTCCCAGACGCAGGCCCAGTTGGGCGTTATTGCCCCACCGTTCATGCGCATCCAAGGGCAAGTGGTAGGCATACAAGTGGATGTCGTTCGCCAGCAAGAGCGCCAGGCGTTGGCGGAGCCAACCCGTTACACGCCCATCGTGGCCACGCCAAAACAGTCCGTGGTGCACCAAAATGGCGTCGGCGTCTTGCGCCACAGCCGCCTCGATCAGCGCCAAACTGGCAGTTACGCCGCTCACGAGTTTGCGTATCGGTCGGCGACCCTCCACTTGCAGGCCATTGGGCCCGTAGTCTTTGAACCGCGCGGGCTCCAGCACGGCATCGAGGGCCGAGAGCAAGTCGGAATGGTGCTTCATGGTCACGCTTGGGGTTGGATTTGAAAAATTAAGCTCCCACCATCCGAAGACCGCATTTCGTCTGTCGGCGCTGAGGGGAACGTTTGCAGTTCATTATCCAATGCCTGCAGGATTTGACCGGACGCAGTCCTGATATCGCAGGCGCCGCCTACAATTTGCTGCTGAGCAGCGCCCGGTACGCCTGCACCACCCGATCGGACTTTCATGAAGCGTGTTTGGCTCCTTTTTTCGCAAAGCGCCACAGTTTTACTGGCCGCTTATTTTGTGGTCCTGACACTCAAACCGGCATGGATGGCGCCGCGCGGCGAAGGGGCCGTGGAATTGTTGCAGGCCCCCGCCTCGCGCAATGGCGAAGTCCCTGCGGGCAGCTTCAGACTGGCGGCTCAAAAGGCATCCAAAGCAGTGGTCAGCATCAATGTCAGCAACGCAAGCCGCCGCTTGCCCCTCAGTCCAGACCAATGGCCGGGCTTTTTTAATGGCGACCCGGGAGCCGAGAGTGATGGCGCATCAGGCATGGGCAGCGGCGTGATCGTGAGTGCCAGCGGCTATGTGCTGACCAACAACCACGTGGTGGAGGGCGCTGACCTGATTGAGGTCATTCTGAACGACCGTCGGCGCGCCCGGGCCAAGGTCATCGGCACCGACCCGGACAGCGACCTGGCGGTCTTGAAAATTGAACTTGAACGCCTGCCGGTCATGGTGTTGGGTGACTCGGACGACCTCCAGGTCGGGGATCAGGTACTGGCCATCGGCAACCCGTTTGGCGTGGGCCAGACCGTGACGGGTGGCATCGTGGGCGCGCTCGGGCGCAACCAATTGGGCATCAATACCTTCGAGAACTTCATTCAGACCGACGCCGCCATCAATCCCGGCAATTCGGGCGGCGCGCTGGTCGATGTCAATGGCAACCTCTTGGGCATCAACACCGCGATCTACTCGCGCTCGGGCGGCAGTTTGGGGATTGGGTTTGCCATTCCGGTGGCAACGGCCAAACAGGTGCTGGACAGCATCGTGAAAGACGGACAGGTCACGCGCGGCTGGATCGGCGTGGAGCCCAACGACCTGTCGCCCGAACTGCGCGAGACCTTTGGCGTTGCAGCGACCCAGGGCGTGATCATTACCGGAGTGCTGCAGGGCGGTCCGGCAGCCAAAGCGGGCGTGGTGCCAGGCGATGTCATTGTGGCCATCGCGGGCACATCGGTCGACGACGTCAGCCAGCTTTTGGCCCAGGTGGCCGCGCTCAAACCCGGTGTCGCGGCGCAGTTTTCACTTCAGCGGAAGAAGCAGAACCTGCAGCTGGCGATTACGCCAGGCTTGCGACCCCGGCCACAGAAATCAAACCGCTAACGGACAGCGGGGCTCACGGCTCCGCGGTGCTGGCAGCAGGGTCGTTGGCCGACTCGGCGTCCGGTGCCTGGGTGTGGCGAATGAAGATTTGCGCCGCCCAGATGCCTAATTCATACAAAACACACATCGGCACCAGCAGCGCCAGCATGGAAACAGGGTCGGGCGGCGTCACCAAGCCGGCAACCGCGGCAGCCGCAACAATAAAGTAAGAGCGAAAGGCCTTCAGTTGCGCGATGGTGACGACCTTCATGCGCGCCAAAATGACCACCACGATCGGCACTTCAAACGCCACACCAAAGGCAATAAACATGGTGATGACGAAATCAAGATAGGCCTCAATGTCTGGGCTGACCGACACCGAGGCGGGTGCCATTTTTTGAATCGCAGGAAACGCTTGCCCAAAGACAAAAAAGTAGCAAAACGCTGCCCCGGCGTAAAAAAGCAGCGTGCTGGCCGCCACCAGCGGTAGCACCAGCTTTTTCTCGTGCTTGTACAGGCCCGGCGCGACAAAAGCCCAGACCTGGTAAAGAATCCAGGGCAAAGCCATCGCAATGGCAGCCATCACCGACACCTTGATCGGTACCAGAAAGGGGGACACCACCCCCACCGCAATCATTTTGGAGCCTTCCGGCAGGGCCCGTACCAAGGGCATGGCCAACAGGTCGTAAAGCTTGGAAGGGCCAGGGAAAAACACCAACACGCCAAACACGGCGGCAATGCCGTAAATCGCCCGCAAAAGGCGGTCACGCAACTCAAAAAGATGCTGTACGAACGGTTGCTCGGAGCCGGCGAGTTCGTCTTCTTTGGAGCCTGTTTCGTTCATGGGTTAACTTTGGGTGGGCGAAAACGCGCCACGCGCGCCGCACCCGACAGTGCCTTGGTACGCGTCCCCGAACGGGCCTTGTACCATTTCGGAGTCGCGCTGATCTTGCTGCGCCAGCGTTTTTTAGGGGGATCGTTGGCCGAGTAGTAGGGCAGCGGTACGGCGTCAGTGTCGGAGTAAGTGGCTGCTGTCCACGTCTTTTGAACTTCATCGGCGCTGGTTTGAATCGAGGTTTCGACGGCTTGCGCCGCAGTCTCCATCGTGTCCTTCATTTTCCGCAGCTCATCGAGGTCAATCGAGCGATTGACCTCTTCCTTGACGTCAGCCACGTAGCGACGCGCGCGCCCCAACAGGGTTCCCAGCGTTTTGGCCAGACCCGGCAGCTTTTCCGGGCCGATCACGATCAGCGCAATGCCGCCGACGATGGCCAGCTTGGTGACGCCAATATCAAACACGAGTAATCCACTGCTGGCGCGCCACGGCGTTCATCCAAAGACGTTCAGTGCTTGGATTTGGCTTCAACGTCGATGGTTTCCTTGGAAACCGGGGCGTTGGCAGCAACCTGCTGCGCAGGTGCGGCGGGATCGGCAGGCTTTTCAGTGCCGTCTTTCATACCGTCCTTGAAGCCCTTGACGGCACCGCCGAGGTCGGCGCCGATATTGCGCAACTTCTTGGTGCCGAAAATCACAACGATGATGACCAAAAATATGATCAGGTGCGTAGTTGATAAACCCATAGGTTCCTCCTAATTGATACCGGAATTCTAGTCGCCGCCAGAAATCTGCGTGGATATGCGGCCTTTAGCCGCGCAACCAGGGGCGCGCGCCCCCCATGATGTGAAAGTGCAGGTGGCGCACTTCTTGTCCACCCTCCGCGCCCGTGTTGGTGACCAGGCGATAGCCACCGTCGGGATACGGGTTGCACCCCTCCTGCAAGGCCAGTTGAGGAACCAGCGCCATCATTCGACCCATCAGACCTGCATGCGCTGGGGTAATTTGGGCCATGGAGGGAATATGCAGCTTGGGAATAAGCAGGAAATGTACCGGAGCCCAGGGCGCTATGTCGTGAAAGGCGTAAAACTCGTCGTCCTCAAATACCGTTCGCGATGGAATTTGCTTGGCAACGATTTTGCAAAAAAGGCAATGGGGGTCATGGCCAGGGGCGTGAGCCGAGCCGTGCGCGGGAGTACTGGGGTTGCTCATGGGGCAGAAACAGAGGGCAAAAGATTAAAAAAGTGGGCTTAACCGCCCTGGGCGTCGCGCACCAACGCTTTACGCAGGGCTTTTTCCTCAAGGCCACTGGTACCCGCGCGGCGCTCGAGCTCGCCCACGACGTCGGCGGGTGCCAAGCCGTAGTGCGCCAGGGCAATCAAGCAGTGAAACCACAGGTCTGCGACCTCATTGACGATCTTGGTCGGGTCTGCGCCGTGATCCGCATCTTTGGCGGCCATCACCACCTCGGTGGCCTCTTCGCCGATTTTTTTCAGAAAGGCGTCAGGGCCCTGGTGCAACAGCCGCGCCACATAGCTGGCGCTGGGGTCACCTCCGTTGGCGACTTTGCGGGTTTCAATCACCGCGGCCAGGCGCGCCAAGACATCTTGGGAGTGGGGGGGCGATGCAGGCGCTTGGGCAGTCATGGGCTTACTTGTAGATGGAATCAGGATTTTTCAGGACCGGGTCAACCGACTGCCACTGGCCGTCTTTCAGAACGCTGAAAAAGCAGCTATGGCGCCCGGTATGGCAGGCGATTCCGGGAGTATGCCCTTGCTGGGTGACGGTCAGCAACAACACGTCGGTGTCGCAATCGACCCGGATTTCGTGTACCAGTTGCACATGGCCCGACTCTTCGCCCTTGAACCAGAGTTTGTTGCGTGAACGGCTGAAATAGACGGCGCGGCCCAGTTCGGCGGTTTTTTGCAGCGACTCGCGGTTCATCCATGCAAACATCAGCACGTCTTTGCTGCCCTGCTCTTGCGCAATCGCGGGCACCAGGCCCTGCGCGTCCCAGCGAATCTCGTCCAACCAGCTCATATTCAGTCCAATCGCACCGGGATGCCACGTTCGGCCATACGCGCTTTGGCCTGGCCCACGGTAAATTCACCGTAATGAAAAATGCTGGCAGCCAGCACCGCATCGGCACCGCCGATGCTGACGCCGTCCGCCAGGTGGTCCAGCGTGCCGACGCCGCCTGAGGCGATCACCGGCACCGGCACCGCATCGGCGACCGCCCGTGTCAGCTCCAGGTCAAAGCCAGACTTGGTGCCATCGCGGTCCATGCTGGTGAGCAATATCTCGCCGGCACCGCGGCGCGCCATCTCGGTGGCCCACACCACGGCGTCCAGACCCGTGTTTTGGCGGCCGCCGTGGCTAAATACATCCCAGCCGGGCCCGCGCAACTGCAGCGCATCGCCGGCGCGGCGCTTGGCGTCGATCGCCACCACGATGCATTGGGCGCCATATTTGTGCGATGCGTCCTCGATGACCTGGGGCCGGGCAATCGCCGCCGAGTTAAAACTCACCTTGTCGGCACCGGCGTTCAGCAGGCGGCGCACGTCATCGACCGTGCGGACGCCACCACCCACGGTCAGGGGAATAAAGACCTGCGAGGCAACCGCCTCAATGATGTGCAAAATCACATCGCGCGCATCGCTGGTGGCGGTAATGTCCAAAAAAGTGAGTTCATCGGCGCCCTGCTCGTTGTAGCGGGCCGCAATTTCCACCGGATCGCCGGCGTCGCGCAACTCCACAAAGTTGACGCCCTTGACGACGCGTCCACCCGTCACATCCAGGCAAGGAATGATGCGTTTGGCCAGCATGTTTCTAGTCCTTCAGCACGCGAAAACGCTGCCAACCCTGCCAATGGGTCGCGGCATCGACGTGGATGGGCGACATCACCTGCGCCGCCTCCACGCACACAAAGTGGGAAAACCCGTCAGCAGGCAAGTCTGCCATCGCCGCGCATTTGTCGCGACCCGGGTTCCAGACGACGCTATTGGCCCAGCCCGCGCTTTGGCTGATCTCAAGCCGATGGGCGCCGTCCCGCAGACACAGGGCACCCGGCGCGGCATCGTAAACACGGTCAAATTCGCCCTCAAATTGCAGATCGGCCGCCGCACGGGCGTGGTGATCGGTCAGCGCATTCCACTCTGGCTGTCCCTGCAAACCGCGCAGACGCGCCTGCGCAATGTCGTCTACCGCCAAATAACTGTGCAAGGCACCCGAAAATTCCAAAGGTCGGCTGTCCAGGTTGTGCACCGTCAATGTCAGTGTCAATTCACCCGGAGCCAGGGCAACCCGCAGCCGCGCTTCAAAACGTGATTGCCAAAGGGCCAGCGTTTGGGCACTCCAGGACAGGCTGAAATCTTGTTGCACCCCGTCGTCTTGCACGACCGGTCGGCCGGCGGTCCAGACGCTGTTGCGGGCAAAACCATGCTTGGGCAGCGTGCCACGCTGGTTGAACTGCGGAAAACACACCGGCACCCCGCCACGGATGGCACTGCGGCCATCCCACGCGTTCTGCGGGCTCAGGTACAGGCGCTCGCGTCCGGCCGCGTGCCAGGAGACCACGTGCGCACCCTGCAGGGCCACCCACACCGTGTCGCCACCGGCCAGCGCGAGACGCTGCCCGGCTTGGCCGTACTGGGTTTCGCTGCGGCACAGCGCGCCGCCATCAGCCATTGATTTCGTCAGCGCGCGCTTGTCCAGCAGCAAAGTCGAGGTCGCCGGTGTAAATGGCGCGGCCACAAATCACGCCTTCAACGCCTTCGTCTTCCACGGCGCACAGTGCCTCAATGTCGGCCAGATTGCTCAGACCGCCCGAGGCGATCACAGGAATGGTCAGGGCTTGCGCCAGTTTGACGGTGGCGTCGATGTTGATGCCGCTCAGCATGCCATCGCGCCCAATGTCGGTATAGATGATGGATTCGACGCCGTAGTCTTCAAATTTCTTGCCCAGGTCGACCACGTCGTGGCGGGTGAGCTTGCTCCAGCCGTCGGTGGCCACTTTGCCATCGCGCGCGTCCAGCCCGACGATGATATGGCCGCCAAACGCGGTGCAGGCGTCTTGCAGAAACCCCGGATTTTTGACCGCAGCCGTGCCAATAATGACGTAGCGCAACCCGGCATCGAGATAACGCTCGATCGTGTCCAGGTCGCGAATGCCGCCACCGAGCTGAACATCGACCTCGCTTCCGACCTCTTTCAGAATTTTGCGGATCGCCGCTTCATTCTTGGGTTGCCCCGCAAAAGCACCGTTCAAATCCACCAAATGCAGACGCCGCGCACCTTTGTTGACCCAACTGCGCGCCATGACCGCAGGGTCTTCGCCGAAGGTGGTGGATTGGTCCATATCGCCCTGTTTGAGGCGAACACAGTGGCCGTCTTTGAGGTCAATCGCGGGAATTAACAGCATGGTGCTTCAGCGGTGGGTGAAAAAGTAAAAACCAGATTCAAGTCAAGGATTCCATCGCAAAAAATTGCGGTACAGGGCCAGGCCCTGCTTGGCGCTCTTTTCAGGATGGAACTGGGTCGCAAAAATATTATCGCGCGCAATGGCCGAGGTAAAGCGCGAACCATAGTCGGTTTCGCCGGCGCTGTGGCGCATATCGGACGGTTGGGCATAGAAGCTGTGCACGAAATAGAAGTAACTTCCATCGGGCACCTCGCCCCAGACGGGGTGTGGTGCCATGCCGTGATTGCTGTGCCAGACCTGGTTCCAGCCCATTTGGGGCACCTTGAAGCGGCTGCCATCAGCCTGCGTTTGACCAGACAACTCAAACTTCACCACATTGCCGGGGACCAGGCCCAGACAGGGCGTGTCGAGCTCTTCACTGTGGTCCAGCAGCATTTGCATGCCCACACAAACGCCCATGAGGGGTTTGTGGGCTGCCGCGTGCAGCACGGCCGGCAGCATGCCGGAGTCGCGCAATTCGCGCATGCAGTCGCGCATGCCCCCTTGGCCGGGCAACACGACCCGCTCGGCATCCATCACCTCTTGGGGCGCACGCGCCCAAACGGCCGTTACGCCTTCGTGTTCGGCGGCGTGCATCACCGCCTGCGTGACCGAACGCAAATTTCCCATGCCGTAATCAACGATGGCAACAGTTTTCATGACAAGCGGCGCGGCAGCAGGCGAGAAAGGACCCGGGGCTAGAGCGAGCCCTTGGTCGACGGAATGGCATCCATCGCGCGGGGATCGTATTCCAGTGCGCTGCGCAGGGCGCGGGCAAAAGCCTTGAACACGGTTTCCGCCTGGTGGTGGGCGTTGTCGCCCTTCAGGTTGTCAATATGCAGGGTGACACCGGCATGGTTCACGAAGCCCTGAAAAAACTCATGCGTCAGCTGGGTATCAAAGCCCCCAATGCTGCCACTGGTAAACGGGATGTTCATGGTCAGGCCGGGGCGCCCCGAGAGGTCGATCACCACGCGGGACAAAGCCTCATCCAGCGGCACGTAAGCGTGGCCGTAGCGGCGGATGCCTTTTTTGTCGCCCACCGCTTTCAGCACCGCCTGCCCCAGGGTGATGCCCACATCTTCCACGGTGTGGTGACCGTCAATGTGCAAATCCCCTTCGGCTTGGATGTCGAGGTCAATAAGCCCGTGGCGAGCGATCTGGTCGAGCATGTGGTCAAAAAAGCCAATGCCAGTGGACAGGCGCGAATGGCCGCTGCCGTCAAGGTTGACCTTGACGTGGATGCGGGTTTCGGCGGTGTTGCGTGCGACCTCGGCAGTGCGGGCGGCGCGCGGGCCGCCTGCGTCGGCGCCGGGCACTTCAATGAGGGCATGTTGGGTCATAGGGAAGCCTGTAGTGCTGAGAGCAACTGGTTGTTTTCATCGGCATTACCCACGGTCAGGCGCAGGCAGTTGGCCAACAGTGGATGCATTTTAGAAACGTTCTTGACCAGCACGCCGCGCGCGCGCAGCGATTCAAACACGGCTTGCGCCGCGTCATCCGCTGCGGGCGCTGGCACACGCACCAAGATCATATTGGCGTCGCTGTCCCACACGCGCAGGCCCGGCAACTGGCGCAGCGCTTGCAACAGACGCGTGCGCTCGCTGCAAATCGCTTGCGCCTGCGCGTCAAAGGCATCGGCGTGCTCCAGCGCAAACAGTGCGCACTCGCAATTGAGCGCGCTGATGTTGTAAGGCGGCCGCACTTTGTCCAGCTCGGCCACCAGCGCCTGCGGACCCATCAAATAGCCCAGACGCACACCCGCCAGGCCAAATTTGCTCAGGGTGCGCATCAGCAGCACATGGGTGTGGGCCTGTGGTTGGGCGCGAAGGGTATCGAGGTAGCTGCGGCTGGAAAAGGGCTGGTACGCCTCGTCCAGCACCACCAGGCTACCGCTCTGCGCGGCCGCTGCCACCACCTGCGCCATGTCGGACGCATCCCAGAGGTTGGCGGTGGGATTGTTGGGGTAGGCCAGATAGACGATCGCCGGCTGGGTACGTGCAATGGCCGCCAGCATGGCCGGCACGTCCAGCGCGAAGTCTGGGGTCAGGGGAACGCCCACGAAATCCAGACCCTGGAGCTGTGCGCTCATGGCGTACATCACGAAGCCAGGAACGGGCGCTAGCACCACCGGAGGCTTGCCCGTCACCCGGTCAGTACCCACAGCGCAGGCCAAACTGAGCAGCGAAATCAATTCATCGGAGCCATTTCCCAAAATCAGGTCATAGCCCGCAGGCAAGTCCGCATACTGCGCCAAGGCCTGGCGCAGCGTTTGCACCCGCATGCCGGGGTAACGGTTGATGGCCACGGCGCCAAGGCGTGCGCCCAGGGCGCTCTGCAGCGCAGGACTCAGGCGGAAGGGGTTTTCCATGGCGTCGAGCTTGACCATGCCCTGCGGGTCTTGCACACCGTAGGCATGCATGGCCTGCACATCGGCGCGGATACGCCGCGCCACCAGATCCTCAGCCGTCAGTGGCGCTGTATTGGGGGCCAACGGCAGGTTCATTCGAGCCTCATTTCGGCTGCGCGGGCGTGCGCCTGCAGGCCTTCGCCGTGGGCCAAAACAGCGGCCACCGGCCCGAGCACCCGCGCACCGGCGGCACTCACTTCAATCAGGCTGCTGCGCTTTTGAAAGTCGTAGACGCCCAGCGGGCTGGAAAACCGGGCGGTACCCGAGGTCGGCAACACATGGTTGGGCCCGGCACAGTAGTCGCCGAGCGACTCGCTGGTGAAAGCGCCCAAAAAGATGGCACCGGCGTGCAGCAGCAGTGGCTCCCAACGGTGCGGGTCGGCGCTGGAGACCTCCAGGTGTTCAGGCGCAATGCGGTTACTCAAGGCACACGCCTCTTCCATGCTGCGGGTGTGTACCAGCGCTCCCCGACCGGTGAGCGACTTGGCGATGATCTCGGCACGCGGCATGTGCGGCAGCAGCCGGTCAATCGCGGCTTGTACCTGGTCGATATAGGCGGCGTCGGGGCACAACAATATGCTCTGGGCCAACTCGTCGTGTTCGGCCTGGCTGAACAAGTCCATGGCCACCCAGTCAGGGGGCGTACTGCCGTCAGCCAGCACCAAAATCTCGCTCGGACCGGCAATCATGTCAATGCCCACCGTACCGAATACCCGGCGCTTGGCCGCAGCCACATAAGCGTTACCCGGCCCGGTGATCTTGTTGACCGCGGGAATGGTGGCGGTGCCGTAGGCCAGCGCAGCCACTGCCTGCGCGCCACCCACGGTGAAGGCGCGTGTCACGCCCGCCACGTAGGCCGCAGCCAGCACCAGCGGATTTTTCACGCCCTGGGGCGTGGGCACGACCATGATGATTTCGCCCACCCCAGCCACGTGGGCGGGAATGGCGTTCATCAGCACACTCGACGGATAGGCGGCCTTGCCGCCCGGCACATAAATGCCCACACGGTCCAGCGGCGTGACTTTTTGGCCCAAGAGCGTGCCGTCGGCGTCGCGGTAGCTCCAGCTTTGGCCGCAGGCCTGCTTTTGGGCCTCGTGGTAGCTGCGCACCCGCGCCGCAGCGAATTCCAGCGCCTGGCGCTGGGCTTCGGGAATGGCGTCAAACGCGGCCTTGAGTTCGGCTTGGGAGAGCTCCAGCGCAGACACACTGCCGGCGCTCAGGCCGTCAAAGCGTGCGGTGTAGTCCAGCACAGCGGCATCACCGCGCTGCTGCACATCGGCCAGGATGGTCGCCACACGCTGCTCGATGGCCGCGTCGGTATCGGCCGACCAGTGCAGACGCGCCTGGAACTGGGCCTCAAAGTCGGCGTCCTGGGTCGACAGGCGCGCGGGCGTGGCAGAGAAATTCATGACCGGATCACGCCTTGCCAATGGCGCCCGCAAAGGCGTTGATGATGTTGCGGATCGGCTCACGCTTGAGTTTCAAGGCAGCCTGGTTGACCACCAGACGCGCGCTGATGTCCATGATGTGCTCCACCTCGACCAAATTGTTGGCTTTGAGCGTGTTGCCGGTGGACACCAGGTCGACGATGGCATCGGCCATGCCGACCAGCGGGGCAAGCTCCATGCTGCCGTAAAGCTTGATCAGGTCGACGTGCACGCCCTTGGTGGCAAAAAACTCGCGGGCAATCGCCACGTACTTGGTCGCCACTTTCAGGCGGGCGCCCTGGCGCACCGCGTGGGCATAGTCAAAGTCGGCGCGTACCGCCACACTGATGCGGCACTTGGAAATCTGTAAATCCAGCGGCTGGAACAGGCCCGCGCCACTGGTGGCACTGCCCCAGTCGCCACCATGCTCCAACAAGGTGTCTTTGCCGGTAATGCCCATGTCGGCACCGCCAAACTGCACATAGGTGGGGACATCGGTAGCGCGCACCACCAGCACGCGCACTTCAGGCCGGTTGGTGTCCAAAATCAGCTTGCGCGATTTTTCGGGGTCGTCCAGCACCTCAATGCACGCGGCACGCAAAAGCGGCAGCGTCTCTTCAAAAATACGGCCTTTGGACAAGGCAATGGTGATCATGCGGTTCTCGTTTTCAGTGGGATCGCGGCGCAAAGCGCCACTTTATTTGATGCGATCAATGTCAGCGCCAATACCGCGCAGCTTGGACTCCATTTGGTCATAGCCCCGGTCCAGGTGGTAAATGCGCTCGACCACCGTCTCGCCTTGGGCGACCAAGCCGGCGATCACCAGCGAGGCGGAGGCGCGCAAATCGGTGGCCATCACGGTGGCGCCTGAGAGTGCGGCCACGCCTTGCACCAGCGCCACTTTGCCCTCAATCTGGATGTTGGCACCCAAGCGCACGAGCTCATTCACGTGCATGAAGCGGTTCTCAAAAATCGTCTCGGTAGCCTTGGACGCGCCATGCGAAATGCAATTGAGCGCCATAAACTGCGCCTGCATATCAGTGGGGAAGCCGGGGTATTCGGTGGTGCGAAAGCCTTGGGCCTGCAAACGTCCGCTGGACTGCACGCGAATGCCACCTTCCACCGCCGTCACCGTAGCGCCGGCCGCGCGTAGCTTCTCTATCACCGCGTCCAGATGGTCGGCGCGGCCGTGTTGCAAGACCACGTCACCGCCGGTCGCGGCCACCGCACACAAAAAGGTACCGGCCTCGATGCGGTCCGCCACCACCTGGTGGTCGCAACCGTGCAGGGCTTCGACACCTTGGATGCGGATGCGGCTGCTGCCGTGGCCTTCAATGCGCGCGCCCATGGCAATCAGCATTTCGGCCAGGTCGGGAATCTCGGGCTCTTGGGCGGCGTTTTCCAAAATGGTTTCGCCCTCAGCCAGCGCGGCGGCCATCAGGAAGTTTTCGGTGCCGGTGACCGTGACCATGTCGGTGGTGATGCGCGCGCCTTTAAGGCGCTTGCGCCCGCCGCCCACACGCGCCAGCATGTAACCGTGTTCAACGCTGATTTCGGCGCCCATGGCAGCTAGGCCTTTGAGGTGCTGGTCTACCGGGCGCGAGCCAATCGCGCAGCCGCCGGGCAGGGACACCTTGGCGTGGCCAAAACGCGCCAGCAAAGGACCCAGCGCCAACACCGAGGCGCGCATGGTTTTCACCAGCTCGTAAGGCGCTTCGGGCAGGCTCAGGGCACCGGCATGGGCGCTCACGCTGCCATCGGCATGTTGCTCAATCTGCACACCCATATGGCGAATCAGCTTGAGCATGGTGGACACGTCTTGCAGGCGCGGCACGTTGCGCAGCGTCACCGGCTCGGCGGTGAGCAGCGTGGCGCAGAGTTCAGGCAAGGCCGCATTTTTGGCGCCCGAAATCGGCACCACGCCTTGCAAACTGCGTCCACCGCGGATAAGTAATTTGTCCATGGTTCTGTACCTGGGCTCAGGCCGATTGCTGCGCCCATTCGGCGGGCGTATAGGTTTTCATTGACAAGGCGTGCACCTCGTCGGTCTGCATGCGCGTGCCCAAGGTGGCGTACACCATTTGGTGGCGCCCAATCAGGCGTTTGCCCTCAAAGGCGCTGGACACGATAGTGGCGTACCAATGGCGGCCATCGCCTTCGAGTGCGCAGTGCTCGCAGGGTAGGCCTGCGGTAATCAAGGCTTGGAGTTGGTCGGCAGTCATGGGGGCAGTCCGTAAAAAAATTAGCTGCGAATCTTGTAGCCACTGCGCAGCATCTGCAGCGCAACCGCACTGACCAGCAGCAACGCCACACCCACGACGCTCACGCTCAGCCAGGGCGAGACATCGCTCACACCAAAAAAGCCGTAGCGAAAGCCGTCAATCATGTAGAAAAACGGGTTGAAGTGGCTCACGCCCTGCCAAAAGGCGGGCAGCGAATGGATGGAATAAAACACGCCGCTCAAAAATGTCATGGGCATGACCACAAAATTCTGGAAGGCCGCGAGCTGGTCAAACTTTTCGGCCCAGAGACCCGCAATCAAACCCAAGGTCCCCATCAGCGCCGACCCCATCACCGCAAAGGCAACAATAAACAGCGGTTGGGCAAAACTGATGTGCGTAAACAAGGCGGAGATCGCAAAAACACCTGCACCCACCACCAAGCCCCGCACTACCGCCGCGCCCACGTAGGCCACAAACCAGTGCCAGTAAGACAGCGGCGTAAGCATGATGAACACCAGGTTCCCCATCACCTTGCTCATGATGAGCGAGGAGGAACTGTTGGCAAAGCTGTTTTGCAGCAAACTCATCATCGCCAGGCCGGGCACCAAAAATGCGGTGTAACTCACCTGGTCGTAGACCTTGACATGGTCTTCCAGCGCATGGCCAAAGATCAGCAGGTACAACATGGCGGTCAGCACCGGGCCAGCAATCGTCTGGAAAGCCACTTTCCAAAAGCGCAGCACTTCTTTGTAAAGCAGGGTTTGCCAGCCGCTCATGCTGAAACTCCTGCAGGTGCCGCGGCGCCCGAATGCTTTTGCATCACATCCAGAAACACGTCCTCCAGATCGGCCTTGCGAATTTCAACGTCATGCGCCACCAGACCCGACTGGCGCACGGCCGCCAAAAAGTGTTCGATCTCGAGGGCATCGTGGGCCGGAAACTGCACGATGCGACCGGTGACACGGGCCTGCGCCGCAAGTGCAGGCGGCAAGTCGCCGTCCACCTTGAAGCGCAGCACATTGCTCGACGCCGCCTTGAGCAGCGTGCTGGTGTGGTCCAGCGCCACGATACGGCCAGACTTGAGCATGGCAATGCGCCCGCACAAGGCCTCGGCCTCTTCCAGGTAATGCGTGGTCAGCAGCACGGTGTGGCCTTGCTTGTTGAGTTTGGCGATGAACTGCCAGAGCGTCTGACGCAGCTCCACGTCCACGCCGGCCGTGGGTTCGTCCAGCACGATTACTGGCGGCTTGTGCACCAGGGCCTGCGCCACCAGCACCCGGCGCTTCATGCCGCCTGAGAGCTGGCGCATATTGGCGTCTGCCTTGTCGGCCAAACCCAGGCTTTCCAGCAGCTCATCAATCCAGGCGTCGTTGTTCCGGACGCCAAAATACCCGGATTGAATGCGCAAGGCCTCGCGCACATTGAAAAAAGGATCAAAAACCAGCTCTTGCGGCACCACACCCAGGCGACGCCGGGCGGCAGCAAAGTCTTTTTGAACATCGTGCCCCAACACGCTGGCCGAACCACTGCTGGGCCGGGACAGGCCCGAGAGCATGCTGATCATGGTGGTTTTGCCGGCGCCATTGGGGCCGAGCAGACCAAAAAACTCACCCTCTTCAATGCCAAGGCTGACATTGTCGACCGCCAAAAACGTCGCTCCGGGAGGGCCTTTGGGGGACGAATAGGCCTTGGAGATCGATTGAAATGAAATGGCGAGCATGAAGCGGTCAATTTTACGCGTCGCCGTTGAGACGACGAACACCAGGGACAGAGGTCGAACGGCGATCAGGCGTGCGCGTCGGCGGATTGGGGCGCTGGGCCAGCACCCAACAAAGTCTGCACCCCATAAAGGGTGGCCAAAGCAAGCAGGCGCGTTGGCAAGCCACGCACCTCCAAAGATTTGCCCAGGCCAACGCCCAGGCGCTGCAGTTCGAGCAATACCGCCAGAGCCGACGAGTCAAACGTCGACAGCGCCGTCGCATCAAGCACGGCCGCGCCCGGCTCCGTCGCCAGGGCGTGACCCAAGTCGCGCAGACAGGCCGCAGCGTGGGCGTGGGTCAAGACGACGGGCAGTCGAAGCATCTCAGCTTTTTTTGACATTGGATTTATTGCGTGCCGCCAGCGAATCAATAAGCCCTTCGATACCCTTGGCATTGATTTCCTGGGAAAACTGGCTCTTGTAGGTTTCGACCAGCCAGACACCCAGCACATTCAGGTTGTAAATGCGCCAACCGGCGCCCTGGCCCGGGGTTTTCTCGAGGCGGTAATCCAGCTGAATCGGGTCTCCGCTGCCGCGTACCTCGCTGCGCACCACCAGTTCCTTGTCCTCGGGCGAAGCACGCAGTGGCTTCATCACGACGTTTTGGTCACTGACCTGCGACAGTGCGCCCGCATAGGTACGCACCAACAGAATCTTGAATTCTTCTTGCAGGCGTTTTTGCTGTTCGGGGGTGGCCTGACGCCAACCCGGGCCCACCGCAGAAGCGGTCATGCGCTGGAAATCAACGTGCGGCATGATCCGCGTGTCCACCAGCGTCACAATGCGCCCGATATCGCCACTGCGCATGGCCTTGTCGGCCTTGATGGTGTCCAGCACCTCCACCGAGATCCGCTTCACGAAGGCATCAGGTGCCTCGTCTTCCGCCCGAGCGTGACCCAGCATCACTGACATCAGCAGCGTGGTGAGCAAACGAATAAATAACTGGCGGTTCATAGATTTCCCTTTTTTGATCGGCCGGTAAACACCCGCATTCAACGCGCGGACGCGCTATTTGACGGACATGTTTTGGCTATTTTTGTGAAGCGGAGAATTTTAAGGTGCGAAGTCCGGGCTGTCCGGCACATCGCCGTCGTACTGGCGATAGCGTTGCCGCTGAAAATACAAGTCACGGGTAAACGAATAGGCGTCCAGCGCAGCGGCGTCGATCACTTCACCGGCTTTCAGGTAACTCTCGCGCACGTCAACGGCATTGAGTACCGTCAACACGTCACGTGTGGCTTTGTCGTCAATGTGATTGGCCAGGTTGCCGTGGTAATCCACCGGCAAGGCCACCACTTCGCGCAGGGTAAACGGCCCCAGCAGCGGCAAAACCACGAAGGGCCCGGGGCTCACGCCCCAGCGCCCCAGTGTCAGGCCGAAATCAGCTGGGTGCTTTTCGATGTCCAACTCGCTGGCCACATCAAACAAACCCAGAATTCCGATGGTGCTGTTGATCATCACCCGCCCCAGACTGTCGCTGGTCGCTTGGCCTTTGAGGGCTGCGGCGTTGTTCACTACCGACCAGACATCCACCAGATTGCCGAAGAAATTTCCGACGCCCTTGCGCGCCCAGTACGGAGTGACTTTGCCGTAGACCGTCGCGACGGGTTTGATCAGGGCCCGGTCCAGGGCGTCGTTGACGGTGAACATGACCCGGTTGACGGGTTCAAAAGGATCGCGCGGGTCAGGGAGCTTTTGCGCCCACCCCGAACAGGCGCAGGCCAGCAGCAGCACCATCGCGCCGCCCTGCTTTCCCATGATGCGCGCACGCACAGCCACTGTTTCCCTAGTCCGACTGACGGGTGCCGGCGCCGTCTGCCGCCTTGCTGTACAAAAACTGGCTGATCAGGCTTTCCAGCACCACCGCAGACTGGGTGCTGGAAATCGTATCGCCCGCCGCCAGCACGGCGTCGGTCGCCCCCGCCTCGATTCCAAGGTACTGCTCTCCCAGCAAGCCGCTGGTGAGGATCTTGAGTGAACTGTCTTTGGGAAAGCTGTAGCGGCTTTCCATGGCCAACACCACGCGGGCCTGGAAGGACTTGTCATCAAACACGATCTTGTCGACCCGGCCCACCACCACACCGGCACTGCGCACGGCAGCCTTGGGCTTGAGTCCACCGACGTTGTCAAATTTGGCCGTGACCGTATAGGTCTTCTGGAAGTTCAGGCTCAGCAAATTGGCCGACTGCAGGGCCAGAAAAAGAACCGCCACGGCTCCGATGAGCACAAACAGCCCAACCCACAAATCATTTTTTGAGCGCTGCATGCAACACCTTTCTAGTCACCGTTAAATCGTAAACATCAAGGCAGTCAGGATGAAATCCAGCGCCAGCACAGCCAATGAAGCCACCACAACCGTGCGCGTGGTGGCACTGGCGACACCCTCGGGGGTGGGCTGCGCCTCAAACCCCTGGAGCAAGGCCACAAAAGTCACCGTAAAGCCAAACACCACACTCTTAATGATGCCGTTGCCCACGTCGCGCCAGACGTCCACGCCGCCTTGAATCTGGCTCCAAAACGAACCCGAGTCGACGCCGATCATCAGCACACCGACGACCCAGCCGCCAATAATTCCCATGGCGCTGAACACCGCCGCCAGCAAAGGCATGGTGATCACGCCCGCCCAAAACCGGGGCGCCAACACCCGCAACACCGGGTCCACCGCCATCATTTCCATGACGCTGATTTGCTCGCCCGCCTTCATCAGGCCGATCTCGGCCGTGAGCGACGTGCCGGCGCGCCCCGCAAACAGCAAGGCCGTGACCACCGGGCCGAGTTCCCGCACCAGACTCAGCGTCACCAACAGCCCCAAAGCCTCCGAGGAGCCGTAGCGCTGCAGCGTGTAGTAGCCCTGCAAGCCAAAAACGAAACCGACAAACAGGCCCGACACCGCAATGATGACCAAGGAATAGTTGCCCAGAAAGTGGATTTGGTCACGAATGAGTCCAAAGCGACGCAGGCTTCCCGGCAAAGTGGTGAGGAGGCGAAAAAACAGACGCGCGCCGTGGCCCATTTCGGCCAGTTGGCGCCGGGTGGCAAAGCCCACATCACGGGGATTGATCCAGCTCATGCGGCACGCTCCGGTCCAAAATCCTGTTCCACACTGACACTGGGGTAGTGAAAGCGCACCGGTCCGTCCGCCAGGGCGTGGACATATTGGTACACCAGCGGGTCGGTGCTGTGACGCACCTCGTCGGGTGTGCCCTGGGTGGCGACTTTGCCATTGGCCAGAATAATCACGTGGTCGGCAATGGCAAAGGTTTGCTCCAGCTCGTGCGAGACAAAAATGCTGGTCAGGCCCATGGAGTCATTGAGCTGGCGGATCAGATGGGCTGCGGTACCCAGGGAAATGGGGTCCAGGCCGGAAAAAGGCTCGTCGTACATCACGAGCTCCGGGTCCAGGGCAATCGCGCGGGCCAGGGCGATGCGCCGGGCCATGCCGCCCGAGACTTCACTGGGCATCAGATCACGGGCACCGCGCAGTCCCACGGCGTTGAGCTTCATGAGCACGATGTCCCGGATCAGGGCCTCGGGCAAGTCGGTGTGTTCGCGCAAGGGAAAAGCGACATTCTCGAACACCGACAAATCCGCAAACAGCGCGCCAAACTGAAAAAGCATCCCCATGCGCCGGCGTGCCGCATAGAGTTCTTTTTGGTGCATCGGCGTGATGTCCTGCCCGTCAAAGAGCAAGGTTCCGGACTGGGCGCGGTTTTGACCGCCAATCAGGCGCAGGATGGTGGTTTTGCCGCCACCGGAGGCCCCCATCAATGCAGTCACCTTGCCGCGGGGCACCTGCAGGGAAACATCGTCAAGAATGACGCGCTCACCGTAACCAAAGGTCAGGTTCTTGAGTTCGACGAGGGCGTGGGAGAAAGTTTGCATGCTGACAAGGAAATTCAGGCCGGATCATACGGGATTACCCGAATTCCCCAGCCGCTGGTGGACACGATTTACCTCAGATTTACCAAGGCAAACCCGCGCCCACCCGCATTTTTGTGACCTTATCGTGGCAGATCACTGCTTCCCATCAGGTAGGTGTCCACAGCACGGGCCGCTTGGCGCCCCTCGCGAATGGCCCAGACCACCAGCGACTGGCCCCGGCGCATGTCGCCCGCAGCAAACACTTTTTTCACGTTCGTCGCATAGCCACCGCGCTCGTCGGTGCTGGCCTTGGCGTTGGCACGGGCGTCTTTTTCAACGCCAAAAGCGTCCAGTACCGTCGAAACCGGGTTGACAAAACCCATGGCCAGCAAAACCAGGTCCGCCTGGTGGTGCTTTTCGGTACCCGGGATTTCGATCAATTTGCCGTCCTTGAATTCAACGTGCACCGTGGTCAGACCGGTGACTTTGCCGTTTTCGCCGGTAAACGCCTTGGTCGAGACGGCGAACTCGCGCACACAACCCTCTTCGTGGCTGGAGCTGGTGCGCAGTTTGAGCGGCCAGTACGGCCAGGTCAGGGGCCGATTTTCCACTTCGGGGGGTTGGGGCATGACCTCAAACTGGGTCACGCTGACCGCGCCGTGGCGGTTGCTGGTGCCCACGCAGTCGCTTCCGGTGTCGCCGCCGCCAATCACGATGACGTGTTTGCCGTCCGCGCGCAACTGGCCTTTGAGCTTGTCCCCCGCGTTGACCTTGTTTTGCTGCGGCAAAAACTCCATGGCGAAATGGATGCCCTCGAGTTCGCGGCCGGGTACGGGCAAATCACGCGACTGCTCCGAACCACCAGTGAGCAGGACGGCGTCAAAGTCCGCTTGCAGCTGGGCGGCAGAAATCGTTTCTTTGGCCCAGTTGGTGACTTTGGAGCCCTGGGGCATGTCGCCCACCAGCACGCTGGTGCGCAGGGTAACGCCCTCGGCCTGCAGTTGCGCGGCGCGGCGGTCGATGTGCGACTTTTCCATTTTGAAATCGGGAATGCCGTAGCGCAACAGACCGCCAATGCGGTCATTTTTCTCGAACAAGGTCACATCGTGGCCCACACGCGCGAGTTGCTGTGCAGCGGCCATGCCCGCGGGGCCAGAGCCCACCACAGCAATTTTTTTGCCGGTCTTGGCTTTGGGCAGTTGGGGCGTGACCCAGCCCTCAGACCAGGCGCGGTCGATGATGGCGTGCTCAATCGACTTGATGCCCACGGCATCGTCGTTCACATTGAGGGTGCACGCGGCCTCACAAGGTGCCGGGCAAATGCGGCCCGTGAACTCGGGAAAGTTGTTGGTGCTGTGCAAAACATCAATCGCGTTCTTCCAGTCGCCCTGGAACACCAGCTCATTGAAATCGGGAATGATGTTGTTGACCGGGCAGCCGTTGTTGCAAAACGGCGTGCCGCAGTCCATGCAGCGCGCGCTTTGCTGTTTGGCGTGTGTGTCGTCCAGGCCGATAACAAATTCTTTGTAGTTTTTCAGGCGTTCGGGGACGGGCTTGTAGCCTTCCTCGACACGCTCAAACTCCATGAAACCAGTGATTTTTCCCATGATGGTGTTCCTTGAACGGTGTTGAACGCGCGCTTACAGCGCAGCGGGAGCCAGGGTTTTAGCCGCAATGGCCTGCTTTTTGGCATAAATCTCGGCCAGTGCGCGCTTGTACTCGGTCGGAAAGACCTTGACGAACTTGGCGCGCGCAGTGTCCCAATGGTCCAACAGCTCGCGCGCGCGCTTGCTTCCGGTCCAGCGGTTGTGGTCTTCCAGCAGTTTCCTGAGTTGCGCCTCGTCGGTCTCGCCCCGGTGCCAAACCGCCTTGTCGATCTGCTCGGACTGCTCTTTGGCCGTCAGCACACGCTCCAGGCTCACCATGCTGGTGTTGCAGCGGCTGGCGAACTGGCCGTCTTCGTCGTAGACGTAGGCAATGCCACCGCTCATGCCGGCAGCAAAATTGCGCCCGGTTTTGCCAAGCACCGCCACCGTACCACCCGTCATGTACTCGCAACCGTGGTCACCGGTGCCTTCAATCACCGCCGTCGCACCAGACAGGCGAACCGCAAAACGCTCGCCGCCCACGCCGCTGAAAAACGCCTCGCCGGTGGTGGCACCGTACATCACGGTGTTACCCACAATCGTATTGCGCACTGCTTCGCCCCTGAAATCAATGCTCGGACGCACCACCACGCGGCCACCCGACAGGCCCTTGCCGGTGTAATCGTTGGCGTCGCCGATCAAATACAGGGTAATTCCGTTGCACAGGAAGGCACCGAAGGACTGGCCGCCCGTGCCCTCGAGTTGAATGCGAATGGAGTCATCTGGCAAACCTTCAGGATGCACTTTGGTGACTACGCCCGACAACATGGCTCCAACCGAACGGTTGACGTTGCGGGCCACTTCCATGAACTGCACGCGCTCGCCCTTGTCGATGGCTGCACGGCTCTTGGCAATCAGCACGTTGTCCAGGGCCTTCTCCAGGCCGTGTTCCTGCTCTTCGGTCTGGAAGCGCGGCACATCGGCACCCACCTGGGGTTGCGCAAACAGGCGGCTGAAGTCCAAGCCGCTGGCTTTCCAGTGTTCAATGCCCTTGCGCATATCGAGCAGGTCAGCGCGGCCGATCAGGTCGTCGAACTTGCGGATGCCCAACTGGGCCATGATGTGGCGCACTTCTTCGGCGATAAAGAAGAAGTAGTTCACCACGTGCTCGGGTTTGCCCGAGAACTTTTTGCGCAGTGTCGGATCTTGCGTGGCCACGCCCACCGGGCAGGTGTTGAGGTGGCATTTGCGCATCATGATGCAGCCTTCAACCACCAGGGGCGCGGTGGCAAAACCAAACTCGTCTGCACCCAACAGCGCGCCAATGGCCACGTCGCGGCCGGTTTTCATTTGGCCATCGGCCTGCACACGGATACGGCTGCGCAGTCGGTTCAAGACCAGGGTCTGCTGGGTTTCGGCCAGCCCGATTTCCCAAGGGCTGCCCGCATGCTTTATGGACGACCAGGGCGAGGCGCCCGTGCCACCGTCGTGCCCGGCAATCACCACGTGGTCGGCCTTGCACTTGGCCACACCCGCGGCAATCGTGCCCACACCAATCTCGGACACCAGCTTGACGCTGATACCGGAATGCGGCGCCACGTTTTTCAGGTCGTGAATGAGCTGGGCCAAGTCTTCAATCGAGTAGATGTCGTGGTGCGGTGGCGGGGAGATCAGGCCCACGCCAGGCACCGAATGCCGCAGTTTGCCGATGTACTCCGACACCTTGCTGCCAGGCAACTGTCCGCCCTCGCCCGGCTTGGCGCCCTGGGCCATCTTGATCTGGATCTGGTCGGCGCTGCTTAGGTATTCGGCGGTGACCCCAAAACGGCCTGAGGCAACTTGCTTGATCTTGGAGCGCATGGAGTCGCCCCCATTGAGCGCGTAATCGACCTCAAAGATTTCCTTGCCCAAGAGGTCCGACATGGTCTGGCCTTGCTTGATCGGGATGCCCTTGAGTTCATTGCGGTAGCGCAGCGGGTCTTCACCGCCTTCACCGGTATTGCTCTTGCCGCCGATGCGGTTCATGGCAATGGCCAGCGTGGCGTGCGCCTCGGTCGAGATCGAACCCAGCGACATGGCACCGGTGGCGAAGCGCTTGACGATTTCTTTGGCGGGCTCCACTTCGTCCACCGGAATGGCTTTGGCCGGGTCGATCTTGAACTCGAACAGGCCGCGCAGCGTAAGGTGGCGCTTGCTCTGGTCGTTGATCAGTTCGGCGTATTCCTTGTAGGTGTTCCAATTGTTGGCGCGGGTGCTGTGCTGCAGCTTGGCAATCGCGTCCGGCGTCCACATGTGCTCTTCGCCGCGGGCACGCCAGGCGTATTCGCCACCGGCGTCCAGCGCGTTGGCCAGCACCGGGTCGGCACCGAAAGCGGCCTTGTGGGTGCGAATGGCTTCTTCGGCAATCTCAAAGACGCCGATGCCCTCAACCCGGCTGGGCGTGCCGGTGAAGTACTTGGACACGGTCTCGCTGGACAGGCCGATGGCCTCGAACAACTGCGCGCCGCAATAACTCATATAGGTGCTGACACCCATCTTGGACATGATCTTGGACAGGCCTTTGCCGACCGCCTTGACGTAGTTGTAAATGGCTTTGTCCGCACTCAGGGCGCCGGGCAAGCCCGCACTCATCGAGGTCAGCGTTTCCATGGCCAGGTAAGGATGGACCGCTTCCGCCCCATAACCCGCCAACACCGCGAAATGGTGGACCTCGCGTGCGGTGCCGGTCTCCACCACCAGTCCGGCCGTGGTCCGCAATCCACCCAGCACCAGATGCTGGTGAATGGCAGAGAGCGCCAGCAAGGCGGGAATAGCCACCTGCGTCGCGTTCATGGCGCGGTCGCTGATGATCAGGATGTTGTTGCCGCTCTTGATCGCATCGACCGCTTCAGCACACAAGGACGCCAATTTGGCTTCGACGCCATCATGGCCCCAGGCCAGGGGATAGGTGATGTCCAGCGTGTAGCTGCGGAATTTGCCGTTGGTGTGGCGCTCAATATGGCGCAGCTTGGCCATGTCGGCAAAGTCAAGCACGGGTTGCGCCACTTCGAGGCGCATGGGTGGGTTGACCTGGTTGATATCAAGCAGGTTGGGCTTGGGGCCGACAAAGGACACCAAGCTCATGACAATCGCCTCGCGGATCGGGTCGATCGGCGGGTTGGTCACCTGGGCAAACAGTTGCTTGAAGTAGTTGTACAGCGGCTTGTTCTTGTCGGACAACACGGCCAAGGGACTGTCGTTGCCCATGGAGCCCAGGGCTTCTTCGCCATTGGCGGCCATGGGAGCAATCAGGAACTTCAGGTCTTCCTGGGTAAAGCCAAAGGCTTGCTGGCGGTCGAGCAGGCTGAGCTCTGACGGGCTTTCCTGGGCGTCCAGGTCTTCGCTCACCACATCATCGAGCTTGATGCGCAGGTTCTCGATCCACTGTTTGTAAGGTTTGCTGTTGGCCAGGCCGGATTTGAGCTCTTCGTCGTCAATCATCCGGCCCTGTTCCAGGTCAATCAGGAACATCTTGCCGGGTTGCAGGCGCCATTTGCGAACGATCTTGTTCTCGGGTACCGGCAGCACACCCGACTCCGAGCCCATGATCACCAAGTCATCGTCGGTGATGCAGTAACGCGAGGGGCGCAGGCCATTGCGGTCCAGGGTGGCACCGATCTGACGGCCATCGGTAAAGACGATCGACGCAGGACCGTCCCAAGGCTCCAGCATCGCGGCATGGTATTCGTAGAAGGCCTTGCGGCGCTCGTCCATGGTGGTGTGGTTTTCCCAGGGCTCGGGAATCATCATCATCATGGCCTGGCTGATGGGGTAGCCCGCCATCGTCAAAAGTTCCAGGCAGTTGTCAAAAGTCGCGGTATCGGACTGGTCGGCAAAGCTGATGGGGTAGAGCTTTTGCAGGTCGGCCGCCAGCACGGGAGAGGACATCACGCCCTCGCGCGCTTTCATCCAGTTGTAGTTGCCCTTGACGGTGTTGATTTCACCGTTGTGTGCCACGTAGCGGTAGGGATGGGCCAGCGGCCACTCGGGGAAGGTGTTGGTCGAGAAGCGCTGATGCACCAAGCCCAGCGCCGACACGCAGCGCGGGTCCTCCAAGTCATAAAAGTAGGTGCCGACCTGATCGGCCAGCAACAGGCCTTTGTAAATTACCGTGCGGCTGGACATGCTGGGAACGTAATATTCCTTGCTGTGCTTCAGGTTGAGGTGCTGAATCGCGGCGCTGGCGGTTTTGCGAATCACATACAGCTTGCGCTCCAGCGCGTCTTGCACGATCACATCGTTGCCGCGGCCAATGAAAACCTGGCGGATGATGGGTTCTTTTTCACGCACCGTGGGCGACATGGGCATGCTCAGGTTGACTGGCACATCGCGCCAGCCCAACAAGACCTGGCCCTCCGCCTTGATGGCGCGCTCCATCTCTTGTTCGCAGGCCAGACGCGAGGCGTGCTCTTTGGGCAAAAAGATCATGCCCACGCCGTACTCGCCGGCGGCTGGCAGCTGCACGCCCTGCAAGGCCATTTGTTCGCGATAAAGAGCGTCGGGCAACTGAATCAGGATACCCGCGCCATCGCCCATCAGCTTGTCCGCACCCACAGCGCCCCGATGGTCCAGGTTCTCAAGAATTTTGAGCGCGTTGGCCACGATGCTGTGGCTCTTCTCACCGCGGATATGGGCCACAAAGCCCACGCCACAGGCGTCGTGCTCCTGGCTGGATGCATACAGACCGTGGTCCTGAAGGTGCTTGATTTCGGCTGCCGTAGACATGGCGCACTCCTGAAAATTAACAAAGGTGGAAGAGAATACCGCACTGCAACAAAAGTGCCAAGCGATTTAATTGGGGTCAGATTCCAATTAAATCCACCACATCAATGCATCGGTAAAATTGGGGACAGGTTAAAAAGAGGCAAATACAGGCGTAGTTGTCGCACGTTGCCCCCCCGCATTACCCCAATTTTTCTGTCGAAGGTGGCCGACCGGCGGTTGTTTTACTGACGCGGCGTGGGGTCCGTTTTTGTAAATCCGCAACAAAATCAGGTTCGCCCAAGGCCCAACCGCTCAAAGTTGCATCGGTCAGCGCCGCCTGCTGCACCGAAGCGATGCCCGCCTGCACCAAATTGGCATACGCCATTTCGCGTGCAAAGGGCGTGTTTCCCAGCTCCCAATACAGCGGATGGGGCGTGAGCCAAGGCTCCAGGCGCTGCCCGGTATGGTGTGCGTAACTGGACCAGGAAAAGTCTGCCGGCTGCGCCACCATGCCCGCGCGCACCGGGTTGAGGTCGATGTAGGCCATACAGGCCAGCAAATACCGCTCGCTTTGGATCAGACTTGATTTGAAGCGGCCTTCCCAAAGGGTGCCCGTGCGCTTTTGCCGGTCGTTGAAATAGCGCACATAGCGCCGCCCCACAGCCTGCATCATTTGCGCCAAGCCCTGGCTAGTGCTTGGCGTGACCAGCAGATGGAAATGGTTGTCCATCAGCACGTAGGCATGCACCGCCACCGCGTGCTGCTTGGCGTGCTCGGTGAGCAAATCCAGCAAAAACCGCCGGTCAGCGTCGCTGCTGAAAATGGCTTGCCGGTTATTGCCGCGCTGGATCAGGTGGTGAGCGTAGCCCGGAACGGTGAGTCGAGGAAGGCGAGCCATAGGTGATTTGACGCGGGGCTCGCCAGTTTAATTGGAATCTGACCCCCATTAATTGGGCGCGCGGGAGATGCGGACTTTGCCGCCGCTGGTGACCAAAATGACCTTGTCGCCGGCCATCAGCGTTTCGCCGCCCTTGGCTTGCACGATGGCGCGACGGTCGCCGTTTTTAAGCTGGACGATGATCTCTACGGCCTCTTCCTTGGTGCCCATTCGTTCGACCGCGTTGCCTGCAGCAGCCCCAGCGACTGCGCCCAACAAGCCGAGCACGTTTTGTTCACGCTGCACGCCGCTGCCCGCCGAACCGGCGATCGCGCCGACAACCCCACCCACAACGCCACCTACACCGCTTTGGCTGCCCTCTACGGTCACGGTGCGCACTGACAGGATGACACCGTCTTGCACCTGGGACATGGTTTGTGTGTCGCTGCGGCGGATCGTGTCCGGGCTGCTGCTGGCGCAGGCTGCCAAGGTTGCAATGGCGGCGGCGGTCAGGGTGAGTGAGATCAGTTTTTTCATGGTAATTCCTCCGTGGGGTGCAAATTGAAGACAAGCAGGCAACGGGCCAGACTCATTTTTGGTTGTCACCTGAATTGTCGGGCGGCAATGTAAACCGCGTGTCAAGCAGGGCCTCGAGGCCAAACTCTTTCAGAACTGCGCGCAGTCGCTCTGCCGCCGCCCGTTTTTTCTGACCGGTAAAGCGCGCAAGAATGAGCTCATTTTTCATGCTGTGCTCCCAGCCCACGAGCTCGGTCACCGTGACCTGGTAGCCCATGGCTTCGAGGTAGAGGCAACGCAAAACGTTGGTCAGCTGGCTACCCAACTCCCGGGCATGCAAGGGGTGGCGCCAGAGCTCGGCGAGCGGCGTGCGCGCAAGCATCAGCGCGCGGCTGCCCCCCAGGTGGCGGGCCACCTCGGCCTGGCAGCAGGGCACCAAGGCAAAAGCACGGGCACGTTTGGCAAGGCCAAAGGCAATGGCGTCATCGGTAGCGGTGTCGCAGGCGTGCAGCGCGGTGACGACGTCAATCTGACGGGGCAAGGCCTCCGACGTGGTCGATTCGGCCACGCTCAGATTCAAAAACGTCATCCGGTCAAAACCCAGGGCCTGTGCGAGCTGCTGCGATTTTTCGACCAGTTCGGCGCGGGTTTCAATACCGTAAATGTGGCCACTGCCCAGCGCCTTGAAGAAAAGGTCGTACAAGATAAAACCCAAATACGACTTGCCCGCACCGTGGTCCGCCACCGTAAGGGCCGCCTGCGAACCGACCGCGTCGGTACGGGGGGGCAGCTCCAGCAGCAGTTTTTCAATGAACTGGTACAGGTGGTAGACCTGCTTGAGCTTGCGACGCGAATCTTGGTTCAGCCGGGCGTCCGCGGTCAGAATGTGCAGCGCTTGCAAAAGCGCCACCGACTGGCCGGGGCGGATGGCGTTGCGAACGTCCTCACTTAAGGCACCGCCGCGCGCAGCTGGGGGGGCCTTGCGCTTTTTTGCCTCAAGGGGGCGCGCGACTTGGAAACGAGAATTCATGCCGAAGTATCACCCGTCCCAGCATGCATCGGACAAAGCAGGGTCGGACCTACATCAAGCGCCTGCCACCCCGCGACACCCAAGGCACGCAGGGTCGCCACGTTTTTCTCAAAAATCAGGGCCGCATCCGGAAAAGCCTCCACCGCGCGGTCAATGCTGTCCTCCCGCAACAGGTGCAGTATGGGATAGGGCGCGCGGTTGGTGAAGTGGCTGATGTCCTCAGCCGGCGCATCGGCAAATTGAAACGCAGGATGAAAGCTGGCAATCTGAAAATCACCGTCCAATCGCAGCTTGCGCAGCAGGCGGTCGGCCCGATCCAAGAAATCGTTGAAGTCCAAAAAATCAGGAAATGCCAGGGGTGCAATCAAAAGCGTGGTGTCGCGCTGCACCGGGTCGCTGGCCTGCAACTCCTGCAATTGCAGCTTCAGGTCGGCCAGCAGCGCCTCTGCTCCATCAGCATCACTCACCGTGTAGTGCACCTGCCCCTTGGCCTGCACGCCCTTGGCAAACGGGCACAGGTTGAGCCCGATCACGGCGCGTTCGACCCAGCGCCGGGTGGCGTCGACCACGGCGATCACGGCCTCAGGCGTGAGCACAATGGTCGTCATGCCAGCAGGCGCAAGCCCGTCAGCCGCTCGTGCTCGCGGGCAGCAAAGCGGTCGGTCATACCGGCAATGTAGTCGGCCACACGGCGCGGCAAATCAGGGACGTTTTCATGTACCTGGCGCGGCGAACCTGCAGCTTGCATGGCCTGCGGGTCGTTCAGGTAGGCGGCGAACAGGTCGCGCACTATCTGCTTGGCACGCTCCATGGTTTCCACCACCTGCGGGTGGCGGTAGAGTGAGGCCAACAAAAACGCCTTCAGCGCCTGGGTGCCTGCACGCATCTCCGGACTGAAGCGCAGCAGCTCGGGGCACAGGCGCACCGCCTGCGCGCTGTCCGGCCGGTGCTCGGCCAGCGCGATTTGGGTGGCGTCAATCAAGTCATACACCTGGCTGCTCAACATCAGGCGAATCGCCTCATAAAGCCAGCGCCGCGCATTTTTCGGCTCCGACAGCGGCGGGTGTGCTGCCAGTGCCTGGGCGGCAAAGTCGGCAAACAGGGGCACCTCTTGCGCTTGCGCGAAGCTGATCAACCCAGACCGCACGCCGTCGTCGATATCGTGGGCGTTGTAGGCAATTTCATCGGCCAAATTGCACAACTGTGCCTCGAGACTGGGCTGCTGGCGCAACAAAAACCGCGCGCCAACCCCTCCCTGTCCATCGGCAAACGGCAGCTCAGTGCGTTCCAGTGCTGCAGCGTTATGGCGGGAACAGTGCTTCAAAATTCCCTCGCGAGTCTCAAAGCAAAGGTTGAGCCCGTCAAAATCAGGGTAGCGCTCTTCAAGGTGGTCCACCACCCGCAGGCTTTGCAAATTGTGCTCAAACCCGCCAAAGTCCGCCATACAGGCATGCAAGGCGTCTTGGCCCGCGTGGCCAAAAGGCGTGTGGCCCAGGTCATGCGCCAACGCAATCGCTTCGACCAAATCCTCGTTGAGCCGAAGTGAACGCGCCATGGACCGCCCCAGCTGTGCCACCTCCAGGGAGTGCGTGAGTCGGG
Organism: Rhodoferax sp.; assembly: GCA_029866205.1. Taxonomy (GTDB): domain Bacteria; phylum Pseudomonadota; class Gammaproteobacteria; order Burkholderiales; family Burkholderiaceae_C; genus Allorhodoferax. The sequence goes on from JARWZT010000008.1 coordinate 223,985, forward strand.
TCCGGAACAGGTCGCCCTCGTGATTCAAAAAGACCTGGGTTTTGTAGACCAATCGCCTGAATGCCGTGCAGTGCACGATGCGGTCGCGGTCGCGCTGGAACTCGGTACGCGTGGGTGCAGCCGCTTGCGCAAAGCGCCGGCCGCGCGTCTGTGCCGGATCGCTGGCGTAGGGCGCAACCATCAGGCTGCCGGAGCGCAGCAGGCGTCGATCACCTCGCGCACCAAGGCGTCGGTCGCACCACGCACGCAGGCGCCCCCCGGCCCGTCAATCAACACAAACCGTATCTCGCCGCCCTCGGCCTTTTTGTCCACACGCATCAGGTCCAAATAACGCCCCGCGTTGTCTTGGGCGTCAAGTCGGGGCCCCACGGTGGACAAACCAGCGCGCTCAATCAGTCGGGTCAGGCGCTGCACGAAGGCCGCATCCACCAGCCCCAGACGCTGCGACAGATGCGCAGCCATCACCATGCCGCAACCCACGGCCTCACCGTGCAGCCACTGGCCATAGCCCAGGCCCGCCTCCACGGCGTGGCCGAAAGTATGGCCAAAGTTCAGAATGGCGCGCAGCCCGCCCTCACGTTCGTCCTGCGCCACCACGTGCGCCTTGATTTCGCAGCTGCGGCGCACCGCGTGGGCCAGCGCACCCACATCGCGGGCGCGCAACGCATCCAGGTTGGCGTCAAGCCAGTCCAAAAACTCCATATCAGCAATCGGCCCGTACTTGATGATTTCGGCCAAGCCCGCGCTGATTTCACGCTCTGGCAAGGTTTTGAGCGAGCTCAAGTCACAAACCACACGCTGGGGCTGATAAAACGCGCCCACCATGTTTTTGCCCAAGGGGTGATTGATGCCAGTCTTGCCACCCACCGACGAATCCACCTGCGCAAGCAAGGTAGTGGGCACCTGCACAAAAGGTACGCCGCGCATGTAGCTGGCAGCGGCAAAACCGGTCATATCGCCCACCACGCCGCCGCCCAGCGCAAACAACACGGTCTTGCGGTCGCAGCTGTTTTCCAGGAGCGCATCAAAAATCAGGTTCAGCGTCTGCCAGGTTTTGAACTCTTCACCGTCGGGCAAAACCACCAGATGCACCGCTTTGTAGCGCGGGGCCAGGGCGGCCTGCAGGCCTGCCGCGTACAGCGGTGCCACCGTGGCATTGGTAACGATCAAGGCAGCAGACGCCTTGGGCAAACCGTCAAAGGTGGCCGTTTGGGCGATCAAATCGGCGCCAATGGCGATGGAATAGCTGCGGTCTTGCAGGTCAATGGACACTGCTTGCATGGGAATGGAGGCGCTCATGGCTCCGAGTTTAGAGGCGCTTCGGGGTTCAGCTCAAGCTGCATCACAATCATATTGACCAGCGTAGCCACCGATGGCCGCCCGGTTTCGACCACAAAGTGGGCAGTTTGCCGGTACAACGGATCACGGGCCGCAAACAGCTCACGCAATTTGGCCATCGGGTCGGCCACCTGAAGCAAGGGCCGATTGGTGTCGTGACGCAGCCTGCGGATCAGCTCTTCCGGGTGCGACTTGAGATAAATCACCCGACCACGCGCACGAAGGTGCTCCCGGTTTTCCGCCCGCAGCACCGCCCCCCCACCGGTCGACAAAACCAACGCCCCCTTTTGGGTCAGCGCGTCAATCGTCTCGGACTCAATCTCGCGAAAGCGGGCCTCGCCCTCCAACTCAAAAAACTCACGAATCGAGCAACCCAGCCGCGCCTCAATCGCTTGGTCAGAGTCGACAAAGGGCAGCTGCAAGCGCCGGGCAAGCTGGCGGCCCACGGTAGATTTGCCGGAGCCTGGGAGGCCTATGAGGGAGATCAATTCGAAAACTCTTTAATCCTTGGACAGAGCGCATGGTAGCGCCAATGTCTCTAGGGCAAGATAAACGAACTGCTGGTAAAGGTGAAGGACGTTACGGAAGCTTCACCGGCGATCGAATTGCCTGGGGTGCTGACAGTGACCTTGATCGGAACGGTCAGGCAATCGGCTGCCTCGTTCAAATAAACAACGAACTCTGCGGCATCGGTCGTAAATCCAATCGCATCGCTACTCATATTCAGAACTTTGCATTTAGGCGGCGCGTCGGGATTTAAAACGACAACCTCAGCAGAAACTTTAGATTTCGTAGGCATAGAGTTTCGGCCTACGGAGCGCGAATATGGGACATAAACTCCCAAAGCATTTTTGTAACGAAGATCTTGAACGACCTTAGAGTTCCCATTACTGTCCGATATCCAAACATTAAACCGATCCGCATGTCGCGGTGTCGTGGGTTCGATGACCGCAAACTGCGTGGCTTGCACCACAATAATCTGCTTGCGCACGATCACGTTGCCATCCCAAACCGCCGTATTGCAAGTATTTGCCACCGAGGGGTAACCGCTGCTGCAAGGCCCGGTAGCGGCAGGCGCAAGCCCAATTTTTTGCTCGCCGGTGTCGTATCGCCCATTTTCATTCGCGTCAATGTAAGGCCAACCAATAGTCTCAAAAGGCTCTCCAACCTGCCACACGCTGTCGCCGTTGTAATCTACGAAACTCTCCTCACCGTTCAAATAGGCCAATATTGCGACTCGGCCATTCGCAGGGCGACTACTCGAATTAAGGCTGGAATAGGCGACACTGCAAGTCGAGTCCGCAGCCAAAGTACACGTGCCACCGGAGGTGCTCCCGATAATGCCGTGGTTGGTCACAAAGTTGACGACCGTGCCCAAGGGCAATGGATTTCCTAAGCGATCGGAAACGGACATTGTGAGAATATTTTTCACACCATCAAATCCCCATGACTCCATGCTAGCCACTTGAGACGCCAGCGACATGGTCATTTGAGTCGCCGCGCCAGACGTCACTGAGACCCCGTAAGAAGTGGCGGAAACCGACTCGTCATCGACGAGGGTTGCCGTGACCAGCACAGGGACAAAAATGTTTCCAGAGATCACCCCCACCGTTGCCAGGCCACCTTCGACCGTAGTGATGATTTGGGGTGCGGTGGTCCCCCCGTCAAACTGAATGCCAGCATTGATTGAACTGGCGGATAGTGCCGCAGTCAACTGCTGTGAGCGCATGGGTGTACCAGCGTTGTCTAAGACCTTGAAGGTCAGCCGCGACCTTGAAAAAGAGCCTCCGACACTCCGTGCCACCAACAATGGTGTAGTGGCCCCTGAAAAATTGACAGTGCTGGCTGTTGCGCCGACGATTGTGACCGTCGTTACTTTGCTAACACTCGAACCATTTGCTGTTGCTGTGAGCTTGACCTCGCCCGTCAGACAGGCAATGCCACCCGAGGGCTGAAAAGTGGTGGTTATCACGCCGGCACCGTCGGAGTAAGCGGTGGATGGGCTGAAGACACCGCACGGTGCGGTGAAAGTCGCCGAGACCGTACCAGCTCCTGCCGCTGACCCATCAACTAACGATTGCACAGCCACCGCCGCATTTTGAAAGGCCTTAAGCGCCGCCGGTGACGCAGAGATCGAGCCCAAAGTAACGTTTGACGGTGTCGCCTGCAGATTTACGGTGCCGGTGATGGTGACTAAGCCTACCTTTGACGAAACGGTCAGCACAGCGGCACCCCTGGCCGCCAAGCCTGCAGGTTGGATTTTCACTTTCGCCAAGCCAGTGGGTTTGGTTAAAACACTGGAATCTAATAAGGTGACCGTCGCAGCGTCGCTCACTGAAAAAGTCACTAAAGCTCCTTCCACCGCAGAACCCTTTGCATCGACAACCTTGGCGACTGCGAAATAACTGCCGCCGTTACCAATGGAGTTGCCGGCGACAGGCAAGTCAGCATCGTTAACGACAGAGACTGTGATCTGGGGTGCGGACGCAGGCTGTGACCCACCGTCGCTCGTGCTCCCGCCGCTACCACTCGCATTCCCCCCGCCGCCGCCACAAGCCCCAAGAATTAAGAGGACAAGAAAAATCAAACAAACTTTAACGACGCGCATCACGACACCCCCCGTGCATTATTTTTGTTAATCACCGCACCATCGCCCGCTCGGACACCAGCTTAGGTGTTATGAACACCAGCATTTCTTTCTTCTTGGAGCTGCGGGTAGTGCTTTTGAACAAGACGCCGACAAACGGCAAATCGCCAAAAAAAGGCACTTTGGTTTGATCGTCTTGTTCTTCTTGCGTAAAGATGCCACCGATGACCACGGTACCGCCGTTTTCCACCAGTACCTGAGTTTTGACACGCTTGGTATTGATCGCGATGCCTCCGGGTGTGGTCACGCCCAGACTGTCCTTGTTGACTTCAAGGTCCAGGTTGACATTGCCGTCTGGGGTAATCTGGGGAGTCACGTCCAATCGCAACGTCGCTTTGCGAAACGCGATGGAGGTGGCACCGCTGCTGGTCGCAATTTGGTAGGGGATCTCAACACCTTGCTCAATCACTGCTTTGGCCTGGTCGGCCGTGATCACGCGCGGACTGGAGACGACTTTGCCCTTGCCGTCCGACTCAATGGCTGATATTTCAAGACCCATCAAGCGGTTGGAGGCAGCGCTGAACAAGGTGACCGCGAAGGCCGCTGGGTTGTAGCCGCCCTGCCCCAATGCGGGCAGGTTCACAAAATTAGAGGTGACGTCGTTGGTGCCGCCAAAGCCGCTGGCACCTACCGCGTTGGAGTAGCTAGTGCCAAACGCCACCCGGTTTTCACCGCCGACGGTATATCCACCGTCTCCGCCTTTGGAGGCCCGCACATCGGCCCCGCCCAGCTTGACACCCAGCGATTTGCCAAAGCTGTCGTCAGCCTCGACGATACGGGCCTCAATCACGATTTGGCGGACGGCAATGTCGACCTTGGCAATCAGTTGGGCGACCTGGTCGAGTTTGCTTGGAATATCGGTGACAAACAGCTGGTTGGTCCGCACTTCCGCAATGGCGCTTCCGCGCAAGCTCAAAATTCGGGCACCACCGGCACCTGCAGCAGCGCCAGGGGCCGCCGGGGCGCTGCTACCACCACCAGCAGTGAGCTGCGGCGCAATGTCCGCGGCCTTGGCGTAGTTGAGCTGAAAAGACTGGGTCCGCAGGGGCTCCAGGTTTTCCGACGAAATCTTGGACTCGAACTCCAGCTTTTCCTTGGCGGCGATTTCTTCTTTGGGAGCGATCCACATCACACTGCCATTCTTGCGCACACCCAGACCTTTGCTTTGCAAAATGATGTCCAGCGCCTGGTCCCACGGTACGTCTTGCAAGCGCAAAGTCACGGCGCCGGTCACCGAGTCCGAGGTAACCACGTTAAAGCCCGTGAAATCCGCAATGACCTGCAGTACCTGGCGCACATCAATGCTTTGAAAGTTGAGCGACAACTTTTGTCCGTTGTAGCCCGCGCCTTGGGTGAGTTTTTTAGGGTCGACCGTCAGTGGCTTAATGTCGATGATCAGCTCGGTTTCGGTTTGGTAGGCCGTATGTTCCCACTCGCCCTGCGGTGCGACCACCATGCGCACGCGGTCGCCCACTTCTGTGGTGGTGACCGTTTGTACCGGTGTACCAAAGTCACTTACATCGAGACGCCGGCGCAACCGCTCGGGCAGACTCACATTGGAAAGCTCGACGATCAGGCTGCTTCCAAGCTGCTTGATATCGGCGCTGACTTTGCTGCTGGGTAGCGCTATGCGCACCCGCCCTGCACCGTCCGTGGCGCGCCGAAATTCGATTGCGCCAAGCGGCTCGTCCAGGCGGCGCGGCGCCGAAATGCGGTTTTGGGCAGGCTCGATTTGCGGCGCGCTGGCCTGCGGCTCCAATGTCACCAACAGGGTCCGGCCTTCCTTTTGCAGGGCATACGACGCAAGTCGCTTCAAACTCAAAACCACCCGACTACGCTCATCGGTCTGCACCAGATCGGCGGACTGCACATTGGCTTGGTTGATGTCCACGGTAGAGCGCTTGGCGCCGCCGCTCACACCGACAAAGTCCAGCGCAATGCGCGCTGGGTTCTGGGTAACAAAGGCCGTCGGCAAGGCCGCCAACGGCTGGGAAAATTCGATGCGTACGGTTTCAACGTCCCCCTGGATCGACCCTGCAATACCAACGATCGCGTTTTGGGCCCATACGGACAGGGTCGCCGACAGCAGACAAGCACCCCACAGCGCCCTGAATATCGCCCGAGGCGCCCTTATTTTTCTTATCACTTGGACATCTCCTGCAATTTCAAGATGGTGCTGCGCACCGACCACTCACCCATATCGTTTTGCACGATTTCTCGGACTGTGACGCGCGCGTCCTCAACTTTGGTCACTTTCCCAAAGTTCTGGCCCAGGTAATTGCCGGGCGAGACCTGATACAACTTGCCTTCGGAACGCACCAGAGCCACGCTTTTGCCGTCCTTGGCAAGCACCCCAACCAGCACCATGGAGTCAAGAGACTGTGCCTCCAACGGCTCCTTGGCACGCGACAGTTCCGGGGTAGAGAGGTTGGGCTTGCTCGACTTGGCGAGACCCACCATGGCCTGCACGAAGGCCTGCTTGCTGAAGGGATCCGGTTTAGCGTCGCCCTCGTAGGGAGCAGCCTCAAAAGGCACGGGCGGCTTGATGGCCTTGGAAACCGGGCGCAGCGCAGCGCGTTCGGCTTCCAAAAAGCCGCGCAGATCTTGTTCGCTGGTGTAGCCGCAGGCCGTCACAAGCACCGACAGCACCATTGCGGGCACCCAACGCATTAAACCAAGGAGGCTGACACTCATTTTTTGACCTCGCCGGCCACTTTGCCCGGTGCTGCGGACGCCTCGTCACTGTCGAGGTAGCGATATGTTTTCAAGGTGGCATCCAAGACCATGGTCGAATCCGTTTTGGCCGAGATACTGATGTTTCCCAAGGTGGCAATGCGCGGCAAAAACGCGACGTCTGATGCAAATTTTCCGAACTCATGAAAATTACCAATCACCCGAATATTGACCGGCAACTCGGCGTAATAGGGTTTGAGCACCACCTGACCAGGACGGAAAGTCTCGAACTGCAAGTTGTGCTTTTGGCCAAGCTGGTTGATGCTGAAAAGCAGTGCCGACATCTCGGAGCGGCTCGGCAACTGGCTTTCCAGTTGCTTCACATAAGCCTCAACCTGGTCCCGCTGCTTTTTAAGAAACTCCAGGTTGGCGGCTTGGGTGAGTTTGGTTTTGAAGTCCACCCGAAGCTGCACCTCTTTGGCGGCGGTCTGCTCCAGTTCGCTGGCAACATCGCCAATCCAAACAAACCACAGGGCAACCATCACCAAGCAGGCGATCGCGATCAGCAGCAAAGCGCGCGGCAGGGGCGGCCAGCTCGAGGGATCATTGGTGTCGAGGTCTTCAAACTGCAACAAGATGCGCTCTTGCAGCGCAGCAAGCTGAATGGTGGGGCGTTGCATTTGAGCCATATCGCGGGGTATCGGGGGGGCTATGGGGTCTGGCCAAGGCCAGTGGCGCTAGCGGCGCTGCCAGGCAAGGCTGGGCCCGCGGCATCCGGTGCACGGATCAAAACCGCCCGCAGGCTGAAATTGAAAAACGTACGCTGATCCTTGCCGGACAGGGCCATGGGGGCTGCCACAGACTCCAACAATTCGGGCTTGGAAAACCAGGCACTGCCGGATGCCAGGTTGCGCAACAGGTCCGAGACCTGTTCGTTGGACTGCGCCGTGCCACTGATCAGTACCGTCTGATCGGTTTGGGTCGCCTTGGTCAGCAATACCCCTGCGGGCACTTGGAGCGCGAGCTCAGACAACAAATGGACCGACTGATTACGGTCTGCCTGTACGTCTTCCACCGTGCGTTGGCGCGCTTGCAGCGCCGCAATTTGGGACTCAAGCCCCTTGATATCCTTGATCTGTTGGTCCAGGGTCAGGATTTCCGCATCAAGCGTTGCGTTGATCGTGCGCTGGTTACTGATGGCAGCCTGGTACCAGCTGAAGGCCAGCAAGGATATTCCGACGCCCACCAAGGCCGCCAGGGTGACCGCGGCAATAAATTGCTCACGTTTTTTCTTGCGCGCAAGCTCGCGGTGCGGCAGTAGATTGAGCAGTATCAACTCAATAACCTCCGCAATGCCAGACCACAAGCACCCAGATAAATGGGCGCGTCTTGCAACACGCGCGTGCGATCCAGCTTCGCGCCCAGAGCCATGCCTTCGAAGGGGTTGACCACAATGCAGGGAACCTGCACACGGCTGGCGACCGCCAGTGGCAATCCGGGAAGAAGCGCGCCACCTCCCGCCAACAACACCTGATTGACCTTGTTGTACTGGCTGCTATTAAAGAAAAACTGCAGTGCGCGAACCAGTTCCTGGACCAGACTGTCGACGTAGGGAATCAGCAGGCGTGCTTCGTAGTCGTGTGCCAGGCTGCCTTTGCACTTCTTGATCTCAGCATCCGCGGTGGACAGGCCGTAATGTTGCGCAATTTTTTGGGTCAACTGGTTCCCACCGAGGGTTTGCTCGCGTTCGTACACCAGATCTTGCCCCCGAAGGACTTGCATGGTGGTCATGGTGGCGCCCAGCCTGAAGAGTACGGACAGCATTCCAGGGGTGGCCTTGGCCTGGAGGTCAATGACCCGGCCCAGCGCAAGTCGGGTCGCGTAGGAGTTGACATCCACCACCACTGGCTTGAGCCCAGCAGACTCCAACACCTCCTGAAGCGCTTCCACGCGCTCGCGCCGGGCCGCAGCAATCAGTACATCGACACTGCCAGGCGTCACGGCGCTGGGCCCAATTTCACAGAAATCCAGGCTGACTTCTTCGAGGGGGAAGGGAATATATTGCTTGGCCTCGCTCTCGACCTGGACTTCCATCTCCATCTCAGGCAATCCGGCCGGGATCGTTAACTTTTTGGTGATCACCGCCGATGACGGCAAGGCAACCGCGACATTCTTCGTTCGGGCACCAGAGTTTTTGACAAGAAGGCGCAGGGCGGCCGACAGCTCGGTGGGTTTTTCAATCGCCCCCTCAACGATCACTCCCTCGGCCAATGCATCTTTGGCACAGTATTCCAAGACGGGCTTGGCCACCGTCCCCCCCAAACCTACGAGCTTGATTGCCGATGCGCTAATGTCAATTCCAAGAATTTCATCAGGCTTTCGTCGCAACAAAGAATTTATATCAATCAAAAATCCACCCTTGTGACGAAATTTTTACTTTTACTATCGGCGAAAAATGTTACCAATCCTATCAGTAAAGCCTCTCAGTTATTTCGGTATTTGTGGCGGCAAGGCGTGAGCAACCTAAAATTGCGCTGCTTTTTCGGTCGCTTAGCAAGCGATACTCCTGTTTATTGATCGCCTTGGGTCCAGCCCACCACCCTTTGGGTGCTGAAACACCCTTTGGAAGCTTCCATGCCAAACCCTGCGCCTCCCGCCACACCGCAAACTGCGCCTTCCACGCCGCCACGTTCCCTGGGCGCCTGGGTTATTCGTGCTCTGGTCGTTTTGTTTGGGCTGGGAGTGGCAGGTGTCGTGTCCTTGCTGATCCTGATTGCCATCACCATGGCCCTGGCCTACCCCAACTTGCCTGACATCTCAGATCTCGAGGACTATCACCCCAAGCTGCCCTTGCGCGTGTATTCGGTCGAAGGGGATCTGCTCGGCGAGTTTGGCGAGGAGCACCGCACGCTCACACCCATCGCCGATATTCCAGATGTCATGAAAAACGCGATTTTGGCGATTGAGGACGCCCGCTTTTTTCAGCACGGCGGTATTGACTACATCGGCATGGTGCGCGCGGCACTGGCCAACGTGGGCCGCTCCAAAAGCCAGGGGGCATCCACCATCACCATGCAGGTGGCTCGAAACGTCTATTTGTCGTCTGAAAAGACCTTTACGCGCAAGATTTACGAGGTGTTGCTGACTTTCAAGCTCGAACACACGCTGACCAAAGACCAGATTCTTGAAATTTACATGAACCAGATTTATCTGGGCAACCGGGCCTATGGCTTCGCGGCCGCTTGCGAGACCTATTTCGGCAAGCCGCTCAAGGAGATCACGGTGGCCGAGGCCGCCATGCTCGCGGGTCTGCCCAAGGCACCTTCGGCCTACAACCCGATCAAAAATCCCAAGCGCGCGCGAATACGCCAGCAATACATCATTGAGCGCATGCTGGACAACGGCTTCATTACCGCCGCGCAGGCAGACGCCGCAAAAAGTGAGGTGCTGCACGTCAAAACCGCCGCAACGCGGACCCAGGTGCATGCCGAATACGTGGCTGAAATGGTCCGACAGGCGATGTTTGCGCAATATGGCAACGAGACTTACACCCGCGGCCTGGACGTGCGCACCACCGTGGTCAGCGCGCAGCAAGAAGCCGCGTATCGGGCACTTCGCCGGGGCATCATGGATTTTGAGCGGCGTCAGGTGTACCGGGGCCCCGAGAAATTCATCAATTTGCCGACCGATGCGCAAGAGATTGAGGACGCCGTCGATGAGGTTCTGGACGAGCACCCGGACAACGGTGACGTGCAATCCGCCGTGGTCATCGAGGCCGACGCCAAGCGGGTACGTGCCATGCGTCAGGGCGGTGAAACGCTGGAAATCACCGGCGAAGGCCTCAAACCCGTCCAGTCGGGGCTGTCCGAGAAAGCCGCGCCCAACATTCGCCTGCGTCCGGGTGCGGTGATTCGGGTCGCCAAAACGCCCAAAGGCAGTTGGGAGATCACCCAGCTCCCTGAAGTGGAAGGGGCATTTTTGGCGCTGGATCCAAGAGACGGTGCCATCAAGGCCTTGGTGGGCGGCTTTGACTTCAACAAAAACAAGTTCAACCACGTGACCCAGGCTTGGCGACAGCCGGGGTCCAGCTTCAAACCCTTCATTTATTCAGCTGCGCTGGAAAAAGGCTTTACGGCCTCGACCGTGATCAATGACGCGCCCTTGTTTTTCGACGCGGGCGTGACTGGCGGCCAGCCCTGGGAACCCAAAAATTACGACGGCACGTTTGAAGGCCCCATGTCTTTGCGCAAAGCACTGGCCAAGTCAAAAAACATGATCTCGATCCAGATCCTGCAATCGACAGGCACCCAATATGCCCAGGAATGGATCAGTCGATTTGGCTTTGATGCCGAGAAACATCCGCCGTATCTGACGATGGCTCTGGGCGCGGGCTCGGTCACGCCCATGCAAATGGCGGTTGGATATTCGGTATTTGCCAACGGCGGCATCCGTATCAACCCCTGGCTGGTCACCAAGGTCAGCGAACAGCGCGGCAAAGTCCTGGTGGAAACGGCGACCCCTGAACTGAGTGAAGACAATCGCGCCATTGAGCCGCGCAACGCCTTCATGATGACCAGTCTGTTGCAGGAAGTCACGCGCTCAGGAACCGCGGCCCGCGCGCAGGCCACGCTCAAGCGCCCCGATGTCTACGGGAAAACGGGTACCACCAACGACTCCATGGACGCCTGGTTCGCAGGCTACCAGCCCACCTTGGCTGCGGTGACCTGGATCGGGTACGACACACCGCGCAAACTCGGTGACCGGGAAACGGGCGGCGGCCTGAGTCTGCCGGTCTGGATCAGTTTCATGGAAACTGCGCTCAAAAATGTGCCCGTGATGGAGCCTGAGCCTCCCGAGGGGATCGTTCGGTTGAACAACGAATGGTATTTCGAAGAATTCGCCAAAAATGGGGGCGTGGGCGCTGTCGGGGCGGGAGCGCCACACCAGGCGCTTCCCGCCACCGACGAGAAAAAGTCGATTTTGGATTTGTTCCGAAACTGAACTGGGCGCCGGTTGGCCACCCCCCGCCGTTCAGGGCCTGAAGTCGAGCGCCAGTCCTGATTGGGCGCTGGCGTCGCGGCTGAGCGCAGAAAAAAACTCGCCCTGACCCTTGGTGTCTTGCCAATGCCCATCGACAAAACGGTAGTGGTAACCACCTGAACGCGCCGCCATCCACACCTCCTGGAGGGGTTTTTGCAGATTGATGATGATCTGGCTGCGGTTGGCGAAGCTCAGTGTCACCATGCCGCCGGTACGCTGGTTGTCGATGTCGACCTCGGATTGTTCGTTCAGTTCGTCGCATCGGGCTTCCAAGGCTTGGAGCAGAGATTCAGCGCGGTCCAGGAACTCAAGGTCGGTCATTACAATTTCACCATGTTGAAAACAAAAAAAACACGGGCCACCGCTTACGTTGCGCTGGCCTGCTTGCTGAATCTAGCAGGTTGCGGACAGACGGGGCCGCTGTATTTGCCACCCAAGATGGCGCTCACCCCGACTGCGCTGCCCTCAGCTTCGACACTTCCTATCATCGCCCATGTCGGCGTTTCTTGAAAAATCGCCCATGCATTCCACACTTCCCGGTCAGCCCTTTTTCCATTACGCGCAGGCGCAGTTGCATGCAGAGGGCTGCGCCCTGAGCGCGCTGGCTCAAGAGCACGGCACGCCCCTGTTTGTCTACTCCAAAGCCGCCATGCTGGCAGCGCTCGCGGCTTACCAACGCGGTTTTGCCGGACGCAGGGCGCAAATCTGCTACGCCATGAAGGCCAACTCCACCCTGGCCGTGCTGCAGGTGTTTGCCCAGGCCGGCTGCGGCTTTGACATTGTGTCGGCCGGCGAACTCGCCCGTGTGCAGGCGGCGGGTGGCGATGTGTCGAAAGTGATTTTTTCTGGGGTGGGCAAGACCCGCGCCGAAATGCGCCAAGCCTTGTCTGCGGGCATCGGATGCTTTAACGTCGAGAGCGAAGCTGAAATTGAGGTGCTCAATGCGGTTGCCGTGGACATGCAACTGCGCGCGCCCATCAGTATTCGTGTGAACCCCAACGTGGACCCCAAGACCCACCCCTATATTTCCACAGGCCTCAAAGGCAACAAATTTGGTATTGCCCACGAGCGCACGCTGGCGGTGTACCAGCATGCCGCGTCCTTGCCAGGCCTGAAGATCGTCGGCATAGATTGCCACATCGGCTCCCAAATCACGGATGCCACCCCCTACCTGGATGCCATGGACCGCATGCTGGATCTGGTTCAAAGCATTGAAGCCAGTGGCATCGCCATCGAACATATTGACTTTGGCGGAGGCCTGGGCATCAACTACCAGGGTGACACGCCCCCGCAAGCCGACGCACTGTGGGTACAACTGCTGGCCAAACTCGACGCACGCGACTTTGGCCAGCGCAAGCTGATGATTGAACCTGGTCGCTCGCTGGTGGGCAATGCCGGGGTTTGCCTGACTGAGGTGCTTTACATGAAGCCCGGGGAGCAAAAGAATTTTTGTATCGTGGACGCCGCCATGAACGACCTGCCGCGTCCCGCCATGTACCAGGCCTTCCATGCCATCGAGCCCTTGGATGCGACTCCGCGGGCCGCGCCGGCCCTGGTCTGTGACGTGGTGGGCCCGGTGTGCGAAAGCGGCGACTGGATTGGGCGAGACCGCAGCCTTCAAGTGGGTGCCGGTGATCTGTTGGCGGTCATGTCGGCCGGGGCGTATTGCATGAGCATGGCCAGCAATTACAACTCCAGGGGCCGTTCCGCAGAGGTGTTGGTCGACGGCAGTCGCGCCACCTTGGTGCGCGCCCGGGAATCCGTTAAAGATCTGTTCGCGACCGAATCCTTGGTCGGCTAAACCGGCGCCAGACGCGCCAGCCAAGCAAACCGACCAAGATCACGGCGTAGACCGCCACTTCCGCGAAATCACGCTTACCGGCGCGCATCCAGAAAAAGTGCAGCACGGCCAGCACGGCGATCGCGTAAACCAGGCGGTGCAAGTTACGCCATCGCACAGACCCCAGCGCGCGAATCGCACCGTTCCAGGAGGTCAGCGCCAGCGGCGTCAGCAACACCAGCGCGGTGAACCCCACCAAAATAAAGGGGCGCTTGGCAATGTCCTTGGTGATATCTCCGAGATCCAGACCCATGTCCAGCCAGCCATAGGCCAAAAAATGGAGGCTCACGTAAAAATAGACAAACAACCCCAACATCCGCCGCAGTCGTGCCAACGCCGGCACATCGGCAATCACCCGCAGTGGCGTGACCAGCAGCACACAGCACAGAGATCGCAAGGACCAGTCTCCTGTGGACCGCACCAGCGCTTCTGCGGGGTTGGCACCCAGGTGGTCATAAACGGCCGCGTAGACCAACCAAACCAGTGGCAACAGTGCGAGGACAAACACCACAGGCTTGGCCCATGGCCCAAGCAGCCAACGGTGGACTGCGGCGCGCGGCACGGGCAAGACCTATCGGCTAAAAGTTGGCCTTGAGGTCCATGCCCGCGTAGAGCTGACCCACTTGCGCCTCATAGCCATTGAACATCAGCGTTTTGCGCTTTTTGGAAAACAGTCCGTCTTCACCAATCCGCCGCTCGGTGGCCTGGCTCCAGCGCGGGTGGTCCACCAGCGGGTTGACGTTGGAGTAAAACCCGTATTCGTTGGCCGCAGCCTTGTTCCAGGCGGTGGCGGGTTGCTTGTCCGTGAATCGGATCTTGACAATGCTTTTGGCACTCTTGAAGCCGTATTTCCAGGGTACCACCAGACGCAACGGCGCACCGTTCTGCTTGGGCAGGACTTCACCATACATGCCAAAAGTCAGCAGGGTGAGGGGGTGCAGCGCCTCGTCCATGCGCAGTGCCTCGACATAGGGCCAGTCCAAAATCCGACTCCCCACAAAGGGCATGGTCTTGGGGTCAGCCATCGATACAAATTCGACGTACTTTGCGCTGCCGAGAGGCTGCACGCGTGCAATCAGCTGCGCCAGCGAATAGCCCACCCATGGAATCACCATGGACCAACCCTCCACGCACCGCAGGCGATAAATACGCTCTTCCATCGGGCTGAGTTTGAGCAAATCCTCAAGTCCCCATTTTCCGGGCTTTTGTACCAAGCCCTCGACCTCGATGGACCACGGATCGGTCCTCAGGGTGTGGGCGTTGGCCGCCGGGTCCGCCTTGTCGGTACCAAATTCGTAGAAATTATTGTAGGAACTGGCGTCCTTGTAAGCCGTTGACTTTTCCAGCGCCAGCGCGCCTGGGATCTTGCTTGGGACATTGGCCAACCGAGGCAGCTTGCCGGGTCTCTCAGGACCCGCTGCCGTCTGGGCCATGGTTTGGCCCGTAGCCCACGACGTGGCGCCCAGTGCTACGGTGCCGCGCGCCGCGTTTTGCATCCAAACCCGGCGATTTTCGAAAATACGGCGGTCCGTGATTTCGCTGCCAAGGGGCGCATCGGCCCCGGTCAACGCATTCTTTTTTTGCATCTCAACACTCCCCGGCACAGTGACAAAGCAACTTGCCGGGGCGGTATCAACGCAAACCGGCGACGTAATCAGCGAGTGCTTTGATCTCGCGATCGTTCAATTTTGCAGCGACTTGGGACATCACACTGTTGTTCTTGCGAATGCCATCACGGAACGACGTCAATTGCGCTGCCGCATATTCAGCGTGTTGTCCGGCCAAGCGGGGGTACTGGGACGGAATGCCAGCGCCGTTGGGGCTGTGGCAACCGGCACAGGCGGGCACCTGGCGGTCCGCAATGCCGCCGCGGTAAATGCGCTCACCCAAGGCGACCGTCTCTTTGTCTTTGGCGAAGCCTGGCTTGGCAGGCTTGCTCGTCAGCCAGTAGGCGATATTGCGCATATCCGACTCGGACAACGCCGCAGACATGCCACTCATGACCGCATTTGCCCGCTTGCCGGACTTGAATTCCTGCAGCTGTTTGACCAGGTACTCGGGGTGCTGCTGGGCCAGCTTGGGGTTTGCAGGCGTGCCCGAATTTCCGTCGGCTCCGTGGCAAGCAGCACACACCGCGCCGTAGCTGGCCTCACCTTTGGCCAAGTCGGGCTTGGCCGCTTTGGCCGGTGCCTCAGGTGCCGGGGTGTTGGCGGAAACCGCGAACGAGCCTGCAGCCAGCGCTGCGACGAGAAACAGTTGTGCGATCGACTTCATAGGACAGTGGTGTAGCGGGGTGGGCAAAAAACATCGGCATTCTACAATGCGGCCTTGGGTTTACCCGCTACAACAACCATTACAAGCATGACCGCCACAACAAACCCCAAGCCCCAGCCACCACCCAAGCCCGCCGCAGCCAGCGAAAAGTCGGCCGGCGCGGTTGCCATGGGCTGGTTGCACACCGCCAAGTTTCTGACCACTGCACCGCAACTTCACTTTTTGCCCGCACTCGATGTGCCCGAAATCGCCTTCGTGGGTCGCTCCAATGCCGGCAAATCGACCTGCATCAACACCCTGACGCAGCAAAAGCAGCTCGCGTTTGCCTCCAAACGCCCCGGCCGCACGCAGCACATCAACCTGTTTTCTCTTGGCAAGCAAGGGGTGATGGATGCGGTGCTGACCGACCTGCCTGGTTATGGCTACGCCGCCGTGCCAAAGCAGGACAAGATCCGTTGGCAGCAGGTGATGGCCAATTACCTGGTCAGTCGCGAGAACCTGAAGGGGATTGTGCTGATGTGTGACCCACGCCACGGGATGACCGAGTTGGACGAAGTCTTGCTCGACGTGATCCGACCGCGGGTGGAAGAAGGGCTCAAATTTCTGGTGGTGCTGACCAAGGCGGACAAGCTGACCCGCGCCGAAGGCGCCAAGGCCTTGTCAATTACCAAGCTGCAAGCCGGTGGCGGCGAGGTCCGGCTGTTTTCCGCGCCCAAGCGCACCGGCATCGAAGAAGTGGCGACCCTGCTGTGGGATTGGGCGCATCCGCAAGGCGGCGCAGGCTTGTCCGCACCCATGACGCCTGCCAGCGAACCCGAGGCAACGGATCCATCCGACGCCGCCTGACATCGCCGCCGGGCCAGCGTCCCGCCCCTGCCCTCTAATAAGGAGAGGCCGAGCCTTCGGGCTGGTCCTTGAATCGTTTGTGGACCCAGTAGTACTGGGCTGGCATGGTCTGAATGTAGGCTTCGAGCCGCTGGTTCATCAAAACAGTATCTGCCTCAAGGTTGCCACTCGGTACGTCGGTCCATGCCGGCAAGATTTCGACTTCATAGCCCCAACGCGTCATCCGCGTGACCACCGGAACAATTTTTGCCCTCGCCAGCCGGGCAAAGCGGGACAAGGACGGAACGGTAGCCGCCGTCTTGCCAAAAAACGGCACAAACAAAGAGTCTTTGGGGTCAAAGTTCATGTCTGGCAGCAGGTACAAGGGCTCGCCCGCCTTGAGTCGGGCAATGACGGGGCGGGCACCGTCGAGCTGGGCCACCAGATGGCAGGGGCCAAAACGCTGGCGTCCCTGTCGAATCCATGCGTCTGATACCGGGTTGGCTTGGCGGGTGTAAATGGTCGTAAAGCCGCGCGCCATTTGCTGGGTGAGCGCTGTCCAGCCCGCATCAAGCCCCACAAAATGGGGCGCAAAGAGCACGGTGGGGGCGCTACCCGCCAGTTCGTCCACTGCGCCAGTGATGCGTAGGCGCCTCAGCACCATGTCAGGCCGGCCATGCCACAACCAACCCCGGTCCAACCAAGCTTGGGCGAAGTAGACAAAGCAGCTCAAAGTCTGCCGGCGCCGCTCCCGGTCAGACCAGGCTGGAAAGCACAGGCGCAAATTGGTGTCTACAACGCGCCGCCGCGACCCCACCGCAACGTAAAGCAGCAGGCCCAGCAGCCCGCCCAGCCCCCGCAGGGCTGGCAACGGAAGCCAGGCCAGCACACGGGTCAGCACAATGGGAATGTGGCTCAACACTTGCAAAATTTAGTCCGTCCCTTCGGCCCGTGGTGCCTTGTAGCGCGCATAGCCCCAAAGGTACTGGCCCGGATGTTGGCGCACGAGTGTTTCAAGCAACCGGTTCAGTTGCACAACTGCCGCGTCACCCCGGGCTGACAGCGTCTCGGGGGCGGGCAGCACGTGCACCACGTAACCACGCCCCCACGACAAACGCTCACCCCAGGCCAGCAAGGTGACTGCCCCGGTTTGCTGCGCCAGCCTCGTCGACAAAGTCATGGTGTAGGCCGGTTTGTCAAAAAAAGGTGCCCAAAGCCCCTGGTGCAGCGGCGGCACCTGGTCCGGTAGCAGGCCCACACAATGGCCCGCTTTGAGGGCCTTGAGCATTTGCTTCACGCCGGCGCGGGTGGTGGGTGCCGTGAGCAAACCAGGGCGCGCACGCACGCGCGCTTCCAACTTGGCAAGCCAGGGTTGACGGGCCGGGCGGTACAGGGCGGTCATCGGGTGCGACGGGCCAAAACGCTGCGCGTAGGCTTGCGCGGTGATCTCGAAGCAGCCTAGGTGGGGCGTAATGAAAACCACGCCCCGGCCTTGGGCCAGTGCCCTCTCTATAAGTTCGGCACCCTGCCAACGAATTGGCACCGCGCGGCCCAGCCACAAACGTGGCAGCTCCAGGCTAAGACGCCCGGCCGCTGCCACCGCTGGCCGCCATTGGGATACGGACAGGCCCGATTGGGCCGTGTTGTCCAGAAACCGGCGGCGGTAGGTCGGCGAAAGCACAAATACGAGCCAACCCAGAAGCGCACCGGCGCCGTGCAGCAGCCACAGCGGCCAGCGTGCGAGCAGTTGAAAAGCAAGGAGCATGGGTGCAGTAAGATCGCGTCGGTCGCTGAGTTATGAACTACTTGCAGGGCGACCACCACAATGGAGGGCGCAAACGCCGCGCCATTGTGCCTTGTCCTTTCGGGCAAATCTGCTAAAGCGTTCGCTGAAGGCTCCAAAGCCCAAGCAACGCGAATTGTTGTTTTTATTTGGAGTAACACACATGGCGAACGATTTTCTATTCACCTCCGAGTCCGTATCCGAAGGCCACCCCGACAAGGTAGCCGACCAGGTTTCTGACGCAATCCTGGACGCGATTTTCAAGCAAGACCCCAAGTCGCGCGTCGCGGCTGAAACCCTGTGCAACACCGGTCTGGTGGTGCTGGCCGGTGAGATCACCACCAATGCACACGTGGACTACATCCAGGTCGCGCGCGACACCATCAAGCGTATCGGCTACGACAACACCGAATACGGCATCGACTACAAGGGCTGCGCGGTGCTGGTGGCGTATGACAAGCAAAGCAATGACATTGCCCAGGGCGTGGACCACGCCAGTGACGACCACCTGAACACCGGCGCAGGCGACCAGGGCCTGATGTTTGGTTATGCCTGCGACGAGACGCCCGAGCTGATGCCCGCGCCAATTTATTACGCCCACCGCCTGATGGAACGCCAGGCCCAGCTGCGCAAAGACGGACGCCTGCCCTTTTTGCGCCCCGACGCCAAGAGCCAGGTCACCATGCGCTACGTGGACGGCAAGCCCCACAGTATTGACACCGTGGTGCTCTCCACCCAGCACAGCCCGGACCAGTCGCACGACCAGCACAGCATGAAGGCGAGCTTTACTGAAGCCATCATTGAAGAGCTCATCAAACCCGTGTTGCCCAAAGAATGGCTGCAAAACACCCGTTACCTGGTCAACCCCACCGGCCGTTTCGTGATCGGTGGTCCCCAGGGTGATTGCGGTTTGACAGGCCGCAAGATCATTGTGGACACCTACGGCGGAGCCTGCCCCCATGGTGGTGGTGCTTTCTCAGGCAAAGACCCATCCAAGGTGGACCGCTCAGCAGCTTACGCGGCGCGCTATGTGGCCAAGAACGTGGTGGCCGCGGGTCTGGCCAAGCAATGCCAGGTGCAGGTGGCCTACGCGATCGGCGTAGCCCAGCCCATGAATATCACGGTCTACACCGAAGGCACGGGCGTGATTCCCGACGACAAGCTCTCGGCTTTGGTGGCAGAGCACTTTGACCTGCGCCCCAAAGGCATCATCCAGATGCTGGATTTGCTGCGCCCGATTTACGAGAAAACTGCCGCCTACGGCCACTTCGGCCGTGAAGAGCCCGAGTTCACCTGGGAACGCACCGATAAAGCAGCCGCACTGCGCGCCGCAGCCGGTTTGTAAGTACTTGCCGGACAGCCCCCGATTTACGAGTTAAATTTGCCCTGTCCCCAACGGGAAACCCATGAAACTCCAGACACAACGCTTCATTGACCGCTGGGTAGGCCAGCTGCTGTGTGCCGGGGTTTCGGGGTGGGCTCGCCTGAGCTCGGGTGCGTCACCAGCGCCCGTCGTGGCCAAGGACGCAAAAAACATCCTGGTTATCTTGCTGTCCGAGATGGGCAGCATCGTGCTCGCCGGCCCGATGTTTGCGCAACTGCGGCGCCAATACCCCCAGGCCAAGATCCACATCCTGCAACTCAAAAAGAACCAGGAAGTCTCCAAGCTGCTGCAACTGACCGAAGCCGAGAACATGCACAGCCTGGACGACCGTTCGGGCGGCACGCTGATAGCTGACATCGTCAAAGTCAGCATGGCGATGCGTCGCTTGCGACTGGATGCGGTGATTGACTGTGAGCTGTTTTCCCGGGTCAGCGCCTTGCTATCGTTTACCACCGGTGCGCCGGTGCGCGTGGGTTACACGCCGCACACCCAAGAAGGGCTGTACCGTGGCAGTTTTATCAACCACGCCATTCCCTACAACCCCTACCAGCACATCAGCAAGCAGTTTTTGTCCTTGGTCGACGCGCTGGACAGTGCCGGCAGCACGCCGCGCAACAAGGCCGCAGCCATTCGCGCGCTGCCGGTGGACACCGAGTTGTCGGTGCGGTTTTCCGATGCCGAATTGGCGGCCTACCAAGGCCAGATCCACACCGACCACCCTGTCACCGCAGGCCGCAAGCTGGTGCTGATGTACGCCGGCGGCGGCATCTTGCCCGAGCGTGCCTGGCCTGCAACGCACTATGCCCGTGTGGCGCAGGGTCTGTGTGCGGCAGGCTTTGCCGTGGGTCTGATTGGGCTGAAAGACGACGCCCAACTGGCCAAGGACCTGATGTCGCAAATCAAAAGCGACCGCTGCATTGACCTGACCGGGTACACCCGCAGCATTCGGGAACTGCTGATGCTGTTCCATGCCTCGCACCTGCTGATCACCAATGACGGCGGTCCTGGACACTTCGCGACGCTGACGCCGATCCAGACCATGGTGTTCTTTGGTCCCGAAACCGGTCGCTTGTACGGTCCGCTGGGAAGCCGCAACACCGTTCTGGAAAGCGGTATCGCCTGTTCGCCCTGCCTCTCGGCCTACAACCACCGCCTCACGTTTTGCGACGGTGACAACCAGTGCCTCAAACGAATTGCGCCCGATCCGGTGTTGGACCAGGCATTGCGCTACCTGCAAAACGGTCAGCACCCGACCGCAGGCGCGGTGGCATGAACGCATCCGAAGGCTGGCGGGCCCGCGCTCTGGGCACTTTGGCCTGGCTCACCCGCTTTCGGTACCTAAAATTTGGCTTGGTCGGTGCCAGCGGCACTGTGGTCAACATTGCGGTGCTTTATTTGGGGCACGAATACCTGTTCCAGGCCATTGAGGGTCCTCAGGGCAAACCTTGGGCATCGCTCGCGCTGGCCATCGCGGTGGCGACCGCCAACAATTTCACCTGGAACCGGCTGTGGACCTGGGCTGACCGGGTTCAGGCGCAGCGCGAAGCAGCGATTGCTTCAGAGGAAGTCCGGGCACCGAGCCTGGGAACGCAATTGCTCAAATACGCGCTGGCATCGTGGTTTGGCATTGCGCTGCAGTACGTGCTGACCCTGTGGCTGGCGCACCTGATGCACTACATGCTGGCCAACGTGATCGCCATCGTCATTGCCAGTGTGAGCAACTTTTTAGCCAATGACCGCTGGACTTTTCGCAAGTCTTAAGCACGCGCCATGACGGGCCCTGCCACCGCCCCCTTTGCCTCCTTGCCACCCGTTCCCGCAGGTCCGGTTGCGAAACCCCGTGCCTTATGGCCTTGGATGGCGCTGTTGGCGCTGGCTGTTGCCCTGTATTTCTTCGGCCTTGGGAGTTTTTACGCCCCCACCAATGGCGACGAGATGGTCTACATCCACATTGCCCGTCTGACCGCTGAGTCGGGCCATTGGCTGCCCTTGGTGTCCGACCTGGACCACATGCGCAACACCAAGCCACCCTTGCTGTTCTGGCAGGCACTGATCGCCGGCCAATGGGGCGCGCACTGGACACTCTTTGCACTGCGCCTTCCCAGCGTGATCTACACCTTACTCACGGCTGCGGCCATAGGGTGGTTTACCCACCGTCTGCGGGGTGATTGGCGCACCGCCTGCCTGGCGGCAGTGTTGTATCTGGCCTTTTTTTCCAGCTTTCGCTACGGACGGGTCTATCTCACCTCGGCACCCGAGACCTTCTGGCTGGCGCTCCCCATGCTGGCACTTTTGTGGAGCCAACTGCAAGATCCGAAGCGTGTCCACCCTTTGGCATGGCTGGCCCAGACTACGTCCTGGCGCGCGGGTCCCACGCTGCTTTTATTCAGCCTGTTTGGTCTGTGTATGGGCCTGGGTTTGCTGTACAAATCGTTTGCACTGGTCGCCCCCGCCGCCGCAACCCTATGGTGCGCGCTCTTGGCAGGGCACCGGTGGCAATGGCCGCACGCGGTGCGCAGCGCCTTGGCGGTAGGCTGGAGCACGCTGGTCGCGCTGGGCGTCTTTGCGCTCTGGTTTGTTTGGGACCCCGACCCCGCGGCCGTTTGGCAGGAGTTTGTCGTGGGCGAAAACGCTGGCAAGATGGCGGGAGCCCAGGGGTATTGGGCCGCGGCCCTGTGGGGCGATTACCCCCTATGGACGCAGTTCCTGGCCTACCTTGAAAACGCTGGACTGCTGTGGTTTGTCGTACTGGGGCTGGGATGGGCGGGTGCGCGCGCGCTGTCCAAAGGCGCGGTGTGGACGCGCACGCCCCCCTCTGAGCGCACCCTGTGGCTGTGGCTGCTGGTGTGGCTCGTGGTGTTCAGCATTCCCAACCAGCGCTCGGCGCGCTACCTGATCCCGGCCATGCCCGCACTGGCGATCGTGCTCGCCCTGCATTGGGAGCGCATAGCCCGCTTCTGGTTTTTGATCACCCTGGTGGTCACCAGCATCGCCGTGGTGATACTGGGGCGAATTTCCTGGGTGATGGGCACGCTGGACTTGGGCACACCCGTGGTCCGCTGGTCAGCGATGTTGGCGGTCGCCTTGGGACTGGGGGCCGCGCTGATCGCATTCCTGTGGCGCCCCTGGAGTCGCAACGCCACACTGCTGGCTTGCCTGAGCGTCTACGCCTGCTTCGGCCTGATGGTGAGCCCGCTCGACAGCCCGCAAGCCCAGTACAGCCCGGGCGCGCTGGCGCAACTGGAAGGCAAGCGCATCGCAGTGCCCAATGGCTTTACCGGGCAGTACGAGCGCTTTCACTTTTTGATGCCCCAAAGCGACCTGATCCCATTTGATGTTGCAGGCAGAGACACGGGCGCGCTTCGGCCCGACTTGCCGCCGGCTGAGCGGCTGTCCTACCTGCTGCGCGAATTTGACGCCGTGGTCTGGCTTGACGATGACTCTGGCGCCAGCGCACCCCTTTGTGCCCCACAGTGCACCGTACTGGGCTACCGCTGGCATGTGAAAAGCCGCCACAAGTCGGGGGAAGTCAACCTGAGCAACGTCTGGTATCCCCAGCGATGGCTGTTTGGCCGAGAATGGTTGCTGACGTCCGCCAAGACCCTTAGTCCGGCAATCGCCAGCGCCGCATCAGCCCAAGCAAAAAATAGCCATTGAGCGCGATCCATAACCACGGATCGAGCAGCGCGTCCCACACATTGCCACTGGGCCAACGCCAAAGGCCAAACAGGGCCAGCGCAACCCAAATCTGAACCAGCCCCGGCGTGCGCCGTGCTGCGGCGCCCCCCAACACCCAAGGCAGCAGCGCCAGCCCCAGCACGAAAGCAAGAGCGTCGGGTTGAAATCCCCAAGCGTAGATCGATACCGGGAACAGCGCAAAGGTGTCCAGCAGCAGCGTCCAGCCCAACAGCACACCCGCGGCCACGCAGGCCTTGAACCACACCTTGGGCGGACTCAAGCGCGCCGCTCTAGCGAGCGTGAAGTTGGAGTGCCCTCGCCAGCGCGCATGGCCTTCGCGCGCCAAATAGGTGGCCGCAAGCAGGGTCGATACGCCGCTCGGAGTCTGGAACGCCAGACCCAACCAATAGGCCAATCCCCAAGCCGCTGGCGCCCAAGTCCAGGCCACCACCCCCAGCGCCACCCAAACGGCACCCCACCCCCGTTCGTCGGCGAGGCCAAGACGGCGGTGCCGTGCAGTTGCCACCATCAGCACCCCTGCCGCGAGCACCAGGCTCCATGCCAGCTCCCGCAGCCAAGGCAGGCTGTCTGCGGCTGGCAACACGGCCTGACTGCGGGCGGCGAGACGGTCCCAGTCGAGCCAGGTCGAAGGCAAATTCATGGTGCTTCCCGGTTGTCGGCGTCTGAAGCTCCGCCATTGACCCACTGCAAGCGGCGCCAGGCAATGCTTTTGCGCTGATCGGTGTAACTGAGCCAAAGACTCTGGTCGGCCCATGCCATTGCCGGATACGAAAACTCCTGGCCAGGGGACCCAAGCTCCAGCTCCAACGCAGTGGACCATTGCAGACCATCAGCCGAGCGGGCCATCCGCAAGCTTTTCCGATCAGATACGGACGGATTGAACACCAGCAGATGTTGGTCGCCTACGCTCAGGGAAGAAATGCCGGCGTCAGGGTTGTCCAGGGGCAAGTCAGGCGCATCCGTCCAGGTTTTACCACCGTCATGGGTCTGGGAGACGCCAATCTTTCCTTGGGGTCGGGTGTCACGCATCAGCGCCGTCCAATGCGTTGGGGTCGTAGCCACCAACGTGGGCTGCAGCAGGTGGGACCGCTGAGAAATGCGCGCCAGGCCTACCAAGCCACCGCCACCATCAAACCGCAGAGCCACCGGGGTTTTCGCTCCCAGTTCGAAATAGGCCGGAAGCACCATCCCCCCATCGGCCAAGGGCAAAGGCGCCGTGCGCACCAAATAGCTGAGGTTCCACAACCAGGACAAAGGCAGCACGCGCAAGGGTTCAAACTTCAGCTCCGACGCTGGACTTCCAGCGACCTGCTGCAAATGCAGTACCCGTGATGCGGCCCAGCCACCCCAGCCGGTGGCGACCACAAACAAATGCATCCGCGATTCAGCGTCCATCCAGGCCACCGGGTTGCCCAGGCGGCGCAAGCCCATTCCCAAGGGCACGCCCATGGCATGGCGGTTGACCACCACGCGCGCCGGACTCCAGGCTTGCCGCGCCCGGTCAAACTGCGCAGCAACGATCTGTACGTTGGGCGCACTCTCGCGGTCGCCGGCAAACCAGAATGCGGTCAGCACCGCCGGATCACCCGCGGGCATGGGCAAGAGCGCACTGGCGTGCGCCGCGGGCACGCCTTCAGGCATGGGAATCGTGCCACCGCCAAGCGGCACCCAATGTCCCGCCCCGGCCCCCGGGCCTGTCGCCAGCAGCAGTGCAGGCGCAGCAGCAGCGCCACGAAGCGCAGCCGGTCGCTGGGCGGTGTCCAGCACCCACACCGCCGCCACGCAAAGCAGCGCCAAGCCGGCACGCACCAAGATTCCAGAGGGAGAAAACATGCACGGATCTTATCGGTGCGGGAGCCGATCGCACCGCGCACTGGCGCAGCGGCCCGAACCGGGACAGGGTTGATCGACAGCTGTGGCCCAATAGCGACTACCGCCTTTGTCTAACCCCTCCCGCATGGAGAATCAGCCCATGACTACCAGCAGCATCCTCAGTGTTACGCCTTTGTCCACACCACCGTGGCCCACCATCGACCCTTTTTTGTTTTGCGTCCACCACGTCGATGCCTATCCACGCGGCAACGCCGCCATGGGCCCCGATGCCCCCCTGGGCGGACGTAACCTTGGGCAGGACTTTGCCAACAAAGACGGGTGGAGCATGTACCACGGCCAGACGGTCCCCGGTTTTCCGGCGCATCCCCACCGGGGCTTTGAAACCGTGACGATCGTCCGCCAAGGTCATATTGACCACTCAGACTCCTTGGGCGCCACAGCCCGGTTTGGCCCGGGGGATGTCCAGTGGCTCACCGCGGGCAAGGGCATCGTGCACTGCGAAATGTTTCCGCTTCGCAACCGTGATGTACCCAATCCGGCCGAGCTGTTCCAAATCTGGCTCAATCTGCCCGCAAAAAATAAAATGTCCGAGCCGCACTTCACGATGTTCTGGGGCGAAAACATCCAAACCCTGCAACACCACGATGCCCAAGGCCACGCCACCGAGGTGATGGTGGTGGCCGGCTCCCTGGACGGCGCACAAGGCCTGCCGCCGCCGCCTGACTCTTGGGCCAGTGAGGCCGATTCGGATCTGGCCATCTTCACGATCCGTATGGCGCCCGGTGCGCGGTGGACGCTCCCGTCCGCCAAGCATGCGGCCACCCGTCGCCTGCTCTACTGCTTCAAGGGCAAGAACCTGACCGTGGCAGACCGCAGCATCGACACTCCATCGGTGCTGGAGGTGCGTGCCCAAGACGCGCTGGAACTGATCAATGGCGACGACCACGCCGAAGTGCTCATGCTGCAGGGGCGCCCGATCGGCGAGCCGGTGGCGCAGTACGGTCCGTTTGTTATGAATACCCAGGCGGAGATCCACCAGGCATTTGCCGACTACCGGCGCACTGAGTTTGGCGGCTGGCCCTGGGGTGCCAGCGATCCGGTGCATCCGCGCGAAAAAGGGCGGTTTGCGCTCCATGCGGATGGGCGCCTGGAAGAGCGTTAAAGCGCCAAGCCGATTGCTGACCCGATGATCGGCCGCGCGGCGACGGCAGTCAGTGAAAGAAACGTCTCACGCTGCGCCAAAGTGACCACGCACGGCCGATATAGGACAACACATTGCGGGGCTTGAGCGCCACCACGGTGGCGACCAGAACGGCCAGGCAAACCGGGTGTTTTCGCAACCAAAGCAAACCCTGTTTGGCGCGATCGGCCTGGACCAAGGGCGCAACCAGCACCGTGCTTTGCTGAACCAGTTCTTGGCGCAATTGGCCACTGCGCCACACCGCGCGCTCCTGACGCAACCGCAGTTCAAGGTCTGGGGTGCGCCTCATTCCTGCCCCCGGTCGCGTGCCAACTCTTTGGCGCTGGCGTGGAACATGCCCAGTGGATTACGCAAGCGGCGCTGGGCCAGTCCCAGCAGGGCCACGCCACCGCCCAAAAACAGCAGCGCCATGACACCGACAGCCACCAAGCGAGAGCCATCGGGAACCATCAGGATGACCGTTGCGCACAGCAACACCAAGCCCAACGCCAGGCACACCAGTGCCATGGCCGAAATGAGCAAGGCATCGAGTACTCGGCGCTTCTCCGCCTCCAATTCGGTACCCAGCAGCTCCAGACGCACCTGCGCCGTCTCCAACAAGGTAAACAACAACTGGCGAAGCGACGCCAGCAGGCCACCAGATGAAGGTGCCCGCTGGCGCGCAGAGTGGGCGGACGCGTCAGCTTTCGGAATTTCGCTCATGGCGCGCAGGCGCCCGCGTTAACGCCGGGCAATCAGCAGCCCTGCCAACAAACCCACACCGGCAGCAACGCCGATCGATTTCCAAGGATGCTGCTGCACAAATTCGTCCGTGGCGTGACCGGCGGCCTTGGCCTGCGTCACCGCAGCCTCCTGAAGGTGCTTGAGATCGCGGGTCGCCTCAGCCAAGCGCGCTTCAATCCGGGCGCGTACACCCACTGCGCCATCGCCCACCTGATCGGCCGTCATGCGCAACATCTCCTGCGCATCATCAATGACCAGTCGCAGGTCGTTCATCAGTTTGTTTTTTTGGCCGGCGTCGATTGAAATCATGAAAAAAGCTCCATGGGTTGAGGATTCAGACACTGTAGACCGATCCGCCAGACAATCTTTGACCCACCTCAAAAAAGCAATTTTTTGTTCCCTTGCAACGGTTGCGGCCGCATTGAGGCGGGCTGAGGCTGCGAAAATAGACCCGACACCACTTTCAACGGACGCTTCGTATGGCCCTTATTCCTGCAACCATCCTGACCGGCTTTTTAGGCGCAGGCAAAACCACGGTACTCAAACGCATCCTGACGGAGGCCCATGGACAAAAAATCGCGGTTATTGAAAACGAGTTTGGTGAGGAAAACATCGACAGCGACATCCTGGTCTCCGACACCACCGAACAAATCATCCAAATGAGCAATGGCTGCATCTGTTGCACCATCCGGGAAGACTTGCGCGCCACTTTGCAAGACCTGGCCGAAAAAAAGCGCAAGGGCGAGCTCGACTTCGACCGGGTGGTCATCGAGACCACCGGCTTGGCCGACCCCGGACCGGTGGCGCAAACCTTCTTCATGGACGACGAGGTGGCAGAGTCCTACCTGCTGGACGCCGTCCTGACCTTGGTGGACGCCAAGCATGCCCCCGAGCAACTCAACGAGCGCCAGGAGGCCCGCCGCCAGGTCGGTTTTGCCGATCAGATCTTTATCAGCAAATCCGAGCTGGTGTCCCCCCAGGACCTGGACGCATTGCAACACCGACTCAAGCACATGAACCCGCGCGCACCCCAGCAAACGGTCCATTTTGGCGAGGTGGCGATCAAAGACTTTTTTGACCTGCGAGGCTTCAATTTGAATGCCAAGCTCGACATTGATCCTGATTTCCTGAATGCGGACCCCCACGACCACGACCATGACCATGCACACCATGACCATGGAGAAGCCTGTAACCACCCATCCCATGCGCATGGCGACCACAGCGGCCACCACCACCATGTGGACGATGACGTCAAAAGTTTTGTATTCAAGTCCGAGCGCGCCTTTGATCCGGCCAAGCTCGAAGACTTTCTGGGTGCGATCGTCAACATTTATGGCCCGCGTATGCTGCGTTACAAGGGCGTTCTCTACATGAAGGACACGGAGCGCAAGGTCATATTCCAGGGCGTGCACCAGTTGATGGGGAGCGACTTGGGCCCTGCGTGGGCTCCGGGCGAGACCAGGAACAGCAAGCTGGTGTTCATCGGAATCGACCTTCCCAAAGACATCCTGCTGCAAGGAATGGAGCAGGCTCTGGTTTAATTTCCGGCGACAATAGCAACATTGCTGCACCGCAGCAACACAACCGCCAGGCCATTCGCCTTTTTACTGGACACTGTATGTTGGTCGCGCTATTGCAAATGATGGGGCTTCCCATGGGTAACCCTGTACACTCCCGCGCCGAAGGGGCCCCCGAGCTTCCCGCGTCCCGCGCCGGGGAACCTGAAACCCCGCATCCTGCCGATCGAGTTTCTGTTAGGAGACAAGAAGTGAAAGCCAATAAAGCAAGTCCCAGCAAAGCAAAAGTGGGCACCGCTTCTGCCAAAACCGTCCAGCCTGAGGCGAAAATAGCGGCACCTGCCAAATCCAAAGCCGCACCGGCCAAAGCTGCTGCGACCGCTGCACCGGCGAAGAAGGCGGCTGCGCCCACCAAGCCCAGTGTGAAAGCAAAGCCAGCGCTTGCCACCGCGGCCTCGGCCCCCCAAAAGCCGGTGGCAACACCACCCAAAAAGACCGTCGCGGCAGCTGCCAAAAAGCCAGTGGCTGAAGCTGCCGTTTTGAAGAAACCCTCCAAAGCAACCCAAGCCGAAACGCCTGCCGTTGCAGCCGAAACCAAGACCACTGCCCCTGTGAATGCCATTTCCCCCAAACCCGTAAGCCCTGCTCCCGCACCTGCCGTTGTGAGCTCTGTCCCGACCAAGTCCGGCCGCCCATCCTCGCGCCTGGCACAACTGACCGTGCCATCCATGGCGCAGTCGATTGCATCAACGGCGGCGAAAGCCAGCTTCAATCCCTCCAGCCACGCGCCTTTTTCTACGCCGGTGATCCCCGCAATTGTGAAAAAAGACAGCAAATTGGCCAACAACTGGAAAACCACGCCCGTTGAGCAACTGACCGATGCGGAACTCCTGGCCATGCCGGACTCCGAATACATGAATGAAGTGCAGCTGGCGGCGTTCAAGCTCAAACTCAGCGCCCTGAAACGCGACATCCTGGCCAATGCCGGTGAAACCACCGAGCATTTGCGCGAAGACACCTCGGTGGTTCCTGACCCCGCCGACCGCGCAACGATCGAAGAAGAACATGCGCTGGAATTGCGTACCCGCGACCGCGAACGCAAGCTGCTCAAAAAAATCGAGCAATCCATCGTCCGCATCGATGCCGGGGACTATGGCTATTGCGACGAAACCGGTGAGGCCATTGGCGTAGGACGCCTGCTCGCGCGCCCTACGGCAACGCTTTCCCTGGAGGCGCAGCAGCGCCGGGAGCTCAAACAGAAAATGTTTGGTGACTGATCCCTTGCCACGGACATCGCGGTGGCCTTGAACGAGCCGAGTTCCCTCAGGGCTCTTGGCTTGGGCGCTGCGGACACCGTTTTCCCGGAAGAGACCCAAAGCGCGTCAGTGCGGCAAGACTGGATGCGCCAGCTCGCTGTGGTACGGAAGCAGGAATTCGCTCATTTGCGCAATATCCAAAAGCGTGAAGGGGGTGTAAATGCAGAACCTACGCTGGCGGGCGTCCCAGTCCGCCTGCCAAAAATACTGGGAGTGCGCGGCGACACCGTCAAAAAAATCGATGAAATCGAGGCGCAAATTGAGCTCCTGTGGTCTTTGTCCCGCCAAATCCCGACCGATTCGCGCTTTGGCCCCAACACCGTACTGCCAGGCAGCACCGAAGCCGCGCCGCAATCGCTGATTCCCGATTCAGCGCTGTTGGTAGCAACGCTCAATTTTGCAGCCACTGAACAGGCCACGCCCCCGGCATCATCTGAAAAGGCCCCTGCGAAACCCACAACGGCGATATCCGAATCCTCGGAGTCGGGTGAAAAGGTGCTTTCAAAGGCCGCCACGTTGTTTGCCAACGCGGACTACGCCTCTGCAGCAGAACTTCTGCTGCATGCGTTGAAGCCTGCACGCAAGCGCTCGCCCGAAAGCCTGCGCCAGGCCATGGCCCTGCTGGATATTTACCGCGCGACCCATGCGCAAGCCCAGTTTGACGCGTGCGTGCTGCAATATTTTGGCTATTGGAATGGCTCTACCCCACAATGGCACGTGCCATCCACAGCCCAAGGCCAAGACGCCAAAAGCAGCAATGCGGCGCTGGACAAAGCGGCTCAAGGGACCGATGGGCCCCGAAGCGATGCGTCAGTGTGGCGCTGCCCCACCGAACTGAACCTGCCAGCGGCCCAGCAATTGATCGCCTACTGGCAAGCCCAGCCGCATTGCGAAGTCGACTGGCAGTGTTTGGTCGCCATTGCGCCCGACGCTGCGGCACGGCTGGCAAACCACTTGAATGCCCCGCAGAATCTCGCTTCGAAGCCGATGTTTTGGGGCACGGCCCGCTTGCTTGATGTTTTGGCACAGTCGACACCGCAGGGTGATTCGCAGGTGCAGCGCAGCCTTTGGGATCTTCGGTTTTGTTTGCTGGAGCTCACGCACCAGCAAACCGCCTTTGATGCGGCCGCCACCGACTTCTGCATGACCTATCTCCGGCAAGCCCCCACTTGGCGGCCCACGGCGACGCAAATCCAATGCGACTTGCCAGCGCCCTCCTCCGCCGGCGAATCCCTGTCCTGCGACGGCTGGCAGCTGCAAGGTCACATCTTCGGTGCGCAGGCGCTCGAATTGCCGGCCCTGCCGAGCCCCCCCCACTCGGGGCCCATCCGCATTAACTGCGCATCCCTGCTGCGCATGGACGCCGAGGCAAGCGCCCGCTTGCTGGATTGGCTGCAAGACGCCACCGCAAAAAAAGCCGACATCCAACTGCACAACGTGAGCGTGTTGGTGGGCGCCGCCTGGGAGGCCGCGGGTGTGGGTGCATTTGCGCGACTTCACCTACAGGAACTGACCTAGATCTCCGCCTCGGTAGCTCCTGACGGCCTGGTGCGGCCGCATTCTCGGGGCGACCCGCAAACGCAAAAAACGGTCCCTGGCCGACCGGCACCCCTTTTGAACCATTACTTTCATTAGGATGTGTAAGTACTTAATTTAGAACGTTTTTTCGGCAAATTCCGAGTGAAAAAGCACGTCTAAGTCTTTGATTTCATTGGAAAAAGTTGATCCGACGCAGTCGCAGAGCCCAAAATTGCTGGTAAAGTGCAAACAAGTGCAAAAAAGTGCAATTTAGTGGTAAATCGGGCGGTGCCCGCGCACATCGGAAAAGAGGGTCTCTGTGGTGTTTCAAGGTGCTTCGTCACTCACGCTGGATGCAAAGGGGCGGCTGTCTGTGCCAACCCGGCACCGCGACGTGCTCAGCGCTGTGGCCGCGGGACTATTGACGATCACCAAACACCCGCACGGTTGCCTGATGGTGTTTCCCCGCCCAGAGTGGGACATCTTTCGTGACCGCATTGCCGCGCTGCCGATGTCGGCCCAGTGGTGGAAGCGCATCTTTTTGGGCAACGCCATGGATGTGGAGCTCGATGGCACCGGACGCGTTCTGATTTCGCCAGAACTGCGCGCCAGCGCCGGCATCAGCAAAGACACGGTGCTCTTGGGCATGGGCAACCACTTCGAGCTTTGGGACAAAGCCAGCTACGAGGCGCAAGAAGCGAAGGCAATGCAAGAGCAAATGCCCGACGTATTCAAAGATTTTTCCTTTTGAGCGCCACTGTGGACGCCAGGCTCGAGCACACCACTGTTTTGCTTCAGGAAGCGGTGGACGCGCTTCTCGAAAATACCCCCGAAAGTTCCGGCAACCCCAGCGATGGCGTCTACGTCGACGCGACTTTTGGCCGCGGCGGCCACACCCGGAGTATTTTGTCGCGCCTGTCCAGCCAAGGTCGGCTGATCGCGTTTGACCGCGACCCCGAAGCGGTGACACGGGCCGCCGAAATCGTCGACCCCCGATTTTCAATTCGACAAATGGGTTTTTCGCATCTGCGCGATCTGGCTGCCGCCAGTGTGAACGGCATTCTGATGGACCTGGGGGTGAGTTCACCGCAGATTGACTCTCCGGCACGCGGGTTCAGCTTTCGATTTGAAGGTCCGCTGGACATGCGCATGGACACCACGCGCGGCATCAGCGTCGCCCAATGGCTGGCCGATGCGGACGTTGAACACATTACGGAGGTGATACGTGACTACGGCGAAGAACGGTTTGCTAGCGGCATTGCAAAGGCGATTGTCGCGCGCCGACAAGAGCACGGGGCCCTTGCTACCACCACCGAACTGGCCCAACTCGTGGCTGACACGGTCAAAACCCGCGAGCCGGGCCAGAACCCTGCAACGCGCACATTTCAGGCTTTTCGGATTTTCATCAATGCCGAGCTTGAAGAGCTACAGCAGGCGCTAGACGCGGCGCTGGACGTGCTGCAGCCGGGCGGACGTCTGGTAGTGATCAGTTTCCATTCGCTGGAAGACCGCATCGTCAAACAGTTTATTGCCAAGCACTCCAAAGACGAGTACGACCGGCGTATGCCATTTGCGGCACCCAAGCCCATGCGCCTGCGCGCGCTGGGCCGAAGCCGCCCGAGCGCCGCTGAGGTAGCCGGCAATCCGCGTGCACGCAGCGCCATCATGCGGGTAGCCGTGCGCACCACGACCGCCGCCGGGGTACGCGCATGACCCGAATCAATGTCTTGCTGGTGCTGGCCACGCTGGGAAGCGCCATGTATTTGGTGGGGGTGCAGTACGAGTCGCGCCGCTTGTTTACCGAACTGGAGAAAGCCCACCGCGAAGCGCGCCGCCTAAACACCGAGCTCGAACGCCTGCAGGTGGAAAAACGCAGCCAGGCTACTCCCGCCCGCGTGGAGCGCGTCGCGCGCGAAAAGCTGCAAATGCGCCAGGTCACACCGGGCATCACCATGTACCTGGGCAAGGGCGATGCGCCCGAGATGCAACCATGAGCCGGAGCATCCAATACACCGCCAGCCCCTTGCTGACCAGTCGCACGCCGGTGTGGCGCAGCAAATTTGTGGTGGGTGCCGTCGCCCTGGGCTTTGTCGGCCTGGGCGCACGGGCCGCTTATATCCAGGTATTCAACAACGACTTTTTTCAGCGCCAGGGTGAAGTCCGTACCAACCGCACGCTGGAATTGCCCGCCAACCGGGGGCGGATTCTGGACCGCAATGGTCTGATCCTTGCGTCGAGTGTGCCTGCGCCCAGCATCTGGGCCATTCCTGAAGACGTGTCGCTGGACGCCGCCGAACGCAAACAACTGGCCCAGCTGCTGGACCTTCCGGAAGCGGACCTGACCAAAAAACTCGCCGACGAGGACAAAACTTTTGTCTGGCTCAAACGCCAGATTGATCCGGACAACGCCAAAAAAATCGCAGAACTCAATTTCAAAGGGATCTACCAACGTACCGAGTACCGCCGCCAATACCCCGAGGGGGAGGCCGCTGCGCACGTGGTCGGCTTTACCAATGTCGAAGACAACGGCCAAGAGGGTGTGGAACTGATGTTCAACAGCGCGCTGCTGGGGCGTCCTGGCAGCCGCCACGTCATCAAAGACCGCCTGGGCCGTGCCGTGGAACAGGTGGGCGAGACAGTCCCACCTGAGGCCGGCAAAGACCTGCAACTCAGCATCGACACGAAGGTGCAGTTTTTTGCCTATCAAAAACTGCGCGAGGCCGTACTGGCAAACCGTGCACAGGCAGGCAGTGTCGTGGTGCTTGATGCCCTGACCGGCGAAATACTGGCTCTGGCCAACTACCCCAGCTACAACCCTGAAAAACGCATCAACCTGAGTGGCGCTCAGCTGCGCAACCGCGCCCTGACCGACACTTTCGAGCCAGGCTCGGTGATGAAGCCCTTCACCATCGGTCTGGCGCTCAACTCAGGTCGGGTCAAGACCTCTACCTTGATTGACACTGCACCGGGTTCGGTGACGATTACCGGCGCCACCATTCGCGACGCCCATCCGCACGGCGCCCTGACCGTGGAGCAGGTGATCCAGGTGTCCAGCAACGTGGGCACCACCAAGATCGCCATGCAAATGCCCGCCAGCGAAATGTGGGAAACGTTCTCAGGGGCCGGTTTCGGACAAAAACCCCAGGTCGAGTTTCCTGGCGTGGTGTCCGGGCGGCTGCGCCCGGCCAAGAGCTGGCGCCCGATTGAGCAGGCCACGGCCTCGTATGGCTACGGCCTGTCGGCGTCCCTTTTTCAGATGGTGCGCTCTTACACCGTGTTTTCCCATGACGGCCAAATCATCCGCGCCACCTTGCTCAAGAGCAACGACCCCGCTGTAGGGGTTCCGGTGTTCACTGCCGACACCGCTGCCAAGGTCCGCAAGATGCTGCAAATGGCCGCGGGCACGGGCGGAACGGCCCCCAAAGCACAGACAGCAGGCTACTCGGTCGGTGGCAAATCGGGCACCGCCTACAAACAGCAGGGCAAAGGCTACGGCAGCGACGGCAACCGCAAGTACCGCAGCTGGTTTGTCGGCATGGCGCCGATTGACCAGCCCCGTATCGTCGTGGGCGTGATGCTGGACGAGCCCAGCGCGGGCAAGTACTTTGGTGGAGAAGTGGCAGCGCCGGTGTTCAGTGAAACGGTGCAGCAAACCCTGCGGGTGATGGGCGTGCAACCGGACATCGTCATCAAGCCGCAGATCGTGGCCAACGCGGTGCAGGAGAGCTTTTGATGCTCCAACACCTCAGCAACCCGACGCAAGCCGCCCAGTGGCTGCGTGAACGCGTGACGGGCACACTGCGCACAGACAGCCGCAGCCTGCGTCCCGGAGACGGCTTTGTGGCCACGCCCGGCGCGGTGGTGGACGGACGCAAGTTTGTGGCGCAAGCCCTGCAGCAGGATGTGGCCGCCTGTCTGGTGGAAGCCGACGGTGTGCGGTCCTTTGGCCTGAACGACAGCCGTGTCGCCGCCTATGCCGGCCTCAAGGCAGACGCGGGCACCATCGCCGATGCATTTTTTGGACACCCCTCGCAGCAATTGGCGCTGATCGCTATCACCGGCACCAACGGCAAGACTTCGACAGCGTGGTGGTTGGCACAGGCTTTGGGCGCCCTGCCCGGCGCACTGGCACAGCCCTGTGCCCTGGTCGGCACACTGGGCATGGGCAAGCCGCCCCAGGCGCGCATGGCAGCTCCCGACGCTCACCCTCTTTCCACATTGCAGTCCACGGGCATGACGACACCCGATGCCGTGGCATTGCATTCCGCCCTGCAACAGTTCGCCCTGGACGGCGTGACCGCCTGCGCCTTGGAGGCGTCCTCCATCGGCATCGAAGAGGGCCGGATGAATGGCCTGAAGATTCGGGTTGCGGTCTTTACCAACTTCACGCAAGACCACCTGGACTACCACGGCAGCATGCAGGCCTATTGGGACGCCAAACGGCGGCTGTTTGACTGGCCCGGTCTGCAAAGCGCCGTCGTCAATGTGGACGACCCCAAAGGCGCCGCCTTGGCAGAGGCGCTGCGCCTGCGCGCACCCGCATTGGACTTGTGGACCACCTCGTGCGACAGCAACCCACCCACCGCTGCCCGCCTGCACGCACAACACATTTCCCTTACCGACATCGGCCTGCGCTTTGACGTAGTGGAGGGCGAACAGCGGATCGCCCTGCAAAGCCAGGTGATCGGTGCTTACAACGTGGCCAACCTGCTGGGAGTGATTGGCAGCCTGCGCGCGCTGGGCGTGGACCTGACTGCGGCGGTCCAGGCGTGCGCACAACTGCACGCTGTGCCGGGTCGCCTTGATTGTGTGGGTGGCCAAGACGCACCGCTGGTGGTGGTGGACTACGCCCATACGCCGGACGCGCTGTCCCAAACACTCGATGCCCTGCGCCCTTTGGCTGCACAGCGCACAGGTCAACTCTGGTGTATTTTTGGCTGCGGCGGTGACCGCGATGCCGCCAAGCGCCCTCTGATGGGTGCGATTGCTGCAGCAAAGGCCGACCAGATCGTCATTACCAGCGACAACCCGCGCAGTGAAAAACCCGCCGCGATCGTTTCGCAGATCTTGACCGGCGTCACAGGCCAATCCCGGCCCGAAGTGCAAGTGGACCGGGGTGCCGCCATCGCCAACGCGATTGCCCGGGCCGCGCGCTCGGATGTGATCTTGGTGGCAGGCAAAGGCCACGAAGAAACCCAAGACATCGGCGGTGTGAAAACGCCTTTTTCTGACCGCGCGCACGCCTTGCAGGCCCTGGCCGCACGGACCCACTTGGCGGTGCGCGCATGAGCACTTCTTTGATGACCTTGGGCCAGGTGGCGCAATGGCTTGCCCAAAGTGGCCAGGCCGTCCACGCACCGGTGGCGGTCCGCGGCGATCCGGCTACGCCCATCGCACGCGTGCACACCGACACCCGCACCATTGCCGCGGGCGACCTGTTTGTGGCCTTGCAAGGTGACAACTTCGATGCCAATGCGCTGCTTCACGAAGCGCAAGCCAAGGGTGCCGTTGCCGTTTTGTGCCGCACCGGGCTTGGCGCCAGCCAATTGCCTCCGGGCTTGCCGCGTATCGAAGTGGCCGACACCCTGGCCGCACTGGGCCAATTGGCCCGCGCCTGGCGCCAGCAATTTGTGCTGCCACTGATCGCTGTCACCGGCAGCAACGGCAAAACCACCGTGACGCAAATGATTGCGTCCATATTGCAGGCCCACGCGCCCGGTGACGCCAGCTTGGCCACCCAGGGCAACCTGAACAACGAGATTGGCGTGCCTCTGACGCTGCTGCGCCTGCGTGCGCACCACCACTGTGCCGTCGTTGAGCTGGGCATGAACCACCCTGGCGAAATTGCCGCCCTGGCCGCGATGGCCCAACCCACGGTCGGTTTGGTCAACAACGCGCAGCGCGAGCACCTTGAATTCATGCACACGGTAGACGCCGTGGCCCTGGAGAACGGCGCCGTGCTGACGGCCCTGGGCCCCAAGGGCTGCGCCGTGTTTCCGCTGGACGACGCCTACACCGGCCTGTGGCAGCGGCTGGCTGGCGAGCGCCAGGTGCTGGGCTTTGGCAACGCTGCCGCAGGTGACGTTGTGGTGAGCGATTCCGCCGAGTGGCGGGATGGCGGCTGGAGCGTCAGCGCCCATGCGACCGTGGCAGGACACACCGTGGCTTTGCGCTATCGCTTGGCGATTGCCGGCCAGCATAACGTGCGCAACTCCCTGGCCGCGGCGGCCTGTGCGCTGGCGGCAGGCATCCCCAGCGCGGCAGTGGAACGGGGGCTCGAGGCCTTCGTGCCTGTGAAGGGCCGCTCCCGCGCGTTTGCACTGACGCTGCCCCAACGCAGCTTGACTGTCGTGGATGACACGTACAACGCCAACCCCGACTCCGTGCGTGCCGCATGCGATGTACTTCGCGACC
This sequence comes from Rhodoferax sp., assembly GCA_029866205.1. Taxonomy (GTDB): domain Bacteria; phylum Pseudomonadota; class Gammaproteobacteria; order Burkholderiales; family Burkholderiaceae_C; genus Allorhodoferax. The sequence goes on from JARWZT010000008.1 coordinate 262,010, forward strand.
TGCCCGGCCCACGCCTGTTGGTGCTCGGTGACATGGGTGAAGTGGGTCTCCAAGGCCCGGAGTTCCACGCCGAGGCGGGAAGCTACGCCCACCACCAAGGAATCGAGCGCTTGCTGACCGTGGGTGAACTCAGCCAATCTGCCGCCGACAGCTTTGCCGCCGCTGGAGGCTCGGCACACCACTTTGCCACCATGGACGCCTTGTGTGCCGCACTCGCAGCGGAGCTGGACGCAGCCGCCAGCGTGCTGGTCAAGGGCTCGCGCTTCATGCGCATGGAGCGCGCGGTCGCTGCCCTTCAGGCAATCGCGGCCGTACCCACACCTGCACCAGCGGTGTCCACCCAGGGAGAAGCCGCATGTTGCTGACGCTTGCGCAATGGTTGCAAACGCAAAATCCCGAGTGGGGATTTTTGCGCGTCTTCCAATACCTGACCTTTCGCGCCGTCATGGCCGCACTCACCGCGCTGCTGATTGGCCTGGCCGCAGGCCCTGCCGTGATCCGGCGTTTGCGCGCGCTCAAGATCGGTCAGCCGATTCGTGGGTACGGCATGGAAAGCCATCTTGCAAAAAGCGGCACACCCACCATGGGCGGGGTGCTAATTCTTTTGTCCATTACCAGTGCGACCTTGCTTTGGGCGGATATTTCCAACCGCTTCGTCTGGATCGTTTTGATCGTGACGCTGGGCTTTGGCGCGATTGGCTGGGTCGACGACTGGCGCAAGGTGGTCAACAAAGACCCTGAGGGCATGCGCTCACGCGAGAAGTACTTCTGGCAATCCCTGATCGGCGCGCTGGCTGCGTTGTATCTGGTGTTCAGCATTTCCGAGATTTCCAATGCGCGGGTGCTGGAGCTTTTTTACAACTGGGTGCGCTCCGGTTTTGACGTCAACCTGCCGCCCAAGGCCGGCTTGCTCTTGCCGTTTTTCAAGGAAATCAGCTACCCCCTGGGCGTGCTGGGGTTTGTGGTGCTGACCTATCTGGTGATCGTCGGGTCCAGCAACGCCGTCAACCTGACGGACGGCCTGGACGGCCTGGCGATCATGCCCGTGGTGATGGTGAGCTCGGCGCTGGGCGTCTTTGCGTACGTGACCGGCAGCGTGATTTTTTCCAAATACCTGTTTCTGCCCCACATTCCGGGCACCGGTGAACTCCTGGTGTTCTGTGCCGCCATGGCGGGTGCAGGCTTGGCGTTTTTGTGGTTCAACACCCACCCGGCACAGGTCTTCATGGGCGATGTGGGCGCACTGGCCTTGGGCGCTGCGCTGGGCACGGTGGCGGTCATCGTGCGCCAGGAAATCGTGCTGGCGATCATGGGCGGGGTCTTTGTGGTGGAAGCACTGTCGGTCATGGCCCAGGTGATGTACTTCAAGTACACCCGTAAAAAGTATGGCGAAGGCCGGCGTCTGCTGAAGATGGCACCGCTGCACCACCATTTTGAAAAGCTGGGCTGGAAAGAAACGCAAGTCGTCGTGCGCTTCTGGATCATCACCATGCTGTTGTGCCTTGTCGGCCTGTCCACCCTGAAGTTGCGCTGATGCACACATCACTTCAAGCGCAACACGTGCTGGTTCTGGGCCTGGGGACCTCCGGGCTGGCCATGGCGCGCTGGTGTGCGGCCCAGGGAGCCCAAGTCACGGTGTTGGACAACCGCGCTGCGCCGCCCCAGGCGGCAGCACTGGCGGCCTCCGTGCCGTCGGCGACCTGGGTGCAGGGAGCGTTTGACCCCCACTGGGTCACGGGCAGCGATGTACGCGCGGTATTTACCAGCCCGGGGCTGGCACCGCACCAAACAGCGCCATTGCTGGAGGCCGCCCGCGCACAAGGTTTGTGGGTCGCCGGCGAACTCAGCCTGTTCAGTGCGGCCCTCCGCGGTCTGACCGAGCGCCAGCAATACCAGCCGACCGTGCTGGCCGTGACCGGCACCAACGGCAAAACCACGGTCACATCCCTTACCGGAGAGTTGGTGCGCGCGGCCGGAAAAACGGTGGCGGTGGCCGGCAACATCGGCCCGACCTTGCTGGATACGCTGGCAACGGCTATTGCGGACGGCACGCTTCCGCAAGTCTGGGTGCTGGAGCTTTCCAGTTTCCAGCTCAACGATGCCACCGACTTCTCGCCCACGGCGGCCACCGTGCTGAACCTGAGCCAAGACCATTTGGACTGGCACCCGGACCTTGCCCACTACGCCGCAGCGAAAGCACGGATCTTTGGCGCGAACACCTTAATGGTTCTCAACCGCGACGACGCAGCGGTCATGGCCCTGCTTCCCGCACCCATACGCACCAAGCAACGCAGCGTCGAGCGGGCACATGTCACCTTTGGCCTGGGCATGCCCCAACGTCCTGGCGACTACGGCATGGAGTCTGCCGGCGGCATGCTCTGGCTGGTGCGCGCCCAAGACGCGGATGAAACCCTGAAAAAAACCCGCTCAGGCGAATTTGCCGAGACACCCGAGCTGCACATCCAACGCCTGCTTCCCGTCGATGCCCTGCGCATTCGAGGCCGCCACAACGCCAGCAATGCGCAAGCCGCACTGGCGTTGGCAAGTGCGGCCGGTTGTGCGCTGGGCCCCATGCTCTTTGGGCTGCGCGAATACCGGGGTGAACCCCACCGGGTCCAGCACATCGGCACCTTGAATGGCGTCGAGTTTTTTGACGACAGCAAAGGCACCAACGTGGGCGCAACCGTCGCGGCTTTGAACGGCCTGGGCGAAGATCGCCGGGTGGTGCTGATTCTGGGTGGCGAAGGCAAGGGTCAAGACTTCGGTCCGCTGGTCTCCCCGGTGCACCGCTTTGCGCGCGCCGTGGTGCTGATCGGACGCGACGCAACCCTCATCCGCCAGGCGCTGACCGACACGGGGGTGGCACTGCTGGACGCACCTTCCATGGAACGCGCCGTGGCACTGGCCAACGCCCAAGCCCATGCCAGCGACGCGGTGCTTATGTCGCCCGCCTGTGCCAGCTTTGACATGTTTCGCGATTACGTGCACCGGGCCCAGGTGTATTGCGATGCCGTCGCCGAACTGGCGCTGGCCCAGGGAACAGTCCTGGAGATGTCCGCATGAGCGCCGCCCAAGCCCTCTGGAGCCGGTGGTTCAAGTCCGCCACGCCAGAGAGCGACGCCCTGCCGGTCCGTCTGGGCCGACGCGCGAGTTTTAGCACCGGCACCAGCGCCAACCAGGCCACCAGCTTCGACCACCCGCTGCTGGCAGTGGTTCTGATACTGGTGGTGTGGGGTGCCGTGATGGTCTATTCGGCCACCATCGCCATGCCCGACAACCCGCGCTTTGCCAACTACACGCACAACTACTTCCTGGTGCGCCATACGGCCTCGGTCGCCATCGCGCTGGTGGCCGCGCTGATTGCCTTTCAGGTGCCGCTGGAGACCTGGGAGCGCATCGCACCGATGCTGTTCATCGCCTCCTTGGTCTTGCTGCTGGCAGTGCTTTTGCCGTTTATCGGCAAGGGGGTGAACGGTGCCAGGCGTTGGATTTCGCTGGGTGTCACGAACTTTCAGCCGTCCGAGCTGGCCAAATTTTCGGCCGTACTGTATGCGGCCGGTTATATGGTGCGCAAGATTGAACTCAAGGAAGACTTCATCCGCGCCGTGTGGCCCATGGCGGCAGCCGTAGGCATCATGGGCAGCTTGCTGCTGGCGGAGCCCGACATGGGCGCGTTCATGGTGATTGCGGTCATCGCCATGGGTATTCTGTTTTTGGGTGGTGTGAACGCCCGCATGTTCTTCTTGATCTCCAGCGTGTTGGTGGCCGCGTTTGCCTTGATGATTGCCTTCAACGACTACCGCCGCGCCCGCATTTTTGCCTACCTCGACCCCTGGAGCGGGCACAACGCCCTGGGCAAGGGCTACCAGCTCACGCACTCGCTCATTGCGATCGGGCGGGGCGAGATTTTTGGCGTGGGACTGGGCGGCAGCGTCGAAAAGCTGCACTGGTTGCCCGAAGCCCACACCGACTTCCTGCTGGCCGTGATTGGCGAAGAATTTGGCTTGGTCGGCGTGTTGCTGCTGCTGGGTTTGTTTTTGTGGCTCACCCGCCGACTCATCCATATTGGCCGCCAGGCCGTGGCGCTGGACCGGGTTTTTGCCGGGCTGGTCGCGCAGGGAGTGGGTATCTGGATGGGATTTCAGGCCTTTATCAACATGGGCGTGAATCTGGGCGCGCTTCCCACCAAAGGTTTGACCCTGCCACTCATGAGCTACGGTGGATCGGCCATTTTGATCAACCTGATCGCGCTGGCCGTGGTGTTGCGGGTGGACTATGAAAACCGCCAGCTGATGCAAGGAGGCCGGGCATGAGTGTCGCCATCAGCGCACCGCGCACGGCCCTGGTCATGGCCGGCGGCACCGGCGGCCACATTTTCCCCGGCCTCGCTGTGGCGCAGTTGCTGCGTGAACAGGGCTGGCGGGTGCACTGGCTGGGCGCGCCCGACAGCATGGAAAGCCGCCTCGTTCCAGCGCGTGGCTTTGCCTTGGAAACGATTGCATTTTCTGGTGTGCGGGGCAAAGGCCTGAAAACGCTGGCCTTGCTGCCGCTGCGCCTGTTGCGCGCGCTCGCTCAAAGCGCGCAGGTGCTGCGCCGGGTCCGGCCCGACGTCGTGCTGGGCTTTGGTGGCTATATCAGCCTGCCCGCCGGTTTGATGGCCGCAATTTTGCGCATCCCACTGGTGTTGCACGAACAGAACTCGGTGGCCGGTGCCGCCAACCGCGTGTTGGCGCGCCTTGCCAAGCGCGTGTTCTGTGCTTTTCCGGGCGCCTTGCCCTCGGGCCAGTACGTGGGCAACCCGCTGCGGGCCGAGTTTTTGAACCAAGACGCGCCGGCCCAGCGCTTTGCAGGCCGCAGCGGCCCCTTGCGGCTGCTGGTGGTCGGGGGCAGTCTGGGCGCACGTGCCCTGAATACCGTGGTGCCGCAAGCCTTGGCCCTGATCCCCGCAGCGCAGCGCCCGATGGTGCTGCACCAGAGCGGCGAGAAACAAATGGAAGAGCTGCGTGCCAACTATGCGGCCGCAGGGGTCGAGGCCACGTTGACGCCTTTTATCGAGAACACCGCGCAAGCCTATGCCGATGCCGACGTGGTGCTCTGCCGGGCGGGTGCCAGCACGGTGACCGAGATTGCCGCCGTGGGTGCCGCCGCCCTGTTTGTCCCCTTTCCTTTCGCGGTCGACGACCACCAAACCCACAACGCGCGCTTTTTGGTCGACCAAGGCGCCGGCTGGCTGGTGGACCAAACCGAACTGACTCCGGCATTTCTGGCGCATTGGCTACAGCACTGCGATCGCGCGCTGCTGCTCCCACACGCCATCGCCGCCAAAAAAATGCAAAACACCCACGCCAGCCAAGCGCTGGTGGCCGCCTGCGAGGAACTGGCGCCATGAAACACGCAATTCAACACATCCATTTCGTGGGCGTCGGCGGCTCGGGCATGTCTGGCATTGCGGAGATCTTGCACAACCTGGGCTACACCATTTCGGGCTCAGATTTGGCCGACAGCGCCACCCTGCGCCGCCTGGCCTCGCTGGGCATCCAGACGCACGTAGGCCATGACGCGGCGCACGTGGCGCGGGCCGACGCAGTGGTCACGTCCACCGCCGTGCAAGCCAGCAACCCTGAAGTGCTGCGCGCCCGCGAACTGCACATTCCCGTGGTGCCGCGCGCCCTGATGCTTGCCGAACTCATGCGCCTCAAGCAGGGCATTGCCATTGCCGGGACCCACGGCAAGACCACCACCACCAGCCTGGTCGCCAGTGTGCTGGCGCAGGCCGGGCTGGACCCGACCTTTGTGATTGGCGGACGCCTGAACAGCGCCGGCGCCAACGCCCGGCTGGGCAGCGGCAACCACATCGTGGTCGAGGCCGATGAGTCTGACGCGTCCTTTTTGAACCTGCTACCGGTGATGGCGGTGGTCACCAACATCGACGCCGACCACATGGAAACTTATGGGCACGACTTTGGCCGCTTGCAGCAGGCCTTTGTTGACTTTTTGCACCGTATGCCGTTTTACGGCACCGCCATCTTGTGCACTGACGATCCGGCCGTGCGCGCCATCGTGGACCAGGTGACCTGCCCGATTACCAGCTACGGCTTTGACGAAGGCGCGCAGGTGCGCGCCATCAACGTGCACGCCGTGGACGGCCAGATGCATTTCACCGTGCAACGGCGCAACGGCGTGACACTGCCTGACATGGAAGTCGTGCTGAACCTGCCCGGCCGCCACAACGTGCTCAACGCCTTGTCGGCGATTGCCGTGGCGGTGGAACTCAATATTGACGATTCCGCGGTGCAGACCGCATTGGCCGAATTCAAGGGCGTGGGACGGCGCTTTCAGCGCTACGGCGACCATGCGCTGGCCCAGGGCGGCGTGCTCACCGTGGTGGACGACTACGGCCACCATCCGGTGGAGATGGCAGCGACGCTGGCGGCCGCGCGCGGGGCTTTTCCGGGGCGGCGCTTGGTGCTGGCGTTTCAGCCGCACCGCTACACCCGCACGCGAGACTGTTTTGAAGACTTCGTCAAGGTCATGGGACAGGCCGACGCGGTGTTGCTGGCCGAGGTCTATGCCGCAGGCGAGGCACCCGTGGTCGCGGCGGACGGCCGCGCCCTGGCCCGCGCCCTGCGAGTGGCGGGCAAGCTTGAGCCGGTGTTTGTGGACGACATCCATGCCATGGCCGCCACCGCCGTGGCCAATGCCCAGAGCGGCGACGTGCTGTTGTGTATGGGCGCAGGCTCAATCAGCGCGGTGCCCGCCCAGGTGGTGGAGCTGCTGCACGCGCGTACCGAAAACGCCGGAGGCCAGGCATGAACGCGCAATCTTTTGGAAAAGTAGCCGTACTCATGGGCGGCATGTCGGCTGAGCGCGAGATCTCGCTGCTCTCGGGGACTGGCGTGCTGCAGGCCTTGCGCTCCAAAGGCGTCGATGCCCATAGCTTTGATCCGTCCGAGCGCGAACTCTCGGCCCTGAAGACCGAGGGCTTTAACCGCTGTTTTATCGCCCTGCACGGTCGTTTTGGCGAAGACGGCACCCTCCAGGGCGCGCTTGAACTGCTGGGAATTCCTTACACCGGTTCGGGCGTCATGGCCTCGAGCATGGCCATGGACAAGGTCATGACCAAGCGGCTGTGGGCGGCCGATGGCTTGCCCACGCCGCGCTACTGCACCCTCGGCCCGGCGCAACACGACGATGGCCACCTGCAGCAGGTGATTGCAAACCTGGGTTTGCCGCTCATCGTCAAGCCGCCGCATGAGGGCTCGTCCATCGGCATCACCAAAGTCACCGAAGCCGGGCAGCTGGCAAGCGCGGTGGCCTTGGGGGCGCAATACGAACCGGAGCTCCTGTGTGAAGAATTCATTGTGGGCGAAGAAGTCACCTGCCCGGTGATTGGCAGTGGCGCCAGCGCCAAGACCCTGCCCGTCGTGCGCATCCAGGCGCCTGATGGCGCGTACGACTACCAGAACAAGTATTTCACCGACGCCGTGTCCTACCTCTGCCCGAGCGGCCTGCCCGCCACCGAGGAGGCCGAAATTGCGCGCATCGTGCTGGCAGCCTACCGCTCACTGGGTTGCCGCGGCTGGGGCCGGGCCGATGTGATGATCCGCGCCAGTGACCGCAAGCCATTTTTGCTGGAAATGAACACCTCGCCGGGCATGACCGGCCACTCGTTGGTGCCCATGTCGGCGCGTGCCGCAGGAACCAGCTACGAGGACCTGTGCTTGCAAATTCTGGCGCTGGCCGCACTCGATAACCCTCCCCGCGCGCGGAGCACGCCATGAACCGCGACCAGGCTCAGGCCCTCGACGTGCGTTTGCTGAACGCTGGTGCCGCACTGCTTTTTGCGGTGTTTTTGGGCGCTACCGCTCTGACCCTGGTGCGCTGGGCGTCCAACAGCACCATGTTCAACCTCCAGGGAATCACAGTGCAGGGCGATGTGGCGCACGCCAACGTTCCCACCGTGCGCGCGCATGTGGTTTCACGCGTCACAGGTTCGTTTTTCAGCCTCGATCTGGCGCGCACCCGAAGCGTGTTTGAAACCATGCCCTGGGTTCGCCACGCCGTGGTACATCGCGACTTTCCCAACCACTTGCGGGTGCAATTGCAAGAACACCAGGTCGCCGCTTACTGGGGTGAGGCCAGCGAACCGCGCCTGCTCAACACCTTCGGCGAAGTCTTTGACGCCAATGTGGGCGAAGTCGAGATTGAGGACCTGCCGCGCCTGAACGGCCCGCAAGGCCAAGGCCTTGCCGTGCTGGCCGCCTATCGGGCGCTGGCACCCCAGTTCTCGGCCTTGGACCTGACCATTGAGAGCCTGGAACTCACCCACCAAGGCAGCTGGCGCGTCGGACTGAGCGGCGGCGCGGTGGTCGAGGCCGGCCGTGGTGATCTGGACGAGGTTCAGGCGCGCACCCGCAGTTTTCTGAAAACACTGACACGCGTGCTGGCGCGCTATCAGCGCACTGCCGGCGCGCTGGAATCTGCCGATTTGCGCCACGAAAACGGATACGCGATCCGGCTGCGCGGCATCACAACGCTTGCCGCTGTGGCACCCACCCATTGAAGATTAACGAAGCAGGTACGCAACTATGGCCCGAGAATACAAAGACTTAGTCGTCGGACTGGACATTGGCACTGCCAAGGTGATGGTCGTCGTCGCAGAAGTGCTGCCTGGCGGCACCCTGCGCCTTGCCGGATTTGGCTCGGCACCCAGCAATGGGCTCAAACGCGGCGTGGTCGTCAACATTGACGCCACGGTGCACAGCATCCAGCAGGCGCTCAAAGAAGCCGAGCTGATGGCCGACTGCAAAATCACCCGCGTCTACACCGGCATTACCGGCAGCCACATCCGCGGCATCAACTCCAGCGGCATGGTGGCCATCAAGGACCGCGAAGTCACCCAAGCCGACGTGACCCGGGTGGTGGAGACCGCCAAGGCCATTCACATCTCCAGCGACCAGCGCCTGCTGCTGGTGGAGCCCCAGGAGTTCATCATCGACGGGCAAGATGTGAAAGAACCCATTGGCATGAGCGGCATGCGCCTGGAAGCCAAGGTGCACATCGTGACAGGTGCGCAAAGTGCGGCCGAGAACATCATCAAGTGCGTGCGCCGCTGTGGCCTGGAAGTCGAGCAGCTCATGCTCAACCCATTGGCGTCCAGCCTGTCGGTGCTGACCGAAGACGAACGCGAACTCGGTGTGGCGCTGGTGGACATTGGCGCGGGCACGACCGACATTGCCATCTTCACCAACGGCGCCATCCGCCACACCGCCGTGATCCCGATTGCAGGCGACCTGATCACCAGCGACATTGCCATGGCACTGCGCACCCCAACCAAGGACGCCGAAGAAATCAAGGTCGAAAGCGGCCACGCCAAACAGGTGCTGGTCGACCCCGACGTGCAGGTGGAAGTGCCCGGCCTAGGCGACCGCAGCCCGCGCATGCTCAGCCGCCAGGCACTGGCCGGGGTCATCGAGCCACGCATCGAAGAAATCTTTACGCTGGTCAACCAGGTCATGCGCGAATCGGGCTTTGAAGAAGTGCTCTCCAGCGGCATCGTGCTGACCGGCGGCAGCTGCGTCATGCCGGGCATGGTCGAACTGGGCGAAGACATCTTCCTCAAACCGGTGCGTCGCGGCATTCCGCTGTACTCCAACGCGTTGGCCGACATGGTGGCGCAACCCCGCGCGGCGGTGGTGATGGGCTTCCTGGAAGAAGCCCGCATTGGCCGCATGCGGGGCATCAAAGTGGCACAGAAAAGTGGCTCCGTAAAGAGTGCTTTTGGCCAGATCCGCGACTTCTTTGCCGGAAACTTCTAAATGCATCAAATTACTCACTTTGAAGCGCGAAATTCATGCTCCGAGAGGGCACAATTCCGGTGGCGCGCGCGTGCCGGGCCGCCAAGGCGAAGTTCCACTTTTCTGTTACCCCTTTTTATTTTTTCCGTTTGCAAAACCACTAGGAGCTCCGCATGTCCATCGAACTAATTGAAGACGAAACTTTCAACCAAGGCACCCTGATCAAGGTGATTGGCGTTGGCGGCGGCGGCGGCAACGCGGTCGAGTACATGATCCAGTCTTCGGTTACCGGCGTCGAGTTCATTTGTGCCAATACCGATGCGCAAGCCCTGAACCGCAGCAGCGCGCACCGCCGCATCCAGCTCGGCGAAAGCGGACTGGGCGCCGGCAGCCGTCCCGACAAAGGCCGCATGTCCGCCGAGCAGGCCGAAGCCGACATCCGCATCGCCATTGAAGGCGCCAACATGCTCTTCATCACCGCCGGCATGGGCGGAGGCACCGGCACCGGAGCCGCTCCCATCATCGCCAAGGTGGCCAAAGAAATGGGCATCCTGACCGTGGGTGTGGTGACCAAGCCGTTTGAGTTTGAAGGCGGCCCCCGCATGAAAAACGCCGACATCGGACTGGCCGAACTGGAAGCCAATGTCGACTCCCTGATCGTGGTGCTGAACGAAAAATTGCTCGAAGTTCTGGGAGACGACATCAGCCAGGACGAAGCCTTTGCCTACGCCAACGACGTGCTGAAAAACGCCGTGGGCGGCATTGCCGAAATCATCAACGTTCCCGGCCACGTGAACGTCGACTTTGAAGACGTGCGCACCGTCATGAGCGAACCCGGCAAAGCCATGATGGGTACCGCCTTGGCCAAAGGTCCAGACCGCGCCCGCATCGCCGCCGAACAGGCCGTGGCCTGCCCGTTGCTCGAAGGCATTGACCTCTCAGGCGCCAAGGGCGTGCTGGTGCTGATCACCGCCGCCAAAGGCTCGCTCAAACTGAGCGAATCCAAGCTGGCCATGAACACCATCCGCGCCTATGCATCGTCCGAAGCCCATGTGATTTACGGTACCGCCTACGACGACAATCTGGGTGACCAGGTGCGCGTGACCGTGGTGGCCACCGGTTTGGGCCGCCAAGGTACGCACCGCCGCACCGCGCCTCCGCTGCAGGTGTTGCGCACTGGCACCGACAACGTGCCCTTCAACGTGCCCACACTGAACACCCCGTTGGGCGCTTCCAGCGGCCAGCGCGGCGGCAGCACAGGCCCGATGGCGACCCTGGGCGGCATGGGGTCGGGCGGCGGCATGGGCACAGGCGCTGCGCCACAGGCCGACTACGCGGGTATGACCACGCCTGCCGTGTGGCGCGGAACCCGTACCTCGGCAGCGCAAAAAGTGGACGCATTGTCCAGCGGCGGCATGGACGACTACGAAATCCCGGCTTTCTTGCGCAAGCAGGCCGACTGAGATTTGTGCCCCCACGCTTGTCACTGTGTGTATTGCGCTGCCGCCTGAAGGGGTAGCCAATTAGTTTGTAGCACTGGCCCCTCTGGGGCCAGTGCTACTTTTACAATCGCCCGGTGATCCAACAACGAACCCTCAAATCCATCACCCGGGCCGTCGGCGTCGGGCTGCACAGCGGCCAGCGGGTGGAGATTACCTTGCGGCCAGCGGCACCTAACACGGGGATCGTTTTTCGGCGTGTGGACCTGCCGCATCCGGTGGAGATTGCGGTGTCCACCGAGGCGGTCACGGACACGCGCTTGGCGTCCACGCTCTCGTCGGGTGGGGCCAAGGTACACACCGTGGAACACCTGATGTCGGCTTGTGCCGGATTAGGGGTGGACAACCTGGTGGTCGATATCACAGCCGAAGAGGTGCCGATCTTGGACGGCTCGGCCGCTTCTTTCGTTTTTCTGCTGCAAAGCGCCGGCATCGAGCAGCAAAACGCGCCACGGCGCTTTATTCGCATCAAGGCGCCGATTTCGGTGCGCGAGGGCGTCCCCGGCAACGAAAAGTGGGCCAGTCTGGAGCCGTTTCACGGATTCAAGCTGACCTTTGAGATTGACTTCAACCACCCGGCGGTCGACTCCACGGGGCAGCGCGTTGAGTTTGATTTGAGCGTTGGCTCCTATGCCCAGGATATTGCCCGCGCCCGAACCTTCGGCTTTACCAAAGACGTGGAAATGATGCGCGCCAATGGCTTGGCGCTGGGGGGCGGACTGGACAATGCGATCGTCATGGACGACTACAAGGTGCTCAACGCCGACGGTCTGCGCTACGACGATGAATTTGTCAAACACAAGATCCTCGACGCCATGGGTGACCTGTACATCGTGGGCATGCCCCTGTTGGCTCACTACCGCGCCCACCGCTCAGGCCACGCGCTCAACAACCTGCTGCTGCGCCAGCTTCAGGCCCACCCTGAAGCCTGGGAGGTGGTGAGCTTTGAATCCGAGCGCGAGGCACCCCGCGGTTTTGCGCAGCTGGCGCCGCAGTGGTAGCGCACTAACGGCTGCGTCCTGCCTTGTAGCTGCCATCGCCCGTGCCCAGTCCATCGGCCTTGGCGATGCGGGCCATTGCGGCACCGGCATGGGCGTGGGTAATGGCCAGACCCAGTCCGTCGGCGGCGTCGGGCCCTGGCAAACCCGGTAAAGACAACAAGCGGCGCACCATCTCCTGGATCTGGGTTTTGTCGGCGCGGCCGTAGCCCACCACCGCTTGTTTCATTTGCAGGGCGGTGTACTCCGCCACGGTCAGGTTGGCATGTACCAGTGCGGTCAACAGTGCGCCGCGCGCCTGGCCGAGCAGCAAGGTGGATTGCGGGTTGACGTTGACAAACACGATTTCAATCGACGCGCAATCGGGTCGGTAGCGCTCTATGACCTCGCCCACGCCGTCAAAAAGCACTTTAAGGCGCGCCGGCAGCGCTTTGGTGTCCAGGTGGTGGGTGGTAATGGTGCCGCTGGCAACGTAGCGCAGCTCGGCGCCTTCTTGGTCAATCACGCCAAAACCGCTGGTACGCAAGCCGGGGTCGATACCCAAAATCCTCATGGCGAGGCCCCGGGCAAGCGCGCGTCACCCATGCGCCCCACAATGACCTGGGCCCGGGCGCTCAGGTACTCGGAGTTGGGCAGCTTCTCAAAATAGCGCGGTCGTGGCAGCATGACCACCAGGCGCGCCGCCTCGTAGGGGGTCAGTTGCGCCGCACTTTTTCGAAAGTAGTGCTGCGCTGCGGCCTCGGCACCAAACACGCCTTCGCCCCATTCCACGCTGTTGAGGTAAATTTCCAAAATTCGCTGCTTGCTCAGCAGCTGCTCCAGCAGCAAGGTCAGCACCAGCTCCTGGCCTTTGCGAAACAGGGTGCGTTCACCCGACAAAAACAGGTTTTTCGCCAGTTGCTGGGTGATGGTGGAGCCACCGACCACCTTGGGCGGGCGGGCGTTTTTCGCGTTGGCCGCGGCGTTTTGGGCAGCGCGCTGGGCCGCCCGGTCTTCGGCTTTTGCATTGCGGGCCCAGGCCTTTTCCAAGGCATCCCAGTTCAATCCATCGTGGCTGCTGAAGCTGTCGTCTTCAGAGGCGATGACCGCGCGCTTGAGGTGGACGCTGATCTGGTCATAGTCTCGCCACTGCTGCCGCCAGCGCAAGCTTCCTGTGGCCTGAACCCTTTGCCAGGCCTGTGAACGCTCGAAGGCGGTGGACTGGGGATCCAGCCACCGCATGCTGGCAATGCGCAACGCAAAGAACAGCTGCAGCCCCACCAAGGCGCAGACCAGCAGCACCAACCCACGCAACAACAGCCGCTTCATGGCGGCACCATGGCCTTGGTTTGCAGGGTGGCATCTTTAGTGAAGGTAAAGCGCGACACCACCACCAATTGGTCCACGGTTTTGCGCATTTCCGGGGTGAACGGCCCAAAAGGTCCGGCCTTGCGGGCGATTTCCTGGGCCCGGCGGTCCAGATCGGCGTTTCCCGAGGCATGCGCCACTTCGGCCTCGAGCACCATACCCCGGTGGTCCACCGTAATCACCATGGTCAGGCTGCCGTACAGCTTTTTTCCACTTTTTTCCGGGAAATAGGTGGTGCCCCGCGACTCAATGGCCTGGCGCATGGTGTCGTAGTACAGCGCATAACTGGCCTCGCGCACGGCGGGGCTCAGGTAGCGTTTGCGCGGACGGGCGTTTTCGGCATTGATGCGGTTTTCAATCTTGGCCAGCAGCTTGACCATTTCCCGGCGCTTTTTCTCTTGCTCGGCACGCTCTTCAGGCGAATTGCTGCTGCGCGCCTGCGCCTTGGCCAGGTCGTCGAGTTGCTGCTTGACGCGGTTCAACAACACGGTTTGCTGCTGCTGCAGGTTTTGACGAACGGCCGCAGACTCGGCTTCTGTCAGATCTCCCACTTGCGACAGGGGTGTGTTCGCCGTCATGCTGCTGGCCATGCCTTGCGCCGCCTCGCCACCACCCGCCAAGGAGGCCTGGGCCACTGCCTGGGCCTCTTCAGGCGGTATTTCACTGCGTGCATTCACCAGCACCACCTCCAACGCCCGGTCCGCAAACATCCGGTCAAAGTCCTGCGGACTGACAAAACGCACCGTCAAAAGCGCCACGTGCAGCGCCAAAGACACCGCCAAGGCGCGCTGCAACAAGCTTGCACGCAGCCATCGCCGGGTAAGGATTTGCCGCACCGCCGCCGTCCCCAGGCCTAGCTGGCGTCACCCGCAGGTGCCTCGTTCAGGTCCACCGCAATGGCGATCGGACCTGCGGCGTCTTCGTCCTCTTCGACCTCCAGTGCGGCGTCGACGGCACTGCCATCGGGCACGGGGGCGTCCAAACGCTCAATCACCGTGCCATGAACATCCAGGGTGATCAGGTCCACGGCGCCCAGACGCACGCGCACGCGCGCCCCGCGGGGCAGGCCTTGGGCACCCATGACGGGCAACACCAGTGGCAATTCGTCGGCCCGCACCATGTTTTCCTTGAAAACACTGCACACCAACTCGAGCACCGCGTTTTGCTGCAGGTATTTGAGCGTCCAAAAGCGCTCCATGGCGCCTTGGTAGCCGTTGTAGGCACTGTAGGCCGCGTCGAAGCTGGAGATGATGGAAAACAGCGCTGCGTCTTTGGGCTTAAAGGGCGCAGCCAGCGCCGCCGTGCTGCCATGGCGGGCGCAGGCAATGATTTGCCACTGGTTGACCAGATCGGTGTAGCGGCGCAAGGGGGAGGTACTCCAGGCGTAGCTTTTGACCCCGATGCCCGCGTGCGGCAGCGCCTTGGTCCCCATGCGCACCTTGACGCCGGGCGCCAAAGACGCCTGGCTGCGGTAAATCGCCGGAACGCCGAGCTCGGCCATCCAATTGCCCCACGTGCTGTTGGCCAGAATCATGGCCTCGGCCACGATCAGGTCCAAGGGGGCACCACGCTGACGGGTGCTGATCACCACTTGCTCATCGCCGAGGGGCTCCGCACCCAACTTTCCTTCAAGTTTGAAGTTGTAGTCAGGCCGGTTAAAGGTTTCGGGCTTGCCGCGCACCAGTTCGCGCTTGGCTTTGAGGTCGCGGGCCAGCCGGTGCAAAAACGCCAAGCTGGGTTGTAGACCGACCAGCGGGGCCGCTTCGGTGCCCGGCGTGTCCAGCGGGGTGTGCAGCCATTCTTCAGTCACCAGCGCATCGAGCTGGTCGTGGCGCAGGTTGTGGCTGATGGGCACACTCTCGAGCCGCGTTTCACTGGAGATAATGGTCAGCGTGGCCTCCTCCAGCGTCACATACAAAGAGACCGCCGGGCAGTCGCGCCCCTCCTGGAGGGTGTAGTTTTGCACCACCACGTCGGGCAGCATGGTGACCTTGTAGCCCGGCATGTAGACGGTCGACAGGCGCGCCCGACCCAAGCGGTCGATATCGCTGTCGGGCAGCACCGCCAGCGCGGGGGCCGCAATGTGCACGCCGACCGTGACGGTGCCGCTGCCCAGGCCCTGAACCGACAAGGCGTCGTCGATTTCGGTGGTGGCGGAATCGTCAATGGAAAACGCCTGCACCGGTGCACGGGCCAGCGTATCGCCCACCGGCGGCGCCTGCACAGCAGAAAAACCGACGCCCTGGGGGAAGTTTTCCAGCAAAAAGCGCCTCCAGTGGAATTGGTAGGGCGAATCAATGGCACCGCTGCTCTGCAACAAATCCAGCGGCGCGGTGCGGGTGGCGCGCGAGGCCTCGACCACCGCCTTGTACTCGGGCGCGTTTTTGTCGGGTTTGAACAATATTTTGTACAGCTGCTCGCGCACCGGCTGCGGACACACGCCCTCCCCCAATTCCTGTGCCCACTGGGCAATCAGGGCCACCATGGCTTTTTTCTTTTCAATCGCAGCCAGCGCTTGGGCAATCACTTCGGCCGAAGCTTTGCGGAAAAAGCCTTTCCCCGCGCGGCGAAAGTAGTGTGGCGCTTCAAACAGGCGAATCAACATGGCCGCCTGCTGCTCCAGTGTGGCGTCCTTGCTGAAATACTCGCGCGCGAGGGTGGCAAACGCAAAGTCGTCTTCCGGCGAAAACTCCCAGGCCAGTTCGAGCTCAATGCTCTCGCTCAAGGCCTGCGCCGCAGCCATGAATGGCGCCGGCGCGGGCTTTTCAAAGCGCAAGAGCACATGGGCCGTTTTGACCTTGACGCGCTTGCCACTGTCGAGCTCAACCTGCAGCGAGGCCTCGCTCTCTGACAGCACTCTGCCGGCCATGAATTTTCCGGCTTCATCAAACAATACAAACATGCTGTGGATTGTCCCATGCATCAGGCAAAGGCCAGTCGCCCGATAATCGGGCCATGGTCGCCCCGTTCGGAAAAATCAGCTTGCGCCGCCGTCTGGCACCCTGGTGGGTGGGGCTGGACGGCCCCCTGGCGTTTATTGTGTTCATCTTGGCCGGTGCCGGCCTGCTGGTGATGTATTCCAGTGGCTATGACCATGGCAGCCGCTTTTCAGACCATGCGCGCAATATGCTGATCGCCGCCATGGTGATGTTCGTTGCGGCACAAATTCCGCCCCAGCGCATGATGAGCTTGGCCGTACCGTTGTATGTGGTGGGCGTGGGCCTGCTGGTGGCGGTGGCGGTCTTTGGCATCACAAAAAAGGGGGCCCGTCGATGGCTCAATGTCGGCATCGTGATCCAGCCCAGCGAAATCCTGAAAATCGCCGTTCCGCTGATGCTGGCCTGGTGGTTCCAGAAGCGCGAGGGGCAGCTGCGGCCCCTTGACTTTGGCGTGGCAGCACTCTTGCTGGGCATCCCAGTGGGGCTGATCATCCGCCAGCCCGACCTCGGAACCGCCATGCTGGTGTTGGCCGCCGGGTTGGCCATCATGTTTTTTGCGGGTGTCAGTTGGAAAATCATTGTTCCGCCCGCCCTGCTGGGATTGGTGGCGGTGGTGTTGCTGGTGGGATTTGAGCCCGTGCTGTGCGCCGACGGGATGCGCTGGCCGGTGCTGCATGACTACCAACAGCAGCGCATCTGTACCCTGCTGGACCCATCCCGCGATCCGCTGGGCAAGGGCTTTCACATCATTCAGGGCATGATTGGTATCGGATCGGGCGGGGTGTTTGGCGTGGGCTTTATGAACGGCACGCAAACGCACCTTGAATTCATTCCGGAGCGCACCACGGACTTCATCTTTGCCGCTTTTTCTGAAGAATTCGGTTTGCTGGGCAATGTGCTGCTCATTGCCGGCTTTATTGCCCTGATTTTGCGCGGGCTGGCGATTGCATTGGACGCGCCCACCCTTTTCTCGCGCCTGCTGGCGGGCAGCGTCGCGATGATTTTTTTCACCTACGCCTTCGTCAACATGGGCATGGTCAGCGGCATATTGCCGGTGGTGGGCGTGCCGCTGCCCTTTATCAGTTACGGAGGAACGGCCATGGTGACACTGGGTTTTGCCCTGGGCATCCTGATGTCGATCTCCAATGCCAAGCGTTTGGTGCAAAGCTAAAAAGCGACCGGCTGCGTCAGGGACGTGAGCCGCCGCAAGCCCTGGGCGGGTCCGGGCCATTGAGCGCGCCCTAGAATGCCCGGATGATCTCTCGCGAACCCACTATTGAACGCCTGGCCACGGCCAAGGCTTTGCTGTTAACTCCCTTTGGCCTGGACGAGTCCCACCTGGCGCGCGCGCTGGCTGAGATCAAAATGCAACGCGTCGACGAAGCCGACCTGTACTTCCAATACACGCGCTCCGAGGGCTGGAGCCTCGAAGAAGGCATCGTCAAAACCGGCTCTTTCAGCATTGATCAGGGCGTGGGCGTGCGCGCCGTCAGCGGTGAAAAAACCGCTTTTGCCTATTCCGATGACATTTCTGAAGCGGCTTTGCTGGACGCGGCGCGCACCGTTCGGACCATCTCCAATGCGGCACAAACACGCCGCACCAGCGTCGCCAAACCCAAAATCGCCCGCAGCCGTTCGCTCTACCCCGACCAAGACCCGATTTCCACACTGGACAGTGCCACCAAGGTCGCGCTGTTGGGCAAGGTCGAGCGCCTGGCGCGCGCCAAAGACCCGCGCGTGGCACAGGTCATGGCCGGTTTGGCCATGGAATACGACGTGGTGCTGATTGCCCGCGCTGACGGCACACTGGCCGCTGATGTGCGTCCACTGGTGCGTCTGTCGGTCACGGTGATCGCTGAGCAAAAGGGCCGCAGAGAGATCGGCTCTTCGGGCGGTGGCGGGCGTTTTGGACTGGCTTATTTTGACGACGCGCAAATTACCCAATACGTCGACCAAGCGGTCCATGCGGCGCTCACCAACCTGGAAGCCCGCCCGGCCCCTGCCGGTGAAATGACGGTGGTTCTCGGTTCGGGCTGGCCTGGTATTTTGTTGCACGAGGCCATTGGCCATGGCCTGGAAGGCGACTTCAACCGAAAAGGCTCCAGCGCGTTCAGCGGACGCATCGGCCAGCGCGTGGCAGCCAAAGGCGTTACGGTGTTGGACGATGGCACGATTGCCGACCGCCGCGGCTCACTCAATGTGGACGATGAGGGCAACACCAGCGGGCGCAATGTGCTGATTGAGGACGGCATTTTGAAGGGCTACATTCAGGACGCCATGAATGCGCGCCTGATGGGCGTAGCGCCCACTGGCAATGGCCGGCGCGAGAGCTACGCGCACGTTCCAATGCCCCGCATGACCAACACCTACATGCTGGGTGGCGACAAAGACCCCCAGGAAATTGTCAAAAGCATCAAAAAAGGCCTTTACGCCACCAACTTTGGTGGCGGTCAGGTGGACATCACTTCGGGCAAGTTCGTGTTTTCGGCCAGTGAAGCCTACTGGGTTGAAAACGGCAAGATTCTGTATCCGGTCAAAGGGGCCACGATCGTCGGCAGCGGTCCGGAGTGCCTGAAGCGCGTCAGCATGATCGGCAACGACATGCGACTGGACAGCGGCGTGGGCACCTGTGGCAAAGACGGACAGAGCGTGCCCGTAGGCGTGGGTCAACCCACGCTGCGCATTGACGGCCTGACGGTGGGCGGCACCGCTTAAGCAGCGAGGCGGGCTTGCGGCCGTTTTTCGCGGGCGCCCGCGACACCTTTCCGATGTTGGTGGGGGCGGCGCCCTTTGGTGTGATTTTTGGCACCTTGGCAATCGGTGCGGGTTTGCCGGTATGGCTGACCTTGGGCATGTCGGCGCTGGTCTTTGGGGGTTCGTCGCAATTTGTAGCGGTCAGCCTGCTGGGCGGCGGTGCGGCGGCGCCGGTCATCTGGCTCACCACATTTGTCGTCAATCTGCGCCATGCGCTGTACAGCGCCACATTGCTGCCTTACGCACGTACGCTGCCCGCAGGCTGGCGCTGGGCCCTGGCCTTCTGGCTCACCGATGAAACTTTTGCCGTCGTGGAAAACCAACTGCGCCAGCACCCCAACGCCCATGCGGGGGCGCACTACTGGCTGGGTTCGTCATTGGCCATGTATGGCAACTGGCAACTGTGGACGGTTGTGGGGGTGTTGTTGGGTCAAAGTGTGCCGGGCTTGGCCAGCTTGGGCCTGGACTTTGCCATGGTGGCCACCTTTGCCGCCATCGTTGCCATGCAACTGCGCGACCGACCGGTCCTGTGCGCCGCCTTGGCGGCCGGTGCCGTGGCGCTGGCAGCCCGGGATTTGCCCTACAAATTAGGGTTGATACTGGCAGCCATTACGGGCGTTGTCACCGGGCTGGTGGCAGAGGCAAGGTTTGGCCGAAGCAATCCGCCTGCTGAACGACAGACCTCTGCATGAGCAGCGAAGGAGCGCTACTGCTGGTGTTGGCGGGTATGGTGGTCGTGACCTACGGCATCCGCCTGAGTTTTCTGGTGTTTGGCCACAGTATCACTTTCCCGCGCTGGCTGGAGCGCGCACTGCGCTATGTACCGGCCAGCGTGCTGACCGCATTGGTGGTTCCCATGGCGATGGCTCCCCACGGGGCCATCGACCTGAGTTGGCAAAACGCCTATTTGCCCGGAACAGTGGCCGCCGTTGCCATGGCCTTATGGACTCGCCAAACCCTGGCGGCCATTCTTTGCGGTTTTGCGGTGTACGGGCTTTGGCGGTGGCTGGTGGCCTGACCTCGACCGGTCCTGGCGGCCCGAAAAACAAGTTGTGCTACATTGCCGTCATGCATCGCGCCGCTTTTTTCTTTAGCTATTTTTGGTTCTCCAACGCCATTGGCGGCAGAGAGTTCTGAACGTACCTGAAAAAAACGTCCCGATACTTCCTAGACCGCCGGCATCCCCGGCGGTTTTTTTATGTCTTTTTTTGACTTTGATTGACTGCTTTAGGAGCTTTGACATGAATTCGAGCGCTGACCGTACCAGCACCACCGATGACGAACGCATCAAGGACATTACCGTGCTGCCTCCACCCGAGCACCTGATCCGCTTCTTCCCGATCAGCGGCACCGCTGTTGAAAGCCTGGTGGCGAGCACGCGCAAGCGCATCCAAAGCATCATGGCGGGCAAAGACGACCGTTTGCTGGTCATCATCGGGCCCTGCTCGATCCATGACCCGGCGGCAGCGCTGGAATATGCCCGCCGCCTGCAGGAAATGCGCACCCACTACGCCGATACGCTGGAAATCGTGATGCGGGTCTACTTTGAGAAGCCGCGCACCACCGTGGGCTGGAAAGGCCTGATCAACGACCCTTACCTCGATGAGAGCTTTCGCATCGACGAGGGACTGCGCATCGCGCGCCAGCTGCTGATCGACATCAACCGTCTCGGCCTGCCGGCTGGCAGTGAGTTTCTGGACGTGATCTCACCGCAATATCTGGGGGACCTGATCGCTTGGGGCGCGATTGGCGCGCGGACCACCGAAAGCCAGGTACACCGGGAACTTGCCTCCGGTATTTCGGCGCCGATTGGCTTCAAAAACGGAACCGACGGCAACATCAAGATCGCCACCGATGCCATCCAGGCAGCAGCGGGCGGCCACCACTTCCTGTCGGTGCATAAAAACGGCCAGGTCGCGATCGTGCAGACCCAGGGCAACCCCGATTGCCACGTAATTTTGCGCGGCGGCAAGGCGCCCAACTATGACGCGCAGAGTGTGGAGTCCGCGTGCCAGGACCTCGCCAAGGCCAAATTGCCCGCCACACTGATGGTCGACTGCAGCCACGCCAACAGCAGCAAGCAGCACGAAAAGCAGCTTGAAGTGGCCACCGAAATCGCATCCCAGGTCGCCGGTGGGTCAAGCCGGGTTTTTGGGGTAATGATCGAGAGCCACCTGCAGGCCGGCGCACAAAAATTCACCCCTGGCAAAGATGCCCCGGCGGCACTGGCCTACGGCCAAAGCATTACCGATGCCTGCCTGGGATGGGATGACTCCGTGGAAAGCCTGGAAGTGCTGTCGCAGGCGGTCAAGGCGCGCCGGGTGCGCCGCAACGCTGCCACCTGAGGGCTTGCGAGCCGAGGAGTCGGCACCCTCACAAGAGTGCGGGTGCCGACCGTTGAAACGCGTTGAATTGGCG
The DNA here is from genome assembly GCA_029866205.1 of Rhodoferax sp. GTDB lineage: Bacteria > Pseudomonadota > Gammaproteobacteria > Burkholderiales > Burkholderiaceae_C > Allorhodoferax. The sequence goes on from JARWZT010000008.1 coordinate 283,762, forward strand.
TGCGTGCGCGCCGCCTTAGCCTGCGCGCAGCAGGGCCGCGATTTTGTCGTGGATACCGCCAAAACCGCCGTTGCTCATGCACAAGATGTGGTCTCCCGCGCGCGCCTGGGCGCAGACCATCGCTGCCAGGGTGTCAATGTCCGGCGCGACCTGCGCCTTAGCCCCCATGGGTAGCAGCGTCTCGGTCGCATCCCAGCCCAAACCGCCGCCATGGCAAAAAGCCAGATCGGCCTCTTCCAGACTCCAGGGCAGCTGTGCTTTCATGGTGCCGAGCTTCATGGTGTTGGAACGTGGCTCGAACACCGCCAATATGCGCGCGCTCCCCACTTGGCGGCGCAGACCGTTGACGGTGGTGCGAATGGCCGTCGGATGGTGGGCAAAATCATCGTAAATGGTGACGGGCACGGCCGCCGTCGCACCGCGCAAAGCCACCGAGGCGCGCACCTCCATTCGGCGTTTGACGTTCTGGAAACTGGCCAGTGCCAGGGCTGCGTCCGCCGGGGCAACGCCCACATGCTCGGCGGCGGCGATGGCAGCCAGGGCGTTGAGCTGGTTGTGCACCCCACCCAGACCCCATTGGAGCCGCGCCACCGATTGGCCTGACTGCAGCACGCTAAAGTCATGGGGCTCGCCCACAGCGCTGAAATCGCTCGCGGGCGTGCCAAAGCTGCGCATTTGGCTCCAGCACCCTTGGTGCAGTACCCGTGCCAGGCTCTCTTCGAGCGAGTTAACGACAATGCGGCCCCCCGAAGGAATGGTGCGCACCAAGTGGTGGAATTGCCGCTCGATTGCCGCCAGGTTGTCGAAAATATCAGCGTGGTCAAACTCCAGGTTGTTGAGCACAGCCGTGCGGGGACGGTAATGCACGAACTTGCTGCGTTTGTCAAAAAACGCGGTGTCGTATTCGTCCGCTTCAATCACAAAAGCCGAACCTGCGCCCAGGCGGGCAGAAACGCCAAAATTCAAAGGCACGCCCCCCACCAGGAAACCGGGCCGCAGGCCTGCGCGCTCCAAAATCCAGGTCAGCATGGAGGTCGTGGTCGTTTTACCGTGCGTGCCCGCCACCGCCAGCACATGGCGGCCTTGTAGCACGTGCTCGGCAAGCCACTGCGGGCCGCTGGTGTACGGTACGCCGGCGTCCAGAATGGCCTCGATCAACGGAAATTTGGGACTCCCCGAATCGGTGCGGCTGCGACTGACCGTGTTGCCCACCACAAACACATCGGGGCGAAGCGCCAGCTGGTCAGCGCCAAACCCTTCAATCAGGTCAATCCCCAGGGCGCGCAACTGGTCGCTCATGGGCGGATAGACACCGGCATCACAGCCGGTAACCCGGTGACCGGCTTCCCGCGCCAGCGCCGCCAAACCACCCATGAACGTGCCGCAAATGCCCAAGATATGTATATGCATCGCAGGAGTTTACCGGCCACATCCGGGCAAAGGTCAAGAGGGCCGGGGCACAATGCACTGATGGAAAGTTACAAGGCAGAAATTACCGCCATCGCCGCGCGCCTGGTGGTCGAAGAGGGGCTGGACTTTGGTACCGCCAAGCGCCGTGCCGCCAAGCAAACCGGCGCGGGTGGGCGCGCCACGCTGCCGGACAACCTGGAGCTTGAAGAGGCCGTTGAGGAATACATTGCCATCTTCTGCGCCGACACCCAGCCCGCGGAACTGCGCGCACTACGCGAAATCGCCTTGCACTGGATGCAGCGGCTTGCACAATTTCGACCCCACCTGGGGGGTGCGGTCTGGCACGGCACCGCGACGCGCAAGTCAGACATCTACCTGCAACTGTTTTGCGATGATGGCAAGGCGGCCGAAATAGCGTTGATTGACATGGGCGTTCGGTTCGACGTCCGCTCGGTGCCGGGCCTGCATGGCGCCCAGGTGGATGCGCTGAGCATTCATGTGCGCTCTGAAACACTGCAGGAAAATATCGGCCTGCACCTGCTGGTTTACGACCTGGACGACATTAGAGGCGCGCTGCAGCCCGACGCGCGGGGCCGAAGCCCCCGGGGTGATACCGATGCCCTGCGCCGACTGATAGACAATAAACACCCATGAGCTCCCACCCCGAACACACCACACCACAAGCAACCGACTCGCCACACCTGGCCGAACTCGAAGCCGCGCGCGGGGGCTTGAGCCGGCGCACGCTTTTGGGGGTTGTGGCCGCGGTTGCCGTGGGTGCAGGCGCAACCGCCGCCTGGATGCGGGAACGCCAATCATCGGCCTCTGCCGTCACCGCCACCGTGCCGGACTTCTGGGCGCTGCAATGGCAAACCCCAGAGGGCGCCGAGCTCAGCATGCAGTCCTTCAAGGGGCGCCCACTGCTGATCAATTTCTGGGCCACCTGGTGTCCGCCCTGCGTTGAGGAACTTCCGTTAATGAACGCCTTCTACCAAGAAAACAAGGGTAATGGCTGGCAAGTCTTGGGCTTGGCGGTCGACAAGCCCGCCCAGGTAAAGGCATTTCTGACTCAAAGGCCCTTGGCATTTCCGATTGCCATGGCAGGTTTGGGGGGGACGGACCTGAGCCGAAAATTGGGCAACCTGGCCGGCGGATTGCCATTTACCATCGCATTGGACGGGCGTGGCAGCGTGATCGAACGCAAGATGGGCCAGGTCACCGCCAATGATCTGCAAGCGCTGCGTGGTCTAAAATAAGCAGTATCACGACACTGCGTTGCCATAGCCGATAGAGGGCCTGCTTCGAAATTGGCAGAACATATGCGCAAATAAATTCCGATCGCACGTTTTAAGCTATTCTTAGGCTTAACCGCAGACTTGTGACCAACCGCATTGGGAGACCCCATGGATTTACGAAAACTTAAAACACTGATTGATCTGGTGTCGGACTCCAATGTGTCTGAACTGGAAATTACCGAGGCAGAAGGCAAAGTCCGCATCGTCAAAGGATCCAACGTGGTGGTGCAAGGATATGCACCCGCACCGATGCAAGCAGCTCCCCTGATGCACGCGCCCCTTGCCGCGGCGGCGCCATCTTCAGCGCCCGCCGAAGCACCGGTGGCCGAGGTGTCGGCCCTGCACACCGTTAAGTCCCCCATGGTGGGCACCTTCTACCGCTCTTCTTCACCCGGCGCCAAATCCTTCGTGGAAGTGGGTGACATGGTGAAAGAGGGCGACACCATTTGCATCATTGAGGCCATGAAAATCCTCAACGAAATTGAAGCCGACAAGTCAGGCAAAGTCGTACAGATCCTGTGCGAAAACGGCCAGGCCGTGGAGTACGGGCAAGCTTTGCTGACGATCGAATAGGCCACGGCACCCATGTTCAAAAAAATCCTGATCGCCAACCGCGGCGAAATCGCCCTCAGAATCCAACGCGCCTGTCGTGAGTTGGGCGTCAAGGCGGTCATGGTGTATTCAGAGGCCGATCGCGACGCCAAGTACGTGCGTTTGGCCGAAGAAGCCGTTTGTATCGGGCCTGCGGCCTCCAATCTCAGCTACCTCAACATGCCGGCGATTATTTCTGCGGCAGAAGTGACGGATGCCGAAGCCATTCACCCTGGCTATGGTTTTCTGAGCGAAAACGCGGACTTTGCTGAGCGGGTCGAAAAGAGCGGCTTTCAGTTCATCGGCCCCACACCCGAGTCGATCCGACTAATGGGCGACAAGGTCTCGGCCAAGCAAGCCATGATTCGGGCCGGCGTTCCCTGCGTACCTGGCTCCGAAGGCGAATTGCCGGACGATCCGACGCAAATCCGGCGCATTGCGAAAACGGTGGGTTACCCGGTCATCATCAAGGCGGCTGGCGGCGGTGGCGGGCGGGGCATGCGCGTGGTGCACACCGAGGCGGCCCTGATTAACGCGGTTGCCATGACCAAAGCTGAGGCGGGCGCGGCCTTCGGCAATCCGGCCGTTTACATGGAGAAGTTTCTCCAAAACCCGCGCCATATTGAAATCCAGGTGTTGGCCGACACCTTCAAGAATGCGGTTTACCTAGGCGAGCGCGACTGCTCTATGCAACGTCGCCATCAGAAGATTCTCGAGGAAGCTCCGGCACCCGGCATCAACCGCAAGCTGATAGAGCGGATTGGCGAACGCTGCGTGACGGCCTGCAAAAAAATGGGTTACCGGGGGGCCGGCACCTTCGAATTTCTGTACGAGGCGGGTGAGTTCTACTTCATTGAGATGAATACCCGGGTGCAGGTGGAACACCCCGTCACAGAAATGATCACGGGCATTGACATCGTAAAAACCCAAATCATGGTCGCAGCGGGCGAGAAGTTGCCGTTCACCCAGCGCCAGATCACGATCAGTGGCCACGCGATCGAGTGCCGGATCAACGCCGAAGATCCCTATAAATTCACACCCTCACCCGGCAGGATCACCACGTGGCACGCCCCTGGCGGACCTGGCGTACGGGTTGATTCGCACGTCTACACCAACTATTTCGTTCCGCCGAACTACGACTCGATGATTGGCAAAATCATTGTTCATGGCGACACGCGCGAGCAAGCCTTGGCGCGCATGCGGACGGCGCTGCTGGAAACGGCCGTAGAGGGCATCAACACCAATATTCCCCTGCACCGTGAACTCATGGTCGACGCCAAATTTATGGCCGGGGGCACCAATATCCACTATCTGGAGCATTGGCTGGAACAGCACAAGCGCTGAGCACACCATGTTTGAACTGCGCCTCATGTGCCCGGAAATGCGGGTTGAAGCCGTGAGCGAGGCTCTGGAAGCTTTGGACGCCCTCAGCGTGAGCGTGGAAGACGCCGACGCACAAACCGATGCAGAAGTCGCCCTGTTTGGCGAACCCGGAATGCCAGCCCCCAAAGACGGTTGGCAACGTTCCCGACTTACCGCCCTGTTTGCAGAGCACGGCGCGGCCACGGAGGCAGGCGAGTTGCTGCAGGCGCAAGACTTTTTTGAAGGCTGCCAGATTCTTGGTACCTCAGTGGTGCCCGACCAGGACTGGGTTCGCCTGACCCAGTCACAATTTGCGCCCGTCGACATCACGCCCACGTTCTGGATTGTGCCGACCTGGCACGCACTGCCCGCGGCCGCGCGCGAAGTGATTCGACTCGACCCCGGGCTGGCCTTCGGCACCGGAACCCACCCCACCACACGGATGTGCCTGCGCTGGATCGCCGGCAACCGCATGCCTGAGCGCGTACTGGACTACGGCTGTGGCTCGGGCATATTGGCCATCGCCGCCTCCAAATTTGGAGCCTCACACGTTTTGGCCGTAGACATTGACCCGGCCGCAGTGGAGTCAACCGTGATCAATGCCAGCGCCAACGCAACGGTCGTGACAGCGGGACTGCCAGAGCAGGCGCAGGGACACTTCGGATTGGTGTTGGCGAACATCCTGGCCTCGCCCCTCAAAGTACTCGCGCCTCTTCTGTGCGGACATGTTGCGCCGGGAGGCCACCTGGTACTGGCTGGCATCCTCGAGCGCCAGGCCCAAGAATTGAAACAAGCCTATGCGCCTTACTGCCAGCTTGAAGTTTCCGACACCCAAGAGGGTTGGATCCTGATGACGGCGACGCTCTAGGTCGACTGACCCGCCGTCTGTCCTGGAAAATGGGAGCCGCAATGAGTCTGACCTGCTACTGCCCCCGATGCGCAAGCGCATTTCTGGTTTCAGAACAGCAGTTGGGCGAAGCCCAAGGCTGGGTTCGATGTGGCATCTGCCAAGAAGTCTTCATCGCGCAGGCCCACACAGTGGCCCCCAACCAAACCCTGGTGACTGAACCGCCGCAGCCGCAACGCCCAGAGGTACTGCCGCCTGACGAACCGCGCCTGGAGGCGGAAAGTTTCCAAGAACCGCCATCGACGGTTGAAACCACCAAAGCTCAATCGCCGGATCCGCGCCCCCCAGAAAGCCGGCCCAAAGGCCGATGGGGCTGGTTTGCAGTGAGCACCCTGACTGTGCTTCTGGCGGTACAAATCGGACTCCATGAAGTGGGTTTCTTGGCAAATACCGCCCCAAAAGCCATTTCCTGGCTTCAGTCACTGTGCCCCACCGGGCGCTGCGGCATACAAAAATTGGCCGCAATATCCATTGACGACTCGAGCTTCACGGTGACCGGGCCGAGCCTGTTCCACCTGCAAGCCCTTATCGGCAACCGATCAGACCTGGCGCTGGAGGCGCCGATGCTTGCGCTGACGCTGACCGACTCATCAGACCGCGTAGTGGCGCGCAAAAACTACCAGCCCCAAGAGTGGGGGGTCGCCGCTGCCACGCTCTCCGGAACAACCGCGTCTCCCCTGTCCTTGTGGCTCGAGTGGGAAGCTCCAGCGGGCGGACCGCGCGTCGTTGGCTATCGCTTACAGGCTTTTTACCCCTGAAGCGGTTCACTCGGCGTTTCAATCGGATGTAAAAAAGCCCGGAATCTGCGACAGATACCGGGCTTTTGGGACAAGCACAGAACCGTTTAAGGCTTTGTTGCGCTTGGAAAGGGCCAGGCCGCTTTGGGATTGAGCGTGGTCTGCGCAGGTGCAGGCGCAGGCTTCTTCGCAGCAGCTTTCTTTGCGGGAGCGGCCGCTTTGGCAGGCGCAGCCTTTTTCGCAGCAGCTTTTTTCGCTGGAGCGGCAGCCTTCGCAGGGGCGGCTTTTTTGGCAGGGGCGGCCTTGGCTGGCGCAGCTTTCTTGGCAGCTACTTTCTTCGCAGGCGCTGCTTTTGCAGGAGCGGCCTTCTTGGCGGCTACTTTTTTCGCTGGCGCAGCTTTTGCAGGGGCAGCTTTCTTGGCCGCTACCTTTTTCGCTGGTGCCGCTTTTGCAGGAGCTGCTTTCTTTGCAGCCGCTTTTTTCGCTGGTGCAGCTTTTACAGCGGCCTTTGCAGGGGCAGCCTTGGCAGGAGCGGCTTTCTTTGCAGCGACCTTTTTAGCGGGCGCAGGAGCTGCTTTCTTGGCTACAGCTTTTTTAGCTGGAGCTGCAGCGGGTGCTGCTTTCTTTGCTGCGACTTTGGTTGCGGGAGCGGCCTTTTTTGCGGCCGGTTTTTTTGCAGTTGCCATAACTTTCTCCTTGATCAGTTTACAAAGAGCACTTTTTGCCAATCGACAGCAAAAAGAGATTCATGTGGTTGGGCAGGGTCCCAGCAACATGAACTCGGGACCACAGCCGCCTTGACCCAAGCCGGGCCAAAGCGGACTGTGAAATATGCAGATCCAGTTTCAACGCCTTAGTCCCAAGACAAGGCCCCACCGGATTGGTATTCAATAACGCGGGTTTCAAAGAAATTGCGCTCTTTCTTCAAATCGATCATCTCGCTCATCCAGGGGAAAGGATTTTCCTCGTGGGGGAACAAGGGCTCCAAACCAATCTGTGTCGCACGGCGGTTGGCGATGTAGCGCAAGTAGCCCTTGAACATCGATGCGTTCATGCCCAGAACACCACGCGGCATGGTGTCCTCGGCGTAGCGATACTCCAACTCCACCGCATGTTCAAAAAGCCCCTTGATCTCTGCCTTGAACTCAGGAGTCCACAGGTGGGGGTTTTCCGCCTTGAGCTGGTTGATCAGGTCAATGCCAAAATTGCAGTGCATGGACTCATCCCGCAAAATGTACTGGTACTGTTCCGCGGCTCCTGTCATCTTGTTTTGACGACCCAGCGCAAGGATTTGGGTAAATCCGACATAAAAGAACAGTCCCTCCATCAAACAGGCGAAGACGATCAAGGACTTGAGTAACGTCTGGTCTGTCTCGGGGGTTCCCGTATGGAAGTGCGGATCCATGATCGCCTCGATAAAGGGAATCAGGAACTGGTCCTTGTCGCGGATGGATTTGACTTCGTTATAGGCGCTGAAAATCTCACCTTCATCCAGGCCCAGTGACTCTACGATGTATTGGTAGGCATGGGTGTGGATCGCCTCTTCAAACGCCTGCCGCAGCAAGAACTGCCGGCATTCTGGCGCAGTGATATGGCGGTAGGTGCCCAACACGATGTTGTTGGCGGCCAAGGAATCGGCGGTGACAAAGAAACCCAAATTGCGCTTGATGATCCGACGCTCGTCTTCGGTAAGTCCATTGGGATCTTTCCAAAGCGCGATGTCGCGCGTCATGTTCACCTCTTGCGGCATCCAATGGTTGGCGCACGTGGCCAGGTACTTTTCCCACGCCCATTTGTACTTGAACGGCACCAATTGGTTGACGTCGGTTTTACCGTTGATGATGCGCTTGTCGGAGGCTTTGACCCGACGGCTTGCCGCTTCGGCAAACGCCACGGCCGCAGTCGCCGTTGCTGGCTCAAAGCCAGCGCCAAAACTCGGAGCCGCCACCGCTTTAGGACTTGGGGGTGGAGCAAACAATGTGTCGGCGGGGTCGCGCGCATAAAGATTTTGCGCAGCAGGTTTGATGTCTTCTTCCCAGGTCAGCATAGAGTTTTCCAGTTGGCAGATTATGCGAGCAGGCGCACAGATTTCATAGCTTTTGTGCGCTGTTTTGCAGATTTAATTGACGCAGCGCGTGCTGCGCCGCTCGGTTTATTGGCAGGACTCGCAAGTCGGGTCATCGACGCCGCAAAATTTGATGTCTGTGGCCGCATTGGCACTCAATGTCATTTGCTGTTGCGCCGCTGCAGCCGCGGCCTCCAGCAAAGACGCTGAGCGCATACCAGCGCTGGCACCCGACTCCGACGACACCGAATTCATGCGCCCAGAACTGACCGTGGACTTCTCGGCGTGCGTTGCCGACATGGTGCGCAGGTAGTACGTCGTTTTCAGACCGCGGACCCACGCCAACTTGTAGGTGTCATCCAGCTTTTTGCCCGAGGCACCCGCCATATAGATATTGAGTGACTGCGCCTGATCGATCCACTTTTGACGACGTGCAGCGGCCTCAACCAACCAACGTGTCTCCACCTCAAAAGCGGTTGCGTACAGTTGCTTGATCTCGTGAGGAACGCGGTCCATGGGGCTGAGTGAACCATCGAAGTGCTTCAGATCCATCACCATCACATCGTCCCACAGACCAATGCGCTTGAGGTCGCGCACCAGGTAGCTGTTGACCACCGTGAACTCGCCCGACAAATTGGACTTGACCGACAGGTTGCCAAAGCAAGGTTCAATCGACGCGTCCACGCCAATGATGTTGGAAATGGTGGCCGTGGGCGCAATCGCCACGCAATTGGAGTTGCGCATGCCGTCTTTGGCGATCTTGCGGCGCAGCGCGTCCCAGTCCATGGTGCTGGAGCGATCCACTTCCACATATCCGCCCCGGGCTTTGGCCAGCATGTCCAGCGTGTCCGAGGGCAGGATTCCCTGATCCCACAAGGAACCTTTGAAACTGGAGTAAGTGCCACGCTCACGCGCCAATTCAGTCGAAGCCCAGTAGGCGTAATAGCTCACTGCTTCCATCGAGGTGTCGGCAAAATCAACCGCCGCTTCGCTGGCGTAGGGAATACGCAGTTCGTACAAGCTGTCCTGGAAAGCCATGATTCCCAATCCGACCGGACGGTGGCGCATATTGGAATCGCGCGCCTTTTTTACCGCGTAGTAATTGATGTCAATCACGTTGTCGAGCATCCGCATGGCCGTCGTAATGGTGCGCTTGAGCTTGTCGTGATCCAGCTTGCCGTCTTTCAGGTGCTGCAACAGATTGACTGAGCCCAGATTGCAAACGGCGGTCTCCGTGTCCGAGGTATTGAGCGTGATTTCAGTGCACAAATTGCTGGAATGAACCACACCCACATGTTGCTGGGGAGAGCGCACATTGCAGGCGTCCTTGAACGTGATCCAAGGGTGGCCGGTCTCAAACAGCATGGTGAGCATCTTGCGCCACAGGTCGGCAGCCTCCACCACACGCGAGGGTTTGATCAGGCCTTGGGCAGCCTGCTGCTCGTACGCGACATAGGCTTTCTCAAAATCAGCGCCGAATTTGTCGTGCAAGTCGGGCACATTGGATGGCGAGAACAGCGTCCACTGGCCTTTTTCCATCACGCGGCGCATGAAAAGATCGGGCACCCAGTTGGCCGTATTCATGTCGTGGGTACGGCGGCGGTCATCCCCGGTGTTTTTGCGCAACTCCAGGAACTCTTCAATGTCCAGATGCCAGGTTTCAAGGTAGGTGCATACCGCGCCCTTGCGCTTGCCGCCCTGGTTGACCGCAACTGCCGTGTCGTTGACCACCTTGAGAAAAGGCACCACACCTTGGGACTCGCCATTGGTTCCTTTGATCCGTGAACCCAAAGCACGCACGCGGGTCCAGTCGTTGCCCAGCCCGCCGGCAAACTTGGACAACAAGGCGTTTTCCTTGATGGACTCGTAAATGCCATCCAGATCGTCAGGAACCGTGGTCAGGTAGCACGATGACAACTGCGAGCGCAGGCCGCCACTGTTGAACAGCGTGGGTGTGCTGGACATGAAGTCAAAAGAAGACAGCACCTCATAGAACTCAATGGCGCGCGCCTCGCGGTCGGTCTCGTTGAGCGACAGGCCCATGGCCACCCGCATGAAAAAGGCCTGCGGCAGCTCAATGCGACTCTTTTGGTGGTGCAGGAAATAGCGGTCATAAAGGGTCTGCAAGCCCAGGTAGTCAAATTGCAAATCCCGCTCGGCCTTGAGCGCGGCACCCAGCCGGACCAGGTCGAATTGCATCATTTTTTCGTCCAGCAGCTCGTAGCCCACCGCTTTTTTGATGTAGTCCGGGAAGTATTCCGAATAAGCCTGCTGCATGTCAGCGGTTGCCACATCGCGCCCCAGCACTTCTCGGGAAATGGTGTGGAACAGCAAACGGGCCGTTGCGTACGTGTAGTCGGGATCTTTTTCGATCAGGGTGCGCGCCGCCAAAATCGAGGCTTTGAACACTTCGTCCATCGGCACGCCGTCGTACAGATTGCGCATGGTCTCGGCGATGATGGGATCTGCCTTCACGTCGGCACCCAGCCCCAGGCATGCGGTTTCGATACGCTGAGTCATGGCGCGCACGTCCAGCGCAACGCGCTGACCACGGTCAATCACATGCAAAGTTGGGGCGGCCGGAGTGGCTTCAGCCGTTTGCTTGGCGCGCTCTTGCGTCCGTCGTTCACGGTAGAGCACGTAGGCCCGCGCCACTTCATGGTTGCCCGCACGCATCAGGCCGAGCTCCACCTGGTCCTGGACGTCCTCAATGTGGAAGGTGCCGCCGCCCGGACGCGAGCGCATCAATGCCCGAATCACCTGCTGGGTCAGTGCATCTACGTTTTCCCGCACGCTGGCGGATGCGGCTCCCTGCGTGCCATGGACGGCAAGCGAGGCTTTCATGATGGCCACCGCAATTTTGTTGGGCTCGAAGGCAACCACTGCGCCGTTGCGGCGAATGATCTGGTAATGGGCCAAAGCATTGATGCTCGCGGCCTCAGCGGACTGGGCGCCCAAGCCCATGGTCAGTGGCGCGGCGGGGGACAGGGATGTAAGGGTTTGCATGGTTTCCTTTTTCTATCGGAATTTTTCAAAAACGGGCACTAGAGGCAGCTCCGGATGCGGAAACCGGCATCGGGCTGAAAATGCAAAAGCACTATATCTGGTGTGTCGCAGCTGCACAAGCCACTACCGGTAGTGTAGCGAGTCTAAATTTCATGACGCGGTATCAAAAGTGAGCCAGATCAAAAAACGCGCGGCAGTCTGACGGGTTTTCTCAAAATGGCGAGGCTTGCGCAGGCCGCGCCGATCCATATCGGGCCGCAAAAACCCTTGGTTTTATTGGCTTTGTCGATCACTTTGCAGCCGCAAACCGCGCGGTTGCTTGCGTTGTCGGCCAGCCGACAGAAATTTCAATTCATCAAGACTCAGCTCGCCCGGCATAAAAAAATTTATTTTTTTATGCCGGCAGGGCCCTCTAGGTCCAATGCCGCCATGCAAGGCGCCAGTGCCTGCCACTGGAATCCGGGACCAGGATCCATTTTTCGCCCTGGTGCGATGTGCTCATGTCCCGCCACATAAGCCAGCCGGTATGGACCGGCCATCGCCCGCAACAGTTCGGCAAACGCTTGGTATTGGGCCGTGGTGAATGTGTCCCCCTCCAGGCCCTCCATCTCAACGCCAATGGAATCGTCATTGCAGTTATCACGGCCGCGATAGGACGAGGTGCCCGCATGCCAAGCGCGGTCATCGCAACTGACAAACTGCAGCAGGCTTCCGTCACGCCGAATAAAGAAGTGGGCAGAAACCTGCAAACCGCGGATCGACTGGAAATAGGGGTGGGCGTCCCAGTCCAATTGGTTACAAAACAATTGCCCGACCTCGGGGCCACCATAGGCGCCCGGGGGAAGGCTGATCGAATGAACCACTACCAAATCAATTTGGGAGCCTGGCGGACGCGGGCCAAAATTTGGCGAAGGTTGTGCCTGGGCCAAGGCATACCAGCCCTTCTGCCAGGGAGCGATCGATGGATCGGCGTCAGTACCCACGAAAGCGGCCCAAGCGGGAGGGGTCAGGCCTCGTGGCGCTGACGATGGGCGGTACTGCAATAGCTGCCCAGCCGGCCTTGCACCGCCTCGGAAGCCGCCACATGCATGTTGCAGTGCAAGCAGGCCACCATGTTTATCGGCTGCTCGGCACTGCCGCGGGGCGGGGGCTGTTTGCGGGCTTCACGGGCGCGGTAGGTGCGCCACTGCCATGCGATCAGCAAGGCCACCAACAACAGCAGCAAATATTTCATCCCGCGCGGCCCAGCACCACTTCAAGAACGAAACGTGAACCGATGTAGGCCAAAAACAGGAAGGCAGAACCGGTGTAAAGCACCGCAACAGCCCGCTTGCCACGCCAACCGAAATGGGAGCGTCCCACCAACAACACAGCAAAAGTAATCCACGACAGCAAGGAAAAAATGGTTTTGTGGTCCCAGTGCCAAGCCTTGGCGTGGCCATACACCACATCGCCAAAGCCATAGCCCACGAGCAGGGTCGCGGTGAGCAGCACAAAGCCTGCAGCGACAAAGCGGTAGGTCAGGCGCTCCAGCGTGAGCAAAGGCAGGCCGCTCTGGGTGTCCACACCCAGGCGCATACGGGCTTCTGCGCGTGTCATGAACCAGGCGTGCACGACTGCCACACCAAACAGTCCGTAGCAGGAAACGCCCATGGCCAAGTGCAAAGGCAGCCAGACCGAAGCGGTGCTGGGCAACACCGTGCCGGGAAATACCAACGCCAACACGACTGAGGCGGCTCCGACCGCACTCAGGGCCCAGCGGGCGGGGAGTTGGGGGTACAACTGCCGCTCCACGGCGTAGCTGGTCGCAATCAGCCAGCCCGTGACCGACAAGGCGGGCGCAAAACCAAAGCGGGCGGGCAGGTCCCAAAAGCTCAAGCCCAACAACAAGCCGTGGGACAGCCAAGCCAGCGCAACCCAAAACCGGGTCATCCAAGCACTGTGACCGGCCACCCGCAGGGCTGGCCAAACATACGCAAACGCGGCCACGGCGGTCAGGCCGATGCTCAATGGGGACGCGCTGTCTAAAATCATCGCAACAGTTTAGCCTTTTGCGTGCCCCTTCTGGCGGCCCAATGTGCGACCTGCTGCCCTAAAGCCCCCCGATCACCCTACCGCGCACTGGATTCCTATGGCCTCCGCACTGACCGACAAACTCTCACGCCTGGTTAAAAGCCTGCGCGGCCAATCGCGCATTACCGAGGACAACGTGGCCGAGATGCTGCGGGAGGTACGCATGGCGCTGCTGGAGGCCGATGTGGCGCTGCCTGTGGTGCGCGACTTCATTGCCCGGGTCAAAGAGAAGGCCCTGGGCCAGGAAGTACTGGGCTCACTGCAACCGGGACAGGTCTTGGTCAGCATCGTCAACCAGGAACTCGCCACGACCATGGGCGAAGGCGTGAGTGACATCAATCTGGCCGCGCAGCCGCCTGCGGTGATTTTGATGGCGGGCCTGCAAGGTGCCGGTAAAACCACCACGACCGCCAAGTTGGCAAAACACCTGATCGAGAAGCGCAAGAAAAAGGTGCTGACCGTGTCGGGCGACGTCTACCGCCCCGCCGCCATTGAGCAGCTGAAAACCGTGACGGCCCAAGCCGGGGCGCAGTGGTTTGCGAGTTCGCCAGACCAAAAGCCGGTGGATATCGGACTGGCGGCGCTGGACTATGCCAAAAAACACTTTTTTGACGTGCTGCTGGTGGACACGGCAGGCCGTCTGGCGATTGATGAAGCCCTAATGGCCGAAATCAAGGCCTTGCACGCGGCGCTCAAGCCGGTGGAGACCTTGTTTGTGGTAGATGCCATGCAGGGCCAGGACGCGATCAACACCGCACGCGCCTTCAAAGAAGCGCTGCCGCTGACCGGAATCATCCTGACCAAGACCGATGGCGACTCTCGCGGCGGTGCGGCACTGTCGGTGCGTCAGGTCACTGGCGCGCCCATCAAATTTGCGGGAACCAGTGAAAAGCTCGACGGCCTGGAGGTCTTTGACGCCCAGCGCCATGCCGGACGCATATTGGGCATGGGCGACATCGTGGCACTGGTCGAGCAGGTAACGGCTGGGGTGAACGTGGAGGCGGCGCAAAAGCTCGCCGCCAAGGTCAAAAGCGGCGCGGCCTTTGATTTGAACGATTTCTTGGGCCAGATACAGCAAATGCGACAAATGGGCGGACTGTCCAGCCTGATGGACAAACTGCCCGCCGCGATGGCGGCCAAGGCCGGCCAGGTCGACATGGACAAGGCCGAGAAAGACATCAAGCGCAAGGAAGGCATCATCCACAGCATGACGCCGTTGGAGCGGCGCAAGCCCGACCTGATCAAAGCCACCCGCAAGCGCCGGATTGCCGCGGGTGCGGGCGTTCAGGTGCAAGAAGTCAACCGCATGCTCAAGGAATTTGAGCAAATGCAGGACATGATGAAAAAGATGAGCGGCGGCGGCATGATGAAAATGATGAAGCGCATGGGAGGCATGAAGGGCATGCCCAAAATGCCGTTTTAACCCGCTGCCATGTGTCTGGCGGCAGCAAAAAGCGCTGCGCCGCGACCTGAAATTACACCGCCGGGCTGCGGTAAAACGCTTCGACCCGGCCCTTGATCTTGATTAGCAAGGGGCGACCGTGGCGGTCTTTGGCCTTGCCCGCGGGTACTTTGACCCAGCCTTCGCTTATGCAGTACTCCTCCACATCGAAGCGCTCCTTGTCATTGAGACGGATGCCAATGTCGTGCTCGAACACGGCAGCCACATGGTACGGGCTGCGCGGGTCGACGGACAAGTGGTCGGGCAAGGCGGGTGCGGGGGAGACTTCGGTCATGAAAATAATGCGTGGTTTGGCCAGGTCGGGATTGTGACCCATGTTGCCTACCGGGCTGGGCCATCAGGACCGTAACTGTCCACGGGGGGCGCAGTCGCTAATCGTCCTGGCGGGTGAGTTCGAGTTTTTGCACATCCAAGCCCTTGCGCGCCAAACGTGCCAACAGCTCGGCATAGACGGCCGGGTCCATGCGCGGACTGCGCGACAAAATCCACAGGTACTGACGCCCGGGCTCGCTTACTGCCACCCACTGGTAGTTGTCGTCCAGCTCGACCACCCAGTAGTCGCCCCAAACCACCGGGATCAGCGACAGCCATGCGGGCGCAAAACGCACTTCCAACTTGGGCGAACTGGCGCTCCCCAACTGGCGGGCTGCGCCAACAGCCTCATCAAACTCGCCGGAGGCACGTTTGCAGCGGTTAATCACTTGCACCCGGCCGTCCGGCTGCAGGCTGTACTGGGCGCGGGTGCTGCTGGCGCATTTGCGCTGGAACCAGTTGGGCAACTTGGCAATCTCGTACCAGGTTCCCATATAGCGTGGCACATCCAGCGCGGCCACAGTGGTCAGCGGCTCACCGGCCACGGCCCAGCCCGCGGCGCAGGCCATGACCCAGGCCAGCAGGATGTTTTTGAAATACTTCGCCATCGCCTCAGTCCGCGTGGGTCAGCACTTCGCCCCGGAGCGAATAAGTGCGCGTTTCGGTGATCTTGACGTCCACCAGTTGGCCCACCAAGCGGGGCTGGCCGGCAAAATTGACCACCCGGTTGCACTCGGTGCGGCCCATCAGCTCAGTCGCGTCGCGCTTGGAGCTGCCCTCCACCAAAATGCGCTGGACCGTGCCCAAGCGGCTATCGCTGATGCGGGTGATATTGGCGTTGATCACGCTTTGCAGATGTTGCAGGCGGCGCAGCTTGACCTCATGTGGCGTATCGTCATGCAGATTGGCTGCCGGGGTGCCCGGGCGCGGACTGAATATAAAGCTGAAACTGTTGTCAAAGCCAATGTCGTCGATCAGCTTCATCATCTTGCCGAAGTCGTCTTCGGTCTCCCCCGGAAAGCCGACGATGAAATCGCTGCTCATGGCCATATCGGGGCGAATCGCCCGCAGCTTTCGCACCGTGCTTTTGTACTCCATGGCGGTGTAGCCACGTTTCATGGCCATCAAAATGCGGTCCGATCCGTGCTGCACCGGCAAATGCAGATGACTGACCAGCTTGGGCAGCTTTTCATAGGCGGCAATCAGGCTGGGGGTGAATTCGTTGGGGTGGCTGGTGGTGTAACGCAGCCGCTCAATGCCCGGAATGTCAGCCACATACTCCAGCAGAGTGGCAAAGTCCGCCACCTCGCTCCCAGCCCCGGCACCCACCATCGGCGCACGGTAAGCGTTGACGTTTTGGCCCAGCAGCGTGATTTCTTTCACGCCCTGGTCGGCCAGACCGGCGACTTCGACCAGCACGTCTTCAAACGGGCGACTCACCTCTTCGCCGCGGGTGTAGGGCACCACACAGTAGCTGCAGTATTTGGAGCAGCCTTCCATGATGCTCACAAAAGCGGATGCGCCTTCCACTTTGGCGGGCGGCAGGTGGTCAAACTTTTCGATTTCGGGAAAGCTGATGTCCACCTGGGCACGGCCCTGCAGGCGGCGCTGGTTGAGCAGCTCGGGCAGCCGGTGCAAGGTTTGCGGACCAAACACCACGTCCACATAGGGTGCGCGCGCAATGATGGCCTCGCCTTCCTGGCTGGCCACGCAGCCGCCCACACCGATTTGCACGCCCTTCTTGGCCAGGTGTTTGACACGCCCCAGGTCTGAGAACACTTTCTCCTGGGCTTTTTCGCGCACTGAGCAAGTATTGAACAAGATCAGATCGGCTTCTTCGACGACTTCGGTCTTTTCATAGCCCTGGGCGGCCCCCAGCACATCGACCATCTTGTCCGAGTCGTACTCGTTCATCTGGCAACCGAAGGTTTTGATAAATACTTTTTTGGTCATGGGTGGTTATTGCAATAAATCGGCGGCGCCAGAAATCAGGGGCCTGTGGGCAGCTTCAGGGCCGCCTCGGCTTCGGTCAGGATCCAAACCTCATGCACCTCCCCCGCAGGTTCGCGCACCAGATTGACTTCAAATTTCTGACCGATCAACGGGGCTGACATCAGCAACATGTTGTTGGTGCCACGAATTCTTGCTCCGGGAGAAAGCCGTTCGGGTTTGCCATTGAGCAGCATTTCGGGCGGCTGCGTGATTTGCATCAAAGCGCGCTCAGCCTTGACCGGAAAGTTACGCACCAGGCTCTGCGCCGAGACGCCCAAAGGCGCTGCGGACAAAGCCAACACGGTCAGCATCGTCAGGATGCCGGTGCGCAAAGGGAATGAAAAGGGGATGAGGGCAGTACGACAGCGGTTCATGGTGTGTATCCAGAGGCTGGGTTGAAAAGCAGGTCAAATCCTACCATGCAGGTCCCGGTAGACGGCCGCCCGTCAGAGTGATGCGCGACTGCCTCTGGGGCAAAGGTTGAGGCGAAAAAAAACCACCCTTTCGAGTGGTTCTTTTTTCCGACTGAACAAATTAAAACTTGTAACCGATGCCAAAGGTAAAGCCCGTTGCTTGCGACTCGTTTTTGTTCAGGTATGACATGTAATCGAAATTTAGGGATGTCTTTTGACTCAAGGCGTAGCTAGCACCTACTCCATAAGAGAACCCACTTTCACTGGATGATTCACTAAGTCCGCCGGCAGAAACAGTTCCCTGTGACCGCGCAAATCCGGCTCTCACAAATCCCTCGAGTTCTGGTGAGAACTTGAACTTTGGCTTTGCGTAGAGACCCACAACGCTGTCAACTTTAAATTTGGCTCCAGGTATCTTAACGCCAGCGACTTCGAAGTCAGAATCTCCCATGCCGACCGCTGCCAAACCTTCAAGCGCAAGGTTCTCGTTGACTTCATAACCTAGAACTCCACGAATTGCGTTTGAAGAGGAGCTCAGTTTTACCCCCAAAACAGTCGGCTCATATTTCACAAATGTTACGCCCACTTGACCATACATCTGCGCGGAAGCACTAACTGCAGTTAGAACTAAAACGGATGCTAAAAATAATTTTTTCATAATTTCTTTCATAAAGTTATTGGAAGTCAATTTCTGACTTTTTAGAGTTCAAATCTTAATCGAGATTTATTAAAAAATTTAGCATTTTTTCGGAGATCCAGCTTATGTAACTAATCTCAACAGGTTACAGACTGCAGACCGCAACACGGGTCTGCTTCCACCAGCTCGAAAAACTGGGGCAAAACGCCTCCACCGGCTCAAACAACAGCGGCTGGGAGTGACTGCAGTGCGACACGGCCTGCAGGTGGCGCTGAAAGCTGGCCAAGTGCAAGTCTTCCACCATGTGTACGCAATGTGCGCTTTTCAGGGCTGCACCAAGGGTTTCGGCGTCGGCAAACCAACGTAGGTTGGTCATTGCCGCCATGCGCTCGCCCACAAAATTCCAGCGCAACGCGCTCCAGGGGTTGCGCTGGTGAAAGTCAGCCACCAGCACCGCGATGCAAAGCGCATCTACAGGAACCTCGCTCGGACGCTGACCCAGCGACCAAGGGTGCACGAGCCACACATCTTTGCCGGCGATGGTGCGGGCGTCTGGCACTGTGAAGCCCAAGGCGGCAGGCGGTGCCGTCAGCACGGCGGGCTCGGTGGTGGCCGCCGTCGTGCTGCGCTGGGACGGCGCGTGCGCCAGCACGCGCTTGGGACTGCGCGCCAATGAATCCAAGGCCTCGTAGCTGGTGTCCAACGCCGTATCAGAGCTATGCCAGGGTTCTGGGGCGTAGCGGGCCACGTTGTCGGCATTGAACAAGTAGGGCTTGGTGCTGCCCGTGCCCGCAACCCATTGCCAGCTCAGGTGGTTGCTGGCCAGATCGCCGTCCAGCAGGTGGGCAATCATCCAGCCCGCGCCCGCGTGCCAGTGCACCTTGCGGATGTGCACCAGGTAGCTCGCCAGCCACATGCGCGCGTGGTTGTGCAGGTAGCCCGTCGCGTACAGGGTGCGCACCGCGGTGTCGATGGCGGGTATGCCGGTGGCGGCCTGGCGCACATCCTCGGGCACGTCTGCGCTGTAGCTTGCATCGTCGTGCAGGCCTGCGTGCAGCGAGGCGTGAATGCGATCCCCCAAGTGCGCCCAGACGTGGTGGTGGTACTCGCGCCAGCCAAACTCAAACACCAGCTTGCCCTGCGGCTCCAGCGGCGTGCGGGCGTGGATCGCCTGATAGGCCTCGGGCAGCGTGAGCAGGCCGTGCGTCAGGTAGGGCGACAGCCGGGTGACGGCGCCTTCAAGGTGGTTGCGACTGCGCGCGTAGGCGGCGGGGTCTACTGCGGCCAGGCGTGCCTGTGCTGCCTCCAAGGTGGCAGGATAAAGCGCGTTCATGGTGTGCTGGGCCCAAAGGGGTTGGCCACGGCCGACGTCGCCTCGCGGTGGTGGGTGGCTTGGGCTGCGATGGCGCTGCGCTGTTCGCTGGACAGGCGCGCCAGATTTTTGACCTGCATGCCCATGCGCGGGTTGGCGGCCAACACGGTCTCATGGCGCAGCAAAAAGTCCCAGTACAAGGTGGTGAACGGGCAGGCAGCCTCCCCGACCGACAGCGCCGGGTCATAGCGGCAACCCTTGCAGTGGTTGCTCATGCGCTGGATGTATTTGCCACTGGCCGCATAGGGCTTGCTGGCCATAACGCCACCATCCGCAAACTGGCTCATGCCCAGGGTGTTGGGCAACTCGACCCATTCCACCGCATCCACGTACACGGCCAGGTACCACTGGTGCACTTGCTGCGGCTTGACGCCAAACAGCAAGGCATACAAGCCGGTGACCATCAGGCGCTGAATATGGTGCGCGTAGCCATGGCGCAGGGTTTGGCCAATGGCGTCGCGCAGGCACGCCATGTCGGTATCGCCCGTCCAATACAAGGCGGGCAGATCGGCCGCAGCGCCCAGCGCGTTGCGCTCAAGGTACTGTGGCATCTGTGTCCAGTAAATGCCGCGCACATACTCGCGCCAGCCCAAAATCTGGCGGATAAAGCCTTCGACCGCGGGCAAAGGTGCCGCGCCGGCGCGGTAGGCGGACTCGGCAGCGGCCACCACTTCGCGCGCGCCCAGCAGTTTGAGGTTCAGGGCGCAGGCCAGATGCGAGTGGTAGAGCCACACATCGCCCTCCCACATGGCGTCCTGGTGCTCACCAAAGAAAGGCAGGCGTTCCTGGACAAAGGCGTTCAGCGCCAGCAGCGCCTGTGCGCGCGTGACCGGCCAGCCAAATTCGGCCACGCTGCCCGGGTGGTTGGCAAAGCGCGTGTTGACCAGCGCAAGCACTTCTTGCGTGGTGGCGTCGGGCGCAAAGCGGGTGGGCGGCGGCACTGCGCCGGGGCCCTTGGCGCCGAAGGAGGCGCGGTTGTCAGCGTCAAAGTTCCATTGCCCGCCAGCCGGCGTTTTGCCATCCATCAGGATGCCAGTTTTTTGCCGCAATTCGCGGTACCAGTATTCCAGACGCAGCTGTTTGCGGCCTTTGGCGTGGGCGGCAAAGTCGCGCACCGTGCTGAAAAAATGCAGGTCGTCCCGCACGTCCAGCGGTACTGTGGCGGCAAGCGCCGCGCTGCGCAAGTCTTGCAGCGCGCGCCAGTCGCCGGGGGCGGTCATGACCAAGGTTTGCGGTCGGTGGGTGGCTATCGCCTTGCTCAATTCGCCCGCCAGGGTGCCGCTGTTGTCGTGCGCGTCCAGCGCGACGTAATGCAGCGGCCAGCCGTTGGCGCGCAAGTCAGCGGCAAAGTGGCGCATGGCGCTCAGGAAAACGGCAGTGCGCTGTTTGGCGGACCAAACGTGTTCGGACTCTTGCGCCACCTCGGCCATCCACAGCAGGTCTTGCGAGGGGTCGAAGCCGTCCAGCGCCGAGGCGCCCTGGTCGAGCTGGTCGCCCAACACCACCACCAGATTGCGAACTAGCACCCGCGGTCCTTGGGCAGAGGCGGTTGCGGTGCCGATTGCGGCGGCTTCGGGGCGAGAACTTAGGTGGTTTTGGATCATAGTGCTTAGGTTGCGCTGCCGCCGCCAGAGGGCGCGGTGTTCTTCTTGGCGCGGCAGGCGTCGGAGCAGTAGCGCACCGAGTCCCAGTTCTTGGCCCAGGCTTTGCGCCAGGTCATGGGGCGCTGGCACACCGCACAGGGTTTGGAGGGCAGGCTGCTTTTGTTGCCTTTGAAGTCGTTTTTCATGCTGGTGTTTTACGCGCAATTCACGCCGGGCCTGGGGCTTGATCGCCCGACGGTAAATCGAAGTCAGCAAACAGGTCGGCTTGTTGGGCGTGGCTTGGGGCTTGGGCTGCAGCCTTGGCGGCGCTGCCCGCTTTACTCGCGCGGCGCGGCACACCGGTGGGTGCCATGCCACTCTCGCGCGAGCCGTGGCGCGATTGCACCGCATCCGCTTGCGCACGCGCCTCGGGGGTTTTGCGAAGACCGTACAGGCGATCTTTGGCGGCTTTCACCGCGGTTTTGTCGTCCACGATGGGTTGGGGGTAATCCCGCCCTATGGTGCACCCGGCCATGCGTTCCAGCGTGTCGTTCATCTTCCAGGGTTCGGCCAGGTAGGGAAGGGGCACGCGGGCGAGTTCGGGCACCCAGTGGCGGATGAAGGTGCCGTCCGGGTCCTGGTCTTGTGCCTGTTTGGTGGGCGAATACATGCGCAGGGTGTTGATGCCGGTGGTGCCGCTTTGCATTTGCATCTGGCTCCAGTGAATGCCGGCTTCAAAGTCCAGAAACTGGCGCGCCAGGTAGACACCCGTGGGACGCCAATGCAACCAGAGGTGGTAAGACGCAAAACTCACCAGCATGGCGCGCATGCGAAAGTTGAGCCAGCCTGTGGCGTTCAGCGAGCGCATGCAGGCGTCCACCATCGGGTAGCCGGTGTGGCCCGCACACCAGGCGTCAAAGCGGGTGGCGTCAAACTCGTTTTCGCGCAGGCCGTCGCACACGCTGGCAAAATTTTCAAACTCAATCGACGGCTGGTCTTCGAGTTTTTGCATGAAGTGGCAATGCCAGCGCAGCCGCCCACTAAAGCTGCGCAGGGCTTTTGCCAGATCGCGGTCGTGGGTAGCGGCAATCGCCTGCTCGGTGGCTTGGTGCACCGCACGCATCGAGATCGTGCCAAACGCCAAGTGGGGGCTCAAGCGACTGCAGGCATCGGGCGCGGTCAGCGGGCTGGACATGGCGCGCCGGTAGTCACGGCCACGTCCGTCCAAAAAACCTTCCAGCACGGACCAAGCGTTTGACTCGGCGCCGGCCTGAACCACTTTGGTGTCTGCCTGCAAACCCAGGGCGCGCAGGCTGGGGATATCTTGGAGTTCGATACTGGGCACACCGGCAAACCCGCCTTGGGCCGGCACCCGCGGTGCGTCCATGCGCGCCTGCCAGCGCTGCGCCCAGCCAAAGCGCGAGCGCAGGCGCCGAGCCACGCCGGTTTGCGTCCATTCCTGCCAGCCCACGCCACGGGACGCACACCAGGTGGCTACCGCCTTGTCACGCGCGTAAGTCCACATGGGTCCGGTCTCTTCGTGACTCAGCAAGTGGGTAAATGCCGTTTGGGCGTGCAGTTCGGCCAGCACATCAACCGCAGCGCCGACACGCACCAGCAAAGGCAGACCCCGCGCTGCCAGCGACTCCCGCAGCGGCGCCAGACTGTCCAGTGCAAATTGCAGGTGCGCACTGCTGAACTCCGGACTTGCCAGCCACGCGGGTTCGATGATGAAAAGTGCCAGCGCCGACTCAAAGTGCTGCGCTGCCGCCAAAGGCGCATGGTCGTCCTGCCGCAAATCCCGCTTGAACCAGACCAGCGCCTGTGCGGTGGCTGGGGACGTAGGGCGGTGCGGCATCGGGTGGACTCTAGCAAAGCGCGGCGCGATACGCTGGCTTAGGGACTTGCTGCTGGCGGTGCGAAAACAAAAAAACCCGCGGAGTGAACCAGCGGGTTTTGTGTCCCTTGCGGGAGGATTTGGTGGTGATAGGTGGATTTGAACCACCGACATCAGCATTATGAATGCTGCGCTCTAACCAACTGAGCTATATCACCGAAGGCGCAAATTATAGCCAGAAACGCCGCGGCGCCTGCCTCCCCTGATTACTGGTGGGTGAACACCGCGGGGCGCTTGGCCATGAAGGCGTCCATGCCTTCTTTTTGGTCGGCGGTGGCAAACAAGGCGTGAAACAGGCGGCGCTCAAACATCACGCCGTCGGACAAGCCGCTCTCAAACGCGCGGTTCACGCTCTCTTTGGCGGCCATGGTGGCGATTTGCGAGAAACCGGCCACCATCAGGGCGGCTGCCAGCACCTCGTCCATCAGGCTGGCGAGTGGTACCACGCGGCTCACCAGTCCGGCGCGCTCGGCCTCGGCGGCGTCCATCATGCGTCCGGTCAACGCCATGTCCATCGCCTTAGCCTTGCCAATGGCGCGCGGCAGGCGCTGGGTGCCACCGGCACCCGGAATCACGCCAAGCTTGATCTCGGGCTGACCAAAACGGGCGTTGTCGGCGGCGATGATGAAGTCACACATCATGGCCAACTCACAGCCGCCGCCCAGGGCAAAGCCGCTGACGGCGGCAATCACCGGTTTACGGATGCTGCGGACGGTTTCCCAGTTACGCGAGATGTAGTTGGAGCCATACACGTCGGCAAAGCTGTACTTGGCCATGGCAGCAATGTCGGCGCCTGCGGCAAAGGCTTTTTCGCTACCGGTAATGACCATGCAGCCAATGGCCGGATCGGCGTCAAAACCCTGCAAGGCGGCGCCCAGCTCGTCCATCAACTGGTCATTAAGCGCATTCAGCTGCTTGGGGCGGTTGAGGGTGATGATGGCAACTTTGTCGCCTTCGATACGGGTGGTGATGCATTCGTAAGTCATGATGAGGTGCGCGGGGTGGTCAAAACGCCACTATAACCAGCGCTCCCCACCCCTTGTTTACAAGTCCAACCACTTTGCAGGAACTCCCATGACCGAAAGCACCGTCTTGTTTGAAGCACGCGGCGACGTGGCACTCATCACCCTCAACCGCCCCACTGCGCTCAACAGCTTTACCCGCACAATGCACCACGACCTGTGGGCCGCGCTGGACCAGGCCGAAGCCGACCCGGCCATCCGAGCCTGCGTCATCACGGGCGCAGGACGGGGCTTTTGCGCGGGGGCAGATCTGTCAGATTTTGACTTTACGCCGGGCCCCGACATGGTCAAGCGCGCCGACCCCGGCCCGGTGATTGACCAGGCCTTTAACCCCACCACCCGGCGCCTGCAATCGCTGCGCATGCCCTGCGTGGCGGCGGTCAATGGTGTGGCGGCCGGCGCGGGCGCCAGCCTGGTCATGGCCTGCGACATTGCCATCGCCGCGCCCACCGCCAGCTTTATCCAGGCCTTCAGCAAAATTGGACTGGTGCCCGATGCGGGCGGCAGCTGGCTGCTGGTGGAACGCCTGGGCCTGGCACGCGCATTGGCACTGGCCATGACCGGCGACAAACTGCCCGCACCCCAAGCCAAAGAATGGGGCATGATTTGGGACGTAGCCGAAGACCCCTTGGCCGCGGCACTGGCCCTGGCCCAACGCCTGGCCGCCATGCCCACCACCGCACTGGTGGCCACCCGAGCCCTGTTGCAAGGCGCCAGCACCCGCTCTTTGAGCGCACACCTGGACGTGGAACGCGACACCCAATCCGCCATGGGCAGCACGCACGACTATCTTGAGGGCGTGAAGGCGTTTTTGGAGAAGCGGCCGGCGCGGTTTACGGGGAAGTAGACGCCGGTTTGGCGGCCTGGGTTACGGGCCACAAACCTGCAGGCCGTCCGGCATTGCCAATGCGCCAGGTCGTTTCCCCCACGGGCAAGACCAGCGGCAGGCGCAAGAGGCGTTTGTCGCGCGACACCAGTACCGTGGTACGGCGCTCTGTGCCCACCAGCAGCGCCAAGTCGTCGAGCTTGTTGAGCCGCCACGAACCGCCCTGCCCGCGCGCGCCTACCTCGACTCCCAGCCATTCGTCACCGGCGGCAAAGCCTGCGCTCTCGGCCGCGCCGCCGCGCAGCACGCTTTTAACCAGTACCGTACCGTTGGCATCGGCTACCCGCAAGCCCAAGCGCTGGGCCATTTGGGCCGGGTCTTCGTGCACTTGCAGGCCTTGGGCTTGCAGCAGGTTTTTGAGCGGAAGTTCGCGCGTGCTGTGCACCCAGGCTTTGATTTCTTTGGCCCAGCTGCGGCCACTCAACGCGTGCAACACGGCCAGCAAATCGGCCTCGGCCATGGGGCCACCTGCACATCGGTCCCATAGCCCGCGCATCACCGCATCGAGCGTGGCGGCACCCTCGGCGCGCAGGCTCAGGTCCAGGCACAGGGCGACCAGCGCGCCTTTGGTGTAGTAGCTCACCGTGGCGTTGGGCGTGTTTTCGTCCTGGCGGTAGTACTTGACCCAGGCGTCAAAGCTGGCCTGGGCCACGGTTTGCACCGCGCGGCCCGGGGTTTGCAACACCTGGTTGGCGGTCTTGGTGAGCAGTTTGAAATAGCCCGCATCGTCGATCAAACCGGCACGGCGCAGCAGCAAGTCGTCGTAGTAGCTGGTAAATCCCTCAAAAAACCAGAGCAGCGCGGTGTAGTTTTCTTGGGCGTAGTCGTAGCGCGCAAATTCGGCGGGGCGCAGGCGCTTGACGTTCCATGTGTGAAAGTATTCGTGGCTGATCAGCCCCAAAAGCGTGGTGTAGCCGTCGCTGGTTTTGGCATCGTTGAGGCCCGGCAGATCGCGCCGGGCAGCAATCAGGGCCGTAGAGTTGCGGTGCTCAAGGCCGCCATAACTGTCGTCCACGGCGTTCAGCAAGAACACATAGTGGGCAAAAGGCGCTTTGTCGGCCAGGTGCTTGGCCGCTAGGTCGCCGTCGGCATGCCAGAACTGCAACTGGGTTTCGCAGATTTTTTGGGTGTCTCGCAGCAGGCGCTCGCCGTCAAAAGAAGGCAAGGCCCCGGCCACCACCAAGCGATGGGGCAGGCCGCAAGCGCTGAAGGTACCGCTCCAGAACGCACCCAGCTCGAACGGGCAGTCTGCCAGTTCGTCATAGTCGGCCGCTTGGTAGCGGCCAAAACCGGCTTTGTCACCCTCCAGCGCATGCAAGCCCGTGGCCACGCTCCAGCCTTGCATGTCGGGGTGGCGAACGATGTCGATCGCGTGGGCTTGGTCGGTAGCGCCCTCCGCCATGAGGCACAGGCTGGTCGCGTTAAAAAAGCCGCGCGCCGAGTCCAGCCAACTGGTGCGCACCGAGTTGTCCAGTGCGTAAACCTCGTACTGCACTTGCAGGGCTTGGTCAGGGTCGCAAGGCACTTGCCAACGGGCTTTGTCGGTCTGACTGGCGGCCAGCGGCCGGTTGTTTTGGCGGCACTGCAGATTTTGCAGGTGCTTGGAAAACTCGCGCACCATGTAGCTACCCGGAATCCAGACCGGCAGACGCAGCGTTTGCACTGCAGCCGGATGGGCGATGGTCATGGTGACGCGCCACAAGTGGGCGTGCAGGCTGGCCGCTTCGACTCGGTAGTGGACCTCCCAGCCTGCCGGGCTGCGGCCCGCCGCCGGACGCTTAGCCTTTGGCGGCATCGGAGAGCATCTGTTCAATTTTCTTGCTGTCCACCGCGCCGGGTACACGCGCACCATTGGTAAACAACAAGGTGGGCGTGCCGGTGATTTTGTGCTTGTGGCCTAACTCGACATTGCGGGCCAAGGCACTGGTGTCACACATGGCAGCCGCCGCTGGGGCGTTTTGGTCACGCAACATCCAGTCTTGCCATGCCGCCACCCGGTCTTTGGCGCACCAGATCGACTTGGACTTTTCAGTGGAGTCGGCGCCCAGAATCGGGTACAAAAACAAGTACACGGTCACGTTATCTACCTTTTGCAGGTCGCGCTCAAAACGCTTGCAGTAGCCACAGTTCGGATCTTCAAAGACCGCAATCTTTCGCTCACCGTTGCCACGCACGATGGTGAAAGCGTCTTTGAGCGGCAGACTCTCAAACTTGATGGCGGTCAGCTTTTCGACCCGCTCCTCCGTCAGGTTGCGCCGGTTGCGGGTGTCAATCAGGTTGCCCTCAATCAGGTAGTTGGCCTGGGCATCGGTGTAGTAAATCTCGGTGCCGTTGACGCGCAACTCAAACAAACCCGGTATGTCGGTTTTGCGAACCTCGTCAATCGCCTTGAGTTGGGGTAGGCGGGCGGCCATGTTTTTGCGGATGGCCGCTTCTTGGGCCAGCGCACCCAGACTGAAGGCGGCGAGCAGCGCAAGCAGCAAGATTTTGAAAAGTTTTGGCATCGTGAAGGCAGGTAGTAAAAAAGGGGGAGCAGCGCAAGCGTCAATGGCCGCGCAAGCCCATGGCGCGTTCCGCGACCCAGGTTTTCAGCGGGCCGCTGCGCTCAAAGGCGCGCATGCCCGCATTGCGCAGGCTACGGACCCAGGTGCTGTCGCGCGAAAAAAGCTGTTGCAACGCATCGCCCGCACCGCCAATCAGGGCCCACTCGGCCTTGCGCGCGCGCTCGTAAGTGCGCAGGAGGCGCAGATCGCCCACGCCGCGCCAATAGGGGCGAGACTCCAAAACAGCCGCGAGTTCGGCTACATCGCCCAAACCCAGGTTCAGGCCTTGGCCCGCCAAGGGGTGGACGGTATGGGCTGCATCGCCCGCCAGGGCCCAAGACCCTTGTGCACCCAAACCGCACCAGTGCACCGCTTGGGAATGCTGCAAAGGCCAGGTTTGGCGCTCGCTGCTCAGGTGCATGTCGCCCAAGGCGTGGTGGCTCGCAGCTTGCAGCTGCAGGCAAAACTCCTGCGCGTCCATGGCCTGCAGCGCTTGCGTGCGCTCGGGTGGTGCGGACCATACCAGTGCACAGCGACGGCCGTGGGCACCCTCCAGCGGCAGTAAGGCGACGATTTCACCGTGGCCTTCGGGCTGCGAAAACCACTGGCGCGCCACCTGGCCATGCGCCACGGCGCAGTCCACGCGCGCCGCCAGCGCCCATTGCGCATAGGGCTGGGCAATGAACTCCACGCCAAACTCTTCCCGTGTCAGGCTGGCCTTGCCCTCGCACACCACGGTCAGCGGCGCGGTCTGTGGCGTGCTGGCCACGTCAATCAGGCTTTGAAAACCCAGGGCCGCGCCCAGCAGTCTTTCGAGTTCGGGCACATCCACGATCCAGTTCAAGGCCTCAGAGGGGGAGTCGGAGGCTTCAAATCGGGTGGAGCCTCCGGCGTCGCCCACCACGTCCATGGCCCGCACCGGCGTGGCGTGCAGCGCATCGGGCCAGCAGCGCAGGCCTTGCAGCAATGTGCGGGAAGCGGGATTCAGCGCATAGGCGCGCACATCGCTGTGGCCATCCGTCGAGGCGGCAGACTCGCCCAATCGGTGGTCCACCAGCGCCACCCGCAGCCGCTGGGACGCCAGTTGCAGGGCCAGCGCGCGGCCCACAATGCCGGCGCCGCGAATACAAACGTCATAAGGTCGTGCCATGGCGGGCATTGTAGGAGCGGCCCCACCCGGGTGTGCCTGCGCCACCGCAGTTGGCCCCACATTCCGAGGGCAGCGACCACAGACCCCACGGGGCAATCGGGCTTCTGGCACAGTGCGGTCAAAGGCCTCCCTCGCCAAACCAGGAGAAAGCGATGTTCCGATGGCTCCCCCTTGCCCTCAGCCTGGCTTTTGGCCTGTTGGTGGCGCACAGTGCCAGTGCCATGAGCTTGCGCGAGCTGCGCACGCTGGAGAAAAACGAAAAACCAGGCGACGTGTATGCCTTGTATTACCTGGTGGGCGTGATGGAAGGCACCCTGGAGTCGCATGCCAAGGCAGTGCGCATGGGGGCCAAGCCCAGCATTTGCCTGCTTGGGCGACGCCTGGAGCCGCGCATGGCCCGCGAGCTATTCGACAGCGAGTTGCGGCGCCAGGCCGATTTGTACGAGGCAGACATGCCGGCGCAACTCGTGATGGTGAACGCCTTGGCCACGGTGTATCTGTGCAACTAGCTGCGATGGACGCCGCCTGGCTGGGAGCCAAGGCTTGCGCGGGTGCCGCTTATTACAATCAGCGGCTCGCTGGCCAGACCGGCCACTGTGCAGCGCCACCGGGCTGACTGCGCAGTGCACTCACTCCATCCAAAGGACACTTCATGAAATGCGGCATCGTAGGCCTGCCCAATGTCGGTAAATCGACCCTGTTTAACGCGCTGACCAAGGCGGGTATTGCGGCCGAAAACTACCCTTTTTGCACCATTGAACCCAATGTGGGGGTGGTTGAGGTGCCGGATCCACGCCTGCAGCAGCTCGCCTCCATCATCACCCCGGAGCGGATTGTGCCGGCGATTGTGGAGTTCGTGGACATTGCCGGTCTGGTGGCAGGCGCCAGCACCGGTGAAGGCCTGGGCAACAAGTTTTTGGCCCATATCCGTGAGACCGATGCCACGATCAACGTGGTGCGCTGCTTTGAAGACGACAACGTCATCCATGTGGCGGGTCGGGTCGATCCGATTGCGGACATTGAGGTGATCCAGACCGAGCTCTGCCTGGCAGACCTGAGCGCCGTAGAGAAAGCACTGCATCGCGTGACCAAACTGGCCCGCTCGGGCGACAAGGAGTCGATCAAGCTGGTGACCATTTTGGAAAAGTGCCAGGCGGCGCTGAACGAAGCCAAACCGGTACGCACCATCGATTTTTCCAAGGAAGAGATGCCCTTGCTCAAGCAGTTCTTCCTGATTACCGCCAAACCGGCCATGTTTGTGGCCAATGTGGCGGAGGACGGATTTGAGAACAACCCCATGCTGGACCGCCTGAAGGCATTCGCTGACGCGCAAAAAGCCCCGGTGGTGGCCATCAGCGCCAAGCTGGAAGCCGAAATGAGCGAGATGAGCGACGAGGATCGCCAGATGTTTCTGGAAGAACTCGGCCAGACCGAGCCGGGCCTGAACCGACTGATCCGCGCCGCCTACACGCTGCTCGGCCTGCAAACCTATTTCACCGCAGGGGTGAAAGAGGTGCGCGCCTGGACCATTCATGTGGGCGACACCGGGCCGCAGGCGGCCGGCGTCATTCATACCGACTTTGAAAAAGGCTACATTCGCGCCCAGACTATTGCTTTTGACGACTTCATCGCCTTCAAGGGTGAGCAAGGCGCCAAGGACGCGGGCAAGATGCGCGCCGAGGGCAAAGACTACGTCGTGAAAGACGGCGACGTGATGAATTTCTTGTTTAGCTCGTAATTTGTAATCACAACCAGGAGACAACCATGGCCGGACTAGTGAAAGAGATCGATCCCGACGGTTTGCTAGAGTTTTCGGTGGTCTACACCGACCGCGCGCTCAACCACATGTCGCAACGCTTTCAGGGCGTGATGCGCGACATCTCGGGCATCCTCAAGTCGGTCTACCACGCTCCTTCGAGTGTGTTGGTTCCTGGCAGCGGCACATTTGGCATGGAAGCGGTCGCGCGCCAGTTTGCGACGGGCAAAAAAGCGCTGGTACTGCGCAACGGTTGGTTCAGCTACCGCTGGACGCAGATTTTTGACATGGGCCAGATCCCGGCGCAGACCATCGTACTGAAGGCACGCCGCACGTCGGACGCTTCGCAGTCGCCCTGGGTCCCCTGCCCGATCGACGAGGTGGTGGCCACCATCCTGGCAGAAAAACCCGATGTGGTTTTCGCCCCCCACGTGGAAACCTCTGCCGGCATGATCTTGCCGGACGACTATTTGCGTGCCGTGGCCGACGCGGTCCACCAGGTGGGCGGACTGTTTGTGCTGGACTGTATTGCCTCGGGCACGATCTGGGTTGACATGGAAGCCACCGGCGTGGATGTACTGGTAACCGCCCCCCAAAAGGGCTGGAGTGGCTCGCCGTGCTGCGCCATGGTGATGCTGAGCGCCCGCGCCCGCACCGCCATCGACAGCACCACCAGCAGCAGTTTTGCCTGCGACCTGAAGAAGTGGCTGCAAGTGATGGAGGCCTATGAGAACGGCACCCACATGTACCACACCACCATGCCCACCGATGCCCTGACGCGCCTGCGCGAGGTGATGATGGAAACGCAAGACTACGGCTTCGATAAAGTGCGCTCTGAGCAGTTCGAACTGGGCCAAAAAGTGCGTGCACTGATGGAAAGCCGTGGTCTGATCAGTGTGGCCGCCGAGGGCTTCAAGGCACCGGGCGTGGTGGTCAGCTACACCACCGACCCTGGCATGCACAACAGCAAGAAGTTTATGGCGCTGGGCCTGCAAACGGCTGCAGGTGTGCCGCTGCAATGCGACGAACCGGCCGACTTCATGACCTTTCGTATTGGCTTGTTTGGTCTGGAAAAACTGCACAACGTGGACCGCAGCGTGGGCCATCTGGCGGCAGCACTCGACCAAATGGATCTGGCCGCGCACTAACGCAGGTCGCAGCTGCCCGGCCCCTGGCAAGCGGGCTCGGGCCGGTTTTCTGCGGATTTCAACCCGCCCTGACAAGGGCATTCAAGGAGACAAGCATGTTCAGTCATGTCATGTTGGGCGTGAGCGATTTGGCGCGTTCGCAAAAGTTTTACGACGCACTCTTGGGCACCTTGGGCCTGGGCCCCGGCTTTGCCAACAAGAACCGGTTTTTCTACCGCAGCCCGACCGGCACGTTTGCCATCAGCACCCCGATCAACGGTGAGCCCGCATGCCACGGCAACGGCAGCACCATTGGTTTTGCGATGCAATCCGTCGAGCAATGCGATACCTTCCATGCCGCAGGGATCGCCAACGGTGGCACCACCTGCGAAGACCCCCCCGGGTTTCGCGAAGGTCCGACCGGCAGCATCTATCTGGCCTACCTGCGTGACCCCGACGGCAACAAGATTTGCGGCTTGTACCGCCCGGTGAAATAAGCGACGCAACGGCGGCAACATCGGCCGCCGAAGCAGACTCCAAAGTGCTTGGGCGTTATTTGACAAACCAGCGCTGTCGGTGACCCTGGTCATTTTCTCTTTGCGATGACTGCCCTACATTCAAACCGTGTCTTGCGAAGAAGGCGAAACCGGATCCGCAAGACACAAGCTGAGGGGGTTGAGTAATCAACCGAGTTCCGGTGTTCGACACTGGAACAAGGATGGGAACGTCCCTCAGACGTGCCGGGCCAATACCTTGGCATGGGGTTCCCGCCAAACCGCCAGCCCGTAACACGGCTGGCGGTTCTTTTTTGGCTACGGGCTTTCAGGCCCCTCCCTTTTTTGCCTTGGCCCTCGGGTGCGCCGCGTCATAGGCTTTGGCCAGATGCTGAAAGTCCAGCCGCGTGTAGACCTGGGTGGTGCTGATGTTGGCGTGCCCCAACAGCTCTTGCACACCACGCAGGTCACTGCTGGACTGGAGCACATGGCTGGCAAAGGAGTGGCGCAGCATGTGCGGGTGGACCGGTGTTGCCATGCCCGCCTGCAGGCTGCGCCGCTGCAAACGCTGCCACACCGATTGCGCCGTCAGGCGGGTGCCATGGCGCCCCTGAAACAGTGCAGCGGAGGCCTGGGCTTGTTTTTCTTGTGCCGCAGATTGCGTCACCGCTGCAGGTACGCCCGGACCGCGCAGCGCCAACCACCGCTCCAGCGCGCGCAAGGCGACGGCTCCCACCGGTACGCTGCGCCGCTTGGAGCCCTTGCCCAAGACATGGGCCTGGGCCTCCTGCATATCAATCCAGCCTTTGGCCTGCGGGCTGGCCACGACATCCAGGCCCACCAGTTCGCCCACGCGCAGACCGCTGCCGTACAGCAGCTCCACCATGGCGGCATCGCGTGCCTCCAGCCAGGCGTCGTCATCGCTGCGGAAATCGGCAAACTGCACGGCGTCGTCCACGCCCAAGGCCTTGGGCAGGGGCTTGGGCGCTTTGGGCGAACGCACGTCCTGTACCGGGTTGCTGGCCACCTGCCCCTGGCGGCCCAACCAGCCATAAAAGCCGCGCCAGCCGCTCAGGATCAGGGCAATGCCGCGCCCGCTGCGCCCGCCGCTGTGCATGGAAGCCACCCAGCGACGGATATGGTGGTTTTTGACGTCCGTCAGCGCCACGCCTGGGCCCGTGGGGCCCGCTGCGGCGGCGGCATAAGCCTTCAGCTTGGCCAAATCCAGCGCATACAACTCCACGGTACGCGCCGCCAGCCGCTTTTCGACGCGGACATGCTCCAGATAGCCCTCTATCAGTGCGCTATCGGCTTGCACGGCACTCGCGGTTTAGGGGAATCAGCGCAGGCGGCTGAGCGCCGCACTGGCCACTTCGCCAATCCGGGCCAAAAAGTCGGTTCCCATACCGCCGTGAAAACGCTGGGTGTCCATCGACGCCAGCACCAGCAAACCAAAAGCAGGCGCACTGCTACCGGCCTCGCCGCTGCGCAGGGGAATCAAGGCCACCGAACTGGCGGCTTCAGGCTTGTCCAACCAGGCCGCTACTTCAAAGCCCGTGTTCAGGCCACAAAAGGGCTCCGACAACGATGAGGCAAACAACTTGGCCTCGTCGGTCACGCCTTGTACGTAGTCTGCGTCGGCATGCTCGCTGGCCAGGCCCCAGAGGCGCACGCCCACCTGAGGCACCGAGAACTGCTCCTTGATGTCCTGCGCAATCAGCCCAGGCAGAGTGTCGGCTTGGGGCACCAGCAACAGGCCACGCGCCCAGCGCAAGATCTTGTCGGACAGGAGCACGTTTTCGTTGCCGTGGCGAATCATTTCCATGATGCGCACTTCAAGCAGTTTGATTTTTTCGCGCAGCATTTCGGCCTGGCGCTCTTGCAGGCTGACCGCACGGTTGCTGTGCGGGCTGGTGAGCTGCACCGCTGCCAGCAGTTCAGAGTGGCGCAGGAAAAAGTCTGGCGTGTTGGCCAGATAGTTGGCAATATCGTCTTCGGTGATCGGGTTGTTCAGGGTTTGGTCGGTCAGCTGGCTCATGGTGGTTCCGGTCAAGAAATAAAAGTTTACAGGTTGGAGGGAAGATCAATCTCCCCCCGAAAAACGGCCACAGCAGGCCCGGTCATCCGCACGGGTGCGGTGCCGCCCTCCCAGGCAATGGTGAGCACGCCACCGCGGGTGTGCACGTCCACGCGGGCGTCGAGCAGGCCCCAGCGGATACCTGCGACGACAGCGGCACAGGCGCCGGTGCCGCAGGCCAGCGTCTCGCCCACGCCGCGCTCGTACACGCGCAACCGGATCTGGCTGCGGCTCACAATTTGCATGAAGCCGGCGTTGACATGGCGCGCAAAGCGCGGGTGTTGTTGCACCAGCTGGCCCTGGCTCTCCACGGGAGCGGTGTCGACATCGGCGACGCGCTGCACCGCATGGGGGTTGCCCATCGACACCGCCGCAATCCACACGGTGGCGCCGATGTCCGCCAGGTCCAGCGGCCAGCTTTGCCAGTCGCCATCCGGTTTGGCGACCAGACCCTGGGTATCAAACGGAAGCTGCGCAGGCTCAAACACTGGCGCGCCCATGTCCACGGTCACCCGGCCGTCCGGTGTGAGTTCGGGTTCGATCACGCCTTTCATGGTTTGAACGCGCAAGCGGTCTTTGCCGCTGAGGCCTTGGTCGCGCACAAAGCGCGCAAAACAACGCGCGCCATTGCCGCACTGCTCCACTTCAGCGCCATCGGCGTTGTGAATGATGTATTCAAAGTCAATGCCAGGGCCGGGCGAGGGGCGCACCGTCAGAATCTGGTCGGCGCCCACGCCAAAGTGCCGGTCGCCCAAAAACCGGTAGTGCGCAGCCGTCAAACCCAGCGGACCGTGGGTTTCGTCCAGCACCACAAAGTCATTGCCAGCGCCTTGCATTTTGATAAAGGGAATTCGCATAGGCGCAATTATCGACGCGCGCGGTCGCCGTGGGACGGCGGACCGCTCCCACCCCGGTTTTGGCTGCAAAATGTCCCCATGCCACGACACTCTCAAATACTTGCTTCCGCGTCCGGTCCTCTGCCCGCCCCTGCCGACTGGCAAACCCATGAACCGGTACCCTTGTTGCGCAATGTGCTGCGCCTGACTGCGCCCAACCCCGGCTTCATGACTGGTCCCGGCACCAATAGCTATCTGGTGGGCGATGCCCACACCGGTTTTATTGCCATTGACCCCGGTCCGGCCGGCACCGAACACGTGGCCCGCCTTTGGGCGGCGGCCACCTACCCGGACGGCAGTGGCGGCAATCTGGCGCTGATCGTCTGCACGCACTCGCACTCGGACCATTCGCCAGGCGCCGCGCCCTTGCAGGCTTTGTGCGCGATGGCGGGCACATCCGTGCCGATTTTGGGACTGGCATCAGCGCCCACGGCACGCGCCAATAGCCACTTCGTGCCCGACGCAACGCTTGCACATGGTCAGCGCCTGGTCTTGTCCGCGTCTGAGGGCAATGCAGCCGTACACACACTGCAGGCCATCCACACACCGGGCCACGCAGCCAACCATGTTTGCCTGCTGCTCGAAGAAGACGGGCTGCTGTTTTCGGGTGACCACATCCTGAACGGCAGCACGACCGTGATTGACCCGCCCGATGGCCACATGGGGGATTACCTGGATTCGCTGGACTTGTTGCATGACGCCTGCACCGCATTTGGCGTGCAATTCATTTTGCCGGCGCACGGCCATCCGCTGCCCGATGCACTGGGGGCGATTGCGCACCTCAAGGCGCACCGCCTGAGCCGGGAAGCCAAAATCGCCGCCGTCATGCAAGCCAACCCCGACGGCACCCCCGACCAGTGGTTGCCCCTGGCCTACGACGACGTCAACCCGCGCCTGTGGCCGGTCGCCAAGCGCTCCCTGTTGGCGCATGTGGAACATATCCAGTGGCTGCAATCCGGCGGAGCCGCTGCATGAGCGGCCAAAAGCCCCAGGGGCTGGAAGGTGAACGTCTGGCCAAGCGCGTAGCGCACATGCTGGGCTGCTCGCGCAGCGAGGCGGAACAGTACATTGAAGGCGGATTTGTGCAGGTGAATGGCGTGGTGGTCGAGGACCCGCCCTTTCGGGTGCAACAGCAGACCGTCACCGTTGACGCTGATGCCAGTTTGCTGAACCTGAGTGCGGTGACGCTGGTGCTGAACAAGCCACCCGCTTGGTTGGACGGGCTGACCGAAGCGCCCATTCCGAGTCCCCACTACAAGGGCAAAAAACCCAAGATCCACACCGCGCGTGAACTGCTCACGCCTGCGCACCGCAGCCCCACCGATGCCAGCGACACGCGCGTGCTCAAGCGCCACTTCACCACCCTGGAAGCCAGTGTCGAGCTGGAAACCGGCGCCAGCGGTTTGGTGGTGTTTACCCAAGACTGGCGCACCCAGCGCAAACTCACCGAAGACCTGGCGGTCATGGAGCATGAGCTGATTGCCGAGGTACAAGGCGAAGTCCCGCCCGAAGCGTTGGTACCCATCGAGCGCGCGTTACGCGACGAGCGCAACCGCCTGCCACACGCCAAGATCAGCGTCGGTAGCTCGGGCCCGCAGGGAAGCAAGTTGCGCCTGGCGGTCAAAGGCGCGCACCCCGGCCTGGCCGCCCACCTGTGCGAAATCGCCGGACTGAACCTGGTCGGCCTGCGCCGCATTCGCTTGGGTCGCGTGGGTTTGGGCGATGTGGCGCCAGGCCAGTGGCGCTACTTGGGCGCGCACGAGCGGTTTTAGGGGCGGCGCGCAGAATGTCCCGCAACGTCTCCTCCCTGAGTCCGCTTTAGGCGTAGGTAACGGACATGTCCGCCGCACTAACGGTAACGGTCTTTCCGGTGCTCGCCACATAAGCGGTGGACTTGATCGTGTTCACATACACGTATTCGCCAGTGACCGACGCCGCTGTTGCTGTCATGAGCAAGTAGCCGCGACGAATGGTGTCCACATAGTTGAGGTCGTCCACCAGACCCAAGCCCATGCCATAGCCGCCAGGCACAACTGCCGTACCGTCGAGGGAACTCGCCAAGCCACCCAGACCTGCGCTTTCAAAACCAGGGGAGGTCACCGACGACCCGGCAAACTCCACACCTACTTTGACTCCTGTCAGTGTGGTGAGGTTGGTAAACCAGCCATTGTGAGAGTCGCCCGAGAGGGTAATGAACTTCTTGCCCTGCGCCTTGATCGTTTGGAGGATGGTTTCGCGCTGAATGGGATAACCATCCCAAGAATCTAGGTTGTAGGGCAGGCGAGGATTTTTGGTTGTGCTCAGCAAGTCTTTCTGGACGTCGTTCAACGCACTCTCACCCGCTGCCGCTCGCGTTCCTTTGGCCGTCAAAAAGGCGGAAATCGCGTCGAGAACCGCTTGGCCGTTGGCCGGCGTTGGGGCAATCGTTGCAGTAGCTTGGGCCTGCAAAACGCTGGCTGGGAACCACATGCGCGCCATGATGTCCTGGTTGCCCATGATCTGCCAAGTGGCTGTCGACGCGGCCATGCCGTTGGTCAACCAAGCCTGCTGGGTGGTGCTCATCATTCGGTGGGTGGCGTCGTCACCGCTGGTCAGCGCGGTGAGGTAGCGGGTGATACCGCCGTCCGAGTCGCCATAGGCATCGTATTGTTTGTCGCGGCCTTCGATGCGGGTATCCACCATGTGCAAGGTGAAGATGTTGCCGAAATCAAAGCGACGGTAGATTTTGAAAAGGTTGGCGGCGTCTTGTACGCGGATGGGCATCCACTCGTGGTAGACGCGGGCCGCTATTGCCTTGCGCGCGCTCCAAGCGCCCTGTGTCGCACTGTCGTGATTTTCCGCCCCGTCAACCCAGGCGTTGTTGGCGAACTCGTGGTCGTCCCAAACGGTGATCCACGGCATGGTTGCATGCAGCGCCTTAAGGTTCGGATCACTGCGGTAGCGCGCGTAGCGGGTGCGGTAGTCGTCCAAGCTTACGATTTCGTTTGCGGGAGCGGTCACGCGGTTCAAGGTCACAGCATCGCTGTTGCCGAACTTGGCTGGATCAGATCCATATTCATAGATGTAGTCACCCAGATGCACCGCATATTTGGCACCTGACTTCACTGCTGCATCGTAGGCATTGAAATATCCAGCGGAATACAGTGTGCAGGAGAAGACTGCAAACTTCACGCTCGTGACGTCGGTGGCGGGCAAGGTACGCGTGACACCGACCGGAGAAATCCATTTGCCCGAGACGAAGCGGAAATAGTATTCCCGCCCGGCGGTCAGTCCGGTAGCGTCCGCTTTTGCGGTGTAGCCCGTGCTCTCACTCGCCGTGACCATACCCGAGCTGACGATGCTGGCAAAGCTTGCATCGGTGGCGACCTGATAGGTGAGCGGTACGGAGTCTGGAAATCCGTCGTACTTTGCATGGGTCCAAAGAATGACCCGGTCCGCCAACGGGTCGCCGCTTGCCACGCCGTAGTTGAACTGCACCATGGCCCCGTCGCCTCCGCCACAGGCTGACAGCATAGAGCCGGCAGCCAACGCGCCAGAAACCGAGGCGAGTTTGATGATGAATTCGCGGCGGCTATTTGGTATGGATGGTATGGACATCGGTGGACCTCTTTTGGTAAAAAACCAAATATAGAAATCCACTGTGACTTTAAGATGAATAAATGATTAAATTATTCATTTACCCAGCGCGCGCTGGCAGAGCCCGGACAGGCCTGAAAGCGCCATTTCATTTGATGCCCTGAAAAAGTGTGAAGCCCACCGTTACGCCGGATTCTGTGCATGCGGGGTTTCCCCTGCATGTGACCACCATTAATCTGGGCCCTTGGTCACCCAAGGGCTCGGTGCTACCTACCCGCCAACTCCGGGGGCCCCGGTCAGGACGCTGCGGCGAACCGCCTCGCTTTGCGTTGGCCTACTTGGTATTGCTGCGCGTAGAGATTGCCCGTTTCACCCGCTGCGGGTTGCCCCGCCGCGACTCGTCTCTGTTGCTCTGATCCTCACCTTATGCCAGGCCCTTGCGGGCCTGGGTTTCAGTGGACAGCCGTTAGCTGCTACGCTGCCCTGCGCAGTCCGGACGTTCCTCCAGTGCCTGGTTTCCCAGATTGCACCAGCGGTGGTCTGGTGGGCTTCACCCCCCAATTATCGACGCACCGCATAACCATATAACCCGTGCCGTGTGCAATCTGGCTCAAAATAGTGCCACGCAAGCCTTTTTTCCACTTCACCGGAGACCCCACCATGAGAGCCGACAACATCCTGCAAACCATTGGCAACACGCCACATGTGCGCGTCAACCGCCTGTTTGGCAGCGCCGCCAACGTGTGGATCAAGTCCGAACGCAGTAACCCCGGCGGCTCTATCAAGGACCGGATCGCGCTCGCCATGGTGGAAGACGCTGAAAAAAGCGGTGCGCTCCAGCCAGGAGCCACCATCATTGAGCCCACCTCGGGCAATACCGGCGTGGGCCTGGCCATGGTGGCCGCGGTTAAAGGCTACAAACTGATTTTGGTGATGCCCGACAGTATGTCAGTGGAACGCCGCCGCCTGATGCTGGCGTATGGCGCCAAATTTGACCTGACCCCCCGCGCGCTGGGCATGAAGGGCGCCATCGCCCGGGCGCAAGAACTGTCTGCAGCCTTGCCCGGCAGCTGGATTCCCCAGCAGTTTGAGAATCCGGCCAACGTTGAAGTGCACACGCGCACGACGGCGCTGGAAATTCTGGCGGACTTTCCTGAAGGTCTGGACGCAATCATCACCGGCGTCGGCACAGGCGGCCACATTACGGGGGTGGCGCAGGTCCTGAAAAAATACTGGCCCAAGCTCAAGGTCTTTGCCGTGGAACCCAGTCAAAGCCCGGTGATCAGCGGCGGTGCACCCGCGCCCCACCCTATTCAGGGGATTGGCGCCGGATTTATCCCCAAAAACCTGCATATCGACCTGCTGGACGGCGTGATTCAGGTCGAAGCCGAACCGGCGCGCGAAATGGCCCGCCGCAGCGCTGCCGAAGAAGGCATGCTGGTCGGTATTTCCAGTGGCGCGACCTTGGCGGCCATTGCCCAAAAATTGCCCGAACTGCCTGCCGGCGCCAAAGTGCTGGGCTTTAACTACGACACGGGCGAACGCTATTTGTCGATCGAAGGCTTTTTGCCCACCGAGTAAGTTGAAAACGCGGCGGGGGTGCGCCTAGGAAGGCGCGAGAACCCCTGCACCCTCAAACGCCTCGACGTAGGCTTGCTGCTTGTGGGTCTCTATCGCACCCGGGCGGTATTGGCGTACGCGCGCAATTGCGGCCTCGGCGCTCCAGCCCCAAGCCATAAATAGCGTTGCCACCAGGGTGCCGGTGCGCCCCTTGCCATGGGCGCAGTGAATCAAGATGTTGCCTTTTTGCAGAATTTGCGTGAGGTGCGGCATCAAACGTTGCCACTGCGAGGTGACGGCCCGCGTAGGCACACCGAAATCTACCACTGGCAATTGGTGCCAGTCCATCGCGTGCAAGGCCAGGTGGTGCGGAAGATTTTTGGCTCCCAAGCGCTTGAGTTCAACGGTGTCCAGCAAGCTAACGACCGTCTGCACTCCGTGCGCGGCAATCTGACCCACATCAATTGACAGTTGGAGTTCCGCCTCGGGCCCGCCATGGGCGCTCCCGGCTCCCGGGCAGCGCGACATTCCAACCCGACCCAGCCAGGGTGAGGGCGCAAAGTCAATACAAAAATCAGAACTCGCTACAAATGCCATGCCGTATTTTTATCTGGGGCATGCTACGGCGTCATGACAGGGGTCAACCCACGGTCATCCCAACAAATCTGCCAGCGCGCGCGCCACCACTTTGGTCGCGCGGCGCAAGTCCTCCAGCGCGATGTTTTCGTCGGCACGCTTGGCATTGCTCTCGGACACGGTACGCGGGCCGCAACCGTAAAGCACGGCTGGAATGCCGTGTTCGCAAAACAGGCGCGCGTCTGTATATAAAGGTGTACCGGAGGCTTCAATGGGCTCGCCAAAAACAGTGCTGGCATGTTGGCACAGGGCGTCCACGAGCGGCTGGTTACCCGGCAGGGGCTTGAGCGCGTGGGCCAACAATATGCGTTTGACTTCGATGCTGATGCCCGCCGACTGCGCCACCGCGTCGGCGATCACCTGGCGCAGCGTAGCTTCCACTTCGGCCGGGTTTTCTTCGGGGATCATGCGGCGGTCCAGCTTGAGCACGACCTTGCCCGGCACCACGTTGGTGTTGGTGCCGCCTTCGATCAGGCCCACATTCAGGTAGGGATGATTGATGCCTTTGACCTGGCTGCTGATCTGTTGATACAGCGTGTTCTGGTGGTACAGCGCGTTCAGAATGCGGGTGGCGGCCTGCAGGGCGTCTACGCCCGTCTCGGGCACGGCGGCGTGGCCCATCTTGCCGTGCACCGTGACTTCCATTTGCAAACAGCCGTTGTGCCCGGTAATGACCTGGTAGCTAAAAGCCGCACCAATCAGCAAGTCGGGCTTGATCAGGCCTCGGCGCAGCAGCCAGCCAGGGCCAAGTTCGCCACCAAACTCTTCGTCGTAGGTGAAGTACAGCTCAACGCTGCCCTTGAGCGGTGCCCCCAGCGCCTCCAACGCGCGGGTGGCAAAGGTAAAGGTGGCGAAGTCGCACTTGCTTACCGCCGCTGCGCGACCATACAGGCGCCCATCTTCGACCTCGCCGCCGTAGGGGTCGTGCGTCCAGCCTTCACCAGGGGGGACCACGTCGCCGTGGGAATTGAGGCCCACCGTGCGGCCTGCACCGTATTTGCGGCGCACCACCAGATTGGTGATGCTTTGCAAGCCGGCTGCCTGAACTTCAGCCGCCGGTGGGGCAAGCTTTTCGGCTTCAAAGCCAAAGGCGTGAAGCAGTTCGGCGGTGCGCTCGGCATGGGGCGCATTGTTGCCAGGGGGCGTATCGGTGGGCACTTGCACGAGCTGCTGCAAAAAACGCACCTCTTCGTCAAAGTGGGCGTCGATCCAGGCGTCCAGGGCGGCGTACTGCGCAGGGTGTTTCTCAGGGTGTTGGAGCGTTGTCATGCGTGTTCCGTAGCGAGTTGGTCAAGCAGGTTGGCAAAGGCGCGCACGCACAGGTCGGCGTCGTCGTTGGTCATGGATTCGAGTGGGTTGTGGCTGATACCGGCATTCAGGCCACGCACAAAC
This sequence comes from Rhodoferax sp., assembly GCA_029866205.1. Taxonomy (GTDB): domain Bacteria; phylum Pseudomonadota; class Gammaproteobacteria; order Burkholderiales; family Burkholderiaceae_C; genus Allorhodoferax. The sequence continues at coordinate 325,991 of JARWZT010000008.1, forward strand.
AGCATGGCCTGGGGCATGATTTCGTGCAGCTTCATGGCGTCGTGGCCAGCGCCACTGGGCAGGTAAAACAGCGGCAGGCCCAGTCCCTGCACGGCCCTTTCCCACTGCTTTTGCCACGCCGCAGCGCTGGGCGCCGCAGCAGCGCGCATGGTTTCTTCCAGGGTGCAACGCAGACCCCGGCGCGCGCAAATGGCGTTGAGTTCAGCGCGGATGTCGGCGGCGCAGGCATCACGCACCGCATCGGTGGTGGCACGCACATCCAGGCTAAAAGTGCAGCGACCAGGGACCACGTTCATGGAGCCATTGGGCACGTGGAGCATGCCCATGGTCGCCACCGCATCAGGCACGGCGGCAGCCCGTTTTTCGGCAAATAGCACCAACTCAGCCACCGCCGTGGCGGCATCGCGTCGCTGGTCCATGGGCGTGGTGCCGGCGTGGCTGGCCATGCCAACCACTTCACCCAGATAGCGCACGCTGCCATTGATGGAGGTGACGATGCCCAGCGGCATGTCCAGCGCATTGAGCACCGGCCCTTGCTCGATATGCACTTCCACAAAGCCCTGGTAGCGCGCTGGGTCGCGCCGCAGTGCGGAAACATCAGCCGCGTTCAATCCTGCGTGGGCCATGGCCTGGCGCATGGAAACGCCATCGGCATCGTGCTGGTCCAGCCAGGCCGGGTCAAACTGACCGGTGAGCGCCCCCGAACCCAAGAACACCGCCTTGTAGCGCTGGCCTTCTTCTTCCGAAAATCCGACGACCTCGATGTCGAAGGGCAGGCGCCGCCCGCTGCGATGCAAGGCACGCACACCGGCCAGGGGTACCAAAATCCCCAGCCGGCCGTCGTATTTGCCGCCGTTGCGCACCGTGTCAAAGTGGCTGCCGGTGAGCAGGCGTGGCGCCGTACGGTGGTGGCCGTGGTACACGCCCACCACGTTGCCCACGGCGTCTTGGGTCACCTCGTCAAAGCCGCACTCTGCCATTAAGGTCTGCAGGTCGCGAGCCACGGCGCGGTGGGCATCGGTCAGATACATGACGGTGAGCTCGCCACGTTCGGCGTAGCCCGGGTCGGAATGCACAGCCAGACGTTCGGCCCAGTCCCAAACCAAGTTGCCGAGTTCGGGCTCGTGGCCCAGTTTGTCGTTCAGGCGAATTTCAGCGATGCGGTGAATGTTGCGCAGGCATTCGGCCCGCTCAAAATCGGGGTGGTTGTCGAGTCGGCGTGCCAGGGTGGTAATGATCTCTGCCTTGCCCAAACCCAGCCCGCGCGGCCCACGCACTGCCAAAATGAACGGAAAGCCAAAGCGCGCGTTGTACGCTGCGTTGAGCTGCTGAATGCGGGCAAATTCTTCGGGCGTGCATTCGGTCAGACCGGCCTTGCCCTGCTCATTGCGCGACTCGGCTGTCAAGGTCTGGCTCACCATGGCTTTGCCGGCCAGCTCCGGATGGGCACGAATCAGCGCGAGCTGGGCGTCTTGCCCCCCTTCGCGCACCACTTGGGCGAGCACCAGCTTCAGGTGCACCAAGCTGGCAAAAGGCCGGTGTGCGGCCGCCGCGCGGGCAATCCAGGGGGAATGCTCGTAGGTGCCCTCCAGCAGGGCGACGCACTCGTCGGCCGTGGCGGCATTGAGTTGATCCAGGGTCAGTACAGCAGTCACAGGCGGTTCACTTCCAGACAAAGGCGGTGGCCGCATCAAACGGATGCGTAGCTTTCCAGTGACGCGCAATATCCACCCGGCGCGCCACCCAGACCCGGTCGTGCAACTGCACATAGTCCAAAAACCGCTGCAGAGCGCGCATGCGCCCGGGCCGGCCCAGCAGTCGGCAGTGCATGCCAATGCTCATCATGGACGGGCGCTCGGCGCCTTCGGCGTAATGCACGTCAAAGGCGTCGCGCAGGTACTGAAAGAACGGGTCGCCATGGGAATAGCCCTGGGGCAAGGCAAAGCGCATGTCGTTGCAATCCAGCGTGTAGGGCACCACCAGATGGGGGGCAAGGGCGCCGTCGGTCTTTTGGACCTGCAGCCAAAACGGGAGGTCGTCGCCATAGTAGTCGCTGTCGTACTCCAGGCCGTGGTCGGCCACCAGGCGGCGGGTGTTGGGGCTGTCGCGCCCGGTGTACCAGCCCGCAGGCATCTGTCCGGTGAGGTTTTTGATGGCTTGCAGGCCGCGCGCCATGTGCTCAGCTTCCACCGATTCGTTGATGGTCTGGTAATTGATCCAGCGCCAGCCGTGACAGGCAATCTCGTGGCCCAGCTCGACAAACGCGGCGGCCACTTCAGGGCATCGCTCCAGCGCCATGCCCACGCCAAACACCGTAAGCGGCAGACCGCGCTGCTCAAACTCCCGCAAAATGCGCCACACCCCGACGCGCGAGCCATATTCGTAAATACCTTCCATGGTCAGATGGCGGTCTGGAAACGCAGGCGGGCTGAACATCTCAGACAAAAACTGCTCGCTGCCCGCGTCACCGTGCAGCACCGAGTTTTCGCCCCCCTCTTCGTAGTTCAGCACAAACTGCACCGCCACGCGGGCATTGGCCGGCCACTGGGCGTGCGGCGGCGTGCGACCGTAGCCCCGCAAGTCGCGCGGATATCGGGGAGCAGCAGGATCGGTGGTGCGCATGGAAACCTCAGGAAACAGGAAGCAGGGCCGCAGACAAGTCAGCGGTGTGGGGGTCTAAATGCAGGTTGTGCTCTACGGCAGCCAGATGGCTCGCCATCAGCTGCGCCGCGGCGTCCGGGTCGCGTTGCTCCAGCGCGTCAACAATGCGTTCATGCTCTTGCTGCGAGTGGGCCGCTGAATGCGACGACTGGTACATCAATGCGATCAGCGAGGAGCGACTCAGCAGATCGGCAAGCAGCTGCGCCAGCACCTCATTACCGCCAATTCGCGCCAACACGCCATGAAAATCCGCCAACAAACGGGTGCGCCCCGGCACATCAGTGCGGGCCACGGCCGCCGCTTCATCGCGCAAATGGGCGCGCAGATCGGCAATCTGGCGGTCGGTAATCTGTGCGCACAGGCTGCGCACCATGGCGCACTCGAGCATGGCTCGAACCTGAAACACCTGGCGCGCCTCGGCCACACTGGGTGTGGCCACAAAGGCACCGCGCGCAGGCTCCAAGGTCACCAGCCGGTCGCGGCTCAACTGGTTGAGCGCCTGGCGCACCAGCGTGCGCGACACATGAAAAATGTCCGCAATTTTTTGCTCGGACAGCTTGGTGCCCGGCATCAGCCGCCGCTCAATGATGGCCGCAGTGACCGAATCCACAATGCGCGCCGCTGGGCTGGCCGGCGCCGAGCGGCTGGCGCTGGGGTTGGTGACCCGTTTGAGCGGGGAGCGGGCGATGGACATGCTGCACAGAAGGTCGACGAACAAACGTCGTTCAGTGTATACAGTTTTTAGCCGAAACTATGCCGAAATTCGCGCTATACCGGCTTGATTTTTTGAAAAATACAACCTGCATCCGACAAACGCGAGGGTGACTCACGGTATTTTCAGATCGGGTGCCCACAATCGCTATGTACGTTTTGTATACAGTTTTCCAGGGACGCCGCCACGACGTGACGCTAAGCCATGGCATCGTCACGCATCTTTCGTCACTCTGCAACGCTTATGTCATCGCTGCTTCAGAGAATGCGGAGGGTCATTTCTCAAGGGAGTGACAGGTTTTAAATTGAACGGGTTCGAAAAATGAAAATTCTCACGAGGTAACGCACTTGCACAGCAATAGTCCACTCGCCTCACTGCCCCAAGCCACGCTGTCGAAGACATGGCGTCAACGCTTGGTCGTGTTGGCTGCCAACGCCTTTACATCAGCGTGCTTGCGCTTGGTTCCGCTGATGCCAGCGATCATGGCAGTGTTGCTTTTGGATCGGCGCTACCTCAGAGACTACCGTGTTCACCGTGCAAAGTTCGAGGTCCACTTTCAGGCCCTGAGCCAGGGACCCGTTGCACACTACCTCAGTGACGTATTCTTGCGCTTCAAGCACGTGCCGGTTACGGTCTATGGCGAATGCGTGCAATGTGGCAATTGCTGCCTGAATCGCCAATGTGCATTCTTGGAGAGCCTCGATGGCGGCAAGTTCCAATGTGGGATTTACGGGCGCTACCTTCGACGCTTTTCCAACTGCGGCTCATTTCCATTGCATGCACATGACATTGAGCGCTACCAGTGCCCCAGCTATTTTGTCGAAGGTGACCCGCGGATTCGCTGGCTCAAGGTCGAAAAATAGCTAGCTTGCCCTCGGTGCATAGCGCAGCCGCGACGGGAGGCGCGAACTCAGGCAATTTGCACGGGCCAAGCCCGTGCCACTGGAGCCCCTTGCTCCAGCAGTATCTTCTGAAAAATGGACTCGGTCATTTCGACAACCTTGGGCCAACCCAAGGCATGCGCAGTCCGACATCCTTGCTCTCCAATGGCGCGCATTCGACTGCGATCGCTCAAGAGGATTTGGGCCGCCATGGAAAAACCCGGATCATCGCTCGGCTCTGCGAGCATGCCGTTCACACCCGACGTGATCAGTTCTCCTGCAGCCGCATGCCTGAACGCCACAACCGCCAAACCTGAGGCCATGGCCTCAATGGTGACGTTGCCAAAGGTTTCCGTTTTACTGGCAAACATGAACATGTCGGCACTGGCGTAGTGCTGCGCCAGGTCCTGGCCGACGCGAAAACCAGCAAAGACGATGTCCGGGTGCTTTTGCTGCAACTCAGCGCGCATGGGTCCGTCACCCACCAAGACCAATTTGAGGTCGGGGTGTTGCAGTTTCATCGCCCGGTAACACGCAATCACTGCACCCAAGTTCTTCTCCACTGCCAAGCGCCCCACGTAAATCATGACACGGTCTTGTTCTGCGGCACCCCAACTCTGTCGCAATTCTGGCACGCGCTGGGTAGGCGAAAACAGCCCGATATCGATACCGCGGGGAACCACCGACAGGCGCTTGAAGCCACTGGCGGCAAGCTCGCCTTCGAGCTGCGCGGTCGGCACCATGGTGGCATGGGCTGAATTGTGGAATTTTTTCATGTACGCCAAAATTGCGCCCCGCAACCAGCCGATGCCATAGTGCTGGCTGTAGGCGTGAAAGTTGGTTCTGAAGTCGGTACTGATCGGCAATTTAAGCTTGCGCGCCACCTGCAACGCGGACCACCCCAATGGGCCCTCAGTGGCGATGTGTACGACATCGGGCCGCTGCCGAGTCCAAAGACGCAACAGCTCACGCTTGGCCGGCAAGCCCAGGCGCAATTGGCGATAAAAAGGAATAGGCAAACCCCGAACCAGTAGTTCTTGGTAGCCGGCATGGGCCATTGCGACATCGGTTCCCGGCTGACGTGGGCGCACCAGCCAAATGACATGGCCACGCGCCTGCAAGCCTTGCACGATTTTTGACAAGGTGTGCGCCACGCCGTTGATGTCGGGCGGATAGGTCTCGGTCACCACTGCGATGCTCAGCGCAGCTTGCGAATTGCTGATGCGCTCGACCTGAATCTGAGGTTCGGTAATCATGAAAGGACTTTGCCGCAGCAATGCGACCTTTTTATGAACCGATCGTGACGCGCAGATGACGCAAGCGAATTCAAAAACAAACACCTTGCAATGTCACTAAATTTTCATGCAAAAGCGTGACATTTCTATGCCAAGGCACGTGGGCGTTGTCGCTCCAGCCTTTGCCTTTTAACCAGGAGTTTTCATGCAATCGTTTTTCCAACTTGTTAATGTCCAGCGCTGGGACGACCACCGCTACTACCACCATAGCCGGGTTAACCAGGCCTTGCACCTGGTCAGCGCCTTGTCGTTTCTGGTGGCCTATGTGTTTTTGTTCATTGATCCTGTCGTCTCTGCCCTGATTGCCTGGTTGGTGTCGATGACGACCCGCCAAATCGGCCATTTCTTTTTTGAGCCTAAAGGTTACGACGAAGTCAACCAGGCTACCCACGAACACAAGGAAGACATCAAAGTGGGCTACAACCTGCAGCGAAAAATTGTGCTGCTGAGCGTCTGCGCCGCCATCCCGGTGCTGGCCTATTGGATGCCGCAATATCTGCAATGGGCGGTGCCAGAGGCCTACGAGGACACCCCCATCCGCATGACGGCCATGGCCTGGCTGATTTTGGGGGCCGCCGGACTCACCTTTCGCGTCTTGCAGCTCTGGAAGCAGGACAGCCTGATGGCTGGTCTAGCCTGGGGTTTCAAAATCATTACCGACCCGGTGCACGACGTCAAGATGTACCACAAGTCCCCACTGTACCTGTTGCGCGGTCAGTGGCTCGACCCGATGGACCACGTCAAAGGCGCGCCCCATTAAGCCCCAGAAAACTTCGCCGCCAGCATCTCTTTAAGTACTTGGCGGCGGATTTTTTTACCGGTTTGGGCCTCCGCAACCCACCACCAACCGTCGGCCTGCATGGCCTGGCAAGCCGCGACAAAGCGCTGGCAAAAGTCTTCAAAAGCCGCATTATCAAAATTGAAACTGAAAATCATGCGGCCCGTTCCCACCCAACTGAGGGCAATTCCTTGCGCTCGCAAATAGTATTGAAGCAACCAGTGGTAGCGACTGGGAATCTCGTACAACACCGACCAAACCGTCTCCATGCCTGCCACGCGGACCGGTACGCCTGCAGCCCGAAGCTTGTTATTCAGCAGTACCTGGCGGTCACTCCAAGTTTGCGAGGCAGTCGCGTAGAGAGCCTGCACTTCAGGCGTGTCCAGCGACTTCAAAAATACGTTCATGGCGCACATCACATAGGGGTGGGCGTTGAAGGTACCGCGAGCGAAGCAAATGTCACCAGGTTTGTCATCCTGGAAGCGCTTCATCCAGTGCGCCTTTCCACAGATCACTCCCACGGGCAAACCGCCACCCAGTGTTTTGCCGTAGGTGACGAGATCCGCGCGCACACCAAAGTATTCCTGCGCGCCCCCTTTGGCCAGGCGGAAGCCCAAGAAAACCTCGTCGAAAATCAGTGCAATGCCTTTTGCGGTGCACACGGCACGCAGTTCTACCAACCAGGCGGTGTAAGCCGCGCGGTCGTAGGCGACATGGCGGGTGCCGTCGATGAGCGTGGAGTCTGTGGGTGCTGCGCGATTGAGGTGCATCGCCTGCAAGGGGTTGATCAGCACGCACGCTATATCACTGCGGTTGCGCAACACCCGCAGTGTGTTGGGGTGCATCTCATTGAGCGTCAGCGTGTCCTTGGAGGGCGGCATCGGGTTGCCCGGGCCGGGCTGAACATCGTCCCACCAACCGTGGTACGCGCCCGTAAACCGAACCAGTTTGCGCCTGCGTGTGTGGTAGCGGGCCAAACGCACGGCCTGCATCACCGCCTCGGTGCCCGACATATGAAAGGACACCTCGTCCATGCCCGAAATCTTGCACAAGCGCTGGACGTTGTCCAATACGCTGGGGTGATAGGAGCCCAGTACCAGGCCCAAAGGCTGCGCCATGGCCGCGCCCTCGGCCATGCTGGCCTTGTAATAGTCCGAGCCAAACAGGTTGACGCCATAGGATCCCGTGACGTCGATAAAGCGATTACCGTCCAAATCGGTCAGCCACACACCGCTGCTCTCACGCCAAAAGCTGCCAAGCTTGACATACTGGGCCAGCAACTGCCTGAACTGGTACGGCACGCGGTACTGGCTGATGAGCTGCAAGTCCGACAGCATGGGCCGTGCGGCATCACTGTGGGCCAGGGTCTGGGGGCTTTGCGCCTTCATCGTGCTGCCGAGTTGCGTCAAGGCGAGGCGGCGGCGTTGCTCGACTGCCAACGGTGCGCCATCAATCGCAAACCAAGTCTTGTCGGGATAGGTGTAGTTCGGAATCAGTTTGGAGACACGCTTGGCCATCCGCAAATGTCCGCCCAAAGACGGGTACTTCGCCAAAGACAGTTGCAAACGCTGCCATGCTTTGGGAAGGGTCAGGTAGGTCAACGAAGCCACGCCCGTCCAAACCGCTGCCGAGATAAATGTCTCTGAACCGTCCATAACCACATCTCCCTAGTAAAGCCTTGTTTGTATGACTTCAAGGTTAAAAAATGATGACTATCAAAAATACACTGCAATCCATAGGTGCCAACGAAAACCTGAATTTTTTGTTGACCAACCGAATCCCCCGGCTAGCACTGACCCGCTTTATGGGCTGGTTCAGCCAACGAACCAACCCCTGGGTGCGCGACCTGTCCATCGCCACCTGGAAGCTTTTTGCCGACCTGGATCTGTCCGAGGCAAAAAAGCAACGCTTTGACAGCCTGCACGACTGCTTCATCCGCGAGCTCAAGCCTGGCGCCCGTTCGGTGAACCCTGATCCGCGCACCTTGGTCAGCCCTTGTGACGGAATCGTCGGTGCCATGGGCCGGGTCGAAGGCGACCGGGTCTACCAGGCCAAGGGCTTTCCTTACAGTCTGACCGACCTGCTGGGCCCGCTGGGCGCCAACAGTCCGTGGGAAGACGGCATCTTTGTCACCATTCGCATCACCTCGTCGATGTACCACCGGTTCCACGCGCCTTTTGACTTGCGCCTGCACGATGTGGACTACTTTGCCGGTGACACATGGAATGTGAACCCGATTGCACTGAAGCGGGTAGAAAAGCTTTTTTGCAAGAATGAGCGCGCCTTGCTGCGCGCTGAAGTGGGCGCTGAGCGCTATCCCGTGGCGCTGGTACCGGTCGCCGCGGTGTTGGTGGCCAGCATCCGGCTGCATGCGCTGGGCGCGCTATTGGACGCACGCTACGAGGGGCCAGGCCATGTCGCCTGCGACGCGCATTACAAAAAAGGCGAAGAAATGGGCTGGTTCCAGCATGGCTCAACCATCCTGGTTTTTGCTCCCAAAGGCTTTGCATTTGCCCCAGGCATCGCAGAAGGAGCACCCCTACGAATGGGTCAAGCCCTTTTAAGTCTGCCAATCGCCCAGGCGCCCACTGGCACGGAGTGACCAGTAACGCCACTGCACGAAAGCCATGCCAGTGGCAACCAGCAGGCCCAATAGCCATGCCAGTTGGCCCACTTCCAACTGGGCGTACAGCAAGCCACTGTAAAGCCCCATCATGGCGAGCACGCTGGCGTTTTCATTGGTGTTCTGGACCGAGATCGAGCGCCCTGCGCTTAGCAACCGGACGCCGCGGTGCTGCAGCAGCGCATTCATGGGGACGACGAAGTACCCACCCACTGCCCCCAAAACGGCGGTCAGTACCACCGCAGCCTGCCAGTCGTGGATGAAAGACATCACGGGCATGAGCAATCCGAGCAAAATACCGACGCCCAAGACTTTGGGTGTTTGTTCCAAGGTGATGGTGCGCGCCGCTACCGCAGCACCTGCAACAACGCCCACAGCCGTGGCCGCCTGCAGGTAGGCTGCATGTTCCAGAGACAAATGCAAAGCCTCCTGCGCCCAGGCCAGCACCAGTAATTGCAAGGTGGCACCGACCCCCCAAAACAGCGTCGTGACGCTGAGGCTAATCGAACCCAAAGGGTCGCGCCACAGCGCGGACTGGTCCTGTACAAAACGGTACCCGATCATGCGCACATTCCAATCACAATGCGCATTGCCCACGCCGCTGCCCGGGATCAGGACATTCAGTGCCGCGGCTACGCCGTACAAAACAAGCAACGCTGCGATTGACACAGCCAAAGTTCCCCAGGTCTGCAATCCACTGCCCAGCCAGAGGGAAAAGTCGGACGCCAGCCACAGCGGTCCCACCAAAAAGCCCCCGAGCACCACCCCAAACAATGCGGCACATACCGTGCTCACCTCGATCCAGCCATTGGCCCGAACCAACCGGTGCGAAGGCTCCATTTCAGTAACGAGGCCATATTTCGCAGGCGCGTAGATCGCTGCCCCCAAACCGGCCATCCCAAAGGCCAAAATGGGATTCAAACCGAACAGCATGGCCAGGCAAGCAAGACACTTGATACCGTTTGCGCCCATCATGACCCACTGCTTGGGCCACCGATCGGCCCAAGCACCCACCCAGGGACCGAGTACCACATACGAAACGGTGAACATCAGCTTCAGCAGGGGAACCCAATGGGCCTCCTGGTGCTGCTCAAGGAGCGCCGCCATGGCAACCACCATCAGCGCGTTGTCGGCCAACGCCGAGACAAACTGCGCTGCGAGCAAGACGAAGAAGCCAGGCGCCACGGGCTCGGCCTGTCAGCGTCTAAGCAACTTCAGCAACGGCTACGGCTTCAGGTACGTGGGCCAAGGGGCGGGCGACCGGTATCAGATCGAGCGACTGGTCCCAGTAAATCAATTCCAGGCGGCCATCCATATGTTCGACCAACGCAGATCGGCTTTCGACCCAATCTCCGTCATTGCAGTACAGCACGCCGTCAATCATGCGAATCTCTGCCCGGTGGATGTGACCACACACCACGCCTTGGTAGCCCCGCTTGTGGGCCTCGTGGGCAACCGCTTTCTCGAAATCTGCAATAAAGTTGAGCGCTTTCTTGACTTTGCTTTTCAGAAAAGCAGACAAGGACCAGTAGGGCATACCCAGCCGCGCGCGCGCCCGGTTGAAGTGGCGGTTCAGTCGCAGTGCGAATTCGTACAGATAATCACCCACATAGGCCAACCACTTTGCATACTTCACCACGGCATCGAAATAATCACCATGAATGAGCAACAAGCGCCGTCCATCCAGGAGCGTGTGACAGGCCTCCTCGGTGACCTCGATACCGCCGAAATGGTGTTCGACAAAACCACGGGCAAATTCGTCGTGATTTCCCGGGATATAGACGACATGGCAACCCTTGCGGGCCCGGCGCAATAGCTTTTGCACCACGTCGTTATGGGCCTGAGGCCAATACCACTTGCGCCGCAATTGCCAGCCGTCGACGATATCGCCCACCAGATAAAGGTGGTCGCTGGTGTGCGACTTCAAAAACTCGATCAGCGCTTCCGCTTGGCAGCCAGGCGTGCCCAGGTGCAAGTCAGAGATAAACACGGCTCGGTAATGCATCCGGTCCTCATTTGTACATATTAAAAGGAGCTACCCGGTAACAGAATCCGCTCCCCTACAACCGCTCCGGAGAATATTCAATTTGTATGACCGAATGATGAACAGCACATCCGAGGGCGCTCGTCCGCCATCCATTCAGGTCACCACAGACAGCCGCAGGCCGGTGTGGGCCTGCAGCAACTCGCACAACTCCTGCGCCGTGGCCTCCAGAGCGCCCGCGTTGACAACACTTAAATCGCCAGGTGCCAGGGGCACACTGGCGGACTGCGAGCGCTGGATTCGCGCTTCCACTTCTGCAGATGTTTCGCGCTGGCGCGCCGTCAGGCGGGCACGCACCGCGGCCTCCGGCGCACTGACGTGGAGTACCGCCAGACCTTCAAACAATGCGCGCGCCTGATCGACATAGGCGCGTGAACCGTTGACCATCACCCAGCCGCCACGCCCCTGGATTTCCGCATGGCGTACACCGTAGTGCAGTCCGTGAGCCTGCCAGTTCAGGGCAAATGCTCCAGCCTGCTGAAGCGCCGAAAATTCATCCACGGTTACGGCCTCATGGTCTTCGTTGGAGTTACCGCTGCTGCGCGTGACCGTTCGTCTGGCGAAGTACAAGGCAGGCGGTAATGGCAAGCTACGCACATGCCCGCGCAGCCAATTAAGCAAGCTGTCCTTGCCCACGCCTGAGGGCCCCACCACAAAAATAATTTTTGCACTCATGAGGCAAATTCAAAACGCCGCACCCACTGAAAATCAGCACCCGGCGTTTCTTCGGCAAACCATGAAAGCGCGTCTATCTGCAGGCCGTCGGCCAACACGGGCGCAAACCAGTCTTTTGCATGCTGCAGCACCTGTGCGATTTGGTCTGGCGACAGGCCATCCAGAATGCCCGTCAGAGTCATATGGAACGCAAAGTCCTGCATGACATAGGGATAGCCCCATTGCTCAAGCATCTGCATTTGGCGGGCGCTCAGACCGCCGCGGCTTCGACGCGCAATTTCGGTGGCCGGCAAGGGCGCAGCACACGGGTGCAAGTGGCGCACGCAGACTTCGGCTAATGCTTGTAACTGCGGGCAGGGTTGCTTGGGCACCAGAGCCAAGAAATTCCCAACCTTTGCCAACTCCACTGCCACAGTAAAAGGCCCAGCCAACCCCGCAGCCACCTCAGCGAAACGGGAATTCAAGGACTGCACATTGCAATCTGCAGCCAATGAAAATGGCGCTTTAAGCGTGCCATGCCAACCGTAACGCCGGGGTTCTTGGGTCAGCTGCGCAAAGGTGGCAGGCGTCCAACCGTCCACCAGTGGCTGCGTCAGGGCCTGGGCGCTGCGCGGGCACCGTCCCAGCCATTGCGCACCCAAGAGCCAGCCTGGGCTTTCAGGCGCAGGCGCAAAGTAAGCCGCATGGCGGTAGGCAGATGTCGGGTAATGCATGTCTGAGACACAGCGTTTGTGGTCACAAAAGAGAAATATCCACGCCTTAGAGTCCGGCGTAACAACGATAACCCGCGCATGTTGCACCACGATTACAAACCTGCAGACACCGGGTCAAACAGCAACTCCCTTGGACGCTCCGATTGGATGGCCTTGTTGGCACGCGCGCCAGAGTCGTGGCTGGAGATCCATTTGGCCACCCAATGCGCGGGCGACTTGCAGTGGCTGCGCCCCTTGGAAACTGGATTGATGATGGTTCAAGGTCGCGCCGGGGGCAGCGGACAGCGATTCAATCTGGGCGAAGTGCGCGTGACCCGCTGCGTGCTCAAGCCCGACCCGGCGCACACCGGCTGCCACCAGGTCGGCGTGGCCTATGTGATGGGTGGCTCTCACAGGCACGCCCAGCTCGCTGCAATGGCCGACGCCTTATTGCAAGAGCCCGCACTGCATGCCCATTGGAGCCATGTGCTGCTGCAACCCCTAAAGCAAATGCAAGATGCCCAGCGGCAGCAGAAAAATGCCCAAGCACAGGCGACGCGCGTGGAGTTCTTCACTGTCGCCCGTGAAGCGGGAAATGGTTCCGACGACGAGGGCGATTTTTGATGCAGCTGGAACTCAAGAACCTGGGGCGTGGCTTTGCACAGCCCGCACTGTGCAGCCAGACCGTGTTCCGTCAAGCGTTGGACGCACTCTCGCTGCCCGGACGTGTGCAAGCGCTGGACGCCTCGAATACCCTGAGCGGCATGCAAGCACCCCAAGCAGCACACCCTGCGGCAGCGGCCTTGTTGTTGGCGCTGCTGGACCAGGATTGCCGGCTGTGGTTGTCGCCGAGCTTGGCACAGGGCGACGCAGCAGCTTGGTTGCGCTTTCACACCGGTTGCCTGGTGGTGTCGGACCCGGGACAGGCAGACTTTGCCTGGATTGCGTCGGCGTCCGAGATGCCAGCGTTTGGGGTTTTCGCCCAGGGCACTGCGGAATACCCGGACCAGTCTGCGACCTGCATCTTCCAAGTGGAAAGCCTGAGCGCTGCTGCACCGCACTGGACCTTGCGCGGGCCGGGCATCAAGGAGCACCTGCAGCTGTGTATCGGCGGACTCCCGCTAGATTTTGCGGCGCAATGGCGCGCTGGCCAAACGCATTTTCCTTGCGGCATCGATGTCTTTTTCACGCAGGGTGAGGCCTTTGTGGGCCTGCCACGCTCCACCTTGATTGAAGGCTGAACCGCATGTACGTTGCCGTCAAAGGAGGCGAATCGGCCATTCTGGCCAGCTACGATTTGCTGGCCCAGCAGCGCCGGGGTGACCCTGCGGTAGCCGAGCTAAGCGTCACCCAGATCTGCGAACAACTCCGCCTGGCGGTAGACCGGGTGATGACCGAGGGCTCGGTCTACGACCCGCAACTCGCCGCCTTGGCTATCAAGCAAAGCGCAGGCGACCTCGTTGAAGCGATCTTCTTGCTGCGTGCCTACCGTGCCACGCTCCCGCGCCTGGGGTACAGCGAACCACTGGACACCGGTGCCATGCACATTGAGCGGCGCATCTCTGCCGCATTTAAAGACTTGCCTGGAGGCCAGGTGCTCGGCCCCACCTATGACTACACCCAACGCCTGCTGGACTTCAGCCTGCTCGCAAGCGGCGGCACCTTGCCGGCGCCGCGACAGGCCGCAGTCAGCACCGAGGCCACACCGCGGGTGGTCGATCTTTTGCACCATGAAAGCCTGCTGGAAACCCAGCTTCCACCCGCAGGCGACCCTGATCCTTTTGACCTGACGCGCCAGCCCCTGCGATTTCCAGCGGATCGCTCAGCGCGCCTTCAAAACCTGGCGCGTGCCGACGAAGGATTTTTGCTGGCCATGGCCTATTCCACGCAGCGCGGGTACTCGGAAACACACCCCTTTGTCGGGGAAATTCGCTTTGGTGCGGTGGAGTTGTGCGTCACACCTGAAGAGTTGGGCTTCAGCATTTCGGTGGGCGATCTGGCGGTAACCGAGTGCCAGATGATCAACCAATTTCAGGGCAGCCAGAGCGAGCCGCCGCAGTTCACCCGCGGCTACGGCCTGGCCTTTGGCCACAGTGAACGCAAATCCATGGCCATGAGCCTGGTGGACCGTGCGTTGCGGGCCGAAGAACTTGGCGAAGCAGTCACCTCGCCCGCCCAGATGCAGGAGTTTGTGATGTCGCACAGTGACAGCTTGGAGAGCTCGGGCTTTGTGCAGCACCTGAAACTGCCGCACTATGTGGACTTTCAGTCCGAACTGGAACTGGTGCGCAAAATGCGCCATGCCATCGCCAAGCAAGGAAACACAGATGCAGCCCCCTGAGTTTTCTGGCGCAGCGCCAGCACGCGACCCGAACATCAATTTTGCTTACTTGGACGAGCGCACCAAGCGCATGATCCGCCGCGCCATCCTCAAAGCGGTGGCCATTCCCGGCTACCAGGTGCCATTTGGCTCCCGCGAAATGCCGCTCCCCTACGGTTGGGGCACGGGCGGCATCCAGGTCACGGCATCCATCATCGGGCCGGACGATGTGCTCAAGGTCATTGACCAAGGCTCAGACGATACGGTCAACGCTGTCAATATCCGGCGCTTTTTTCAGCGTACGACCGGAGTGGACGTGACCACCGACACCCTACGCGCCAGCATCATCCAAACCCGTCACCGCATTCCCGAGACGCCCCTGCGCGAAGGTCAGGTGCTGGTCTACCAGGTGCCGGTGCCCGAGCCCATGCAACATTTGGAGCCCCGGGAGGTGGAAACCCGCAAGCTGCACGCCCTGCAAGAGTACGGTCTGATGCACGTGAACCTGTTTGAGGACCTGGCCCACTACGGCCACATCGCCACGACCTACGACTATCCCGTGCTGGTGAATGGCCGCTACATCATGTCGCCCTCACCGATTCCCAAATTCGACAACCCCAAAATGCATCTCAACCCGGCCCTGCAACTCTTTGGCGCAGGACGTGAAAAACGCATCTACGCGGTTCCACCCTACACGCCGGTGGAAAGCCTGGGCTTTGAAGACCACCCGTTCGAGGTGCAGCGCTGGGACCATGCCTGCGAGCTGTGCGGATCGGACCAGAGCTATCTGGATGAAGTGCTGGTGGACGACCGTGGTGGGCGCATGTTTGTCTGTTCGGACAGCGACTACTGCGCAAAGCGCCAGGCCGCATCAATGGCCCCACCCGGCGTGCTACGGACCGAGGTCGGCGCATCATGACGGATCGCGACACGCCGCCACCGCTGCTGCGGGTGCACAAGCTGTGCTGCGCCTACGGTGCGCGCACGGTGGTTCGGGATATCTCCTTTGACCTTTGGCCTGGCGAAGTGCTGGCCGTGGTGGGCGAATCTGGCTCAGGCAAGAGCACGCTGCTGAATGCGGTCGCAGCGCGGCACACGCCCAGCAGCGGCGAAGTGGGTTTTGCGCTCAAAAGCGGCGAACACCATGACATCTATGCCATGACCGAGGCGCAGCGGCGCATGCTGGCACGCACGGATTGGGGATTTGTCCATCAGAACGCAGCCGATGGCCTGCGCATGAATGTTTCTGCAGGCGCCAATGTCGCGGAACGTCTGATGGCATTGGGCCAACGCCACTACGGCAACCTGCGCGCGCAGGCCACCGACTGGCTGGAGCGCGTTGAAATCAACCCCAGCCGCATTGACGATCGGCCCGATACGTTTTCGGGCGGCATGCGCCAGCGCTTGCAAATCGCACGCAACCTGATCACCCAACCCCGATTGGTGTTCATGGACGAGCCCACCTCCGGTTTGGACGTGTCCGTGCAGGCACGGCTTTTGGACATGCTGCGCATGCTCACGCGCCAAATGGGGCTGGCCGCCATCATCGTCACCCACGACTTGGCGGTGGCGCGCCTGTTGGCGCAGCGCATGCTGGTCATGCAGGGTGGCATAGCGGTGGAGAGCGGCCTGACCGATCAGCTGCTAGACGACCCCCAGCACCCCTATACCCAACTCCTGGTTTCCTCGGTACTGCAACCATGACCGCCTTTGCCACTTCCACGCCCTTGCTGACCATGCAAGCGGTCAGCAAACAATTTGTACTGCATCTGCAAAACAGTACCTCGTTGCCGGTTCTGAACAATTTTTCTTTGCAATTGTCGGCCGGCGAATGTGTGCGACTGAGTGGACCCTCAGGCATGGGCAAGAGCACCGTTCTCAAGTTGGTCTTTGCCAACTACCGCGCTACATCGGGACACATTTATGTGCGCTCCACCGACGGCACGATGGTCGACATTACGCAGGCTAACGCACGTACCGTGTTGCATCTTCGCAGCCACGCCATGGGCTATGTGAGCCAGTTCTTGCGCGTCATACCGCGCGTTGCGGCGATTGATATTGTGGCGGAGCCCCTGCTGGAAGGACCTGATTCCGCGTTTAGCCCAGCCCAGGCACGCGAACTTGCGGCGCTGTGGCTAGAGCGACTGCGCATCGCACCGTCCCTGTGGCAGTTGCCTCCGGCGACGTTCTCCGGTGGGGAGCAGCAGCGCATCAACATCGCGCGCAGCTTCATCAAGCCCCGGCCCCTGTTGCTGCTGGACGAACCCACGGCTTCGCTCGACCCGGAAAACACCCAAACCGTGATCGAACTGATCTCGGAAGCCCGCGCTCAAGGCGTCGGCATTCTCGGAATTTTCCACGACCAGCTGGTTGCCCAGGCCGTGGCCAGCCGCACCGTGGCCATGCAACCCCTCTCCATCGCACCATGAATACTCCTACGGCGGCACCTGTCACTTTTACCAATGCGCGCTTGGTGCTGGCCGACGAGGTCGTGCACGGCAGCCTCCTATGCCAAAGCGGCACCATCCGGTCGGTTGATCAGGGAGACTGTGCCTCGGCTGCTGCCATGGACCTGCAAGGCGACTACCTGATACCCGGCATGGTGGAAGTACACACCGACAACTTTGAACGCCACCTGATGCCGCGCCCCAAGGTGCGTTGGGATGACGCGCCAGCACTGTTGGCCCACGATGCTGAAATTGCCGCGGCAGGCATCACCACCGTGCTCGATGCGCTGGGTGTCGGCGAATCGGACCCCGACAGCGTGAGGGGTAGCGAGTGGGACACGGTGCTTGAATGTCTGAGCGACTTTTCAGCGCGGGGGGTCTTGCGCGCCGATCATTTGCTGCATGTGCGCTGCGAACTGCCCGCGCCCAACACCCTGGAACTGTTTGCGCCATTCAAGGACAACCCCATGGTGCGCATGGTGTCGCTGATGGACCACACGCCCGGCCAGCGCCAGTGGGAAAACATCGAGCACGCCTGGATCTATTTCACTGGCAAGAAGGGCTGGAGTCAGGCCAAGTTTGAAGAGCGCGTGGCCCAATCCAAAGAACACCAGGCCCGCTATGCACAACCGCACCGCGCCTACTTCACAGCCTATTGCAAGCAGCATGGCATCACCTTGGCCAGTCACGATGACACCACCGTAGCACACGTTGAGGAAGCATTTTCCGAGGGTGCTACGGTAAGCGAGTTCCCCACCACCATCGCGGCAGCGCAAGCCGCCCGCGCGCGCAACATGGCCACCATCATGGGCGGACCCAATGTCGTACGGGGCGGGTCACACTCGGGAAACGTGTCAGCCATTGAACTCGCACGCCTGGGTCTGGTGGATATTTTGTCGTCGGATTACGTGCCCGGAAGCCTGCTGTCAGCCGTCGTGCGCCTGACCGAAACTGCGGGCCTGAGCCTGCCGCAGGCCGTAGCACTGGCAAGCAGCAAGCCCGCGCGGTCTATCGGCCTGCACGATCGCGGCGCCATCGCCCAGGGCTTGCGCGCTGACTTGGTTCAGGTACGCATGACCGCGCTGGCCGACGGTCGCCAACAGCCCGTCGTGCGGGCGGTGTGGCGTGGTGGTGTGCGTGTGGCCTAGGTTTAGTCACCTCGCTGACACACATGCTGCTTAAAGTCGCGGTCTCCGCTGACCCAAAGGGGGCGTCCCCGACCTCAGAAATGCCTATGCACACACTTCACCTTCGCAATCTGAGCAAGCGCTTTGGCAACACCACGGCGGTGGACGGCGTGTCACTTTCGTTGTCGTCGGGCAGCTTCGTGGGCATCATTGGCCGCTCGGGTGCCGGCAAGTCCACGTTATTGCGAATGATCAACCGCCTGAATGAACCCACTTCCGGCATAGTGGAATTTGACGGCGCGGTGGTGACCGATCTGCAGGGCGTGGCCTTGCGCCAGTGGCGTCGCAACTGCGCCATGGTGTTTCAGCAATTTAATCTGATCGGGCGCCTAGACGTGCTCACCAACGTGCTGATGGGCCGATTGACCAGCGTGCCAACCTGGCGCTCGCTGCTCACGCTGTGGAGCGATGCGGACAAGCTCGCCGCCCTCGAAGCACTGGACCGCTTTGGGATGGCCGACTTTGCCGCCCAGCGTTGCGACCAATTGTCCGGCGGCCAGCAGCAGCGCGTCGCCCTTTGCCGCGCGCTGGTGCAGCAACCCAAAATCATCTTGGCTGATGAGCCCATTGCCTCACTGGACCCCCGCAACACCCAGGTGGTGATGGACGCCCTGGCGAGCATCAACCGCGATCTGGGTATCACGGTGCTCTGCAATTTGCATGCCCTGGATGTGGCGCGCAATTACTGTGACCGCTTGGTGGGTATGTCGGCTGGACGGGTTGTTTTTGACGGCGCTCCTGCCGAACTGACAGACCGCGTCGTGCAGGACCTTTATGGCTTGGAAGCTGCGCAGGTCATGCCCATGCCAGCGCCTCCGGAGTCCCACGGTGCCACGGTGTTGCCCTTTGTCAGGGCGGCCCAATCGGCCTGATTTCTCACCATTTTTCCATTCCCTTTTGCTTTTTTTCTAACCTAGGAATTTGTTATGTTCAATCGCCGCGTTCTCCTCGCAATCGCCGCCTCCAGCGCCCTGATGGCTTCTGCCCAAGCGCAGGACTGGAAGGCCAAATACCCCGAGCTGGTGTTTTCCAGCATCCCCGACGAAAACGCGGCCCAGGTGACCGAGCGCTATACAGACTTTGTCGCCTACCTGTCGCGGGAAATCGGTGTGCCGGTCAAGCTGCGCATCGCTGGTGACTATGCGGCAGTCATCGAAGGCCAGCGCGCCGAGCAAATCCATTTCGCCTACTACGGCCCGGCATCGTATGCACGCGCCCGCATGATCGGCGTCAAGACCACGCCGTTTGCCATCGAGGTGAACAAGGGCGGAGTCAAAGGCTACCACTCGGTGTTTTATGTCAAGGCAAATTCGCCTTACCAAAAGGTCGAAGATCTCAAAGGCAAGAGCATCGCTTTGGTCGACCCCAACTCCACCTCGGGTAACAACGTGCCCCGATACGCCATGGACAAGATGGGTATCAAACCAGAAGAGTTCTTTGGCAAGGTCGTCTACAGCGGCAGCCACGTGAACGCCGTCATGGCGCTCAACCAGGGAACCGTCGACGTGGCGGCCAACTGGTGGAACAACGAAACCGACTCTGAACTCATTCGCATGGCCGACAAGGGCATGGTGAAGCGCGAAGACTTCCGCATCATTTACAAGTCAGACCAGATCGTGAACTCGCCCATTGCGTATCTCGACAGTCTCCCCGCAGACCTGAAAAAGAAGATCGAGCAAGCCTTCTTTGACGCGCCCAAGAAGGACAAGGCAGCCTTCGAGAAACTCTCAGGCGGAAAGAACGAGCCCTTCCAGCCGGTCACCCACGAGGCCTATCTGCCCGTGGTCGAGCTCAACAAGTTTGTCGACGCACTGCGCAAGAAGTAATCCCGTATGGCAGCGCCACGCACGCACAGCCAAGCCTATGCCGAAGCGGTGGCGGCCAAACGCCACCAGCTTTGGAGCGGTCTGCTGCTGCTTGGCGTGTGTGTGCTGCTTTCGGGATGGGTGGCAGAGGTCTCGTTCAGCAAGTTTTTTGACAATATCGGGAGCTTCACAAGCTACATCGATCGGATCAGCCATCTGGAGAGCGGTCAGTGGGTAGTGAGCGACCCGGTGGAGTGGTTTTGGGGTTGGAAGAAGTGGCTGGCCCTGATGGGCGAGACCTTGCTGATGGCCTATGTGGGCACAGTACTGGGCGCCTTCGGCGCACTGGTACTGTGTTTTTTGGCCAGCAAAAATATGACAGAACGCGCCTGGCTGGTGTTTGCCACACGCCGTCTGCTCGAGTTTTCACGCACGGTCCCAGAGATGGTGTTTGCGCTGATTTTTGTGGCTGCCTTCAGCCTGGGACCACTGCCCGGCATTCTGGCTTTGGCCATTCACACCATGGGGGCCTTGGGCAAACTGTTTGCCGAGGTGGTGGAAAACATTGACATGAAGCCGGTTGACGGCGTACTGGCTACCGGCGGCAACTGGCTGCAAAAGGTGCGCTTTGCGGTTTTGCCCCAAGTGGCTTCCAACTTTGCCAGCTACGCCTTGCTGCGCTTTGAGATCAATGTGCGCAGCGCCGCAGTGTTGGGATTCGTGGGTGCTGGAGGCATAGGGCAGACCTTGCTCGAGGTGGTCCGCAAGTTTTATTACGCAGATGTCAGCGCCCTGTTGGTGCTCATTATCGGCAGCGTCATGGTGATCGATGCACTGACCGAGCGTGTCCGCCACCGCCTGCTGGGAAAAGAGGGGCGCCCATGAGCACACAGTTGTCGGCGTCCCAACGCTCTGCGGCGCTGCGCCAGCGCTATGGTGTGCACTTTCAGCCGGTCTATCACGGACGCCTGCGCAGCGTGCTTTTGACCTTTGTGGCCGTTGCCGTATTTCTCTATGGTCTGCACAGTCTGGACATGTCCTACGCCCGCATCACGGGCGGCCTGGGTGAACTCGGCGCTATGGTAGTGCGCATGTTGCCGCCCCACCCCGGTAGTGCGTCACTGGCTGGCATTTATGCCTACGCCATGCTGGAGACCCTGGCGATCGCGCTGGTGGGCACCCTCATGGCGGCCGTCGTGGCATTTCCACTGGGATTTTTGGCGGCGCGCAACACGACGATCAACCGTGTCGTGCAGTTCTTTGCGCGGCGCGGTTTTGACACCTTGCGCGGCGTGGACATCCTGATCTGGGCTCTGATCTGGATTAACGTCGTCGGGTTGGGGCCTTTTGCCGGGGTACTGGCCTTGTTCATGTCCGATCTGGGCAGTTTCGGCAAACTGTTTTCCGAGGCCATCGAGGCAGCGGACGACAAGCCAGTCGAAGGTGTTTTGTCCACCGGCGGTTCGGGCATGTCTGCTGTTCGCTTTGGCATCTTGCCGCAGATGCTGCCTGTGCTGTTGAGTCAGGTGCTGTATGCCTTTGAGTCCAACACCCGCAGCGCCTCCATCATTGGCATCGTCGGCGCCGGCGGCATTGGCCTGATTTTGTCTGAGCAAATACGCACGCTGGAGTTACAGCAAATGGCGTTTGTGATCCTTCTGATCTGGGCCACGGTGTCTTTGATCGACTATTTTTGCTCCAGGATTCGCTTCTCGATCATTGGCGTGCGGGCCCTGTAAGCCTGTTCACTGAGCCACCACCCCTTACCCGGAGAACTCCATGTCACTGACTGTTCCTGAAATCGTCGAGCTGCTCAGTAGCCGCGCCACAACCTGGTATGGCCAGGAGGCGGTAAGCCAGCTGGAGCATGCCTTGCAATGTGCGCATTTGGCCGAGCGAGCCAACGAAGCGCCTGAGACGGTGGTTGCCGCGCTTTTGCACGACCTGGGTCACATGCTGGGCGCTAACCGGGAAGCTTCTGTCGATAACGATGCTGCGCCAACCAAGGACGACTTGCACCAATTTGTCGCGCTGCCGTTTTTGCGCGGTCGGTTTCCCGATGCGGTGCTCGAACCCATCCGGCTGCACGTCGACGCCAAGCGCTATTTGTGCGCGGTGGATGCCGGCTATTGGGCCGGCCTGTCGCCGGCCTCCAAGCACAGTCTGGAATTGCAGGGTGGGCGCTACGACGACGTGCAGGTTCGCGACTTTGAAAACCTGACCTTTTATGCCGAAGCGGTGCGGCTGCGCCGGTACGACGATCAGGCCAAGGTGCCCGGACAGGTCACGCCACCCCTGAGCCACTATGCCGATTTGATGGCTGAAATCAGCGACCGCGGCTAACACCCAATCGCTCGCTTGCAACCCCGCCGATAGCGGCAAGGCAAGCAGGCTCGCAGTCTTAGAGCTCTCTAAACCGCCACGCCACCCCGACCCGCCCCTTGGGCAAAGCGCGTGGCGCCCGCGCTGAACTCGCCGCTGGCCAACGTCGCCTGGCCGTGGCTAAATTCGTTGCGCAATGCGGCGTCCAGCGTCAGACCGTCTTGCTCGTAGGCACTCAGGCGGTCGTGGCGCAGGCAGGTTTGGGGCAGTTCTGCCAGCTGCTGGGCCAGTGCCATAGCGGCGTCCAAGGCTTGTCCATCGTCCACCACGCGGTTTGCCAGCCCCATGGCCAGGGCTTCTTCGGCACCCACGGCACGGCCAGTCAGAATCAGGTCGAGCGCATGCGACAGGCCAATCAGGCGCGGCAGGCGCACCGTGCCGCCGTCAATCAGGGGCACACCAAAGCGGCGACAAAACACGCCCAACACGGCTGAGCGCTCCACCACCCGCAGGTCACACCACAGCGCCAGCTCCAGCCCACCGGCCACGGCGTGGCCGCTGATGGCCCCCACCACCGGTTTGGACAAGAGCATGCGGGTCGGGCCCATGGGCGCGTCGCCCTCAGGCTCCAGGCGGTTGCGCCGCTCAGCGTCATTCATGGCTTTGAGGTCGGCGCCCGCGCAAAACGTGGCGTGGGCACCGTGCAGCACTGCCACACGGGCACCAGCGTCGGCATCAAAAGCGCGAAACGCGTCGGCAAGCGCCTGCGCGGTGGCGCGGTCAACCGCGTTACGCGCCTGTTGGCGGTTAATGGTGATCACGGTAATCGCACCGTGGTGCGTCACCAATACAGGGCTGTCTGACATAAGGATAGGGCCTCCATACGCGGGGGTAGACCCAAGCCCACGGTGCACGGAATTGCGCGGCGCGGCCTGGCATGCAGGCGCAGTATGGCAGCGCGGCTGACGCCTTAGACCAATGCGGGATCCAAGCCCATTTGGTCGAGCTTTTTGAAGTATTTGCGTGCCAGGGCGACGACTTGGGCGTCGCTGGGATGGTCGCTGGGGATGCTGTCGGCAATAGCCCCGGCCACCAGCACACTGTGGCTCTTGCACCAGAGTGAAAACTCGTCGCGCGCCATGCCCGGGCCGGTCAGGAGTACTTCATGCACACCGGCGAGCGCGACGGCCACGTCCGTAAATAAGGCCTTGCTGTCTTGCTGCTTGCCTTGGTGCTTGTGGTGGGTGCGGGAGTGAATGCGTTGGGATTGCATGTGTTCGCGGTCAAACATCATGACGTGGGCTTCCTGGTGATCGATCCAGACAACAGCGTGAAAAGTGGACATGGGCGCTTTCTTAAGAATGGGTTGAACGGGCTGGGTGCTCTGCCTGTTCCTGGCAGGTCATGCAACGGGCGGCTTGGGGCGTGGCGCGCAGGCGCGCTGCGGGTATCGTGGTACCGCACTCGGTGCAGCTGCCATAGGTTCCCGAGTCGAGCCGCACCAAGGCGTCGGCAATTTGTCCCAGCTCGGCGGTCTCGCGCTCGTTGAGGGCAAACTCCACATCGCGCTCGCTGGCCACCTGGGCCGGTGAGTCTTCAGAATGGGCGAAATGCTCTTCGGCCACTTCAGCGCGACCGCGGGTGCCGCCGCGCTGTTGCGCTATTTGTGCCAGCAGCGCGGTGCGCTGTGCGATCAGCGCCTGTCGGTAGCTGTCAGTTAGGTCAGGATGCGTCAAGTGAACTCCTTGGTCATAAGGAGTTCATGCTAGGCCGATGGCGTTAAAGCTCTTAGACCTAGGTCAATGGCTTGCAACAAAGCCATGGATAAGTCGCAGCCAACCCATTGCGGCACATTGCAGCCCGGTACGGCGTGTTGCCGATATTGCGCTCAGCGCTGCAGTGCCGCGTTGACCACCTCCAACTGCGCATCGCCCAGCGTGCCCGCCAAGGCCTGAAGCTGCAGACGCGACAGCAACAGTTCGCTGCGGGCCTGCACCAAAGCCAGCGCGGCTGCGGCGGCATCGTTCTCGGCTTGCAACAGGTCCAGCGTAGTGCGGTCGCCAACCTGACGCCCGAGCTGGGTGGCACCCAGACGCGCGGTGCTGGCGTGGTGGGCGGCGTCCAGCGCGGCCAAGCGGGCCGGTCCGGTTTGCAACGCCAGCCAGACGCTTTGGACTTGCTGCGCCGTTTGCTGGCGCGCCTGCTCCCACTCCGCTTGGGCCTGGTATTGCAGCCGCAGCGCTTCTTGCTGACGCGCGCCGCGCATGCCACCGGTAAACAACGGCATGGACCACTGCACGCCCACCATGCGCTGGCCGTTGGCGTTGCTGGCGCTGCCGAAGTCACCCTCGCCGCTGATGCGCTCCTGGCTTATGTGCGCCACTAAATCGAGGCTTGCACTGGCTTGGGCGCTGTACTTGGCCGCTTCTTCTTGCGCGTTTTGCACCCGTAGGGCATGCAGGCGCAAACCGAGGTTGCTGCTTTGCGCCAGGTCCTGCCATTGTTCGAGACTCTGGGGCGCGGTGGCGTCCCCACCTGCTGCGCCGGCGGGCTGCAGGACTTGCAATTGCGCTTCTGTCAGACCCGTGGACCGGGCCAGCACGCGCAGGGCCACAGACAACACGTTCTCGGCACCCAACACCTGGGCTTGCAAGGCAAAAGCGCGGGCGCGGGCCTCATAGGTGTCGGTGACAGGTTTGTCGCCCAGGGTAAAGCGGTCTTGCGCTTCGGTCAGTGCCCGGTGAACAGCGGTTTGTTGCTGTCGCAGCAGGTCCAGGTTGCGCTGGGCCAGCACCACATCAAAGTAGCGCCGCGCGGTCAGCAGCATCAGGTCCGTCTGGGCACTTTGGGCTTGCAGCTCAGCCATGTCAGCCGCCAGCTCCAGTTGACGGGCCTGTGCCGTGCGCTCGCCACTGCGCAAAGGCTGGCGTGCAGAGACCGACCAGCGCGTGCTGATGCCACTGTTGACGGAAGTATTGAAATCCACCCCGCTGGATGCTGGTATTGCGGGCGCGGCAAAGTGTGCCCCTGTGCTCGCCGAGTCTGCGCCCGCCAGACCGGCAGAGGCACCCACCATGACAGAGGGCCGCCAGAGCGCTGCAGCTTGTTGGCGGCGTGTGGCGCCGGCTTGGGCCGCCGCGCTTGCCACGGCCACCTGCGGGTCGCTGGACTGTGCAGCGCGCCAGGCCTGCGTCAGGTCCAGCGCATGGGCACCGGCCGCGCTGGCGGCAAGCAGCAAGACCAGTGTCGCCCGGGCCACGGGTTTGCGGATTTTCATTGGGGGGCTCCTGGGGACACCTGGGCTTGCACCCAGGCTTTCAACTCACGTGCGGGCATGGCACCGGCCACGCGGGCGCGCTCGACGCCACCCTCAAACAAGAGCAAGCTGGGAATGCTGCGAATCGCGTACTTGCGGCTGGCCTGCGGTGCGGCATCGGTGTCGACCTTGACAAAGCGCACCAGCGGCAAATCGCGCGCCACGCTTTCAAACGCAGGTGCCATGGCTTTGCACGGGCCGCACCAGGCGGCCCAAAAGTCCACCACCACGGGCAGTTCGGTGCCCGCAATAAAGCGCTCAAAGGCGGTGTCGCTCAGGGCCACCGGCTTTGCCGCCAGGAGGTCGGCGCTACATTTGCCACAAGCCACCTCAAAGTGCAGCTTGTCGGCACCCACGCGGTTTTTGGTGCCGCACACCGGGCAGACCAATTGCATGATCGGTCTGCCTCAGTTGCCGACGCTGAAGCCGACTTTGCGCATGATGGTTTCCATTAGGCACCAGCGGGTGATGGCGCTCTGAAACAGGTTCAGGCCAACAAACGCGGTAAACGCCAACCACCATTCGCTCACAAACACCGGGCTGCCCGGAATACCCATGGCCAGCGAAGCCAGGATAAACACACCCGCCACCAGACGAACCATTTGCCAAGAGGTCATAAAAATACTCCTTTAAGAAAACTAAAAAACAAAATCAGACAGACGCTTGCTCGGGCACCAGCACATGGGGGCGCTTGCGATAAGCGGCGTAGTACAGCGTAGGAATCACCACCAGCGTGAGCACGGTGGACACCGAGATGCCAAAGATCAGCGAGATCGCCAGTCCGTTGAAGATCGGGTCATCCAAGATGAAGAAAGCGCCCAGCATGGCGGCCAGACCGGTCAGCATGATGGGTTGGGCACGGGTAATGGCCGACTGCACCACGGCTTGTTTAAATGGCAGGCCCTGACGCACCAAAAGGTTGATGAAGTCCACCAGCAAAATCGAGTTGCGCACAATGATGCCGGCCAATGCAATCATGCCGATCATGCTGGTGGCGGTGTACTGCGCGCCCATCAGTGCGTGGCCGGGCATGACGCCAATGATGGTGAGCGGAATGGGCGCCATGATGATCAGGGGCGTGAGGTACGAGCCAAACTGGGCCACCACCAGCAGATAAATCAACACCAAGCCCACCGCATAGGCGGCACCCATGTCGCGGAAGGTCTCATAGGTCACCTGCGACTCGCCGTCCCACTTGAGCGAGTAGCCACGCAGCGGGTCACTGGGCTGCTTCACAAAAAACTCGGCCAGTGTGCCGCCGCCGGGCGTGGGAATGGCGGCAATCTGGCTGCGCATCTGGAACACGCCGTAGAGCGGGCTGTCGAGCGTGCCCGCCATGTCGGCAACCACCCTATTGAGGGGTAACAAGTCCTTGTGGTAGATCGGCTGCTCGCGCAGACTGTCGCTTACGGTGACCAGCTCACGAATCGGCACCAAGGCACCACTGGCAGAACGCACGCGCAGGGATAGCAGGGTGTTCAGGTCACCATGGCTCTCGGGCGGCAGTTGCAGCACCACAGGCGCCGGGTACTTGCTGGCGTCGTGCAAATAGGTGGCAGATTCACCCGCCAAACCCGTGCGCAACGTGCTGACAATGGCTTGCTGCGGCACGCCTAAAAGAGAGGCTTTGCGGCGGTCCACCAGCAGAAGCTTGCGCGGGGCGCTGGCGATGCTGCTGTCGTCCACGTCCACGATGCCGGGGGTTTTCTCGAACACGGCGCGCACGGCTTGTGCCACTTCGCGCCGACCCGCCGCCTCGGGGCCATAAATCTCGGCCACGATGGGCGAGAGCACCGGCGGGCCGGGCGGCACTTCCACCACTTTGACATTGGCGCCATAGAGTTTGCCAATGCGCTGCAACTCAGGACGCACCTGGGTGGCAATGGCGTGACTTTGGGCCGCGCGGTCGTGCTTGTCCACCAGGTTGACCTGGATGTCGCCCACCTCGCCACCCGCACGCAGGTAGTACTGGCGCACCAAGCCATTGAAGTTGATGGGCGCAGCCGTGCCGGCGTAGGCTTGGTAGTCGGTCACCTCGGGCACGGTGGCCAGATGGGCACCCAGCGCGTGCAAGACGGTTGCGGTTTGCTCTAGCGGCGTGCCTGCAGGCATGTCCACCACCACCTGAAACTCGGACTTGTTGTCAAACGGCAGCATCTTGAGCAGCACCAAGCCCGTGGCGGGCAGCGCTACAGACACCGCAATCAGCACCGCCACGCCCAGACCCAGCAGGCCCCGATTGCGGCCACCGCGTTGCTCGTCGAGCAAGGGCTTGAACACACGCTCAAACAAGGGTGCGAGCTTGGCGCTGAGACCACTGTGGCTGTGCTCGGCGTGGGCGGCCGCACCGGGGGCGCTGGGCTTCATCCAGATGCGCGCCAGCCAAGGCGTAACGACAAAGGCAATCGCCAACGACAGGAGCATGCCCATGCTGGCGTTGATCGGAATCGGGCTCATGTACGGGCCCATCAGGCCGGACACAAAGGCCATGGGCAGCAGCGCGGCAATTACGGTGAGCGTGGCCAGAATGGTGGGGCCACCGACTTCGTCCACCGCGCCGGGAATCAGTTGGGCCAGGGTTTTTTGCGGGTAGAGCTGCTGGTGCCGGTGGATGTTTTCCACCACCACAATGGCATCGTCCACCAGGATACCGATCGAGAAAATCAACGCAAACAGCGACACCCGGTTCAGGGTAAAGCCCCAAGCCCAAGAGGCGAACAGGGTCACGGTGAGTGTCAGCACCACGGCCACGCCCACGATCGCCGCCTCGCGCTTGCCCAAGGCCAGAAACACCAGCACCACCACAGAGGCAGTCGCAAACAGGAGCTTTTGAATCAGCTTTTGCGCCTTGGCGTTGGCCGACGCGCCGTAGTTGCGGGTCTCGGCCACTTGCACGTTGTCGGGCACTACGGTGTTGCGCAGCTGCTCGACGCGCGCCATGACGGCGTTGGCCACGTCAATCGCGTTTTCGCCCGGTTTTTTGGTAATGCTGAGCGTCACTGCCGGGTATTCCCCACCGCCGCTTTTGTCAGCCTGGCCATGCCAGACATAGCGCGCCGCAGGCAATGGGCCGTCTTTGACCACGGCCACGTCGCCCAGAAATACGGGTTTGCCATTGCGCACGCCCACCACCAGTTCGGCCACCTCTAGCGCATCGCGCAAATAGGGACCAGATTCCACCGCCACAGTTTGGTTACCGGCAATGAGTTCGCCCACGGGCAAGCCCAGGTTGGCCGACTGCAAAGCCACGCCAAGGTCTGCTGCAGTGACGCCCGAACCTGCCATGCGCGCGGGGTCCAGTGCGACCATCACGGCGCGTCCCGGACCGCCAATGGTTTGGACTTCGCGGGTGCCGGGCACGCGTTTGAGGTCCAACTCCATGCTGTGCGCCATGCGTTCCAGGTCAAAGGCGCCGGTGTCCGCGTCTTTGCTGAACAGGGTCAGGGTGACGATGGGCACATCATCAATCCCCTTGGGTTTGATGATCGGTTCGAGCACGCCCAGATTTTTGGGCAGCCAGTCGGCGTTGGAGCGCAGCGTATCGTGCAGACGCACCAGCGCCTCGGTGCGTGGCACACCCACTTTGAATTGCACGGTAATCACCGCCAAGCCGGGGCGCGAAAGCGACATCACGTGCTCGGTGCCGGCCATTTGCGAGAGAACCTGCTCCGCCGGAATGGCCACCATCTGTTCCACATCGGCCACGCTAGCCCCCGGAAAAGGGATCAGCACGTTGGCCATGGTCACGTTGATTTGCGGCTCTTCTTCGCGTGGCGTGACCAACACGGCAAACGCGCCCAGCAGTAAGGCCATCAGGGCCAGCAGCGGCGTAATGTGCGCGCGCTGGAACAGGGCCGCAATGCGACCCGACACGCCCAAGTGGTGAATGGACTTCATATCAGCGCACCTGTGCGGCAGCTTGGGGGTCGGTGGCAACCTTGTCGCCTGCACGCACACCACTCAAAACCTCCACCCGGTCACCCTGCACCCGACCCAGACGCACTTGGCGCAGTGCGGGTCGACCCTCGGCGTCCACGAGGTAAAGGGCAGTCAATTCGGCGCGTCGCACCACCGCTGTGACGGGTACAAAAAGCCGGTCAACCCCACCTGACGCACCGGTTACGGCGGGCAGCCAGACGCGGGCAAACATTCCGGGTGCCACGCCGCTGAGCGCTGGCAACTTGAAGCGTACCTGCACACTGTGCGTAGCGGCGTCCACCAAGGGCAGCACGCTGGCACCGCTGGCGCTCATCAGACCGGTGCTGCCACTCCAACCGGGCAGCTCAAACTGGAGCTTTTCCAGGCTGGCGGGTACGGCGCTTTGGGCCACACTGGCCGTCACGCGCAAGCTCGACGGGTCGTGCAGGGTAAGCAAGGGGCGACCGGGCATGGCCATGTCGCCCACGGCCACCGGAACATCGCTCACCACGCCTGCAAAAGGCGCTTGGATCACAAAAAAGCGCTGCTGAGTTTGCGCCGCTTCAGACTGCGCTTGCAGCGCCTTGACCTGCGCCTGCGCCGCATCAAACTGGGATTGGGAGCGCTCAAGGGCCGCCTGGCTGATGTACTGTTTTTGCAGCAACTGCTGCTGGCGCTCAAAGTCTTTACCCGCCACCGCCAAGGCCGCCCGTGCGGCGTCGACCTGGGCAGCGCTGGCCTGGGCGTTTTGGCCAGCGGCGCGCGCGTCTATGCGCGCCAGTTCTTGCCCGGCCCGGACGGAGTCGCCCACTTTGACCGACAAGGACACGATCGACCCAGCCACCTGCGCCGCCAATGTGGCCTGACGGACCGGCTCAACCACGCCATCGAAGCTTTGCAAATCTGCGCGCTGACTGGCACCGCCCTGCACTTGCGCTGTGGCCAATGCCGCGCCTGCCGACCAAGCGGACAGCGGCGCCAGCAAGCTCGTCGCGCAAAGCAGCGCGGCAGCACAGGGGATTTTCCAAGTGGGGGTCATGGCGCGGTCCTGGGTACGTTGAATGCGAGTGGTCATTTGTATATTTAACTAATTACGTAATTAATCAAATAATACACTAAAATCTGTTCAGTGCTCTGCGTCATGTCAAACGCCGCTCTCAAACCCTAAGATTCAGGATGCCCGACCATGGAAAACCTGCCCCCCGAAGCCTTGCAAGAC
Source organism: Rhodoferax sp. (assembly GCA_029866205.1). Classification (GTDB taxonomy): domain Bacteria; phylum Pseudomonadota; class Gammaproteobacteria; order Burkholderiales; family Burkholderiaceae_C; genus Allorhodoferax. Next base: position 356,886 of record JARWZT010000008.1, read on the forward strand.
GTGGCCAGCTACTTTCAGGCCCTGTCGGAGCCCACGCGGCTGCAAATCCTGAACATCCTGCGCGAAGGCGAGCGCAACGTCGGTGAGCTGGCGCAAATGTGCGGCTCCACGGCGGCCAATATTTCGCGTCACCTCAGCCTGCTGACCAAGCACGGCATGGTGCGCCGCGAAAGCCGGGGTACCAGTGCCTATTACTGCATTGCCGACGAAGCGGTCTATGCGCTGTGCGATTTGGTCTGCGGCAATATTGCGCGCCAAATGGAGCGCGCCAACAAAACACGCCAGGCCTTTACCCTGACGCCCTGAGCTTTCTCAACCCAACCGCCAGACGCCATGCCCCGCTTTGCCGCCAATCTTTCGATGCTCTACAACGAGCACGCCTTTCTGGACCGCTTTGCCGCCGCTGCCGCCGACGGTTTTGGTGCCGTGGAATACCTGTTTCCCTATGCGTTTGAGGCCCGGGCGTTGCAAAGCCGCCTGCAAGACCACGGCTTGCAACAAGTGCTGTTCAACGCGCCGCCCGGCGACTGGGACGCGGGCGAGCGCGGCCTGGCCTGCCTGCCTGGCCGCGAGGCAGAGTTCCGGGCTGGTTTTGACCGCGCGCTGGAGTACGCACACGTTTTGGCCTGCCCGCGCATCCACGTCATGGCCGGTATTGCGCCACCCGGTGCCGATCCCGCAGCCCTTCAAGCTACCTACCGCGCCAACTTGGCTTGGGCTGCAGACCAAGCCAGCAGCATGGGCTGCGACGTGCTGATCGAGCCCATCAATACGCGCGATATGCCGGGCTTTTTTCTTAACCACCAGGAAGCCGCGCACGCGCTGGTGCAAGAGATTGGCGCGCCTCACCTCAAAGTGCAGTTTGACCTGTACCACTGCCAAATCATGGAGGGTGACGTGGCCACCAAGCTGCGCCATTACCTGCCCACCGGCCGCGTGGGCCACATCCAGATCGCCGGCGTGCCCGAACGCCATGAACCCAACGTGGGCGAGCTGAACTATGGCTACTTGTTTGACGTGATCGACGCGGTATCGGCCCAATGCGGCTGGAACGGCTGGGTCGGCTGCGAATACCGCCCCGCCCTGGGAGCCGTGGCGGGCGCTACGACCGCAGGGCTGGGCTGGCGCGGCGCGGGCCCCGACTAAAAAAGGCCGACCACTTTGCCTTGGGCGTCAATGTCGATGTGTTCGGACGAAGGCACCTTGGGCAAACCCGGCATGGTCATGATGTCGCCGCAAACCATGACCACAAACTCGGCCCCGGCCGCCAGGCGCACTTCGCGAACATTGACCCCATGGCCGCTGGGTGCGCCGCGGCGTGTAGGGTCGGTGGAGAAAGAATACTGCGTCTTGGCCACACACACCGGATAGTGGCCATAGCCAGAGTCTTGCAGGCGTTGGATTTCGGCGCGCACTTTGGAGTCGGCCGTAATGTCATCGGCGCCATAGATCTTGGTCGCCACCGCTTTCATCTTGTCCCACAAAGGCAGGGCGTCGTCGTAGACAAAGCGAAAGCCATCGTCCTTTTTGGACGCCAGTTCCACCACCGCATGGGCCACCGCCTCGGCACCTGCACCACCGTCGGCCCAATGGCGGGCTGACAGGACCGGCACCTGCAAATGTGCCAGTTTGGTTTGCAACAGTTCCAGTTCAGCGGCGGTATCAAAGGTGAAGTGGTTCATGGACACCACGCAGGGCAAGCCGTAGTGGTTGCGCACGTTGTTCACGTGACGCTCCAGATTGGCTATCCCTTTTTCAAGGGCACTCAGGTTTTCCTGGTTGACCTCCTTAAGGTCGCAGCCTCCGTGGTACTTGAGCGCCCGAATGGTGCCCACCAGCACCACGGCCGAGGGCCGCAGTCCCGACTTTCGGCACTTGATGTCGACAAACTTTTCGGCGCCCAGGTCGGCACCAAAACCCGCCTCGGTGACCACGTAGTCAGCCAGCTTGAGCGCCATCTTGGTGGCCAGCACCGAGTTGCAGCCATGCGCGATGTTGGCAAACGGGCCGCCATGAATGAAGGCCGGGTTGTTCTCCAGGGTTTGCACCAGATTGGGTTTGAGCGCTTCGCGCAGCAGGACCGTCATGGCACCGTGGGCATTGAGATCACGCGCGCACACCGGCCTGAGGCTGGTGGTGTAGCCGATCACGATGTTGCCCAAGCGCTCTTTGAGGTCGGCAAGGCTAGTGGCCAGACAAAAAATAGCCATGACCTCCGACGCCACCACAATGTCAAAACCATCCTGGCGGGGATAGCCATTTCCGGGGCCGCCCAACGAACACGTGATATCTCGTAGCGCACGGTCGTTCATGTCCATCACCCGCTTCCAGGTAATGCGCCGCACGTCAATGCCCAGTGCGTTGCCGTGGTGAATGTGGTTATCGATCAGCGCGGCCAGCAGGTTGTTGGCGAGCGCAATGGCGTTGAAGTCGCCGGTGAAGTGCAAGTTGATGTCTTCCATGGGAACCACCTGTGCACGGCCGCCACCCGCAGCGCCGCCCTTCATGCCAAATACGGGCCCCAAACTGGGCTCGCGCAGGCAGATGATGGTCTTCTTGCCGATGCGATTGAGTGCATCGCCCAAGCCCACGGTGGTGGTGGTCTTGCCCTCGCCCGCCGGGGTGGGGCTGATGGCAGACACCAAAATCAATTTACCGTCGGGGCGGTCAGCCAGGCTGTTGACATAGTCCAGCGAGATCTTGGCTTTGTAGCGGCCGTACATGTCAACCGCGTCATCAGGAATACCCAGCCCTTGCGAAATCTGGCTGATAGGCAACATGTGGGCCGCTTGGGCAATTTCGATGTCTGAAAGCACGTGGTTCTCCTGTTGAAGTGATAACGACCTGAATCAAAAATCCAAATTCTTGAGCCACGGGCAAGCCGCTACGGCGCGCGGGTTTGCGGCCGTGGCAGACCTCGGGCGCGCGCCAGTGCCTGCAGCTTGGCCGCAGCTTGCCCCACGTCCAGGCGCTGCAGGGCTCCACCCTCCGGGCCCTGAACACCTGTTTCGGTGACCACCACGTCCATCAATATGTCGTGGTCTTGCGGATGCGTGGTGGGCACGCGTGAGAGTTCAAAAGCCGTAGCGATGGTGACAGGGGGTGGCGCAATGGCCGCCAGGGTGCGGTCAAAAAAACCACCGCCATAGCCCAGGCGGTCGCCCGCAGCGCCAATTCCTATCGGCGGCACCAGCAGCACATCGGGCACCAGCGCCTCGGTGTTCACCGGCACCGGAATGTCGTACACGCCCGCAGCCATTGCCACCCCAGGCCACCAGGCCCGAAACTCCAAGGGTTGACCACGGGCCACCACCACCGGCAAGGCCAGCTGCACCCCACGCGCGTGCAGCCAGGTGGCAAAGGGACGGGCGTCAAATTCCGCCTGGTAAGGCCAGCAAAATCCGACCACCCAAGGAGCCTCCAGCCCAAAGGCCTCGCGCAGCGTGGCCTCTATTGCGGCACTCCAGCGCGCATGGTCGGTGGCGCTGGCCGCGCAGCGCTGGGCCAGCAGCGTGCTGCGCTGGGTTTTGCGCCACAGGGCAAGCTCTGGGGTCAAGGACATAAAGGCAGTGCCTTTCGCAGCTGAATTGCCCACTATGGTGCACGTGAACGCAGCGCTTCGGTGAGCGGGTAAACACCAGTAAGCGACCGCTTTGGCCCGGCGGCGCGGGCAAGCTAGCCGAAGCGGCCGGGCGCAAAAGGCGTCAAGTCCAGTCCTGGCGTGCGCCCGCCCACCAAATCGGCCACGAGGCTGCCGGTGACGCCCCCCAAAGTCAGGCCAATGTGCTGGTGACCAAAGGCATAGACCACCCGCTGCGAGGCGCGCGAGTGCCCGATCACCGGCAGCCCATCGGGCAATGTGGGCCGAAAACCCAGCCAGGGTTCGGTGGCCGCAGGCAGCCCCGGCAAGGCGCGCTGCGAGGAATGTTCGAGCAGCTTGAGCAATCCGGCGTGTTTATCGGGCTTGAGGCCGGCCAGTTCCACACTGCCCGCCACGCGGATACCGCGCGCCATGGGCGTCATGTAAAACCCCCTTTCAGCCCACCCTACCGGGCGCTGTATCAGCGCGCTGGTGTTCGGGTAGAGCAAGTGGTAGCCGCGCTCGGTGTCCAGGGGAATGGCATCGCCGCATTGAGCGGCCAGCGCCCGGGAATAAGCGCCTGCGCACAGCGCCACTTGGTCAAAACGCTGCGTGCCGTCGGTGCAGTCCACCACGACCTCGCGGGGGCCCGGCCGCAAATGGGTGACCGCACTTTGCACCACGCGCAGCCCCCGCCCCTGCAAATCGGTTTGCAAGGTTTGCAAAAAGCCGCCGGGGTCCGACAAATACCAGGATCCACGGAACAAGACACCGCGCTCGAAAATAGGGCTCAAATTAGGCTCCAGCGCCTGTACCTGGTCACGCTCCAGCACGTCCAGCACCACGCCCAGCGTCTGGCGCAGCGCCAGGTCGGCCTGCGACTGTGCAAAAGCCCGGCTGCTGGAATACAAGTAAAGGCACTCACGCGGGCGCACAAACTGCGCCAGGCCCGGCGCCTGCAACATGGCGTCGTAACCCGCCTGCGCGCGCGCCAGCAACTGCGCCAGCGCCCGGGAGGTGTGTTGCGAACGCGCCGCCGTGGAATGCAACAAAAAGCGTGCAAGCCAAGGCGCAAGCTGCGGCAGGTAAGCCAGACGCAAGCGAAACGGACTGCGCGCGTCCAGCAAAAAGTGCGGAATGTCGCGAAACACCGAGGGGTTGTTGACCGGAATGCAGGCATAGGTGGCAAAGGTGCCGGCATTGCCAAAAGAGGCGCCACCAGCGGCGCCCACAGGGTCATACAAAGTGACGGTGTGGCCATCGCGCATCAAATGCCAGGCGGTGGACAAACCCACAAAACCGGCGCCAATGACTGCTGTCTGTGCCATGGATGAAAAGCCTCGCTCTTATTTGCTGTGGTTTGCCGGGTTGTTGCCGCACCAACAGGGGTCAGGGACGGGTGGCTGGATCGTCCACCAGCACACGCGGGTCTTTGCTTTCGGGCGCCAGCAGGTCATTGACCGCCTGGTCAAAACGGGCAAGCACCAGCGGCACCACGCCAGCGTCCCGAGGCTGGTCGGCTACGGTCAACACGCCTGCACTGTAGCGGTAGCCCATCTTCAGGCCACCGGGAACCTCTTGAACGTAGCCGCTTTGTATCGCCCTTTGCACCTGCTCGGGCGTCAGCATGCCACCCTTGACCACGATTTCTCCCGACGATTGCAGCTGCCTGACCAGCGCCACCTCGCCATGGGCGTTGGGCAACAACTCCAGTTCCAGCCGGGCGTCCACGCTGGAGTCTGCGTCGCGCGCCTTGAATTTGGAGATGCCGATTTTTAAACCCGCACTCAGCAGGGCACTGATCGTCTGACGGGCCAGCGCCGACTTTTCGGGGTCCAGGGCGGCAAAGCCACATTGGTCCTTGAAGAGCACCGCCAGCGTCTGGGCGCTTTTGGCATGCACCCCTGTCACCCCAGCCTCCAGCACCACATCGCTCAGCGTGCGGCCCATCCACTCCATCTGACGCACAGCCAAGCCCTGCTTGTAGTTCAGCCCGCCCGCAAGCTCACCGACTTCGGTGCGCAGGCTCAGCCCCTGCAAGGACGTGGCACCCGCAGTGGCCGCGTCCAAGTCCAGCGCCAAATTGCCGCTGGTCCGCTGCAGATCATTGAGCGCCAGCACCATGCGAGCGCCGTGCAGGTCAAGCAGGGAGTCGCGCGTTGTGTAGGCGATGTCGGCAACATTCCATTGCAAATGAAGCGCGTTACCGTCTAAGCGGACCCGTCCTTTGGAGGCGGCGAGCTTGATGTTTTGGGAGCTCACGCCAAAGGTCAGTGCGGGCAATGCCATGTCCGCCTGCAAAACCCCGTCGTAGCCCACCGTCCCACCCGCTGTCAGGCCAGCGGCCTCCGCGGCGGCACCCTTGGGGAACAGTGTCCAGGAAAATTGACTCAAACCACCCCGACTGGGCAGGTGACTGATACGGTAGGCCAACGCAAAGGACAAGGGCTCCTGATCTGCGTCCTGCGGACACACCGATCGCCACTGCAACTCGGCCGTGCCACCAGACGAAAACAACCCGGCCTGGTGCGACACCTTGTGCAAGCGCCATGGCCCCTGCTCCGACCGGGCGGCCCACGCCAGAATCTGCGTCTCGTATTGGTGTGCGCTGTACCAGGGTATTGCCAGAGCGCCTGCAGCAAGGAGGACACCCAGGAGTGCCATGGCAAATTTGAGCCGAAGTTTCACGCGGTGTTTTTTTTCATAAATTCAAAACTGTTTCAGGGGGTCGACAAACGACCCAAGGCATCGCGCCCAGCCATTCTGGTTCGTTCATCCCCCGATTATTGACAGGAAGCGCGTGGCCCCGGCTGCAGCCCGGGCACTGCAGGCGGCCAACCAAGGCCAGGCCTGGCTTTTCGCCTTGGTCAATGGAAATCTCGGCTGTCCGCCGACAGATCTCCCAGCAAATGCGACAGGTCCACCAGGCGTTTGGCCACCAAATGGCGTACTTGACCGTCGCCATCCGAGTCGCGTTGCCATACGCCATAGACCGCCAGCAGGCGCGCGCGGTAAAGCGCGGGGCGAAAGGCTTCTTTGACCGCCTTCCAGACAATCACATTCACACTGCCGGTCTCGTCTTCGAGCGTCACAAAAATAACGCCCTTGGCCGTCTGCGGCTGCTGGCGCATGGTGACGATGCCGCAGGCGCGCGCCAGGCGCCCGTGCGGAAAGTCACGCATCTGGGCCGCACTGAGCAGCTTTTGCGCAGCCAGCTGGGGGCGCAAAAATGCCACCGGATGGCGGCGCAAGCTCAGGCCGGTGGCGGCGTAGTCGAACACCACCTCTTCAGCCTCGCGGGCCGCAGGCAGCGCCAGCGCGTCTTCTGCCACCGGCACACCGCGAAACAGCGCAGGCGCGGCGTGCAGGGCAGAGGCGTCCCAAACCTGCTGGCGGCGGTGACCGCTCAAGCTGCGCAGCGCGTCCGCACTGGCCAGCGCCTTGAGGTCGCCCGCATCGAGGGCGCAGCGCAGCGCCAGATCGTGCGTGCTGGTAAACGGCGCACTGGCTCGCTCCTGCGCAATACGCTGCCCCACCTCCTGGCGCAATCCACTGACCATACGCAGACCCAGGCGGATGGCGGGGTGGGGTTGGTCGTGGGCTGGTAGGGGTGGCGCGTGGCCGCCAATGGGGTCAGAGCCCGATTTCGTTATCGACCCTGCGCTTCGAACAGGCTGCTGTCCTGAATCGGGATCTGACCCCATCCGCTCTGACTCCATGGGCTCTGGCTCCCATTTTTCCAGCGTGCAATCCCAGTCGCTGTGGCTGACGTCCGCAGGGCGGACCTGTATGCCGTGGCGGCGGGCGTCTTGGACGAGTTGGCTGGGGCCGTAAAAGCCCAGGGGTTGGCTGTTGAGCATGGCCGCAAGAAAACAGGCGGGCTCGTGGCGTTTGAGCCAGCAGCTCACATAAACCAAGAGCGCGAAGCTGGCGGCGTGGCTTTCGGGGAAGCCGTATTCGCCAAAGCCTTCGATCTGCTTGAACAGGCCATCGGCAAATTCCTGGGTGTAGCCGTTGGCCACCATGGCGCCAACCAGTCGATCATAAAAATGGTGCACGCCACCCTTGCGCTTCCAGGCCGCCATGGAACGGCGCAAGCTGTCCGCCTCGCCACCGCTAAAGTTGGCCGCCGCCATGGCGATTTGCATGACCTGCTCCTGAAAAATCGGCACACCCAGGGTGCGTTTGAGCACCTCTTCAAGGGCCGGGCTGGCGTATTGCACGGCGCCGGGGTTGGCGCGTGCCAGCAAATACGGATGCACCATGCCGCCCTGAATCGGACCGGGACGCACGATGGCCACTTGCACCACCAGGTCGTAAAAGCAGCGGGGTTTCAGGCGCGGCAACATGCTCATTTGCGCGCGACTCTCAATTTGGAACACGCCCACCGTATCGGCACGGCACACCATGTCGTAGGTGGCCGGGTCTTCAGGCGGAATATCTTGCAGGCGCAGCGGTCTGCCGCGCCACTGGCCCACCATGTCCAGGCAGCGGTGAATGGCGCTGAGCATGCCCAGCGCCAGCACGTCCACCTTCAACAGGCCCACGGCGTCCAGATCGTCTTTGTCCCACTGGATGATGCTGCGCTCGGGCATGGCGGCGTTTTCTACCGGCACCAAGCGCGTGAGCCGCCCCTGTGTCAGGACAAAGCCGCCCACGTGCTGGCTCAGGTGGCGCGGAAAGCGCTGCAACTGGTGTGACAGCTCCAGCCACTGAGCCAGACGTTTGGCATTGGGAAGGGCGACACGCTCGCCGTGCAGTTCGTGCACCCGGGCAATGGCAGACTCCAGGCGCTCGGCCAGCACGCTGCGGCTGTACATACCGGGGTGTTCTTTGCTGAAGGCGGCGATCAACGCGTCGGGGATTTGCAGTGCCCGTCCCACATCGCGCAAGGCACTGCGCGGCCGGTAACGGGTGACCACGGCGGTAATGGCTGCTCGCTCGCGGCCATATTTGGCGTAGATGTACTGAATCACTTCTTCGCGCCGCTGGTGCTCAAAGTCGACATCAATATCGGGCGGCTCGTCGCGCTCCCGCGAGATAAAGCGCTCAAACAGCACACTCATGCGGGCCGGGTCGACCTCGGTCACACCCAGGCAATAGCACACCGCCGAATTGGCCGCCGATCCCCGGCCCTGGCACAAGATGCCTTGGCTGCGGGCGAAGCGCACGATGTCGTGCACCGTCAGAAAATACATCTCGTACTTCAGCTCGGCGATCAGCACCAGCTCGTGCTCCACTTGGGCGCGCACGCTCGGCGGCATGCCGCTGGGGTAACGCACGCGCGCACCTTCTTCGGCGTACTGGCGCAGAGTTTGCGCCGGGGTATGGCCGGGCAGCACGGCCTCTAAAGGGTAGTGGTAGCGCAGGCTGTCCAGCGAGAAGCTGCAGCGGCTGGCGATCACCAAAGTGTTGTCCAATTGCGCGGCACCGAACAAAGTGCCCAGGCGCGCGCGACTGCGCAAATGGCGCTCGGCGTTGGACTGCAGGCCACGCCCGCACTGCGCCACCGGCAACCCCAGGTTCACGGCGGTCAGCACATCGTGCAGGGGCTTGCGCGAGCGCAAATGCATGCGCACCCCGCCAGTGGCCACCAGCGGCACGCCGGTGAACTGCGCAATTTGCTCCAGACGCAGGGCGTGCAACGCGTCTTGCACGCCCAAGCTGCGCCCCAGGCCCAACCAGACCGCAGCGCCGTAGCGCGCTTTGGCTGCCGCGGCGATGGCGCAGGCCTGCTCGATCGACAAGTCAGGCGGCAGCAGCAAGATGATTTCGTTGCCCTGCAGTGTGGGCCACGCCTCAAAAGCGCCCTCGCCTGCCTGCGACTGCCAGCACAGCGCATATTCCCCCTTGGGCGCGGCACGGCGGGCGCTGGTGATGAACTCGCACAGAGGGCCCCAGCCATCCAGATCGTGCGCAAGGGCGACAAAGCGAAACAACACTTTGGAGGAGCCTCCCACCCTGCCCCCCCCGTGGGCGGCAGGCGCCACGGCAAACTCGGCGCCCGGCAGCAACTGCAAGCCCAGGCGCTTGGCCTCCAAGTGCGCGCGCACCATGCCCGCCACCGAACATTCATCGGTCAGCGCCAGCGCCCGGTAGCCCAGCGCGTGGGCGCGCTGCACCAGCTCCTCGGGCAGGGAAGCTCCGCGCTGGAAGCTAAAGGCCGACAAACAATGCAGTTCGGCGTAGTCGGGCGGGGGCGATGCCTGCAGGGGCGCAGCGGCGGTCAACAAAGACGGGGGTTCCATAGAAATTCAGCAGAAAACCGGCGCTTGCCCAATGGGGAAGCGGGACTCTGTCGTTTTTACTGTTTATAAAAACAGTATGGTAAACCTATCGCCAAACGCCTGCCAAAAGGTGGCTGAATCCGATCGGACGGGTGTGCAAGCGCCCGTCTCAACTAGGCCGTACTGTCAACTTGGCACGAATCAAGGCGCAGTTTCGATACCATGCGTCTTTTCGAATTCGACGCCGCAAAAAGCGATTCCAATCGTGTGAAGCATGGAGCCTCGGTTTTGCGAACCTACTCCCGCTGGGCCAAACCCTCGTCAAACAGCCACTCGCGGTAATAGCGCTTACTGACAAAGTCTGCGTACTTGGGTTTGAATGTGGTACGCACCGCCCGCAGATCGGACAAAGAGTGAAACGCGTCAATGCCAGGTTCGCTCTGAGAGAGGAGCTCACCCCACAGTGCTTGCCCCGTCATCGGATCCAGCGGCACGCGGCGCAGGTGACGCACTATCATTTTGGGAAACCGCGGGTCACGCAGCAAGTCCTCCATCCGTTGGGGACGCGGGTTCTTACCTGGCGGCGTGGCGAGAGCGTAGGTGCGCAGGGCGTTCGCCAGTTCGCTGCCCGCATCCAGCAACGCCTCCTCCGCTCCGTAGCGTTGCATGACTGCGCCAGTACGCAGCAGCCCCGCACTCAGTGTGGCGGTCACTGCCACCAGGACCAACAGACCAATATAGGTGTAGCCCTGCTGCGACCGGCGCTTCATCAGAGTGCCCCGTAGGCCACGCCCAAGTGGTTATTGCCCAGAGCGCTACTGCGCAGGTTGTAAACCTTGCCTTTGGTCCCCTCTTGGGGTGGCTCCAGCACCCATGCAGAACTGCTTGAGCGAACGGGGTCAAACGGTAAGCTCTTGAGGTATTTTTTTTCTACCAACTCCTCCAGAGATTCGGGGTAACGACCGGTGTCGCCATAAAACGTGTCCAAAACGGCACGTGTGGTGCGCAAGTTGTCCACCAAGACCGCGTCGCGCGCGGCGTCAATGCTCTGGAAATAGCGTGGCACTGCCAGCGTGAGCAGCAATGACACGATCGACAGCACCACCAACAGCTCAATCAGGGTAAAACCCCTCCAAGCGCGAACTCTAGGTAACGTCTTCATAGCCCTACCAGCTGCTGTAAGCCGCGCCGTTGAGACCCAGCTTGTTGGAACGGGAACGCACGTCGTACACGTCGTCTCCCTCTTGGGGCTCTGCCGCCTCGCTGGCGTAGCTGCGCAAAGCCCAGGTGGCGGCGGCGGGCAGATCCCTCCTAGGCTCCATGGGGTCCCGCGGCAGACTGCGCAGCAGATACAGCTTTCCTTTACGTTCTTTGTCTCTGAATGCCACACCTTCGGCCAAAACCTGCAAGTTAGGCGGATAGCCCGAGGCTTCAGGCCGTGTGTCGATGACACCGGCGTCGACGGCCGCCTTGTAGGCATCCAAGGCACCGCGAATCTCGCGCAGGGCTTGACGTAAATCAGCCTCGCGGGCACGTTGCCGGCTGACTTCGAGCACCGGAAGCGACAGGGTGGCCAATACCGCGATGATGGCCACGGTCACCATCAGCTCGATCAACGTAAAGCCGCGTTGCACCACAACTTAGACTCAGGGTTTGTCGGTGGCTGGCGGGGCTTCGGGCACTGGCGCCGCAGTGGAAGGCGGCACCAGGGGCGCAACAGGAGCGTTCGGTGCCGCAGGTGCGACAGGCGCCGCAAGCGCGCTGCCCCCGCCCAGAGCTCGACTTTCTGTGCCGGTGCGAAATTCACTAAACCGCCCCTCGGGCCGCTGGCTGTTACGCACAATGCGTGGAGTAATCGACAGTACGATCTCCGAGCGCTTATCCGAATCCGCGCTGGAACCAAAAATTCTTTTCAAGCCCGGCAGATCACCCAGACCCGGCACTTTGTCGGCCGTCTTACGGTCTTCGTTATTGATCAGACCCGCCAGCACCTGGTTCTCGCCATCGTGCAAGCGCAGCACGGTCGTGGCGTTGCGGGTTCCGATGGTGTAGTAAGTCGAGCCCAAGTTGCTTTTCTGGGGGTTCAGGGCGTTGCTTACCTCCAGCCCCAGTTTGATCGTGACGTCATTGCCGCGGTAAATGACCGGCTCAACTTCTAGCTTGAGGCCCACATCCATATAGGTCACGGTCTCTGAAGATCCGCCTTGCGGCGTAGTCACAGCGGTCAAAACTGGTATTTTGTCGCCAATCATGATCTTTGCTTTTTCGCGGCTCAGCACCCGAATACGGGGATTCGCTAAGAGGTTGACATCGGTATCTTTTTTTTCTGCGTTCAATTGCAAGCCCCCCAAACCAACGCCTGTCGTGCTGGCGTTAAGGTTTTGCAAATCCGCCAGCGTAAGGCCCACGCCGCTGGCGCTGGCCAAGGGACTCAGGCTCAGGGCGGTAGGCCATTTGATGCCCAAGGTTTCCAGACGGTCACGCGCGACCTCAAGCACCTCGAGCTCCAGCATCACCTCCGACTCTGGCACGTCATAAGTGGCGACCAGGCGCTCCAGCAGGTCCAGCATCTCAGGCGTGTCACGGGCAATCAGCGCATTGAGCTTGTCGTCGACCACGACATCGCGGCCCTTGAACAGGGTCTTGATGGCGGCGCCCACCCCCTTGGCCTCGCTAAACATCAGCGGAAAGGTGCGCACATTGAGTTCTTGGTAATCCTTGAGCTTGCCCGGAGTGTTGGGAAAGACAATGATGGTGTTGGCGTTGACCACCTGCTTTTCTAACTGATTGCTCACCAAGAGCAGGTTGAGCGCTTCTTCGATAGTGGTATTCCGCACCAGCAAACTTGCTTTGAGCTCCGGCTTGATATCTTTGTCCAGCACAAAATTCAAGCCACTCCCGCGCGCCAAGCTCTCAAAAATCTGGCGCACCGAAGCGTCGCGAAATTCCAAAGAAATCGGTTGGCGAAACGCCTTGCTCAGCGCACTGGTGCTGTTGGCGGCGATCGCGATTTTTTCGAGGGCGGTGGCTTGCAGGGCTTGGGCGTCCAGATGGGTGGCATCGTCCCGCAAGACGGCCTGAGCGTAGCTGCGCGCCGACTCCCAGTCTTTCGCCTGTGCCGCCTGCTGTCCTTGCTCGAGCGTGCGGGCTACGCGCTCTTGCTGGCGAACCCGTTGCAATCCCCTGCGGGCCAAGTCGTCATCAGGATAGATCGTCAACACCCGCTCCAACAGGGAGGCGGCAGCGACCCAGTCCTTGCGCTGCATGCGGGCCTGGGCCTGGGCCAGCCAGGACTGCGCCGCAAGGCGCTGCCCCGTCAGAAAGGCGGTTTTGTATTCAACGTTGTTTGGTGTGCTGCGCGCTAGCGTCTCCAGCGCCTGCAAGCCAGCGTCCGTTTGGCCTTGCTCCATCAGGGTCCGGCCTGCCTGAGTCGGCGACTGCACGGCGCAACCCGCAACCAGAAAAACCAAGGTCAGCGCGAGACCCGCGCCGGTACGGGCAAAGGCTAAGGCCACGGGCTTATTGCAGGGGCTCACTAGGGCGCTCCAATCTCAAGAGTTTGACGCTCATTGAGCGGCAGATAGGTAAAGACAATTTGCGGCGGCGCGATGGAATCCACACGGTATCGGCCATCAATGACGGTATTCACTTGGGCAAGCCGCATTTCTTCACCGAGCGCCAGGTAAACCTGCCAGGCTCCTGCCTGCCACTGTTTGCCCAAAAAACTAAACGGCAGGGGTGGGGCTTGCGGCACCACCGGCTCAGGGGGTGGCGGTGGTGGAGTCCAAGACCGCGCACCGAAAGCCATCGCCAGTGATTGACGGGCATCCGGCGGTGGCGCCGGAGCGCGTTCCGCCAAGGCCAGCACGGCCTCAGGGCCCGCGGAGTCTTGGTTTGCAGGTTTGGACGCGCGGTTGAGACCCCTATCCCTGTTGGCGGCGTCCACCAGCAAAGGTGCGGGCGCGCGCGCGGTATCGGAGCGGGTGGGAACCACCAATTTATCGTCGCTGCTGGGTGTTTTGTCCGCAAAAAATGCCAGCCAAGTTGATGCCAACAACGCCGCCAACCCCATGTATTGCCGCATTTTCATGGCGCACCACCGGCCATCGGCAACGGCGCTTGGTAGAGCGTCCAGCGCAGGTTTACCTCTAATGCGTCAGCGGCAGCAGCATCGCGCTTGAAAGCGGCGCCATCGAGTGCCAAGGTGGGCAGAGCCTGTAAGGCATCTTGTACAAAGCCGCGAACCGCCGAGTAAGTACCCACCACGGGCAGTTGCATTCGGTAGCTACACGACACGCCACTGTCATCACAGGCTTGTTTGTACTGACCCTGTGGCAGCTCGAGGTCCCAGCGCTGGGCCAATGCAAACATGGTTTGCTGCGCGCCCTCCGGCAAGGGAGCCTGCGCGAGCAGCGCTTTGAATTGGGCCGCGTTGCGCTGGCTAGCCTCTGTCTCAGACAAGGGTAGCGATAAGCCGGATACGCCGTTTTGCAAAACAGCTTGGGCCTGCTGGGCATTGGCAGCTTGGGCTTGCAACAGTGCCTCTTGGTCTTGCACAAGCCCTGCATATTGCGCTGGCAGCAGGCTCGCAACCAACACCAGCGCCACCAGCCACAGTGCCACAGCCAACCCCACCAGCGGGCTGGCACGACCCGCGCGCAAACCGGTGTCTTGCGCCCACTGAAGCAATCTGCGGCCAAGGTCTGCGGAGTGGATCATGGCTTGGCCTGGGTCCAACGCAGGTTAAGCTCAAATCGCAGGGGCCGGTTCGGGTCTTGCGCGTTGACTTGGTGAGACATCAAAACAACGGTCTCAAAAAAGGGCTCGTTGCGCAATTGGCGGACAAAGCCCAGCATGTCGGCACTGTCCTTCGCTTCGGCCAGCAGGCGCAGCCCCTGTGCGCCCCCGGGCTCCTGCTCCGCAGATGTCGCTTCGGGTCGCATTTCCAAGATCGCCACCTGAATTCCTGGGGCGCTGGACACCCGTTCCAACGCATCCCAAAGCTTGGACCACGGACGGTTGAGCGCCAGCAAGGCCTGATTCATGGTTTTGACCTGCGCCGCATCGATTTTCTGTGCACCGGTCACTGCAGGTGTAGCGCCGCCCCGCACAGAGGTAGTCGGTGGAATCACCGCGCGTGCCAGCGTCTCTTGTAAACCCAGGCGTTCAGCGCGCACCGCAGCGAAAGCCCACAAGCCAGCGCCCAAGGCCAGCATCGCGCCGACCAGCGCAGCCCACACCATAAGGCTGGCGCGCGCGCTCCAAAAACGGAAATTGCGTGGCGCAAAGTCCAGCTCTAAGCGATTCATAGCTGCACGCCCCACAGGCCCAGAGCGTCACCCACGGCCCCAAGGTAGGCCGTCTCAGGACCGCTCTGCGGGCCAGCCGTCACCGGGGCTGCCTGGCGCCACGCAAGGGGTACGGCTCCGCAAAGTGCCACCGCCGAGGGTGCGGGAACGCCAAGGCGCAAGGCCTCGCGCTGCACCGCGTCGCCCGGCCAGTGCGGCTCTTGGGCGTTTGCCGGTACAAATTCCAGGCGGCGGATCTGCTCCACGTGGTGGTTCGGCGCAATGCACAGGGTCAGCGCGCCGGTGCGGCAAATGCCCAGCCACTGTCCCGGCGCCAAAGCGGCGTGCCAATGGTTCCATACGGCAGCAAACAGAGGCTGCACCGACACCAGGTGCAGCCCATACCGCTGAGACTGCTCGCGGAGCTGGTCGAGCAAGACGCTGCGTAGCGCGCTGGCGACAAACCGTCCCGCAACGCGTGGCTCGCTCGCGGTCTCCCATCCGGTGGCTGCGTCAGTCACCGTCCGAAGGCGCATTGCCACTGCAGCTTTCAAGTCCGCCAGCGTGCTCGCGTTCACCGGCGGCTGCACGCTCGTGCTAGGTACCCACAGGTCGTCCACCAAAACCGTCAACGCACCGCCTGCGGTGGCGTGGCGCATTAACAACTCGTCGAGTACGTCACCGCGCTGTGCATCACTGGCCTGCGCCGACCACGCCAGTGACCCCAGCAGGCGGTAGCGCGGGCGCCACAGGCCACTGCGCAAAGCCAATTGCGCGCCTTGCGGCCCCAGACTGAGCGAGAAGCGGTCGCCAATAGGATTAAGCATTGAGCGTCACCCGGTTAACTTCGGCCAGGGTGGTCTCGCCGCGGCGCGCCAAAGCCAGGGCGGCATCGCGCAGACTACGGGTACCTTGTCGATGCGCCGTCTCCTTGATTTTTCGAATAGGCGCTTTCTCGATAATCAGTTCGCGCAGTTCGTCATTGAGCAACAAGATTTCGGCGATGGCGCGACGTCCTTTGTAGCCGGTGCCACGGCAGTCACCGCAGCCGCGGCCCACCTTCCATATCGCCGCGCTATCGCTGTGCGTCAGACCGGCACTCTCACACTCCTGCACACTGGGAGTGTGGGCCACGCTGCAATGCGGACAAATGACGCGCAGCAGGCGCTGGGCCCAAATTCCATTGAGCGCCGATACAAACGAATAGGGGTCGATGCCCATGTGCACAAAGCGCCCCAGCACGTCAAACACGTTGTTGGCGTGCACCGTGGTAAGCACCAGGTGGCCGGTCAGGGCCGACTGCACGGCGATCTCTGCGGTCTCGTTGTCGCGAATCTCGCCCACCATGATCTTGTCCGGATCGTGGCGCAGGATGGAGCGCAGGCCCTTGGCAAAGGTCAGCCCCTTTTTCTCGTTGACGGGAATCTGCAGCACGCCGGGCAGTTGGTATTCCACCGGGTCTTCGATGGTGATGATTTTGCTGCGTCCGTCGTGAATTTCGGTCAGCGCACCGTATAAGGTGGTCGTTTTTCCCGAGCCGGTGGGGCCGGTCACCAGCAGCATGCCGTAGGGCTCTTGCGCCAGCCGGCGCAGCACCGAAAGGGACGCAGCGTCAAAGCCCAGGGCGTCCAGGGACAGCGCGCCATAGGTCTCAATCATGGCGCGCTTGTCCAGCACGCGGATCACCGCGTCCTCGCCGTGGATGCTGGGCATGATGGACAGGCGCAAATCAATATCCCGCTCCGCGTCGGAGACCATAAAGCTGCCGTCTTGCGGCACGCGGCGCTCGGAAATATCCAACTCGGCCACCACCTTGAGGCGCGAAATGACGTATTCAGCCAGTTCTACGCCCTGGACCGTGAGCGCAGGGTCGAGCACACCGTCGATACGGAACTTGACGCTCATGCCCGTGGCCGTGGACTCAATATGGATGTCCGACGCCCCGGACTTGAGGGCGTCATACAAGATCGAATTCACCAGCTTGACGGCGGGGCTGGCCGATTCGCCCAAAGCCGACAGAGACAGGCTGGACACCGCCCGTTTGTCCCGTTGGGCATCGGATGCGGCAGTGTCATCAGGAACGTGTCCCAGGCCGTCGGTGGCGCGCGCGCCTTCCTCTAGCTTGACCAAGTACGCCACTATGTCTTCCTGCAAGGCCAGCGCAAAGACCAGTGGCGCCTGGGCCAGGGACTGAAGCCATGCCATCAGGTCGGCGTCAAACGGGTCGGCTACCACCGCCTGTAGCCCACCAGTGTCTGGCGCATGGACCACCACGCAGTGACGGCGCAGTGCTGCGGACAAAGGCAATAGGGCAAGGGCGGGAGTGCAAGAAAACAGGTACGCGGTCTCGACCACCGCCAAGCCCATAAGCGCTCCCGCCTGCCGCACCATGGCGCGGGCATCCCCCGCGCCGGGCGCAGCCAAGTCCGTCAACGCGCTGCTGGCACTGCGCCCCTGACTGCGGGCCTGACCATAAGCCTGCCGCAGCGCGGCAGCGTCGGGCAAGGCATCGGAGCGTTGGACTGCATCCATTAAAAAGAGCCCGCCAAGTCAAAAATAGGCATGTACAAGAGCACCACGATCACGCCCACGACCAGGCCAATAGCGGTCATCAGAAGCGGTTCAAAGCTGCGCATAAAGCGGTCGATCCAGCGGGTAATCTCGCCGTCATAGAACGCCGCCGATTGGCGCAGCATGCCTCCCAGATCACCGGTGCGCTCGCCCACCGCCAGCATGCGCAGTGAGATCGGCGTAGTCAGGTTTTGCGCCGCAAAAGCCAGCGACACCGGCGCGCCGGTCTGGACCAGGGCGCTGGCCTGGCGCAAGCGCTGCGCCACGACAGGTGACACCACGGAGTCCACGGTCTCCATGGCCGCAACCAGCGAAATGCCCCCCTCAAGCAACAGCCCCAATGTCATGTACAGGCGCGAGAGCTCGTACACCCGCACCCGCTCGCCCACGCCAGGCAGGCGGCTCAAGAGACCCATCCAGCCGCCGGCGGCCTGGAATTTTTTGGTCAAAGCCGCAAAACCCAGCAGCGCAGCCAAGGCCAGGCCCAGCAACACTTCCAAATGATCGGTCAGTAGCGCACTCAAGCCGAGCATTTGCTGCGACAGCCATGGCATCTGGCGCCCGGCGCCTTGGTAGACCTCGGCAAAGCGGGGCACCACGTAGACCATCAGGAACAGGCTCACCAGCGTGCCTACGCTGATCAAAATAGCCGGATAAATTGCAGCGCTGACGACCTTGGCGCGCACCGCGTCGATACGCTGCTGGTAGGCAATGAACCGTTCCAAGGCCTGCGGCAGGCTGCTGGTACCCTCAGCGGCGCGCACCAAGCCAATATACAGCGCAGAAAAATGCCGCGGCTGCTCTGCCAAGGCGCTGGACAGGCGACGTCCGTCTCGCAGCGCCTGCAGCAAGCCAGAAATAATGACCCGCATGGCCGGCTGAGCCTCTTTTTCCAGCAGTGCCTCCAGCCCTTCCACCAACCCCAGACCGGCTTGCAAAAGCGCGAGCAACTCTTGGCTGAACATGACCAATGGCAAGGGCGAGCGACGCTGGCCGAAGGCAGATTGCAGGCGACCCCAAGCGCCCGCGCCCATCACGTCAGCGCCGCGCAACTGCACCAGGTGCAGGCCGCGCATGCTCACCTGGCGTTCGGCATCCGCACGGTCGAGCGCATCCAACTCCCACTGCACCACGGCGTGATCTGCGTTGATGGCGCGTGCCTGGTACTTCACGGCAAACAGACCTAATTGCTAATGAGATCAGCGTCGTCGCCACTGCCCCCGGGCTGGCCGTCTTTGCCCATCGACATAATTTGGTAGTCGGGGATCACCCCATTCGCGGCAGCGGCACCACCCAGTTTGTAGGCATAGGGATGGCCCCAAGGGTCCAGGGGCACGTCTTTTTTCAGGTAAGGACCGTTCCAGCCGCTGGCATTGTCTGGCTTGACCATAAGCACCCGCAGGCCTTCCTCCACCGTAGGATAGCGCCCCACATCAATCCGAAAGGTATCAACGGCTTTGGACAAGCCCTCCAACTGCGCCTTGGCGACTGTGACCTCGGACTTTCCAATTTGGGCAAAGTACTTGGGCCCCACGTACGAGGCCAGCATGCCGATGATGACAATCACCACCAAAAGCTCCAACAAGGTAAAGCCTTGTTGGGCCCATTTCATGTTTCGTGTCGGCGAGACTTTGCGTGCGCGCGGTGATTTAGTCAATTTATTCATCATTTTGTCAAAAACTTTGTGAATACTAAATTCACAAAGTGACAAAAAAATGTCACATCACTGAACTTTGCTGTCTGCCGGCAACTTTCGCTCCTCCATCTGGTCGCGGATCACCAGCCCCTCGTTTTCGAGCGCCACGCGGTCAAACTGCAAGGGCAGGGCGTACCAAGGCGTCATCGCGGCTGTCGTGGACTCAAAACGCTGAAGCAACTTGCGGTTGATGTCATAGAAGGCGCGGTTTTGGTCTTGGCAAAACCCCAGTGCCTTTTCACGCAGCGCCAGATTTTGCTGGGTGCTTTCCGCAACACTGCGGGTGTTGGCCAGCGTGGCCTGGGTCGCCGCCCATTGCCCCAGGGTGTTTTGCTGTTGGCTGCGCAAGGCCGCCAGCTCGGTTTCGGCAGACTTTAGCGACTCGTTCAGTACCACCTTTTCGCCCTGCAAGGCCTGCAATTGCGTGCGCAACTCAGCCTCTTGCTTGATCATCAGGGCGAGTTTGGACGCTTGCGCCTGCGCTTTTTTCAACTTTCCTTGCAATTCGTCGCGTTCGGTGCTGAGCTGGGTTTTTTCTTGCTGCAAGGCCTGCTGCACTTGCTGCATTTTGGCGATGCGGTCTTGCTGGGCACGTGCGGCCTTTTTTTCTTTGTCATCCGCGGCATGTGCGCCGACCAGACCGACGGTCAGGGCAAAGGCCACCGCAACGTGATTCAAAGTGGGGGGGGTGAACGAGCGACGCATGGCGAACTCAGAAGCGAACCGCCAGGTCAAACTGCAGGGTGTCAACCGACAGCTTGGTCACCGAGCCCGGAGCATAGGAGTCGATTTGATTGGAGCTCATCCAGCGGGCCGACAACACCGTGTTGTCGAAGATCGCATAGTTGCCTCCCACAATGAAGCCCTGGTTATTGGTGCCCCCCAGGCCGAAATCGGAGTTGGTAAACGCATCCAAGGTCGCGTCGCTGCCCAGGTAGCGGTAGGCCAGAGACGCGTTCCAGTCGCCCTTGCGCTTGACAATATGGTGGCCCAGGGCAATCTTGGCCAGATAGCCTGACTCTTTGCCGTCGGTCAGCTTAACGCCGGTGCGCTTGGCGATGGTGTCGCGATTGAAGGCTAAATTGGTTACCGCGTCAGCGGTAATCGTCAATGGCAGACCGGCCAACGTCGGCAGGTCCAGCATTGCCGTCAGATTGAGAACTCGGAAATCAGAGGCAAGGCCGTAAACACGTGCCGGATCGGTAGGCGCATTGACAGCAAACAAGGTGTTGCCGCGCTGACGAAAGCCCGCCCCATATTCATACCGTGTAGCGTAGTCCGGTCGGCTGTTGTTGATGTAGTCGTTATATGTCTCGGCCTCGCCCGCCACGTTTTGGTAGTCGTACAAAGCCATTCCAAATTTCAATTGGCCGGCGTTGCCCAACTTCACCGCAGCACCGGCTTGGACCCCCACCACCGCCCTGGACCGTGAAGTGCCTGGCTTGAACTCGGAGAGTGGAAAGTAGCCAGCGGTGGCAAACGCTTCCGAGGTCCCATCGAACACCTGTTTGCCAGACACGGCGACGCCTTCAAAGCCGAGGTCATCGGCCCAGACCAAATCCGTAGAAAAGAAGGGGTTGGGCATGCGCCCACCCCGAAAGTCGGCGACGGGGCCCAGAGGCCGAAACGTCATGTAGGCCTGGTCCCACACCACCGCGTACTTGTTAAACGACTGGCCCATGGTTTGGTTGGTCGACGTGCGGTCCGTGGTGTTACCGGTAGAAAAACGCAGGGCCGCAGAGACGTCCTCACTGACCGTAGCGTTTACCGCCAGACGCGCGCGCAGTCGCATGCGGTTGGCATCGTCCTCGGTATTAAAGTTGGGCACGGTTTGACCGTAAGAGCCCTTGCTGGTAACGATGTCAGGTGCGCGGGTGAAGGCTCCGCTGGCGTAGTTGTCTCCCGGTGCTGTATTTCCATTGGCAAGTACCGTCGCCTCTTCCCGCAGGCGAAAGTCGCCATGCAACTGAACGTGGTTCAACCACGAGGGGTAGGCTCCCGAGTCGCCCCAGCGCTCTTTTTTGGCCTGCGCCAGAACCTCGCGCTTGACTTGTTCACGCAGTTCCTTTTTTGTCGCCTCGGACACATAAGGGATGCGGACGATTTTTTTGCCGTCTTTGTCAAACTCTTCTGCTGTAGCGCGGTTGACACTGGGCTGCGCTCCCGCAGCACCTGCAACTGCCGCTTGGGTATCGCCCGCGACAGGAACAGGGGTCGCCGAAATTGCCAAGGCCGCCGTAGCGGCAGCTTTGGCTTTCGCTGCAGCCACCAGCGCGTCGGCCTTCTCTCGGGTCAATATGCCTCCATCGACCAGGGCGTCCAGCAGCGCGTTGACGGTGGCCTGAACTTGGTCCACAGCACCCTGCGCAATGGCGGTCTGTTGGGCCACTGCGGGTGTCGCGGGCGTCTGCGCATGAAGCGTGCTAACCGGCAGCGCCAGGCCACCCAAGAGACTCAGACTCCAATGCAGCACGGGGGCTTGCGCAGCCTTCTTAAAAAAGCAGCTCATAAATATACCTCTCCAAAATCATCTATTTGCGGTGTTGATGCGCAGCCGAATCGGCTGCGGCATCCGGTCGGGGGGCGGGCTGAACAACTGGCTTGCCGTCAGCGTCTGACTGATCAAACTGTCGAGCTCGGCGTCACCGGTGCTGCCCACCAACTCGTGGCGCTGCAAGCTGCCATCTTTGGCGAGCCAAACTCGCACCTCAATCCGGTAACTCTGACTGCGCAGGTCTTTGTTGCGTTGCAGCAAGCGCTGCACTTCTGATTTGAGTTGGTTGGCATAACCGCCAAAAGGACTGAAGAGGCCCGTAGCCGGAAGCGCGGCCGGGGCGGCGGCGCCCTTGCCGACGTTGCTGATGTCGTCACTGGTTATCTTGCCGGCCGAGAACGCGCTGGGCCCATTGCCTGCGGGTCCGTCCATCTTCAGCTCTTGCGAGGGGGGTGCCGGCGCCGCATCTTTGGGCGGAGCGGGCATCTCTTTCACCTCTTTTTGCTCTTTGGGCGGCTCGGGCTTTTTCTCCTCTTTGGGCGGCGGCGGCGGCGGCGGCGGCGTCATCGGAATGAGCGAAATTTTGGGCGTGGCCTTGGTCGGCTTGGACTTGCCGCTGACCATGCTGTACACCAGCAAACCTAGCGCCAGCAAGACCAGTAGTCCGCCTATGGCAAACAGCAGTTTTTTGCGACCTTCGCTCATGGTGGCGCCCTAGGTACCAATGCGGGCCGTGATGAGCCCCACGTTGCCGATGCCCAGCCGGCCGGCCATGTCAATGATCTCCACCACTTTCACGTAATGCGCCTGCGGGTCGCCCTTGATCATGACGGGCGCGTCTTTGTCCTTGGCGATCGCCGCCGTCAGACGCTGCTCCAGTTCAGGCAAGGTAATCGCCGCGCCATTGAGCAATAGATTGCCGTCCGGCAAGATTTGCACGATCCGGACTTCTTTTTGCACCGTGCTAGGCTTGTTGCTCGGCTTGGGCAGGTTGATCTTCATGCCCTGTACCGACGCCGTGGTCATGATGATGAAGATCACCAGAAGCACATACGCCAAATCCAACATCGGCGTGACGTTGATCGTGTCGTAGGGCTTGGTTTCGGTTTCGACTTTCATGGTCTTCCTTGTGCGCCGGGGCTAGTTGCCCTGAGCGCGGCCCGTGGCCAAGCCGATTTCAGTAATGTCCGCCCGCTTGGCGATCTCCAGCACTTGCATCACCTTGGCATACTGGGTGTGTGCGTCGCCCTTGATGACGATGGACTGGGCGGGGTTGGCGTTTTTCATCTCGCCCAGGCGCTGCGCCAACTGCTCGGGGGTGACGGGGTAGGTATCCAAGTACATGTCGCCAGCCTGAGAAATCGTGATGGCCTTGACGCCCTTTTTCGCCAGGTTGTCAATGGTCTTGGTCTTGGGCAAGTCCACCTTCACACCCTGCACCGACGCGGTGGTCATGATGATAAAAATCACCAACAACACGTACGCCAAGTCGAGCATCGGCGTGACGTTAATGTCGTCGTAAGGGGCGTTGTCGTCTTGGATTTGCACGGGCTAGCGCTTTGAAAGTAAATGCCTAAGCGTCCAACAAGGCGTGCTGGCCATGCAGTTCGGCCGACTTGGTCAAGAATTCGTCGGCAAACACGGTGGTGTCAGCGGCAATGTTTTTGATCTTGATAGCAAACCAGTTGTAGGCAAACAGCGCTGGAATCGCCACCGCCAAGCCGGCCACGGTCGCCACCAGCGCCGCCGCAATACCGGGGGCAATCGCATTGACGTTCACGTCACCAGCCGCCGCAATCGCGGCAAAGGTAATCATCACCCCCACCACGGTACCCAGCAGGCCCAAAAAAGGTCCGCCCGAGATGGCAATGGTCAACAACACGATGCCACTGTTGAACTTTTGACCGGCACGCACGATCGAAGCGTCTAGCGCGGCGCGGATCGACTCCAGCGCTGCGGCCGTGATATGAGGCTCTCGGCCAGAAGCTTTTTGGGCCTTGAAACGCTCTTCTATTTCATGCATGCCCACCGCGTACAGCGTGTAAATGGACGAGTGCTTAAAGATTTGGTTGCGCTGGGCCGCTTGGTACTCGGCGTCGGCAGGATTCAACAGCGCCTGAGATTTGTTCTTGAACAACTCCAAAAACGCCGCATTGGCTTTTTCAGCACGCCCCAAGGTGCGGGTCTTCTCGATCATCACCCAAAGACTGACCACCGCCATGACACCCAAGATCCCGATCACTACCCAGCCGTCAATCGTTACCGCACCCAACAGAATTGCAAAGTAGTTGATCTCGCCGCCAGCGGCGGCCTCGCCCTCGTCAAAACCGACCATGGCCGAGTCCGCCATTTGGGTAAAAGCCAGCGCCTTCACGTAGTCCGCCCCGCGTGCAGTATTGGACAAGGTGAGCGCGTCCATACCACCTCGAAAGCCTTCGCCCACGACAACGTCACCGGCCACGTCGGACCAAGTCAAGGCACCGTCAGCCGCTTGCACGCCGTCAATGAAAATCTGCGCCTTGCCGGCCGCGGAGCTCACGCTCACGTGCTGCCAAATGCCCGGCTTGAGCGCCACGCTGGATTTCAGCGAACCTTTGCCGGCAGAAACCACCACCGCACCGCTAGCGTCCAGGTCCACGCCGATCGCGCCCGCGGCCAGGGACAACAGGCCACCTTTTTCGACTGCCACCGGGTTGACCCAGGCACTCAAGGTAAATCCGTCGGCAGCTTTCAATTGGAGCGCTGGCCCCTGCAACACAACTCGGCTGCGGCCGTCAAAGTTGGCAGCGCCACCAATCGGACCATTCTCCAGGGGCTTCGTTGTGGCCTCTTTAGGCACTAAGGCGTTGGCGCTGCTGTCTTTCACTGCGTCGGGAGTGTCAAAGTTCAACACCACAAGGTGCGAGGCGTCGAATGTGGTCTTGCTGTCTTGGGTGGTCGCCGCGGCCTCATTGCCCCAACGCACCCAAATCGACTCCGTCTTCACGTCCGGGTTGATCTTGGGCACCTGCACCCATGCCAGCGCTATTTCGTTGGTTGCGTCAAATTTTTCGATGCTGTACTTAAGGGGCGTCTTACCGTCGCCAGCAAAAAAGCGCAGGTCGGAGCCGTCCGGTTTGGCCTCGGAAAACGTAAAGTTGCCGCTGTGCAAACGCACCAACAACGGCAGCTGGCTCACCGGGGCGTCGAGCTTGTTGCCGCTTTGCGTGGTGTCAAACACCAGTTTTTTGCCGTGCTTAAATTCATCAGCGGCA
This sequence comes from Rhodoferax sp., assembly GCA_029866205.1. Lineage (GTDB taxonomy): Bacteria > Pseudomonadota > Gammaproteobacteria > Burkholderiales > Burkholderiaceae_C > Allorhodoferax. Next base: position 381,996 of record JARWZT010000008.1, read on the forward strand.
TGCGCGGACGTCAGGCCAAGACAGAGCACCAGCGGCAACGCCAGCGCGGTTCGCAGAAAACGGAACGCGCGAAAAGAGGGTCGGGAGTAGGTCATAAAGGGCTCTTGGGGCATGGGGTGGAGATAGACCGTTGGGGATTAGGGCGAAATAAGGTTACAAGGGGTATGGCTCAGTTGGCCTTGCGGGCTTTGCGCTTCTTTTGACCGGTGGCATCAAGCTCGTCGTCTTCATTGCTGGTCTCGTCCATGTCAGTGCTCTGGCCTTTGACGGTGACATCACCATAGCCCAGCACATCGACCGTCAGCGCCAGGGTCTGCGCTTGGGGGCCGCTGGTTTGTTTGGCCGCCGCTTGGGTAGCCGCGCTCGCCGTGTCAGTGCTCGGCGGGGCGGCGCTGGCCGTGCTGGCGACGGCTACTGAACCGCTGACACCACCAGAGGCAGAGATATTGTTGGCGTTGAGCACCACAGCGGCCTGGATGGCGACCTGGCCGGTGGACCGCACCCCGGCATCACCCGCGTCAAAAACGCCGCGCGGGGCCAGGGCCAGCACATCGCTGGAAGCCTGTGTCTCCGAGGTGCGCAGGGTGGCAATGCCCGAGCCGGAAATTGAGCCCGCAATGTCAAGCTTGGTGTTACCGCTGGCATCGGTGGTGAGTAATGGCGGCGGCGCTGATCCGGCGGTTTTTGCGCCCCGGCCGGCGTCAATATCACCGTTTTGAGACACCAAACTGATGTCTCCCCCACCCAAGGTAAAAACGCGACCCTGGTTAACGATAAAGTCTTTACCGACCAACGAACGAATGGCTCCGCCGCGGACCGTAAAAATACCAGTGTCAGCGGCTGTTTTGCTTTGCAGATAAAAGGGGATGCTGACCAATCCAGCGACCACCGAGCCCTCTTGACCAGGGGCCCACAGGTCCACCGAACCGCCCTGTTCGGTTTTGAACTGGCTGCCATACGACAAGATGCTGCCGGAGCCACTGACCGGGCTCGGAAATTGGGTGGCGATGGCGGCATCAAAGCCATTCAGCCGATCTTGCTTGGTTGTGTTCGGATTTTTGTTGTACGTCGTATCCGGGTCATCGCTGTAGGGATAGGAAATGTTGGCAAACAGGGCGGCATTTTGCGCTTCCGTCTGCGCCGGTGTGCGAGCCAGATCAGCGGCCGATAGGGCAACGCCTGCCACCGCCTCGATGGCTGCGCCGCCGCTTGGCAAGTAGGGGTTGTCTAGATTGCCGCGGGTCACCACGCCGGCCGAATTGCCCAGATCGATGGAGCCGTTTTGGGTATTCAGCAACAGCAGACCCGGTCCAGCTAGCACCTGATTGACAGGACTTGAATCAGCGTAGTTCGTGCTGTTGGTGAAGTTGCGCCCGGCCACTACGCTGGTCACATCCGTAGTTTCCAAGTTTTGAGCGACAAAACCCATGTCCACAATGTCGCGTCCAGCCTGAATCTCAAGACGCTTGGGCACGTTGATCATCGCTGCGGCGGTGCCCAAGCCGGTGATATCTCCTTGCGAGGCCACCACCCGTGCGGGGCGGTCATCGCCCGAATGCAAGCCCCCACTCGTGTGCGCCGCCAGTCCCATGCTTTTGCCGATCAAAGTGCCCAAATCGCTGCCGTTGAGCAAGCTGGGCGCAGCCGCGCTGGTCAAGCTGGTAGGTGAAGCATCGAGCATCAAGATGGGGGTGTCGTTTAGCAACTCCACATCTTTTTTGGCATAGATATCAAGGGCACCCCGGCTTGCCGGGGCCATGACAAAACCCGCTTTGACGCGCACACTGCCACTCAGGGCGGCAAGACCTACGCTCGGTGGCGCCAAAGCCATCAATTTCACGAAATCGTCAGGAATACTCGTGTCGCCAAGATTCAACCCCGTCAAGGATGCGTCGAGTAACAGCTTGGAGCCACTCTCCATGACCGCGTCGCCGCCCACACTGGTCATTTCCACCGTGCTTTGTGGGCCATAGCTAAGAAAATTGCTGTATTGGCTGCTGGCTTGGCCTGCGGTGGTGAAGTTCACCACCGTGGCATTTTTTGCGCTTTGCAAGGTCAGTGTCGGGTTGTAGACGGTCTCAATCTCGAGGTTGCCTCCCGCGGTCACTTGGGCAGAGGCATCCCCCAAGGCCAACACCGGTCGCATCGCACGGTAAGCTGAATCGTTCTCCCCTGCCAAATTGTCCAGGACCTTCAGTTTGCCGGCGACCACCGCGCCATCGGCTCGAAGCACCATGCCGCCTTTTTGAACATAAAACTGGCCACCGGCAATGTTTTGCCCGGCACGTACCCGCAGATCACCGCCGCCTTGCTCCACCAGGGCGCTGGCAGCAGGGGTTGAGCCGGGCATGTAAGCGTTGGTCGCAATGCTGGCCGTCAGGTCCATGACCGATCCCTGCACCGCCGTCACTGTAATGTCGCCGCCAGCCAGGGTCGCCACGCCCGAGCCCAGGTAGTCAGACCGCGACCACCAGGCCGTATTCAGGTTTTCACCAAACTGGTCTTTGGCAAAAACTTGTTCGCCATTGCTATCGGTTTCGGTACGCCCCTGACGGAACAGCCAACTGTTCACCGTTTGCGCCGACGCCACGCCGACGACGTTGCCGCCGGCGCGTAAGGAGATAGCACCGCCATCCTTGCCAAACGCAGCTCCAATTGGGACAGCAAAGGACCCGTCCTCTGGCAGCACTGCCCGCTTGCCACTGGTATAAATAGTCGCTCCGCCTGCTTTGCTTAGTTTGCCTAACTCAATGTTTTTCGCCGCAGCGATATCGATCCGCCCAGTGCCTGTGCGGAGCAGAGCCGATGGCACATCGTCTTTCACCACGGCACGGGCAAATTTCAAAACCAAGCTGCCCGTGGTACCGGTGGTCGCCAACGGTGCAGCTGCCCCCAAATCACCGCCAGCCACTAAACGCATGGACCAACTGTCATCCGACCGCAGAGCCCACTGCGGCATCGGCTTATTCTCGACCCGGTCGAAGCCATCGCTGATCGATCCGTTGACAGTCAGATTACCCGCCGCGCGCAGCGTCAAAGTGCCTGGGACATCTTGATCAGCGCCAAAACGCCAGTCTGCCAAGTTCCAGCCACGTTTGGAAACGTCCGAGTCCTGCTCGTCCACCGACACCGTGAGGTTGCCAGTGGCCCGCACCTCGACTCCCGGTTGTACCTTCAAATCTGTGGCATTGGGACCAGACAGGCGTGTTTGCACTGTCTGTGCATTTGCCATGAATGCCGTGGCATCGGCCTTGAATGCATCGACAACGCTGCGGTTAAGGGATTTGTTGCCCAGGTATTGATAGGTCTGAACGGCTTCCAGGGTCAAAGCGCCGGTTTCCACGGTGGCGGCCAGGGCTCCCACCGCCACATCCGTTTTATCGGTATTCACCGGAGCGCGCAAGTGCACCTCGCCATCGGCGCCCAGGCCACGGCCCAGAGTGCTGAGGGTGCTTGCCGCATCCAAACTAAGCGAGGCGCCGTCGGCGTCGCCGGTATTGCTTACCCCCAAGTTGATCCGGCCACCATCACCCAAGCTGCCGGCGGCGCTCGTGGCAACCTGTGTGGCATTCGCGAGCAGCGTAGCACCATTGAGCACCAGCTTACCGGTGTTGCTGCCACTGGCACTGGCTGCATACAAATCGATCGTGCCGCCACTTGGACCGCTGGCGTCCAGCGTGCCCGAGACTGTCAGGTTACCGTTGTCGGTAGACAAGGCAATGGATCGTGCCGTGATACTGCTGCCCGTACCGACGTCGAGGTCACCACTGCGCACTCTCACGGAGCGCAAGTGGGTAAAGCCGTTTTTATTCAGCAGCGCATTCAGCGTATCAAAGCCGGTGGGCGTAGTGCCTGTATCCAGGGTGAAACTGGCCTGCAATGGATTTTCGGCCGTGGAGCTGCCAACACCCGCTTTGGCGGTCCCTAGCAAGGTGGCGTCCAAGGTGACTGTGGCGCCCAGCGCGGTGGCTCGCAAGTCAAGACTGCCGGCGTCAGCGCCCAGCGACGACAAGTCAAGCTTGGCTGCGCTGGCCAATGCCAGATTGCCTTGACCCGCATCGACGCGAATATTTCCTGCTGGTGCATAGGCCATACCGCTGCCAAAAGCCATCGATACTCCCGACACATCGAGTGTGCCGCCATTCACTTCCACCCCATTGGCGGCACTCAAATCGATTTGCCCAGCCTGAGCTCGGATGGACGTGTCAACTGACAGAATGTTGCCGGTAAAGCCGATGCGGGCACCCAATCCGGAGACCTCACTGGTCGAAGGCGAATCCAAAGTCTCCAAGCGCAGTGTGCCTCCCGCGGTGGTCTGCGCCACGGTACCGGGCGTCGCGGTAATGACCGGACTGCTTAGCGTGAGTGCGTTATCCACCCACAATTGCACGTTACTGCCGTCGAACACAAACCCGTCATTTGCCTTGAGCTGGGTGCTCACGAATCCTTGGGTCTGAAGTACGCCAGAACCCACGGTGAGTGTGCCGGCATCCACGGTCAATGTGCCACTGCCGCCCGACGCACTGACCGTGCCTTTAACCGCGGGCAAGCCCGACAGCGCAACGGACTTTGCCTTAATTCCCAAATCTGACCCGTCAGACGACAGACTGCTTGCACGCAGATTGAGCTGCTCTGTCGCCTCGCTACCCAACTTCACATCACCAAAGCTCTTTATCCACGAGTAGCTTGTCAAGTCCAAAATAGGCAAGGCATTTAGCTTCGCAAGCATTGCGCCGTTCAAGGTGAGGCCAGCAGGTGCAACGGACTGCTCCGACCCGACCAAGTTAATGCCTTGCGAGCGTAAGGCAAAAGCAGCATTGGGGGCGAGTTCTAAACTGGCCTGGAGGCTCATGTCTTGCGTAGCGTCCAACCACATGGAGCCACTTCCTGAGACTTGTGCGCCATCGGCGATCGTCAGACGCCCTGTTGTACCGAGCGGAGTATCACGGTAAATGTTGACCGCTCCTGCACTGCTCAGGCGCAGAAGAGCCCCGTCGGCCTGCGCGCCCGTACCGTAGTACGTCACGCCCTTGTCGTTGGTGCCGACCAGGTTCAGATCCACCGCGGTCTGTGCCGCCGCGCTGGCCCCATTGACGATCCGACTTTGCGCCACGAGGCTCGCACGGCCAGTCACCTCCAAAGCGTCACTGGCTACCAGGAGCAACTCCAGACCTTGCAAGGGATGATCGCGGTCGTTGTCAATCCGGACGCTGGTGGCATCCACTTGGAGGTGCATGCCGTCGTCGGCGAGCGTGCGGCGCCCGCCCAGCAGCAGGCTATCGGCGCCCAAGTCAGTCAACTGGTTAGACAGCAAGCGCACAGCACCATCGACCTGTGTGGTGGTGTCGGCCGTGACGGTGATGCGGGGGGCGCTGATGTCTACCAGTCCCGCATGGCCGCTGTTGCCCGTCACCGTGGAGCCTTGCAGGCTCGACAAGCCCGCCAGGTCCAATTTATCTGTCACTTTAAAACTAAGCTGCCCGGCATCGCGCGGCAGTTCGGGCGTAGGCACGCCGAGGGATGCCGCCTGCGTAGCAAAAAAACTGTCCGCGCTAAAGTCTTGGAATTCGGTGCGTCGACGCACCTCCGTGCCGGTGAGCAACTTGAAGGCGCTCAAACGCGTATCGCCACGGCCGTCGGTATTGCTGCTACGCGAGCCCGCCACGGTGTAGGAGCCGTCGGCGTTCAAGCGGTTGTCACCGGCGCTGGCGCTCGTGCCCTGCGCCACCACGGCTATGCCACCATCCAACAAAGCATAGTGCGCTGGCAGCAGGGTGTAGTAGCCCGCTGCCAAACCCGCCGAGGCAGTTAGATAAATTTGGTCGCCCACTTGCAGGCCTGCGCTACCGTAATTGGTATCCAACGGCGCCGTCAATCCACGGAATTGGGGATTTATGGCGAAGGTGCCAGGGGCAGACAAAATATCGCGTGAACCACCGGGGCCTGGAGATACGCCATAGCCATACAAAGTGCCCCCGCCGGTGGCGTCGAGCACCGCACCGGCGGCCTGAGTCACCGTGGGGGCATCAGCGCTGATTTTCTTGGTGGGCAAACTGCGTTTGGTTTGATCGCTTTTCGCAATCGCTCCGGTCGTAAACGTTGCCGAACTCCTATTGCCAAAGGAATAACTCCATTCGGCACCATTGTTGACCAAGCCCAGGGGTACGGTGCCGGTGCCGGCGACCGAGGTCAGGCTGCCTGGGGTGAAGGCAATGGAATCTGTTGCCTCCAAGCGAATCTGTCCAAAGGGCGCCAGCACACGCCCGCCCTGCGTGATGCTGTCGGCCGCCAGTGTGAGTGTTCCCGCCCCGGACAGCACGTCGCCGCCAGGCGCTGCGGCGCCCTGCGTGCCAACCACCAAGCGGCTCGGGGCAAGTTCGGTGGCGCTGGCGCGCAAGGCGAAGTCCGTCAAAGTCGTGGGATAGACCCGCGCAGCCTGGATCTCGAGTTCAGGACCGGTGACCAAGGACCCGGTGGCCGTCGGGCTGGGAGCCACCGACACGCCCTGCAGTCGCACATCATGGCTTGCCAACAGCCGCACCTGGCTAAAGCCCTGGGTGACGCTGTTGCCCACCAAGTCCAGGGTATCGGCTGATACCGTCAAGGCCACCGGCGCGCTGCCCACAGCGCCTGTGGCAGTACGCAAAGATTGGTTTTCGGTGGCAGCCACACCCAAAGTCACCGAAGGCGCCGTGATGGCCATCGATGCACCGGAGGCGCCGACCCTTCCAGCGCGCACGACGGGCGAATCCAAGCGAATGCTAGCGGCGCTGGTGAGGTTGGTACCCGGTTCCAGTGCGATCGCGTTCCCGCTGCTAAAACTCAGGCGCGAAAAACCGCCCGATGCAAAGGAAGGTGTGTTGACCACGCCCTTGCCTTGACCCGCGCTGTAGGCTGCGCCGGTTGCCGTATCGGCAAAGGTGAGGTCGCTGCTCCACAGGAGCGCTCCCTCTGAAGGACCGAGCGTGAGCACCGGCGCTACACCGCCGACGTTGACAGGCGCGCTGATATCGAGCTTTCCACCCCGCGCGCCAGCGCCACCCGCTTGCGCGACCAGGTGACCGGCCACCAAGAGAGCAGCGTCACTGCTGATGGCGATCGTACCGGCGTCACTCGCCAGCGTTTGGGGGGCAGAGATCTGGGTGCCGTCCAACACTCGCCGGTCCGCGGCGCTCGTGCCACTCACATTAATCACCGCCCCAGGCGCCATGGCGATCACCCCGGAGGCCGCCGTCAGACTGTCTGCAGTGCCTGCCTTACCGAGCACGACACTGCCACCGGCACTCACCGTGCCCTGCGTAATACCGCGACCATCGACCCAGGTGCGATCGGTCGTACCACTGGCGTCCAGTGTTGCCGTATCGCCCAGCCAAATTTTGGGCGCAATCTCGTTGGCGCCTGTGTTGTATCCATCGGATTTGAGGAGCAAGCTAATGGCGCCCCCTGGAGCACGCACCGCTCCTTCAACGTCGAGCGCCTGCAAGGCCTGCAGGGTGACGTTTGCACCGGAATCGACCGTAATGCGACTACCTTGCTCCATGCGCAACACACCCACGTCCTCGCCTTCGAGTTTGCTGCTACCGCCGGCGCGCAGGGTCACGCTGCTGGCGGAACGCGAACCCAGGGGGCCTGCCAAGGGCAAAAGCTCGGGGACCGCCACACTGGCGATCGTTCCAGAGGCCCGTTGGGTGTAGGTGCTACCCAGCGACCAGGAGACAGCGCGGGGCGCCAAAGCGGTGTTGGCCGCCAGTGTCAGGTGACCGCTGCCCCCGACCGCGTACTTCGTAAATCCGCCAGTCTGGAAAAAACTCGGTGCCAGCACCAAGTCTGACGCAGGATCCACCAGGTCCCCGGGCAAGATGTCACCTATCCAAACATTGCGACCACTCAGGCTCAGGCTACCGCCGCTCTTGAGGCCGTAGCCTTTGAGGGTTAAATCGGTAGAAAACCTCAGACTGCCGCTCAAGGCGTCGGTAGAAGACGGCACACTGCTCAGCGCGATGCTGCCAGCCTTGCCGTCAGCCAGCTTAGCGCCCGCGCTCAGCCAAGCGCCGCCCGAGACATCGAGCGTTACCGCGCTGCCGAGACTCAGCGCGTTGGCGCTCAAGCTCAGGCTACCGCCCTTGGTGATGATGGGCGCAATCGGCGTGCCATTGGCGTCTCGAACCGGGTTGGCTGCTGCGAGGTCGTTTTGCCAGCGCCCGGCCAGGTCAAAGGTCGCGCCACTGGCCACGGTCATACTGCCGTTTGCGCTGGCGCTCACGCTCGCGCCCGCGCCGGTCAATCCCGCCTTCCATTGGACATCGGCCCCTGAGGTGAGGTTCAGTTTGCCTGCGGGGTTGAGCGCCAGTTGGGTCAGGACATCAATGCTGCCAGAGGTCAAGACACTGATTTCGTCAAAGCCACTCTTCGCCAAATCCGACGCGTTCAGGGCGAGGTTGCCGTCTGCTTGAGAGGGTATCGTGCCGCCCAGCAGCACCTTCTGGGACAAGGCCAGAGCCTCGGTCAAGGCCAGCGTGCCTAAGCTGATCTGGCCCCCACGGGGCGCATCTGCGGCGCTCCTGTCACGCTGGCGAACGCCGGTCGAAATACTTCCATTGAGCGCACCTTGAAGCACTACCTTGGGCGCCGTCAATTCCACCTTGCCCGCGCTGGCGCCTTGCCGGTAGCCAAGCTCCAGATTCAGGCTGCTGTCGGCCAAGCGCGTCACGCCGTCGTAGGGCAGGTCGGCCGGCGCGGTCTGCACGTCATACAACTTGCCGCCCAGCGTCAGCTTGGAGGTGTTTACATGGCCCGTTTGGTAGTCCACCCAACCACCACTCACGTTGACATTGCTGTCACTTTGTAAATTGACTGAACCATCGGAGGTGAACTTGACGCTGCCCCCTTTGGTCGTGTTTTGGTGGACATTGCGTTCGAGCTGCTTGAGGTAGCCGCTGGTATCGGCGATCAAAGTGCCGCTGCCCACAGCGGTCAAATCGCTTAAATCCGCAGGATTAAGGCCTGCGGCCGCCAGCGCCTGGCGGCTGTCGATGTAGATGGTCTTCCCCCGTACCGCAGAGTTGCGCAGCAGGGGGTTGTCGGCCAGCTCGCTGCCCCGCAACTCGGCCGCGATCACATTGCTTTCCATGGCCATCTGCACCGCAGAGCCAGACACGTCGATCGTGCTGCCGCTCTGCAGCTCGACCTTGGACGCGGCGTCGGGTGCAGACGCCGGTGCAGAGGGGTTGGCTTGGGCGGTCACGTTGACCAATCCACCCGCGGCCCGGATGGTGGCCCCATGCGCTGGCGCGTCCCCTTGCAAAACAACCGTCTTGCCGGTCAGGTCGATTTGCGAGGGCTTGAAAGCCGGCCCGGCGGGGGTGACGGCGGCTGTGCTGAGGTCGCTCAGCGGCGGTGTAATCGTGGTCTTGCTATCCGCGCCCAACACCAAGGCGCCACCTTCCTGGGCAACTGCTGCCAGGTTGGGGTCGGACTTGCTGGCGCCCCCTTGCGCACGCAGATAGATGGAGCCATTCAAATTGACTGACGTCGTCGCCGATACCGCGCCCATTTGGTTGACCGCCATGCCCACCAGCGTGGCGTTACCGCGCTGCACGTCAATCTTGCCGCCCACCGTATTGGTCGCATTGGCACCCTTCGCGGCCATCGCATCCATCGCATCCAGACCTTCGTTGGAGACCTCGACCCGGAAGCCGCGCATGCTGCTGTCCTGCGGAGCAGCTAAATAGACTTTGCTGCCGGAGGCCAGCACCACCTGACCATCGGGCGCCTTCAGGTCACCGGAGTTTTGCACCTGGGGCGCGGCCAACAAAATAAATCCGTTTTGCTCTGCGGTGAGCGCAGCACGCTGCAAGGGTGTGCCGTTGGCGTCGCCTTCGACAATCACGGCTCCGGGCATGTAGCCCAAAGTGGGGTCGATCGCAAAGGCTGGATCGATAGAGGGCGCCAAAATGCCGTTCAAGAAGCGATTGGGGTCCACCCGCAGGCTGCTGGCTACCAGCGAGTTGACGTTCACCTGGGAGCCCTGGCCAAACACAATGCCCCGCGGGTCGTAGATGTAGACCTGGCCGTTGGCATTCAAGATGCCGTTAATCTGGGTGGGCGTGAGGGCCCCCCCGGTCACGTTGTTCAGCACCCGCGCCGTGCTGCTGGGCATTTGAAACTGAACCGTGGCGTCTTTGCCAATGTTGAAACTGTTCCAGTTCAGCACTGTGGCGTTGTTATTGAGTACCACCGTGCCCACCGGTTTGGTGCTGGTGCCGCCTGCTGCGTTGTAGGTGGCTCCCGCACCGGCGGCAGCCCAGTTTGAGGCCTGCGTTGGCAGCGCTTTGGGGTCGACCGCCCACGCGCCGGTACACACGAGCGAGCCCGTGGCCAGCAGAACGGCAAGACTACAGAGACAGGTACTGGAGCGCATCGTGATTAAAAGTCCATGCTCAGGCGGCCATGGGCGCGCCAAGTACCGGCGGCGGTGCCGCCACCAAACACCGCGCCGTCTCTCAGGGCCTGGGCGGCGTCTAAAGAGAGATTCAGGCCCCGCGGACCGCTGATTCGCGCACCCAGCCCAAAACTCAACAAACCAAAGGATTCGGCCGCCGTGTCCAGGTTTTGCAACACGACCCCCTCCATAAAGGCCAGGCCGCGTATGCGCCAGCCCAGCAAATCACCCAACTTGGTGTTGGGACTGCTGAGCTCGAATGAGGCACGCAGGGCCTGATCCCCCGAGCGTTCGCCCTCCAGATAGCCGCGCACCGAATCGACTCCGCCGCCCACAAATTGCTCGCTCGGCAGCAACACGCCCGAGGCGAATTGGCCCTCCAGCTTGCCGCTCAAACTCCAATTGGCGTAGCCGGGCAGGTCGGTGGAACCCTGCAAGCCGGCGCGTACGGCGGCAAAGCTGGACAAGGCTTGGGAGCGCTTGGCGTCAAAATCCCGGTCACTGTTGCCCAACAACCCGCGTACGCCCAGTACCAGCGACGCGTCCACTACAGCGGGTTGGGCTGGGCCCAGCCACATGCCGCGGTAGGACAAGGACAGGGGCAGGTAACGCAACTGGTTTTCGCGCAGTCCGCCCACATCGGACTGCAAGATGTGCTTGTAGTCCGCGCCCCAGGTCAGGGTTTGCATCAGGCCGTCCTGAATGCCAAAGGCCTGCGAGTATTTCAGGCCCAGCGTGTCAGAGGCGCCCAGACTGCCCCCCCCGCTCAGGCTGGCAAACTGGCTGCGTGAACTGACCAGATACGTCGTCAGCGCGTCGCCCCCGCCCCCCATCGGCAGCATGTAGTTCGCGGTGAGGACACCGGTTTCGCTGGTCTGTTCGGGCGAGGTCTGCATCGTCATGCCCAGGCTGTGGCCGGCCTGCCACAGGTTGTCGTAGCGCAGGGCCGCCGACACCCGGGTGGGGGTGGTGTTGGGCGACTGGCGGTTGCTCAGCTCGATTGAGCCGTGCAAAGGCAGTTGGTCGTCAACGTCGAGCTGGACTTCCACCGTGCCCGGCGTTTTACCGGCCTTGAGTACGGGAGAGACCTTGATGTCGGCCGAGCGATTGACACTGTCAAGCTGCTGCTGCAGCACGGTGAAGTTGGGCACGCGCCCCTCTTGCGCTTGGTCCAGACGCTGAGCCACCACGCTGGGCAGGGCGTACTGAGCACCCACCACGCGCAGGCGTTCCACCGGCGCTTCGGTGACCTGCAACTGCACCACGCCACTGTCCACGTTTTGCTCGGGAATGCTCACGACCACCGTCAGGTAACCCGCGTCCTGGTAGGCCTGCGCCAGAGCGGCGCGGGCAGCTTCGACCGCCTTTAAGGTTTGGGCCTCACCCATGTGCTGCAGTACAGCAGCCTCCAATGCATCTACCGACAGCAGGCTGTTGCCGCGGACTTCAAACTCATAAATGGGGAAACGAAGGTCCTGTGCCTGCGCCAGTGCCGGGAGGCAGAGTACGGCCAGCGCCAGCCGGGCCCAATGCCTTCCAAACTTCGCTGACAGAGTCCAGTGCTTCATTCCATACACGCTACGCGCGCTTCAAACATTGATTTACCAGGCTTAGCTGGCACTGTGCTGTACTCACCATCGGGGAACCCACCACACTGCCACTTAGAAGACAAAAGCGCCAAAAGGCGCCTCTGTCGAGAAATGCCATCACTCCACGACCCCGGTGCATGCATTTACGGTGAAGCGAATGCATGCTCCGGAGACTGTGGTGACTCAATACTCAATACGCAGTGGTGTCGTAAGAAGTCAAAGGAGCGTAGTTGTTGGCAGAGCCACCGCGGTAGAACTTGGCCTTGTAGGTCGAGTTCGTAGAACCGATGTAGGCGATACCAGGCAGGTTGTAGGTGTCTGTTGCCAAGCCGGTCACGATCGCGTCCACCACGGCTGTGCGAGAACCACCGTTGGCTGCATTTTTGATGGCCACCATCTCAAACTGGAAGGGATAACCCGCTTGCATACCGGTGCGCTGCTTGGTGTCATGGGTGCCGGTTGACATATCGTAGTTGGGGCTGATGCCGTCCAGCTTCACCCAGCTGCCACCCGTTAAGCCGCTCACGCCGGACGACCCTGTTGACACTGCAGTCCAGACTTTTTCCAAGGACACCACGCCAAACGCGTAGGTCGTGCTGTCGCCTGACACGCCGCTAATGACGTTTGACCCGCTCACCTTGGCGTAGTTTTTGTACTTGCCAGAAGTGCTGGTATAGCTGTAGTTGCCGCTGCTATCAATCGTAGCCGCAGGGGAACCAGTTGTGCTGGTACCGATAGGCGCGGTGTAGCCCGTTGCGGCAGCAGCCAAGGTTGCCGTGGAGAAACCTTCGGTTGCCGCCTGGCCAGCGAACAAAATGTTCGATGCCGCTTGGGTGCCAGAGAACGGCACACGACGATAGTAGGAGATGGTCGTCGTGTCGCTGGACGAGCCAGAAATCAGTTCAGCCGTAGCGGTACCCCGCACCAGCGCATTCATGTCGGAAGTACGGATGCTAGGCTGGCAAGCGGCGGTCAGGAGCGTGGCGCTGGAGTTGCCGGCGGTGATCGCGGCGGTCACCGCCTCGTTAGAACCGTAGATGTTTGCGGCAACACAGCTGCTAGACAAGCGACCTGCGGTCACTTCGCGAGAGATGAGTGCTTGCAAAGCTTTGTTATTCACCATGATGCCGAAGCCCTGCATGCCGGTGACTGTCATCGGGAACTTGGAGGCAGTCCACTTGCCTGCAGTCAGCACGCCCAAAGAGGCCTGCTTGGGGGCGACGTCCGCCAGAGCCAACTGCACTCCGGCCGAGCCACCGGCAGGGGCGGTAGTGAGGTAGTTAAAGGAATTGCCCGTGCAAGCGTAGCTAGGAATGATCGGTGAGCCAGAGTTGTACGACCAAGCGGCTGCGGTGCTGGAGCTCGTCGTTCCGGTCTTCACGCAGGTCAATGTGGTGTTGGCGGCAGCCTGTGCTGTCGTCAGCAAGCCTTGCGACAGCTCGTCGCCGTTGGTAAGGCCTGTCGAAGGGTTTAAGGTTCCCATGCCCGTGCCTGTTACTGTTCCCACGGTCGCGCCTTCGGTCATCATTTTGACGCCGGCAAAGGAGCCATTCGATGTGTTGTACACCACCGCAACGCGTTTACCGGCATTGGTCGTGCCGGTTGCACCGAAGCCAAGATAGATCACCGTATTTTTCGCACCTGAATTGGAAGAGGAGGCGACAGACGTCGTAACGGTAGAAGAGCTCAAAGAGCTGCTCGTTTTGGAGGCGTAGTACTTGGTTGCCGTGCTGCCTGTGTGGGGCGTGACGATGGCGATGGCCTTCGTCAGGTCAAACACCGCGCTGGTGCTCAACAACAGGTTGTGCAGAGCGGGGGCCTGTGCAGAGGCGCCGGCGATGTGCACCGTAGAAAAGGGTGCGCACTCCATCACCAACTGGTCACTGTTGGTGCTGGGGGTTGTGCAGGCAGCAAAAGCGCTGGAACCGCAGACGGCAAACGTTGCCAGGGCAATCAGTTTAAGTTTCATAAAAATTCCTAGAAAATTGTTAAATGCTCGGGCCATCTCGAGCCCCACCGGTGGTATCGCAAAAACCGTTGGCCCGCCCAGTTCGCAGCCTTGGGTAGCCATCGCACGGCGTTGGTGAGTGCAGTCCCGAGACGCGCTGCACCATCGCCTCGTTGATTTTGGAAAGTATTTGTAAAAACCACGCAAACAAAGCATGGGCGTAATTAGTCTGTTTGGACTACTTTTGCCTTTTTATTGGGGAGGGCCGGCCGGGCCTCATGCGCGCCGGGATCGCCAAAGGCCACCGGATCGGCCATGAATTTAGCGACCGCCTGCGTGCGGTTGTGTACGTTGAGGCGCTTGAAGAGCTGTTGCAGGTGATTTTTTACCGTCAAGGGGCTTACATCCAGAATGGCGGCAATCTCAAAGTTGGTCTTTCCCTGCTTGGCCCAGTTCAGAATTTGCAACTGGCGCTTGGTCAGCACCGATGCCTTCAGGGGCATTGGCGTGACAGATTTCGTTTCGGCACCCCAACTACGGCAAAGCGCCAAGTGAAAGTGAGGCAGAAACATGCGCGCTAACTCCAGGGGCGGGACCGCGGTTGGCAGTGCCAACTTAAAGAAAACAAAGCACGAAGACAGTCCGCCAGCGAGCACGCCGGTCGAAACCACCAAGGCCGGGCCTAGCTCCAGCCGTGCGCATCGCTGCGTGAGGCGCTCCAGCGAGACTCCGATGGCGCGCGCTGGCGATGTCATAGCGTGTGCGGGTGCTGAGTCGTCAATCAATAGGGGCGCGCCCCCGCCTTGCTGGCAATGCTGGGCCAGCTCCGCAAGTAAGCCGGTCTGAGGCGCCATCACTTCGTCAAGGATATGTGCGTCAATGACGGTGCCGTGAAAGCAGTCCAGGGACACACTGTTCCCTCGATCGTCCAACAGGACACACGCCATAAGCGTATGCGGCAAACAGGTCTGAACCGGCCCCTGAGACCACAAAAAGATGTCGCGGCGCTGGCGCACTCCCCCTGCAGAGTGCAGCGCGTGGTGAACATGGGCTAGCGTCTGCGGCGATAGGTCGAGCAGGTTGCTCATGCCCCGCCCGATGCGGGCTCAGCACCCGCTTGCCGGCGCTCAGCGATGAGAAATCGGTAGCCATTGGAGCGCACTGTTTCAATGCGCTCAGCCTGACCCAAGGCGCTCAGCGCTTTGCGCAACCGCGCCACATAAACATCAACCACTCGCTGCTCCACCTCTCCACGCTCGCCCCAGACCCGCTCCAACAAATGGCTGCGGGTGTGTACCCGCAGGGGGTGGCGCATCAAGTAGTTCAGGAGCTTGTATTCCGTAGGCCCCAAGGACACCTGTTGGTTCTTGGCGAAGAGACAGCGCTCAGCATGGTTCAGCACCAGGCCGTCGATCTCCAGCAGATCCTGGTGCATCGACCCTGAACTGCGCCGCAGCAAGGCACCCACCCGGGCCAGCAACTCCCGGTTTTTGAAGGGCTTGGTAATGTAGTCGTCGGTGCCGCGCTCAAAGGCCATCGACTTCTCGTCGTCACCATCGCGCGCCGTGACCATGATGACCGGAGTTTTGAAGTGGGAGGGGTCGGAGCGCAACCAGGTCAGCAGCGCGACACCTGATTGCCCCGGTAAATTCCAATCGCACAAGATCAGATCGGGTGGTGTTTGGGCAATCAGCCGACGGGCATCGTCCACAGTCAGCGCCAAGTCGACGATGTAGCCCGCCATGGTCAGGTTCAGCCGCAAGAGCTCCTGAATGTCGGGTTCATCTTCCAACACCAATATGCGAAAGTTCATAAGGTACATCAGTGCTGACCTTGATTGGTCTTGCACGGTACCGACCGCACCACAAAAGGCGTCCGGTGCCAGTCAAAGCAGCGGGGCCGAGTGTTCTACACAAATATAACGGTTTTGTTACATTACCTTAAGAAAAGTGGTAACAAAAGACCAGCCTTGCGCAAACTGTATCGTCATGGAACCACGTTCCCTTGCTCCAAGTGACGTGCGGCACCCTCCACACTAGGCCACCACGTCACGCATCCACTGCGGCAATTCCACTGCCTTTTGGCTCGGAAAATCGACCCACACCACGGTGGCGCCTCCGGCGGCACTAATGACTCCGGGCTGGTCGGCGCGCTCCATCGTGCCCCAGGTCTCAAACGTGGTGCGTGCCGGGTCGCTGACGTAAATCTTGACCCGCACGTCGCCGGGGTATTCCAGCTGCTTGTAAAAATTACAAAACGCATTCAGGATCACCGGCCCCTGGCACGCAGGGTCGGGGTTGGCTCCCACCTTTCGCATCCACTCGATGCGCACCGTTTCCAGGTAACGAAAGTACACCGTGTTGTTGACGTGGCCCATGGCGTCCATGTCGCCCCAGCGGATGGACAAGTCCATCTCAAACACCAGTTTTTTGTGGTCGGGAATCAGGATTCGCATGGTTTTATAGGTGAAAAGTCTGGTGCCATGCTATCGCACCGACCCCGACAGGCCCTCAATCCTTGCTTGAATGCGTCAGGTAATGCGCCACCAAGGCGTTGGCGTGCCCGTGGCCGAGCTGATGATCCGATTTCAGGAGTGCCACGTATTCCATGTGTTTGCGCTGTCCTGCACCCTCAAGAATGGCCAACCAATGCGCAACGGGCTTGCCATAGGTCTTCTCGATTGACGGAAAGTAAGACGTAGGACCTTTGACCTTGGGTTCGGTGGACATGGATGATTCCTTGGCGTGTTGGGGATTTTCAGGCGTGATCGTAGCGGCTGCAGCCGTCAGACCTTGGCCCACCCCGGCCCTCTAAAATCTCGCCTTTCGCTCTTGCAGCGCAGCCTCTTTGGAAATCCCCGCTTTGTCCTTCGTCTCTGAAACCCGCCGCCGTCGCACCTTTGCGATCATTTCCCACCCGGACGCGGGCAAAACCACGCTGACCGAGAAGCTCTTGTTGTTCTCCGGTGCGATCCAGATTGCCGGGTCGGTGAAGGCGCGCAAGGCTTCGCGCCACGCCACCAGCGACTGGATGGAGATTGAAAAGCAGCGCGGAATTTCGGTGGCCTCCAGCGTGATGCAGATGGTCTACCGCGACCACGTCATCAACCTGCTGGACACCCCGGGGCACAAAGACTTCTCGGAAGACACCTACCGCGTGCTGACCGCCGTGGACGCGGCGCTGATGGTGATTGACGCAGCCAACGGCGTGGAGGCGCAGACGCGCCGCCTGATTGAGGTCTGCCGCCAACGCAACACGCCCATCATCACCTTCGTCAACAAAATGGACCGCGAGGTGCGTGAGCCACTCGACATATTGGACGAAATCGAGCGCGAACTCGGCATGCCCTGCGTGCCCATGACCTGGCCGGTGGGCCAGGGCAAAGCGTTTGGCGGCATCATCAACCTGCGTACGCAGGCGATGACGGTGTTTGAAAGCGGCAGCGAACGCCTGCCGCAAGACTTTGATGCCATTCCCCTGTCACACCCCGAAGCGCTGCAACAGCGTTTCGGATATGAGTGGACCAGCGCCGTGGACAGCATGGAACTGGCCACGGGCGCGTCGCCCGCCTGGGACCACGCCGCCTTTTTGGCAGGCAAGCAAACCCCGGTATTTTTTGGCTCGGGCGTGAACAACTTTGGGGTGATGGAAGTGCTCGATGCCCTGGTCGATCTTGCGCCAGCACCGCAAAGCCGCACCAGCACGATGCTGGTCAACAAGGTGCCCGTAGTGAGGGTGATGCAGCCCGAGGACGAACAGTTCAGCGGCGTGGTTTTCAAGGTGCAGGCCAATATGGACGCCAATCACCGCGACCGCATCGCCTTTGTGCGCATGGCCTCGGGCAAGTACACGCCGGGCATGAAGCTCAAGGTCATGCGCACCGCCAAAGAGCTGCGTCCCACCAGCGTGGTGACCTTCATGAGCCAGCGCCGCGAGGCGGTGGAAGAAGCCTATGCGGGCGACATCGTGGGCTTTACCACCCACGGTGGCGTGCAACTGGGCGACACGATTACCGACGGCAGCGTCAACCTGCAATACACCGGCCTGCCGTTTTTTGCACCGGAGCTGTTCATGACCGTGGTGCTGCGCAACCCACTGCGCACCAAGCAGTTGCAGCAAGGCCTGGCGCAGCTGGGCGAAGAAGGTGCCATTCAGGTGTTCAAACCCGAGATGGGCGGCAACATGCTGCTAGGCGCCGTGGGCCAGCTGCAGTTTGAAGTGGTGCAGCACCGCCTGAAGGGCGAGTACGACGCCGACATTCGCCTGGAAGGCTGCCAGTACACCGGCGCGCGCTGGATTACCGCGGATACGCCCAAAGAGCTGCAAGACTTTGTTAATGCCTATCCACAGCGCATGGCGCGTGATGCCGCCGACACGCTGGCGTATTTGTGCACCAGCCCGTACGACGTGCGGCTGGCACAGGAGCGATTTCCGAAAATCCACTTCCATCCGCTGCGCGAACACGCGGGTCTGGCGCTGGGCAGCGCAGGTTAAACCGGAGCACGGCTTTGCGAACCGCATCACGCCAGGGCCTGCTGGCGATTTTTGGCTCAACCCTGTTTCAGCTCACGGGCATCTTCATGCTCTCGCCGCTGCTGCTGTTGCTGCTGCGCCGCGCGGAGGTGTCCAACACGGTGGCCGGGCTGTTTGCTGCCACCTCGTGGCTGGGTATTTTCATCATCACGCCGTTTGCCTCCCAACTCACGCGCCGCATCGGGCGCAGGCGGGCGCTGTGGCTGGCTTCGACGGTGCCACTGGCTACCGCCTTTGGTTTTTTGCTGACCACCCGGCTGGAAATCTGGTTTGCGCTGGAGCTGTTCGCGAGCGTGGCGGGCGGCCTGCGCTGGGTACTGGCAGAGTCTTTTATTGCCGAGTTCACGCCCCCCGACCAGCGGGGCCGGTACATCGGCGCTTACGCCACCATGATCGGCCTGACCTTTGTGATTGGACCGGCCCTGTTGGCTTGGCTGGG
This sequence comes from Rhodoferax sp., assembly GCA_029866205.1. Classification (GTDB taxonomy): domain Bacteria; phylum Pseudomonadota; class Gammaproteobacteria; order Burkholderiales; family Burkholderiaceae_C; genus Allorhodoferax. The sequence continues at coordinate 400,946 of JARWZT010000008.1, forward strand.
CGACGGCAGCCCCTATGCGCTGTGGGTGGTGATTGGCTTTTTGGTGGTCGGCCTGGGCTGGACCGCGCTGGTGCCGCGCACCCCGCCCGAGCACGATGCCGACTCCGCCAAGGTGGGCTTTGCCGGCCTGTGGCACGCGGTGGCGGCGCACCCGGTCATCATGCTGGCGGGCTTTGTCGGCGGCTTTTTTGAGCTCGGGCTGGCATCCATCCTGCCGCTCTACGGCCTCACGCTGGGGCTGCCTGCGGGCGCGGCCACCTTGCTGGTGTCGGTGAGTGGGCTGGGTGGCATGCTGCTGGCGTTCCCGGCGGGCATGTTGATTGACCGCCTCGCTAACCCGGCACAAGGTCGGCGCACCCTGATGCTGGCGCTGGTGGCGCTGCTGCTGACAGCGTCCTTTGCCCTGCTGGGCGTGCATGATGCACCGTGGCTGATGTGGCCGATCGCCGCACTGTGGGGCGCTGCCGGCGGTAATTTGTACACGCTCACCATGACCGACATCAGCAGCCGCGAACGTGGCATCACCCTGGTCAACAGCACTGCGGTGCTGGTGCTGGCCTACACGCTGGGTGCGCTGATCGCCTCGTCCCTGTCGGGCGCACTGATCGACGCCTCGCCCTGGCTGGGTTTTCCGCTGGTGCTGGTGGTGGTATCAGGCTTGGCGACCGCGACCTTGGTGCGGACAAGGCGCAGGCAGGATATTTGACGGCGGAAGGCTCAGCTTAGGCAAACGCCTGCACGACATTGATCGCATTGACCCCCACCGCGTCTACCGCGTAACCGCCTTCAAATACCAGCACGGTGGGCAAGCCTACCGCGGCCAGTCGCTCGCCCATGCGCAGGTAGTCTTCGCTTTGCAGTGCAAACCCCGAAATCGGGTCCCCCACAAAGGTGTCCACACCCAAGGAGACCACCAGCGCCTGAGCGCCAAAGCGTCCTATCGCCGCCAGCGCCACGTCCAGAGCCTCGGACCATGCAGGGTAAGCGGTGCCGCGCGGCAGTGGCAAATTGAGATTGGCGCCCTCACCCGCACCCAAGCCAGTCTCGTCGGCATGGCCCAGGAAGAAGGGGTATTCGGTGCGCGGATCGCCGTGCAGGCTGGCGAAAAACACGTCTGGGCGGTCGTAAAAGACAGCCTGCGTGCCGTTGCCGTGGTGGTAGTCCACGTCCAGAATCGCCACGCGCTCCAGGCCGCTATCGCGCAGCTGCTGCGCAGCCAAGGCGGCGTTGTTCAGAAAGCAGTAGCCACCAAAAAAATCAGCGCCTGCGTGGTGTCCGGGAGGGCGGCTTAAGGCGAAGGCGGCGCGCGCACCCTGGGCGACGTGCTGTGCCGCGCTCAGGGCGCATTCGGCCCCTGCCCGCGCAGCGGCCCAGGTGCCGGGCGTGAGCGGCGAGCCCGCGTCAAACGAATACAAGCCCATGCGGGCGGCAAAGTTGTCGGGCTCGACATCCGTACGAAAGCCGCGTGTGGGCCAAACGCTGGGCAGGGCGTCGTGTGCGGCATTGGCGGGGTCGATGGCGACCCATTGGTCCCAAGCGGTTTCCAGGAACCGCAAGTAACGCGGGCTGTGGATCGACTCCAGCGCGGCGGCGGCAAAGGGCAGCGGATCACGCACCTCGCCCAACTGGCGCCGCTGCAACTCGGCCAGCACGTGGTCGGCGCGGGCGGGCACTTCGTGGCAGGGCACCAGTGCGCCGCGAAACATCTCGAACTGGCCGTGGTGCCGGGCGTGGAGGGGGTTGTAGAAGGTAATCATGGCGGGAGGAGTTAGCAATTGGGCGAGCTTACAGGCCCGATCGAGTGCCCGATCACCGCATGAATTTGAGATTCATCGGGAAAATTTGCGCTGAATCAATTAATTTTTACAAATGGGAAAAAATCCCATACAATTTCCACCATGAGCCTTCCACCCCCATCCCCCAACCCGACTCAAAGCGTCATCGACGAGGCCTTGGCTATCGCCGAGCCCTTGGTCCTGTGGATGATCCGCTCTGGCGTGGGATACGCCGAGTTCGTCCAAGCGATCAAGCCTGTGTTTTTGGCGCAGGCGCGCTTGGAGCTCGAACGCAACGGCCAGCGCGACAGCGATTCGGCCATTAGCCTTTTGTCCGGACTGCACCGCAAAGACGTTCGGGCCTTTCGGGAGGCGTCCCATCAGACCCTGGCCCGTGTCAAGGAGGACGGCTCAAGCTGGGGCAAGCCCAGTGCGGCAAACCAGGTCCTTACGCGCTGGCTGAGCCAAGAAGACTGGGGCGACTGCATTCCATTCAGCGGCGAAGCGCCCTCCTTTGAGGCGCTGGCACGCGCGGTCTCCAAAGACTTCCATCCTCGCGCCGTGTTGCAGGAAATGCAGCGACTGGGGGTGGCGAGTGAGACAGAGGGCCAAGTGCAGCTCTTGCGTGAGGCATTCGTCCCCGACGCCAAGCACAAAGAATCGCGTGAGTTGTTGGCGGGCTCCGTGGCAGACCATCTGGCCGCCGGCGTGCACAACCTGAGCGGCGCGACGGACAAAAAATTTCTGGAGCAAAGTGTATTTGCCGATGGACTGAGCCCCGAGTCCGTCCAAGAACTGAACTTAATGGCCAACGCGCTTTGGGCTCAGGTGCTGCAAGCCGTCATGGCCAAGGCGGTTCCTTTGTGCGACCGCGACCTTCACCATCCGGCGCCGCAGCGTTTTCGGCTGGGCCTATTCACATTCTCGGCCCCTGAATTCAAGGCGCCAAACACTGGAGACGACGCGTCATGAAAAGCACATTTCCCGGCCACCAAAAAGCCCTGCGGGCCATGGCCCTGCTACTGGTGACGTCGTTTTTGCTGGCCTGTGGTGGCGGCACCTCTTTGTCGGGCGTGGGCAGTGGCGGCAGCGGTATCGCCGAGGGTTCGATCTCCGGTTTTGGCAGTGTGATCGTCAACGGAGTGGAATACGACGACAGCAATGCCGTGAGCCAAACCGAAGATTCTGCGGGCTCAAAAACCTTGAGCGCCGCAAAGCTCGGCCAGCGCGTACGAGTCACCCAAAGCAAAGATGGCGTGGCCGACACCATCGAAATCTTGCCCTTGTTGCGTGGGCCTGTGACGAGTGCGCCAGCCGTTAGCGGATACCTCAAAGTCATGGACCAGTGGGTGCAAGTGGTGTCTGCCAGCAGCACCAGCGCGACCGCCACCGTGTTGGACGGGTATGACAGCACGGCCAGTATTGCCACAGACGATGCGGTCGAGGTGCACGGCGTGTGGCAGCAGGACACGGTCAAAGGCTCGGTCCTGGTGGCGTCTCGGATCGAGAAAATTGTCGGGTCTTATGAACGACTGATCAGTGGCCAGGTCACCGCGGTGAGCAACGGCAAGTTAAGGCTCAATAACAGCGACGTACAGATTGATGCAGGGTCTTCACCTGCCATGCCCGTGGGTAGCCAAGTGACGGCATGGTTAAGCACTTGGGTGAGCGACGCCACCACCCAACAGGCCACCCGAATTAAAGATGCCGCTCCCCTGCCCCCCGATAACCGATTGATGCGGCTCGATGTGATCGCGGCAAAAGGCGACGTGTCGGGTAGCCAACTGCGGGCCCAAGGCAGACCCATCGCTATCCCTTCGAATTTGCAGAGCCAGTTTCCGAACAGCCCCGCACCGATTTTGTTGGAAGCGACGCTGCAAAACGGCGTGTTGACGGCCACCTCCGTACAAGTGCGAAGCAGGCCCCAAGATCTTGGGGGCGAAATTGTGCTCAAGGGCGCCGTGGCTTGGGACGGGAAAGCCGGCGCCCTCACGCTGCGCGAGGCAAGCGTCGCTATCGATGCGTATACGACGATCGGCAGCAACTGTCCGCAAAGCCTACAACTGGTGTTCCTGGAGGTTCATGCGGAGCGCGGCGCACCGGGAACGACCCCCAGGGCAACCAGCATCACGTGTCTGAGTGCCCCGCCGGCTGACGGTGTCATTCGCCAAGGCGGTGTTGTGCAAAGCATCGCGGGTGATTTACAGAGCCTCACCGTGACGCTCGACGGACAAACGACCCCAACCACGATGGTGCTTTTTGCCGGCACCCGGTTGCCGCCCAACGACCCCAACAGCCTGGTTTCGCAGCATGTTGACGTCGAGTACCAAGTGGTCGCAGGGCGCAACCAGTTGCGCTCCCTCCGTCCATCACCCCCGCCATCCGGCACTCAGTGAACCCATTAAAAGGAGACATTTCCATGAAAACTGCTGACACGTCAGCCGCTCCCCAGCAGCCGTCAAAGCCGAGATCGCCATCCCTGTTCATCGCTTGGGCCGTAGGTGCCAGCTATGCGCTCATGGTCTCTGGCGCCCTGGCTGCGCCACCGCCGCCCCCTGGGCCAACCAAGCCTGGTATGCAGTCGCCACACCCCGGAGGCCCCGCGCCCAAGCCTCCCGGGGCAGCACCCATGCCCATGGCGGCAGCATCCAAGCCAGCGACCTTGCCGGCAATGCCTGTGGCCGCCGCACCGACCCCTGCGCCTGCAGCTTCCAAGCCCGTGAATACCGCTGCGCCCGTGCGTACGGCCTTGCAGGATCTGGGCGAAAAGATATTCAATGACACCAACTTGTCAGAGCCGCGCGGCACCGCATGCGCGAGTTGCCACTCGGCTGCCACGGGGTTTGCCAATCTCAACGGATCGCGCATTGGCGTGCCGCGGGGTAGCCGACCCAACGTCGTTGGCACCCGTGCCGTGATCCACAACTCCTACAGCAGCTTCACGCCCGCCTTTGGGTTTCGCGTCCGTGATGGCGATGTCGACCCCGTGGGAGGCTTGTTCTGGGACGGTCGGGTGGATACGCTGACCCAGCAGGCTCAAGGTCCGTTCCTCGCGCCGTTGGAGATGAACAACAAGGACGCCGCCAGCGTGGTGGCAAAAATTGCAGCCTCAAAATACGCAGGCGACATGAGCGCCGTCTTTGGTCCAGACGTGTTCAAGGACTCGACCAAGGCGTTTCAGCGTGTCGCAGAAGCCATTGCAGCCTATGAAACCACCAGCAAATTCCAGTCATTTTCGTCAAGCTATGACCAGTTTGTTGCCGGCAAAACCCAGCTCACGCCCACAGAAACCAGTGGCATGAACCTGTTCATGGATCCGGCAAAAGGCAACTGCGCCAGTTGCCACACCATGAACCCCAAAGCGAGCGGGACCACGGACAATCTATTTACCGATTTTGGGCACTACGCCAACGGCATCCCCCGCAACAAAGACATTCCAGCCAACGCCAATCCCTCGTACTTCGATCTGGGGCTTTGCGGACCCCAGCGAACGCGCCCGGCGCTGAGTGCCAACATCCCAGCCAGCGTGAGTGTGGAAAAGTTCTGCGGCACCTTCAAGATGCCCTCCTTGCGCAACGTGGCCCAGCGCCAGGCATTGATGCACAATGGATTTTTCAAAAATCTGCGCGATGTCGTGAGCTTTTACGCCACCCGCAACAGTGATCCAAAGCGCTGGTATGGTGCCGCTGGAGTGGCCAATGACTTGCCGGCAGCCTACTTGGCCAATATCGTGAACGACCGGGCTCCTTTTGACCGTGCAGCGTCCGCGGGTCCCGCACTCAGTGAGCGCGAGATTGACGATGTGGTCGCCTTCCTGAAGACCTTGAGTGACCAACTGCCGCCCCCGCAAAGCGGTACTCCGCCAGCCGCCGCCCCGGCACAGGTGGCCATGAATCCGTTTGCGCCCATGCCTCCACCGGCAAAGGCCGCGCCGCGCTAGGCGAGTTGGGGCCGAAAGCGCGCCAGCCTGCGGCCCTCAGCATCGGGGGCCCAGGCACTTTTGCATTTAGCGCCCCAAGACTCCCGCCAGCGCCAGGCCGGTGTGGGTGCCCTGCCGCACCACGTCTTCCGGCGTGGCTGCGACCACCACGTGCCCGCCGCCGTTGCCGCCCTCAGGCCCGAGGTCAAGCACCCAGTCGGCTTCGGCAATCACATCCAGGTCGTGCTCAATCACCACCACGCTGTGACCGCCGTGCACCAAACGGTGCAGGACATGGATGAGTTTCTCCACGTCAGCCATGTGCAGGCCCACGGTGGGTTCATCCAAAACGTAGAGGGTGTGCGGCACCTTCTGGCCCCGGCGGGTAATATCGTCACGCACCTTGCTCAGTTCGGTCACCAGCTTGATGCGCTGCGCCTCACCACCGCTGAGCGTGGGTGAGGGTTGGCCCAGTGTGAGGTAGCCTAGGCCCACGTCTTTGAGCAGTTGCAGCGGGTGCGCAATGACGGGCATGGCGGCAAAGAATTCGACGGCTTCGTCGACTTCCATTTGCAACACGTCACCGATGTTTTTGCCACGCCAGGTCACGGCTTGGGTTTCGGGGTTGAAGCGCGCGCCTTTGCAGGTTTCACACAGCACTTTCACATCGGGCAAAAAGCTCATGCCGATGGTGCGGATGCCCTGGCCTTCGCAACCGGGGCAACGGCCTTCGCCCGTATTGAAGCTAAAGCGGTTGGCGGCATAGCCGCGCGCCTTGGCCTCTAAAGTATCTGCAAAAAGCTTGCGGATGGTGTCCCAAAAGCCAATGTAAGTGGCGGGGCAGGAGCGCGGAGTTTTGCCAATCGGCGTTTGGTCGACTTCAAGCACACGGTCGATGGACTCAAAGCCCGTGACGCTGGTGCAGCCCGCCCAGCGGATTTTTTCGCCCGCCTCCAACGCATCGCGTCCGGCCTTGGTGCTGCGCTTTTGCACGCCCGTTTGTACGTTGGCCAGCAGCACATCGCGCGCCAAAGTTGATTTGCCCGAACCCGACACGCCGGTGATCGCCACCAGGCGCTGCAAGGGAATGTGGGCGCTGACGTCTTGCAGGTTGTGCAGGTTGGCGCCGGTGACGGTGAGCCAGTCGATTTTTTCGTGCTCCACGCCGCGCCGCACACCCAAGGGATGTTGCATAGCGTGCAACAAATAGCGCCCGGTCTGCGACTCGGTGGCGTTTTGCACATCTTCAATCGAGCCCTGGGCCACCAGACGCCCGCCGCGTTTGCCCGCGCTCGGACCAATGTCGATGATGTGGTCGGCGGCACGAATGGTGTCTTCATCGTGCTCCACCACCACCAAGGTATTGCCCTTGTCGCTGAGGGACTTGAGCGCACCCAGCAGAATCTTGTTGTCACGGGCGTGCAGGCCGATGGTGGGTTCGTCCAGCACGTAGCACACGCCTTGCAGATTGCTGCCCAGTTGCGCGGCCAGTCGAATGCGCTGCGCCTCGCCACCGCTTAACGAGGGCGCGCCCCGGTCCAGCGTCAGATAGCCCAGCCCCACTTCTTCCAGGAATTCAAGACGACTCCTGATTTCAGGAATCAGGTCGCGTGCAATGTCGCTTTGCCGCTGGCTCAAGGCACCGCTGCTTTGCAGGGTCTGCACCCAGGCGCGCACATCGGTCACGCTCAGGGCCGCAATGTCCGCAATGCCCACGCCGTTGAAACGCACGGCGCGCGCGGTCGGATTCAGGCGTGTGCCATGGCAGCGCGGGCAAGCGGTGTCCGCGAGGTCTTCGATGTCGGCCTCGGCAAAGGTTTGCTCACGGCCCTGGTTGTTGTCGTCCTTGACCGAATCGTCAAACACCTTGCGCTGGTCTTTGGTTAAGGCCAGACCGGTACCCACGCAGTCGGGGCACCAGCCGTGTTTGCTGTTGTAGCTGAACAGGCGTGGGTCAAGCTCGGTGTAGGACGTGGCACACACCGGGCAGGCCCGTTTGGTGGAAAACACGTCGCAGCGCCCGATGCCCACGGTACTGGTACCCTGCTCCATGGCCGTGCGCAGACCATCGAGTTGGCTCATGACCTGCACCACGCCCTTGCCATGGGTTAACGCGGCGGCCAGCGCCTCACGCAGTTGCGCCTCCTGGGCCGGATGCACCTCCAGGCTGGCCACGGGCAGCTCGATGTTGTGTTCTTTAAAGCGGTCAATGCGCGGAAAGCCGCTGGTCGGGACAAACTGGCCATCAATGCGCAAATGGGTAAAGCCGCGCGGGCGCGCCCAATCAGCCAACTCGGTGTACACGCCTTTGCGCCCCACTACCAGCGGCGCCAGCAGCCCAATGTGCTGGCCCCGAAAGTTTTTGAGCAATTGGGCGGCAATGCTGTCGGCGGTTTGCGGCGCCACGGCCGCACCATCGTGCACGCAATGTTGGGTGCCCAGCTTGACGTAAAGCAGCCGCAAAAAGTGCCAGACCTCAGTGGTCGTGCCCACGGTGGACTTGCGCCCGCCACGGCTCAGTCGCTGTTCAATGGCCACCGTGGGGGGAATGCCATAGACCGCGTCCACCTCGGGCCGGCCGGCTGGCTGCACGATGGCGCGGGCATAGGCGTTGAGGCTTTCCAGGTAGCGGCGCTGGCCTTCGTTGAACAGGATGTCGAAGGCTAATGTTGATTTTCCGGAGCCGCTGACCCCGGTGACTACGCTGAACTTGCCTCTTGGGATGTTTACGCTGAGGGATTTGAGGTTGTGTTCCTTTGCATTGACGATGCGGATACTGTTTGCGTTACCCCCCTCACTCCCCCCGCCCTCTCTCGCCCCCACCGGGGCGAAAGAGGGAGCCTTAACAGCCACATTTGACCGCGCGGTTTGAGTGAGGGCACCACTGGCCACCGCAAGAGATACCGGCAAATCGGCACTGGGCGCAAGCCCATCCGCCGCAGCAATAGAAGCGTCCCCTGAACCCGAACCCGAGCCAGCAGCCGCCAACAGATAAGCGTCAGCCGCCGAAAACTCCTGCACTTCATGCACCACCCCCATCGCGGCAGCATAGTCGCGCAGGGCTTTGCCGGTGTGGCTGGTGGGGTGCAGCAGCAGGTCTTCGGGCGTGCCGTAGGCCACCACTTCACCACCAGCATCGCCGCCTTCAGGGCCGAGGTCAATCAGCCAATCGCTGGCGCGGATCACGTCCAGGTTGTGTTCAATCACCACCAGCGAGTGGCCCACGTCAAGCAGCTTGCGCAGTGCGCGCATGAGCTTGGCGATGTCGTCAAAGTGCAGGCCGGTGGTGGGTTCGTCCAGCATGAACAAGGTGCCGCGGCGTGCCAGCGCTTGGCGGCTGGCGCTGCTGGCCTTGGCCGCTTCGGCCAAAAAACCCGCCAATTTGAGTCGCTGCGCCTCGCCGCCCGAAAGCGTAGGCACCGGCTGGCCGAGCTTGACGTATTCCAGCCCCACATCGACGATGGGCTGCAGCGCGCGGATCACATCGCGGTCGTGGGCAAAAATTTGGGCGGCTTCGCTCACGGTCAGGTCCAGCACATCGGCCACGTTGAGCAGCACGCTCGGGCTGGGGCCAGGCGTTTGGCGCTCAATCACCACTTCAAGAATCTCGGGGCGATAGCGTTTTCCGTCGCAGTCCGGGCATCGCAGGTACACATCACTCAAAAACTGCATTTCCACATGCTCAAAACCCGATCCCCCGCAACTCGGGCAGCGGCCATCGCCACTGTTGAAGCTGAACTTGCTGGCGGTGTAGCTGCGCTCGCGGGCCAATGGCGCCTGCGCAAACAACTCCCGGATCGAATCCCAGGCCCCAACAAAACTGGCCGGGTTGGAGCGCGCAGTTTTGCCAATGGGCGACTGGTCCACAAACACCACTTCACTGAGCTGCTCGGCACCCAGCAGGCGGCGGTGGGCTCCGGGCGTTTCGGTGGCCTTGCCAAAGTGGCGCAAGAGTGCCGGGGCCAGCACGTCTTGCACCAGCGTGGATTTGCCGGAGCCGCTCACCCCGGTAATACACACCAGACGTTGCAGCGGAATCTCAATGGACACGTCCTTGAGGTTGTGTTCGGTGGCACCTTCCAACACCAGGCGCGGCGTATTGATGCCCACTATGCGCTTGAAGCCCATGCCGACTTGCTTGCGGCCGCCCAGGTAAGCGCCGGTCAGGGTGTCGGCGCCTTTCAGGTCGTTGGTGCTGCCGTCAAAGACGATCTGGCCGCCTTTTTCGCCTGGGCCGGGGCCCATGTCGATCATGCGGTCGGCTGCGAGCATCACCGCCGGGTCGTGCTCCACCACCACCAGGGTGTTGCCGGCATCGCGCAGGCGCTGCATGGCCACGATGATGCGGCTCATGTCGCGCGGGTGCAGTCCGATGCTGGGCTCATCCAGCACAAACAATGTGTTCACCAGCGAGGTGCCCAGCGCGGTGGTGAGGTTGATACGCTGCACTTCGCCACCACTGAGCGTGCGGCTCTGGCGGTCCAGCGTGAGGTAGCCGATACCTACGTCGCACAGATATTTGAGGCGGGTGCCGACCT
>JARWZT010000006.1 GCA_029866205.1 Rhodoferax sp.
AACCACCACAGACTCTTGGAGCCAATTGGGTATATTCCCCCTGCCGAAGCTGAAGACAATTACTATCGGCAACTTAGCAGTCAAACCACCACAGTGGAATGACTTAAACCAAAGGGCCTCCTCGAAACCCGGGGCGATTCACTTTGGATCTTTCCGTCCAGTCCGTGAAAGATATGGCGGCCACGGCTTTGTTGGCATGGCGCACTGAGGGCTTATCGGCGGCAAGCGTTCAATTTCCTTCCGTGCTGACACAATCTCGTCGTCAATTAGTAACTTTCTTCGAAAGATCAACATGGCAAAAGCGAAAAGTATTAGCAGTCCTTTTGAGCAGTCCTTCATGTTTCACATGATTAAAGACTTCTTTCTTTTGCTTTTGCTGGTGGCAACGGTTGAGATGGGCATTCGTTATGCGCTCGTTCGCCATGACTTTGCCAACAAGGAGCAGGCCCGTGTGGACCAAGCAGCACAGCAATTGGCCAACGATGTGAAATCCATCATGCTCAATTCGGGCGGGCCGTTGGCGGCTCAAACGGTGTACCCCATACTCAACCGCAACTACGATGATCTGGGGCTCTCCATTGCGGTTCTTCCATCGGAAGTGACGGTGGAATCCATGAAGGAGTCGTTCAAGATAGATGTCAAAGGCTTGCAGCCCAAGTGGAAAGTCGGTCAACATTTGGAATCGGCCGTCAATCTCACCGCAGAGCAGTTTTGTCTGAATTGCCACGTCAAAGCTAAAGTAGGCGACGTCTTGGGGACCGTGAAGGTCGGCAGCTACCTAGAGCGAAAAGAGGCCGCGTGGTGGACCGAAGTCAAACTCACAGCCGGCGCCTTGAGTCTGAAGATTTTGGTGCATACGATCCTGCTTTTCTTCTTGCTCAAGGTTCGAATGGCGCCACTCTTGTCTTTGCGCAGCACGGTCTCGCGCTTGGCCAGGGGTGTGATGGACTTGTCTCCCAGGGCCAAGGTCAATGGTGCAGACGAGTTTGGTGAATTGGCGCAAGACCTCAACCATTTTCTGGACCGCATCAACGTGGTGGTGACCGATCTGGATCAGATCCTGAGCAAAGTGGTGGAGGCGGGGGGGCGCTTGGGCAGTTTGAACCGCGATCTGGAGCAGACCGTTGACGGGCTGCGCGAGTCGGCCTCTCCCATTGAAAATGGACCAATGCAGGGGACATCTGCCCAGTACCGCGCGCTCGCTCAGACGCTCAGAGAAATGGCCTTCCTGGAAGCCAATATGCAGAGCATTGCGCAATCGGGTCAGCAGGTGCTACACCGCTTGACGCACGATGAAAAGCCGAGATAAGCCTATGCGGCTTTCATAGGGCCTGGTTCAAAGGTCGTTAAGCGGAAATCCAAAAACCCATGGAGCAGCATCTGGAGCTACCCATTTCCGTTATTGCATCGGACGTGACGGTGGAGGCCATGCAGCAGTCGTTCGAGATTACAGCTCTCATACTGTCACCGCAGACAGGCGACCTTATTTGATCGTAAATCGCACGGTCATGCTCTTGCCGCCGACGTTGCCAAGAGAGGCGACGAGCTTGTCTCCTTTGCCCAACTTGACGCCCATGACGCGCAGCGTGTTGTCACCCGCTTCTTTGATGTCTGCTTCCATCTTGTTGCTGCCTTGCAAAACAGTGAGCTTGCCGGTGATGCCTTTGGACGCCATCGGCTTGCCATGGTCCATTAGGTAGATCGTGGCGCCATCGGCCTGGGCGACCAGCTCAAAGCTGAGGTCATTGGCCACCTGCAAGATGCCGCCATGCAGGGGTTTGGCGTCGCCATGGGCCTGGGCCGGAGTGATGCTTAGGCAGGAAATGGCCAAGCCAGCTGCCGAAATTAAATGCTTCATTTTCATGTGTCATGTCTCCTTGTAGGGCGTGGTGCGCTTGAAGGCGGCACCACCAAGCCAGTCCATCAAATCGTCAGAATGCCTCTTGCACCGGTTCTTGTGCTTCCTCGTCGGGGCTGCTTTGCGTCAACAGCCGATCCGTAGCCTGGGCACCGAAGCGCCAGAACAGCAGCGGGGTGAGCAAGGTGTCCAGCAGCGTGGAACTGATCAAGCCGCCAAAGATAACCACCGCCACGGGGTGCAGGATCTCCTTGCCCGGCGCATCAGCGGTCATCAGCAGCGGCGTCAATGCAAAGGCCGCCACCAGCGCCGTCATCAGCACCGGTGTCAGCCGCTCTATCGAGCCGCGCACAATCATGGCCTGGCTGAAGGTCTCGCCCTCAAAACGGCACAGGTTGATGTAATGACTGATCTTCAAGATGCCGTTGCGCGTGGCAATGCCGGCCAAGGTGATGAAACCCACCATCGTGGCTACCGACAGCGTCACGCCCGCCAGCCACATCGCGACCACGCTGCCGATCAGTGCCAGCGGGATGTTGGCCATGATGATGCCCGCCAGCACCGCCGAGCGATAGCGCGAGTACAGCACCAGGAACATGAGCGCCAGCGACACCAGCGACAAACCTATGATCTGGCCGGTCGCCTGCTCCTGCGCCTGGAATTGACCCTCCAGGTTGACGAAGCTGCCGCTGGGAAGCGGAGTGGCTGCGATGGCTTGGCGAATGTCGGCCACGATGCGGCCCATGTCGGAGCCGTCGCTGTTGGCATAGACGACGATGCGCCGACGGCCGTTCTCGCGGCCGATCTGGTTGGGGCCATCGGCTTCGGTCACCGTGGCGAAGCTGGACACCGGCAGGCGACCGGCGGGCGTGTCCACCAGCGTGCGTGCCAGATCCTGCGGGCTGCGCTTGTCGTCGGGCAGTCGCAGCACCAAGTCGTAGCGTTTGGCCCCGTCCACAATTTGCGAGCCATGGGCACCGTCCGTCAGGGCCTTTAGAATGCGCAGGGCCTCACCCGGCGGCAGACCGGTCTGCGCCAGTCGCTGCGGTTCAAGCCGGACCATGATCTGTGGGATCAGCACCTGCTTCTCCACGGTCAGGTCCACCAGACCGGGGATGGTGGCCAGTTTGCCGCGCATCTGCTCGGCCAGCCCACGCAGGGTGTCGGTGTCGTCGCCGTAAATCTTGACCGCAATTTGCGCCCGAACGCCCGAGAGCAGGTGGTCCAGCCGGTGGGAAATCGGCTGGCCGATGGCCACTTGGGCAGGCAAGACGACCAGTTGGGTGCGGATGCGGGCCATCACTTGCTCGCGATCTACCGGCTTGCCATCGCGGTGCAAGTCCACATCGATCTCGGTCGAATGTACGCCCTCGGCATGCTCGTCGAGTTCAGCTCGGCCCGTACGCCGACCCACCTGACTGACGCCAGGCACTTGGCCGATCAGTTGTTCAGCCACCGCCCCCATGCGATTGGCCTCGGCCAGCGAGGTGCCCGGGTTGAACAACAAAGACAGCACCAGCGAGCCCTCATTGAAGGCTGGCAAAAAGGCGCGTGGGAAAAAGGGCACACTGGCGGCGGCCAAAGCAACCGCCACAACCGCAGCACTGATCAGCACCCGTGCCCGCGGAAAGGACCAGTTGAGTAGCCTTCGGTCCCAGGCCTTCAGGCGCGCGACAAGGGGGCTGTCCCCGTGTCCCAGCTGTTTCATTCTGGGAAGCAGGTAGCTGCACAGGACCGGGGTCACTGTCATGGACACCGCCATCGACGCCAGGATGGAGACGATGTAAGCAATACCCAGCGGCGCAAACAGACGGCCTTCGATGCCCGGCAAGGCGAACAAGGGAACGAACACCAGCACAACGATCACCGTGGCGTACACAATGCCTGAGCGCACTTCGACGCTGGCCTGCTGCACGACTGCCATCACCGAGCGCGGCTGGGCCAGGGCGCGGTTCTCTTTGAGCCGGCGCAAAATGTTTTCAACGTCAACCACCGCATCGTCAACCAATTCGCCAATCGCAATCGCCAAGCCCCCCAGGGTCATGACGTTGATCGACTGGTCCAGCCAGCGAAAGACCAAAGCCGTGACCGCTAAGGACAGTGGAATGGCGACCAAGGAAATCAGCGTGGTGCGTGCGGACAGCAAGAACGCGAACAACACGATGGCCACAATCACCGCGCCGTCGCGCAAGGCTTCGGTCACGTTGCCAACGGAGGCCTTGATGAAATCAGCCTGCCGAAACAGCACCTGGGGTTTGGCCAAGCCCTGTGGCAGGCCCGCTTGAAGGTCACCCAAGGCTTGCTCAATTTGCCGGCTGAGCTTGACCGTATCAGCGGCCGGCTGCTTTTGCACACTTAGGATCACGGCAGGCTGCCCTTGGTAACCCGCATCGCCGCGCTTGAGGCCGGCGGCAAAGCGCACTTGCGCCACTTGCTCTAGCAGCACGGGCCGACCGTCCTTCCAAGCCACCGCCATGCCTTGCAAATCCTCCAGCCGATGGGTACGGCCCATGTGGCGAATCAGGTATTCGCGGCTGTTGAGGTCAATGAAGCCGCCTCCGACATTGCCGGCATACCCGCGCAGCGCCTGTTCGACTTGGCTGAGTGTTATGCCCAGCTGAGCCATGCGCGCCGGATCGGGCTCCACCCGCAGTTGGCGCACCTCCCCGCCGATGGGAATGACCTGGGACACACCAGCGATGCCAAGCAGGCGCGGGCGCAGCACAAAGTCGGCGTATTCACGGGCCTGCATGGGCGTGGCCGCGCCCTCGCCGCCTTGCAGCGGCAATGCAATCAGCATGATCTCGCCCATGATGGACGAGACGGGCCCCATCACGGGCGTGATGTCGGCAGGTAGTTGACTGCGCAGTTGCGCCAAGCGCTCGGCGACCAACTGGCGGTTGCGGTAGATGTCGGTGCCCCAGTCGAACTCGGCGTACACCACCGACAGGCCAATGCCCGAGGTGGAACGCACCCGGGTGACACCGGGCATGCCGTTGAGCGCCGTCTCGATGGGAAAGCTAACCAGTTGCTCGACCTCTTCCGGCGCCATGCCACCGGCCTCAGTCAGCACCGTCACCAGCGGTTTGTTGAGGTCGGGAAACACATCGACCGGTGTGCGCCAGGCGGTCAATGCCCCATAGACCATGAGCAAAGCCGCAAAGGCCAGGACGAACAGCCGGTTGCGCAGGCTGTATTGAACGATCCAATTGAACATGATGCTTAAGCTCCGTTCAGCGGATCTGCGCGACCAGCGCCGCGCCTTGGACCAACACACGGTTGTCAGCGGCCAGCCCCTGGGTAACCAACACTGTGCCAGCGTCCAGCGGCTGGACCTGAACCGGCTGCGGCATGAAGCGCTCAGCGCGCGTCTTGATCCAGACGATGGGTTCGTTAGCCGGGCTGCGCACCACAGCAGACGCCGGCAAAACGATGCCCTTGCGCCGCTCCTTGAGTGCCGCGACCAGTGTCACGGGTTGACCTACCGCCAAGGGTGCTGCACCAGCAGCGACCGAAGCTCGAAAGTTCAGCGGCAACATGCCGTCACGCAGGGACCGCGCAGCGCCGACCAGTTGTAGCTTGACGCCCTCAAGCCCGGCCAGATGGGCCGCGCCCAGACGACTGCCGAGCGACACATCGGGTGTGCTGGCCTCCACCATCAGGCGGGCAGGATCGACGATCTCAATCAACACCTCGCGTGTGTCCACAATCTGGCCCGCCTTCACATCGGCACGTGCGATCACACCCGAAACCGGCGCGCGCAAGGGCTCACGCGCATCCAAACTCGCAGCGATGCGCTGTTCGCGCTCGGTCAGTGACTGCACATCGATGCGGGCGGCGTCAATATCCTTGCGTGGCACCGTGCCTTCAAGCGACTCCAACCGGCGCAGGCGCTGCTCGGCCAAGTCCCGCGCGGCCTTCAACTCGGCGCGCTGAGATTGCTGGGCCGCCAGCGCAAAGGGCTCGGCATGATGGCGCACCCAAACCAGCACCTCGCCTTGCTTGACAGCTTGGCCTGGCATGGGTAATCCGCGCGGCCCAGGCTCCACACGTCCGCCATGCGTGGCCTGCACTTGGCCGCTGGCATTGGGGTCTGCCACGACCCGGCCGGGCAGCTGAATGGTCGCGGCGGCCTCGGACTCGGGGGCGAGTTGGGTACGCAGTTCCATGCGCCTTTGCGCCAGCTTGGGCACGTTCACACTGCCGTCAGGCAAGCGGGCAAGCCCACCGGCAGTCGGCGAAGTGGCTTGATCCAAATGTTCGCCATTCGGTCCGTGCGCGCCCGGGCCAGCCCAGGCAGAAAGGGCACTTGCCATCGCCAGAATCGCCACTTGAACGCCAAGATAAGACAAACTTTTCATACTTGACCACCGAGAGAAAACCGACGCTGGCGCTGCTTGCGCAGGCGCGCGGCTGTAATGCCTAGCAAAACCAAAGTGGCGAAGGCCCCAAGGGCCCACCACTCCCAGTGGAAGTGGTGGTCATGAACGGCCAAAGGAGCTGGCACACGCAACACCGCATCAAGCAAGTCGCTGTCCTTGCCCGCAAGCACGGTGATCACCAGCGGGTGCTCACCCGGCGCGGAGAGCTTTTTCAGCATGGCCGGGTCATCGACTGCGTAATGGCCGATGTCGGCGTGGAATTTGGCCTGGGCCTTAAGCCCGTCAGACTCCACTTCAACCTGCGCCTGCAGCACGGGCTCATTGCTCGCAAAGCGGTCAATGAAAATAGACAACTCGCCACCAGCCAGCGTGGCGACCAGCTCGAAGAGATCGGACTTGGCTTCTATTTGAAGGTTGGCCTGCATGGCGTTGGCGTTACCCACCGTTGGCGCATCCAAGTGCTCGCCATTGGGGCCATGCGCGCCGGGGCCAGCCCAGGTGGGGACAGGCATCAACGCCAGCAGGCTGGCCGTCAAGCCTGCCCCAACGAATCTGGAAATATATTGATAAATCATGGCAGTAATCCCAAAGCTTGTTCAAGGCGAGCCGTCGCCGTTTGATGGTTGATCTGCTGGCGTGCGAAGGCACTCTCGGCGCTGGCCGCTGCGGCCAGGGCACGCAGCATGTCGGGCAGCGCGGTTTCACCGGCACGGAAGGACTTGTCAATAAGGCGGACGCGTTCGGCCAGCAATTGCGAGCGCTCTCGCTCAGCTTGCAGTTGGGCCTGACTCAAGCCCAGCTGGCTCTGCGCCAGCGCCACTTCGGCCGCTAGGCGCTCGCGCATGCGCTGCGCCTGGGTTTGCGCCATATCCAACTCACCAAGCGCAGCAGCAATGTGGGGCTGCTGGTAGACCTGTCCGCCCACGGGCACCCGCAGCGCCACCACCACACTGCTTTGCGAACCCGCCCCTTGCCCCGGGTACTCTTGCCGCACACCCAGTGTCAATTCTGGAGAATCCGAGCGTTGAACCCGCGCCAAGTCCGCCCGACGCTGGCCCAAGTCCACCGCGGCGCTGGCGAGGATGAGTTCGGGGTGGGTATCCGGCAATTGGGCCACAGTCGGGACGGCGCTCGTCTGCCATTTCAGGGGTGCAAGGCCGGTGAGCAGGTGCCAATGGGACTGCTGGATACCCAAGGCTTGACGCGCTGCGCCTGCTTGCGCTTGGGCTGCGAGCCAATCAGAACGGGCTGCAAGCGCATCGGCGGGGGCGAGATCACCCGCGCGCACGCGCCTGTGTACATCCTGCGTCAATTGGCTTAAGGCCTGGACCTGCTGCTCCACTTGCTGCAATTCGACCTCGGCCAAATGCAGGGCGCTCGTCGCTTCGCGCAGGCGCCCCGCCAAGCGCAAGCGCTCGGCTTGCTCAGTGGCCTGAACCCAAGCCGACTGCGATTGAGCTAGCTGCCCCCCAGCGGCACGCTGTCCGGGCCGCCAAAGAGGAAGCGCCAGCTCAAGCTCAGTCTCACGGTTTCCGGCCGGCGCACCCGCGCCCCCCTCGCGCTGGGCCATGCTCACTGCAGGGGCGCCAGCCAACCAGCTTTGAGTGACGGCCTGGTCGGCCTGCGCGCGGGCAGATCTACCGCGTGATTCGGATACCTCTAATGAGCGTTGCCACGCAGCCTCAAGCGCTTGGTTGAGCGTCAGCGTACCCACCGCAGGAGAAGATACGGCAGAGGATGCAGCGGGGGGTGCAAAACGCGTATTTTCTTGCGCCCGCCCGAAAGTGGGTGCGGCAAGAGCCAGGCAGGTCAGCGCGCAAGGCATCCAAGCTTGCGCTGACAACCATGGCCTGCGCCATGTCATTATTTTCATAGTGTGAATCGACAATTTGCGCCCATTCACAGTCGCCAAATACAGACGCAATGGAAAGGGCGGAACCCAAAAACGCACTGCGCCGTTTCAAGCGCAGGCACGGCCTAATTTCAGGCCAATGGTTTCGGGGGTCGATCTAAGCCGTCGGGTAGCAACTGGGCCCTAGAAAGGAGATGCTCTACAGAGGGTTGGTCCACACCGGGCAGGCCGGGCGAAGAACTTTGCGCAGTAGGCAGGGCCGAGGAAAACTGGCTGGCGTCGGACAGACCGTGCACGGTAGATGCCGTGGAATTGTCCTCATGAAAGTCTTGCGCATGGTCATCATGGTGATGGGCAACACCCTGGAAGTGGAGCAGCTCATGCTGTTCATGCTCTTCATGCGCCACAAGCGCATCAAAGCCTGCAAAGGCCAGCGACTGCCAGCCCATGCAAAGAATTAGAAACGCTGTGACCAATTGCTTAAACATAGGGAAGAGTTTATCAGTGGCAAGCAATGATTTTACGTTCTATCAGCGCAATGCGCCTTGCCAGGAGGCTTTTTCAAAAATGACCGGATGCCCACTGAGCCAAGTTTTACGCTGCACCCCCGACGGTCAATATTGGATCGGCGTCAAGGAGTTTTCGTACGATTTATAAATCGGCCAACTTCTCTGAACTTTTGTATCAAGCTTTACCTACCATGGCCTTGATGTCCTTCAACAAAAGTAACAGGTGAAACGGATCGGACGGGCTGGGTTCAAACTCCCAATTGAGGTACCACAATCTGGCAGGCTCGTCCTTGGCATGCACCAGCAGTGCACGAATCCCAGCAATGTCCGCCGCCTGTGCAGTGCGCAGCAGTGCATCTTTGAGCAGTGCTTTGCCCAATCCGGCGCCCTGGTGCTGAAGGTCCACGGCAAGCCGGGCCAGAATCATCACCGGCACGGGGTGCTGTGGAATGCCTTTGGTCACACGCGGTGCCGCATTGGATGGCTCAACGCTGCCTACCGCCAGGCTGTAGAAACCAAGGACCGAGCCCGAATGGCAGCTCACGTAGGTTTGCGCGCTGTTGGATTTTTGGTTGACAAGCGCAAAGCGCTGCAAAAACTGGTTCAGTGCGCTCTGGCCACAATCAAAGGACGCAACGGCGTCTGATGCGGCCAGTTTGCGAACTGGCTCGTAAGCCTGCGAACTCAACCAAGCAGCCCCGGCTCAGACAAAAGTTTCTTGAGCTTGGGCTTGACGCTCACGGCCTGGTCTAGTGCAGCCTGAAACGCCAGCCACTTCTCATCGCCCAGCTCAAATCGGGTGCGGTCAGCCAAGGTCTGGTTGGCCGCCATGATGCCCGCGTCCAGCAGAAACTCGCTCACATTTTTGTGCGCCACGCGCGCCGCTTCCTGAAGCAATTGCTTCACAGGCATGCTGGCCCGCACATCGATACGCTCAGATTTGGAATGAATGACTGCGGTCATGGCGCCCCCTGTTTTTTGGATGGTTGCCCATCATAACGTCCGGACAGCGTACCGACAATCGGTTTTTAACGACTGTAGCCATAATGCACCGCCAAAACCCCAAAAGCGCCAGACAAAAGGGCGGCGCACGATCACTAAAACCTCGTTCAATCGGTACGGCTAAGCTCAAAACGCTCTGAACAACGAAATTTCGTTCGGCTTGGTTCAAAACCTATTTTGCCTTCACCCGCAAATTCACGGCTCGGAACCAAGTCCGAAAAAGTCATGAGGTTTTGAGACAAACGGGGTTTGAGACGTCTTTACCGGGCCACTGGCGCAGGTCGCAGTCAGGAGCCCAAAGCAAAAAGCCCCGCTTGGTGCGGGGCTTGAGGCTGCCTCAAAGCCTGCTGAGCAGGTTTGAGGTCTTTGTACTGGCGGGGCAGAACACACTTCATCACAAACGGCCTAGGTTTTTCAAGGGCAGGTAGATCAAGCTCTTGGGGTTCAGTTCATCATTCCAAATGTTGAGACAGCTGTTAGATGTTCCCAATTGCTGCAGCAGCACAGTCGATCGATACCGAATCATCATCCGGCTTTCGAACTTAGACTCTGTTTGACTCGACTGTTGAGCCAACCGAACATCATCAATTCCAGGTTGGCTCATTGACATGTGTATTCGATTTGAATAAAGTATACACGTGTACACCAAACAATGAGATGCAAATATGAATTCAACAGGAACGGCTTACCGCAAGCATGAAGGCGTAGTTGGAGAATTTGACGCCATCGTCATCGGATCGGGAATGGGTGGGCTCAGCGTCGCCTCGCTCCTTGCGCAGGAAGGCCAGCGCATCTTGCTGCTTGAGCAACATAACGTGGTAGGCGGCATGACACAGGCTTACACGCGCAATGGGTACCGCTGGACCGTGGGAATGCACTACATAGGCGAAGTGGGCTCCACCAAAGGTGCAGGCTGGAAGTTGTTCAACCGAGCCACCGGAGGACAAATTGAATGGTCTGCTCTGCCTACCATCTTTAATCGCATGGTGATTGGTGAACAGACTTATGAAATCCCAGCGGGCATGGAGGCCTATGGAGATGTCTTAAAAGTGCATTTCCCATCAGAGTCGGCCGCGATTGATACCTACCTAATGTTGGTCGGCAAAGTGGCTAAGTCGTCTGGTCCTTATTTCGCGCAAAAAGCCATGCCGCTAGTGTTGGCCGATAAAGTTTATGACGCCTACTGTACTGACTTCCACCAATACTCCGAACAACTCACCATCGACGTCCTTCGCCAGCTGACCACGAACGAAGAGCTGATTGCCGTTCTGTGTGCGAACTGGGGCGATTACAGTCTAGAGCCAAGCAAAAGCTCGTTTGCCATGCACTGTATGCTGGCCAAGCACTACGTGAACGGCGCGCACTATCCGGTGGGAGGCGGCAGTGCCTTTGCCAAGGCAATGGTCCCCATCATTGAGAACGCGGGTGGCCGGGTACTGCACAGTGCAGAGGTCGAAGAAATCATGACACGAGACGATGCGGTGACGGGTGTGCGCTTGACCTCGGGCGAAGTCATTTCTTGCCCGACGGTGTTTAGCAACGCTGGTGTGCAAAACACCTTTGGTCGACTGCTCAGCCAACATTCGGCGACAGAGCAAGCGATGGTCTCGCAATTGAGCCATGTGCGCGACGCCTACGCCGTTGTCGGGATCAATATTGGATTCAAGGGTAGCAACGATCAAGTGGGTCTGAGCCCAGCCAATATATGGGCACATCCAAGCGCAGATTTGGAACAAAACCTGGTGGCACATCGACAGGACTTTGATGCACCTTTCCCCTGGTGCTTCGTCACCTTTCCATCGACCAAAGACCCGCATTGGGAGAGAGACTTCCCCGGTAAAGCCACGGTAGAGATGTACGCATACACCGACTATCGCCATTTCGCGCAATGGGCGGATACCACTTGGATGAAGCGTGGCGATGATTACTTGACAATCAAAGATCAGATCAAGCAACGCCTGCTAGCGGAGTTGTATCGCCACATTCCAAATGCAGAGCAATACCTTGACTACGTAGAAGTTTCCACGCCCCTTTCGTATGAAACCTTCGCCAAACGCCAGCATGGGGGATTCATGGGCATTGAAGCTTCGCCTAAGCGATTTGCGCAAAAATGGCTGCGGGCCCAGACACCCATTCGTGGGCTGTATTTGACCGGGCAGGATATCGCCACCGATGGCGTGATTGGCGCACTGGTGGGTGGCGTAATTGCTGCATCGGCCTATCTCAAGCGCGATCTCATGACCGAGATTCGAACGGCGGTTTGAGGACCGCCATCCTTCTATCAACTGGAGTACCCAATGATCCGTGTTACCGTTTCCTATCCTGCCGTTGAAGGTCAACGTTTTGACCACAGCTATTACCAGACCAAACACAGCGCTCTGATCGGTGAGCTGCTGGAGCCGCATGGCCTACAACGGCTTGAAATTGATGAATGTCTTTCAAACGGCGCTGGTAAGCCACCGCCCGTCGTGGCAGCCGCGCACATGGTGTTTGCCGATCAGGCCACGTTTCAGGCAGGCATGGCAGCGGCGGGCAAGGCACTGGGTGCTGACATGAAGAACTACACTGACACACCTCCGACCGTGGTTATTAGCGAGATGCGTTGACCGCTGAGTGCCGTTTGATAAATGTCTGAAGACGTCGCTCTATCCACAAAATCCAGGATTCTTTCCGCTGCCCTCGAACGTCTCTTGCAGCAGGGCCCTGAACACATCTCGATGCGGCAAATTGCGGGGGATGTTGGTATCACGCCCATGGCGATCTACAAGCACTTTGCCAACAAGGAGTCGTTGCAACTTGCCTTACTGGAGGCTGGCTTTCTGGTGTTTGAAGACTATCTAAATCGCCATCGCGGTACTGAAGACGCACGCCAGAGCCTACTGCTGCTCGCCCAGGGCTTCTTTGATTTTTCTATCGAGCAGGCAGGCTACTTTGAGTTGATCTTTTTGTCGGGCCGTGGCTTGGCTCGAATCAAGGGTTGGGAGCAGGCCACTGACGCAGCCAAGCCAACCTATCGGATTCTGCACGAGTGTGTTCGAAGTTGCATCAAAGAGGGTCTGTTTGCTGATTCCGATTCGCGGAACACCACCTTGTCCATGCTCGCATTTTGCATAGGCATGTCGGCGTTGTACTTGTCTGGCAACGTTGGCGCCACCCCTCAGATCGCAAAGTCTAAGCTCATGTCAGCTTTTGGCGACTACGTGAACCAGCTTTGTGCTGAGAAAAAAATATCCGTAGCCAATACCTTGACCTGAGTATCCCAATCCAGCTCGATCTGCGCCCCATCACACCTTGCGGGCCAGCACCACATAAAACCGCATGCAATCGGTGCGGTGCGAATTCAGGTTTTGCCATATTCAATTTGATGGAGCGATTTCCTTCATTGCTAGCTCACTGAGAAAAATGCCCAGCCAACCGGTATGAACCTATATGAAACCACTGCATACAGGCATCAAGGAGCAAGTCCATGGCTACTAACCAATCCTCGTCATCGAACTCACGGGCTGAAAAAATGGGTGACTTGCTGGACGCCCTGTCCAGTGGCATCGTTAAAACCGCAGCCAACGAACCCAAGTTTGAGCCCAAACTGTTGGTTCCAGAGGTCCCGGCCGAACCTACCCGCCCGCTACTGACCGAAATAATGCTCGCCGATCGTTGGGTTTGTTCAGTCGCACGCCTTCAGCGCTGGCGCACCGTCGGCGAGGGCCCGCAGTATTTGAAGATCGTCGGGAAAGTTTTGTACCGGCTTAAAGACATTGAGGCCTATGAAGAAGCCTGTCTGGTCCGGAAAGTGCTCTAGGGGCGCACCCAAAGAGGCCCCGAAAGAGTTGTAAATTGTTCGAACGACTTGGAATCAGTTCGAAATATTCTTGGCGGGGCAGAACACACCTCATCACAAACCGCCTAAGTTTTTGATAGGGACGCAGTTCAAGCACTTGGGGTCCGGTTCATCATTCTAACTTTCATGAATCCTGAGCGACGCCCCGTAGAATGAAACATGTGCGCATCCTCTGACGGACCAAAGCTATAGGTGCTAGCGGTAGCGCTTGGCTGAGGCGGCAAGATTGACTCGTTCATTTTTTTATTGCTTCGTTGAGCAAGGTGTTGTGGCGCTCAAAATGTGTGTTGTTTCACGTTAAATGTTGAGACAGCTATTTGATACGGCGATGTAACCCGAGAGGTCAGATCGACTTGATAGCTCTTCGGGATCGAAGCAAACATGCGGCTTCATGAAACCAGAGGAGCCCGCAGCATGCAATCTCACCCACAAGAACGAATCGACTCAAAGCCCGAGGCAAGTCCCATGGCCATCATTGGTGCCATC
>JARWZT010000012.1 GCA_029866205.1 Rhodoferax sp.
GCGATGTTGGTGATCTTGCCGAACATGCGGGTAGCCTGGGGGTAGCGGCGGTTCACGCCCATCCATGGGTCATCACCCATTTGCTTGAGACCCAGGGAGACACGGTTTTTCTCGGTGTCAAACTTGAGAATCTTGGCAGTGATCTCTTGACCCGCCGTAACCACCTCGGAAGGATGGCGAACGCGGCGCCATGCCATGTCGGTGATGTGCAACAGGCCGTCGATGCCGCCCAGGTCCACAAATGCGCCGTATTCGGTGATGTTTTTCACCACACCGTGCACCACGGAACCTTCTTTCAGGGTGGCCATCAGATTGGCGCGCTCGGCACCCATCGAAGCTTCCACCACAGCGCGGCGTGACAGCACGACGTTGTTGCGCTTGCGGTCGAGCTTGATGACCTTGAATTCCATGGTCTTGTTCTCGTAGGGAGACAAGTCTTTGGTGGGGCGGGTGTCAACCAGGGAACCGGGCAAGAATGCGCGGATGCCGTTGACCAGAACGGTCAGGCCGCCTTTGACCTTGCCGCTGGTGGTACCAGTGACAAACTCGCCGGATTCCAGAGATTTTTCCAGGGACATCCACGAAGCCAGGCGCTTGGCGGTGTCGCGGCTGACGATGGTGTCGCCGTAGCCGTTTTCCATGGCAACAATAGCCACAGAGACAAATTCGCCTACTTGAACTTCGAGTTCACCTTTGTCGCTTTTGAATTCGGCCAAAGGCACATAAGCCTCTGACTTCAGGCCAGCGTTGACGACGACGAAGTTGTGTTCAATGCGAACGACTTCGGCGGTAACGACTTCACCAATACGGGTTTCAGAGGCTTTTTGTGACTCTTCAAATAGGTCTGCGAAAGATTCGGACATTTTTTGTGCGGATAAAAAACCGCGGGGTTAAGTTGTTGAACCCCAAGACCATGCGCATGCAGCGCGAAGGGAGCCTTGGGGGCCTTGCAAAGGCGCAATACGCCTTTGGCTTCTCACGGCAGTCTTTTCACGCCACCGAAGTGGCCCCAAAAGGCTGCTTGCTTTGCCACCAGTTCAAGACCTGCGTCACGGACGATTCGACCGTTAACTCAGAGTTGTCCAGCAGCTTGGCGTCTTGCGCGGGCTTTAGGGGCGCCACAGCACGTTGGGTGTCACGGGCATCGCGGGCCTGCAGGTCTGCGCAAAGAGTGTCGAGTGTAGTCGAAATTCCCTTTGAAATCAATTGCTTATGGCGCCGTTCTGCGCGGCGCTCGGCGCTCGCGGTCAGGTAAACCTTGAGCGTGGCATCAGCAAAAATGACGGTGCCCATGTCCCGTCCGTCTGCGACCAAGCCTGGCAGGCGGCGAAAGCTGTGCTGTAGGCCAACCAAGGCGGCGCGTACCGCGCCCAGGCTGGACACGGCAGAGGCGTTCATGCCGGCCTGCTCGGTGCGGATGGCGTCGCTGATGTCTTGCGTGCCCAGCCAGACACGCTCGCCCGCAAAGCGAATGTCCAGCGTGGCCGCCAGCGCGGCGATGGCGTCAGCGTGCGCTTCGTCCAGGGCCAAGCCGACTTGCAAGGCGGCGTAAGCGGTGATGCGGTACAGCGCGCCCGAATCCAAAAAATGGTAGCCCAGTTGCGAAGCAAGGGTCGATGCCAGCGTGCCCTTGCCGGAGGCGGTGGGGCCGTCCACGCACAGCACCGGAATGGCGCCGGGCATCGTTTGGGACACGGAAAACAAGGCCTCGAAGTAGTCCGGAAAGGTTTTGGCAACGCATTTGGGGTCTTCAATGCGGACCGCGATGGCTGCCGGGTTGAAGGCCGCGAGTGAAAAGCACATGGCGATGCGGTGATCGTCGTAGGTGTGGATGCTGGCGGGTTTCCATTGGGCTTGCGGCAGCGGGTGGATGCGCAGCCAGTCCGGGCCTTCTTCGACCTGTGCGCCGAGCTTGCGCAGCTGGGTGGCCATGGCGGCAATGCGGTCGGTCTCTTTGACGCGCCAGCTCGCAATATTGCGCAGCTCACTGGGGCCGTCGGCGTACAGCGCCATCACTGCCAGCGTCATGGCGGCGTCGGGGATGTGGTTGAAGTCACCGGCAATGGCACGCAGGGGCCACTGGCCGCGCGATATTTGCAGCCAGTTAGGGCCTTTTTCCACCAATGCGCCCATGGCCTGGGCCGCCTCCACAAACCTGATGTCGCCTTGAATGGAGTCCGCGCCCACGCCCTCAATCCGAATGCCGGGGCCAGAAACGATGGCGCCCAAACCAATAAAGTAGCTGGCCGACGAGGCGTCGGCCTCGACGTGAATGCTTCCGGGCGAACGGTAATGGCTGCCCTTGGGAATAACAAACCTGCCGTCGTGCTCGCTGCGTACCGCGATGCCGTAACGCGCCAGCAAGTTGAGCGTGATGTCGATGTAGGGCTTGCTGATGAGTTCGCCCACCACGTCAATGGCGATGTCCTGGTCGTGCGCCACCAGAGGCAGCGCCATCAGCAAGGCGGTCAAAAACTGGCTGGAGACATCGCCCCGAACCCGAATGGGTGCCTGTAGCTGGAGCGCTGGTTTGCCGATACGCAGCGGAGGAAAGCCTTCGTTGCCCAAGTAATCAATCTGGCAACCCAGCAGCCGCAGTGCGTCCACCAGATCGCCAATCGGCCGCTCATGCATTCGCGGCACGCCCGAGAGCGTGTAGTCGCCCCCCAAGACGGCCAAAGCGGCGGTCAGGGGGCGCATGGCCGTCCCTGCGTTGCCCATGAAAAAAGCAATCGACGCATGGTTTTGGGCGCTGCCGCCCAGGCCGGTGATCGTGACGGTGCTGGCTTGTAGTTGCACACCACAGCCCAGTTGGCGCAGCGCGGCGAGCATGACCCGGGTGTCATCGGAGTCCAATAAGTCGTGAACGACGGTGGTGCCCTCGCACAGTGCGGAGAGCAGCAGCACGCGGTTGGAGATGCTTTTGGAGCCCGGCAGCGCGACGGTGCCGCTGGCGGTTTGCAGGGGGGGTAAGTCTAAAAAAGCGGTAGAAAACATTATTTTGGTGCGTCTGCGCCCAGGTGCCAGGCTGCGCGTGCGTCGCTGGCTTGGGCGATAAGGGCTTCGATGGCTTGGGCGTCGCCGCGGTGAATGGCAAAGTCCAGTTCACTCAGGCAGTTGCTGAACCACTTGATTTGCGCCAGCACTTGGGTGCTGTTGGCGAGAAAAATGTCACGCCAGACCGAGGGGTCGCTGGCGGCAATGCGTGTGAAATCCCGAAATCCGGGGCCGGCCAGGGACAAATAGTCGCGGGCCTGGGGCTGCGAGCCAATCGCATTCATCATGGCAAAGGCCAGGACGTGGGGCAGGTGGCTCACGGCGGCAAAGGCGGCGTCGTGGTCAGGGGCAGACATCTGGCGCACCCGGCAACCCAGCGCGCGCCACACGGCTTCGGCCTGGGCCAGTTGCGCCGCGCCTGTCTCCGACGTCGGGGTCAAGATCACCTGGCAGCCGTTGTACAAGCCGGGGTCAGAGTGGGCGACGCCGGCGACCTCTTTGCCGGCAATCGGGTGTGCTGGCACGAAGCAGCCAAGCGCTTCTCCCAGCGCACGTTGGGCGGCGGCCACCACGTCACATTTGGTGGAGCCCACGTCCATGACCAGCGCGTTTGCTGACAGGGCATGGGCAATCGCCGCCAGGGTGGCCTCTGTCGCAGCCACCGGCACGGCCACCAGCACCAGATCGGAGCCAGTTGCTGCCTCTGCCGCAGTCGCGGTCACGGCGTCCACCACGCCCATGGCCAAGGCCTTGGCCCGGGTGGACTCCGAGGGGCTGTAGCCGACCACGCGCCGCACCAAGCCCGCGCGCTTGAGGGCAAGCGCAAAAGAGCCACCCATCAGGCCGCAGCCCACCAACCCCAGTTGTTCAAACATTGCCCGGGCCCCTCAGTCCGCCAAGGGGTAGGTCCCCAGCACCTTGTAAAAAGCGCAAAGGTTCTGCAGGTCCGCCAAAGCGGCCTGAACATGGGGCTCCGACGGGTGACCTTGCAGGTCGATGTAGAAAAAATACTCCCACTGGCCCGAGCGTGCCGGACGTGACTCAAATCGCGTCATCGAAACGCCGTGTTGCTTGAGCGGTACCAGCATGTCGTGCACCGCGCCGGGGCGGTTGGGCACCGACACCACCAGGCTGGTGCAGTCGCGTCCGCTCGCACCCGGAGCGGGCAAGGTGTCAGGCAGGCAGACCACCACAAACCGGGTCCGGTTGAAGGCGTCGTCCTGAATGGCGCGCGCCGCCAGGTGCAGGCCAAAAGTGGCACCCGCCCGCTCGCTGGCAATGGCGGCCCAGGTGGGTTTATTGGCGGCCAGACGGGCACCTTCCGCGTTGCTGGAAACGGCACGGCGCTCGGCGTGGGGCAGGTGGGTGGTGAGCCACTGCTGGCACTGCGCCAGTGCTTGCGGGTGGGCCAACACGACTTCAATGCCTTCGAGGCTGTTGCTGGCGCGCAGCAGATGGTGACGCACCAGCAGGCTGATTTCGCCCACGATGTGCAGCGGCGTGGTCAGCAGCAGGTCCAGTGAGCGCGTAACCACCCCTTCGGTGCTGTTTTCCACCGGGACCACACCGTATTCGGCAGAACCAGCACTGGTGGCCTGAAAGACCTCGTCAAAACTGCTGCAGGGTAGGTGCGCGATGCTGGAACCAAAAAAGCGCAGTGCCGCTTCTTCGCTGAAGGTGCCAGCCGGGCCCAGGTAGGCGACCCGCTGGGGTGCCTCCAGCGCGCGGCAGGCGGACATGATTTCACGCCAGATGAATGCCACGCTTTCTGGTTTGAGCGTACCCTCGTTGCGGGTAAGCGCGTTGGCCTGCTGCAGGTTGCCGATCACCTGGGCCTCGCGCTCGGGTCGAAACACGACCGAACCTTCGCCCTTTTTGAGCTCTCCGACTTCGTGTGCCAAGCCAGCACGGCGGTTGAGCAGGGCCAGAAGCTCCAGGTCAAGCGCATCGATTTGAACGCGGAGGTCGGAAAGTGTCTTGGTCATCATGGTTTCCTGGTGCGGGGGCTAGCCGTGGCTGCGCTCGAATGCCTGCATATAGGCGACCAACGCCTGCACGCCGGCCAGCGGCATGGCGTTGTACAGGCTGGCGCGCATTCCGCCAACCGACTTATGGCCTTTGAGTTGAAGCAGACCAGCGGCGGCAGCGCCACTCAAAAAATCGGCATTCAAGGCTTCGTTGCGCAGAAAAAAGGGCACATTCATGCGCGAGCGGCAGGTGGCAAGTACCGGGTTGAAGTACAGGTCAGAGCGGTCGATGGCCTCGTACAGAGTTTGCGCCTTGGCGATGTTTTGCGCCTCGATGGCCGCGATGCCGCCTTGGCGCTCCAACCAGTCAAACACCAAGCCGGCCATGTAGATGGCATAGGTGGGTGGGGTGTTGTACATGGAGCCGTTGGCGGCCACGGTCTCGTAATTGAAAGCGCTGGGGCAAATATCCAGGGCGTGCCCCAGCAAATCTTCGCGGACCACCACGACGGTCAAGCCGGCTGGCCCGAGGTTTTTTTGTGCGCCACCAAAGGCCAGGCCGACGTGGCGCCAGTCCATTGGCCGTGAGGCGACCTGGGACGAAAAGTCGACCACCAGTGCAGCGTCAGACCCCAGCGCTTTGAGGTCGGGCAGGGCGGGGTATTCCACGCCATGAATCGTCTCGTTGCTGCAGAGGTGCACGTAGCTCGCATCTGGGCGGATTTGCCACCCTGCCGGATCAGGAATCTGGGTAAAGCCGGAGTCTTGGCTGCTGGCCGCAACATGGGTGCTGCTGTATTTGGCCGCTTCTTGCCACGATTTTTGGCTCCAGCTGCCGGTGAGCACGAAGTCGGTGCGGCCACGTTCGCCCTTCGGGGCACGCAGCGCACTGAGATTGAGCGGCACGATGGCGTTTTCCGCCAGCCCACCGCCTTGCATGAAAAGAATTTTGAAGTGTCCGGGCACCGCCAGCAGGCGGCGCAACGTAGCCTCGGCGTGGGCGCAAATGGACATGAACTCTTTGCCCCGGTGGCTCATTTCCATCACACCCATGCCGCAACGCCCGCCGCCCGCGTCGGGCCAGTCCAGCATTTCGTTGGCTGCCTGTGCCAGTACGTCTTGTGGCATGGTGGCCGGACCGGCCGAGAAGTTATAGGGTCGGTTCACGCCGCGGGCCTGCCTCAGGACTCGGCGGGGGCATCACCCTCGGGGCTGGTGTCGGGTCCCTCTGCAGCCTCTGGGGCGTCTGACGGATTGGCGTCGTTCTCGACAATGCGCTGCAGCCCACTGAGTTTGGAGCCTTCATCCAAGCCGATCAGGGTCACGCCCTGCGTGGCGCGGCCAAGCTCGCGGATTTCGCTCACGCGGGTGCGCACCAGCACTCCGCGGTCGGTGATCAGCATGATTTCGTCTTCGGCGTGCACCAGGGTGGCCGCCACGACTTTGCCATTGCGCTCGGTCTGTTGGATGGCGATCATGCCCTTGGTGCCGCGCCCGTGGCGGGTGTATTCGGTGATGCTGGTGCGCTTGCCATAGCCGTTTTCGGTGGCGGTCAGGACGCTTTGCAGCTCATCTTCAGCCACCAGCATGGCGATCACGCTTTGGCCGTCTTCCAGGTTCATGCCCTTGACGCCGCGGGACTGGCGCCCGTGTGCCGTCACTTCATCTTCATTGAAGCGCACCGCCTTGCCGCCGTCCGAGAACAGCATGACGTCGTGCTGGCCATCGGTAATGGCCGCACCAATCAAGAAATCGCCTTCGTCCAGGTTGACAGCAATGATGCCGACCTTGCGGGGGTTGCTGAAATCGTCCAGCGGAGTCTTTTTGACCGTGCCCATGGACGTGGCCATGAACACATACTGGTCCGCCGGGAAAGTGCGTTTGTCGCCGGTGAGCGGCAGCACCACGGTTATTTTTTCGCCTTCTTGCAGCGGGAACATATTGACGATGGGTCGTCCGCGCGAGCCGCGCGAGCCTTGCGGCACTTCCCAGACCTTGAGCCAGTACAGGCGACCCCGGTTACTGAAGCACAAGATGTAGTCGTGCGTATTGGCGATGAACAGCTGGTCAACCCAGTCGTCTTCTTTGGTGGCTGTGGCCTGTTTGCCACGCCCGCCACGCTTTTGTGCCCGGTACTCGCTCAGGGGCTGGCTCTTGATATAGCCGCTGTGGCTGAGGGTGACCACCATGTCGGTGGGCGTAATCAGGTCTTCGGTGCTCAGGTCGTACGAGCTGTGTTCCACCAGACTGCGACGCGCGCCGATCTTGGTTTGTCCAAATTCCTGGCGAATGGTGCCGAGTTCGCCGGTAATGATGGTCGAAACGCGCTCGGGCTTGGCCAAGATGTCCAGCAGGTCTTCAATTTCTGCCATGACTTCTTTGTATTCCGCAACGATCTTGTCTTGCTCCAGTCCGGTCAGGCGCTGCAAACGCATCTGCAAGATTTCTTGGGCTTGGGTGTCAGACAGGCGATACAGGCCATCGCTGCCCATACCGTAGGCCTTCTCCAAGCCGTCGGGGCGGTAGTCGTCGGCGTTGATCACGCCACCGTCGCTGCGGCTGCGGGTGAGCATTTCACGCACCAGCACACTGTCCCAGCTGCGCGTCATCAGCTCGGCCTTGGCCACCGGGGGCGTGGGCGCGTTGCGGATGATGGCAATGAAATCGTCAATATTGGCCAGCGCCACCGCCAAGCCCTCGAGCACGTGGCCGCGTTCCCGTGCTTTGCGCAGATTGAACACCGTGCGGCGTGTCACCACCTCGCGGCGGTGCTGCAAAAACACCTCAATCAGATCTTTCAGATTGCACAGCTTGGGCTGCCCGTCAATCAGGGCCACCATATTCATGCCAAACGTGTCTTGCAACTGCGTTTGCTTGTACAGGTTGTTGAGCACCACTTCGGGCACTTCACCCCGCTTGAGTTCGATCACCAGACGCATGCCCGACTTGTCGGACTCGTCCTGGATGTGGCTGATGCCCTCAATCTTCTTCTCGTGCACCAGCTCGGCCATGCGCTCCTGCAGCGTCTTTTTGTTGACTTGGTAGGGCAGTTCGTCGACGATGATGGCCTGGCGCGAGCCCTTGTCGATGTCCTCAAAATGGCATTTGGCACGCATGACGACCTTGCCGCGTCCGGTGCGGTAGCCGTCTTTGACACCATTGATGCCATAAATAATGCCGGCTGTTGGAAAATCGGGCGCCGGCACGATTTCCATCAAATCTTCAATCGTCGCATCCGGGTGGCGCAGCAAATGCAGGCAGGCGTCCACCACTTCATTCAGGTTGTGCGGTGGAATATTGGTGGCCATACCCACGGCAATGCCCCCCGAGCCATTGACCAGCAAATTGGGAATGCGCGTCGGCATTACCAAAGGTTCTTTTTCAGAGCCATCGTAGTTGGGCCCGAAGTCCACGGTTTCCTTGTCCAGATCTGCGAGCAATTCGTGGGCAATCTTGGCCAAGCGAATTTCGGTGTAACGCATGGCCGCCGCGTTGTCGCCGTCCACCGAGCCGAAATTGCCCTGACCGTCCACCAGCATGTGGCGCATGGAGAAGTCCTGCGCCATACGAACAATCGTGTCGTAAACCGACTGGTCACCGTGGGGGTGGTACTTACCAATGACGTCACCCACAATACGCGCCGACTTTTTGTAAGGGCGATTCCAGTCGTTGTTGAGCTCGTGCATGGCGAACAGCACACGCCTGTGCACCGGTTTGAGGCCATCGCGTGCATCTGGCAGTGCGCGCCCCACAATGACGCTCATCGCGTAATCCAGGTAGCTGCGCCGCATTTCCTCTTCAAGGCTGATCGGCAGAGTTTCTTTGGCGAACTGTGTCATGAATACTTCTTATTACTAGGGTCGGGACCGAACCCGCGATTCTACGACCCCCGCTCTGGGCCATTTCGCACCGAATAAGGCCCTGACCCATGTCAAAAAACCGTGTTTATCGCGCAACGAATTCCTATTTGGTGCATTTGCGCTGTGGCACAATCGCCGGAACGTCTCGCCGTGCAGTGCGCAGCAGGCGCCCTGGACCTTGCCCGCAGCCCTGCTGCATTTGATTCCCCAAAGGAAATACCGTGATTAAACTCAATAAGATCGCCGCATGCCTCGCAGTTGCAGCATTTGCATCCGTGGCTGGCGCACAAGAAATTCACAACTGGCGCAGTTCGGCTGGTGACGTATGGAAAAACGCTTCGGGTCAATGCTGGCGTGATGGCAGCTGGACTCCAGCCACGGCAGCTGCAGGTTGCGATGGCGCGATTGCTCCAGCCGCCGCACCGGCACCGGCACCGGCACCCGCTCCCGCTCCCGCTCCCGCTCCCGCGCCAGTAGCCGCAACTCCTGCACCAGCACCTGCTGCTGCAGCACCTGCGCCAGCCGCACCCGCACCCGCTGCAGCCGCAACCAAAGTGACCTACGCTGCCGACGCCTTCTTCGACTTCGACAAATCGGTGTTGAAGGCTGAAGGCAAAGCCAAGCTGGACGATTTGGTGGGCAAGCTCAAAGGCATTAGCCTGGAAGTGATCATCGCGGTGGGCCATGCCGACTCCATCGGAACTGACGGTTACAACCAGAAGCTGTCGATCGCCCGCTCTGAAGCCGTTAAGGCCTATTTGGTGTCCAAAGGTGTTGAAAAGAACCGCATCTACACCGAAGGCAAGGGCGAGTCCAGCCCCGTGGCTGACAACAAAACCGCTGAAGGCCGCGCCAAGAACCGTCGCGTTGAGGTGGAAGTCATCGGAACCCGCGCCAAGTAAATCTGCTTGCACTGGTTAGAAAAAGACCCGCTTCGGCGGGTCTTTTTAATTGGCGGTCCGAATAATTTGCCCCGCCGGGATAATGCCACCATGAACACAACAGACAGCCTGAATGCCGACCCCGCCGAACTGGCCAAATTTTCTGAGCTTGCGCACCGCTGGTGGGATACCGAGAGTGAATTTCGTCCCTTGCACCAAATTAACCCGTTAAGGTTAGATTGGATCAACTCGATTTGTCCCGTGTCAGGACTGGCCGCGCTGGATGTCGGTTGTGGCGGCGGCATTTTGGCCGACTCCATGGCGCGTCGTGGTGCCCAGGTGCTCGGCATTGATTTGTCGACCAAGGCGCTGCGCGTGGCCCAACTCCATGCGCTTGAGGCCGAAACACTTGGCGTGAGCTACCGGGAAGTGAGCGCGGAGGCCTTGGCCACCGAGGCCCCAGGCAGTTTTGATGTGGTCACTTGCATGGAGATGCTTGAACACGTTCCCGACCCGGCCTCGGTGGTACAGGCGTGCGCGACTTTGGTCAAACCTGGGGGCTGGGTGTTTTTTTCGACACTCAACCGCAGTCCTTGGTCCTTCTTGGCGGCTATTGTGGGTGCGGAATACCTGCTTAATCTGCTGCCCCGTGGCACTCACGAGTACGCCAAGATGATCCGTCCGAGCGAATTGGCCGGGTATTGCCGCAGCGCCGGGCTTGACCTGCGTCAGACGCGCGGGATGGACTACAACCCGATCACCAAGCGCTACTCCATGGTGCAAAGTACAGCGGTCAACTACCTGTTTGCCACGCAAAAGGCAGCTTGAGCGCGTCATGGAAGCATTTTTGAACATTGCAGCCGTTCTTTTTGACTTGGACGGCACCCTGATCGATAGCGCCCCTGATTTGGGTGCTGCCGCCGATCAAATGCGCGTGCAACGGGGCTTGGCGTCCCTCCCTTTCGAGCGCTACAGGCCACTTTGTGGCGCGGGAGCCCGTGGCATGCTGGAAATTGCCTTCGGCATGGGGCCGGACCATGTGGATTACGAGTCCATGCGGGAGGAGTTTTTCAGCAAGTACGAACAATGCATGACCGAACGCACGTTTGCGTTTGACGGTGTTCATGACCTGATTGGCGCCATCAATGCACGTGGGCTGGCTTGGGGCGTCGTGACCAACAAGTCGCAACGGTTTACCAATCCGCTGACTGCGGCGATGCCTTTGTTCTCCAGCGCCGGCACCATCGTCAGTGGTGACACGACACCCCACGCCAAGCCGCATCCCGCACCGCTGCTTGAGGCTGCCCGCCAATTGGGAGTAGCCCCCGCGCAGTGCCTGTACGTAGGAGACGACGAGCGTGACATTCTGGCCGGTCACGCGGCGGGCATGCAAACGGTGGCCGCCACTTATGGTTATTTGGGCAGCCAATCGGATGTCGGCGCCTGGAACGCCCACGCCCAGATAAATTCACCGATGGCGCTCTTGAAATTGCTCGCAAGCGCCTAAAATACGACTCTTGGGGCTGCACTGGTTTCGACGTGGGTACGGAATCGCTGTGGTGCATGTCGAGCTGAATGCGCTCGTAAAACAGATTCAAAAAAACTAACTGCAAACGACGAACGTTTCGCACTCGCTGCTTAATAACCAGTGAGCCTTACAACAGCAGGCCGATGGGCTGGGCAAGGGTGATGGGGTGAAAACCGCATCGTCCAGGCTGTAAGGTCATTCACATCGGCTGGCGTCAAACCGGGTACCTTGGTTTGGAGCAAGACAATAGGGTACTGGCGACGGTGAAAGCGTGTGGCTGCGCGTTCACCAGGGCGAGACTCAAATCAGACCACTAAACATGTAGATCTGCTCGAAGATGGCTTGCGGACGCGGGTTCAAATCCCGCCAGCTCCACCAATA
>JARWZT010000001.1 GCA_029866205.1 Rhodoferax sp.
GGCAGCACGTACAGCGGCAAGGCCACAAAGGCCAGCGGCAGGCCCAGGCTGCCGTAGGCCAGGCCGGCGCGGCGGGTGCTGAGCTGGGGGGGGTCGGCCGTCTGCGCGGCCGCGGGCTCTGGCGGCACCGCGGTGTCGGCACCGCGGCCAGCGGGGTTCATGGCGTGCTGCCCAGCAGGGCTTCGCGCAGCAGCGGTTCACCGCTGCGGGCCGACAGCCAGATGCCGAAGAACAGCCGCGTGAACAGCGCTTCGGCCACCTCGCCCCGGTACTGGCCGTTGAAGTAGAAGCGTGCGGCTTGGCCGGGGCGCTGCACGCCGGTCAGGCGGTCGCCCGCGCGCACATCGGGGAACAGCACCTGCATCGCGCCGGTCCAGCGGCCGCCGTCTTCGTCGTTGATCTCGGCCTGCCGCCGCATCTCTTTCAGCGAACGTTCGGCGATGCTGTCGCCGTCGAAAGCGCGCGCGTATTCGATCTCCAGCGCCAGCGGCACGGCCGCCCAGTTGGCCGCGGCCTTTTGTGCACCGGTGAACAGCCAGATGTCGTACAGGTGCATGCCGAAAAAGCGCAGCCGGCCACCACCTTGCATGCGGGCGCCCGGCAATTCCTTCAGCACCTCGGGCGGTGCCGCACGTTCTTGCGCTTGCACGGCCGGCGCCCAGCCCGCCAAGGCCAGCGCGGTGGCGGCGCCACCCAGGGCCTGGCGGCGGTTGACGAGGGGGCCGTGTGGCAGGGGCATGGTGTGTGGGTGGCGGTTGGCGTGCAGGGCCTGGCGCGGCCTTCTCAGGCCTTGCGCAGCGTGAACTGCATGACGCTGGTGTTGCCGGCGTCGAAAGCCGCTTCGCAGTAGGCCAGGTAGAACTCCCAGATGCGCATGAAGCGCGTGTCGAAGCCCAGCTGACGCACGGCGCGGTCCTGGTGCAGGAAGTCGGCGCGCCAGCGGCGCAAGGTTTCGGCGTAGTCGGTGCCGAAGTCCAGTTCGTTCACCACTTCCAGGCCGGCTTTGGCCGCCTGGGCGCGGAAGGCGCTGGGGCTGGGCAGCAGGCCGCCGGGGAAGATGTACTGCTGGATGAAGTCGGTGCCGCGCACGTAGCGGTCGAACAGGTCGTCGCGGATGGTGATGCTCTGGATGCAGGCGTGGCCACCCGGCTTCAACTGGCGGTGGATGGTCTGGAAGTAGCTGTCCCAGTATTCACGGCCCACGGCCTCGAACATCTCGATGGAGGCGATGGCGTCGTAGGGCCCGTCGTCGATGTCGCGGTAGTCCTGCAGCCGCAGGTCGGCCTGGCCGCCCAGGCCTTGGCGGGCCAGGCGGTCTTGGGCAAAGGCCAGCTGTTCGGTGGACAGCGTCACACCCGTCACCCGCGCGCCCAGGTCGCGTGTGGCGGCTTCGGCCAGCGCGCCCCAGCCGCAGCCAATTTCCAGCAAGCGCTGCCCGGGCTGCAGCCGGCACTCGGCCAGCGCGCGCTGCACCTTGGCGTGCTGGGCAGCAGGCATGGGCTGGGCCAGGTCGCCGTTGAACCAGGCGCTGGAGTAGTTCATGGTCTCGTCCAGCCACAGCTTGTAGAACGCGTTGCCCAGGTCGTAGTGGGCGTGGATGTTCTTGCGGCTGCCGGCCTTGGAGTTGCGGTTCAGCAGGTGGCGCACGCGGTAGGCCAGGCGGCCCCACCAGCTGCCGTAGACCATGGCGTCGATGGCGTCGCGGTTGGCGACGAACAGCTTCAGCAGCGCGGCCAGGTCGGGCGTGGTCCAGTGGCCCTGGATGTAGCCCTCGGCGAAGCCGATGTCGCCGCTGCGCAGCGCGGCCTGGCACACGCCCCAGTCCAGCAGGCGCAACGAAGCGCGTGGTTCTGCCGCGGCGCCGCTGCCGAAGTGCAGCACCTCGCCGTCGGGCAGTTGCACGTCCAGCGTGCCCACTTGCAGGCGGCGCAACAAGGCCAGGGCGGCGCGCGCGGCGGTGGGTGCGCCGGCGGGCAGGGTGAAGGCCTGGTGCGTGCGGGTGGAAACGTTCATGGCGTCGTCGTTCGGCGTCGGGGGTGTCGGGGGCGTGCGGTGCAGTGTCGCAGCAGCGGGCAGGGGCCGCTTCAGCGGCTGGTGAAAGCCGCCGGCGGTGCAGGCTTGCTGAAGAAGGGCACGCGCTTGAGCCACAGCTGCAGCGCCTGCCAGTGGATGCGGGCCACCACGGCCACCGTCATCAGCGGCATGCCGAAGAAGGCGGCGCGTGCGGCCGGGGCGGTCAACGGGGCCAGCTGGCCGCTGACGCTGGTCAGCAGCAGCGGGCCTTGGGCGTCGTCGTGTTCCACGCGCGCCACGATGCGGTCGGCCGTGCGCATGAAGCGGAAGCGGTAGCCCCCTTCCACGCGGCAGAACGGCGACACGTGCATCTGCTTGGCCGCGTGCAGTTCCTGGCCGAAACCCAGCCGGGCGCCGGTCAGCACATAACAGTGGCGTTCGCCGAAGGTGTTGTTCACCTCGGCCACCACGGCGGCCAGCGTGCCGTCGGCGCGGTGGCAGTACCAGAAGCTGACCGGCTTGAACACATAACCCAGCACACGCGGGTAGGTCTGCAGCCAGGCCTCGCCGTCGGCGTCGTGCACACCTTCGCGCTGCAGCAGTTCGTCCAACCAGGCCAGGGCGTCGGCGCGGCCGTCGCCGTGGTCGCGGTCGTGGAAGGCCAGCAGGCCGAAACCGTTGCGGCGCAAGGCCGCACAAGGCTGGTGCCGCAGCACGCGCATGGGCAGCAGCAGGAAGTAGGTGCTGTAGGCGAACGCGTGGGTCGCCGGGCGCAGCCGCTGGTGCCGCACCACACCGGTGGCCAGCAAGGGCTGGCCGGTCGGGGTGGGCGGTGGCTCGGCGGTGTCCAGGGGCATGTTTTGGCGGCTTGGTTTGGGCGGGTGTGGTGGTCGGACGTGGCCCTGGTTCAGGCCGCCGCCACGGCGGTGGGCTGTTGCGCCCACTGTGCCAGCAGGTCTTGCGCCACCTGTTCGCCCGACATCAAACCGTCCTCGTGGAAGCCATAACGTGTCCAGGCGCCGCAGAACCACAGGCCGTCGCGGCCCTGCAGCGTGTGCAGGCGGCGCTGCGCGGCGATGGCGGCACCGTCGAAGACCGGGTGCGCGTACTCAAAGCGCTGCACCACCCGGTCGGCCGCGATGGGCCGCGCCGGGTTCAGCGACACGATGACCGGCCGCTGCCAAGGCAGGGGTTGCAGGCGGTTGATCAGGTAGTGCAAACACACACGCGCCTGCTCGCGCCCGTCTTCGGCCGCGCGTTCGTAGTTCCAGGCCGCCCAGGCCAGCTCGCGCCGCGGCAGCACGCCGGTGTCGGTGTGCAGCACGGCTTCATTGGCCTGGTAGCGGATGGCGCCCAGCAGGCTGCGTTCGGCCGGGCTGGCGTCGTGCAGCAGGGCCAGGGCCTGGTCGCTGTGGCAGGCCATCACCACCTCGTCGAAACGCTCAGCGCCCTGGGCCGTCAGCACCACCACGCCGGCCGGGCCGGTGTGGCCGGGCAAGCGGCGCACCGACTGCACCGGCGTGTTCAGCCGCGCGTCGTGCAGACCGGCGACGATCTTCTTGACGTATTCGCGGGAGCCGCCACGCACCGTGTGCCACTGCGGCCGGTCGCTCACCTGGATGAGCCCGTGGTTGTGGCAGAAGCGCACCAGCGTGGCGATGGGGAAGCGCAACATCTGCTCGGTGGGGCAGGACCAGATGCAGCCCACCATGGGCAGCAGGTAGCCCTCGCGGAAACGCGGGCCAAAACCTTCGCGGTCCAGGAAATCGCCGATGGGTTCTTCCAGCGCCAGCGCCGGCTCACCGCGTTCTTCGGCCAAGGCCAGCGCGGTGGCCAGGCGGTTGAAGCGCAGGATGTCGGCCAGCATGCCCAGGAAACGGGGCGACAGCAGGTTGCGGCGTTGTGCGAACACGCTGTTCAGGTTGGTGCCGGCCCATTCCAGCCCGCTGCTGGGCACCTGCACTGAAAACGACATGTCCGACGGTGCGGTGTCCACCTGCAGGTCGGCGAACAGCTTCAGCAGGCGCGGGTAGGTGCGGTGGTTGAACACCAGGAAACCGGTGTCCACGCCGTGGGTGACGCCGTCCAGCGTGAGGTCCACCGTGTGGGCATGACCGCCGAAGTAGTGGCCGGCTTCGAACAGCGTGACCTGGGCGTGGGCCTGCAGCGCGCGGGCGGCCGCCAGGCCGCTGATGCCGGCGCCGATGACGGCGACGCGGCGGGTGCCGGGGGCGGGCGTGCTGTGTGGGTGGGCGCTCATGCCGACGCCCCTTGCAGCGCTGCGTGCTGCGCTGCGGCTGTAGAGGCTGTCGTGCGGCGCCCCTGGGCCAACAGAGGAGGGAGGAGGGAGGAGGAGAACAGCCCAGGGATTGCAGCCGCCAAAGCAGGCCGGCCGCACGACAGGAAAACGGTGGCGTGCCCAGGGCCCGCCATGGCCGTTGAGACGCGGCGGCGCGGAGAAAGTTCCGCAAAGTAGTGTTGCTGCAAGGGCATGGCGGGTCGTGGGTGCGGAAGGTTCATGGCGCTGACCCTGGGTTGTACGCGGGCCCTGCGCGTTTGGATGCAGCGGGAGAACCCGCGGCCGCTGTGGGTGCGTGGGTGCTCAGCTGGCGCCCAGCAGGCGTTCCACGTCTTTCAGGAAAGCCGGGTCCAGCGGGTCGGTGTCGCTGCCATGGCTGAACACCTGCTGGCCGTCGCGGCCCACGATGTATTTGTGGAAGTTCCACTTCGGCACCTTGCCTGTGCGTTCGGCCAGCGCGCGGAACAGCGGGTTGGGCGTGTCGCGGCCGCCGGGCATCACGCTGCTCTTGGCGAACATCGGGAAGCGCACGTTGAAGGTGTTTTCGCAGAAGTCGGCGATGGCGGCGTTGTTGCCCAGTTCCTGGCCACCGAAGTCGCCCGACGGGAAGCCCAGCACCACCAGACCGCGTGGGCCGTAACGCTGGTTCAGCGTTTCCAGCGACTTGTACTGCGGCGTGTAACCACACTTGCTGGCCGTGTTCACCACCACCACCACCTTGCCCGCGTACTGGCACAGGGCCTGTGGTTTTTCGTCTTGCAGGCGCGGCTGCGTGAACTGCAGCAGGGCCGGGCAGGCGGCGGCCGGGGTGGCCGGTGCCGGCCGCGCGGCCTGGGCACGGGCCGGCGAAGGCCAGACCGCCAAAACCGCCAAAACCACCCAAAGGGCCAGGGCAGCGCCGAAGAGCGTCCGGTGAAAACTGGTCTTGTGCATGTTTTGTCCTGTGCAAACTATGGGCGGCGAGCTATATTAGGCCAAATTCTTCAACCCTTCAAACTTTTGTCCAAGACAGGTCTTAGAGGGTCCACCATGAACGAACGTGTCCGAACCGAACGCCTGACGCTGTCCATCGCCGCGGTGGAACGCGACACCGGCCTGTCCAAAGACACGCTGCGCGTCTGGGAGCGCCGCTACAACTTTCCGGTGCCGGGGCGTGACGCCCAAGGCGAACGCGCCTACCCGCTGGACCAGGTGGAAAAGCTGCGCCTGCTCAAGCGTCTGCTGGACGCCGGCCACCGCCCGGGCCGCGTGGTGCCGCTTAGCATGGCCGACCTGGACGCCCTGGCCTCGGCCAGTGGCGACGCCGCCCGGCCCGCGCCGCCGCCGGTGCTGGCCCCCGACGATGTGCAGGAGCACCTGGCGCTGATCCGCGCGCACGACGCCCGTGGCCTGCGCCGTGCGCTGCTGCGCCTGCTGGCCCGCGCCGGTGTCACGCGTTTTGTGCTGGACGTGATGGGCCCGCTGAACGTGGCCGTGGGCGACGCCTGGATCCGCGGGCAGTTGGAAATCTTCGAAGAACACCTGTACAGCGAGGTCATCCAGGGTGTGATGCGCCAGGCCCTGGCGTCCGTGCCCGAACCCCGCCCCGAAGCCCGCCCGCGTGTGCTGCTGACCACCTTCCCCGGGGAATCCCATGGCCTGGGCCTGCTGATGGCCGAGGCCGTGTTGGCGCTGGACGGCGCAGACTGCCTGTCGTTGGGCGTGCAAACACCGCTGTGGGACGTGGTGCTGGCCGCCCAGGCCTACCGCGCCGACGTGGTGGCCCTGGGCTTCACCGGGGTGATGAACCCCAACCAGGTGGTGGACGGCCTGCTGGAGCTGCGCAGCAAACTGCCCGAGTCCACGGCCCTGTGGGCCGGTGGCAGCGCGCCTGTGCTGCACCGCCGGCCGTTGGACGGTGTGCTGGCCCTGGCCTCGCTGCAGGCTTTGCCCGAGGCGCTGGAAGCCTGGCGCCTCGCGCACAACGGCTGACCTCGCCCCGCCTGGCCCAAGCTGGGCGCCCGCAGCGGGCTGGCCGACCCTGCGCGACCTTGTCGCTTGTCGGGGCACCGTAGCGGCCTGTCCATGGCGCGGTGCACCGCATTAAACTTCCGGGGTTCACACCGAGGTCACAACCATGCTTTACCCCGAACTCTTCAAGCAGCTCGAAGCCGTGCGCTGGAGCATGGACACCGACATCCCCTGGGACAAGTTCGACGCCAGCCAGCTGACCGAAGAGCAGGCCCAGACCATCAAGATGAACGCCATCACGGAATGGGCGGCGCTGCCGGCCACCGAGATGTTCCTGCGCGACAACCGCAACGACAGTGACTTCAGCGCTTTCATGAGCGTGTGGTTCTTCGAGGAGCAGAAACACAGCCTGGTGCTGATGGAGTACCTCAAGCGCTTCCGGCCCGACCTGGTGCCCACCGAAGAAGAGCTGCACGCCGTGCGTTTCGAGTTCGACCCGGCGCCGGCCCTGGAAACGCTGATGCTGCACTTCTGCGGCGAGATCCGCCTGAACCACTGGTACCGCCGCGCCGCCGAATGGCACAGCGAACCCGTCATCAAGGCCATCTACGAAACCCTGGCCCGCGACGAAGCCCGCCACGGCGGTGCCTACCTGCGCTACATGAAGCGCGCGATGACCAAGTTCGGCGACGAAGCCAAGGCCGCTTTTGCCAAGGTGGGCGTGCTGATGGCCAGCGCCCGCCGCACGGCCCAGGCCCTGCACCCGACCAACCTGCACGTGAACGTGCAGCTGTTCCCGCGCGACACCATCCAAAGCCGCCTGCCCAACCCCGAGTGGCTGGAACAGTGGCTGGACAAGCAGATCCAGTTCGACGCCGTGTGGGAGACCAAGGTCGTCGACCGCATCCTGCACAACCTGAGCCTGCTGATGGAACGCAGCTTCGCCAGCGTGCAAGAGCTCAACCGCTTCCGCAAGGAAGTGACGGCCCGCGTGACCGCGGCTTCGGCGGCGGCTGCAGCCACCGGTAACCCGGCGACCGGCACAGCCTGAAGCGCGGTTCAACAAGCGCGGTTCGCACCGCACCATGAAAAACGCCGGCGCTTGCCGGCGTTTTCTTTGGTGTCAGCGTTCAGCCCTTTTTGACCATGCCGTCTTGCGCGGCCTTGCGGTCGGCGGCCACCTTTTGCGCGCTGGGGCGTTCGCCGATCAGCTTGCTGTAGGCCTTCCAGTCCACGCCGGCCTTGGCCAGCAGGTCTTCACCCAGCACCAGGCGCGTGGACATGCCCACCAGGGGCAGGCTGGCCCAGGCCGAACAGTCGGCGGCGGTGAACTGCGCGCCAGCCACGTAAGGCCCGAACTTCGCCAGGCGCTGGAAGGCCGCGATGTTCTTGCTGAGCTGCTTGCCCACACGTTCCTTGGTGCTGTCGCTGGCCGTGCCGCCGAAGAAGGCCTGGCCGTAGAGCTCGCGCGCCACCAGTTCCAGGTGCAGGTCGATGAAGGTGCAGAGCTCGCGCACCTTGGCGGCTTCGAAGGGGTCGGCCGGCACCAGCGGCGGCGTGCCGGGGTGGGCGGCTTCGATGTAGTCCAGCATCACCTGGCTTTCGCACAGCGTGCCCTGGGGTGTGCGCAAGAACGGAATCTTGCCCAGCGGCGACGCGGCCAGGATGCCCTCGTCCTTGCTGCCGGTGCCCACGAACTGTTCTTCGAAGGGGATGCCTTTTTCCAGCAAGGCCAGTTTGACCTTGTTGTAGTAGTTGCTGATGGCAAAGCCGCAGAGCGTGATCATCGGTGTCTCCTTCGTGGTGGGAATGTGCAGCGCTTCAGGCTGGGTGGCGTGCGGGTGCGGGCCGGTTCACCAGCACGATGCCCACCACCACCGCGGCCAGGGCCAGCAGCAGGCGGGGCGTGGCCGGTTCGGCCAGCAGCACCACACCGGCCAGCAGGCCAAAGACGGGCGTCAGCAGCGTGAACGAGGCCAGCCGCGTGGCCGGGTAGTGGCGCACCAGCCAGAACCACACCAGGTAACTGGCGAAGGTGACGACCACGGTCTGGAAGGCCAGCGAGCCCAGCGACACCGCGCCGGGCCAGGCCACCAGCGTTTCGCCCGTGGCCCAGGCCGCGGCGCTGAGCGCCAGGCCCGACACGCCCAGTTGCCACAGCAGCGTTTTCTCCGGCAGCGCCGTGCTCAGCCGCGTGGCGCGCAGGCTCAGCGTGGTGAAGCCCCACAGCACGGCCGAAGCCAGGCCCAGCGCGTCGCCCAGCCATTGTTTCGGGCCGGCGGCCG
Source organism: Rhodoferax sp. (assembly GCA_029866205.1). Taxonomy (GTDB): domain Bacteria; phylum Pseudomonadota; class Gammaproteobacteria; order Burkholderiales; family Burkholderiaceae_C; genus Allorhodoferax. The sequence goes on from JARWZT010000001.1 coordinate 8,548, forward strand.
GCTGGGTGAAGCCTTCGGCGAAGGCCCACACCACGCCGGCAAAGGCCACGGCCAGGCCCAGCAGCTGCAACGGCCGCAGCTTTTCCTGGCGCGAGATGAAGGGCATGCCCAGGGCCACGACAAAGGGCGACAGGTAGATGAACACCACCATGCGCGAGGCGGCGGTGTACTGCAGGCCCACGAAGATGCAGGCAAATTCAGCCGCGAACAGCGAACCGGCCAAGAGGCCCCCGCGCAGCGTGCCGTCGCGCGCCCACAGCGGCAGGCCACGAAAGCGCGACCACGCCGCCAGCAGCAGCGCCGCACCCAGCGAACGCACGCCGGCCTGCATCAGCGGTGGAATTTCTTTCAGCGCCACTTTGCTGGCCACCTGGTTCACGCCCCACAAGGCGCAGCAGCCCACCAGCAGCACCACGGCCAGGGTGTCGAGCTGGCTCTTTCTGTCGTCGGTCATGCCGGCGATTGTGGTGGCCCGCCGCGTGGCGGGCCTGGCACGGGCGCGACAGTGGCCGCGGCATCGGCGCCGGGCTGCGCGGCAGTTCCGCGGCCCACGCCACAGGCCAAGGCCCCCAGCAGCCCGGCCAAGGCGCCGCCGGCATGGGCCAGCGGGGCCAGCGCGATGTCCCAGCCGCTCTCCACACGCAGCGCCGGACCCCAGGGCGCTTCCAGGAAAAGTTTCACCAGCAGGCCGGTGGTCACCATGGCCGCCACGGTGCGCCGCCGGCCCGGGCCGCTGCGCAGCAGCTGCACCAGCACCACCACCACGGCCGCGTGCAACATGCCGCTGAGCCCGCCGTAGTGCTGCAGCTCCGGCCGCAGCAGCAGCACGGCGTGGGTGGCCGGCCAGGCCAGCGCCCAGGCCAGCGCCGCACGGCGGTCCACCTGCGCGACCCAACCCCAGGCGGCCACCACGGCCAGCGCGCCCAGGTTGGCGCCCAGGTGCAGCGCGCTCCAGTGCACCCAGGCGGCGCTGAACCAGCGCCAGGGTTGGCTGAAGACCAGGTTCGGCTGCCAGTCCAACCCAGCGCTGGGCAGCCACCAGGTCAGCACCGATGCGGCGGCCAGCCCGCTGGCCAGCCCCAGCCAGGCGCCGCGCCCGTCGCCGTCCCAGGTTGATGGCGCCACGGGGGCGGGGCTGGGCGCCGGTGCAGGCTTTGGCGGGCTGGCCGCGCCGGGGTTCAACCGAACACCGCGGCCCACAAGGCCACCACCGCAGTCTGGTCGGCGGCGTGGTCGGCTTGTGGAAAGTGTGTGGGCGCTTCGTCAAGCCGCGCACGGTGTTGGGCGCGCCGCAGCTCGCGGTAGGCGTCGGCGGCGGCCGTGCCCACGCCGGCGGGCAGCAGGCCGGCGGCTTCGGCGCGCTGCAGCAACGCGATGTTGCCGGCGTTGTCCAGCAGGCTGGGGTGGTGTTGGCCGTGGGCCAGCACCAGGTACTGCACGGCGAACTCGGCGTCCATCATGCCGCCCACGCTGTGTTTCACGTCGAAGCGGCCGGCCGGCACGGGCCGTGCGGCGCGCACCTTCTCGCGCATGGCACGCACCTCGTCGCGCAGCGCGGCGGGGTCGCGTTCGGCCGTCAGCACGGCGCGGCGGGTGGCTTCAAAACGCGCGGCCATGGCCGGGCAGCCGGCCACAAACCGGGCGCGGGTGATGGCCTGGTGTTCCCAGGTCCAGGCGGTGTTGGAGCCGCGTTGCTGTTGGTAGTTGGCGTAGGCGCTGAAGGGTGTGACCAGCATGCCGGCGTTGCCGTTGGGGCGCAGCGCGGTGTCGATTTCGTACAGATCGCCTTCACTGGTTTTGACGGTGAGCCAATTGATCAGCTTGCGCACCAGCGCGCCGTAGATTTCGGCGGCGTGTTCATCGGCATCGTCGTAGACAAACACGATGTCCAGGTCGCTGCCGTAGCCCAACTCCTTGCCGCCGAGCTTGCCGTAGGCAATGACGGCCAATTGCGGCACGTCGCAGTGGCGCGTTTTGAGGCGTGCCCAGCACCAGGCGGTGGTAATGCGCAGCACCGCTTCGGCCAGCGCGCTCAGGTCGTCGGCTACTTGTTCTACGGTGAGCTGCCCCTCAATGTCGCGCGCCAGCGTGCGAAACACTTCGGCGTGGTGGGCCCGGCGCAGCAGGTTGAGCAGGGTCTCGTCGTCGTCTTCGCCGCTGGCCGCAAGCGAGCGCAGGCGATAGCCGATTTCGGTCTCGAAGGTGGCGGCGTCAAAGCGCTCGGTCAGCATGGCGCTGCTGGCCAGTTCGTCAATCACGCCAGGGTGGGTTTGCAGGTAACGGGCCGGCCAGCGCGCAGCACCCAGCATGCGCAGCAGGCGTTCGTGTACTAGCGGGCGTTCGTCCAGCAGGGACAGATAGCTTTCGCGGCGCAGCAAGGTTTCCATCCAGTCCATCAGACGCACACCGGCCAGCTCGGTGGCGCGCCCCTGTTCTACCCACTGGGCGGTGCGCTGCACCAGCTTGAGCAGGCGGGTACGCGACTCGTCGCGCAGCGCCTGCACGCGCGGATGCGTGCGCCAGTGCTCCAGCCGCTCCCTGAGCGCGCCCTGCAGCAGCGCCAGGGTGGCGTCCAGGTCCATCAGGGGCTTGCTGGATTTGCCCGCAGTCCGGCCGTTGCCATTGCCATTGCAGTTATTGCACTGCGGTTCTGGTCCACCCAAGAGCGCGTCAAACTCGTGCGCCACCAGCTCACGGTGGGCGTCGAGCTGGGTCAAAAACGCGCTGGTGTTTTGCAGACCCAGCGTTTGGGCAATCCAGGCCAGATCGCCGTCGTCGGTGGGCAGCACGTGGGTTTGCTGGTCGTCCAGGTACTGGATGCGGTGTTCCACTTGCCGCAAAAAAACATAAGCATCGCTCAGGGCTTGGGCGGTGGAGTGCGGCATGAGCCCGGCCTTGGACAGGCGCGCCAGCGCACTCACCGTGGGGCGGGTGCGCAACTCGGGAAACTGGCCGCCACGCACCACCTGCAGCAGCTGCACCGTGAATTCGATTTCGCGAATGCCTCCACGCGACAGCTTGACATCGTTGTTGCGCTCGGGGCGACCCGCGCTGCGTTTGGAGGCATGGTCGCGAATCTGGCGGTGCAAGACGCGCAGGGCGTCAAACACGCCGTAGTCGAGGTAGCGCCTGAATACAAAGGGCATGACGATGGCGCGCAATTGCAGGGTCATGGGCCACTGTGCGCTCCCGGCGGGCGCCACCACGCGGCTTTTGAGCCAGGCAAACCGCTCCCATTCCCGGCCTTGTGATTGCAAATACTCCTCCAGTGCGCCCAAGGACACGGCGGGCGGGCCTGAATTGCCGTTCGGGCGCAGCGCCAGATCGAGCCGGAACACAAAACCGTGCTCTGACACCTCGCCCACCAACGCATAGACCGCACGCACCCATTTGCCAAAAAACTCCTGGTTGGAAATGCGTCCCCGTCCTTCGCTCGACCCGGCGGTCTCGCCGTCCTGGTCGTAGATATAGATCAGGTCGATGTCGCTGGAGACATTGAGCTCGCGCGCGCCGAGTTTGCCCATGCCCACCACGCACAACTTGCAGCGCTCGCCGTTGGGGTTGAGGGGCGCACCGTGGATCGCTTCAAGGTCGGCACTGGCTTGCGCGGCGGCGATGCACAGGGCAAATTCCGCCAGATCGGTCATCACCGCCGTGACCTGGGTCAGCGCCAGGCAATTTTCACAATCCAGCACCAGCAGGCGCTCCAGCACCCACTGCCGGGTCATGCGCAGGGCGGCCGCAACCGTCTCGCCTTGGGCCCGCAGAGCGGCAAACACCTCTTCCTGCAGGGAACGCACTGGCACCCCGGGGGCGAGAGCTTGCATCGCGGCGCCGTAGCGGCGGCGGATTCGTTGCGCAAATCGGGAATGTTCAGACCCGGAAACGGGGCGGTTGGGGGTCATAATTCTCCGGTAATAACAACAATCCAATGACTGACACGTTTCCTGCTCCCTCACGCCTGCTGGTGGCTACTGGCGCCTTGGCCAAATGGGCGCTGCGATTGGTGGCCGGGGGCTGGCTGGTGCTGGCGCTGGTCTGGCTCGCTTTGCACTTTGTCATTGTGCCGCGAATCGACGATTTGCGTCCTTGGCTTGAAGTTCAAGCCTCCCGCACCTTTGGGGCCGTGGTGCGCATTGGCAGCATCAGCGCCCAGTCCAACGGCCTGATTCCGTCGGTAGAGCTGCGGGGCGTCCAGGTGCTGGACGCCGAGGGCCGGGTTGCGCTGGAGCTCTCCAGTGTGATCGCTGCGGTGTCGCCGCGCTCGCTGGTGGCCGGGGGCCTGGAGCAGCTCTACATCGACAGCCCGGTGCTCGACGTTCAGCGCAAGGCCGACGGCGTGATTTGGGTGGGTGGTTTTGCGCTGCCCCAAACCGACAGCGGCGACAGTGCGGGCGCCGACTGGCTTTTCAGCCAACCCGAGCTGGCGATTCGCCATGGCACGGTTCGCTGGACCGACGCGCTGCGCCAGGCGCCGACGCTCGAGCTTTCTGACGTCGACCTGGTGCTTCGCAACCGGCATTTCACCCATTCGCTGCGCGTCAATGCCAGCCCGCCTGCGCATTGGGGCGAGCGGCTGAGCCTGCAAGGTGTTTTCACCCACCCGCTGCTGACTCTGCATGCCGGACGCTGGCAAGATTGGCAAGGCCAGTGGTACACCGCCTTTGACCGGCTCGACTGGGCGCAGTTGCGGCCCTATCTGGAGGTGGGCGTCGACGTCAATCAGGGGCGCGGTAGCTTGCGTGCCTGGTTGGACGTCAAGCGCGCCGTGATCACGGGTGCCACTGCCGACCTGCTGCTGGACGACGTGCACCTGGGTCAAGGCACCCAGGAACAGGTACTGCGCCGCGCCGCTGGCCGACTGGCCGTCAAGGCGCTGGAAGGCGGCCACGAATACAGCACTGAGGGACTAGAGTTTGAAACCGCCGAAGGCATCCGCTGGCCAGGCGGTAATGCGCGGCTCGCTTTGTGGGACGGACAGACCGAAGGCAAGGCCAAGGGCGCCAAGTTGGCGCGTGGTGAATTCAGCGCCGACCGTCTCGATGTGGCCGTGTTGGCGCAATTGGCCCAGCGCTTGCCCCTGGATGCGGCCTGGCGTGCCGCGCTTCAAACCTACAAACCGGCTGGTGTGGTGCAAACCGTTCAGGGGGGCTGGACCGGGTCGCTGGAGGCGCCAAACACGTACGCCTTCAAGGGCCGGGTGACCCGGGCTGCGCTGGCCGCGCAGGCCAGTGTCTCGCCGGGCTTGCAAGGCCTGGATTTGGACTTTGACCTGACCCAGACCGGAGGCAAGGCACGCTTTGCCATGGCCAACGGCAGCATGGACCTGGCGGGTTGGTTTGCCGAACCGGTGCTGCCCCTGGCGCAGCTGTCAGGCGACTTGCAATGGAAAAAAGACGGTGCCCGTCTAAATGGGGCACTGAGCAATGTGCGCTTTGCCAATGCCGACACCCAGGGGGAGGTGCAGTCGCTCAAATGGTCCAATGCGGACGCCAGTGGCGCGGTACTGCCTGGGCCTGGGATGCTGGAACTGCAGGCCACGCTGAGCCGTGCCGAGCTGGCGCGGGTGCACCGGTATTTGCCGCTGTCGATGGATCAGGAGGTGCGCGATTACCTGCGTGATGCGGTACGTGGCGGCACCGCCAGCGGTGCCAAGTTAGTGCTCAAAGGCGACTTGCGCCAGTTTCCGTTTGCCCAGGCCAAACAGGGTGAGTTCAAGGTATCGGCCAATCTGTCCAACGCCAATTACGTGTACGTACCCCCCAATCTGTTGCCCAAAGGCAGCAAGCCCTGGCCTGCGTTTGGACAACTCAGTGGCGAATTGCTGCTGGACCGCTCGACGCTCTCGCTCAAGGGCGTGCGCGCGGTCTGGGGTGGCGGTGCTGGGCAACCGGGCGTGCCGGTCGAGCGCACGGAGGCCCAGATCAACAACCTGTATGGCGCTTCTACCGTGTCGGTCAATGCCCAAGGCAAAGGTCCGCTGGTCCATGCGCTGGCGGTGGTCAATGGCTCAGCGGTGGACGATTTGCTGGACCATGCCCTGGGCCGTGCCGTGGTCAGCGGAGCTGCGGAGTACCGGGTCAGGCTCGACTTTCCATTGGCGGACTCCAAGCGAATGGCGATCAACGGAGCCATCACCCTGCAAGGCAACGACGTTCAGGTCTTGCCGGGTACGCCCCGCTTGGCCAGCGCGCGCGGACAGGTCAGTTTTACGGAAAGCGGCTTTGGCATCAATGGCGTGGTCGGCCAAGCCCTGGGCGGCGAGGTCCGGGTTGACGGCACCCTGACCGGCTTTGGTGACACCAGTGCCCCCGCCGGGCCGGGCGCCGGCAGTGCCAGCGTGGCCAAACCGGCCCCTGGTGTGCTGCGCTTGCAGGGCACGGCCAGTGCGGAGGGCTTGCGCCAGGCCAGCGAGCTGGGGTCGGTGGCCACCTCACTGGCGCGCTATGCGAGTGGCACCACCAATTACCAGGCCACCATGGCGCTGCGTGGGGGGGCGCCTGAGATCGTGGTCAGTTCCAGTCTGGCCGGCTTGGGCTTGAACCTGCCGCCGCCTTTTGCCAAGACGGCGGATGCCGTGGTGCCGCTGCGCCTCGAATTGGGTGCTGCCCGCACTGGCAGTGGTGCCGGTAGCGCGGTGCTGCCGGGCCAAAGCCAGATTCGTTTGGACTGGGGCCGCGTCGCCAGTCTGGCCTTGGTCACGCCCGATGCGGGTGATGCGGGACGCGGATTGCGGGGGGCTTTGGCGGTGGGGGGCGCTGTGGGCGAGCCGCTGGTCGTGCCCGAGCGCGGAATCACGGCCAACGTGGTCTTGGACGCTTTGGATGTGGACGACTGGACCGCTTGGCTGGACGGTCTGGCGGTGGCGGCCTCTAGTGGCAAAAAGTCGGACGGCGCCAGCATGGCGTTGCTGTCCGATTACCTGCCCAGCAGCATGAATCTGCGCGTGCGTGAGCTTGGCTGGGGCAGCCACGTATTGCACAAGGTCGCGGTCAACGGCAGCCGTGCAGGGCGCTTGTGGCGGGCCCAGGTGGACGCAACCGAGTTCAGCGGCCAGATTGAATACCGGCAGGCCAGCGTGCCCGACCTGGCCGCCGACAGCGCCAACACAGGGCGTTTGTATGCGCGGCTGTCGCGGCTGACCTTGGGCTCCAGTGAGGCGCAAGACGTGGAAAACCTGCTGGATGAACAGCCGGCCAGCATCCCGGCGCTGGACGTGGTGGTGGACGACTTTGAACTGCTGGGCAAAAAACTGGGCCGCCTGGAGGTGGAAGCGGTGAACCAGACCTCGGTGGTTCAGCGCGAACCCTTGCGCGAGTGGCGTCTCAGGCGCCTGAACCTGAGCATGCCGGCTGCGGTGCTCAGTGCCACGGGCACCTGGCGACTGCAACCCGGCGCGGCAACGGGCACCAGCATGAGTGCGCCCGGCGCTGCCGTCAAAACCAACAGCCGGGACCGGCGGCGCACGGCCTTGGATTTCAGGCTCGACATCAACGATTCGGGGGATTTGTTGGCGCGCTTTGGCATGAAGGACGTGATTCGACAGGGCCGCGGCAAGATTGAGGGGCAGATTGAGTGGCAGGGCTCACCCATCAGCCTGGATTACCCCAGCTTGGGAGGAAGTTTTAACGTCAACCTGGAAAAGGGCGAGTTCCTGAAGGCCGACCCGGGCATCGCCAAACTGCTGGGCGTGTTGAGCCTGCAGTCGCTGCCACGGCGTTTGATGCTCGATTTCCGGGACGTGTTTGCCGAGGGTTTTCCCTTTGACTTTGTCCGCGGCGATGTGGTGATCGCCAAAGGCATGGCGCGCACCAACAACCTGCAAATGAAGGGCGTTACCGCCGTGGTACTGATGGATGGCAGCACCGACATTGCCAAGGAGACCCAAAGCATCAAGGTGGTGGTGGTGCCCGAGCTCAATGCCGGCAGCGCATCGCTTATCACCGCCACCATCAATCCGCTGGTGGGTCTGTATTCCTTTTTGGCCCAACTGGTGTTGCGCCAACCCCTGATCGCCGCCAGCACCCAGGAGTTGTACATTGACGGCACCTGGCTCGAGCCCCGTGTTACCAAGGTGGACCGCCGTCCTGCGGCCAACTGAGCCTGCGCCGCGTCCACCCTGTATTTTTGGAGATTGCCTGATGTTTGCCGCTGCCTTGCAAATGGTGTCCACCGAGTCGCTCGCCGACAATCTGGCGCAGGCCGGCATGTTGCTGCAGCAGGCCGCCGATGCCGGGGCCGAGCTGGCGCTGTTGCCCGAATACTTTTGTCTGATCGGCCGCCACGACCAGGACAAACTGGCGATTCAGGAGCCTTTTGGCGCGGGTCCGATCCAGGACTTCATGGCCGCGCAGGCGCGCCGTCTCGGGTTGTGGATTGTCGCGGGCACCCTGCCGCTCACCCCCGAGAACGCCGCACCCGTTGGCGCGGTGCAACGGGTGTTCAACAGCAGCCTGGCTTTTAACCCGCAAGGCGACTGTGTAGCGCGCTACGACAAGATGCACCTGTTTCGTTATGACAACGGGCGCGAGTCTTATGACGAATCACGCGTGCTGCAAGCAGGGTCCTTGCCGTGCCAGTTTGCATTGGCATCGCGGGATGGCCATGTCTGGCAGGTCGCAATGAGTGTGTGCTATGACCTGCGCTTTGCCGAGTTGTACCGGGCGTATGCGGCGCGCGGTGCAGACTTGCTGCTGGTGCCCAGCGCCTTTACCCACACCACGGGTCAGGCGCATTGGGAGGTGCTGCTGCGCGCCCGCGCCATTGAAAACCTGAGTTTTGTAGCCGCTGCCGCCCAGGGCGGCACGCACCCCAGTGGACGCCAAACCTGGGGCCAGTCGATGTTGGTGGATCCTTGGGGCACCGTGTTGGCCCAGCAGGCCCAAGGCCCTGGGGTGGTGATGGCTGAATTGGACGCCGCACACATTGCCCAATGCCGCAGCCAGCTGCCCGCCTTGCAGCACCGTCTGCTGTGAGCGCGAATTACGCTTTGGGTGGCGGTACGTCGTCGTCCGATGGGGGCGGCGGCAGTTCGCCGTTTTTTCGGCCTGAGAACATGGTCCACCAGACGATTCCCACAAAAATCAATCCGGCGCCCAGGGCTTCTAGCAAGAGGAGTGTCATGAGGCGGGTCTGCGCTTGGTGCTGTGGAGTGGCCATTCTAGGAACCTTGGCGGCTTGCGGCAGCGCCCCGCCCTTGCCGGTGGAGGCGCCCGCATCTGTGGTCGCGCCTGTGGTACCCGCGGCGGCAACGGTAACGGCACCGGTAGCGGCTCCGCTGCCCACCGAATCCGCGCCGTTGAACGCTGGCCCGGTGATCACCCGTGCACGCAGCCGTTGGGTGCCGGTGCCCTGGAGCGAACTGGCCGGGCTGGAGCAAGACCAGCTCGACCAAGCCTGGAACGCCTGGATCAAGAGCTGCGAGCGCAGCGCCGGTTTGCCTCCAGCGCTGGCCGCACTGTGTCCCCAGGTGCGGGCCCTGAGCATTGCCGGGCCCACCGAGCAGTACGCCTGGATGAAAAGTCGCTTGCAGCCTTACCGCGTCGAGTCATTGCAGGGTGAGACGTGGGGCCTGTTGACGGCTTATTTTGAGCCGCTGGTGGACGGGAGCCGCACGGCGATTGCACCCTATGGCGTGCCGCTTTACAACCCGCCCGCAGGTTTGGCCGGGCGCAAGCCCTGGTACACGCGCCAGGAGATGGACACCCTGCCCGAGGCCCAGGCGGCGCTCAAGGGCCGTGCCGTGGCCTACCTGGCCGACCCGGTGGATGCGCTCATTCTGCAAATCCAGGGCTCGGGGCGTATCCGAGTACTGCAGCCTGACGGGAGCACCCGTATCTCGCGTCTGGCCTTTGCCGGTACCAACGAGCAGCCCTATAAAAGCGTAGGCAAGTGGTTGCTGGACCAAGGCTTGGTGAAAGACGCGTCCTGGCCCGGCATCAAGGCCTGGCTGGCCCAAAACCCGCAGCGCCAGCAAGAGTTGTTGTGGAGCAACCCGCGCATGGTGTTTTTTCGCGAAGAGCCGCTCAGCGACATGGACGCCGACTATGGCCCCCGCGGCGCGCAGGGCGTGGCGTTGACGGCCGGGCGGTCTATTGCGATCGACCCCGGCAGCATGCCCTATGGCACGCCGGTCTGGCTGGTGTCGGCGGGCCCCCAAACCGCCTTGCAAAAGCTGGTGATTGCCCAAGACACGGGCAGCGCGATTACGGGTGCCGTGCGCGCCGATTACTTTGCCGGCTGGGGCCCGCAGGCGGGCGAGCTGGCGGGACGCCTCAAGCAGCCCCTGCAAATGTGGGTTTTATGGCCCAAATAGGCCCACACGCCAAAAGCTTTCCTCTGGCGGCAGCGCCGGGGGCCATGGCCGACATTGGGCAGCGCGGCTGGCATGTGCTGGCCGATGACCTGGCCTATCCGATTGCGGTGCTGCGGCGCAGCGCGCTCATGCACAACCTGCATTGGATGCAAGATTTTGCGCACCGCAAAGGCGTGCAATTTGCGCCGCATGGCAAGACCACCATGTCGCCCGAGCTGTTTGCGCTGCAGCTTGCGGCAGGTGCCTGGGGCCTGACTTTTGCCACCGTGTTCCAGCTCAGTGTGGGCGTGGCCGCGGGTGCGCGCCGCGCCATCATTGCCAACCAGGTGTTGGGCGCGGCGGACCTCGCCGGTCTGCAGCAGTTGTTGCGCCAAACCCCCGATTTACGGGTCTGGTTTTTGGTCGACTCGACAGCGCAGTTGCGCATGATTGAGGACTGGGCAGCGTCGCAAGCGGGCTTTGTGCCCTTTGATGTCCTGCTGGAAATAGGCATCGCCGGCCAGCGCACCGGTTGTCGTACCCTGGAGCAAGCCTTGGACTTGGCGCAGGCGCTGGCGGCATCGACCGCGGTGCGTCTGGGCGGCGTGGAGTGCTACGAAGGCCACGCCGCGGTGTGCGACCCGGCGCTGGACCCAGTGCAGGTGAGTGACCTGGTGCGCCGTGTGCTGGCGGTGGCCTGCGCGTGTGATGCCAACCACTGGTTTGCCCCGGGCGAGATCGTGTTGTCGGCGGGGGGGTCGGCGGTATTTGACCTGGTGCTGCCGCTCTTGCAGGCCCAAGGGCTGTCGCAGCCGGTGTGCGGCGTGCTTCGCTCAGGCTGTTATCTGACCCATGACCACGAACACTACCGCCGCTACCTGCATCTGGTGGAGCAGCGCGAGGGGCTGGCGAATTCGCTCTTGCCGGCGCTCGAAGTCTGGGCGCTGGTGCAATCGGTGCCTGAGCCCGGTCTAGCCTTGCTGAGCTGTGGCAAACGCGATATTTCTTATGACTTGGCGCTGCCCACCGTGCAGTTGCACGCCGCGCCCCAAATACGCCGCCTGCAAGACGCGCAAGCCGCCCCGCCCGACTGGCGCATTACCGCCCTGAATGACCAACACGCCTACCTGCGGTTTGACCCGAACAGCCGCCCACCCGCCGTAGGCGACCGGGTGGCTCTGGGTCTGTCCCACCCCTGCACTACTTTTGACAAATGGCGCTGGATGCCGCTGATCGAGGACGATGGGGCTGTGTCAGGTGCGATACACACCTGTTTTTGAGTTTCAGCCTCTGAAGGGCGCGGCCCAGATCGGATGCTGGACTAGGTATGCCCGCTGAGCGGATGTTGTCCGCTTGGGTGGACTGGACTAGTTGGACTTGCCCAAATTGAGCACCGCGTCTGCGACTTTTCCCGAATCTTTCTCCAAGGCCAGAATATCGGCCCCCACCCTTGAAAACTGGTAGCCGGGATAAAAATTCAGCTTGGAAAGCAGCGGTTCGGGGACGGCGAATGATTTGGTGCCGGGCGGCAGGGCTTCGCCGAATTTCCAGGCCACGGGGAACTTGCTTTCGCAGCCGGCCGTTTTGCTGAAACTCAAACCTTCCGGGCAGGTGCCTGGCGAACTGTTTTCCATAAAGTAGTTGCGGATCATCTCGGTGCGCAGTTTGCCGAAATAGTTTTTCAACTGGCTGCCCCGCTCGGGCGGAAATACCGGTTTGGGTTCAGAGTCCAAAGGGAGTTTGCGGCTCATGTCTTCTGCCGGCGCGGCCGCGCCCATCGAAATATTGATGTTCTGCGCACCCGCCGGTGCGGCTGCGCCACCGCCCACCGCCATCGCGGCGGTGCCCGGGGCCGGCGCTGCCGCTCCTGCTGCCGCTCCCGCTGCCGCCATGGAAGGGGCTGGCGCTGCGGGCATCGCGCTCGTGCTGCCTTCGTCGCTGCCTTTCTTGCCACCACTTGCAGGCGCAGCGCCTTCCGAGCCGTACATGTATTTCAGCGCGACCGGGTCGTTTTTGAGCTTGGTTTCAATAATCTGGTCAAACAGGCCGGCCACTTGCACGCTGTTGGACGAACCCAGCCACTGCGGACGGTTGCTGCTGATGAGCAGAATTTGAGAAATCGAGCAGCTGGAGGCGTTGGTCCTGAGCCACTGGGTCACCCGTTCGGTGCGCTCTTGTGGGTCGTGTGTGGAGAGCGCCAGAGTGCGAAATTCGGCAATCGAACAGGAGCCGCTGGGGGCGCTTGGGGCGGCCACTTTCTTGGTGGTTTGGGCTTGGGCGCCCCATCCGATCAACGCAGACATCGCTGCCACCACGAGGCACCGGCCAGCCGGGGCAAACCGAACGCTGGTGGCTGTCGACGCCCACCGGCGCATGGCGTCCTTGATCTGGCCGCAGGCCGCCCCGGTACGGTCAACCGAATCAGTCGATAGGAAATCTATGCGCATGGGAGCAAGTATGACATGCACTTTGGGGCCCCAAACCTGCTTGACGGAGCCCAAGGAGCGAGGGCGATAGCACCGTCGCCGGTGCGATACACACCTGTTTTTGAGTTGACTACACTGCGCGACAGGCGCACTCTTCCTACCCGGATGGGGCTGCGCTGATTGCTGCCCACAAGGCGGCTGACCAACCTTCAGGAGACTTCTGACCATGAACGCCCCATTGAATTCCGCGCAGCTGCGCCCCGCCCCCCACGCCCTCACGCTGGATGACAAATACACCCTGAGTTCTGGCACTGCCTTTATGAGTGGTGTCCAGGCCCTGGTGCGCCTGCCCATGCTGCAACGCGTGCGCGACTTGGCGGCCGGCAAAAACACGGCCGGGTTTATCAGCGGCTATCGGGGCTCGCCTTTGGGTAATTACGACCAGGCGCTGCAAAAGGCGCAGAAGCATTTGCAAGAACACCACGTGGTGTTCCAACCCGGCGTAAATGAAGAGCTGGCCGCCACCGCCTTGTGGGGCACACAGCAACTGGGTTTTGCGCCGCCGGGGGTCAACAAATACGATGGCGTGTTTGGCATTTGGTACGGCAAAGGCCCGGGCGTGGACCGTTGCTCTGACGTGTTCAAGCACGCCAATATGGCGGGCACGACGCCCTTGGGCGGCGTGATTGCGGTGGCCGGGGACGACCATGTCGCCAAAAGTTCGACCGCTGCGCACCAGAGTGATCACATTTTCAAAGCCTGCGGCACGCCGCTGTTTTTTCCAGCCAGCGTGCAAGACGTGCTCGATTTGGGTGTGCATGCCTTTGCCATGAGCCGTTTCTCCGGCGTCTGGGCCGGCATGAAAACCATCCAGGAAATTGTCGAGTCCAGCGCCTCGGTGGACGTGGACGCGCACCGCGTGCGCATCCAAATGCCCACCGACTTTGCCATGCCCCCCGGCGGTGTGCACATCCGTTGGCCGGATGCCGCGCTCGAGCAAGAGGCCCGCTTGTTTGATACCAAGTGGTACGCCGCGCTGGCCTACATCCGGGCCAACCGGCTCAATTACAACGTCATTCAGGGCCCCCATGACCGCTTTGGTCTGATGGCCAGCGGCAAAGCCTTTAACGACACGCGCCAGGCGCTGCTGGATCTGGGCTTGGACGACGCCACCTGCCAGCGTGTGGGCATTCGTCTGCACAAGGTGGCGGTGGTCTGGCCGCTGGAGGCCCAGCTCACCCGCGAATTTGCCACCGGTTTGCAAGAGATCTTGGTGGTCGAAGAAAAGCGCCAGGTCATTGAATACCAGCTCAAGGAAGAGCTCTACCACTGGCGTGCCGACGTGCGCCCGCGCGTGCTGGGCAAGTTCAACGAGATGGACAGCGACAGCCCCTATGGAGGCGGCGGCGAGTGGTCCATGCCCAACCCCAGCGCCAACACCTTGCTGCGCGCCAATGCCGATTTGTCGCCCGCGCTGATTGCCCGCGCCATTGCCCAGCGCCTGAAAAAGCTGGGCGTGGACGCCGACGTGGCCGCGCGCATGGACGCGCACATTGCTATTTTGGACGCCAAAGAGCGCGCCATGCAAACCCTGCAACTCGGCGCGCCCGAGGCGCTGCGCCAACCCTGGTTTTGCTCGGGCTGCCCGCACAACACCAGCACCAAGGTGCCCGAGGGCTCGCGCGCTATGGCCGGCATTGGCTGCCATTTCATGACGATCTGGATGGACCGCGCCACCACCGGCTTTACCCAAATGGGCGGCGAGGGCGTGCCCTGGGTGGGGCAGCAGCCCTTTGCCCACGACCAGCACATTTTTGCCAACCTGGGCGACGGCACCTACTTTCACAGCGGTCTTCTGGCGGTGCGCCAGTCCATTGCCGCGGGTGTCAACATCACCTACAAAATTTTGTACAACGACGCCGTGGCCATGACGGGCGGCCAGCAAATCGGTGAACGCCCCGAGGGCCATAGCGTGGTGCAAATTGCCCAAAGCATGCGGGCCGAAGGCGCACAGCGCATCGTGGTGGTGACCGACGAGCCCGAAAAATACGCCAACGCCCAAGACCTGCCCACTGGCGTACACGTGGAGCACCGGGACGCGCTGGACCGCATTCAACGCGAGTTTCGCGAGATCAAGGGCACCACCGTCATCATCTACGACCAAACCTGCGCCACCGAAAAACGCCGTCGTCGCAAGCGCGGCACGCTGGTCGACCCCGCGGTGCGCGTGGTGATCAATGAGCTGGTGTGCGAGGGCTGTGGCGACTGCGGCGTGCAAAGCAACTGCATCAGTGTCGAACCGCTGGAAACCGACTTTGGCCGCAAACGCCAGATCAACCAAAGCACCTGCAACAAAGATGTCTCCTGCGTCAAAGGCTTTTGCCCGAGCTTTGTGACGGTGGAAGGCGGCAGCCTGCGCAAGAAGAAGGCGCCCGCGCTTTCCGCGCCGGGCCAGCAGGAGGACATTCCCGCGCCACGAATAGCGGACCTGGCCACCGCGCACGACGGCGTCTGGGGTCTGGTAGTGGCGGGCGTGGGTGGTACTGGCGTCATCACCATCGGCCAGCTCTTGGGCGTGGCCGCGCACATGGAAGGCAAGGGCATCGTCACGCAAGACGCGGGCGGCCTGGCGCAAAAAGGGGGCGCCACCTGGAGCCATGTGCTGATTGGCCAATCGCAAGACGCCATTCGCACCACGCGGGTCGGCATGGCCTGCGCCGACCTGGTGATTGGCTGCGACCCCATCGTCACCGCGGGCAAGGAAACGTCCCTGCGCCTGCGTGCCGGGCGCAGCCATGTGGTTATCAACAGCCACAGCGCGCCGACCGCCGCTTTTGTCAAAAACGCCAACTGGACCAACCCCGGCGAGTCCTGCATCGCGCAAATCGCCGACACCTTGCAAGACCCCGCTGCCCTGGGCTGCGTGGACGCCGAAGGCATCGCCAGCCAGTTGCTGGGCGACAGCATCTTTACCAACCCGGTGATGCTGGGCTTTGCCTGGCAAAAAGGCTGGATTCCCCTGGAACAAGCCTCGCTCCTGCGCGCCATGGAACTCAACGCCGTGGCGGTTGAAAAGAACCAAGCCGCTTTCGAATGGGGCCGCCGCGCCGCGCACGACCCTGCAGCCGTGGCGCGCGCATTGCAACCGGGCCAAACCGTGCAGTTGGTACGCAAGCAGGCTGAAGGTGCCGCCGCGCTAGACGCTTTCGTGCAGCAACGCGCCGCGTTTTTGACCGACTACCAAAACGCCGCCTATGCGCGCCGCTACATCGACTTTGTGGCCCAGGTGCGTCGGGCTGAACTTGCCGCCGACACGCACGCCTTACCCCTGAGCTTTGCGGTAGCGCGCTACCTGTTCAAGCTGATGGCGTACAAAGACGAATACGAAGTCGCCCGTTTGCACAGCGACCCAGCCTTTGGCAAGAAGATCGGTGCCATGTTTGAAGGCGACTACCAGGTGCACTACCACCTGGCTCCGCCATTGCTGGCCCAAAAGAACGACAGGGGCGAGTTGCAAAAGCAAAAGTTTGGCCCCAGCATGGCCTGGGGTTTCAAACTGCTGGCGCCACTCAAAGTGCTGCGTGGCACGGCGCTGGACCCGTTTGGCCGCAGCCAAGAGCGCCGCCAGGAACGCGCGCTGATTGCCAGTTACCAAGCTACCGTCAATGCCTTTGTGGAAAAGCTCAACCCCGCCAATGCTGCCGATGCGCTGGCCTTTGCCAAACTGCCCGAGCAGATTCGCGGTTTCGGCCACGTCAAGGCGCGGCATATTGCAGCGGTGCGGGGGCAGTGGGAGGCGCTGGGTGGTGTGCTGTCAACCCACTAGATTGCGTCCGGACGGGCAGCGTGAATCATCCCCTGTCTTCACCAGCCCGAGAAGTTGGATAGACCGTCGGGGCTTTATCCAAGCCCAGGGCTCACTCATATCAACGGACGAACGTCGTAATTGGCTTCAATTTGGCCTCGGTAGGAGCCGATGACGTGGTCCATCGAATCCCCTGCTTGGACACCTTCCAAACTGGCTTGTGGGGACTGCATAAAGCGAATGTGTGCAAGATTGTTGGCCAGGGCGTCGGAGAGTCCCGGATTCGTGCGAATCAATATTTGCAGTGCAGACTGGTGCAACTCATAAATCAAAGTCGGGGTTTCGGCGACCACCTTGGCCGTTTGGGGCAAACAGGCGATCAGCGAGCGCGCACCAAAAAATTCAGTGGACACAAAAAACTCTTCCTTGGCATGGTCATCCTGATCGATTCCCTGGCGTTTGACGCGACCCTCCGCGACGATGAACAGTGAGTTGCGAAGCTCACCCATCTGGACGATTTGCGCCCCGGCTGGGAACCTGTGGGGGAGCAGCAGGTCAATGATCTCCAAGCACAAGGGGTCGGAAAAATTGCGGAACAAGCGAACTTGTTGGATCAGGTGGAAAAGGTCCGACGAGCGATTGGAGATTTTGCTGCGGGCAACTCCTTCCACCAAACCATGCCGGGGCAATGCCACCGTGATATCTGAGCGTCGCATGGACTCAAGGATATTTTTGATAATGGCGTGGTCCGCTTTGACCCCATTGGTCTTGTTGGAAATGAAGTACTGGACTTCATACAAGATTCCATCGGGGGTCATTTTTTTGGCGAATATATTGGGCGATTTTTCTTGTTTGATCCCGGTGGCACCAAGAACCCCGGCGTACAAAATGCGTTCTACGCTCTCAACGGAGATGTCGTAGTCAATCGTGAGCTCAACCGATCGACGGGTCACATTGGCAGCAGTGGACAGGTTTTGGATCGCCTGTTTCATGATGCTGACGTTGGGGATAGTAATCACCCGGTCGGCGGTGTGCAAAATGGTATTGCGCCACGTGATTTGATCCACAAAGCCCTGCTTGTCGCCAATGCGTACGACATCCCCGACTTGAAAACTTTTTTCCAGGTTCAAAATGATGCCGGCGAACAAAGCCACCGCAAAATCTTTCAGCGCAAAACCGAGCAGAGCTGCGGAGCCCGCGATGGCTGCGAGCAATGTCGAGATATTGCGTCCAAATACCAAGGACAGGATCGTGCAGCAGCCAATAAAAATCACGACACCGGAGGTGATGGTGCCGATAAGCTCCGGGACTTTGGTCTCTAAAGTCCGCTCCACATACCCGTGAATAAACTCCTGTTTGATAAAACGAGAGACCAGTATCGTAAAAACAAAAGCCGCAGCTCCCGCGACATACTCCCAGACTGCGGTACTGTTTATCTGAAGAACATAGGCAATCGGCTCAATAAAACCCTCGGTGAGATTACTCATCACCATGAGCACGACAATCGCAACGATCAACGCTCTGTAGCTTTTTTTCATGGTTTGCGCCTGCATGGTCTTATTGCATGGCAGCCGGCAAGCGCACGATGAATCCGGGCGTATCGCTGGTCGATACATCCAGACGTCCACCAAAGTGCTCGATGATCAATCGCGCCAGGACCAAGCCAATCAAGCGCTTGTCGCCGCCATCAGGGGAAACTCCCGCCGTAATTTTTTCCAAAAACTGGCGACTCTCGTCGAGCAGTGTTTCCTTTGGCGCATTGGGCCCGGCAAACGCGGTGCCATTGACGCTGATGGACAACCATTTTTCACTGTCCTGGCTGAGGGACAGCAAAACCTCACCTTGGCCTGACAGGTGGGCCGCATAGGCGACCAAATTCGAGAGGGCTTTTTCAATCAAGGCTGGTTCTCCCCGAGTGGAGGGCAGCTTGGCCTGGATCTCGGTCTTGACATGGAATTGCGGAAATCGTTGGTACAGCGCGACATCCGCCTGCAGGCGCTCCATTGATGCACCCACGGACATGAGCGAGCCACTCGATTTGGCCAATCCTTGCCGGAATACTTCGATTTGCCCATAGTCGGCCACCAAACGCATCAGGTTTTCTGACTCCGCGAGGGCAAACATGAGGTTCTGGCGTGGAACGCCGTTGTCAGCGTCACTCAGTGTGCGTGTCGCAGTTTTGAGTTGCCCGGTGATGGCCAGCAAGGGCTCACTGATGGAGGAAATCAACCGAGCGAAAAAACGTTGTTTGACGAGGTCAAGGTCTTTCACCTTTTCTATCGCAACCTGTCCCAAGGCGATCTGCGTCTCCATCAACTGGCGCTGGACGCCAAACGAACCCATCATGCCCGCGCGAATGGCATCCAGCTTCACGTACCCCACCACCAACACCAGGGAAAGAACCACGAACGCGATGAAGAATCGAATCCAGGCATCTACCATTGCGGATGCATATTTAGCGGTCAAATCACCCACCACGGCGACCGTCACCACCGGCTCCCCGTTGAAGCTGGGCACTTTGAGGGCGTGTATGAATATCTTTTTTTCTCCGGCGTCCGTAATGATGTACTTGGTGGCTCGGGGGTCAAACTCCGCATCCCGGATGGCGTTTTGGGTCGCTGCGTCGCTGTACTCAAAGTAGATGTCTTCCCCCTTTTTGATGTCGGTTTTTTCGTCGTTGGGGCGCTCGACATTTTTCCAAACCGCCTCCGTAATGCCAAAGGCCCAGCCCATGCCCGAACGATCCGCGGCCTCTTCCAAGGGGTAGTGGAAGCTGGTCACGAATTCGATCGTTCCCTGAAATTCTTCCTCTTTAAACACGGGAACCAAGGCGCGAATGCCCACGACACCGCCCTGGCCTGTTTCCACCACCATCAGGCGCTGTTGCCTTTTCGATACCTCTACCACCGCATGGCGCACTTTGGACATGTCCATTTGCGCCAAGTCCGGTTGGTGTGCGCGGTAAAACAGCGTTGCCGGCGGGACGTAGAGATTGACCTGCGTCAGATCGTGACGCTTGCGAACAGATTCATAAAAATCGTCCAAATTTTCTGCCGTTTTTTTGCGGTCACGCGCTTCAAACGCATGAATCAGGTCGTGGTCGAGCAGCAGAACGTCCGCGCCCAGGCCCATGGCGCGGTACCGACTCTTGACCAACTCCTCGAAAACAACTTCGAATTTTTTAAAGTTGGATTCAGCCAGTTCGACGATGTGATCCGTCTTGGTTTTATAGGCCGAGACACCGACAAAGCTTGCCACCAGCAATGCGACAAGAATCAGCCCCGTAATGACCCAGGGATTAAATTTGATTTTCATGAGCGGCTACCAATTTCTACTGTGAATTCATATGGAATACAAAACATCATGCGTCGCATTGCCACTGTGTTTGCATGCCTCCCGGAACCGACGGCGGATCCGTTGAACCGGGTTACAGGTGGGCAAGTGCCAACGCACCGACCACAATACCAATTGCGCCCGCACCGAGCATGCCGAATTTGAGCCATTTTTTTCGGGTGAGCAGCGCAATGGCAGCAAGTGCAATGGACACTTGCAAGACGGTCGTCGCCTGCGCCCAGCGATGGTGCTGGTGCATCTCGGCATCGGATTTGGCGTCCCAGTCAAGAGACTCGGCCTCCAGCTTTTCGGCCTTGACTTTGATCTCGGCCTTTTCCTCTTTGTAGCGCTTGATCTCGGACTCGTAGAACGCTTTTCTGTCAGCGGGCCCCAAATCCAGGGCCAGCTCGCTCAAGTTTTGTTTGGTGCTTTTCGATTGGAAGTAGCTCCACTGATTAGCCGCCTCGGTCTTTTTTATGGCCGCATTGTTTTTGTAGAGCCCGGCATTGGCTTGGGTGGCTCCGCCCATGTACCCAAATAACGCACCGACGGTGGCGATCATGGCGGTAAACAAGGCAATTTGGCTTGTCATGCTGTTGCCATGGTCTTCTTGGTGGCCGCCGTGTTGCGCCGCATGCTCCAACTCGTGGTCATGAGGGCCATGGACGTGAAAGCCTGAACCTGACATATTTGCACCTTTTAATGGTATTGACAAAAAAACTTTATATCATTTTTCCATTAAAGTTTTCCTAAATTACTCAGTGCCCGGCCTCAGCGGTTTGCGCAGAGCGCCCCAGTGCACGGCATAAGAACACCTTGTAACTCGGCAGGTGCGCCCAGAGGCTCAGAGCACCAGAACGAAAAATATAAAAGTTCCCACAATGAGGTGGTTGATGAAGGTCCCGTATAAGTTTCCATGGCGCTTGAACATCGCACCCCAAAAGCAACCGGCAAAAAACACAATAACCGCGAGTTTTGCAGAAACGTGCAGGTGCGTCAGCGCAAAAAGCAAATTCGATATCAGAATCGCAATCAGGGTACGGTGCTTTGAAACCAGAAAACGCTCCAGCGGCGCCTGCAACCCGGAGCGTGCAATGAACTCCTGCACGAATGTAAAAGCAGCGTAAACGCAGGCAAAGGCAACTTCATTCATTAATCCGTAATGCTCATAAACGGAACGCCAGCCGAAAAGAGGTTCGGCTTCTTGCCCGGGCGTGCTCTGCATCCAGATCCACTTTCCCAAAACCAGCAGCATGCACATGGGAATGCTGACTGCAGCGCCCTCAATGACCGCCGGCCAAGGATTTCGGGTCAGACCAAAGCTCGCTAACGGCAGACCCGTTCGCTTGACGAAATGAAGGGTCGTCCCTCCGAAAACTCCCAGAAGCGGAATGGACACGAAGGTGGTGTCGGTCACAATTTCGCCGTATTTGCCCACCAAATTCAGAATAATGATGTAGAGCGCAAGAAGCGAGATGGTCGAAAGAATGAACATCCCCATATTCACCCGATCCACCGCTTGCCGCAGAGATTCATCGCCCAATTCCCGCAAGCGTTTAGACATCACTTCAGCAAGGTTATGTACTAGCTTTGCATAGGTCTGCTTTAACTCGGGCTGATCAGACGGTACGCCGGGTGCCTGCCTGAACATGGTGAACGGTGCTGAAAGAAGCCTGGACGCGGCAGCGGCCCGCACAGAGGCCGAGCGCGCACCCCGATCAACCAGGGCCATTTCACCAATGACGGCGCCGGGCTGCAGGACTTGCAAAATCACTTCAGCTTTGGTTAATGCGTCGACGCGAACCACCTCCAGCAAACCCGATTCGAGGATATAGAGCTCAGAGGCGTCATCGCCGTGGTGAAATAACCATTCCCCGGTGGCGACATGTACCGATTCGGATCGACTTACGATTTCAAGTATTTCATTTTCTGTCAAGCCGCTGAATAAAGCATTCTCAATCCAGTTCATACAATTTCCTTCAGAGGATCCCTGTCCACGCAAGTTTCGGGTACTCGCCGCCGCTGCAGAGGTAACGAGTCGAACCGAGGACAGCCTGGCGTGTCTATTAGTCTGGCTGAATCTGCTCCTGTCTGACGTACTGCTACGCCAGCAAATTATGCGGCCTTCCTTAGTTGACATCTTAGGAAGGTGGCATCTCGTGCGTGCTACACAGTCGGTGAAACAGGGGCCGGCGCACTCCTGTACCCCCTACACTCCTGCGCATGAACCGCAACCTCTGGCTACTTGCCCTTTGCCAAGGCCTTTTGCTCACCAACAATATCGCCTTTATTGCGATCAACGGCCTGGTGGGCCTGCGGCTGGCGCCGGCGGGGTGGATGGCCACGCTGCCGGTGATGGGTTATGTGGTGGGTGCGGCGCTGAGCACGCCGCTGGTGGCCTACAGCCAAGGACGCTGGGGGCGCAAGTTGGCGTTTCAGTCGGGCTTGGTGGTGGCGCTTTTGTCGGCCTTGCTGGCGGCTTGGGCGATCTTTACGCAGCAGTTCTGGTGGTTGGTGGTGGCCACGGTGGTAGCGGGTTATTACAGTGCCAACGGCCAGTTGTACCGTTTCGCCGCCGCCGAACTGGCGCTCCCCGCGGCGCGCGAGCGGGCGGTGTCGCTGGTACTGGCCGGGGGATTGCTGGGCGCCATCGTCGGGCCCAACTTGGCCGCGCGCTCACGCAGCTTGCTGGACGTGCCTTTTGCCGGGGCCTATCTGGCGCTGGCCGGGGTGGCGCTGCTGTCCATGGCGCTGATGGCCTTCATTCAATTTGCGCCCGAGCCGCCCAAGCCCGCGGCAGGCAGCCCTGCGCAGCCCGGCCGCAGCGCTCTGCAAATGCTGCGCGAGCCGGTGTTCATGGTGGCTTGCATGGCCGCAGCGCTGGGCTATGGAGTGATGAATCTGCTGATGGCCGCCACACCCTTGGCCATGCAGCAGTGCGGTCTGAGCTTCGAGAACACGGCCCTGGTGCTGGAGTGGCACGTCATTGGCATGTTCGCGCCGGGCTTTTTTACCGGCAACCTGATTCGCCGCTCTGGCGCCTTGCCGGTGATGGGCGCGGGTGTGCTGCTCAACGCCCTGTGTATTGGCGTGGCACTCACCGGTCAGGACCTGCACCAGTTCACCGTAGCGCTGTTTTTGTTGGGTGTGGGCTGGAACTTCCTGTTCACGGGCAGCACCAGTCTGTCGTTGGCGGCCTACGCACCGCACGAAAAAGACCGGGCCCAGGCGGTGATCAATTTTGCGGTGTTTGCGGTCATGGCCCTCACCTCGTTTGCTTCGGGTGCCTTGGTCACCACCCAAGGCTGGAACCTGCTGAATGCCGGTTCCCTGGTGCCAGTGGGTCTGACCGGGGCACTGCTGTGGTGGCTGCATCGCCAACCCAAGGCCCTAGCAGCCTGAGCCCAGTCACAGTCTGCGCCCGCAGCAAGCGTGGGGGCAAATGGGCAGCCTTACAATGCCCAGCTGCCTGATTCCCGCCCCTGCAGGGTGGGACAGCTGCCTTCGGCAGTACTTTTTTTCAAATATTCCGGGAGTCTTCACGTGTTCATTTCTTCTGCCTTCGCTCAATCCGCCCCAGCCGCTGCCGCCGGGGGAGACCTGCAATCCACGCTGATGAGCATGTTGCCGCTGGTGCTGATGTTTGTGGTCTTGTATTTCGTCATGATCCGTCCCCAGATGAAAAAACAAAAAGAGCACAAGGCGATGATCGACGCGCTGGCCAAGGGCGACGAAGTCGTGACCATGGGTGGCTTGTTGGGTAAGGTCAGCAAAATGGGCGACAGCCACATTGGTCTGGAAGTGAGCAGCGGCGTTGAAGTCCAGGTGCAGCGCAGTGCCGTGGTGCAAGTGCTGCCCAAAGGCTCCCTCAAGTAAGCGTCTGTCGATAGCCTCCTTTTTCCTCTGCGCCGAGCGCGCACTTTCCTGACCGTCCGAGCTGCCTGCCCATGAACCGTTATGCCCTGTGGAAGTACGTGATCCTTGTGATCGCCATTCTTGTTGGTGGCTTGTATGCCTTGCCCAATGTGTTTGGCGAAGCGCCGGCGGTTCAGGTGTCGGTGGCCAAGGCCAGCATGACTTTGGACCTGGGCACCGTGACCCGCGTGGAAGAGGCGCTCAAGGGCGCCGGACTGAGCGCCGACGCGGTCAGCCTGGACGGCAACTCCATCAAGGCGCGCTTTGCCAACACCGACGCCCAGCTCAAAGCCAAGGACGCGATCCAAAAGGCGCTGAACCCCGATGCGGCCGAACCCGGCTTTGTGGTGGCACTCAATCTTTTGTCGCGCTCACCCGCCTGGCTCACCGCCTTGCACGCGTCGCCCATGTACCTGGGTCTGGACTTGCGGGGGGGCGTGCACTTCATGCTGCAGGTCGATATGCAAGCGGCGCTGAGCAAAAAGGCCGAGTCGCTCGCCGGTGATCTGCGCAGCGTGTTCCGCGAGAAAAACGTGCGCCATGGCGGCATCAGCCGCAACGGGCAGACCGTCGAAGTCCGCTTTCGCGATGCCGATACGGCGGAGTCCGGCAAGCGCCTGATCCAGGACCAATTCCCGGACCTGGCCACGGTGCTCACACCCGAGGCCGGCGACTTCAAGCTGGTTGCCACCTTGCTGCCGGCGTCCGCGCGCAAGGTGCAGGAGCAAGCCCTCAAGCAAAACATCACGACCCTGCACAACCGGATCAACGAACTGGGCGTGGCCGAGCCGGTGATTCAGCAGCAAGGCCTGGACCGCATCGTGGTGCAGCTGCCCGGCGTGCAAGACACGGCCAAGGCCAAAGACATTTTGGGCCGCACCGCAACCCTTGAAATCCGGATGGTCGACGAAGGCGCCGATGCCCGCGCCGCGGAGGCGGGTACCGGGCCGGTGCCGTTTGGTTCCGAGCGCTTTTTGGAGCGCAACGGACAACCGGTGGTGGTCAAGAAGCAGGTGATATTGACCGGCGAAAACCTGACGGACGCCCAACCCG
The DNA here is from genome assembly GCA_029866205.1 of Rhodoferax sp. GTDB lineage: Bacteria > Pseudomonadota > Gammaproteobacteria > Burkholderiales > Burkholderiaceae_C > Allorhodoferax. The sequence continues at coordinate 33,374 of JARWZT010000001.1, forward strand.
GCTTTGACAGCCAGACCCAGGAAGCCGCCGTTCACCTGACGCTGGATGCCAAGGGCGCGCGCATCTTCCGCGACGTCACACGCGAGAGCGTGGGCAAGCGCATGGCGATTCTGCTGTTTGAAAAGGGCAAGGGCGAGGTCGTGACCGCTCCGGTGATCCGCTCCGAAATTGGCGGTGGCCGTGTCCAGATCTCGGGCCGCATGACCACCATGGAAGCTGCCGACACAGCCTTGCTGCTGCGCGCCGGTTCCTTGGCGGCGCCCATGGAAATCATTGAAGAGCGCACCATCGGCCCGTCTTTGGGCGCGGAGAACATTGCCAAGGGCTTCAACAGCGTGACCTGGGGCTTTGTGGCGGTGGCTGCCTTCATGTGCGTTTATTACACGCTGTTTGGCATGATTTCCAGCGTGTCGTTGGCCTTTAACTTGCTGCTGCTGGTGGCCGTTTTGTCCATGCTGCAAGCCACGCTCACCTTGCCCGGCATGGCGGCGATGGCGCTGGTCCTGGGCATGGCAATTGACGCCAACGTGCTGATCAACGAACGGGTGCGCGAAGAGTTGCGCAATGGCGCCTCGCCGCAGGCCGCGATTCACGCCGGCTACGACCGCGCCTGGGCCACCATCATCGACTCCAACGTCACCACCCTGATTGCCGGCCTGGCGCTGTTGGCCTTCGGGTCGGGCCCGGTGCGCGGCTTTGCGGTAGTGCACTGCCTGGGCATTTTGACCAGTATGTTCTCGGGGGTGTTTTTCTCTCGCGGCGTGGTCAACCTTTGGTATGGCCGCCAAAAGAAACTCAAGAGCGTGTCGATTGGCACGGTCTGGCGCCCGGATGGCGGAGCGCCCGGCTCAGCCGTGGTGGATACTAACGCTGTGGAGAAGTAAGCATGGAATTTTTCAAAATCCGCCGCGACATTCCGTTCATGAAGAACGCGTTGGCGTTCAACCTGGTCTCCCTGATCACGTTTTTGGCTGCCGTATTTTTTCTGTTCTCGCGCGGCCTGCACTTGTCGGTGGAATTTACCGGTGGCACGCTCATGGAAGTGGGCTACAGCCAAAGCGCTGATCTGCAAGCCATTCGCAACAGCGTGGATGCCTTGGGTCTCAGAGACGTTCAGGTGCAAAACTTTGGCACCGCCCAAGACGTGCTGATCCGCATGCCCGTACAAAAAGGCAGCACCTCAGGCGCACAGAGCGAAAAAGTACTCACCGCCCTGAAGGCGCAGGACCCGAGCGCCACGCTGCGCCGTACCGAGTTTGTCGGCCCCCAGGTGGGCGACGAATTGGCCACCGACGGCCTCAAAGCGCTGGCCTTTGTGGTGGTGGGCATCATGTTGTACTTGGCGATCCGCTTTGAGTGGAAGTTTGCGGTGGCAGCCATCATCGCCAACTTGCACGACGTGATCATCATTCTGGGATTTTTTGCTTTTTTCCAGTGGGAATTTTCACTGCCGGTACTGGCCGCCGTGCTGGCGGTGTTGGGCTACTCGGTGAACGAGTCGGTGGTGATTTTTGACCGGATCCGCGAGAACTTCCGTCGCTATCGCCGCATGGACACGCAGGAAATCATTGACAACGCGATTACCTCCACCATCAGCCGCACCATCATCACCCATGGCTGCACGCAGATCATGGTGCTGTCCATGTTGCTGTTTGGCGGCGCCACGCTGCACTACTTTGCGCTGGCGCTCACCATTGGCATCTTGTTTGGTATCTATTCGTCGGTGTTCGTGGCCGCGGCCATTGCCATGTGGCTTGGCATTCAGCGCGAAGACCTGATCAAGGTCCCCGTCAAGAAAGACAACGACCCCAACGATCCCAACGCGGGAGCGATCGTCTAAGAACTTAGGTTCCGCGGGCGATGCGCCCGAGAATTAGGTTCCGCGGGCGATGCGCCCGCTGAGGGCCTCAAGGTAGCCCACCAGGCGCTCGACCTGTACCGGTTTTTGGTACACCGTGACCCAGTTGGGCAGCATGCCGTCGGCACGCGCCTCAGCGGGGCTTTTGGCGGTGACGACCAACACATCGATCGAGTGGTATTCCGGCTCGGTGGCCAATGCGCGGACCAATTGGTAGCCGTCAAAAGGGCGCATCATGAGGTCGGTGACCACCACATCGGGGCGCTGGCGTTCAATCTGGATCAGGGCCTGCGAGCCATCGGCCGCCACCACCAGTGACACTGGGTGGCCACAGCGCTTCACCAGCGATTCGAAATACGCCACCTGCAAGGCATCGTCCTCAGCCAGCAACACGCGCAGTGCGCGGGGTTCACTGGAATAGTGGCCATCCGGGCGTGTGGGCATCATCTTTTCGACGGCGGCACGGTAGATGCGCCTATGGCCACCCGAGGTGACCCAGGCATCGAGCTCTCCGTTGGCAACCATCTTTTGCACGGTCGTGGTGGACAGGCCCAGCAGGCGGGCTGCCTGTTGGGTGGTAAGGATGTCGGGAGTTTCAGACTGGGCCATAAGAGAAGTGTTCGCTAGATTGTTATGGACTGAACAGATTTTGTAATTTTCGAATAGAAAACTATTATTCAGTTTAACGTGTTTCGGTCGGTTTTATGCAATGGTTTTGCGTTGAAAGAGGCCACCGGGCAAGCGAATGACCCGCCCTTGCAGCTCCAGTCCCATCAGTTCGGCCTGCAAATGCGGTGTGTCCAGTCCGGTGCGGGCCTGCAAGGCGTCCAGGCTGCTGGGCTCAAACCCCAAGGCTTGCAGCAAGGCTTTTTGCGCTGGTGGCAGGCCAGCATCGGCGTCGAAAAGCTCAGCCTCTGTTCCATCGTCATTTGCGGTCGCCCTGGGCACTACCGCGCCAAGCTCTTCCAATACGTCCTCGGCGCATTCCACCAATTTGGCGCCTTGCTTGATCAATGCATGGCAGCCGCGGGACTGGGTGCTGTGAATGGAGCCTGGTATCGCAAACACGTCCTTGCCCTGCTCCAACGCCAAGCGCGCCGTAATGAGCGAGCCCGATTGCAGTGCCGCCTCCACCACCAGCGTACCCAGGCACAGGCCCGAGATGATGCGGTTGCGTTGGGGAAAATGGGCCGCCATCGGCGGCGTGCCCAGGGGGTACTCGCTGACAAGCAGGCCCTGCGTGGCGATTTGCTTGGCCAGAGCCAGGTGGGCCTTGGGGTAGACCCGGTCAAGCCCCGTGCCAACCACCGCGATGGTGGCAATGGCTCCCCGATCGGCGCCGTCTAGGGCACCTTGGTGGGCCGCGCCATCCACGCCCAGCGCGAGACCGGAAACCACGGTGAGTCCTGCCTGCGCCAACGCGTGACCAAATTCACGGGCATTGTCGGCACCTTGGGGCGTGGGGTTGCGACTGCCCACGATGGCCACGCAACGCAGTGCATCAAACGCACCGGGTTCCCACGCTGCACTGTGGCCCATGGCGTACAGCATCAGGGGTGGGTCCTCGGTGTTCAGCAGTGCGGCCGGATAGGCCGGGTCAGCCAAGCTGAGAATGCGTCGCTGCTCAGGTGCCGCCTGCAGCCACGACCAGGCAGTGTCCAGGGCGTCGGCAAACCCTGCGGGCGTTTGCAGCAGCGCCTGCGCCTTGGTCTCGCCAACCAGCTCGCGCAATGCGGCCAGGCTGTGACCGAATATTTGCGAGGGCAGTCCCAAGCCGGCCAGTAATTTGCGCGCCGACGCGTTGCCAATGCCTGGCGTGAGCTGCAGACGCAGCCAATCCGCCAGCTCGTCGCGAGTCACCAGACTGTGCACCGGCGGACGCCTAGGGGGCCGTCATTCGATCGCCCACTCGCACCGAGTCGGTCACCTGCACCACCAGTGCATAAGACACTTTTTCAAAGCTCAGAAACACCATGGCGAGCCCGTTGCGCTCATCTGGCAAAAGCAGCGGCGTGCGTGCGGGGTCGTTGGCTTCTGTCGCCTGTGCGCGGCGTTTCTGGATGGCCATCACATGGCCGGGCTCCAGGCCGCTGCCCCGCCCCTGGTTGACCACAATCACCTGGTTGGAGCCGGCGTTGACCACCGTGCTGCCATAGACCGAAACGATTTGCGCCGTGGTGCCTGCCGTCGCCGGGTGGGGGACGATCGGAGATCGGCGTTCGCTGGCGCGCACCAACAGGCGATCGCCGGCGCGAATTTCTTCGTTGGCGCTGGTGATCAAAAGGGTGGCCGGCACCACCTGTTGCACGTCCTTACCCTGCACCTGAACCGTCTCGTTGCTCTCGCTGCCCACCAGCACCGCCGTGCCAATGAATTGCGCCTCGTAGCCCAGCAGTTCGCCGCTGGCCGGGTCGTTCAGGGGCTTGGCATGGCGAAACACACTGAAACGCTGCTCCATGTTGGCTTTGAGTTCCAGCGGACTGCCAAGAGCGCTGCGGGCATAGGCGCGATCCCCGCGCGAGAGCAGTACGCGGCCTTCCTGAGCGGCCACGATACGCGGTGCGGCTAGCGCAGCGGCCTCGTCAATCACCATCGGCTCGACCAAAAACGGTTCGATCAGATTGCGTTGGATGGCGCTTGTCAGCGGCAGCGAAAGGGCTTCGCTGCGCTCTTGTGGTGAGAGGCGCACTGTGGGGGGTATGTCACCCGAGGGCGTGGAGGCCGTTTGTGCATGGCCAAGCCCCGTAAACGCCACGATCAGGCCGATCAACAGGTGTAGAGCGCCGCGGGGCGTGTTCCATGGTGGCATCAGGATTCCCCAGAAATGGACAGATTGTAGTTTTGTTAATTATTGCCGCGAAACCTCCCCCGTCAGGCACGGTTTTGGTATTTTTGGTCTGCAAGAGGCTGCAAAAAGGCGAAAATAGAGACTTATCTTCCCTGGCACTATGGCTCTACTCCCTATTCTTACTTTCCCTGACCGCCGCCTGCACACCGTGGCAAAACCGGTGTCCGCAGTGGACGAACGCATCACCCGATTGGTACGCGACATGTTGGAAACCATGTACGACGCCAGTGGCATTGGTTTGGCGGCCAGCCAAGTGGATGTGCACGAGCGCGTGATCGTGATTGACGTCTCCCATGAGCGCAACCAGCCTTTGGTGCTGGTCAACCCGGAATTGGTTTGGACCAGCCCGGGAACCCACCTCAATGAAGAGGGCTGCCTGTCGGTGCCTGGTATTTACGACGGCGTGACCCGTTTTGACGCGGTGCACGTACGCGCTCTGGATGACCAGGGCCAAAGCCGCGTCATTGAGGCGCAGGAGCTCTTGGCGGTCTGTATTCAGCACGAAATGGACCATTTGATGGGCAAGGTGTTTGTGGAATACCTGTCGCCGCTCAAACGCAACCGCATCAAAACCAAAATGCTCAAGGCCCAGCGCGAGGACGCCCGTTGAGGCTGGTCTTTGCCGGCACACCGGAGTTTGCCCGCAGCGCCCTGGAGCAACTCCACGCCGCCGGCCACAGCATCGCCCTGGTGCTGACCCAGCCCGATCGCCCGGCCGGTCGGGGCATGAAACTGCAGGCCTCGGCGGTCAAGCAATTTGCCCTGGAGCACGGCCTGCCCTTGGCCCAACCGCAGGGCCTGCGACTGGATGGCAAATACGCCCAAGACGCGGCCGCGGCCCGGCAGGCGATCGCTGATGCGCGGGCGGACGCGATGGTGGTGGTGGCCTATGGCCTGATCCTGCCGCAGTGGGTGCTCGACAGCATGGCGGGCCCGGGCCAATGGGGCTGCCTCAATATTCATGGCTCCGTGCTGCCTCGCTGGCGGGGGGCTGCGCCGATTCATCGCGCCATTGAAGCCGGCGACCCCGATACCGGCGTCACCATCATGCAAATGGATGCAGGACTGGACACGGGGGCCATGCTGTTGCAAGAGCGCGTGGCCATCGACCCGTTGGACACCACCGCCACGTTGCACGATCGATTGGCGGCCCTGGGCGCGCGCTTGGTGGTGCAGGTGCTGGCCGACCCCACGGCCTGGGTGGCGAGGCCCCAACCCGAACAGGGCGTGACCTACGCCCACAAGATCGACAAAAGCGAAGCCGCCATTGACTGGCGCCTTGATGCGCCGCAGATTGCGCGGCGGGTGCGGGCCTTTGATCCGTTTCCCGGTGCCACCGCGCGGATTGCGGGTGAAACCCTCAAGGTTTGGGGCGCCCATGCGCCGTCTGAACCCGCGCCGGCCTCGGGTGCGGCGCCAGGCACCGTGCTGCGTGCCGACGCGCAGGGTATTGAGGTGCAAACCGGGTCGGGTGTGCTGCGCCTGGATGTTTTGCAGCGCCCGGGCGCCAAGCGCCTGGTGGCGGCTGAGTTTCTGCGTGGTTTTGCGCTGTTGCCGGGTATGGCGTTTGACCTGCCCGATGCCGATTCGCTGTCGGACTGACCTGCCCACCATGTTCTTTTCGCAAGAAAACCGCCGCCATCCCGAGTTTCGTCAGGGGTTTGTCGAAATGATGGGTGCGGCCCCTGGCATTGCCGCCTGGGGCCTGATGACCGGCGTGGCGATGGTGAAGTCCGGCATGGGCACGCTGGAAGCGCTGGCCATGGCTTTGCTGGTGTTTGCCGGCAGCTCGCAGCTTGCCGCCATTCCCTTGTTTATTGCGGCGGCGCCGGTGTGGGTGATTCTGGTCACCGCCTTTTGTGTCAACTTGCGGTTTGTGGTGTTCAGCGCCCATATGCGCGGTTACCTGATGCATCTGCCGCGCTGGAAGCGGCTGGTGACCGGTTACTTCACCGCCGACCTCACCTATGTGCTGTTTGTGCGTCGCCATCCGCTGCCTGCGCAGGACGTTGAGGGGCGCGCCGCGCAAATGGCCTATCTGGCTGGCAATGCCAGTATCAATTGGTTGAGCTGGATGTCGGCAAGCGTGCTGGGTGTGGCGCTCGCCAACTTCATTCCGAGTGCCTGGGGCTTGGGCTTTGCGGGCGTGTTGGCGCTGACGGGCATTTTGTGTTCGCTGGCCAGCAGCCGTTTGCGTTGGGTGGCGGGCGCAGTCGCCGGGGTTGTGGCGGTGGCGGCGTACGCCTTGCCGCTCAAACTCAATATCCTGGCGGCGATTGCGGTGGCCGTATTGCTGTGCATGGCGCTTGAGTCAAAGCCGGCCTTTGCGCCACCCGCAGCGCCATGAGCCTCGCGTCGCTGCAGGCCTGGTGGGACAGCTTGCTGGCGGGGAGCCACGCCAGCACCCTGATGACGATTGTGCTGATGGCGCTGATCACCGTGGTGTCGCGGTCATTTTTCTTTATTTCAGATGCGGAATGGACGCTGCCTCGCTGGGCGCAACGGGGATTGCAGTACGCACCGATGGCGGCGTTGTCGGCGGTGGTGATTCCCGAGTTGGTCATGACACAGGGCGTGTTTATCCAAACCGTACTGGACGCACGGCTGTATGGCGCAGTGGCCGGAGCGGCCTATTTCTTTTGGCGCAAGGGCGTGGGAAACGCGGTCTTGGGAACCATCGTCTGCGGAATGGCGGTGTACCTGCCGCTGCACATCGGCCTGGGCTGGTAGGGCGAGGCGCCTGGTCGCGCTGGCAAAGGTTGCCTAAAATGCGCGCCCGAACAATGCTCATTTTTTCAACACTTTCAAAGTCACCACCATGAACGCCATTCGCTTTTCTGATCTGTGCGCCCAGGGCTCCGTTGCCGCCAAGCGGGTGTTCATTCGCGCTGACCTCAATGTCCCGCAAGACGCCCACGGTGCCATCACCGAAGACACCCGCATTCGCGCCAGCGCGCCTTGTATCCAGATGGCGCTGGATGCGGGGGCCGCTGTCATGGTCACTTCGCACCTGGGCCGACCGACCGAGGGCGCGTTCCAGCCCGCCGATTCGCTGGCGCCCGTGGCCAAGCGTCTGGGCGAGTTGCTCGGTCGCCCGGTGCCGCTGGTCGCTGATTGGGTCGATGGCGTCACGGTGGCGCCCGGCCAAGTGGTGATGCTGGAAAACTGCCGCGTCAACCCCGGCGAGAAAAAAAATGACCCCGCGCTGGCGCGCAAGATGGCCGCCCTGTGCGACATTTTTGTGCACGATGCCTTTGGCACCGCCCACCGCGCCGAAGCCAGTACCTATGGCATTGCCGAATATGCGGCTGTGGCCTGCGCTGGCCCGCTGTTGGCCGCCGAAATGGACGCCATTGCCAAAGCCCTGCTCGCGCCCAAACGCCCGCTGGTGGCGATCGTGGCAGGTTCCAAGGTTTCAACCAAGCTCACCATCCTCAAAAGCCTGGCCGCCAATGTGGATCAGCTGATTGTGGGGGGCGGCATTGCCAACACCTTCATGTTGGCGGCCGGCCTAAAGATCGGGAAAAGTCTGGCCGAACCCGACTTGCTGGACCAGGCCAAGGCGGTTATTGAGGCCATGCAAGCGCGCGGTGCGGCCGTGCCGATTCCGACCGACGTCGTTACCGCAAAGACCTTTGCCGCCGATGCTGTGGCCACCGTCAAAGCGGCAACCGATGTGGCCGATGACGACCTGATTTTGGATATTGGTCCCCAAACTGCCCAGGCACTGGCGGCCCAACTCATGCGCGCGGGCACCATTGTCTGGAACGGCCCGGTCGGCGTCTTTGAATTTGCTGCCTTTGAGAACGGTACCAAGGTGGTCGCCCAGGCCATCGCCGCGTCCAGCGCTTTCAGCATCGCTGGCGGCGGCGACACGCTGGCGGCCATTGCCAAATATGGCATCGAGTCGAAGATTGGCTATATCTCGACCGGCGGAGGCGCCTTTTTGGAGGTTTTGGAAGGCAAAACCTTGCCCGCCTTTGAGATCTTGGGTCGCCGCGCAAGCGCCTGAACTGCGTTTTTCGCCGGCTGTCGGCCAGCGCCTTCAGTCAGGCGTTAAGCTGAGTGTTCGCGTGGGTCTTTGCTGGCTGTCAATCCTTTGTAAGCAAGGCTCCGTGACAATCACCCCCGTGCGGCTATGGTGCCGCCTTTTGCCTCTCTAAGGAATGGAAAACAACATGTCAAATCGTCGTGAATTCGTGGTCAAGCTCGGTGTGGGCGCCAGCGCTCTGGTAGGCGGCGCTGTTTTTGCAGCCCCTCCCATGGTGGCCGAGTCGGACGCTACCGCTGCCAGCCTCGGTTACAAGGCTGACGCCTCCAAAGTCGACAAAACCAAGTTCCCCAAATTTGCCGCAGGTCAAAACTGTGGCAACTGCGCCTTGTTCCAAGGCAAGGCGGGCGATGCGGCAGGCAATTGCCCGCTGTTCGCTGGCAAGCAAGTGGCTGGCCCCGGTTGGTGCAGCGCTTACGCCAAAAAGGGCTAATGACTCGGCGGCTCCTGCCGCACTGACCACCGCAGGCTCTGGTTTTGTACCGGGGCTGGCGGTGGTTTTTTCTTGGGCGCAAAATCGGTACCCCGGCGCGGGCGCCTCCCGTGCCTTGTACTTTGCCCCCTATTGCTAGCTTTACGATGCCTTTTTCCGATCTCGGTCTTTCCGGTGCTTTGTGTGCGGCAGCGCATGCGGCTGGTTTTGCGGCACCTACGCCGGTGCAAGAGGGCAGCATCTCTGCCGTGCTCAAGGGCCATGATCTGCTCGTGAAGGCCCAAACCGGGTCTGGCAAAACGGCGGCGTTTGGCTTGCCCTTGTTGCAGCTGGTGTCGCCTCTGGCGGGTCCGCGTACGGCACCGCGCCGGGTACAGGCCTTGGTGCTGGTGCCTACGCGTGAGCTGGCGGTACAGGTGGGTGATGTGCTCAAGGGTCTGGCAAGCAGCCTGGTGCCCGCACCCAAAATAAGCGTTGTTTTTGGCGGCGTGTCGATCAATCCGCAAATGCTGGGCCTGCGCGGGGGCAGCGACATTGTGGTGGCCACACCGGGGCGCCTGCTGGACCTGGTGGACCACAACGCCCTGCATCTGGACGGCGTGCGCACGCTGGTGCTTGATGAAGCCGACCGCCTTTTGGACCAGGGCTTTAGCGAAGAACTGGGTCGGATTGTGGGTCTGTTGAACCCGCAGCGGCAAAGTTTGTTTTTCTCGGCGACGTTTGGCCCGCAGGTCAGTGCGCTGGCGCAAGGCCTGCTGCGCGACCCGGTGCGGGTGGAGGTGCAAGATGCCCCAGAAACCCTGCCCGATATCGCCCAGAGTGCGATTGCAGTCGACACCCGGGCGCGCACGCAGTTGCTGCGCCACCTGATTAAGCAGTACGCCTGGAGCCGTACGCTGGTATTTGTCGCCACCAAGTACGCGGCCGAAATTGTGGCCGACAAGCTCCGCAAAGCCGGCCTGGATGCTGAACCGCTGCATGGACAGCTCAGCCAGGGCAAACGCAGCCAGGTGCTGGAAGATTTCAAGGCCTCGCGGATTAGTGTGGTGGTGGCCACCGACCTCGCCGCGCGCGGTATTGACGTGGTGGAGCTGCCAGTCGTGGTGAACTACGACTTGCCACGCTCGGCCGACGACTACACCCACCGCATCGGTCGCACCGGTCGCGCCGGGCAAGCCGGTTTGGCGGTGAGCTTTGTTACCGCAGACACCGAAGCCCACTGGCGCCTCATTGAAAAGCGCCAAGGGCTGGACGTCGTACTGGAAGCCGTGGAGGGTTTTGAGCCCACCGAAGTGGCTGCTCCACCCGTGCAAGCCTTGGTGGACCTCAGTGGCAACGGCGGTGTCAAGGGCAAACGCCCGAGCAAAAAAGACAAGCTGCGGGCCGCTGCTGCTGCCGCCGCCGCTGCGGTGTAAGTGCTTGGAGCGCCTTGCCCATGTCCGACGCTTCCCAAATCGAGATTCCATCGTCTTTTGTGGCGCTATTTGTAGCGCCCGGTAAAACACGGCCGCATACCGCACGGGAGGTCGTGGCCGCCCGTTACGAGCTGTGTGAAGACCTGGCGCAGACGCTGGCCCCTACCGCCAGCCAAATGCAGCTCGGGCGCGAGTTGCACGCGACCGAGGTGCTGGCACAGTGCCTTGAGGCGATTTCTGGCCCGCAGGCCGTGCTTGAACTCTCCGAGGCGCGCTGGGTCGTGTGTCGGCTGGCCGAGCTACTGGATTGGCCCTTGCCGCAGTTCGCGCCTGAGGACCCGGAGACCTGAATGCCCTTCGACGCGGGACACGGTGCAGCAGCACGGCGACTCGCTTTGCCGCCCCGGCGCTGGCAAGGCAAGGCGATGGCCTGGTCCTTGGCCGTGGTGGCGGTGCTCTGCATCCATGTGCTGGTGTTGCAAAGCTTGGCGCAGGTCTTGCGCAGTGGGGGTGTGGGCGTGCCCCCTCCAGACCTGCCCCGCCTGTTTACGACCCGCACTATTGAAATTGACCGGGGGGGCGACAAGGCGGCTATAGCCACTGTGGTGACGGAGGCGGTCCGGCCCATCCCCGTTGTGGCTCCCCAGCCCAGCCGCCAAACCTCCCTCCAGCCCCTGCCTGCGGTGCCCACGGCACCAGGGCCATCGGTTGCGGTCACCCCCATCACCCCGAGCGATGTCTTGGCACCCGCGCGACCCTCCGCACCCCAGGCCCTGGCACCCGTACCGGTGCCGCCGCAAGACCGCATGACGGCGGCCACGCAAGAGCCTGCCCCCCTTTTCGCCGCAGCACCATCACCCGTGCCAACTCCCGGTCCACCCGATGTGGTTGGGGTGCCCGCGACCCGCACAGGTTCTGAGCCGGTGTACGACTACGTATTTCCTGGCTCCACCCGGCTGAAATATGAAGTCGCGGGCTTGGTCAAAGGTTTTCGTTACCACGTCTCAGGCGAACTGCAGTGGTTGCAAGACGGAAAAACCTACGACGCCCGGTTGGAGATCAGGCACTTTTTACTGGGTTCACGGATACAAACCAGCAAGGGCCAACTGACCCCACGCGGCCTGGAGCCGCTTCGCTTTGGCGACAAGGTACGCAGCGAGGTGGCAGCCCATTTCCAGCGCAGCAAGGGCTTGGTCAGCTTCAGTGCCAATACGCCAGATGCGCCGCTGATGCCCTTGGCGCAAGACCAGCTCAGCCTGTTTGTGCAACTCGCGGCCATGTGGGGTGGCAACGCACGCCGCTTCACTCCCGGCATGCAACTTCCTTTTCAGGCGGTGGGGCCGCGCAGTTCGGAAAATTGGGTTTTTGTGGTGGGTCAGTCCGAGCGGCTCAGGGTGGACGACCGCGAACTGTCGGCAATCAGGCTGGTGCGCGAGCGTTCGGTTGACTACGACACGCGGGTGGAACTTTGGCTGGCGCCCGCGCTGGACTATCTGCCGGCACGCATCCGCCTGACCCAGGGCAACGATGACGAGGTCGATATGCTGTGGAGCCGATCCGAAAAACCTTGACGCCGGGTCTTGCAAAAGTCGGTAAATCCCTTAAATCCCTTAAATCCCTTAAATCCTGTTAACCTAGAAACCAATCTGCCCACTGAACGCACCGCATGCACACGCTCTACGACTCTGAAACCTTCACGGTGACCCACATGCTGGCCAATGCGCAAGCACAGGACATGAGCCCGGCATCCGCCAACGGACCGGGCAACACCGCGTTGAGCGAAGTAAAAACCGCGCAGTACCCCCAGGGTGTGCCCATGCTGGCGCGCCACGGGTTTGAGATTGTGGACAAGCGCTCGGGCAAAGAGGTCTATCTGGATGGCTCCTGGGCCGAGTTGTTCCAGCAACACATCGTCGCCTGGCAGGTGAACATGCCCACCCAGGAAGAAGTTGAAGAGACGCTGGAACAATACGCCGGACTGGCGCAAAACCCGGTCGTGGTGCACTGACACCAGGGGCACCTGCGCTGTCCTTCGCGCACCCGCTGCCTGACTTGCTTGCTGCCAAACACCCCATGAAAACCCGGTTCTGGCGCTGCGTCATCGTTAGTTTGCTGCTGTGGGCGCTGCCTGCGCAGTGGTTGGCTCTGGCGGCGACCTTGCCTTGTACCGGTCATGCTGAAGCAACGGTTGACGCTGGCCCGCCGCACGATCAAACCCAAGCCCACGCCCATGCGCACGGTGCGATGGACGCCGCACACGCCGATGTCGAGGTCAGTCACTCTGACGAACCACCGACCGCCCCCCATTCGCACGCCCCATGCCAATGCGTCAATGCCGGCTACTGCTGCTTGAGCGCTGCCCTCTTGTCCGCGACCATGCCAGACCTTGCTCCACGCGGCACCTCGGTGCAGTTTGCGCCCCTGAAGCAAGCCCACCCCAAGCCGCTGCTGAGCGGCCCCGACCGACCACCGCAACCGCACCTGACCTAAGGTGAGGCGTGCGGGGGAGGTCTGTGTTTTTCAGCACGGGCCGCCAGCGCGATGCTGGTGCATCGCGCCCCCGGTGGGCACAAAAGTCCCGTACCTCTCCTTCGTCATGCGCTGGCCTTTTGCGGGTGTTCGCGTTTTTACGCTACCAGCGAAATGGGGTCAACGCGAAAACTAATAAATTGCGAGGTGTTTCATGGCTTCATTGCGTTTTATTGCGGCGCTCGCCCTCACGTGGGGCCTGCTGCTGCCCTGGGCTGGAGCGCAAAGTCCGGACAAGGGAGTTCCTGCCAGCCATGGGTCGCAGGTGGCTGGTACGGTTTCACCAGGGGTTGACGGTGGTGCCTGGCGTTATGTGTCGGTGCTTGCGCAGTACCAGCCCTATGCCGAACAGCCCTTGGCCTCGTGGCCAGAAGCCAACGCCACAGTGCAGCGCATTGGCGGCTGGCGTGCTTATGCCCAAGAGATGCGGGCCCCTGCCCTCGCACCGGCGCCGCAGGGAGCCCAGCCATGAACCCGCTCCGGCCGCGGTTGTCGGCGCGTGGGTATTCCATTTTGGTGGCATCCATGCTGGCGCTGTCTGGTTGCGCCACCCTTGACTTTGATGCAAGTCTCGCACGCACCAACCAGGACACCACCGGCTTTACGCAGGGCGGGCTGGTCTTGGCGCAAACTGCGGCGCACCGCGAGGCCCGCGCGCAGGAAGCTGCGCGCCTGCTGGCACAGCCTTTGGATCAGGCAGGCGCTGTGCAGCTGGCCTTGGCCAACAGCCCGGCTTTGCAAGCCTTGCTGGCCCAAAGCTGGTCGGAGCTGGCCCTGCTGGCGCAAAGCGGCCGCATGGCCAATCCGAGTCTGAGCCTGGAGCAGGCCAGCCTCGGTGCGGAGTTCGAAATCGGTCGGCGCCTGAGTCTGGGTCTGTTGGACTTGCTGACCCTGCCCCAGCGGCAGGAGCGCGCGCAGCACGCGCAGGAGTTGGCGCAGATTCGTCTCAGTGCCCAGGTGGTGGAGCAGGTGACGCAGGTGCGCCAGGCTTGGGTGCGTGCCGTCGCCACGCAGCAGAGCCTGGTGTACGCGCAGCAGGTCAACACCGTGGCCCACAGCAGCGCCGAACTCGCGCGGCGCATGCAGGCAGTGGGTAACTTCAATCTATTGCAGCGGGCGCGCCAGCATGCGTTTTATGCCGAGGCCAGTGGCCAATGGGCACTCGCCCAGCACGCGGCACTGGTTGCGCGCGAGGCCCTGGTGCGTGCCCTCGGGCTGGATGATGCGCAGGCCTTGCAGCTGCGTCTTCCGGAACGCCTGCCCGCCTTACCGCAGGCGCCACGGGAGCCCATGGACCTTGCGCCTGGCGCCCTGGCGCAAAGGCTGGACGTGCGTTTGGCCCAGGCGGCGCTGGCTGCGTCCTTGCAGGCGCAGGGCCTGAACACACTCGAGAGCCTGACCGACGTGGAGTTGGGCGTGCGCCGGGACACGGTGTTTGACAACGCTGCGGGCGCGCAGGCGTCACGTCAGGGGGTGGAGATTGCGGTCCGGCTGCCCCTGTTGGACCGTGGCGAATTGCGACGTACCGCCCAGAGCGCCCAAACCCTGGCGCTGGCCCAACGCGTCCAGGCGACCTTGCGCGAGGCAAGCTCCGGGTTGCGCGAAAGCTATTCGGCGTACCGCAGTGCCTACGATTTGGCGCGCCACTACCGCGATGAGGTACTGCCATTGCGCAAGACCATCGCCGATGAAAACCTGCTGCGCTACAACGGCATGCTGATCGGCGTGTTTGAGTTGCTCGCCGATACCAAAGAACAGATTGCCGGTGTGCAGTCGGCGATTGCAGCCGAAGAGCAATTTTGGTTGGCCGATGCCGCGCTGCAGGCTGCACAAGTGGGTCGTCCCACGACTGCATCGCCGCGCTTGTCGGCGAGCCCCATGGCTCCCGCAGCCGGTGCTGCAGCCCATTGAAACGCCGCAACGCTGCGGCCCGCATTGTCTGTTTTGAAAGTTGTTTCCATGAATACACGCCGTGAATTTTTTAGGACCGCCGGTCTGGCGGGCGGGGCCGTGGCCGCTGCTGCGGTGAGCCGGGTTGCGCTTGCCGCCTTGCCTGCGCCGGTGCTGCAAGACAGTGCGCAAACCATGCCGCCCCTGTTGCCCGAGACCGGGCGACCCTACAACCCAGTGGTCACCCTCAATGGCTGGACTCTGCCCTGGCGCATGAACCAGGGCGTCAAAGAGTTTCATTTGGTGGCCGAGCCTGTGGTGCGCGAGATGGCGCCGGGCTTCAAAGCCCATTTGTGGGGTTACAACGGCCAGTCTCCGGGGCCGACCATTGAGGTGGTTGAAGGGGACCGGGTGCGCATTTTTGTCACCAACCGCCTGCCCGAACACACCAGTGTGCACTGGCACGGCCAGCGCCTGCCCAACGGCATGGACGGCGTATCGGGCCTGACGCAGCCCTCCATCCAGCCGGGCAAAACCTTTGTCTATGAGTTTGTGGCCCGCCGCGCAGGCACCTTCATGTACCACCCGCACGCCGACGAGATGACGCAAATGGCCATGGGCATGATGGGCATGTGGATCACCCATCCCAAGGCGCCGCACCCCTGGATTGCCGAAGTGCAGCGCGACTTTTGTTTTTTGCTCAACGCCTATGACATTGACCCTGGGAGCTACACGCCCAAGACCATGACCATGCTGGACTTCAACCTCTGGTCTTGGAACAGCCGGGTGTTTCCGGGCATTGATTCGCTCAACGTACGACTGCACGACAAGGTCCGCATCCGCGTCGGCAACCTGACCATGACGAACCACCCCATCCACCTGCACGGCCACGAGTTTGAGGTGACCGGCACGGACGGTGGCGCCACCCCACCTGGCGCCCGCTGGAGCGAAGTCACGACTGACGTGGCTGTAGGGCAGATGCGGCAATTGGAGTTTGTGGCGGATGAGCCGGGCGACTGGGCCTTTCATTGCCACAAAAGCCACCACACCATGAATGCCATGGGCCACAACGTGCCCACACTCATTGGCGTGGACCACCGTGGTCTGGCGCGCCAAATCGGCCAGCTGATTCCAGACTACATGGTCATGGGCGAACGCGGTATGGCCGACATGGGCGAGATGGAGATGCCGATTCCTGAAAACACCGCGCCCATGATGACCGGCCAGGGGCCGTTTGGTGGCGTGGAGATGGGCGGAATGTTCAGCGTACTCAAAGTACGCAAAGACCAGCCGCACGGCAACTACCAAGACCCCGGCTGGTACCAGCACCCCACGGGAACGGTGGCGTACGAATGGACCGGCGCACTGGCTACCCCGGCGCGCAGCCGGTCGGGCGGTGCGGCGGCCATGCCTGCGGGCAATATGCCGGCCGCCGAAGTGGAAGTGCAGGTGCGCAAGCCCCCGGCACGCAGTCCATCGGGCCACGCCGAACACTGAATCCGCTCGGCCTTAAATCGTCTTTTTTTCGCTTTCCAACCCCTGAGGAACACGCCATGAAACTCCGAAACACCTTGCTGGCCCTGACCAGCGCAGCGCTGGCAGCGGTCTCCCCCGCCATTGCAGCCGGCAGCAGCAGCGACGGCCACCACCACCACGGCGCCACAGCCATGGGCGAAGCGGGACAAACCAGCCAAGTGACGCGTACGGTTCAGGTCGAGATGCGCGACAACATGCAATTTGTGCCGTCCAAACTGCAGGTCAAACAAGGTGAGACCTTGCGGATTGTGGTGAAAAACGCCGGGCAGCTCACCCATGAAATCGTGCTCGGCAGCGAGAAAGACCTGAAGGCCCACGCCGAGTTGATGAAAAAATTTCCCGAAATGGAGCACGCCGAGCCCAATATGCTGACGCTGGCGGCGGGCAAGACAGGAGCACTGGTGTGGAAGTTCAGCAAAGCCGGCGTGGTGAACTTTGCCTGCTTGCAGCCTGGCCACTTTGATGCGGGCATGAAAGGTCAGCTGCAAGTTTCCCCCGTCAAAGCTGCTGCCAAAGTAGCAAACAAGGAGGATATTCATGCGCACTAAAACACTGAATCGTCGCCTGACCTTGCAGCATGTTGTGCTGTTGCCACTGGTGGCAGCCTTGCTCCCGGCACAAGCCGCCCCAGCCAAACCCCAGGTCGAAGTCTGGAAAGACCCGGCCTGCGGCTGCTGTGCGGACTGGGTCCTGCACATGGAAAAGTCGGGGTTTGCGGTGCGAGTCAATGGCAGCGGCAACGAGGCCACGCGCAAGCGCCTGGGCCTTCCGGCCGCGCTGGGCTCCTGCCACACGGCGACGGTGGGCGGCTATGCATTGGAGGGCCATGTGCCAGCCAAGGACGTGCAGCGCTTGCTGCGCGAAAAGCCCCAGGCCATCGGCCTGGCGGTGCCAGGAATGCCGGTGGGTTCACCCGGCATGGACGGTGACGTCTACCAGGGTCGCAAAGACCCGTTCGACGTTCTGCTGGTGCTGCCGGGTGGAGGCACCCGGATTTACCAGAGCTATGCCAAAGGAGTGGCGGTATGAACGCAAAAAAAACAGGCCGCGCTTGGGTCGTGGCCCTGGGTGGCGTGCTCTTGTCCTTGGCCGCCTGGGCCCAGACGGTTGAGCTGAGCGACGGCGAAATCCGCAAGATCGACCAGGCGGCGGGCAAAATTACCCTGGCCCACGGCGAGATCAAGAGCATCGATATGCCCCCCATGACCATGGTGTTTACGGTCAAAAACCCGGCGTTGTTTGACGCCCTTAAAAAGGGTGACAAGGTGCGCTTTGCGGTGGTGCGCGAGGACGGCAAGCTGGTGCTGACCGAGATCGTGCCGGCGCGCTAGGCGCCAGCGGCAATCGTGCGCCTCAGGTCGCGCCGTAGCGGTAAATCTGGTCGCCCTGCGGCGCGCGGATCTGGGCGTTGAAAGACACCACGATGCGGTCCTGGGTGCCTACGTAGGGCAGCGCCTTGTGCGGCAAAAAGGACGGAAACAGCACCAATTCACCCGCCTGGGGTGTGACGTCCAGCGTGGCGTTTTGCAGATAGGCGTTGCCCATGTCCATGTAGGCGCCGCCCAGGAGCGGGAACATCGGGCTGTAAAAGCGCGTAGCACCGTTGAGTGCTCCCCACTGCGGCTCGCGCTGGCGCTCTGCCACCGGGTCGATTTGTACGTAATACACGCCCGACCAGGAGCAGTTGCCGTGCGTGTGTACGTCGTGAAAGGCCGCGCCATTCTGGATTTGGAACCACAGCCCCACCAATTCGAGCTGCAGGCCGTGGCGTCCGCTGGGCCAAACCCCGGCGTTGGCTTGCTTGGCCGTGGCCTGCAAGGATTGGGCGATGAATTTCACCAAGGTGTGGAACTCGGGCACGTCCACGCGTTGCAGCAAGTCATCGCTGCTGGCGTAAAAGCTGCCTGCGCGCTCGGGGTGCTGGGCCACATCGGTGGCGCGCATGACACTGAAGATGCGCGCCAGCACCTCATTGACCGCCTGCGCGCCGCCCATGCGGTGTACCGCCATCGGCACCGGCCAATGCGCGCTGTTGGGCGAGAGCACCGGCGCGTTCACGCAGTCACGCCGTGTTCGGCGGGCAAATCGAGCCGCCAGCCGGTGCGCTGCGCCAGCGCCTCCAGGTCGGCCAGGTTGTCAAGATCGGTGACAAAACGGCTGTTGGTACTGGCGTGCACATGCACGAGTTCGGGCTGGCGCTCCACCAGGTTGCGGCAGCCCAGGTGGGTGTCGCTGGCCAATATCTGCGCCAGTGCCACATCGTCCATCACGATCGGGTTGCCACGTTGGCCGTCCACCACCGGCACCACCACGTGGCCCCGGGGGCGTTTTTTGAACGCCGCAATCAGCTCGGTCAGGTCTGCTGCGCCCAAAAGGGGTTGGTCAGCCAGCACCACCAGCACCGCGTCAAAGTTGCCGCGCAGTGCCTGCAGGCCAACCCGTACCGAGCTTTGCTGGCCCTGCGCGTAGTCGGCGTTGTGGGCCAGGCTGACGGGAAAAGTCGACACGCTGGCCTCGACCGCATCGCGCGCAAAGCCGGTCACCACCACCACCTCGTCCACCCCGGCACCGCTTAGCGCAATGAGCTGGCGGTTAATGAGCGGCACGCCTTGCAGGCGAATCAGTGACTTGGCCACACCGCCCATGCGGCTGCCGGTACCTGCCGCCAAGAGCACGGCGCCCACGCGCAGACGGGCGTACAAACCGCCGCCCTGTTTGAGTAAGCATCCCATGGCAATGTTCCTGTAAACGGTTGAAAGTGAATAAGGGCTCAGGCGCTGCGCAGCAAATCGGGCAGGCGCGCCAAGCTGGCCAAATTATGGGCCGGCATGAAACGGTTTACTTGTGTCGCTGCGCGCAGCAGGGCCTCGGACTGCGGCGCCTGCACCGTGGGGTGCAGCCAGCACACCCGCGCCCCAAGCGCACGCACCCGGGCCAGCACAGTGCCCAAGTCGTCGGGCGGGTCGGTGTCATAGCCATCGCTGAACACCAAAAATAGGTCGCCGCGCTGCAGGGACCGCCGGTCCAGATGCAGGCGCAGGGCCTCGTGCAAGCAGCTGGCAATGCGGGTGCCGCCGCCAAAGCCAAAGGTGACGGCGTTGACCTTTTCTTGCACCCGCTCGCTGCGCCGCTTCATGAGGGGCGTCACGTCGGCCACGCTGGTGTGAAACACCAACGCCCTTGCGTCCATGACCTCGACAAAGGCGCGGCTCAGGCGCAGGTAAAACTGCGCATGCACCTCCATGGAGCGGCTCACGTCCACCAGCACCACCACCCGAGGTTGGCGACGCTGGCGCTGCACGCGGGCGAGTTTGACGATTTCGCCTCCGGTGGCCAGCGCGCCGCGCAATGAACGGCGCAGGTGCACGGTACCGCGGTCGCCCGTGGGCTGAAAACGGCGCAGCAGTTGGGCGCGCAAGCGTTTTTTCAGGGCTTCTACGACCGGCTCAAAGCGGTCCATGTCACCCGGCATCCAATCGGCAAAGTCGCGCTGGTCGAGCGGCGCAGTGCTACTGGCACCCCCTTGGGCGCGCTCGCCTCCGGCTTCCTCCAGTTCGCCGGCAGCCGCGTCGTCAGCCTGGCCCACCGTGGGACGGGCCTCGCCAGGGGCGGTGTTGCCGCTTTGCTGGGCCATGTCCTGGTGCATTTGCTGCACCAGCTCGGGAAGGGTGCGAGCGCGCTGGGTCAGGCCGGACGTACGGGTGCTGCCCTTGACCTTGTGCGGGAACCAGAAAGCCTGGTGCAGGTCCGGGTATTTGCGCCACTGGGTCTGGCTGCCACTGGCAATGGCGCGCCACAGCGCCTGGGTACGCGGCCACTGCGCCAACGGCAGCGCGGCGGCGGCTTGCACCATGAGCTCGATTTCGGCATAGCCCAGGGCAAATCCGTGCTGGCGCAGGTAGTGGGCAAATTCACCGAGCTGCGCGCGCGGGTCCGTGGCGGCCGCGGTGGGTGTGGCCATGGGGCTATTTCAGGGCGGCGGCTACGCCCGCATCCTGGCCCATGCGCGGGCCGTCCATGAGTTTGCCCACGCGCTCGGGCGTGACTTGCCAACGGTCGTTGCGGGTTTTGAGCAGCGCCGCCATGGACGGCATCAGTAACTGCGGGTCGATTGGCAGCTCTTGGTGGCCCAGCTTGAACAGCACACGCACCCAGTCCAGTGTTTCTGCCACACCGGGGGTCTTGTCCAGGTCGTCTTTTCGCAGGCGCTGCACAAAGGCGACGCACTCTTCCACCAGACGGCTTGCGGCCTCGGGCACCAGGGTGCGCACGATCTGCGTTTCGCGCGCCAATGTGGGAAAGTCCACAAAGTGAAACAGGCAACGTCGACGCAGTGCGTCCGACAAGTCACGGGTGCCGTTGCTGGTCAGGATCACCAGTGGCTTGCTGACGGCGCGCAAGGTGCCAATCTCGGGCACGCTGATTTGGTACTCCGACAGCATCTCCAACAAAAAGGCCTCAAAGGCCTCGTCGGCGCGGTCAATCTCATCAATCAGCAGGACGCAGGGTTCGGGTGAGCGGATCGCCTGCAGGAGCGGGCGCTCCAATAAAAACTCTTCGGAAAACAGGTTGTCGCGCAGCGCGCTACGGTCGCCCTGGCCCGCTTCGGTCATGCGGATTTCGAGCAACTGGCGGCTGTAATTCCACTCGTACACCGCCTGGCTCAGGTCCAGGCCTTCGTAGCACTGCAGGCGCAGCAAAGGCCGGCCCAGCGCACGCGCACAGGCACTGGCAATCGCGGTCTTGCCCACTCCGGCTTCGCCCTCCAACAGCAGTGGACGCTCCAGCGAAAGACCCATCCAGACCAGGCTGGCAAGGTCTTCGTCGGCAATGTAGCCTGCCTGGAACAGGCGCTCACGCAGCCCCTGGGGCGAGGCCATCTCGGGAGAAGTGCTCATGGGCGCGGCGTCCGCGTTAGCGCTTGCTGCCAAACAGCTTGGCAAAGAAGTCTTTGATCAGCGCCCAGACCAGGCCCAGGGCGTTGAACTCTTGCGCCACCACGGGTGCGGCAGGGGCGGGCGCGGGGGGCGCCACGGGCGCACTGCTGTCGCCCGGTGCCGGATCCGCGCTGGCAGCCGGCGCCAGTGCCGCTTGCACCACGGCCGCTTTTTGCGAGAACACGTCGGCAAACTGGGCCAGGATCATGTCGGACACCGAACCCATCATGCGCCCGCCAAACTGCGCGAACTTGCCGTTGACAATCACTTCAGCGTGGCCCACCAAGGTGGAGCTGGTGGCGTCAATGGCCACCAGGTTGGCGGTGAGCTCCATCGACGCGGACGATCCGCCCTTGTCGGCACCTTTGCCCATCATCTTCAGGGTGCGGCTGGCGGGGTCGAGCGCCAATATCTCGATGGTGCCGGCAAAGGCCGCCACGGCGGGGCCCACTTTGACACGTACGCTGCCGGTGAAATGGGTGGCGTCAATCTCAGAGGTGATTTGCGCACCGGGCATGCAGGTGGCCAGCTCGTTCATATTGGCCAGCACCGTCCATGCGGCGTCAACCCCGGCGGACACCGGGTATTGTTTGTCTAAAACTACTTCCATGGGGACTCTCTAAAAAAACAGGGGCGGATGCAGCGTACCGCATCCGCCCTCTAGTGAACCGAATATCAGCTGGTGATGCCAGAGGCCTTGAGTTGCTGCCACACGCGGTAGGCCGAGTGGGGCATGTTGAAGTGCGTCACACCCAGGTGGGCAAACGCGTCGACCATGGCGCTGGTGAACGTGGGGATGCTGCCTACGTGCGGCGACTCGGCGACGCCTTTGGCACCGATCGGGTGGTGCGGCGACGGGGTGACAGTGTGGTCCGTCTCCCAGTGCGGCGTCTCCACGGCGGTGGGCAAGAAGTAGTCCATCAGTGTGTTGCCCTGGATGTTGCCTTGCTTGTCAAACGACAGCAGTTGGCCCATGGCCACGGCAAAGCCTTCAGTCAGGCCGCCATGAATCTGGCCTTCAATGATCATCGGGTTGATGCGGGTACCGCAATCGTCCAGTGCATAGAAGCGACGGATTTTGGTCTCGCCCGTGCCTTTGTCGATGTCCACCACACACAGGTAAATGCCGAAGGGGAAGGTGAAGTTCGGTGGGTCGTAGTAGTGCACCGCTTCTAGTCCTGGCTCCAGTCCGGGCGGGGGGCTGTTGTAGGCGGCCCAGGCGATTTGCGCCATGGTTTTGAACTTGGCGTCGTCACCACGCACTTTGAAACGGTCGATTTCCCATTCCAGATCGGCTTCGCTCACCTCCATCAGGTGGGCTGCGATTTTCTTGGCCTTGGCGTGGATTTTGCGGGACGCCATGGCAATGGCAGCACCGGCCACTGGTGTGGAGCGCGAACCGTAGGTGCCCAGACCGTAGGGTGCCGTGCTGGTGTCGCCCTCTTCGACCTGAATTACTTCAGAAGCAATACCCAGCTCGGTGGCGATGATCTGGGCATAGGTGGTCTGGTGGCCCTGACCTTGCGAGATGGTGCCCATGCGTGCAATTGCGCTGCCGGTGGGATGCACGCGGATTTCGCAGGAGTCAAACATACCGACGCCCAAAATGTCGCAAATCTTGCTGGGGCCGGCACCCACCACTTCGGTGAAGGTGACCAGGCCAATGCCCATGAGCGTGGGGCAGTTCGGGTCGGCACGCTTGGCGGCTTGCTCAGCACGCAGGCCTTTGTAGTCGACGGCGGTGAGCACTTTGTCGAGCGCGGTCTGGTAGTCGCCCGAGTCGTATTCAAAGCCAAAAGCCGAGGTGTAGGGGAACTGTTCGCGCTTGATGAAGTTTTTGGCACGAATCTCTGCCTTGTCCATGCCCAGTTTTTGCGCCAGCACATCGACCATGCGTTCCACCAGGTACACCGCCTCGGTCACCCGGAACGAGCAACGGTAGGCCACGCCACCGGGCGCCTTGTTGGTGTACACGCCGTCCACTTTGCAGTAAGCGGTCGGGATGTCGTAGCTGCCTGAGACGATGTGGAACATGCCAGCCGGGAACTTGGTCGGGTCGGCACAGGCGTCAAACGCGCCGTGGTCGGCGATGACGTTGGTGCGCAGCGCCAAGATCTTGCCGTCGGTGGTGGCGGCGAGTTCGCCGGTCATGTGGTAGTCGCGGGCAAAGGCGGTACTGGACAAGTTCTCGATGCGGTCTTCCACCCACTTGACCGGGCGACCCAGCACGATGGAGGAGACGATGGCGCACACATAGCCGGGGTAAATGCCAACCTTGTTGCCAAAGCCGCCACCGATGTCCGGCGAGATGATGCGCACTTTGGACTCGGGAATGCCCGAGAGCATCGACACCACGGTGCGCACGATATGGGGCGCCTGGCTGGTGATGTAGGTGGTGAGTTCGCCACGGATCGGATCAAACGAAGCCACCGTGCCGCAGGTCTCCAGCGGGCAGGGGTGCACACGCGGGTAGTGCATGTCTTGCTTGACGGTAACCGGTGCGCTGGCAAAGGCGGCGTCCGTGGTTTCCTTGTTGCCGGCGTCCCAGGTAAAGATGTGGTTGTGGTGGTAGCGCTTGCCATGCGCACCTTCGGTCTTGCCGGCCAAGTCTTCACGCAGCACCGGTGCGTCGGGCTTGAGCGCCTCGAACGGGTCGATCACGACCGGCAGCTCTTCGTACTCCACTTCCACCGCTTCCACGCCGTCAGCGGCCGAGTAGCGGTCTTCGGCAATCACGATGGCCACTTCCTGCATCTGGAAGTGCACTTTTTCATCGGCCAGCACCGCCGCCACGTCACCGGCCAGCGTGGGCATCCAGTGCAGTTTGAGCGGCTTGAGGTCTTCGGCGGTCAACACGGCAATCACGCCGGGAACCTTCAGCGCGGCTTCCTTGTTGATGCGCTTGATGCGGGCGTGGGCCACACTGGAGCGCACGATGTCCATGTGGACCATATTGGGCATCTTGATGTCATCGACATAGTTGCCTTTGCCCTGGATGAAACGGGCGTCTTCTTTGCGCAGGCGGGACTCGCCCATGCCCATCAGGGCTTTTTCGCGGTCACTCAAGGGTGCGTTCATAAGGTTCTCCTGAAGGGTGGGCGCTTAGGCCGCAACCGTGGCTTGTTGTTGGAGGGTCGCGGCGGCGTGCAGCACGGCTTTGACAATGTTTTGGTAGCCGGTGCAGCGGCACAGATTGCCGGACATGCCCACACGCACTTCCTGCTCGGTCGGGTTGGGGTTGTCCTGCAAAAAGCGGTAGGCGCGCATCAGCATGCCGGGTGTGCAAAACCCGCACTGCAGGCCGTGCTCTTTGTAAAAGCCTTCTTGCACCGCGTGCAACACGCCGGCGTTGGCCAGGCCTTCAACGGTTTTGACGTCGCTGCCTTCACATTGCACCGCCAGGTGGGTGCAGGACTTGACGGACTGGCCGTCAATGTCCACGGTGCAGGCACCGCAGTGGCTGGTCTCGCAGCCAATGTGGGCGCCGGTGAGGTTCATCTTTTCGCGCAAAAAGTGAATCAACAGGGTGCGTGGCTCAACGGCCTCTTCAACGGTCTTTCCGTTGAGTTGCATGGAAACGATTTTCTTGCTCATGTAGGGACTCCTGGGATAGGTGGGGCTCAGGCGCAGCGGGCCGCGGCGGCACGGATGGCGCGGCGGGTCATTTCCCCCGCCATGGCTGTTTTGTACTCAACGTCACCGCGCAGGTCTTCTGCGGGGTCGCAAGCGGCGCGTACCGCATGAACCGCCGCGTCAATGCTGGCGTCGGTCAGGGGCTTGCCCATCAGCGCGGCCTCTGCCTCACTGGCGCGCAGCGCGGTGGAGGCCACATTGGTCAGGCCAATGCTGACATGGCTGACGACGCCGCCCGCCATGCGCAGCACCACGGCAGCACCCGCCGTGGCCCAGTCGCCAGTTTTGCGTTTGAGTTTTTGGTAGGCATAGCCGGTGCCTGCAGCCAGCGGTGCTATCAGGATAGCGGTCAGGATTTCGTCTTCGGCCAGCGCGGTCATGTAGGTGCCGTGGAAAAAGTCGACCGCCTTGACCTGGCGCTCGCCCTGGGGGCCCTGCAGCACAAAGGTGGCGTCCAGTGCCATGCTGATGGCGGGATGGTCGTTGCCGGGGTCGCCGTGGGCGATGTCGCCACCGATGGTGCCACGGTTGCGTACCTGGGGGTCGGCGATCAGCAATGCGGCTTCCACCAGCAAAGGCAGCTTGGCCTGCAGCAGGGGCGATGCAATCAGTTCGTTCTCTGACGTCATGGCGCCGATGCGGATCACACCGCCTTGCTCGCTGATGCCGCGCAACTCAGGAATGCGGTTGATGTCGATTAGCGCGCCGGGCTGGGCAAAGCGCAGCTTCATCATGGGCAGCAAGCTGTGACCGCCTGCGAGCAGCTTGGCGTCATCGCCCAGCGAGGACAGCAGCGCAATAGCTTCGGCCACGGTATGGGGGGCGTGGTAATCAAATGCCGGTGGGATCACGGTATCTCCTTTAGTTTTTGGAACGCGCTCAAAACAGAACAGCTTGCACTTTACCCAGCGCCTTTGTGCTTGCGCAATGAAAAAAATCAACAGTTTCAAATTTCGCACGAACGGCAACGCCGTTGCACGAAAAATGGACGCCGTCAGTTTTTGAGCGGAACGGTGTCGGTCAGGCCGAGCTGGTCCAGCAGCTTGGACATGCTGGCCCTTGATACCGGTATTTCAACGGGTGTGGAGCCCATCATGCGCAGCGACATGCGGCCGTCGTCGCGCACGATTTCGTCCACTTGGGTCAGGTTGACGATATAGCTGCGGTGAACCCGCAAAAACAAGTTGGGGTCCAGTCGGCTTTCCAGGTCGCCGATGGTGATGTTGCAAAACTGGCCGCCCTGGGGCGTGTGGATCCAGGTGTAGTGACCCTCGGAGCGGATGAAAGAAACGCTCGGTACGTCCACCAGCATCACGCGGTTTTGCTTGATGGTGGGGATCTTGCGCAATTGGCGCTTCTCACCCGCATCGGCAATTTTTCGCTTCGATTCAGCGCTGCCTTCCTTGCTGACGACTTCGGTAATGTCGTAAAAGACCAGGGTGTAGCCGGTCGTGACCCCTTGCATATCGCCAATTTTGGAGACCTTGATCAAGAGCACCCGCTCCGGGATGTTGATCATCATGGCCATGGGTGGCGCGTTGTTGACCGGACATTCCGCTTGGCCGAGCAAGAACTTGACCTTCGCCTTGGCTGCATCGGGGTGGAAGTCGGTCACGATCTTGCCAAACGGTAGTTTCTCGCCCACCGGTAGGCTGCGCCGAGCGTAATCGTTCATGCCCACCACGTGCAGCGCGTGGTCCAAATGGACTACCCCCACGTCAAATCGCTCCAGCAAATACAGCCAGGAATTGGGCCCGGTGGCGTTGGTGGACTCGGACGGCGGGAACGGGCAGGCTTTGGTCATCGGGTTTGCTTCAATGTTGTGTTCTGGGTCCGGCATGTGCGCTGTCTCATGCCGCCATACGGAGATTCGTGCAAACTTTGCGCGATTCGTTCACCCGTCGGTGGAGCGGGGGCTGCGCTGGTTAAAGTGCGGCGCAGCACACCACTCCCCGTGAAAAACGCGATATATGTTTTTTATGAAAATATTCAAGGACGGACTCTTACAGACTCACGCCCGCTCGACCACCGGGTTTACCCTTGGCTTGTGCCATTGACTGACGCGCCGCACTTTAACTCGTCCCGCCTATGACTCCCCCGACCTCCGCTCCGCATTGGCTGGCCCGCAGCATGGGCTCAGCGGCCATTACTCCGACCTTGCTTCTGCTGGCCGTGGCTGCCACGCTCTGGGGTCTGGGCGGACGGGGCAATGCGGCGGCCGCATCTTTTGGTGCGGTGACGGCGTTGTCCCTGGTGCTGGTGGCTTTGGGCTGCGCTGCGCTGAGCTGGGTAAGGCCCCAGCGAGCAGGGCTGTCGCCGCCCTACATCATGCTTTCCCTGGGTTTTGGCGGCATGCTGCTGGGCTTGGGCGTGGACTTGCTGCTCGGCGGTCCGGCGCGCCTTGAGAGCTTGTGCAGCCAGTCGGTGCGTCTGAGTTTTGCTGAAAGCCTGGAGTTGCACATCGCCTTTTTGCCGGCCATGCACGCAGGCATGCTGACCGGCGGACTGCTGGCGATTCCCAGCTTGCGCTTGCTGCGCCAGCACTGTGGCCGCTATTTGTGTTCCCTGCTGACGCAAAACCTGCTCTGCTCTGCGTGGATGTTGATGGGTATGACGGCCGGTGCCCTGTGGCTGGTGCGTTGGCAAGTGGCTGCGGGCACGTCCAGTCTGCCGGGTATGCTTGGAGGCATGTTTGTGGGTATGACCTGGGGCATGGTTGCCAGCGTCGCCCTGTACCGCGCATTTTTTGCGCTGCGCAATCGAAATCCTGCCGAGGAAGCTTAATGGACAGTTTGGATATTCGGGTCTTGTCAGATGCACTGGCTTGGCGCACTGCGGGCCACGCCGTCACTCTGGTGACGGTGGTGCAAACCTGGGGCAGCGCACCACGCCCGCCCGGCGCCTTGCTGGCAGTGCGTGATGATGGACTGGTGAGCGGCTCGGTCTCTGGTGGCTGTGTCGAAGACGACCTGATCGCCCGCACCAAGGCGGCATTTACCAGTCTGGTGGCGCATTCGGCCACCACGGCGGCGCCCCCGCAGTCGGCCACAGTACCCAGCGAAATCGTTTACGGCGTCAGCAAGGAAGAGGCCGCCCGCTTTGGTCTGCCCTGCGGCGGCACCTTGCGTCTGGTGCATGAACCCCTGCAAGAGGCCGGCTGGATTACTGAGTTGCTGGCCCGTACCACGGCGCACCAGCTGGTGTCCCGCAGTCTGAACATGGCTACTGGCGCGGTCGTGCTGGGGGCGGCGACGCGCGGCCAGGATATTGCGTACGACGGCCAAACCCTGACCACCGTGTTCGGCCCCAAATGGCGTCTGCTGCTGATTGGCGCGGGCCAACTCTCGCAAGCGGTGGCGCAGATGGCCGGCATGCTTGATTTTGAAGTGCTGGTCTGCGACCCGCGCGAAGACTATGCCGCCACCCTGGACCTGAGTGTGGTGCAGCGCCTGATCGGCATGCCCGACGACGTGGTGCGCGACATGCTTCCGGACCCCCACACGGCCATCGTGGCGCTCACGCACGACCCCAAGCTGGACGATATGGCACTCTTGGAGGCGCTTAAATCCGAAGCGTTCTATGTGGGCGCGCTGGGCTCGGGCCGAACGCAGGCGGCGCGCAAGCAGCGCCTGGCAGAACACTTTGACATGACCGAGGCCGAACTCGACCGCCTGCACGGCCCGGTGGGCTTGCGCTTGGGCGCCAAAACTCCGGCAGAAATTGCGGTGTCGATCCTGGCCGAAATCGTGCAGGTCAAAAATGCCGGCGTGGTGGCGGGTTTTGCCGACTCCTCTTGCGCCGTGCCGGGCGCGCCTGCGGTTTAGCCGGCGGCGCGCTGGCCCATCCGTTGGCCCAGGCGCACCGGGGCGCCGCTCTGCCAGTCCGGGTTCCAGTCCAGGGTGGCGCGCGGCCAAAGCAGCACCACCGTCGAACCTAGCAAAAAACGCCCCATTTCATCGCCTTGGCGCAGGGTCACGGCGCCATCGTCGTAATGCCACTCGGTCACCTGCGGCAGGCGCGGCGGATTCACCACGCCGTGCCATGTGGTGGCCATGCTCCCCACGATGGTGGCGCCCACCAGGGTGAGCACCATCGGGCCGTGGTCGGTGTCAAACACGCACACCACCCGCTCGTTGCGGGCAAACAGCCCGGGCACACCGCGCGCGGTAGTCGGGTTCACCGAGAACAAATCACCCGGAACATAAATCATGCGGGTCAGACGCCCATCGCATGGCATGTGAATGCGGTGGTAGTCGCGCGGGCTCAGGTAAATGGTGGCAAATGCCCCGTGGTCAAACTGGGCGGCCAGTGCCGCATCGCCGCCCACCAGCGCGGTGGTGCTGTAGTGGTGTCCTTTGGCCTGAAAAATCTGGTCGTGTGCGATCGCGCCAAACTGGCTGATCGCGCCATCCACCGGGCAGATCCAGGTGCACGGCGCCAGCGGGCGGGCATCGGTACGCAGTGCCCGGGTAAAAAAATCGTTGAAGCAGGCGTAGCTCGCCAGGTTAGGGTCAGCCGCCTCAGCCATGTTGACCTGGTAGCGTTTGACAAACCAGGCAATCAGGCGGGTGGTGAGGTGGCCCCAGCGGCGGCTGGCGACCCAACCGGCAAAGGTGGTCAGGGCCTTCTTGGGCAGCAGGTATTGGGGCAATACCGATAAACGATCAGACACAGCGGCTCCGGTGGGAAAAAGTCGGGTCCCACCGCACCAAAAGCAGGTGGGTCGGAAGCTGCGGAAATTATAAAGAGTGGCCTATAGTGGCGACCTATGAGTACCGCCCGCATTCCACCCATCCAGTGTCTGTTGACTTTTGAGGCGCTGGCGCGCCTGCGCAGCGTGACGCAAGCTTCCGAAGAACTGTGCGTCACCCCCAGCGCGGTGAGCCACCGGGTGCGGCAGTTGGAACAGATCATCGGCACCAAACTGTTTGGCCGCGCCGATTTCTCGCTCACCACCGAGGGCAGCGAATACCTGGCCCATGTGCGCGAGGGGCTGTCCATTTTGCAAAAATTCCCCAGTGCCAGTGCTGCGCCGGGCAAGCGCAAGCTGCGCTTGGCGGTCACGCCAACGTTCGCCCGTTCGATCGTCATTCCGCGCCTGCGCGAATTTACCGAGGCGTATCCCGAGATCGACCTGACCCTGCAGGTGTCGATCCCGCTGCTGGACGTGGTCGCCGAAGACGCTGACCTGACGGTGCGCTTTGGCGCCGGGCGCTACGCCGATCTCGAGCACATCTGCCTGACCAAAGATGAGGTCACTCCCATGGCGTCTCCTGCTTTTGTGCGGGAGCACGGACCGTTTGTGGAGGCACAAGATCTGCTGAACATGCCCTTTTTGCGCAGCCCGCTGGAGCCCTGGCGCACCTGGTTTGCCGCCCATCATCTGGATTGGCCCGAGCCAATCGACGGCTCGCAGTTCAATGACATCGGCCTGATGTGCGATGGCGCGGCGGCCGGTATGGGGATTGCGCTGGTGCGCCTGAAGCTGGGTGCCCCCTGGCTGGAAAACGGCTCCCTGGTGCGCCTGGGCAGCAGTGACACCTTTGTCGGTAATGTGCCCAGCCCCCACGCCCACTACCTGTGCTGGCGCACCGGGATGATGGACCGTTGGGAGTGCGCTGCCTTTGCCGAGTGGCTCAAGAAAGTGTTGGCCTGACCGCTTCGCACCCGGGACCGTTAGGACTTGCGTACCTGAGTCGCGCAAATTCACGCCGGCGTGCAACTTTCTTCACGTGCCGGGCCCCGGAGTTCCCGTAAAGTCCAAGTCATGAATGCCCCATTGAACGCCCAAGCCGAAGAACTGCTGCAAAAAGCCACCTTACAGGCGCAGATCGTGCATGCCTTGTCGGCGCATCTGCCCCCCCACGCGCTGCTCTACCAGTCGGAAGACACCACGCCCTACGAGTGCGATGGGCTGACCGCTTACCGCCAACGTCCTTTGGTGGTGGCCTTGCCCGAGACCGAGGCGCAGGTGCAGGCGGTGCTGCGCAGTTGCCATGCGTTGGGGGTGCCGGTGGTGGCGCGCGGCGCCGGCACAGGCCTGTCGGGCGGTGCCATGCCCGACGCCCGCGGTGTGACGATGTCGCTGGCCAAGTTCAACAAAATTCTTGAGGTGAACCCCTACAGCCGCACGGCACGGGTGCAATGTGGCGTGCGCAATCTGGCCATCAGCGAGGCTGCCGCCCCCCATGGGCTGTACTACGCGCCTGACCCGTCCAGCCAAATTGCCTGCACCATTGGGGGCAACGTGGCCGAAAACTCCGGCGGTGTGCATTGCCTGAAATATGGCCTGACCTTGCACAACGTGCTGCAGGTGCGCGGCCTGACGATTGAAGGCGAGCCCATCACCTTCGGCGCGCAGGCGCTGGACGCGCCGGGGTATGACCTGATGAGCGTGGTGGTGGGCAGCGAAGGCATGTTGGCCGTTACGCTGGAAGTGCTGGTCAAGCTGGTACCCAAGCCCCAACTGGCGCGCTGCATCATGGCCAGCTTTGACGATGTGCGCAAAGCGGGTGAAGCCGTGGCCGCGGTGATTGCCGCAGGCATCATTCCGGCGGGGCTGGAAATGATGGACAAGCCCATGACGGCGGCGGTCGAAGACTTTGTGCACGCCGGCTACGACCTGAGCGCCGCCGCGATTTTGCTGTGCGAGAGCGACGGCACCGCCGAAGAAGTGCAGGAAGAAATCGAGCGTATGAGCGATGTGTTGCGCAGCCAAGGCGCCACCGCCATCGCCGTCAGCCAGAGCGAGGCCGAACGCCTGCGGTTTTGGAGCGGACGCAAAAACGCGTTCCCGGCCAGCGGGCGCATCAGCCCCGATTACATGTGCATGGACAGCACTATTCCGCGCAAGCGCCTGGCCGACATCTTGCTGGCCATCTCCGAGATGGAAAAGAAGTACCAGTTGCGCTGTGCCAACGTGTTCCATGCGGGGGATGGCAACTTGCACCCGCTGATCATGTTTGACGCCAGCGACCCCGATCAGCTGCACCGCTGTGAGCTGTTTGGCGCGGACATTCTGGAAACCAGCGTGGCGATGGGCGGCACGGTGACCGGAGAGCATGGCGTAGGCGTGGAAAAACTCAACAGCATGTGCGTGCAGTTCAGCCCCGAAGAAAACGCCCAGATGTTTGCCATCAAGCGCGCGTTCGACCCGCAGGGCCTGCTCAACCCAGGCAAGGTGATTCCTACCCTGCACCGTTGCGCCGAGTACGGCAAGATGCTGGTGCGCGCCGGGCAGATCAAACACCCGGATTTACCGCGTTTCTAGGCGCCGCCGCGCGGCCTAGCCGGTCAGGGCTTGGCGGGCTCGATCAAACGTACTGCAAACGGGTTGCCTTGGCGTGTGTCTACGGTCACATGCACGGCGCGTACGTCGGCAGCGCCCGGTACTTCCAGTCGCGTGAGTTGTGGCAGCGGCTTTTTGTTCAAGATAAAGGGCTGGTCGAAGCGAAAGACATGGCTATCGCCGTGGATCAGCAGGACCGGGATGTTGGCTTGCGCGACCATGGGCAAGAGTGTCTCGCCAATCGTTTTTCGAAAGCCCGAGTGCGTAGGAAAGTCTTCCCACAGATTTTTGCCTTCAAACACATCGGCCTGCATGGCAAACACCAGGGCTTTGGCCTGGGCCTGACGGGCGGCAGCAAAGGCTTCGCCAATCCACGCGATGTTGGCCTTTTCCCGCTCAAAAAATTCTGCAATAGCGCGGGGGTCGCGCGCTTCAAAATTGTTGTTGCTCCCTACGATATGCACTGTTGCAAAGACCACGTCTTGGTACTGCCATCGTTGATTCTCAACAAAGCTGGCAAAGGGGGGCATGCTCGTCGACTGGTTTTGTACGGTCAACGGGTTTTTACCTAGCGACAGCCCGGAGGGGTAAAAAACCGACCGCAGGGCCTGAAGCCGCTCCAGCGGATCATGGCTGCCATTGTTAGCGCGATGGCAGTCGGTCCATTCGTTGTCGCCTGGTGTGTAGACCAAGGCGCTGTCAAAAAGGTTGAAATGTCCCAGTTGCACTTTGGACTCTTCGTCGGAGCACAGGGTGGAGCCCGATTTGAAATCGCCTACATGAATGGAAAAACGGGGGCGTTCCTGGTTGATCGCTCGGATAAGCGCTTTGTAAGGCGCATAGCCCTGGGCCGCTTGGCCGTAGGGCAGATCGCCCAGCGCGACAAAGCTAAAGGCTGGTTGGGCCCAGGCGCCTTGGACGGCGGCACAGGCAAGAATCGCCGTCATAAGCCCTTTTCCCAACGAGTTATTTAATAGTTGCATGGATGTATTTCTCTAACAACGTGGCATTTGTGGGTGCAAACAACCCGCACATGCAAGGGATTTCAAAATCGCCCTGGGGTTGTAAGCCAAGTCAGTTGCGTGACAATAGCAGGCCCGAGGACCAAACGGCGGCGTTCCATTGTCGCGCCAAGGCTACTTTTCAATAAATAGGAGACCAAAGCCATGCCCCATTTCCAGACACCCGCAGCGTTTGCCATAGACCGCCGCGCCTTGATTCAATCGGCTTTGGCCGGCGCCGCAGGCCTGGCACTCCCCGCCTGGGCCCAATCCAGTTGGCCGGCCAAGCCGGTGACGCTGGTGGTGCCCTTTCCGGCCGGCGGCGGCACCGATGCGTTCGCTCGCCCCTTGTCAGCGCAATTTGCCCGACTCACTGAGAAGCAGCTCATCATTGACAACAAAGGCGGCGCTGGTGGTACTTTGGGTGCCGGAGTGGCGGCAAAGGCTGCGCCCGATGGTTACACCTTGTTCATGGGCGCGGTGCACCACACCATTGCGCCCAGCATGTACCCCAAGCTCGACTACGACCTGGAGCGTGACTTTGTGCCCTTGTTGCTGGTGGCCAGCGTGCCGCAGATTTTGGTGGTCAACCCCAAAAAAGTGCCCGTCGCCAACTACGCTGAATTTTTGGCCTTTGTGCGCAAGAACCCCGGTAAGCTGAACTATGGCTCGGCTGGCGGCGGTACTTCGCACCACCTCGCGGGGGAGTTGTTCAAGCTACAGACCAACACCTTCATCACCCATATTCCTTACCGCGGTTCGGGTCCCGCCTTGCAAGATTTGATTGCAGGCAACGTGGACATGATGTTTGATGGGCTGGGCTCATCGGCCGCCCATATCAAGGGCGGTCGCATCAAGGCCTTGATGGTGTCCGGTGCCAAGCGCAACCCGGCTTTTCCCGATGTGCCGTGCTCCACCGAGCTGGGTCTGCCCGATTACACCGTCAGTACCTGGTATGGCATCTGGGCCCCTAAGGGCACACCCGCGGACGCGCAGGCGCGCGCCATTGAAGAGATTCGGCGGGCCTGTCTGACCGACGAGGCTAAAGTCACCTGGGCCAACCAAGGCGCTGATTTCCCCAACTTGGCTGGCGCCCAATTTGACGGTTTTATCAAAAGTGAGTTGGCCAAATGGTCCAAGGTGGTCAAAGCCTCGGGCGCCAAACTCGACTGATTTTTTACCTCGGGTTTTCGTTCCGCACCATGGCACAACACAATCTCTTTGCCGCCCTGCGCGCGGCTTTCCCCAGCGATCTGGACGGCACCGCGGTGGAGACCGACACCGGACTGCTCTACTCCTGGCGAGACCTGGACCGCGCCACCGCCATGGTGGCCAACTTGCTGCAGTCGCTCGATTTGCCAGCGGGTAGCCGCATCGCCGCGCATACCGAAAAATCGGTCGAAGCCATGGTCTTGTACCTGGCAACTCTGCGTGCAGGCTATGTGTATTTGCCACTCAACACGGCCTACCAAAGCGCCGAAGTGGAATACTTTGTTGGCAACGCCGAACCCGCTGTGGTGGTGTGCGCCAGCCGCAACTTTGGCTGGGTCAGCAAGATCGCGTTCAAGGCCGGTACGCAATATGTGTTTACCCTGGACGAAGACCGCACCGGCAGTCTGCTGGACCGCGCTGCGCAGCAAATTGATGTGCACACCGTGGCCCCGCGCCAGGACGACGACCTGGCGGCCATTGTGTACACCAGTGGTACCACCGGGCGCAGCAAGGGTGCCATGCTCAGCCACGGCAATTTGCGCAGCAACGCCGAGGTGCTCAAAGACTACTGGGGTTGGCAAAAGGGCGATGTGCTGATCCACGCGCTGCCCATCTTTCATGTGCACGGCCTGTTTGTGGCGATTCATGGCGCGCTGCTCAATGGCAGCAAGATGGTGTGGATGGGCAAGTTTGAACCCCGAGCCGTGCTGGCCCACATGGCCCAAGCCACCGTGTTCATGGGCGTTCCCACCTTGTATGTGCGGCTGCTGGCTGAGCCTGGCCTCACGGCAGAGGCCACCCGCACCATGCGGCTGTTTATTGCTGGTTCTGCGCCGCTGCTGCTTGAAACCTTCAAGGAGTGGACGGCGCGCACGGGCCACACCATTTTGGAGCGCTACGGCATGAGCGAGACGGTCATGCTCACGTCCAACCCCTACACGGCGGACGCCCGCTTTGAGTACCAAAGCGAGCGCCGGGGCGCCACGGTGGGCTTTCCCCTGCCCGGCGTCAGCTTGCGCGTTGCGGGTGAGGGCGATGCGCCGCTGGCGGAGGGCGAGATTGGCGGCATTCAGGTGCGCGGTCCCAACGTGTTTGCCGGCTACTGGCGCATGCCCGAGAAGACGGCTGAAGAATTTACTGCCGACGGCTTTTTCAGAACCGGCGATGTGGGCAAGGTCGACGCGCGCGGCTATGTGCACATCGTGGGTCGCAGCAAAGACCTGATCATCAGTGGCGGCTACAACGTCTACCCGGCCGAAATTGAGGGCTATATCAACGAGCTGCCTGGCGTGGCCGAGAGCGCACTGGTGGGCGTGCCGCACCCGGACTTTGGCGAGGTCGGTGTGGCCGTGGTGATTGCCAAGCCCGGCGCCGACCCGCAGGCCAGCGCCATCATGGCTGCGCTCAAGCAGCAGCTGGCCAATTTCAAAATTCCCAAGCACTGTGTGGTGGTGGCCGAGCTGCCGCGCAACGCCATGGGCAAAGTGCAAAAAAACCTGTTGCGCGCACAGTACCAGGCGCTGTTTTCCTGATTGCCCCTGAGCCTTTGCCCATGCGCCAAACCATCCAGAACCTCGAAGAATCGCAAATCCGCGAAGTGGCCAACGCAGGACTGGGCCGCAGCGACGTGCTGGCCTTCTGGTTTGGCGAGAGCGACGAGGTGACGCCCGACTTCATTCGCCAAGCAGCCATTGAGTCACTGCAGCGCGGCGAAACGTTTTATGCCCACAACCTGGGCTTGCCCGAGCTGCGCCAGGCCATTGCCAGCGCCATGACGGCCAAGCACGCAAACCACGCGGGCGCCACACCGATTGCCATGGAGCGCATCGCCGTGACCACCGGTGGGGTGAGCGCGCTGATGCTGGCAGTGCAAGCGCTGGTGGACGCGGGCGACGATGTAGTGGCTGTCACACCGGTGTGGCCCAACCTGACCGCGCAGGCGCTCATCATGGGCGCGAAGCTGCGCACCGTGTCCCTCAGGCCGCAGACCAGCGGGCCCGATGCGGGTGCCTGGACCTTGGACTTGCCCCGGCTGCTGGACAGCATCACCCCTGGCACCAAGCTGCTGATCCTGAACGCCCCCAACAACCCCACTGGCTGGACTCTGAGCCGTAACGAGCAAGTCGCCATCCTGGACCATTGCCGCAGCACCGGAACCTGGATCTTGGCCGACGAGGTGTACGAAAACCTGTATTACGCCCCCAGCGCCAACGCCTGCGCGCCCAGTTTTCTGGACATTGCGCAACCGCAAGACCGCTTGGTGGTGGTGCACAGTTTTTCCAAGAGCTACCTCATGACCGGCTGGCGCCTGGGTTGGCTGGTGATGCCGCCGCAAATGACGGCCGCCATGGGCAAGCTGGTGGAGTTCAACACCTCGTGCGCCAGCGTGTTCACCCAGCGCGCTGGCATCGTGGCGCTGCAGCGCCGCGACGAAGTCACGCCCCGCGTGGTGGCCCACCTCAAAACCTGCCGCGACACCCTGATCCCCGCGCTGCGCACCCTGCCCGACCTGCAGGTAGCGCTACCCCTGGGTGGCATGTACGCGTTTTTTCAGTTGCCCGGCCACACCGATTCATTGGCCACCGCCAAGCGACTGGTAGCCGAAGCCGGCCTGGGCCTGGCGCCCGGCAGCGCCTTTGCCCCTGAAGCGGCCGGTTGGCTGCGCTGGTGTTTTGCATCCAAAGACCTGGGGCGGCTCACGCAAGGCGTGGAGCGGCTGGGGGCGTGGTTGCGACGGGTGGAGCAGACTGAATCCCCCCGAGTTGCTTAGCGGCAAACGCCCGCTAAGGTTGCCCAGCGGCACCAGCGCCAAGCGCAACAACTGTCCCACGACATGGGCCGCCTCCAGGTAAAGCCAGGCTTGATTTGCGTAGACTGCGATTTTTGCGCGCTGGGTCAGTTGGGCGTAGGCTGCGCCGTCAAATCGGCGAATGCCCAAATGCCCAAATGCCCAAATGCCCAAATGTCCGATGGCTCAGTGGACGTGGCCATGGTGGTCTTCCTTGGTACGACCTTCGCCCAGTTCCCCGCGCGCCTGCTGCAGAACGGTCCAGCCACCGTGCAAGGCGAGCGCCGCCATGAGGCTGGCCACCGCAAGATCGGGCCAGGCCGAGCCGGTACCAAACACGCCCAAGGCCGCGATGAACACGGCAATGTTGCCGATGGCGTCGTTGCGAGAGCATAACCACACGCTTCGCATGTTGGCATCGCCTTCGCGGAACGCGTAGAGCATCCATGCCACGGTCACGTTGACCACCAGCGCCACGAGGGCTATTGCGCCCATGGTGGCGGGCAGGGGCACGCCGCCGTTCCAAATCGAAAACAGTGCTGCACCGAGAACATACATGCCAAAACCAATCATGGTCACGGCTTTGAGCATGGCGGCGCGCGCTCGCCATGCCAGCGCCGAAGCCAGAACCGCGAGCGACACTGCGTAGTTCATCGCGTCGCCAGCAAAATCGACCGCGTCGGCTAGCAAAGAAAGTGATCCAGACTGAACGCCAGCCACGATCTCGACTAGGAACATCCCGGCATTGACCACCAGGGCGATCCAGAGGATCTTGCGGTAACGGGCCAGATTCACAATGGCATCAAGTTTGGGTGCGTCGTGGTCACAGCAGTGCGCGGACATGGGTTTTCCTTTAAATACTTGCATTGGAAACCCTGGAGCCGCTACAGTGTCAAATACTTATTTAAAGCAGGATCATGTCATGCAAATCAAGGAACTCGCCCGCGCTACCGGCGTGGATGTAGAAACCATCCGTTATTACGAAAAACAGGGCCTGATGCCGTCGCCGGCTCGGCGCGATAACGGCTATCGCGACTACGTGGCGGCTCACCTGGAGCGTCTGTCGTTCATCCGCCACTGCCGGGCCCTGGACATGCCGCTGGGCGATGTGAGCCGGTTACTTGGATTTGTTGACAGACCCGACACAAACTGCGGCGATGTCGATCTTCTGCTGGACGACCAACTGGCCCGTGTGCGCGCCCGCCTCAAGAGCATGAGGGCGCTGGAGAAGCAGTTGCTCCGGCTGCGGGCGCGATGCTACGGTACCCACGAGGGGGCGCATTGCGGCATTCTTGAAGAGCTAGTGTCCGCCGCTCACGGGGAGTCTTGCGTATGTCATCCAGCTTAATGTTGGGACGCCCACAGACTGAAATGCGCAGAAAGGCAGTCAATCGGTTCGATCTGGCTGATTTGATAGCCTTGTGACGGCAGCTGGTTCGAAGCCATACTTCAGCATTTTTCGGCCTAGGTCCGCTTCTTGGCTGACACCGCAAGCTCAGCAAACTTCTGCAAGTGCCCGCTCCCGCTGAATCGCCGCCGTCCAAGGCAGCACAGCGGCTGTCCTTTTTGCTCTGTCCGTTGCGCGCGACATATCGCGTTTCAATAGATCTGTCGAAATGGCGGCTACGTCTAGCCATATTTCACGGACCCTCGTGATAATTTGCTGTTTTTCAAAGCCCTATGACC
This sequence comes from Rhodoferax sp., assembly GCA_029866205.1. Taxonomy (GTDB): domain Bacteria; phylum Pseudomonadota; class Gammaproteobacteria; order Burkholderiales; family Burkholderiaceae_C; genus Allorhodoferax. The sequence goes on from JARWZT010000001.1 coordinate 72,479, forward strand.
CATCCAACGACAGCAGCGCTGCTCACCCAAATCGAAGGCGCATTACGCCCCTTGGCCGATGGTGCGCAAGCCGTGCCCATGCGCGCCTACATGCTCGATCAATTTGAGTTTTTGGGCATCCGCGCTACCCCGCGCCGCGAGGCACTGCGGGACTTGCCGCGCTTGAAGTCGTGGACCGCCTCCGATTTATTGGCATTGGCGGACAGGTTGTGGGATCTTCCCGAACGCGAGTTTCAGTATGTTGCGGTGGACCTGCTCGCCAAGCACCATCGGCAGTTGGGCCCTGACAGCTTGGCGCACTTGCAGCAACTGGTGCAACGCAAGTCGTGGTGGGACACGGTGGACGGCTTGGCGGGTGTGGTGGGGGACATCGTGCTGCGAGCGCTTCCGGGTCAGCCTGAGGTGCAGCGCCTCATGGATGCTTGGTTGCTCCACCCCAATAGGTGGGTGCGCCGTGTGGCCATGCTGCACCAGCTGGGCTGGAAGGCGCAAACCGACGAGGCGCGTCTGCTGCACTATGCCCTGGCGCTGGCCAGCGAGACCGAGTTTTTTACCCGCAAGGCAATTGGTTGGGCCCTGCGCGACCATGCCCGCACCCGGCCGCAGGCGGTACGCGCATTTTTGGCCCAGCATGCCGAGCGCTTGTCAGGTCTGACGCGCCGCGAGGCGGGCAAGCACCTGGGCTGATACGCCGCGTCACCCCCCGTCGGTGGCAACTGGCGCTGCGATGGGCGGCGATTCAATCGAATCACTGTCTGAGAAAAGCGAGGAAAACAAGCTGCGCATCCACATATTGGCCGGGTCGCGGTTGAACTTGGCGTGCCAAAACAGGTTGATGGCAATGTCGGGCAAGCGCGCCGGGTGGGGAGAGGTGACAAGTCCAAAAGGTGCCTCACAGCGTTGGGCGAAGCGTTCTGGCAGGGTAGAAATGAGGTCGGTGGACTGCAAGATGTGGCCCACCGCAATGAAATGCGGGACGACCAGCTTCATCTTGCGGTGAATGCCTGCGCGCTCCAGCAGGCCGTCCACTTCGTTGTGTCCGGTGTTGGCCGCGATCACGCCGACGTGGTCAAGCGCGGTAAATTGCGCCAATGTCATGGGTGACCGGGCCTGAGGATGGCCTTTGCGGAACACGCACACGTACTTGTGGCGAAACAGTCGGCGCTGAAAGAACCCTGTTGTCAGCTTGGGCATCAGTCCCAGCGCCAGGTCTACGCTGCCGGACTCCATGTCGTCACGCAGGTTTCCCGTGTTGGGCCGTACCGTGCTGACCCGAATGTGGGGCGCCACCTTGGACAGCGCAACCATCAGGCCCGGCATGAAATACATCTCACCAATATCGGTCATGGCGAGCTGAAAATTGCGGGTGCTGGTGAGCGGATCAAACGAGTCGCGTGTGGTCAGCGCTGTCTGCAGGGCATTGAGCGCGTACACCACCGGCTCGGCCAGGTGCAGCGCATAGGGCGTGGGTTCCATGCCGCGCGAGGTACGCAGAAACAGCTCGTCCTTGAGCGCTGCGCGCAGGCGCTTCAGGGCGTTGCTGACGGCCGGTTGGGTCAGCCCCAGTTTGTCAGCCGCGGTGGACACGCTGCGGTCCAGCAGCAGCTGATTGAAAACCACCAGCAGGTTCAGATCCAGCTCACGCAGTTCCATGCGGCCTCCTAATATTCACGTTGGTGATTCTATCTATCGAAGTTGCGCTATCGACTTATATTGAACAGGTCTTCAAAATCGGCGCAAACAGGAGACAAGGGGCGCAGCCCCAAGCTTATGGAACTCGTCGTCGAACCCCTCAACGTCCGTCTGAACGCAGACAGCGGAGCCAATCTGCTGGACGTGCTTCGAGCCCACCAACTGCCGGTGTCCTATAGCTGCATGTCCGGGCGCTGCGGCACCTGCCGCTGCCGCGTGGTGTCTGGAGAGGTGCACAACAGTGGACCGGAGTCGGGCCGACCCAGCAACGCACAGGGTGACTACGTGTTGGCCTGCCAAGTGGTGCTTACCGGCGATTGCGTGATTGAGTTGCCCGAAGTCGACGAGGTCGTGGTGCATCCCGCGCGCATCCTGAAAGGCACGGTCACCGCCATTGAAGCGGCGACCCATGACATTCGCCGCATTCGCGTCCGCTTGGCCAAGCCCTTGGACTACAGCCCCGGTCAATACGTCAACCTGCAACTGACGCCTGAACACGTTCGACCCTACTCCATGGCCGGGCTGCCGGATGACGATACCTTGGAATTTCAGATTCGCCGGGTACCGGATGGCCGCGTCACCGCATATGTCTTTGACCAACTGCAGGTCGGGGCGACGCTGAAGGTGAGTGGCCCTTTGGGAACGGCCTACCTGCGGCAAAAGCACACCGGGCCGATGCTGTGTGTGGGTGGCGGCACGGGTCTGGCCCCGGTGCTGTCGATTGTTCGGGGTGCCTTGGCTGCGGGCATGCACAACCCGATTCACCTGTATTTTGGTGTGCGCAGCGCGCAGGACGTGTACGACGCCGAGCGCCTCCAGGCCCTGGCAAAAGCACACCCGAATGTGCAGGTTCATATCGTGGTGGCCACGGGTGCTGCCGGCCCAGGCCAACGCAGCGGCCTGGTCACCGATGCCATTGAAGCGGATATCGGCAGCCTGGCGGGCTGGCGCGCCTATCTGTGCGGTGCGCCTGCCATGGTGGACGCCCTGAACCTGCTCGTTACCCGCATGGGCCTGGAGGCCAGCCACGTCCACGCGGACGCTTTTTACCCCAGCGGCGTTTGACGCGCGCTGTATTCATCCTGAACCCTGCAATGCAAGGAGACCTGCAATGAGTGAACCTACCAGTGTTTTCCCCCAAGACCCGGCCTGGCCGGGGGACGGCACCAGCCGCATCCCTTTTTGGGCCTACACCCGCGAAGACCTGTACAAAAAGGAACTCGACCGCTTGTTTTACAACGGCCACTGGTGCTATGTCGGCCTGGAAGCCGAGATTCCCAATGCCGGCGACTTCCGGCGTACCGTGGTGGGCGAGCGCTCCGTGATCATGGTGCGCGACCCGGATGGCAGCGTCAACGTGGTGGAAAACGTTTGCGCCCACCGGGGCATGCGCTTTTGCCGGGAGCGCCATGGCCAGGCCAAAGACTTTTTGTGCCCTTACCACCAGTGGAACTACAGCCTTAAGGGCGACCTGCAGGGCGTGCCCTTCATTCGTGGGGTCAAACAAGAAGGCAAGGTCAATGGTGGCATGCCCAAAGAATTCAAAGTGGCCGACCACGGTCTGACCAAACTCAAGGTGGCAGTGCGGGGTGGTGTGGTGTTTGCATCTTTTGACCACGATGTCGAGCCCTTGGAGGAATTTTTGGGCCCGACCATCCTCAAATACTTTGACCGTGTGTTCGATGGCCGCAAGCTGGTGGTTTTGGGCTACCGCCGCCAGCGCATTCCGGGCAACTGGAAGCTGATGCAGGAAAACATCAAAGACCCCTACCACCCCGGCCTGCTACACACCTGGTTTTCGACGTTCGGTCTTTGGCGCGCAGACAACAAATCCGAGCTGAAGATGGACGACCATTTCCGCCACGCCGCCATGATTTCCACCCGGGGCCAGGGCGGCAAGAACGCCGATGTGGTGGCCGGCCTGGACAGCTTCAAAGACCAGATGAAGCTCAACGATCCGCGCTTGCTCGACATCGTGCCAGAGCCCTGGTGGGATGGACCCACGGCGGTCATGACCACGATATTCCCGAGCGTGATCATCCAGCAGCAGGTCAACAGCGTGTCCACCCGCCACATCCAGCCCAACGGCCACGGCTCGTTTGACTTTGTCTGGACCCACTTCGGTTTTGAAGAAGACACGCCCGAGATGACCGAACGCCGCCTGATTCAGGCCAATCTGTTTGGTCCCGCCGGCTTTGTGTCGGCCGACGATGGCGAGGTCATTGAGTGGTCGCAACAGGGCTTTGAGCAAAAGCCCGCGCACCGCACGGTGGTGGAGATGGGCGGCTACGACATCGCGGATGCGGACCACATGGTCACGGAGACGCTGATTCGCGGCATGTACAACTACTGGCGCAAGGTCATGGGGGAATGAACATGTTGGACTTCAAAACCTACTACGAGCTTTTGAGCCTCTACAGCGACTACGCCATGGTCTGCGATTCCACAGAGTGGGAAAAATGGCCCGACTTCTTTGTGGACGACGGCACTTACCGCCTGCAGCCGCGCGAGAACTTTGACCAGGGCTTGCCCCTGTGCCTGCTGGCGCTGGAGAGCAAGAACATGATCCGCGACCGCGTCTACGGCGTCAAAGAGACGCTGTACCACGACCCTTATTACCAGCGCCACATCGTCGGCACGCCGCGCGTGTTGTCAGTCGAGCAGGGCGCCGACGGCGAACGCATTCGCTCAGAAGCCAATTACGTGGTGATCCGCACCAAGTTCGATGGCGAATCTACGGTTTTGAGCGTGGGCTGGTACCACGACCTGATTGTCCGCACCGCAGAGGGCCTCAAATTCCAGTCGCGCCTGTGCGTGTACGACAGCGAAATGATCGCCAACTCCATCATCTACCCCATCTAAGGACCAAGCATGTCAGAACACTGGTTAGACGCGGCAGCGCTTGCCGATATTCCCGAAGGCGACGTGATTGCCGTGCAGCTTGCAGGCAAAGAAATTGCGCTGTACGAAGTGGAAGGCGAAGTCTTTGCTACCGACAACTTTTGCACCCACGGCCACGCACGCATGAGCGACGGCTTTCTGGAAGGGCGCGAGATCGAATGCCCCTTGCACCAGGGCAAGTTTGACGTATGCACCGGCCAGGCCCTGTGCGCACCGCTGACCGAGAACATCAAAACCTACGCGGTGCGCATTGAGAACATGCGCGTGATGCTCAAGCTCGATTGATGGGGCCCAGGCAGGCCATTTGAAACACCGGAGAAAAGCATGGAAGAAAACAACCGTTATGACACCCTGGGGCGTCTGGAAGACCTGCCGCAAAGCTACCGTGACCAACTCACCCAGCGCAATCTCGTGCCCTTGTGGCCCAGCTTGCGCGGCGTGTTGCCCCCGCACATCCCAACGCGCAAGACCCAGACCACGCACTGGCCTTACCGCGAAATCCGCGAGCTGCTCATTCAGGCCGGTGAACTCACACCCATTGAGAAAGCCGAGCGCCGCGTGTTGGTGCTGGCCAACCCGGGCCACGGCCTGACCAATATGCAAGCCAGTGCCGCCATGTACCTGGGCATGCAGCTGCTTCCGGAGGTGGTGAGCCCACGACCCATGTTTTGGCGAATGAAATACCGCAGCCAATGGGCCGCGATTGAAGGGGCCTGGAAATATCTCAAGCTCGATGAGCATGAATTTCTTTTTAACATCGACGACGATGCCCGCGAGCGAGCAAACCTCGCCTTGCGCTACCCGGAGCGTCTTGACGCACTGCGCCAGAAGTACGTGGCATGGGCGGCGACCATGCCGGGAATACCTGACGACGCAAATTTCACCTTGGTTTACGGGCCTGCGACGATGGCTTGCGCTTCAGGTTAAGTGGGCGGGCCGGTTTTTGGGCAAGGCTCTGGAGCGTCAGGTTGGCAGTGCTTGTCGTTTCACGATGTCATGGGTGAGGCGCACATGCGCTTCCAATGCAAGGGAGGCACGGGCTTCCTGGCGATCGATGGCGGCGCGAAAGATTTCTTCGTGTTCACGGCGCACGTCGCGACCGCTCGCGTGAGCTGCTGTGAGGCGCCAGTTGATGTGGCGGTAACGCTCGGCGTGGCGGTACAAAATGCCCAGCAGGTATTTGGTCCAGGCCGAGTCATGGGCCGAAATCAGGGTCTCATGAAAATTTTTGTTGCACTGTTCCCAGAGTTCACTGCCAGAGCCTGCCAGATCAATCTCCGACTGGGTCAATAAGCCGTAAGCGCTGACTAAATCGGACTCCCAGCGCGCATCGCCCCGCCGGATGGATTGACGTAGCGCCTCGGTCTCCAGCATGACGCGCGTATTGGTGACGTCTTCCAGGTCGGCCAGCGAAATGGGCGCCACGCGAAAGCCGCGTTGGCCTTCCGAGGTGACCAGCGCGTCCGCCATCAGCAGGGACAGGGCCTCTCGCAGGGTCCCGGCGCCCACCTCGTATCGGTCTTTCAGGTGCTCTACGCGCAGCCGTTCTCCGGGGGGCAACTTGCCACAAACCACATCGTGCCGCAAGGCGAGGTAGGCGCGTTCAACCAAGGTGCGCGGCGGCTGGGTCTCGGTACGCGCCGTAGCGTGCAGGGAGGGGGACAAGACGGACATTATTCGGGCTCGGAGGGAGAGAGTGATCCTGATGCGCTGGTGCGCTGAACGGGTTGTTTGTTTTTCTGTCGGTACGCCAACTGCGGCCGACTCAGCCCCAGTAGCCGCGCGGCCTCGGACAAATTGCCGCCCGCCCGCTGCACCGCTAGATCAAGCACCCGCGCCTCAATGGCTTCTATCGGGCTGCCACTGTCAAGTATGCGGGCACTGAGGTCGTCTTCCTGGGCGCTGGGAAGTTGCGCCAACTGGCCGCGCGCATCCACGCCAGTATGGCCGGTGTCAGGTTGGTTTTGGAAGAGGTGCTCCGCCTCAATCCAGCCGCCCTGGCTGGCCAAGATCACTCCGCGTTCCACCAGGTTTTCCAGTTCACGCACATTGCCAGGCCAGTCGTGAACTTGCAGCATTTGCAGTGCACGTTCGCCAAAACCTTGCAGTCGTTTGTTGTGCAGCGCACAAAAGCGCGCCAGCATGGCTTCGGACAGCGCGACGATGTCGCCCGGGCGATTTCGAAGGGCCGGGATGTGAATCGGATACACATTGAGCCGGTACAGCAGATCGCGGCGAAAGCGACCTTCGCGTGCGGCTTGCTCCAGGTCGACATTGGTGGCGGCCACCAAACGAACGTTGATCTTGCGGATGGTCTCGCCACCCACCCGCTCGATCTCGCCCTCCTGCAATACGCGCAGCAGTTTGGCTTGCGCCGCCAGTGGTAACTCACCGACTTCGTCGAGCAGCAAGGTGCCTCCGTCCGCGCGCTCAAAGCGCCCGCTGCGCGAGGCGTGAGCGCCGGTGAAAGCGCCCTTCTCCACACCAAAAAGTTCGGCCTCGATCAGCTCGGCTGGCAGCGCAGCGCAGTTGACGGCAACAAAAGGCCCGTCGGCGCGGGCGGAGTGCTCGTGCAAGGTGCGTGCGAAACGCTCCTTGCCGACCCCGGTCTCGCCCGTCAGCAGGACTGCGACCTGGGTTTGCGCCACTTTTTGCAGCAGCCCATAGGCCTTGCGAAATTCCGGCGAGTTGCCGATCAGTTGTCCCTGACCCGTGGGCTCCAGCGTGGACTTCAGAGCTTCGACCTGCAAGTGCAAGGCGTCCAGCTTTTCAAGCAATGACTCATCATTGAAGTACACGCGGTGTGCCTCACCGTCGGGCCACTCTTCTATCGGGCGACCCACGATGCTGCAGTGGTCGCTGCCGCACGCGGCACAAACGGTTTCCTTGAAAAGAATCAGGCGGCCCATGAACGCGCTGGTATAGCCACTGGCGTAGCCCAGCAGCGTCCAGCAGACGGGGTCATCGACCTGGCCATATTTTTGTTGGTGGGCATAGGCCTCCCAAGAGTGATCCCACCGGAACTCGCCGTAAAACTTTCCGTTGGGAACGTCCAGTGACAGCTTGATCGGCGTGACGCGCGCCGCTCCCTCCAACATATGAAGTTGCGGTCCCACCAAAAAGCTGTCTTGAAAAGACTGGCCCGGTCGCACCTTCTTGGCGTATTCGGCATCGCCAAGACCGGAGGCATAACCCATGCGTGTCAGGATGCGGCGCGTGTGTTCCGGCCCTATGGAGCTCAGCAAATCCTGACGCAAAGCCGCCAGGCTTGCGGTGTGCATCAGAACCATCCGCCGTTCCCCCAGCCAAATGGAGCCACTGTCGGGCTCAAAGCGCAGCAATCGGCGCAAATCACTGTCCGAAGGGTATTTGAAATTCAAAACGGGATCCGATCCAAAAGCTGGGTGATCTCAAAATCTCGATATTTTTGAAAAAATGCGAGATCAAAGGTCACTAAAAAATTCGCCAGTTGAGAAATTGATCATTTGGTGAAATTTCAAAACTTTCAGGCGATCTATTGGTGAAAATTTGAAAAATTCGACGACTGGCACCCGGAGAATATCGGCGATTTGGGGGGGCAGTAGCTAGGGAAAACCATGAGGGATCCGGTTTCGATCTAATGGTTTTCCCTAGGAATCTCGAGAATATTGATGTGTGGCCGCTTTTTGGCAAGCAACTTGCGAAGCAGTACGCGTAACCAGCACACGACCATGAGCCTACTGACTAACGCTTCCGCTACCGCCTGCATGGCCTCTATGGCTGTGCATCCTTTTGTCCTGAACGTCGCGCTGAGCGCACAAGGGTGGCTGCCATGAAAGAAACAACTGAATTCCTGCCGGAGCCGGTGGTGTGCGACATCGCCCGCAAATATGTTCGCGTTACCCAAGTGCGAGAAGACGGCTTGGTGATGTTTGAGTTTTCGATTGGGTGGCCCGAACAAATGGTCGAACTGGTGTTGCCACAACCGGCATTCGACGAATTTTGTGCGGCCCACAAAGTACAGCACTTGTCCGCCTGAGTCCCGTTACCTCTTTCCAAAGGAATCTTACCCATGTCCGTTGATCTTCACACCCGAGAAATCAAGCCGCTGCGGCAAACCTTTGCGCACGTAGCGCAGTACGTGGGCGACGACAAACCGGCCTCGCGTTACCTGGAGGCCACGCTGGGCGCGCAGTCCACCGCCAATTTCCATTACCGTCCGACCTGGGATCCGGCGCATGAGCTGTTTGACAAGAGCCGGTCAGCCGTGGTGATGGCCGACTGGCAGGCCCTGCGCGATCCGCGTCAATACTATTACGGCACCTGGACGATGGCGCGTGCACGCCAGCAAGACGCCATTGAGGCCAACTACCAGTTCATCGAGGACCGCGGTTTGGTGGGCAAGATGCCCGAGTCGATCCGCAACAAGGCGTCCAAAGTGCTGATTCCCCTGCGTCATGTGGCTTGGGGTGGCAATATGAACAACTGCTCCATTGGTGCCTATGGCTATGGAGCCATCCTGACCGCTCCCGCGATGTTTCATGCCATGGACCAGCTGGGCGTGGCGCAGTACATCACGCGCTTGGGTCTGACGCTGGACGAGCCTGGCGCTTTGGATGCGGGCAAGAAAGATTGGCTCGAAGAAGCCTGCTGGCAGCCCCTGCGTCACTATGTTGAGGACACCCTGGTTCTGCAGGATCCGATGGAGCTGTTTGTGGCCCAGAATCTGGCACTCGACGGCCAGCTGTATCCGCTGATGTTCGGCAGTTTTGTGGATGACCACCTGGTGCCTTCGGGTGGAACAGCGGTGTCCATGTTGTCGGCGTTCATGCCCGAGTGGCACACCGAGAGCGCGCGTTGGGTCGACGCCGTGCTCAAAGTGGCTGCGGCCGAATCGCAAGAGAACCGCACACTGATTGCCGGTTGGGTGCAGGCGTGGTCGGACCGCGCTCAGGCAGCGCTGGCCCCCGTGGCCGAGCTGGCGCTGGGTTCCGAGGCGCAAGGCGCTTTGGAAGATGCCCGTACCAGCCTCAACGCCCGCTGCAAAAAAGCCGGCCTGGCCGCCTGAGTCGTTCACTACACCCACCCGGAAAATCCTCCATGTCCAATGTATTCATCGCCTTCCAGGCCAACGAAGAATCCCGTCCCATCATTGAGGCGATTCTTGCCGACAACCCGCACGCAGTGGCGGTGCATACCGTTGGTCTGGTCAAGATAGACGCGCCCGACCAGCTGTGCATCAAGCGCGAGACGATTGAGGAAATCATTGGCAAGCGCTACAACCTGCAGGAGATGCAACTCAACTTGGTGACCCTGTCGGGCTACATCGACGAAGACGACGACCAGTTCACCCTGAGCTGGAAACACTGAACGACGACCAGGAGCGCACCATGGACACCCGTGTCGTGAAAAAGAAATTGGGCCTCAAGGACCGCTACACCGCGATGACGCGCGGTCTGCACTGGGACACCAGCTACCAGCCCATGGACAAGGTTTTCCCGTACGACAGTTACGAGGGCATCAAGATCCACGATTGGGACAAATGGGAAGACCCGTTTCGCCTGACCATGGAAGCCTACTGGAAGTACCAGGGCGAAAAAGAGAAAAAACTCTATGCCGTGATTGACGCGTTTGCGCAGAACAACGGCCAGCTCGGCGTCAGCGATGCGCGCTACGTCAACGCCCTGAAGCTCTTTATCCAGGGCGTGACACCGCTGGAGTATTACGCCCACCGGGGATTCGCCCATGTGGGACGGCATTTCACCGGGGTGGGTGCGCGTGTCGCGGCGCAGATGCAGTCGGTGGACGAATTGCGCCACTACCAGACCGAGACGCACGCCCTGTCGCACTACAACAAGTACTTCAATGGCATGCACCATACCAGCCACTGGTTTGACCGCGTGTGGTACTTGTCGGTGCCCAAGTCGTTTTTCGAGGACGCTTACAGCAGCGGCCCCTTCGAGTTTTTGACCGCCGTCAGCTTTTCCTTCGAGTACGTGTTGACCAACTTGCTGTTCGTGCCTTTTATGTCGGGTGCGGCGCACAACGGCGATATGTCTACCGTGACCTTCGGCTTTTCAGCGCAAAGTGACGAGTCACGGCACATGACCTTGGGCATTGAGTGCATCAAGTTCATGCTCGAACAAGACCCTGACAACGTGCCCATTGTGCAGCGCTGGATGGACAAATGGTTCTGGCGCGGTTACCGCCTGCTCACGCTGGTGGCCATGATGCAGGACTACATGCTGCCCAAGCGCGTGATGAGCTGGAAAGAGGCGTGGGAAATGTACGCTGAAGGCAGTGGTGGCGCCTTGTTCAAAGACCTCGCACGCTACGGAATACGTGAGCCCAAGGGATGGAAAGATGCGTGCGAAGGCAAGGCACACATCAGTCACCAAGCCTGGAATACTTTTTACAACTACAGCGCAGCGGCCCCTTTTCACACCTGGGTGCCCGACGACGAAGAGCTGGCATGGCTGACCGAAAAATACCCGGACACCTTTGACAGCCTTTACCGTCCGCGTCTGGAATACCTGCGTGGGCAGCAAGCCCAGGGCAAACGTTTTTACAACAAGACACTGCCCATGCTGTGCACGACCTGCCAGATTCCGATGTTTTTTACGGAGCCCGGCGACGCCACCAAGGTCGCTTACCGCGAGACGGATCACCAAGGCGAGAAGTACCACTTTTGCAGCGACCACTGCCAGGAAATCTTTGCCCACGAGCCCGAGAAATACGTGCAGTCCTGGCTGCCGGTACACCAAATTTACCAAGGCAATTGCTTCAAGCCGGGCACGGACCCTACGCAAGCGGGCTTTGATCCTCTGGCCGCAGTGCTGGACTATTACGAAGTCAACGTGGGTGCGGACAACTTCGACTTTGAAGGTTCGCAAGACCAGAAAAACTTCAACGAATGGCGCGGTGACGATGGCCAGGGAGAGTCCGTATGAGCACCGTGGCCTTGGGTAAGTATGAATTTGCGCCCAAAGACGTGCGCGCCAATTTCCCGGCGCCACTTTTGTACATCGGCTGGGAGGACCACATGCTGTTTTGCTCGCCTGTCTGCCTGCCATTGCCCGGCGAAACGCCATTTGGCGCTTTGGCGAGCGCGGTACTGCCTGGCGTGTATGGCGAGCACCCTGATTTCGCCCACATTGACTGGGCGCAGGTGCTCTGGTTCAAGTCGGGCCAGCCGTGGCAGCCCGACCCTCAAAAATCACTCCAGGAAAACGGACTGGGTCACAAAGATGTGATCCGTTTCCGGACTCCCGGTCTGACGGGCATTGGGGGTTCGTTCAGTTAGCGGCCCCCCGGGTTCATAGGTTGGAAAGGCGCCGCAGTTCACACCCCGCTGCGGCCTGAATGGCAAGCCAGGGGTGAATAAATCGAGGAGACACGTTCAATGAAAAACACAAAAATCGCCACTGCAACGCTTTTGCTTGCTGTCGTGGCCAGCGGTGGCGCTTACGCCGCTGACAGTTGCGGCCTCAGCAATGGCAAAGCTGCCACTGGCGAGCCGATCCAGTTGGGTGCCATCGTGGGCAAAACAGGGCCGGAAGATTTTTCGTCCTCTGCACGTTCTGCTGCCGCGTACTTCAAGTGCGTCAACGCCAACGGCGGCATTAACGGTCGCCCCATCAACTACACCGTGCAAGACGACACCTGGAATCCAGAAGTCGCTGCGCAATCCGCCAGCAAGCTGGTCAAGGACACCAAGGTGGTGGGCATGGTCGGCTCGTCGAGCTTTGTCGAGTGCGGCGCCAACAATGCGACCTATGAGCAAGAAGGCGTCGCAGTAATCGCCGGTGTGGGCGTGCCCCGTGCCTGCTTCTACGGAAAAAATTATGTAAGTTTCAACCAGGGCCCCCGCCAGTCCACACTGGGTGCGGCACAGTACATCACTGAAACTTTCAAACTCAAGAAGCTCGTGTGCGTGGCGCCTGGCATTCCTGGCTTTGGTGACTGGGTCTGTGCCGGCGTAGAGGCCTATGGCAAAGCCAATGGCGTTGAAGTAAGCACCGTGATCTTTGATCCGGGCAAACTCGACGGCAACGCCATCGCCTTGCAGATCTCCGCCGCCAAAGCCGGTGGTGTGGTGCTCGGTATGCCACGCGGCATGATGCTGCCCATCCTGACTGGCGCTGAGCAGCAAGACTTGGGCAAAACCATCAAGTGGGGCCTGCCTACCTCGGCTTATCACACCCAAATGCCAAAAGCTGCTGGCAAATACTGGGATGGCAAGCTCTATGTCCATATGGAAATGGAGCCGCTGGAAACCAATGGCCCAGATACCAAAAACTGGAAAGCCATCATGGAGAAGTACGGCGACAAGAAAGATCCCATCGACACTTTCTCTCAAGCTGGCTACATGGCAGCACGCGTTTCTACCGAAGCGCTGATGGCCATCAAGGGACCGATCGACCGCAAGTCCACCTTTGCCGCCTTCAAGGGCATGACCAAGGTCAAGTCGGACATGCTGTGCGCACCCTGGTACTTTGGACCTGGCGACCGTCATCAGCCTAACCATGCCGGACGCATGTCGCAAATCGTCAACGGTGGCTTCAAGACGCTGACGGAATGCTTCCAGTCCAAGGACTCTGACTTGGCCGATATCACGGCAGTCGAGGCCAAAGGCGGCTTGGTGAACTAAAAGACGGACGCACGATGGACCAGTTTTTGCCATTTTTGGTAGTCGGCGTCAGCGTCGGCGCGGTGTACGCACTTTCGGGCGTTGGCCTGGTGGTGCTGTACCGCGCCAGCGGAGTCGTCAACTTTTCGTACGGAGCACTGGGTGGGTTGGCCGCGATGCTTTGTTGGCAAATCATTGACCTGGAATATGCCGATTGGCTTGGCTGGGTGGTCGGCATTGGTGCCGCCACGCTGCTGTCCTGGGCCTATGGACGGTTCATCGCGCCTTCGCTCACGCACCAGGACAAGGTGGTGCGTGCCATGGCCACCCTGGGCTTTGCGCTCTTGATCATGGGCATCTCGCAGTGGTATTGGGGCGATGAGCCGCGTCGCCTGGTGTTGCCTACAGACAGCGGGGGCTTGGAGGTGGACGGACGGCGTCTGATCAGCTACACGCGCCTCTTGGCACTGGGTCTGGCTGCGGGCCTGACCTTGGCTATGTTGTGGTTGCTGGCCAAAACGCCGCTGGGCTTGCGCATGCGCGCCCTTCAGAGTAACCGGGTCCTGAGCGCACTGGTCGGGGTACGGGTCAAGCGCGTGGACACCTGGGCTTGGGTGATTGCCGGTGTGTTTGCCGGTATTACCGGGCTTTTCATGGGAAACATGGTGCGCCTGAATCCCATTGTGCTGACATTTTTGGTGATACCCGCCATGGCGGCCGCAGTGGTGGGGCGCCTGATGTCGTTGCCCGCCACGGTGCTGGGTGGCTTGCTGATTGGCGTGACTGAGACGCTGACGGCGCTCGTTCCTGAGATATCCCGCTACGGCTCATCAGCGGCTTTTTTGGTCGCGATTCTGGCTATTTTGTGGCAGCAGCGCAAAGGCATTGGCCTGTCGCGTGACAACAGCCACCTTGACTAGCGCACATCCTCAAACATAAAACGATATGGCACGCGATAAAGACAAAATGGACATCCCCCCCGGCTCGCCCTTGCGCCGGGTGATGCCGATAGTTATCACGCTGGGACTGGCGGCGTTGTTGGGCCCCTGGTTGTTTTCGGCCTACTGGCTCAATACCTTCACGACCGTCGCCTGCCTGGCCCTGGTGGCCGGCACGGTGGCCATGCTGTTCGGTCAGTTGGGCATGGTGTCACTGGCACAGTTTGCGCTGGCCGGTGTGGGTGGATGGGTCTGCCTGCGCCTGATCCACGGATTTGCGTTGCCATTTGAATTGGCCTTGATTGCCGGCGCCTTGGTTGCTGCCGTGTTTGGATTGTTGGTTGGGCTGCCTGCTTTGCGCATGCGTGGCCTTTACCTGGCTTTGTTGACCCTGATGGTCGCTGCTGCGGTGCAAGTGGTGGTCGACGTGGTGGGTTTCCCAGACGGTGGCACCGGATTTACCGGCAAGATTGTGGCGGGCCAGCGTGTCTTGATCGAGCGCCCCTGGATCGCCAGCAGTGATGCCGCCTACTACCGCTATGTCGTGTTGTGGCTGGCTTTGGGTCTGGGTTTGATTGAGTGGCAACGCGCCACCATGCCAGGACGTGCCTGGGCACTGATTCGCAAGAGCGAGGCGGCGGCCACCGCCGCGGGCGTGAGCGTGCTTCGCTACAAAGCCTGGGCTTTTACCTTTGGCGGATTTTTGGCGGGCTTGAGTGGGGGCTTGATCGCCGGGCTCAACGGCCAGTTGGACAACACCGGTTTTCCGGTCAGCCAGTCCATCTTGTTGTATGCGCTGACAGTGGTGGGCGGTGTCTATAACTGGGTCGGCGTCATTTTTGCGGGTTTGTTGGTACGCGCATTGCCTGCGCTCCTCAATGACCATGGCGTGGACGGCAATCTGGCCAACGCGTTTTACGGCTTTGCGCTGCTGGTGTCGCTGATTCAGGGGCGCAAGGGCTTGGCGGGACAGCTGGCCGACTTCTACAAGTTTGTCCGCATGAGCCGGATTCTTGAAGGCACAGTCACCTGGGGCCTGATCTCCATCAGTCTGGGCCTGCTGTTTGCGGCATCGGGACAAGCCGGATTCGCTGGAGCGTTCTTCATCTCCTTGATCGCCATCCTGTTTCGTCTGGTTATCCCCGGAGTCTGCTGGCTGCTGCTGGGCTTTTTTGGCAAGCGCCTGCAAGACCGCACCGAAGACTTCGAGGCTGGCTTATCACTGCGTTTGGCCCAAGCGTTCGAGCGCCAGGGATGGACGCCGGACCACCGACTGATCAAGCGCGTGCTCAATTGGCTTTTTATTGGCTTTTTTGTGTCCTGGGTGGCATCGGGCGTATTTGATGTGCCGTACGGTGTCGCGTTGGCCCTGATCTGGCTGTCCATGTCCGCGAAAGTCGGGCTGGAGCTGGCGGCTTATCCCTATTTGCTGCCGCTGCGCCAACGTATCGACAAGCGCTTTCCCAAGCCTTTTGCTTCTTACCGTTAAGCACCATGATTCGTATTGAAAATCTCACTGTGCAATTTGGCGGAGTCAAGCCCATTGATGGCCTGACCGTGACCCTGGACAAGTCCATTGTGGGTCTGATCGGCCCCAACGGCGCAGGCAAGACGACACTGCTCAATGTGCTTTCAGGGTTCGTTACGCCAGTCAATGGCCAAGTCTCGGTCGATGGCGTGGTCATCAGCGAAATTCCGGCACACAAACGTGCGCATCTGGGTTTGCGCCGCACATTTCAGACCGACCAGATTGCCGATGATTTGACGCTCTGGGAAAACGTGGAGGCGATTGCGGACCACGCCGGACACGCCACCCACGCAGACGCACAACGTGACGTGCAGCGCGCCATTGACTATGTCGGTCTGGGCAAGCGCATTCACCGCAAGGGAAGCAATTTGACCACCGGCGAGCGTCACCTCACAGAAATCGCCAAAGCGCTGATCGGCAAGCCAAAACTGGTGATGCTCGACGAGCCGGGAGCGGGCATGTCCGAGTCTGAGACGCAGCACCTGGAAAAGGTAATTCGGGGTATTCCGGAGTACTGTGGAGCGCAGGTTTTCCTGATCGACCACGATGTGGCGCTGATTGTGGCTTGTTGTGAAGAAACCATGGTGCTGGACTTTGGCAAGCTGTTGGCCCTGGGTCCAACCAAAGAGGTATTGGAGCAGCCTGAGGTGCGCCGCGCCTACTTGGGTGACTTTGAAGCGATGGAGGCCGCAGCATGAGCCAAGCCCTGAGAATTGAAAACTTGGTCATGGTGCGTGGCACCAAGATTGCCGTCAACTCCATCAAACTCAAGGTGGAGCCAGGACAGATTACCGTCTTGCTCGGCCCCAATGGCGCCGGCAAGACCAGCACCGTTTTGGGCATTGCGGGCGTGGTGGAGCCTGAATTTGGGGAGATCTGGCTCGACGGCGTCGACCTCAAAGGAAAAGATCCCGATGAGATCCGCCGCCGTGGCATCGCCACCGTGCCCGAAGGCCACCAGGTGCTGCGTGAAATGACGGTGCAAGACAACTTGCGTGTGGCGGGTGGCGACTTGTCGCGCAGCGCGCTCGCCACGGCCATGGAGCAGACCTTGTCCCTGTTTCCCGAACTGCAGTCGCGCTTGGGTACACCCGCTGGCGACCTCTCCGGGGGGCAACAACAGATGGTGGCCATTGCGCAGGCGCTGATGGTCAAACCCCGTTTTCTGGTGATCGACGAGCTTTCGTTCGGCCTGGCGCCGCTGATCGTGGCGCGCCTCGTGCCCGTGATCCGCAAGATTGCCGCTGATGGCATTGGCGTCTTGCTGATCGAACAGTTCACCCAGCTTGCCTTGGGCTTGGCCGACCATGCCTATGTCATGTCGCGTGGCGAGGTGTCGTATGACGGGGTGCCTGACAAGCTTGTCAGCGACCCCGACATCCTGCACCGCGCCTATTTTCCTGTCAATTCCCGCGAGGCCGTTGGCCTGGCGTAACCACTCTTTCAAAGGAGCCACTATGGATACTCGTGTTGTGAAGAAGAAGCTGGGCCTCAAGGACCGCTACACCGCGATGACACGCGGTTTGCACTGGGACACCAGCTACCAGCCCATGGACAAGGTTTTCCCGTACGACAGTTACGAGGGTATCAAGATCCACGATTGGGACAAATGGGAAGATCCGTTTCGCCTGACCATGGACGCCTATTGGAAGTACCAGGGCGAGAAAGACCGCAAGCTTTACGCAGTCATCGACGCGTTCGCGCAGAACAACGGCCAGCTCGGTATCAGTGACGCGCGCTACGTCAACGCCCTGAAGCTGTTCATCCAGGGCGTAACGCCGCTGGAGTATTACGCCCACCGCGGATACGCCCATGTGGGTCGCCAGTTCACCGGTGCCGGTGCCCGTGTTGCGTCTCAGTTGCAGGCCATTGATGAGCTGCGCCACTACCAGACCGAAACACATGCGATCTCGCACTACAACAAATACTTCAATGGCATGCACAATTCCAGCCATTGGAACGAGAACGTTTGGTACCTGTCGGTGCCCAAGTCCTTTTTTGAGGATGCCTACAGCGGCGGCCCCTTCGAGTTCCTGACGGCCATCAGCTTCTCGTTTGAGTACCTGCTCACCAACCTGCTGTTCGTGCCCTTTATGTCGGGTGCAGCGCACAACGGTGACATCTCCACCGTGACCTTTGGCTTCTCGGCGCAAAGCGATGAATCGCGCCACATGACGCTGGGCATTGAGTGCATTAAGTTCATGCTCGAACAAGACCCGGACAATGTGCCCATTGTGCAGCGCTGGATGGACAAGTGGTTCTGGCGCGGCTACCGTCTGCTCACGCTGGTGGCCATGATGCAAGACTACATGCTGCCCAAGCGCGTGATGAGCTGGAAAGAGGCCTGGGAAATGTACGCGGAGAGCAATGGCGGTGCCTTGTTCAAAGACCTGGCACGCTATGGCATTCGCGAGCCTAAGGGCTGGAAAGACGCTTGCGCAGGCAAGGACCACATCAGTCACCAAGCCTGGGCCACTTTTTACCAGTACGGACACGCTGCTGCTTTCCATACCTGGTTGCCCGAGCAGTCCGAGATGAACTGGCTGTCCGAGAAATACCCGGACACCTTCGACCGCTACTACAAAGGCCGCTTTGACCACTGGGCCGAGGTACAAAAGACCGATGGTCGCTGGTTCAACCAGACCCTGCCCATGTTGTGCCAGGTGTGCCAGGTGCCGATGATGTTTACCGAGGCAGGTGACCCCACGCAAATCGATTTCCACGAAACCACGTACCACGGCATGAAGCACCACTTCTGCAGCGTGCATTGCAAGGGGATTTTCGAGGATGAGCCCAAGAAATACGTGCAGGCCTGGCTGCCGGTGCACCAGATCTACCAGGGTTCTTGCTATCCCGATGACATCAACCCGGCATCGCCTGGCGATAGTCCGGTACGCGAGGTCTTGCGCTACTACGGTGTCAACCCCGGCGAGGACAACGGCGACTTCAGCACCAGCCCGGACCGCAGCAACTTTGCCAAATGGCGGGGCGATAAGCGCAAACCTGGAGACGCCGCATGAATGCGCTGGTGATCGACGGCCAGTTGCGTTCGTTGGGGACGTACCCGTTCCACCAGGCCGACAGCGAGGAGCGCTTCTATGGCAACCGGCTGATTTACACCAGCTGGGAAAACCACCTGATGTACGCGGCGCCGTTTTGCCTGCCACTGCCGCCCACGCTGCCTTTCGGGGCCTTGGTGCGGGTGGTGTTGCCGGAGATCTATGGCGAGCACCCCGAGTTCGAGCAAATTGACTGGGAGCGCACCCAATGGTTTAACTCGCAGGTCCGTTTTCGCCCGGACTTTGGCAAATCGCTGGAGCAGCACGGGCTGACGCACAAATCCCTTATTCGTTTCCGGACCCCGGCGCTTGAAGGGATCAAGCGCAGTACCGGTCCCGGACGCCAGGCTTTTTAAGGCACGCATGAGCTACCAACTGACGATTGAACCCTTGGGTGCCACCATTGAGGTGGAGGAGGGCCAGACGGTGCTCGACGCCGCCTTGCGCCAAGGCATCTACATCCCCCATGCCTGTGGCCATGGCTTGTGTGGCACCTGCAAGGTGGAGGTGAGCGATGGCGAGGTCGACCATGGGCACGCCAACCCCTTTGCCCTGATGGAGTTTGAGCGCGACCAGGGCAAAACACTGGCCTGTTGCGCCACGCTCCAAAGCGACGCCACCATTGAGGCCGACATCGACGAAGAGCCGGATGCCGAGATCATCCCGGTTCGCGACTTCGACACGACGGTCTCCCGCATTGAGCAACTCACGCCGACCATCAAAGCCATCTTCCTGAAGCTGGCCACCCCCATCCACTTTCAGGCCGGCCAGTACGTGCAGGTAGTGATACCCGGGGTCGAGGGTGGACGGGCGTTTTCGATTGCCAATTCGCCCGCGCAGGTGGGTGCCAGCGGCGAGATCGAACTCAATGTGCGGATCGTCAAGGACGGTGTGGCGACCACCTGGTTGCACCAGAACCTGGCCGTGGGCTCCAAGCTGCGCATCGCCGGCCCCTACGGGCGCTTCTTTGTGCGCAAGTCGGTCAAACAGCCCATGGTGTTCATGGCGGGGGGCTCAGGCCTGTCCAGCCCGCGCTCCATGATTCTCGATTTGCTCGAAGGCGGCAGCACCACCCCGATTACCTTGGTCTATGGCCAGCGCAGCCGCGACGAGCTGTACTACGACGCGGAGTTCCGCGCTCTGGCCGCGCAGCACGCGCATTTCACCTATGTGCCAGCCTTGTCGGATGAGCCCGCGGGCAGCGACTGGAATGGCGCACGCGGCTTTGCACATGATGCGGCCAAGGCGCACTTCAACAACAATTTTGCCGGTCACTCCGCCTATTTGTGCGGCCCTCCAGTGATGGTGGAGGCTTGCATCAGCACCCTGATGCAGGGACGCTTGTATGAACGTGACATCTTCACCGAGAAATTTCTCTCGGCCGCCGATGCCAATCAACAGCGCAGCCCGCTGTTCAAACGCGTATAGCCCCATGGCCATGGCAGATCTCTCCAATACCAAGCCCAAGCCCACGGTACACATCGTGCAAACCGGCGAGACCTATGTTTGCAGCGAAAGCCAGAGCCTGCTGCAGGGAATGATCAAGCTCGGACGCAAATGCATACCGGTGGGCTGCGTCAGCGGTGGTTGTGGTGTATGCAAGGTGCGTGTGGTCAAGGGTCAGGTCAGCAAACTGGGGCCGGTCAGCCGGGCCCATGTCAGCCTGGAAGAGGATGAGCAGGGATACACCTTGGCATGCCGGGTGGCGCCCACCGATGAGGTGTGGCTCGAAGTGGCATGCAAGCTGGAAAAGCTTTTTTCTAAAGGGTTCGCTGCACCCAAGGGCGAAATTTTCAACAAGTAAGGAGACAAAAATGGGCATTATGAGAATCGGTCACGTCGACATCAATGTGATGGACATGGCAGCCGCGGTGAAGCACTACGAAAACGTGCTGGGCCTGAAGTCCACCATGCAGGACAAGACGGGCAAGGTCTACATGAAGTGCTGGGACGAGTGGGACAAATACTCCCTGATCCTGACCCCTTCAGACCGCGCCGGCGTGAACCACGTCGGCTACAAAGTTGAAAAGGACAGCGATCTCGACCAGCTGCAAGCGGCGGTTGAAGCGGCTGGCACCGCCACCACCATGGTCCCCGAAGGAACCATGCCGTCCACCGGACGCATGCTGGTGTTCCACTTGCCCAGTGGCCACGAGATGCGCCTGTTTGCCATGAAGGAATGCGTCGGTACCGACGTCGGTTCGCTGAACCCTGATCCCTGGCCCGATGGCGTCAAGGGTGCGGCTGCGCATTGGCTGGACCACGTGCTGCTGATGTGCGAATTCAACCCTGGCGAGGGCATCAACAAGGTGGCTGAAAACACCCGTTTCTTTATCGATGTGCTCAACTTCTTCCAGACCGAGCAACTGACGGTGGGCCCCGAGGGCGCGTTCCAGTTGGCATCGTTCCTGTCTTGCTCAAGCAAGCCACACGATATCGCCTTTGTGGGTGGCCCCATCCCCGGTCTGCACCACATTTCATTCTTCCTGGACTCTTGGCACGACGTGCTCAAGGCCGGCGATGTCATGGCTAAGAACAAAGTGCGCATCGACGTAGCGCCGACCCGCCACGGAATTACGCGCGGCGAGACGATTTACTTCTTTGACCCCAGCGGCAACCGCAATGAGACCTTTGCAGGTTTGGGCTACCAAGCCCAGCGCGATCGGCCCGTCACCACCTGGACTGAGGATGAGGTTGGGCGCGCGATCTTCTACCACACCGGTGTATTGCCAGCGTCTTTCACCGACGTGTACACCTGAAGCGGAGCGCACCGCCATGCAAACCATGCCCTTGAGTGTGTCCCAGGCAGTGATCAGCGCCGAGGCGGCGCACGCTTGCGTGGGTGCCGCCGTCAAGGCGGCAGAGACGATGGGGCTGCGTGTGAACGTGGCGGTGCTGGATTCCAGTGGCGTGCTGGCGGCGTTTTTGCGCATGCCCGGCGCGCCGCTGCATTCGGTGGAAATTGCCATCGACAAGGCCTACACCGCCGCAAGTTTTGGCCTGGCGACCAGCCAGTGGCATGCCGCCTTGCAAGAGCATTCGCAGGCGGTGCGTGAAGGTATTGTGCGCAGGCCACGCTTTGTGGCTTTTGGCGGGGGCCTGGCCATTGTGGCCCAGGGCCAGCGTATCGGTGCCATCGGCGTGTCGGGCGCCAGCGAAGCACAGGACGAGGCGATTGCACAGGCCGGCTTGGCTGCGCTCGGTCTGGCTTGATTTTGATTTGAAAAAACTACGATGAAACACTTCCTGAACTACATCAACGGCGAATTTGTTGCCACCGACAAGCACTTCGAAAACCGCGCACCCGCCGACAACCAGGTGCTGGGCTTGGTGCACGAGGCCGGGCAGGCCGAAGTGGACGCCGCCGTACGCGCCGCCCGCGCCGCCTTGCACGGTGATTGGGGCCGCATGACACTGGCCAAGCGCACCGAGTTGCTGCACGCCGTGGCGGACGAAATCATTCGCCGTTCTGATGAATTTCTGGAAGCCGAAATTGCCGATACTGGCAAGCCCCGCAGCCTGGCGTCCCACATTGATATTCCCCGTGGCGCGGCCAACTTCAAGGTCTTTGCGGACATCATCAAAAATGTACCGACCGAGAGCTTTGAGATGGCAACGCCCGACGGCGGTCAGGCCATCAACTACGCCACCCGTTCGCCGGTCGGCGTGGTGGGTGTGGTGTGCCCCTGGAATCTGCCTTTGTTGTTGATGACCTGGAAAGTGGGTCCTGCGCTGGCCTGCGGCAATACCGTGGTTGTCAAACCCTCGGAAGAAACCCCCGCCACCGCCACGCTTTTGGGCGAGGTGATGAGCGCAGTCGGTATTCCACCGGGCGTGTACAACGTGGTGCACGGTTTCGGCCCACAGTCGGCCGGTGAATACCTCACCCGCCACCCTGGCGTCAACGCGATTACCTTTACGGGCGAAACCCGCACCGGCGAAGCCATCATGGCCGCCGCCGCCAAAGGCGTGCGTCCGGTCTCCTTTGAGCTGGGTGGCAAAAACGCCGGCATCGTGTTTGCCGATGCCGACTTTGACAAAGCCATTGCCGGCATTACCCGCAGTGCTTTTGAGAACTGCGGTCAAGTCTGTCTGGGCACAGAGCGCGTCTATGTGCAGCGCCCGATTTTTGACAAATTTGTTGCTGCGCTGAAAGCCAAGGCTGAGGGCCTGAACATTGGGCCGCCCAACGCGCCAGGCGTCAACCTGGGGCCGCTGATCTCGGCAGAGCACAAGCAAAAAGTGCTGTCCTACTATCAAAAAGCGATGGACGAAGGTGCCACCCTCGTCACCGGGGGCGGCGTGCCCGACATGCCCGCCGAGCTGGCGCAGGGCCATTGGGTACAGCCCACTATTTGGACCGGCTTGCCTGAGAGCGCGGCCGTCGTGCGCGAAGAGGTTTTTGGCCCCTGCTGCCACATCGCCCCCTTTGATACCGAAGAAGAGGTGATCGCGCTCGCCAACGCCACGGACTACGGCTTGGCGACCACGGTCTGGACCGAGAACCTGGGCTGCGCCCACCGGGTTGCCAAGCGGGTGGAGGTGGGAATTTGCTGGGTCAACAGCTGGTTCCTGCGCGATCTGCGCACGGCATTCGGAGGCGCCAAGGCCTCGGGCATTGGTCGCGAAGGCGGCGTGCACTCGCTGGAGTTCTATACCGAGCTGCGCAACGTCTGCATCAAACTCTGAGAGCGAGCCATGAGTCACACCAGCAATCCCGAAATCGGACAGCGCGTACGAACTGGCGCCTTCTTCAGCAACGTGCACGACCAGGGCAGTGGCCCACCGGTACTGCTACTGCATGGTTCTGGCGCGGGTGTCAGCGCTTGGGCGAACTGGCGGCTACTGCTGCCGGTGCTCTCCAAGGGCCGGCGCGTCGTGGCGCCTGATTTGTTTGGTTTTGGCTATACCGACCGACCGGCTGACCCCGGCAACAATGCGCATTACCGCATGGAGGCCTGGGTGCAACAGGCAGTGGACTTGCTGGACAGTCTGGGCATTGAACGGGCCGACTTGGTGGGGAATTCCTTTGGCGGCGCGTTGGCGCTGGCGCTGGCCATCGCACACCCCACCCGGGTGCGCCGTCTGGTACTGATGGGCAGTGTGGGCGTGCCCTTTGAAATCACACCGGGCCTCGAGGCGGCCTGGGGCTACACCCCGTCCATTGAAAATATGCGCCGCCTGCTGGATGTGTTTGCATTTGACCGCAGCCGGGTGACCGACGAACTGGCGCAGTTGCGTTACCAGGCCAGTATCCAGCCAGGGTTTCAGGAGTCCTTTGCAGCCATGTTTCCTGCCCCGCGCCAGCGTTGGGTCGATGCCATGGCCAGCCCGGAGCATGCCATCCGCGCCTTGCCGCACGCCACCCTGGTGGTGCACGGACGCGAAGACGCGGTCATTCCCGTGGCGACCTCGCTGGCGCTGGCGCAGCAAATTCCGCTTTCGCAATTGCACGTGTTTGGCCAATGTGGCCATTGGACACAAATTGAACACGCTGCCCGCTTTGCCCAACTGCTGGAAAACTTTTTCGCTGAGGCTGACGCCGGCCATGGCGCCTGACCGGCGACGACCCTGATTCATTTACTACCCGCAGGACCTTCAACCCCATGCAAACTTCCCTGATCGAAACTCTGGGCGACGAGCTCTACCACGCCATGTCAACCCAGACCGTGGTGGAGCCATTGACCACCCGCCATCCCGAGATCACCATCGAAAACGCGTACCACATCCAGCAGCGCATGCTGTCGCGTCGCCTCCAGGCCGGCGAACGTGTGGTAGGCAAAAAAATCGGTGTCACCTCGGCCGCGGTGAT
Organism: Rhodoferax sp.; assembly: GCA_029866205.1. Classification (GTDB taxonomy): domain Bacteria; phylum Pseudomonadota; class Gammaproteobacteria; order Burkholderiales; family Burkholderiaceae_C; genus Allorhodoferax. The sequence goes on from JARWZT010000001.1 coordinate 97,017, forward strand.
GAACATGCTGGGCGTCTACCAGCCCGACTTCGGTTATCTGCTGGACGGCATGATCTACAACGAAGGCCAGTCGATTGACACCCTTACCCTCATCCAACCCAAGGCCGAGGGTGAGATTGCCTTCATCCTGAAAAAAGACCTGATGGGGCCCGGCATCAGCAATGCCGACGTGCTGGCTGCCACTGAATGCGTGATGCCCTGTTTTGAAATTGTGGACTCCCGCATCCGCGATTGGAAGATCAAGATCCAGGATACCGTGGCCGACAACGCCTCCTGTGGCGTGTTCGTCCTGGGGGACTGTGCGGTCGATCCGCGCCGGGTGGATTTGTCCACCTGCGGCATGGTGCTCGAGAAAAACGGCGACATCATCGGCACAGGCGCCGGTGCTGCCGCGCTGGGCTCCCCCGTGAATGCGGTCGCCTGGCTGGCCAACACCCTGGGTCGACTGGGCATTGGCCTCAAAGCAGGCGAAGTGATCCTTTCGGGAGCGCTTGCCGCCATGCACCCGGCCAAGGCGGGTGATAACTTCCGCGTCTCCATTGGTGGCCTGGGCAGCTGCTCGGTGCGCTTTGTTTAAGGCGGGCTGCGGGAGTGACATCACCTGACAGCCGGCCCGCAGGCGCGGTCACCGTTTTGGTGACACGCCGTGTAAAAAGCGGGCATGAAGCCGCGTTTGAGCAATCGTCAGGCCACATGACCGCGGCCGCCAGTGAGTTTGCGGGTTACCTCGGGGGGCAGTTTGTGCGTCCCAACGCGCAGGACGGCGACGACCCTGCGCTCTACCACGTGGTCTTTGCTTTTGATACACCCGAGCATCTGCAGCGGTGGCAAGACTCGCCCACGCGCGCGCTGGGCCTGGCCGCCATCGCACCGCACATCGAGGGCCAGACACTGCGCCAGGTCAGCGGCCTGGGCCACTGGTTTGCTGCACCGATGGGCCCCAAGCCCTTGCCACCGCCGCCCCGCTGGAAGGTGGCAGTCGTCACCTGGCTGGGCATTTGCCCGACGGTGTTTGTGCTGTTTTTAGTGCTCGGTGAGTTGCTGGCACCGTGGCCACTGTTACCGCGGGTCATGGTGCTGACGGGCTTGGTCGTGCTCATCATGACTTGGCTGGTGGCGCCCCAACTCACGCGCTTGCTGAAGCCCTGGCTGTACCCGCCTGCGGGCGAAAGCCACTGACAAGGAAACCTCATGGATCTTCAACTTTCCGGGAAACGCGCGCTGGTGACCGGCTCCACGGCGGGCATTGGCTGGGCCATTGCCTGCGAGCTCGCTGCCGAGGGCGTGCAGGTCACGCTCAACGGCCGCGACCCGGTGCGTGTGGCCTCGGCGCTGGATCGCTTGCGCGCCCAAGTGCCCGGCGCCAAGGTGCACGGTGTGGCGGCCGATTTGGCCACCGCTGCGGGTTGCCAGACGCTGCTGGACGCAGTGCCCGAGCAGGATATTTTGGTCAACAACCTGGGTATTTTTGAGCCCAAAGCCTTCGCGCAAATCACCGACGCCGACTGGCTTCGTTTTTTTGAAGTCAATGTGCTCAGCGGCGTGCGCTTGGCGCGCCAGTACCTCCCGGGCATGCAAGCCCGCGGCTGGGGCCGTGTGGTGTTTATCTCCAGTGAATCGGGTATTTGCCCGCCGGGGGACATGGTGCATTACGGCATGACCAAGTCGGCGCAGTTGTCCGTGTCGCGCGGCCTGGCGGAAACCTGTGCCGGTACCGGTGTCACCGTGAATTCGGTGCTGCCCGGTCCCACCCGCACGGAAGGCGCCGTTGATTTCTTCACCACCCTGGCCCGCAACGCCGGACAAACCCTGCAAGAGGCCGAAGCGGACTTTTTCAAGCACGCCCGACCGACATCGCTGTTGCAGCGCTTTATCGAGCCGGTCGAAGTGGCCGCCATGGTTGCCTACGTCTGCAGCCCGCGCGCAGCGGCCACCAACGGCGCAGCCCTTCGCGTTGAAGGCGGCGTGGTGCGCTCTCTTATTTAGCTTTTAACCTACGGAGTCTTCATGAAAAAAATCAAATGTGCCCTGATTGGGCCCGGCAACATTGGCACTGACCTGCTGGCCAAGTTGCAGCGCAGCCCAGTGCTCGAGCCGGTGTGGATGGTCGGCATTGACCCCGAGTCCGATGGCCTCAAGCGCGCCCGCGAAATGGGCATCAAAACCACGGCCGAAGGCGTGGACGGCTTGTTGCCCCACGTGCTGGCAGACGGCGTGCAAATCGCTTTTGACGCGACCAGCGCCTACGTGCATGCCGAGAATTCGCGCAAGCTCAATGCCCTGGGCGTGCTCATGATCGACCTGACCCCTGCCGCCATCGGCCCCTTTTGCGTGCCACCCGTCAACCTGATGGAGCAACTGGGCAAAGGGGAGATGAACGTCAACATGGTCACCTGCGGCGGCCAAGCCACCATTCCCATGGTGGCCGCCGTGAGCCGGGTGCAGCCGGTGGCCTACGGCGAGATCGTCGCGACCGTGTCGAGTCGCTCGGTGGGGCCGGGCACACGCAAGAACATTGACGAATTCACCCGCACCACGGCCGGCGCGGTCGAGAAAGTCGGTGGCGCGGCCAAGGGCAAGGCCATCATCATCATCAACCCGGCCGAGCCGCCGCTGATGATGCGCGATACCGTGCACTGCCTGACCGAGACCACGCCCGACCAGGAAAAAATCACGGCGTCCATTCACCAGATGCTTGCCGAAGTACAAAAGTATGTGCCCGGCTACCGCTTGGTCAACGGCCCGGTGTTTGACGGCAACCGCGTCTCGGTGTTCCTCGAAGTCGAGGGCCTGGGCGACTACCTGCCCAAGTACGCGGGCAATCTTGACATCATGACCGCTGCGGCGGCCCGCACTGCCGAGATGTTTGCCGAAGAAATCATCGCTGGCCGCCTCACGCTGCAAGCCACCGCCGAGCCCGTACTCGCCTGAACCCCTACCGAGAACCACCATGACACTGCAAGGTAAAAAAATCACCGTCCACGACATGACGCTGCGCGACGGCATGCACCCCAAGCGCCATTTGATGACGCTCGACCAAATGAAAAGCGTTGCCTGCGGGCTGGACGCCGCTGGCGTGCCGCTGATCGAAGTCACCCATGGCGACGGCCTGGGCGGCAGCTCGGTCAACTACGGATTTCCCGCCCACACGGACGAGGAATACCTGGGCTCGGTGATTCCGCTCATGAAGCAAGCCAAAGTTTCGGCCCTCCTGATTCCGGGCATCGGGACCGTAGACCACCTGCTCATGGCCAAAGACCTGGGCGTGGGCACCATCCGCGTGGCCACCCACTGCACCGAGGCCGACGTCTCGGAGCAGCACATCAACAAGGCGCGCGCGCTGGGCCTGGACACCGTGGGTTTCCTGATGATGGCGCACATGGCCAGCCCCGAGAAACTGGTCAGCCAAGCCCTGCTGATGCAAAGCTACGGCGCCAACTGCATTTACGTCACCGACTCGGCCGGCTACATGCTGCCCGACGATGTCACGGCGCGCCTGTCTGCGGTGCGCGATGCCCTCCGGCCAGAGACCGAACTCGGCTTTCACGGTCACCACAATCTGGCCATGGGCATTGCCAACTCGATTGCTGCGGTTGCGGCGGGCGCCACCCGCATTGACGCGGCTGCAGCGGGCCTGGGTGCGGGTGCGGGCAACACGCCGATGGAAGTGCTGATTGCGGTGTGCGCACGCATGGGCATCGAGACTGGTGTGGACGTCTTCAAGATCCAGGACGTGGCCGAAGACCTGGTGGTGCCGATCATGGACCACATCATCCGCATTGACCGCGACTCGCTCACCCTGGGCTACGCTGGGGTGTATTCCAGCTTCTTGCTGTTTGCCAAGCGCGCAGGCGCCAAGTACGGCGTACCGGCCCGCGACCTGCTGGTCGAACTGGGTCGCCGCGGCATGGTCGGGGGCCAGGAAGACATGATCGAAGACACCGCCATGACCATGGCCCGCAACCGCAACTCCACCCAGAAAGCAGCAGCATGAAACTCGACCTCGCCACCATTGCCACCTTGGCTGAGCGCCTTGAAAACTGTGAACTGCAGGCCCAAGACACTACCAAGATCACCGACGACTACCCCGATATGGACTGGGACGATGCCTACGCCATTCAGGACGAAGTGCGCCGGCGCAAAGTCGCGCGGGGTGCGCGCATCGTCGGTCTTAAAGCGGGTTTGACCTCGCATGCCAAGATGAAGCAAATGGGTGTCAGCACGCCGGTGTTTGGCTTCATGGCCGACTACTACGCGGTACCCGACGGAGGCGAATGCCGCATGAGCGAGCTGATCCACCCCAAGGTGGAGCCCGAAATCGCTTTTGTCACCAAGGCCGAATTGCGGGGCCCCGGTTGCCACATCGGTGCCGTGTTGGCCGCTACCGACTTTGTGATGCCGGGCATCGAGGTGATCGACAGCCGCTACCGCGACTTCAAGTTCGACCTGAAGAGCGTGGTGGCCGACAACACCTCCGCGGTGCGCTTTGTCGTAGGCGGCCAGCCGATGGGCGTCTCTGGCGTGGACTTGCGCACGGTGGGAATCGTCCTTGAGAAAAATGGCCTGCCGGTCGCCTTTGGCGCCGGAGCGGCCGTGCTGGGTCATCCCGCTGCGGCAATTGCCATGCTGGCCAATCACCTGGGCGCACGCGGTGAGTGCATTCCCGCTGGCACCCTCATCTTGTCGGGCGGTATTACCGAAGCCGTATCGGTGCAAGCCGGTGATAACGTTACCCTGCGGGTTCAGGGTATGGGCAGCACCAGCCTGCGCTTTGTCTGAACCTGCCCTTATCCAACCGGAGAACACCTATGCCATTTGCCCAAATCCACATGCTCGAAGGCCGCACTGAAGAGCAAAAACGCGCGGTCATCGAGAAAGTCACCCAAGCCTTGGTCGAAGCCGTTGGCGCCCCCATCAGTACCGTGCGGGTGTTGATTCAGGAAGTACCCAAAACCAACTGGGGCATTGCGGGTGTGAGTGCCAAAGACCTAGGGCGCTAAGCACCCGCGGGGGCGGGCCCGCATGCGCTATGCTCATTTGCATTCCGTAGTTGCCCCCTCCGCTCCGTGCCATCTCCTACCCCTTTTTCTGACCCGGCGAACCTGCTGGCGCTGGTGCGCGCACAGTTTTCGCCGAGCGCCGCCTCAGTGCGCCACCTGAGTGGCGAACGGGATTTGAACTTTTTGGTGGATTTCGAAGTGGGCAAGGGTGCGCCCAGCGCGCCTGCACGCTGCGTCCTCAAAGTCAGCGACCCCAAAGAAAACCCCGCCGCACTCGCCTTGCAAAACGCGGCGCTGGACCATCTGGCCGTGCACGCACCGCAGTTGCCGGTGCAGCGCCTTTACCGCTGGAACGATGGCGCGCACCTGTGGCCCCTGCCGGGGCCGGACGGCATTGGCTATGCACGTCTGCTGGGCTACCTGCCAGGCCGGCCGCTGCATGAGGCCCCTAGCAGCCCGGCGCAGCGCCACTCGGTCGGTGCGGCCCTGGGCGCGCTGGACCAGGCGCTCGCCGGGTTTGCGCATCCGGTCGTCGGTAACGAGGCCTTGATGTGGGACATTCACCGCACGCCCGAGCTGCAGGCCTGGCTGCCCGCCATTCAAGACGCGCAGTCCCGGGCCTGGGGCGAGGCAGTGTTCGGCCGGTATGTTCAAGAGGTGCAGCCGCTGTTGCCCACGCTGGCGCAGCAGTATTTGCACAACGATTTCAACCCCTACAACCTGCTGGTGGATCCAGCCCAGCCCGACGCGGTGTGTGGTGTGCTGGACTTTGGCGACATGGTGTACGGCCCGCGCGTCTTTGACGCCGCCGTGGCCGTGTCTTACCAGGGGCTCGAGGGCGGCGAGGCCAGTGTGGTCAGCATGCGCGACTTTATGCGCGGCTACCAGAGGGCCAACCCCTTGCAGGAGCGCGAGCTGCGGCTGGTGCCTCTGTTGGCAGCGGTGCGCTGCGCCATGACACTGTGCATTACCGAGCAGCGTGCGCAGTGGTTTCCCGAGAATCGCGCCTATATTTTGCGCAACCACGCCGTGGCCACTGCCGGGTTGCGCGCGCTGATGGCGCACGGACTGGACGTTTTATGAAAACCATCAACGCCTTTGACCCTGCGGCACTGGCCGATTTGCCCGAACGCCGCCAAGCCCTGATTCGCCGGCGTGAGGCGCTGCTGGGGCCTGCCTACCGCCTGTTTTATCAAGACCCGGTCGAGCTGGTGCGCGGCGAGGGTGTCTGGGTGTGGGACGCCGAAGGCAAACGCTATCTGGACGCCTACAACAACGTGGTCTCCCTGGGCCACTGCCATCCCCATGTGCTGCAGGCCCTGAACACCCAGGCTGCGCGGCTCAACACCCACACCCGCTACCTGAACGAAGCGTTGCTCGACTATGCCGAGCGCTTGCTTGCGACCCACCATGCCAGCCTGAGCCGCATCATGTTTACCTGCACCGGCAGCGAGGCCAATGACCTGGCGCTGCGCCTGGCGCAGTTTTATACCGGGGGCACAGGCGTCATCGTCACCGCGTGGGCGTACCACGGCGTCACGCAAACCACCTCGGCCTGCTCGCCTTCGCTGGGCTCCATTGCCAGCGGCTTGCCCCACGTCTACACCGTGCCCGCCCCCCGGGCCTATGGCACGGGGCAGGCTGATGCGGGCGCCGCGTTTGCCGCAGGGGTGGATGCGGCATTGGCGCGCATGCGGGCCGATGGCGTGCGCCCGGCAGCCTTGTTGTTTGACTCGCTGTTCACCAGTGACGGCGTATATGGAGCGCCCGCTGGCTTTTTGGCCGACGCGGTGGCGCGCGCCCGCGCTGCGGGCATGGTGGTGATTGCCGACGAGGTGCAGCCGGGGTTTGGCCGCACGGGCTCGCACCTGTGGGGCTACCAGCGCCATGGCATTGCGCCCGACATCGTCACCTTGGGCAAGCCCATGGGCAATGGCCACCCGCTGGCGGGCCTGTGTGCACGCGCTGAGATGCTGGACGCCTTTGCTCGCGAGACCCGCTACTTCAACACCTTTGGCGGCAACACCGTCAGTGCCGCAGTGGGCATGGCGGTGCTCGACGTGCTGGAGGGCGAACAGCTGATGCAAAACGCCGACACGCAGGGCCGCTACTTCGGCCAGTGCCTGCAGGCCCTGGCGCAGCGTCACGACAGCATCGGCGATGTGCGCCAGTTTGGCCTGTTTCTGGGGGTGGAGCTGGTGCAGGGCGGCGACCCCCAGCGCCCGGCAGCGGGCTTCACTACCCGTGTGGTCAACGGCATGAAGGCGCGCGGCGTACTGATCAGTGCTTGCAGCCCCCAGGCCAACGTGCTAAAAATCCGGCCGCCGCTGGTGCTGCAGCGCGCGCATGTGGACTTCTTTATCGAAGCGCTGGACGACTGCCTCAGCCGTCTGCCCCAAGGCGACTGAGCGCGGGCCTCCGGGCCCCGTTCCCGGTTCCCCGTTTGCCGGAGGCCCCCTACCAGGTATCGATCGCCGCGCCGCGCAGCGGGTCCACGCGCCCGACGGCCAGGCCACGTACCAGCCAGGCGCGCGTGTCGGCCGGGTCGATCACCGCGTCAATTTCCAGGCTACCGGCCATGGCCAACGCGCTGCCGTTGTCTACCTGTTGCGCCAGCAATTGCGCAAACAGTGTGTCGCGCGCGGCACCCTCGGGAACCGATTCGAGTTCTTTCTTAAACCCCAGACGCACCGCGCCTTCCAGACCCATGGCGCCAAACTCGGCGCTGGGCCAGGCCACGGTGCACAGTGGGGCATGAAAGCCTCCGGCCGTCATGGCCATAGCACCCAGGCCGTAGCCTTTGCGCAGCACCACGCTCAGGTACGGCACGCGCAGGTGCGCCGCAGCGACAAACATACGGCTCACATGCCGCACCTGCGCTGTGGCCTCGGTGTCGGGCCCGACCATGAATCCAGGCGTATCCACCAGACTCACGATGGGCAGGCCGTGGGCGTTGCACAGCTGCATAAAGCGCGCCGCCTTGTCCGCAGCGGTGGCGTCAATCGCACCGCCCAGGTGCTGCGGGTTGTTGGCCAGCACGCCCACGGCGCGGCCCTCCATGCGTGCCAAGGCGGTGTGGATGCCCACACCAAAGCCGCTGCGCAGCTCCAGCACGCTGTCGGCGTCCGCCAGGCTGTGCAGTGCGGCGCGGGTGTCGTAGACGCGCAAGCGGTTCTCGGGCACCACGGCACGCAGGGCCAGCGCATCGGGTGCCTGCCAGCCGGCGCAGGTGCCCGTAAAAAAGCCCAGGTACTTTTTGGCTGCCGCCACGGCTTGTGCCTCGTCGTCCACCAGCAGGTCGATCACGCCGTTGGTGTGCTGCACCTTGCTCGGGCCAATCTGCTCGGGCGTGAACACGCCCAGGCCGCCGCCCTCGACCATGGCCGGGCCGCCCATGCCGATGTTGCTGCCGCGCGTGGCGATGACCACGTCACAGCAACCCAAGAGTGCGGCATTGCCGGCAAAGCAGCGTCCGGCGGCAATACCCAGCACCGGCACCTGGCCGTTCAGGCGCGCAAACCGGGCAAAGGTGGCCACATGCAGCCCGGCCACGATGGGCATGTCCACATCGCCTGGCCGGCCGCCGCCGCCTTCGGCAAACAAGACCACGGGCAACTTGTGCTCCAGCGCGATACCCAGCATGCGGTCGGTCTTTTGGTGGTTGCGCATGCCTTGGGTGCCCGCCAACACGGTCGCGTCGTAGGCCATCACCACGCAAGGTGTGCCGCCCACCGTGGCGGTGCCGCAGACCATGCCGTCGGCGGGGGTGTTGCGCACCAGGTCGTCTTGGCTGCGGCGTTGGCTTTGCGCGGCCACGGCCAACGCGCCGTATTCAGAAAAACTGCCGGGGTCGCACAGGTCGGCCAGGTTCTCGCGCGCGGTGCGCAGCCCCAGTTTGTGGCGCTTGGCCACCGCCTCGGGCCGATGGGCGTCCAGCGTGAAGGCGTGACGCGCCTGCATGCGGGCTAGGTCCAGGCGCACGTCCTGGGCAGCGGGCGGCCCCTCCGGCGGGCCCGCCGATGCGCTTGGCTCAGCCAGTGGCGATGGCGTGTGGGCACTGCGCTGGATAACCAACAGCACATCGTCTTGCGCGACCGTCTCGCCCACCGCAAAAAAACATTCCCGCACCGTCCCGGCGTGGGGCGCGCGCACCTCGTGTTCCATTTTCATGGCCTCCAGCACCAGCAGCACCTGTCCGGCCTGTACCGCGTCTCCGACCTGGGCCTGGCAGTGGACAATGTGGGCTTGCAGGGGCGCGCGCAGTTCAAACATGGTGGTGTGGCCGCACAGGCGGCAAGGGTTTGGGGGTCTGCCCGGGGTGGCTGACACGCCCCAAAACAGTATAGGGAACGCCTGGTCGGGGCGCGCGGTATCCTGGTCGACCCCGTGACGCCCAGCTGCGCCCCTGGCCCCGTTTTGTTCGACAGTCTGTGTACCAAGAAAGTCCTTTATGACCCCCAGCGACTTCGCTCCTTTGATTCAACTCAGTCGTGGTGGCCTGGCCGAATGCGTGCACTTTGGTGCGCTGGCGGTGGTCAATGCGCGTGACGAATTGCAGGCCTATGTGGGCAAGCCGCACATGATGAGTTTTACCCGCTCCACCCTCAAGGCCTTGCAAGCCCTGCCTTTTATGCAAGCGGGCGGCGCGCGGCAATTTGGTTTCAGCCAGCCCGAGCTGGCCATGCTGTGTGCCAGCCACAACGGCGAAGCCATGCATGTGCAAGCGGCCGAGGCCATGCTGGCCAAAGCCGGGCAGGGCTACAAAGTGCTGCGCTGCGGCTGCCATGTTCCCGGCCTGTACATGCTGATGGACAAGACCGCGCCGGACGGCATTGAATACGACGAACGCCACAACAACTGCAGCGGAAAGCACGCCGGTTTTGTCGCCCATTGCGTGCAAAACGGCTGGAGTCTGGACGACTACATCCTTCCCGACCACCCCTTGCAGCAAGCCATTGCCCGTGACGTTGCGGCGGCCGTGGGCATGGACGTCCAAGACCTCAAAATGGGCATAGACGGCTGCTCGGCGCCCAACTACGCCATGCCCCTGTCCAAATTGGCTTATGGCTACGCGCGCCTGGCCAGCGGCGCACAAGACGCGCAGTTTGGCGAAAGTTTTGCCCAGCTGGGCGAGGCCATGACGGCTTATCCTGAAATGGTCAGTGGCACCGGGCGCAATGACCTGGCATTTATGCAAATCGGCCGGGGCGACTGGATCACCAAAATTGGTGCCGACGGCGTACAGGTCGTGGCCAGCAAAAGCCGGGGCGAAGCCCTGGCGCTCAAAATTAGCGATGGCAATAAAACGGCTCTGTATGCCGCCACCGTCGAAGCGCTGGAGCAGCTGGGTTGGCTTGATACCGCCCAGCGCGAGGCGCTGCAGCCCTGGCGCGCCCAAGCCATCGTCAACGCGCGTGGCATCAGCGTGGGCGCACGCGACGCCTGTTTCCGGCTGCAAACTCCGGCCTGAAGGCAGGCTCCCCCATGAACGTCAACATCAGCCTGATTGGCGCGCCCACCGACATCGGCGCGGGTATGCGCGGTGCCAGCATGGGGCCTGAAGCCCTGCGCGTGGCCGGTTTGGCGCCGGTGTTGCAAGCCTTGGGGCTGCAAGTGCACGACTGCGGTGACGTGACGGGTCCGCGCAACCCCTGGCAGGCACCGCACGATGGCTATCGCCACCTGCCCGAAGTGGTGGCCTGGAACGAGGCGCTGCACGCCGCCGTTTACGCCCAGTTGGGCCTGGGGCGCTTGCCGATGGTGCTGGGTGGCGACCATTGCCTGGGCATTGGCTCAATCAGCGCCGTGGCGCGCCACTGCCGCGACATCGGCAAGAAGCTGCGCGTGCTCTGGCTTGACGCCCATGCCGACTTCAACACCAACATGCTCACCCCCAGCGGCAACCTGCATGGCATGCCGGTGGCCTGCCTGTGCGGACTGGGGCCGACGGCGTTAACCGGCCTGGGCGGCCAGACGCCGGCGATTCAGCCCGACTGGCTGCGCCAGATTGGCATCCGCAGCGTGGACGCGGGCGAAAAACGCCTGGTCCATGCGCACAATCTCGATGTCTTTGACATGCGTTTTATCGACGAGCAGGGCATGCGTGCCACCATGGACATGGCGCTGGCCGGACTCGATGCCGACACGCACCTGCATGTGAGTTTTGATGTCGACTTTCTGGACCCGGACATTGCCCCGGGCGTGGGCACCACGGTGCGCGGCGGCCCCACTTACCGTGAGGCTCAGCTGTGCATGGAAATGATTGCAGACACCGGTTTGCTGGCGTCTCTGGACATCATGGAGCTCAACCCCGCTTTGGACGAGCGCAACCGGACCGCCGAGCTGGCGGTCGATCTGGTGGAGTCCTTGTTCGGGAAAAGCACCTTGATGCGCAAAACGGCAACTTTTTAAGGCGCCGCGCCGGTCAGCTTGGGCAGCGACGCAGCCCTGCGCTTGAACCCGGTCGCGTACGTCCGCAAGCCGCTGTACGCCGCCTACCAGACACCGCCCAAGTTCCCTCTCAAGTTACCTTGGGAAAGCGCGCCCGGCGCTCCAGATCGTCCAGATCCATGTGGTTGCGCATGTACTGCTCGCTTGCCACCACCATGGGTTGGTGATCCCAGGGCATGAGCTTGCCTTGGGTCAGCGCCTTGCCGACCAAGCGGCGGCGGCGCTGGCTGGCCAGCACCTGCTGGTGCAGGGTGGGCAAGTCCCAGCGTTTGGCGACCTCGTCGATGAAGGCCTGCAGCACGCCCTGGTGCGCCGGCACATCCGCCAGGTTGTTCAGCTCATCGGGGTCGGATTCCAGGTGGTAAAGCAGGCAGAGGTCGTCTTGCGAATACATGAACTTCCAGGGCCCGCGGCGAATCATCACCAACGGCGTCTTGCTGCCCTCGGCCATGTACTCGCCAATGACCTCGTCATGCCCCGGCACCCCGGGCAGGTTTTGCAGGTGCGGCAAAAGCGAGCGTCCGTCCAGGTGCAGGTGGGGGTCCAGCGTGCCACCGGCCAGTTCAACAAAGGTCGGCAGCAGGTCGATGGTGGACACGCTGTGGGCCACCTTGTGCGCGGCAAACCGCTGGGGCGCGTGGATGACCAGCGGCACGCGCGCGGCCATCTCGTACCAGTGCATCTTGTACCAAAGGCTGCGCTCGCCCAGCATGTCGCCGTGATCGCCCGAGAACACCACGATGGTGTCTTCACGCAGGCCGCAGTCGTCCAGGGTTTTGAGCAGTGCGCCGATCTGGCTGTCCACATAGCTGCAGGCGCCAAAGTAGGCGCGCCGGGCACGCGCAATCGCCTCGTCTGGCAGCGGCTTGTCCCACAAATCAATCACCTTGAGCAGGCGTTTGGAATGCGCGTCCTGGTTGGCCTGGGCGATCAGGGTGCGCGGCATCGGAATATCCACCCCCTCGTACAGATCCCAGTATTCGGCGGGAATCGTGTACGGGTCATGTGGGTGCGTCATGGACACCGTCAGGCAAAAAGGCCGGTCGGGCGTGTTACGCACGTGGTCATAAAGGTACTGGCGTGCCTTGAACACCACTTCTTCGTCAAAGTCGAGCTGGTTGCTGCGCACACAGGGGCCGGCCTGCAGCACCGAGGCCATGTTGTGGTACCAGCTGGGGCGCTTTTCGAGCTCGTCCCAGTTGACGGCCCAGCCGTAGTCGGCGGGGTAAATGTCACTGGTCAGGCGTTCCTCGTAGCCGTGCAGCTGGTCGGGGCCGCAAAAATGCATCTTGCCCGACAGTGCCGTGCGGTAGCCCAAATTGCGCAGGTAGTGCGCGTAAGTGGGCACGTCCGCCGGAAAGTCGGCTGCATTGTCAAAGCCGCCAATGCGCGAAGGCAGCTGCCCGCTCACCAGGCTAAAGCGCGAGGGTGCGCACAAGGGGCTGTTGCAGTAAGCCGAATCAAAAGTCACGCCCTGGGCCGCCAGTTGGGACAAATGCGGCATCTGCATCTTGGAGTCGGGGTCGTGCAGGGGCAACAAGGGCGCGGCCATCTGGTCGGCCATGATGAACAAAATGTGAGGGCGTTTGGCGGGGCTGGTGGACATGGTGGTTTCTTGGGGCTCAGGTCAAATTGGGGCCAATGCTACTGCGGTAAAGCTGCCATCTTGCCCGCGACGGACGGCGCATTGGCGCGCATTTGCGCCTTGGGCGGTTCTGCCTGCGTCAAGCAATTCGCCGCCGCAGGCGCCCACGGCCGGTCAGGTCCAAGACCGGTGGGCTTTGCCGCTACAGTCCTTCTCTATGCCTCTCGCCGAACTCACCGCCTTGCTGCTGCTGTCCACCGCCTCCAGTTTTACGCCGGGGCCCAATACGGCGCTCTCCACCGCCTTGGGCGCCAACCTGGGGCTCAAACACGCGCTGCGCTTTGTCTGCGCCGTGCCGGTGGGCTGGGGTTTGCTGTTTACGCTGTGCGCCGCCGGTTTGGGCGCCATCGTGCTGGCCGTGCCGGGCTTGCGCCTGGCCATCCAGGTGCTGGGCGTGGCCTATTTGCTGTGGCTGGCGGCCAAGCTGTGGAGCAGCCGCACGCTGGCACAGGCGGACATGGCACGTCTGCAGGTCACGTTTACCCAAGGCGTGGCGCTGCAGTTTTTGAACATCAAGGCCTGGATGCTGGCGCTGACCGTGGTGGCCGGTTGGCTGGCCGGGCGCGAGGACGTGCTGCAGCGCTATGCCATTACCCTGCCGCTGATGCTGGCGTTTGGCTTTTTCAGCAACCTGCTGTACGCCGCCATGGGCTCGCTGCTGCGCGCGTGGTTGAGCGGCCCGGTGGTGGACGGCGTGGCCACGGCGCAGCGACTGCGCTGGTTTAACCGGGGCATGGCGGTAGTGCTGGTGGCTACCGCTGCCTGGATGGCGACCCTTTGAGTGCTGCGCGGCCGGGTGTGCCGCGCTGTGACACCTGTCAACAAACACCGCCGTTTCATCCCAAGCCCAAGCCCCGCGCCTACAGCCCATCAAACACGACCTCCAGCCACGGGTCCACGCCCGGCGGACCGGCCACCATGCTGGCAGCCCAGTCAAAGTAAGCCTGTTTGCGTTCGGGTGACCCATCGGCGGGTGGTTTTGCCAGGCGGTAACGCAAATTGCTGATCTTGTCGGCCAGATTGACCCGCTGGGCCTGTGGCGAAACTTGTGGCCCGTGCTCGACCGGCTACCGTTGTGCAACACAGCTTCACGCTCCAATAAGTGGTACGCATATGGCGTAACTAGGTGTAAATACTAGGTTGTCGGCGCATCAAAATACCGAATAGTGCTGCCAGAGTACCAATGCTGCACGAGGGTTTCTGTATCTTCACTGCGTCAGTGTCGGCTTGTATCCGCGCATTGAACAGGGCATTCCATACCATTTCCACTTAGGAGACAAATCCATGAAATTCAAAACCCGTATCGTTGCAGCCGCGGCCTTGGCAGCATCGCTCTCCGGCTTTTCCCATGCTGCCACTGAACTCGTGATTGCCACGGTGAACAACGGCCACATGATTGAAATGGCCAAGCTGAGCAAAAACTTTGAGCAAGCCAACCCCGATATCAAACTGAAGTGGGTGACCTTGGAAGAAGGCGTGCTGCGCCAACGCGTAACCACCGACATCGCCACCAAAGGCGGTCAGTTTGACGTGATGACCATCGGCATGTACGAGACCCCCATCTGGGGCAAAAAGGGCTGGCTCAAAGAACTCAAGGGTGATGCCAGCTACGACGCAGACGACATCCTGCCCGCCATGCGCAACGGCCTGAGCGTGGACGGAAAAATGTATGCCGCCCCTTTCTACGGCGAAAGCTCGATGCTGATGTACCGCAAGGACCTGGCCGACAAAGCCGGTGTGACCTTTGCCGAGCGCCCCACCTGGGAGCAGGTGCGTGATGCGGCCTCCAAAATGCATGACCCGAAAAACGGTGTCTACGGCATCTGCTTGCGTGGCAAACCAGGCTGGGGCGACAACATGGCCTTTTTGTCGACCATGGTTAACAGCTTTGGCGGCCAGTGGTTTGACATGTCCTGGAAGCCCCAGTTGGAGTCCAAGCCCTGGAAAGACGCAGTTACGTTTTACGTCGATCTGCTCGGCAAGTACGGCCCTCCCGGCTCTTCGGCCAACAGCTTCAACGAAATTTTGGCCCTGTACAACGAAGGCAAGTGCGGTATGTGGATTGACGCCACGATCGCAGCCTCGTTCATCACCGACCCCAAGCAGTCCAAAGTGGCTGACAAGGTGGCGTTTGCTCAAGGTCCTTACAGCGTGACGCAAAAAGGCGCGAACTGGCTCTGGGCATGGGCGCTGGCCATTCCCGCAGGCACCAAAAATGCTGATGCGGCGCAGAAGTTTGTGAGCTGGGCGACCTCCAAGGACTACATCAACCTGGTGGCAAAGACCAACGGTTGGGCACGTGTTCCTACCGGCACCCGCAAGTCGACTTATGCCAACCCTGAGTTCCAGAAGGCTGCCGTCTTTGCTGCTGCTGAAAAAGCGGCTATCGACTCGGCCAACCCGAACGACAGCACTTTGCCCAAGTCACCGTATGTGGGCGTGCAGTTTGCTGCCATTCCTGAGTTCCAGGCCATCGGTATCGCCGTGGGTCAGCAAATGAGCGCTGCATTGGCGGGCAAAGTGTCAGTGGACGACGCCCTCAAGGCTTCGCAAGTGGCGGCAGACCGCGAGATGAAGAAAGCCAAGTACTACAAGTAATTGGCCAGACGCTGCGCCCCGGAGCACCTTGTGCTGCGGGGCGCAGCGCCTTGTGACCGGTTTTTGGCGGCCGAATCGCACTGGTCGCCACCCTGCCTTTCCTTTTTTCTTGCCCATTTTTTAAGTCACCCATGAAACGCCTGCTTCCCCGGTTGCTAATGGCGCCCGCTGTCCTCACCTTGTTGATGTGGATGGTTGTTCCGCTGGTGATGACGATTTACTTCTCGCTCATCCGCTACAACCTGATGCAGCCGGAAGAGACCGGTTTTGCCGGCCTGGAGAACTTTGAATACTTTTTGACCGACCCCTCGTTCAGCGTGGCGGTGGTCAACACCTTGTTGCTTTTGGGCAGCGTGATTGTCATCACCGTGCTGTTGGGCATTGTGGTGGCGCTGCTCATTGACGCGCCCTTTCCCGGTCGGGGCTTGGTGCGCTTGCTGCTGATTTCGCCTTTTTTTGTCATGCCCACGGTCAACGCGTTGCTGTGGAAACACATGATGATGAACCCCATTTACGGGGTACTGGCCCAGGTGTGGATGTTTTTTGGTGCCGAGCCCGTGGACTGGCTGACCAATTTTCCGCTGCTGTCGGTCATCATCATGGTGTCCTGGCAGTGGCTGCCTTTTGCCACGCTGATCTTCATGACGGCGCTGCAAAGTATGAACCGCGAACAGATCGAGGCCGCACGCATGGACGGCGCCACTTATCTGCAGCAACTGCGCTACCTGTACCTGCCGCATCTGGGTCGCTCGGTGGCCGTAGTGGTGATGATTGAGCTAATCTTTTTGCTCAGCGTGTTCGCCGAAATATTCACCACCACCGGTGGTGGCCCCGGCGACGCCAGTACCAATGTGGCGTTTCTGATTTTCAAACAGGCTCTGCTCAATTTTGATGCCGGTGTGGCCTCCGCTGGAGCGCTGTTTGCCGTGCTGCTGGCCAATATCGCCGCCGCCTTCCTGATTCGCATGGTTGGCAAAAACCTGGACAAATAAGCAACATGGCACGCCCCATTCCGTTCTCCTATTCCTTGCTGCTGCGCACGGTGGTGGCCTGGCTCACTGCCCTGGTCTTGTTCTTCCCGCTGGGCTGGTTGGTGTTGACCGCCTTCAAAACCGAGTTGCAGGCCATCTCGGTGCCGCCGCTTTGGTGGTTCCCGCCAACGCTTGACAACTTTACTGAGGTGCAGGAGCGCAGCGACTACCTCCTCTATGCCAAAAATTCGGTGGTGACCAGCGTGGTGTCCACCCTGCTGGGACTGGCTTTGGCCGCACCGGCAGCGTATTCGATGGCTTTTTTTAAAGGCAAACACACCAAAGACATCTTGATGTGGATGCTGTCCACCAAGATGATGCCCGCCGTGGGTGCCTTGGTGCCCATCTATGTCCTTGCGCAGCGCGCTGAGTTATTGGACACGCAGCTGGGGCTGGTGATTATTTTTACCTTGTCAAATCTGCCCATCATGGTCTGGATGCTGTACTCCCAGTTCAAGGAAATCCCGCATGAAATCTTGGAGGCTGCCCGCATGGATGGAGCCACGCTCTGGCAAGAGTTTTACCGTGTGCTGCTTCCGCTGGCGGTGGGCGGCATGGCATCCACCGGCTTGCTGTGTCTGGTGCTGTCGTGGAACGAGGCTTTCTGGAGCCTGAACCTGAGCTCGGCCAAGGCGGGCACGCTGGCCACGCTGATTGCCAGCTATTCCAGCCCCGAGGGCCTGTTCTGGGCCAAGTTGTCAGCAGCCTCATTGATGGCGATTGCGCCCATCGTGGTGTTTGGCTGGTTCAGCCAAAAGCAGCTCGTTCAAGGTTTGACCTTTGGCGCCGTCAAATAAGCGCTGCCGCCTCTATTCCCCTACCTCTTACCAGACCGGCTTTTATGGCTTACCTTCAACTGAAAAAAATCGAGAAGTTCTTTGGTGACCTCCAGGTCATCAAAGGCATTGACCTGGACATCCAGCAGGGCGAATTCATCGTCTTTGTGGGGCCTTCGGGCTGCGGCAAGTCCACGCTGCTGCGCCTGATTGCCGGGCTGGAGCACATAGACGAAGGCCATCTGACCCTGGAGGGCCGTGACATCACCGACCTGCCCGCCAGCCGCCGCGACCTGGCCATGGTGTTTCAAAGCTACGCCCTGTACCCGCACATGACGGTGTACGAGAACATGAGCTTTGCCCTGAAGCTCGCCAACGTGGATGCAGCCGTCATCCAGGACAAAGTGCAGCGCGCCGCCAAGATTTTGAATCTGACCGACTACCTCCAGCGCACGCCCAAAGAGCTCTCGGGCGGCCAGCGCCAACGCGTGGCCATTGGCCGGGCCATTGTGCGTGCGCCCAAGGTGTTTTTGTTTGACGAGCCCTTGTCCAACCTGGACGCCGCGCTACGCGGCCAGACCCGTATCGAAATCGCCAAGCTGCACCGCGACTTGGGTGCGACCACGATTTACGTGACCCACGATCAGGTTGAAGCCATGACATTGGCCGACCGCGTGGTCGTGCTGCGCGACGGCCAGATTGAGCAAGTGGGCACCCCGCTAGAGCTCTATGACCGCCCAGCCAACCAGTTTGTGGCTCAGTTCATTGGCACGCCGCAAATGAACTTGGTCAAAGCCGCTGATCTCCCCGGTTTGGACGCCATCTTTGGGCTGGTTTTTCCGCCCGAGGGGTTTGTCGGCTTGCGCCCTGAACACATTGCCCTGACCGAGGCGGGCACCGGCCCGCTGCAAGCCACCGTGGATTTGGTGGAGGCGCTGGGCGCAGAGACGCTGATTTATGTCACTACTACCCAAGGTGTGGCGTTGACCGTGCGCCAGACCGAGCGCAGCGCTCTGAAGGTGGGTAGCCGGGTGGGCGTGCACATGGACGTGGACGCCGCCCACCTGTTTGACGCCCATGGCCGCATCACCCGCGCGGGTGCCAAACCGGCGGACCGCCAGAACGCAGCTTAGTTTTTGCCCTCCCGTCTTTTAGTTTTTTTCGTTTGTTACCCCTATGCCATCTGATACCACCACCACCGCCAAGCGCATCCTGCACCTGGGGCTGGGCTCGTTCCACCGCGCCCATGAGGCGCTTTACATCCACCAACTGCAAGCGCTGGGCGACCACAGTTGGACGCTGGCCGGGGGCAATATCCGGCCTGATGCGCCCCAGGTTATCCAAGCGCTGATCGCCCAAGGCGGCGCCTACACGCTGGAGACGGTCACGCCCCAGGGCAAGCGCAGCTACGCCCGCATCACTTCAATCGCCGAAGTGGTGGCGGACGACGTGCACCTGGCTGGTCTGATCCGTCTGGGCGCTGACCCGGCTACGCGCATCATCAGCTTTACCGTTACCGAGGCGGGCTACTACCTGGACGCCCAAGACCGGCTGGACTTGCAGTTCCCCGACCTACAAGCTGATGTGGCGGCAGCCAAGGCGGGTCACACCAACTCGGCGGGCAGCACCATTTACGGGGCACTCACCGCCATCCTGCGCGCGCGCCGTGCCGCCGACGCGGGCCCGTTGACGCTGCTCAACTGCGACAACCTGCGCCACAACGGCGACCGCTCACGCAGCGGCTTGTTGCAATTTTTGACCCTGGTGGGCGACGTCGAACTGCTGGCCTGGGTACAAAGCCACACCAGCAGCCCCAATGCCATGGTGGACCGCATCACCCCGCGCCCCACACCCGCCGTCGCCGAGCGCGTGCTGGCCGCCACCGGCCAGGCCGACGCCGCCGCGCTGATGGGCGAGAGCTTTATCCAATGGGTGATTGAAGAAAATTTCATCGCCGGGCGGCCGCAATGGGAGCGCGTGGGTGTGGAAATGGTGCAGTCGGTACAGGCCTACGAAGAGGCCAAAATCCGCCTGCTCAACGCCACCCACAGCTGCATCGCTTGGGCGGGCACGCTGGTGGGCTACCAGTTCATCCATGAAGGAACCCACGATGCGGCCATTCGCCAAATGGCGTTTGACTACGTGACCAACGACACCATACCGGTGCTCGACACGCCCACGCACCCCAGCCCGATCAACCTGGCCCGCTACCGCGATGTGGTGCTGGACCGCTTTGGCAACCCTGCGATTGCCGACACCAATCAGCGCGTGGCCATGGACGGATTTAGCAAGATTCCCGGCTTCATTGCGCCTACCGTGCGCGAGCGCCTGGCGACTGGTGGTTCGATTGCCAGCGTTGCGGTGTTGCCTGCTTTGTTTTTGGCGTATTTGCAGCGTTGGCACGCGGGGCAAATCAGCTATACCTACCAAGATCAGGCGATGGACCCTGCGGTGGCGCACGGCATCTGCGAAGCCCCCGATCCGGTGGCCGCTTTTTGTGCCGACGCCACTTTGTGGGGCGAGCTGGCCGGTGACGCAA
This sequence comes from Rhodoferax sp., assembly GCA_029866205.1. Lineage (GTDB taxonomy): Bacteria > Pseudomonadota > Gammaproteobacteria > Burkholderiales > Burkholderiaceae_C > Allorhodoferax. Next base: position 117,056 of record JARWZT010000001.1, read on the forward strand.
GGCTGGTGAGCGCCGTGCGCGCAGCCTATGCCCAAGTACAGTTATTCGTTCAAAGGAAAATCACATGACGCAAACACTTCAGGGCAAACACGCGCTATTGACTGGCGCTGCCGGTGGTATCGGTTTGGCTGTGGCCGGGGCCTATTTGCAGGCGGGTGCCCATTGCACTGTGGCGGACATCGGCGCCCAACCCACTCCCGAGTTGACTGCGCTGATGGCCAGCCATCCCCAGAACTTGCAATACATCCCAACTGATGTGACACGCAGTGCGCAGATCGACGCGCTGGTGATTGCGGCCAGTGCGCGTTTTGGAAGCATTACGACACTTTTCAACAACGCCGCTATTTTTGATATGGCACCGCTGCTGGAGAGCGACGAGGCCATGTATGACAAGATTTTTGCTGTCAACGTGAAGGGCGCTTTTTTTGTCATGCAAAAAGTCCTGGCCCACATGGTGGCGCAGGGCGTGCAGGGTGGCTCCGTGGTGAATATGGCCAGCCAGGCCGGGCGCCGTGGTGAGGCCTTGGTGTCACACTACTGCGCCAGCAAGGCCGCTGTGATCAGCTACACCCAAAGCGCTGCCTTGGCCATGGCGCCGCACAAAATTCGCGTGAACGGCATTTCGCCTGGCGTGATTGCTACACCCATGTGGAAAAACGTAGATGCACTTTTTGCCAAGTACGAAAATCTGCCTTTGGGTGAGAAGAAAAGGCGCGTCGGTGAGGCGGTGCCTCTGGGGTACATGGGCGATCCCACCGATATTTGTGGCGCAGCCGTGTTTTTGGCCAGCGATGCGGCCTCTTACATCACCGCGCAAACGCTCAACGTGGACGGTGGCAACGTCATGTCCTGAAGCCATTGGCTGATAGTTTTATGCGAACCGCCAAGGGAACCGTTCCTCGCCAGCTCAAACCCGAACTGGAGCATGACCACAGTCGCTCACCCGCACTGGGCTATGAGTCACCCGACGAAGTGGGCATCATCCGCTGTCTGGCGCATGGCTTCCCCACGCCACTGGCACGCTGGCATTACCACGACGAATACGAGTTGCACCTGATCACGGCCACCTCCGGGAAGGCATTTGTAGGGGACTGGATCGGCCAATTTCAGCCCGGCCATTTGGTACTCACCGGGCCGCGTCTGCCGCACAACTGGGTGACCATGGACCTGCCCGAAGGCGGAGTGGCTGAACGTGACCTGGTGATCCAGTTTCCGCACAGCCCGATTGAAGAGGCCAGCCGGCATATTCCAGAAATGCGGGAGGTGCTGCTACTACTGGAGCGGGCCAAGCACGGCATTGAGTTTTTTGACATCTATCCGAAGGCCTTGCAGCACTGGCGCAGCGTCAAAGCGGCGCAGGGGCTGGCGCGATTTGGCGCTTTCTGCACTTTTTTGAGCGAACTGGCGCAGTGCAAGGACTACCGACTTCTGTCCAACGCGCAGCTCCAAGGCGTGGACAACGACGCCCAGCTGGACCAGATCAATGCCATCCTGAGCCGCATTACCGACAACTTGAGCGAAAACGTATCGGCTTCGGACCTGGCCCGTGAACTGGGCATGAATGACAGCCGTTTTAGTCGCTTCTTTCGGCGCGCCACGGGCAACACCTTCACCGACTTTGTAAATCACGTGCGCATCAACCGCGCTTGCCAGTGGCTGATGGAGTCGGACCGACCCATTACCAACATTGGCTTTGACGTGGGCTTTAACAATATTGCCAACTTCAATCGCCGCTTCCTGGACATCAAAGGCATGACCCCGCGCGAATACCGGCGCCAAGTTGCCAACCGGTTCGGCATCAAAAAATAAAAGCGATCTCACACCAGATGTACCTCGGAATAGACCTCGGAACCTCGGGCATCAAGCTGCTGCTGCTCGACGACGAACACCATATCCGCGCCACCGCAGATGCCGGTCTGACGGTGCAGCAACCGCATCCCACCTGGAGCGAGCAAAGCCCCCAGGCCTGGTGGCAGGCGCTAGAGCAGGCGGTAGCCGAGTTGCGCTCCAGCGCCCCCGAGGCCTGGCGCCAAGTGCGCGCCATGGGCTTGTCCGGGCAGATGCACGGTGCGGTGGTACTTGATGGTGCCGGTCAGGTACTGCGTCCTGCCATTTTGTGGAACGATGGCCGCGCGGGCGCCGAGTGCGCGGCGCTAGAGGCCGCCGTGCCCGACTCCCGCCAAATTACCGGCAATCTGGCCATGCCCGGTTTTACTGCGCCCAAATTGCTGTGGCTGCGCACGCACGAGCGCGCGCTGTTTGCGCAAATTCGCCAGGTACTGTTGCCAAAAGATTGGTTAGGCCTGCAACTCACTGGCGAGGCGGTGAGCGAGATGTCCGACGCCTCGGGCACTTTGTGGATGGACGTGGCCCAGCGCCAGTGGAGCACCACCACGCTGGCGGCCTGCGGGCTGGATATCTCGCACATGCCGCGCTTGGTCGAAGGCAGCGCCATGCGTGGCCGATTGCTGCCCGCATTGGCGCATCGCTGGGGCTTGTCAGAGGCAGTGCAAGTGGCGGGCGGTGGAGGCGACAACGCTGCTAGCGCCGTGGGTGTGGGTGCGGTGCGGGTGGGCCAGGGCTTTGTGTCTTTGGGCACCTCGGGCGTGCTGTTCTTGGTGGGTGGAACTTACCAAGCGGCGCCAGAGCTGGCGGTGCATGCATTTGCCCATGCGCTGCCGCAGCGCTGGCACCAGATGGCGGTGATGCTGAGCGCGGCCAGCGCCTTTGGCTGGGTCACTCAGCTCACCGGGAGCACCAGCGAGGCGCAGCTATCGCAGGCGGTAGAGGGGTTGACGCCTGCGCAACGCGGGTGCGCCCCCATTTTTCTGCCCTACCTGAGTGGCGAACGCACTCCTCACAATAACCCCCACGCCAGCGGCAGCTTTGTCGGCCTGCGGACCGAGCATGGCGCAGCCGACCTAGCCTATGCCGTGATGGAGGGCGTGTGCTTTGGCCTGATGGACGGCCAAGCCGCAATGGCCCAAGGTGCCACGCACACCGGTGGCCCCGGCCCGGCGCTCAGCCTAGTAGGTGGCGGCGCGCGCAGCGACACCTGGGGCCAAATACTGGCTAGCGGATTGAACTGCCCGCTGCAGCGCCCCATAGGCGCACATGCGGCCGCAGCCCTGGGTGCGGCGCGCCTGGCGTGGATGGCCGATGGTGGCGCTGAGGCGGACGTTTGTGTGCCCCTGCCCGCGAGCCACACCTTTGCGCCCGACGCCTCGCAGCGCGCGCTCTTGCTGGCACGGTACGACCGCTTTTCCGCCCTGTACCCGGCGTTACGCGACCTCTTCTAGACCTTGGCACCCTTTCCCTCGCTTAGAGAGACCGCTATTGGTAAATCAGGGGCTGGCAGGGACGGCAACGGAATTCAATAACTCTCCAGCAATGGATTTGAGTGACTGTTAACGCGGCAAATAAGTCTTTCCGTATTCAGCGAACAAAGAAAGACTCCCGCCCTCTGCCCATCCTCCAATCTCACACCACCAACCCCTCCAGAGCCACCAGATCCCTGAACACCATATCCTTTGCCAGCGCAAAGTGTTTGCGGCCGCAGGCGATCATTAGGTTTTCTTCGTGGCGGCTACAAAAGGCGGGCTTCATTCGGATTTGTGCGGGCTGCAGATGAGATTGGGCGCAAGCGCGGCGTCGGTGATGCATCTGTTTGCAAGTCACCCCATGACCAAACGCCACGCCAGCGCCCGTGTGGGGCCAAGCCGCTACAGTTGGCGCATGAACACCAAACAAGAAACCTTGGGGCTGTGGCTGGGCCTGCTGGGCGTGGCGATTTTTGCCGTGACCCTGCCCATGACGCGGCTCGCCACCGGCACGGCGGCCGATCCGCAGCTCTCGGCTTGGTTCATTACCTTTGCACGGGCCGCGCTGGCGGGGGGCTTGTCGATTGTTTTTTTGCTGGTGACACGTTCGCCCTGGCCCTTGTCGACCCAGCGCCTGCCCTTGCTGATGGCGCTGTTGGGCAACGCCATTGGTTTTCCGCTGCTCTTGGGTTTGGCGCTGCGCCAGGTGACCTCGGGCCACGCGGCGGTGTTTACCGCTTTGCTGCCCCTGGCCACCGCCGCCATGTCGGCCTGGGTCTTGCACCAGCGCGCGCGCCTGGGGTTTTGGCTGTGTGCCGGGCTGGGTGCACTGCTGGTGGCTGCGTTTTCATTGCTGCGGGCGCACCAGATGGGGCAGGGCTTTGGCCTGGAATGGGCCGATTTGCTGCTCTTGGGCGCGATTGCGTCCGCTGCGGTGGGTTATGTCTTTGGCGCGCAGGTCACACCCGCCTTGGGCGCTGAGCGGGTGATCTGCTGGGTTTGCGTTATGGCCTTGCCGCTGACCGTGCCTGGCGCGCTCTTGCACTGGCCCGAGCAGGCTATCCGCACCACGTCGTGGCTGGCCCTGGGCTATGTGGGCGTGTTTTCGATGTGGGCCGGCTTTTTTGCGTGGTTTCGGGGTCTGGCCCTGGGGGGGGCGCTGCGGGTCAGTCAGGTGCAATTGATCCAACCCTTTCTCAGCATTCTTGCGGCGGTACCGCTCTTGGGTGAACCGCTGGAGGCCATGACCGTGGGCTTTGCCTTGGCCGTGGTGGCGGTGGTCTTTTTGGGCAAGCGCCTGTCAACCGGGCCGGTCGCCGTGCCAGCGCGGGGTGGCGCGTGAACCAGGAGTTGCTGTTCGCCGCGGGCGCCTTTATTTTGGCAAGCACGCTCACGCCGGGTCCCAACAACACCATGCTCATGGCCTCGGGCGTCAACTTTGGCCTGCGCCGTACGCTGCGCCATTTGGCGGGGGTGCAAATCGGTTTCGGTATTTTGCTGCTGGCCGTGGGCGCAGGCTTGCATGCGGTGATGGCGCAGTTTCCTGAGTTTTACGATGTTCTGCGGTTGGCGGGTGCTGGCTATATGCTGGTCATCGCCTGGAAGCTGGCCACCGCCCAAAGCGCAAGCGCCGACCTGCAGCGTCCGGCGCACCCCATGGGTTTTTGGGCCGCGGTGGCGTTTCAGTGGGTCAATCCCAAGGCGTGGGTCATGGCGGTGACTTTTATGAGCACCTACCCACCGGCGCATGCCAGCCTGCTTCAGATCGCACCGCTGGTGCTGCTGTTTGTGGCCTTGGGCAGTCCGTGTTCTGCGGTTTGGGCGGGTTTTGGCAGCGCGATGCGCAGCTTTTTACAGGAGCCCAAACGCCTGCGCGTGTTCAACATCACGATGGCGCTGGCTTTGGTGGCGTCTCTTTATCCCATGCTCAAGCCATGATCCACCGCCCCTTCAAACAAGTTGACGTATTCACCGCCACCGCCTACCTGGGCAACGCGCTTGCCGTGGTGCTGGACGGCCAGGGTTTGACAGACGCGCAAATGCAAAACTTTGCGCGCTGGACCAATCTGTCCGAGACCACGTTTTTGCTGCCGCCCACGCTTGAGGCGGCAGCGGCCGGGGCCGACTACCAGGTGCGCATTTTTGCGCCCGGTTATGAGATGCCTTTTGCCGGCCACCCCACGCTGGGCAGCTGCCACGCGTGGCTACAAGCCGGGGGCGTGCCGCGCGACCCGGCGCGGGTGGTGCAGCAGTGCAAGGCAGGCTTGGTGGCGATTAGCCGCACGCCCGAGGCGGCGGCGCCGGGCGGACACCGTCTGGCTTTTGCCGCGCCGCCGCTGGTGCGCCGCGCGCCCACGCCTGAGCTGGGCGCCGCATTGGCCGGTGCACTGGGCTTGCACGCGCGCCAGATTCTTGCCGCCCAGCACCTGTGCAATGGCCCGCAGCATTTTGGTTTTTTGGTGGACGACGCTGCGACCGTGCTGGCGCTGGAGCCCGATGTGGCGGCACTGGGGCGTTTGTTGCCGCAGTACGGCATCAGCGGTGTGGGGCTGGCGGCAGTGGCCTCGGAGCCTGCAGCGCCAGGCTTGATCGGGCGTTCCAATCGCGAGGCGCGCGCTTTTGGCGGTAGCGCCCCGGCGGCGGCGCAGCCGGCCGATACGCCCACGGTGGAAGTGCGCTTCTTTTTCTCTACCGGGCCGCAGATTACCGAAGACCCGGTTACCGGCAGCTTCAACGCCAGCATGGCGCAGTGGCTGATTGCCGAAGGCCACGCCCCGAGCCACTACACCGCCGCCCAGGGTGCCTGTTTGGGCGTCGAGGGCCGGGTGCACATTGCCCAAGACGCCAGCGGCCAGGTCTGGGTGGGGGGTGATGTCGTGACCTGTGTGGACGGACAGGTTTTGCTCTGAAAAATCTGAAATACTCAACCCAGACTCCAACTGCCGCCGCCTTGGCGCCGGCCTGCGCAAAAGAACTTCTATGCACCAACAAGACTACCAATCCCCCACCGTGGCCGCTTTGCGCGCCGATCTGGCGCTGGCCCTGCGCGCAGCCGCCCACCACGGCCTGAGCGAAGGCGTGTGCAACCACTTCAGCGTCGAGCTGCCCGACGCCAGTGGGCGCTTTTTGCTCAACCCGCGCGGGCTACTCTGGAGCGAAATCGGGGCTGACGACATTGTGTTGGTCGATACCGACGGCACCGTGCTGGCCGGCCGCCATCCGGTGGAATCCACCGCCATGTTTATCCATGCCGCGGTGCACCGCATTGCCGGCAAGGCCTGCGTGCTGCACACCCACATGCCGTATGCCACCGCGCTCACGCTGACCCGCGCCCGCGCGCTGGACACCACGCTGTCGCAAAACGCCATGCGCTTTTATGGCCGCCTGGCCATCGACGCCCACTACAACGGCCTGGCGCTCGACGCCACCGAGGGCGAACGCATTGCCACGGCCATGCAAGGTGCGGACGTGGCCTTTTTGGGCAACCACGGCGTGGTGGTTTGCGGTCAGCGCATGGACTACGCCTACGACGATTTGTATTACTTGGAGCGCGCCTGCATGGCCCAGGTGCTGGCCCAGTCCACCGGCCTACCGCTGCTGCCGGTGGCTGCCGAAGTGGCCGCTCTGGTGGCGCAGCAAACCCTGAGCGAGCGATTGCAGTCCGAACTGTTTTTTGAAGCCTTGCGGCGCACGGTGTAAGGCCGGGCAGGTGCGGGCCCGCGCTCAGGCGAGTGCATGGCGCCTGCGCTGCGCTCCCGGCAGGGACAGGCTCAGTCCGATCAGCAACAGGTTCACGCCCAACGACGCCAGATAAACCGGCACAAACGACGGCTGCTGTTCCCGCAGCAGGCCACCCAGCAGGTTGCCCAGCATCGAGCCCAGCCCGAGCGCCACCTTGCTCAGCGCAAACATCGATATCAAAACGTTTTGGTGGCTCCGGTGCGGTCCAGTGTGGTTTCTGGCCAGAGTTCAGCGCCCAGAAAAGCGATAGTTTTCGTGCCTGGAATGCACTCCACCCACTTAATGATCAAGGTCAAAAAATTTAACAGCAAACTGGGAAAAATCCGCGGCTGAGGCGGTGGGCGTGGCACACGTTACCCACCGCACGTCAATTGCCCGGCGTCTGTGGTCGAGATGGACGCCTGGCTTCAAGGATCTGGCTTGCCATGGAAAATTTATTGAACCGGCGCAATACGATTGTGGTGGTGGCCTTGCTGGCCTTGTGGCGGCTGCACTTGTCGGCGGCACTGCAATTGCACCCCGACGAGGCCTATTACTGGCTCTGGTCGCGCTACTTGGACTGGAGTTATTTTGACCACCCGCCCATGGTGGCCTATTTCATCTGGGCCAGCACGCTGGGCTCCAAGTCGGAGTTGTGGGTGCGCATGTCGGCCACTTTGATCTTGTTGGCGGCCAGCGTGATGATGTGGCGCTTGGCGCTGCAGCTGTTCAAGAGCGAGGCCGTGGCGGCGGGCAGCGTGATCTTGTTCAACCTGTACCCGCTCACCATGCTGGGCCTGATTGTGATGACGCCGGACGTGCCGGTGGTTTTTTTCTGGTGCCTGGGTGTGTATATGTTTTGGCAGGTCTTGTACCGCGGTACGAACCTGGTGCGCAGCTATTTCATCAGCGCCGGCGCTGCCGCAGTGGTGCCGACGTCGCTGAATTAGTGTGATTGGATTACGGACTTAGTTGTCAGAATAAATTTACGCCCCAGCGTTTTCTGCCTGCCGATTGGGTAGTATGCGGCCATGACCGCGCCCTCCCACCTTGCTGGCCCCGCACCGCACCGCGACCTGTGCACGGATTGCGGTGTCTCGCGCAGCAGCGCCCCCAAGCGCTGCGCCAGCGCCTGCCAGTTCATCCAGCCCGACTACCCGCGGCTGGAGCGGCAGGTGCACGGCCGCACGCGCGACCCGGCGCGTCCCAACGAGCTGCACTTTGGGCCCCACCTGCACACCTTGCGTGCCACCCTACGCCAACCGGCCGTGGGCGCGCAGTGGAGCGGTATTACCACCCGTCTGGCCGAGCGGCTGCTGGAAACCGGCCAGGTACAAGCCGTGCTGGCCATGGCGCCCGATCCCCAAGACCGCTGGAAGCCGGTGCCGGTGCTGGTCACCCAGGCCAAAGACATGGCGCAGTGCCGGGGCATGCGCATGGGTTATGCGCCCTTGCTGGCGCTGCTGGAGCCGGCACGCGCCCAGGGCATCACCCGGCTGGCGGTGGTGGGTGTGGCCTGCCAGATCTACGCCTTGCGCGCGCTGGAGCGCGAGCTCGGGTTTGAGCAGATCTATGTGATCGGCACTCCGTGCTCGGACAACACCACCACAGAAAACTTTCACGAATTCCTGGGCCTGGTCGCCGGGCAAACCCAGGACGACCCCAAGGCCATTTCCTACCTTGAGTTTCGGGCCGACTACCACGTCGAGCTGCGCTTTGACGACGGACGCCGGCGGGAGATTCCGTTTTTGCAACTGCCCCTGTCGCAGCTGCGGCCCGACTTTTTTCCCATGACCTGCCGAAGCTGCGTCGACTACACCAATGTGTTGTCGGACATCACCGTGGGCTACATGGGGGGCGAAGGCCAGCAATGGCTGCTGGTGCGCAATGCGCGGGGCCAGCAGATGCTCGACCTGTTGGGCGACGAGCTGCAGACCAGCGTGCCGGGCAGTGCCGGCAAGCGCGCGGGTGCGGTTAAGGGCTTCATTGCCAACGTGCAGCGCGCCGCAGGGGGCCTGCCGCTGCGGCGCATGCCTGACTGGCTGCGTCCGATTGTGGGCTGGCTGATGCCCAAAGTGGGGCCGCGCGGCATCGAATTCGCCCGCGCCCGGGTGGAAATGAAAGCCGCAGAAACCGTGATCCACCTGCGCCGCGAGGAGCCCCAGCGCATGAAAAAAATGGTGCCTGACCATGTCTGGCAGCTGGTGCAACCGTATGGCCTGCGGCCCGAGCCGGGTGAGCTGCCTGCGGCGCTGGCAAGCCCGGGCCAGCCTTTTCCAACCCCTCTCCCTTGATTCCCTTCTTATTTTTGTATGTCACGCACTTTTCCTTTTTCTGCGATCGTCGGCCAGGACGAAATGAAGCTGGCGATTTTGCTCACCGCCATTGACCCCTCGATTGGCGGCGTGCTGGTGTTTGGCGACCGGGGCACCGGCAAATCAACCGCCGTGCGGGCACTCGCCGCCTTGTTACCCAAGATGCGTGCCGTGGTGGGCTGCCGGTACGGCTGCGACCCCCAGGCCGCCACCTGCCCCGACTGCGCCGCGCGCGCGGCGGCCAAGCCCGGCGCGGGAGCCAGCCACCTGGTCAGCGTGCCGGTGGTGGACCTGCCGCTGGGTGCCACCGAAGACCGGGTGGTGGGTGCGCTGGACCTGGAGCGTGCGCTGTCCCAAGGGGTTAAGGCCTTCGAGCCCGGGCTGCTGGCACGCGCCAACCGGGGCTATTTGTATATTGACGAGGTCAACCTGCTCGAAGACCACCTGGTGGATTTGCTGATTGACGTGGCGGCCTCGGGGGAAAACGTGGTCGAGCGTGAGGGCCTGAGCGTGCGCCATCCGGCGCGCTTTGTGCTGATTGGTAGCGGCAACCCCGAAGAGGGCGAACTCCGCCCGCAACTGCTGGACCGCTTTGGCCTGTCGGTGGAGGTCAAAACCCCGGCGGCGCTGGACCAGCGGGTGGAGGTGGTCAAACGCCGCGATGCCTTTGAGCGTGACGCCACGGCCTTTGCGGCCCTCTGGAAAAAAGAAGACGACCGCGTGCGCCGCAGCATCGTGGCGGCCCGCAAGCGCCTGGGAACGGTGGATATTGCGGACAGTGCGCGCGAATTTGCCGCGCGCCTGTGCATGGCGCTGGGCACCGACGGCCTGCGCGGCGACCTGACGCTGGTGCGCGCTGCCCGCGCTTTTGCGGCCTTGCAGGGCGATAGTGCCGTGCAGGAGTCCCACCTGCGCCACGTGGCGACCCCGGCACTGCGCCACCGCCTGCGCCGCAACCCGCTGGACGATTCGGGTTCGGGCACCCGCGTAGAGCGTGCCCTGCAAGAGCTCGCGCCCGCCGCCGCGCTGTAGTGTTCCCCGTGCCTGCCACTGCAGCCCCTGCCTGCCATGCAAGGTGAAGCCGCGACCATCGCTGCCCTGTTTGCCGTAGACCCGGTGGGTTTGGGCGGTGTGGCGCTGCGTGCGCCAGCAGGTGCCCTGCGCGACGACTGGCTGGCGCTGCTGCGCGCCTTGCTGCCCGCCGGCACGCCGCTGCGCCGGGTGCCCCTGAATTGCAGTGACACGGCCTTGCTCGGCGGCCTGGACTTGGGTGCTACCTTGCAGCGTGGTCGCCCCGTGGTGTCGCAAGGACTGTTGGCGCAAGCCGATGGCGGCGTGCTGCTGCTGGCCATGGCCGAACGCATGGGCGGCGCTGCCGCTGCCCGTTTTTGCGCTGCGCTGGACACCCAAAATGTGCAGTTGCAGCGGGACGGTCTGTCGGCCCACCACCCTGCGCGGCTGGGTCTTGTGGCGCTGGACGAAGGCATCGGTGACGACGAGCAAATGCCGCGCGCCCTGCAAGACCGCATGGCCTTCAGGCTGGTGCTGGACAGCGATGCCCCCGACGAAGACGGCCCCGACTGGAGTGCGCCTGAAGTCGTGGCGGCGCGTCTGCGCCTGCCCCAGGTGGTGCTCGATGACCTGGGCCTGCGCGCCTTGTGCGCGGCGGCGCAGGCGCTGGGCATTGATTCGCTGCGTGCGCCTTTGTTGGCGGCGCGCGTTGCCCGGGCCGCTGCCGCCTTGGCGGGCTGTGATGCGGTGGAAGAAGAGCACATAGCCGTGGCCGCCCGCCTGGTGCTGGCCCCACGCGCCACCCGCCTTCCGCCCCCCGTTCCCACGGAGGCGGACGCGGAGCCGCAAGACGCGCCCGCAGACACCGAGTCACCCGAACCGCCGGTGCCCGACGATCCGGCCACCCCCCCCAATCCGCCCCCTGCCGACCAAGACGCACCGCCTGCGCCCGACGCGCCCGGCGACGACGACCATGAACCACCTCCTGCCGCGGGCGAAACCCTGGACGAGCGCGTTCTGGAAGCCGCATCGGCCGCGCTGCCGGCAGGTTTGCTGGCCTCCCTGAAGATTTCCCAATTGGCGCGCACCAAAACCCCCAGCGCAGGCAGTGCGGGTGTGGCCCAGAACAGTGCGCTGCGCGGGCGCCCGATCGGCGCGCGCAAGGGCGAGCCCCGCGCGGGCCAGCGTCTGAACGTGCTTGAAACCCTGCGCGCCGCCGCGCCTTGGCAAAAGCTGCGTCAGGCGGCAGCGCACGTGCCCCAGGGGGTGGTCGCAAATGCAAGCAGCGCTGCCCCGGCATCCCGGCGCATTCAGGTGCGCAAGGAAGACTTCCATGTGGCCCGCTTTCGGCAATTGGGCCAGACCACCACGGTGTTTGTGGTGGATGCCTCGGGCTCGGCGGCACTCAACCGCCTGGCCGAGGCCAAGGGCGCAGTCGAGCTGCTGCTGGCGGATTGCTATGTACGGCGCGACAGCGTGGCGGTATTGGCTTTTCGGGGCAAGGCGGCCGAGTTGCTGTTGCCGCCAACCCGGTCGCTGGCGCGTGCCAAACGCAGCTTGGCGGCGCTCCCCGGCGGGGGCGGAACGCCGCTGGCCAGCGCCATGGATGCCGCGCTGGCGCTGGCCGAACAAATCCGGCGCAAAGGCGAAACGCCGATTTTGGTGCTGCTCACAGACGGCCGCGGCAACATCGCCCGCGACGGCACACCCGGGCGGCAGCAGGCCGCGCAAGACAGTTTGAATGCAGCGGCGGCGCTGCGTGGCGCCCGCGTCACCGCGCTGCTGGTGGACACCTCGGCGCAGCCCCACCCGGCGGCGCAACAACTGGCCCTGGCCATGGGCGCACGGTACCTCGCGCTGCCCTACGCGGGTGCGCAGGCCGTGTCCCAGGCGGTGCGCGCCGTGAGCGGACGCTAGGCGGGTCCCAAGGCACACCGCCATGCGCCAGCCCCTGGACTTTGCCACCGACGGCGCGCACTGGCCGCACCGCGAGTACTCGCGTTTTGTGCAGGCCGCAGGCCTGCGCTGGCACGTGCAATTTGCGCCCTGCGCCGATCCTGCTGCCCCCACGGTGTTGCTCTTGCACGGTACCGGCGCCTCCACCCATTCCTGGCGGGACCTGGTTCCCCTGTTGCAAACGCAGTGCGCGGTGCTGGCGCTTGATTTGCCGGGTCACGGCTTTAGTGCCATGCCGCAGGGGGCCGCCGTAGCGGAGCTGTGCTCGCTGCCCGGCATGGCGCGCGGTGTGGCAGCGGTGTTGCAGACGCTGGGCATGGCCCCCAGCACCGTGGTGGGCCATTCGGCAGGGGCGGCGCTGGCCTGCCGTATGGCGCTGGACGGGCTGCTGGCGCCCGCGCGCTTGGTGTCGATCAACGGTGCGCTGCTGCCTTTGGACGGCTGGGCCGGGCAGTTTTTTTCGCCCTTGGCCAAGTTGCTGGCCAAGGCGCCGCTGGTGCCCGAGCTGTTTTCCTGGCGCGCGGCACAGGCCGATGTGCTGCAAAAGCTGCTGGACGGCACCGGCTCGCAGCTCGACAGTACCGGCCGCGACTTGTACCGCAAGTTGATCAGCAACCCCGGCCACGCCGGGGCGGCGCTGGCCATGATGGCGCACTGGGATTTGCACACCCTGGCGCGCGATCTGCCCGCGCTGCGCACACCGCTCACCATGGTAGTGGGCGCTCAGGACGTGATCGTGCCACCCCAGCTGGCCTACCGGGTGGCAGCGGCGCTGCGCCAGCAGAGCCCGCAGCCGGTGCACGTATTGGCGGGGCTGGGCCACTTGGCCCACGAAGAGCAGCCCGAGGCGGTTGCAGCGCTGCTGCTGGCACCCCCGTCCCTTTAAAAGTCTCCCGGGCGCGCGCCCGTTGCAGCGAGATGGATCAGGGTAAACCCTAGTAATTCACGGAGTTTCAAGCCCTTTTGTGGGCTGGGGACATTGCACGGCCCCATTAATCAAAAAATGTTGACAAAAAAGCACGTAAACACCCGTTGACATAGATCAAGTAAGTGTCTATATTTATTTACACGAGGAATTGACAATCAAAACTGTCACTTCCGGACTGTGCATTTCGACACCCCGGAGACCATCCATGAAACCTATCACCCGCATCGAGCAATCCCTGGCTATAGCCTTGGCTGCCGTGGAAGAGCCCGGTTGCCCGCCCAAGCTGGTGGCGGCGGTGCGTCATGCGGTGTTTCCTGGGGGCGCGCGGATTCGTCCGCAGCTGTGCCTGGCGGTCGCCCAGGCTTGCGGTCAGGACGACCCGGCCCTCACCGATGCAGCGGCAGTGGCCATTGAGCTGCTGCACTGCGCCTCGCTGGTGCATGACGATTTGCCGTGTTTTGACGATGCCCCCACCCGCCGCGGTCGGGCCTCGGTGCATTGGGCTTTTGGACAGCCGTTGGCTGTTTTGGCAGGCGATGCGCTGATCGTGATGGCCTTTCAGACGCTGGCCGCAGCCGCAGGGCAGTCGCCGCTGCGCCTGCCGGGCCTCATGAAAATCATTGCTGACAGCGTGGGCATGCCCAGCGGTATCGTGGCGGGCCAGGCCTGGGAGTCTGAGTCGCGCGTGTCGCTCATGCAATACCAGCGGGCCAAGACCGGTTCTCTGTTTGTGGCCGCCACCTGTGCGGGTGCCCTGAGCGCGGGTGCCGACCCCAAAGCCTGGCAGGCGTTGGGCGATTGCCTGGGCGAGGCCTACCAGGTGGCAGACGACATTCGCGACGTGATGGGTCAGGCCGAACTGCTGGGCAAACCGGTCGGACAGGACGCCCAACACGCCCGCCCCAACGCCATTGCCGATCTGGGATTGGGTGGCGCAATTGTGCATTTTGAGTCCCTGATCACCGCGGCTGCCGACTCCATTCCCGAAGGTCCCAGCGCAGCCGCCATGCGTCAGCTGGTGTGGCAAGAGTCCGAACGTCTGGTGCCGCGTGCCGCCTGCCGCCAATACCAAGCACAGGCTCAAGCCCAGGCCCAAACCGCCGCTGCGCCCGTGCGTCTGACGACCGCGGCCTGAGTCTCAGCCTTCCGCAGCACACCGAACGCAGCCCATGAAAACCTTGGACCTGGCCCCCTTGCCCGGCGCATCCCAGCGTGAAACGCCCTGGCGTGACCGCATTGACGCGCTGGTGGACCGGTGGATGACCAGTGACACCCTGTACCGCTGGAGCGTGGCCAACCCACTCACGCGCTGGGTGACGCGGATTCGCGCACGCAAGGTGTTTGACCTGATGGCGGGTTTTGTCTACTCGCAAGTCTTGTTGGCGTGTGTGCGCCTGCGCATTTTGGAGACAGTGGCAGAACGGCCCCGCACCTTGGACGAATTGGCCCAGGCCACCCAGCTGCCCGCTGCCGGTTTGCAGCGCCTGTTGCAGTCGGCACTGGCGCTGGAGTTGCTGGAGTTGCGCAGCCGAGGCCGCTATGGCTTGGGTCCGCTGGGAGCGCCGGTGGCCGGGCATGCCGGTATCCGCGCCATGATTGAGCACCACGCCGTGCTGTACCAGGACATGCAAGACCCGGTCGCCATGCTGCAGGCCACCGGCCAGGGCGGCGAAATGGCCCAGTACTGGCCCTATGCGCTGGACCCGACCCAGCAAGCCAGCGCCGCCGCTGACGCCCAGCAAGCCGAAAAATACGCGCGCTACTCCAACCTGATGTCGGCGTCGCAGCCCTTCGTCGTGGACGAAATTCTGGCCAGTTACCGCTTTGACGCGCACCAGAGCGTGCTGGATGTGGGCGGCGGGCAGGGGACGTTTTTGTCGCGCCTGGCCCACCATGCACCGCAACTCGCGCTCACCCTCTATGACCTGCCCGAGGTGGCCACCCTGGCGCGTGCCAACTTTGCGCGCCAAGGCCTGGCGGAGCGTTCCCGCGCCGTGCCCGGCAGCTTTCTGAAAGACCCGCTGCCCCAGGGCGCCGATCTGGTGACGCTGATTCGCGTGGCCCACGACCACCCCGACGCGGACGTGCGCACCGTGCTGGCCGCCATTTTTGCGGCGCTGCCAGTGGGTGGCACTTTGTTGCTGGCCGAACCCATGGCGCAAGAGGTGGGCGATGCGCCTTTGGGCGACGCCTATTTCCATTTTTACCTGCTGGCCATGGGCGCCGGGCGCCTGCGCAGTGCCGCAGAGCTGATGGCCATGATGGCCGAGGCCGGCTTCAGTCATGTCGAAGTGGTGCCCAACGCCATGCCTCTGCAAACCCAGATTCTGGTGGGACGCAAGTCCAAAGGCGTGGCTCCGGCCACCGTCCATTAACGCAGCACCGGCAACCTTCCACCATGCACGCCCAGGCCATTGTTTTTCAGAACCCGCAGTCGCTGGCTTTGCGCGCGCTGGAGTTGCCCGTGCTCGGAGCGACGGACGTCGAGGTGGAAGTGGAATACACCGGCATCAGCACCGGTACCGAGCGGCTGTTGTGGAACGGCACCATGCCGGCGTTTCCCGGTATGGGTTATCCCTTGGTGCCGGGGTATGAGACCGTGGGGCGCGTGGTGCGTGCCGGCGATGCCGCCACCTTGAAAGAAGGCGCCCGCGTGTTCGTGCCCGGCTCGCAGTGTTTTACCGATGCCCGCAATTTGTTTGGCGGATCGGCGTCGCGCCTGGTGGTGCCCTCGGCACGGGCCATGGCCATGGAGGAGTCGCTGGGCGAGCGTGGCGTGCTGTTTGCACTGGCCGCCACCGCCTACCACGCCACATCGGCCGCAGGCACCCAACAGCCCGATTTGATTGTGGGCCACGGTGTGCTGGGCCGCATGATCGCGCGCCTGGCCGTCGTGGCCGGTGCCCAGCCTGTGGTCTGGGAAACCAACCCCGAGCGCCGCAGTGGTGCCGTGGGCTACGAGGTCATTGACCCTGCGACCGACGAACGTCGCAACTACCGCTGTATTTGCGACGTGAGCGGTGACAGCGCCTTGCTCGACACGCTGATTGGCCGCCTGGCGCCTGGCGGCGAAGTCGTGTTGGCCGGCTTTTACGAAGCGCCGCTGTCCTTTGTTTTTCCGCCCGCGTTCATGCGCGAGGCGCGTATCCGGGTGGCCGCGCAGTGGGCACCCCACGACCTGGCCGCCGTCATTGCACTGGCAGGCGCCGGGCAGCTGTCCCTGGACGGATTGATTACGCATCAGCACGCGGCCAGCCAGGCCGATGCCGCCTACCGCACTGCGTTTGACGACGCCGACTGTTTGAAGATGGTTCTGGACTGGAGACAAACCCAATGAGCGCAAGCACGATTCCCGCAGCGGCCCCGCTGAACTTCATGCGCGATATCTTGCGCACCGAAGCCGCGCAGGAGCCCGCACCCGTGGCCACCGGTGCCGTGACCAAAGAAACGCAGATCATTGCGATCTACGGCAAAGGCGGCATTGGCAAAAGCTTCACGCTGGCCAACCTGAGTTACATGATGGCGCAGCAGGGCAAAAAAGTGCTGCTGATTGGCTGCGACCCCAAGAGCGACACCACCAGCTTGCTGTTTGGCGGACGGGCCTGCCCGACCATCATCGAGACCTCGTCCAAGAAAAAACTCGCAGGCGAAGCGGTCGCCATTGGCGATGTGTGCTTCAAGCGCGATGGCGTCTACGCCATGGAACTTGGCGGCCCCGAAGTGGGGCGCGGTTGCGGCGGGCGCGGCATCATCCACGGCTTTGAGCTGCTGGAAAAACTCGGTTTTCACGAGTGGGGCTTTGACTATGTGCTGCTCGACTTTTTGGGCGACGTGGTGTGCGGCGGCTTTGGCCTGCCGATTGCCCGCGACATGTGCCAAAAAGTGATTGTGGTGGCCAGCAATGACCTGCAGTCTCTGTACGTGGCCAACAACGTCTGCTCGGCGGTGGAGTATTTCCGCAAGCTTGGCGGCAACGTGGGCGTGGCCGGCATGGTCATCAACCGCGACGACGGCACCGGCGAAGCGGCGGCCTTTGCCCAGCATGTGGGCATTCCGGTCCTGTCCACCATTCCTGCCAACGAAGACATTCGCCGCAAGAGCGCCAGTTACGAAATTATTGGCCGACCCGACTCGGTCTGGGGTCCGATGTTTGCCGAGTTGGCGGAAAACGTGGGTACGTCCTTGCCCGTGCGGCCCAAGCCCATGACGCAAGACGCGCTCTTAGGCCTGTTCTCGGCCGCATCGGTCGGGCGCGACGTGGTGCTCGAGCCCGCCACCCAGTTTGACATGTGTGGCAAGACCGACACCACCAAGCCGACGCTTGAAGTCGTGTACGACGAAGTCTGAGCGGAAACCTGCAGCCATGAACAAGACCATTCCCATCGTTGCCGCCCCCGCCGCTGCGCAGAGCACGGCGATTGAGGGCGATGGCATGGGTTGCCACGCCGGCGGAGAAAAAATGCTGGCGGCCGCCAAGGCATCAGGCAAGTCCGAGGTGCTGGCGCAGTACGCCAAAGACTATCCGGCCAAGCCCGATGCGGGCCCGCACGACCAGCCACAAAGCATGTGCCCCGCCTTTGGCTCGCTGCGTGTGGGTCTGCGCATGCGCCGCACCGCCACGATTTTGTCGGGCTCTGCCTGCTGCGTCTACGGACTGACATTTACCTCGCACTTCTATGGCGCACGGCGCAGCGTGGGCTATGTGCCTTTCAACTCCGAGTCGCTGGTCACGGGCAAGTTGTTTGAAGATATCCGCGAGGCCGTCTACCAAGAGGCAGACCCGGCCAAGTACGACGCGATCGTGATCATCAACCTGTGCGTGCCCACCGCCAGCGGCGTGCCGCTGCAGTTGCTGCCCAAAGACATCAACGGCGTGCGCATCATTGGCATTGACGTACCCGGTTTTGGTGTACCCACCCACGCCGAGGCCAAGGACGTGCTCTCGGGCGCGATGCTGAAGTACGCCCGCGAAGAAATCATGGCCGGCCCGGTGCAGGCTCCCCGGACCGGACGCTCAGAGAAGCCCACCATTGCCCTGTTGGGCGAGATGTTCCCGGCCGACCCGGTGATCATTGGCCGGATGCTGGAGCCCATGGGCCTGGCCGCAGGTCCGGTGGTGCCCACCCGCGAATGGCGCGAGCTGTATGCCGCGCTTGATTGCACGGCGGTGGCGGCCATTCACCCGTTTTACACCGCCAGCGTGCGCGAATTTGAGGCCGCTGGCCGGCCCATCGTGGGCTCGGCCCCAGTGGGCCACGACGGCACCGAGGCCTGGTTGCAGGCGATTGGTAACGCCGCCAATGTGCCGCAAGCCCAAATTGACCTGGTGAAAAACATCATGCTGCCCGCCATCAAAGGGGGCTTGGCCAAGATGCCGATCAAGGGCCGCATCACGCTCAGTGGCTACGAGGGCTCCGAGCTGCTGGTGGGCCGCCTGTTGGTGGAGAGCGGTGCCGATCTGCGCTACGTGGGCACCGCCTGCCCGCGCACACCCTGGAGCGACCCCGACCGTGAATGGCTGGAGGCGCGTGGCGTGCATGTCCAATTCCGTGCCTCGCTGGAGAACGACCTCGCCGCCATGAACGAGTGGCAGCCCGATGTGGCGATTGGCACCACGCCCATCGTCCAGGCGGCCAAAGAGCGCAGTATTCCGGCCCTGTATTTCACCAACCTGATCTCTGCCCGTCCCCTGATGGGACCGGCAGGCGCCGGGTCGCTGGCCACAGTGATCAACGCCGCCATGGGCAACAAGGCGCGCTTTGACCAGATGCGCGAGTTTTTTGGCGATGCCGGTGCAGGCCACAGTGCCGGGGTGTGGGAAAGCGCCAATGGCGTACCGCAAGACCGGCCCGAGTTCAAAGCCGAGACCCGGCGGCTGCTGGAAAAGCAGGCCAAAAAGCGCAAAGCGGAGGCCATGGTATGAGCGCCGCGCCCACCCGTATGGCCGTTGCCGAGGTGCTGCCATGCTAGTGCTCGACCACGACCGCGCCGGCGGCTATTGGGGTGCGGTGTATGTGTTCACCGCCATCAAGGGCATGCAGGTGGTGATTGACGGCCCGGTGGGTTGCGAGAACCTGCCGGTCACGTCGGTGCTGCATTACACCGATGCGCTGCCACCGCATGAGTTGCCGATTGTGGTGACCGGACTGGCCGAGGAACAGCTTGGACGCGAAGGGACTGAGGGCTCAATGCGCCGGGCCCATGCGGCGCTGGACCCCGACCTGCCTGCCGTGGTGGTGACCGGTTCGATTGCCGAAATGATTGGTGGCGGTGTGACGCCGGAAGGCACCAACATCCAGCGCTTCTTGCCGCGCACGATCGACGAAGACCAGTGGCAGTGCGCCAACCGCGCCATGTTTTGGCTGTGGCAGCAATACGGCCTGCGCGAGGTGCCCGAGCGCACGCCCTTCAAAGACCGCAAGCCTGGCGAAAAACCACGCGTCAACATCATTGGCCCGAGCTACGGCACTTTCAATTCGCCCAGTGACCTGGCCGAGATCCGGCGCCTGGTGCAAGGCATTGGCGCAGAGATCAACATGGTGTTCCCGCTGGGCAGTCACTTGGCCGACGTGTCGCGTCTGGTCGAGGCGGATGTGAACATTTGCATGTACCGCGAGTTTGGCCGCATGCTGTGCGAGGCGCTGGAGCGCCCGTACCTGCAGGCGCCGATTGGCCTGCACAGCACCACCAAGTTTTTGCGCTCGCTAGGCGAACTGCTGGGCCTGGACCCCGAGCCGTTTATCGAGCGTGAAAAGCACACCACCATCAAGCCCATCTGGGACCTGTGGCGCTCGGTGACCCAGGACTTTTTTGGTACAGCCAACTTTGGTGTGGTGGCCAATGAGACCTACACCCGCGGGATTCGCCATTTTCTGGAAGACGAAATGGGCCTGCCCTGCAACTTCGCGATTGCGCGCGTGGCCGGGGCCAAAACCGACAACGCCGAGGTGCGCCGCCTGGTGGCCGAGAAAACGCCGCTGGTGCTGTACGGCAGCTACAACGAGCGCATTTATCTGGCCGAAATTGGCGGCGGCGGCATGATGAAAACGAGCTTTATTCCGGCCAGTTTTCCCTTGCCCATCATCCGGCGCCACACCGGTACGCCGTTCATGGGCTACTCGGGTGCCACTTACATCATTCAGGAGTTTTGCAACGCGCTCTTTGACGCCTTGTTCCACATCCTGCCCCTGGGTACCGAGATGGACAAGATTGAGGCGAGTCCCGGCAGGGCGGCCACCGAGTCGATGCTTCCCTGGGAACCTGAAGCCCACCAACGCATGCAGGAGCTGCTGGAGCAGCAACCGGTGCTGGTGCGTATTTCTGCGGCCAAACGGATGCGCGACCAGGCCGAGCGCGATGCCCGGGAGACTGGGCGCGCGCAGGTCGAGGCGCAACGTTTTACTGAGTTGTTCGGGCAATCAAGGGCTGAGGCGCATGCGTAAGCAATGCGCGCCAGCCCCTGAGGGCCTGTTCACGCACCCGGCTTGTCCGGGGGCAAACCTGCTGGGGCATTCGTGCCGCAGCAGTTCGAGCCGCACCTCCCCAGGTGCGGAAATCGGCCGCAAGGCTTTTTGAGTGAGGCATTGACTATGACTGATGCAGCGAACCCCTCAGGGCTGACAGACGAAGAAGCTCAAGAGTTCCACCAGTACTACATCCAGGGTTACCTGCTGTGGGCTGCTGGCGCTTTCTTCGCCCACAGCCTGGTGTGGATATGGCGTCCCTGGTTCTAACAGAACCTTAACTGGAGGTATTTATGGCCCAACCGAACGTAAGTGATTCATCGTTTATTTCTGACAACCATCTCAATGGTTATCGGCTGATATTCGTGCTGCTCTTTTTCGTGTTCATGGCGCTTGCCGTGGTCGGACAGTTGCTGGCGTTGAACTGGCGCACCTGGCTGCCCGGAGCGGAGGGATCAGCGACCACTTGGGTCGGTGTGAAGTCTGCCGTCTATACCGTGATTTCTCAACTGAGTTAACCGAAAGGAAATTCCTATGTGGCGCATTTGGCGTGTAGTAGACCCCCGCAAGGCAATCGTTGGCACCGGTTTGCTGATTGCGTTTGTGTCGACAACCATTCATCTGATTCAGATCAGTGGCGATCGTTACAACATCAACAGCTGGCATCCCGATACGGTCAAGGCCGCGAAGGCTGCCCAAAACGCGGCTTTGCCGCAAAAGTAAAGACTTCGGTCTTTTCTCCGGCAGACGCATGCCGCTCAGATTTTTTGAACGCTGCGTCTGTCTTTTTCTAGTTAACTGAGCCTCACCGCGCTGGGACCCGTTGGACCGAATTTCGGTCGGAGGATGCATCTATGTCCATGCTGAGTTTTGAACGTAAGTACCGCGTGCGCGGTGGAACCCTGGTAGGGGGCGACCTGTTTGATTTTTGGGTCGGACCCTTCTACGTCGGATTTTTCGGAGTCACGACGCTGTTTTTTGCCCTCTCGGGCACCATGATGATCATGTGGGGCGCAGCGATGGGGCCCACCTGGAATCCGTGGCAAATCAATATTGCGCCGCCGGACCTCTCATACGGCTTGCGCTTTGCACCGATGATGGAAGGCGGCCTGTGGCAGCTCATTACGGTGTGCGCGATTGGCGCTTTTGTGTCCTGGGCGTTGCGCGAGGTCGAAATCTGCCGCAAGCTGGGCATGGGTCTGCACGTGCCCGTGGCCTTTGGCATGGCGATCTTGGCCTATGTGTCCTTGCAGGTCATTCGCCCGGTGCTGATGGGTGCTTGGGGCCACGCCTTTCCGTATGGCATCTACAGCCACCTGGACTGGGTCAGCAACACGGCTTACCAGTACCTGCACTTTCACTACAACCCGTGGCACATGATTGCAGCCAGCCTGTTTTTTGCCACCGTGTTGTCGCTGTCCATGCACGGCGGTCTGGTGCTGTCAGCCACCAACCCTGGTCACGGCCAGGCGGTCAAGTCGCCTGAGCACGAAGACACCTTTTTCCGCGACCTGATTGGATATTCGGTCGGCACTTTGGGCATCCACCGCCTGGGCCTGTTCCTGGCGCTGGCCGGGGTCTGGTTTGGCATTGTTTGCATTGTCGTCAGCGGCCCGTTCTGGACCGGTGCCTGGCCCGAGTGGTGGAGCTGGTGGCTCAACATGCCCATCTGGCGCAGCTAAGAACCCAAGGAGACAAAAATGGCTGAGTACCAAAACCTGTTTACCTCCGTGCAGCCGGTCGGCCCGCTGCACGACGGCGTGCCACTGCCCCGGGGCGACGACAAGCGCACCGGCACCCCCTTTCTGGTGCACCTGCTGGGGCGCATCGGCAATGCCCAAATTGGCCCGGTTTACCTGGGAACGCTGGGCGTGGCTTCACTGCTGTTTGGCACACTGGCTTTCAACATCATTGGCTTCAATATGCTGGCCTCGGTGGACTGGAGCCCGATTGAGCTGATTCGCCAGTTGTTCTGGCTGGCGCTTGAGCCACCGCCCCCAGCCTATGGCCTGGGGATACCACCCTTGGCCCAAGGGGGCTGGTGGATCATTGTGGGCTTTATGCTGACGGTGTCGATTCTGCTGTGGTGGGCCCGCACTTACCGGCGTGCACGCCAGCTCGGTTTGGGCACTCACGTGGCCTGGGCCTTTGCCGCGGCGATCTGGCTCTATCTGGTGTGCGGTCTGTTCCGCCCGATCATGATGGGCAGTTGGTCCGAGGCGGTGCCGTTTGGCATATTCCCGCACCTGGACTGGGTGTCCGCCTTGTCACTGCGCTACGGAAACCTGTTTTACAACCCCTTCCATGCGCTCTCGATCGTGTTTTTGTACGGTTCGGTGCTGCTGTTTGCCATGCACGGCGCGACTATTCTGGCGGTGAGCCGCTTTGGTGGCGAGCGCGAGATTGAGCAGATTGTGGACCGCGGTACCGCATCGGAACGTGCCGCCCTGTTCTGGCGCTGGACCATGGGCTTCAACGCCACCATGGAATCCATTCACCGCTGGGCCTGGTGGTTTGCGGTGCTGTGCCCGCTGGTGGGTGGCGTGGGCATTTTGCTCACCGGCACCGTGGTCGATAACTGGTACCTCTGGTCGGTCAAACACCACGTGGTTCCGGCCTATCCGCTGGTCAGCCCGACGGTGCTCGACCCCGCAATTCTGGGAGCCAAACCATGAAAAATTCCCTGCGACTCCTGCTCGCCGTTCTGGTGCCCGCGGCTGCGGCCTTGCTGAGCGGTTGCGAACGCCCGCCGATTGACACGGTGCAAACCGGCTTTCGCGGCACCGGCATGGAGCAAATCTACAACCCGCGCACCTTGCTCAAACAGGCGTCCTTGAACCAGGCGCCGGTCGCCCCCGAGGCGGCCAGTGCCGACGGTCCCAAAGCCAAAGACATCTACAAAAATGTCCAGGTCCTGGGGGACCTGAGCGTGGCCCAGTTCAACCGCCACATGGCGTCCATCACCCAGTGGGTGGCGCCGGACGCAGGTTGCGCCTATTGCCACAACGTGGAGAACTTTGCTGAAGACTCCAAGTACACCAAGGTGGTGGCGCGGCGCATGATCCAGATGACACAGAGCGTCAACCAGGATTGGAAAGCCCACGTCGCCGACACCGGTGTCACCTGCTACACCTGCCACCGCGGCAACAACATCCCGGCCAACGTCTGGTTTGCGCCCAAAGACCGCAAATACGCCAGCAACAGCGTGATGGGCGATCTGGCCGGTCAAAACCTGGCGTCCAAGTCGGTGGGTCTGACCTCGTTGCCCTTTGACCCGTTTACGCCCTACCTGCAGGACGCCGCAGCGATCCGCGTGAACGGCAACAGCGCCATGGTCTTGCGGGGGGACGCGGTGAATCGCAGCTCCACCAAGCAGGCGGAACACACCTACAGCCTGATGGTGCACATGTCCGAGTCGCTGGGGGTGAACTGCACTTACTGCCACAACACGCGTAATTTCCAGTCGTGGGAAGAATCGCGGCCACAGCGGGTGACCGCCTGGCATGGCATCCGTATGGCGCGCGACCTGAACAACGAGTACATGACGCCGCTCACCGCCACGTTCCCGGCCAACCGCCTGGGACCCAAGGGCGATGTAGCCAAAGTGAACTGCACGACTTGCCACCAAGGCGCGTACAAGCCGCTTTATGGTGCAGCCATGGCCAAGGACTTTCCTGAGCTGCAGACCCTGGTCAAACCCTAAACTGGAACCTCCTGAAGGGCCTTCGCTCAAAGCGGTGGAGGCCCTTTTTTATTGGAGTGTTTGTGCATGAACCTGGTACTGATGGATGTTCCTTGTGACCAGGTGACCGTGCTTGTGCTGGCCGATATCGCACCGGTGCATCGGCTATGGGGTTGGTCACGCATCGTCAAAGGGCCTTTGGGTCTGCGCTCGCAGGCCCAGTTGCGTTTCTCCAAGGTCTTGGGCAGCGGCTTTGACGGCGGCTTTGGCCTGCGGCCCAGTGCCTCGCGCCAGGGCGTGTTTGCGGTGTTCAGCAGCCTGGGCGCCGCGGACGAATTTATTGCCCACTCCGATGTCATGCACGGCTACCGCGAGCGTGCCAGCGAGTGCTGCGTGGTCAAGTTGCGCGCCTGGTCCTGCCGGGGCGCCTGGGACGGCGAGACCCTGGTGCCCACCATTGCACCGCCCGCCAACGGCCCGGTCGCTGCGCTCACCCGCGCCTCGATCGCGCTGCGCAAGGCGCCGGCCTTTTGGCGCCACGCACCGGCTTCACAAACCGCGCTCGAGGCCGCACCCGGCTGCCAGCTTGCCGTGGGTTTGGGCGAAGCGCCATTTTTGCGCCAGGCCACCTTCACCCTGTGGGACAGTGTGGCCGCCATGGACGCCTATGCCCGTTCGGGCCCGCACCTGCAGGCCATTAAGGCGGCCGCGCAGGAGCAGTATTTCACCGAGTCCATGTTTGCGCGATTTGTGACCTTGAGCATCCAGGGCACCTGGAAGGGCCGCCACTATGGCTGATGCGCTGCGCACCCCACGCGTGGTGGTGGTGGGTGCGGGCATTGGCGGTCTGGTCAGTGCGCTGCTGCTGGCGCACCGTGGCCTGGAGGTGACGCTGGTCGAAGCCGCCGCCACACCAGGCGGCAAGATGCGCCAGATTGTGGTGGACGGCGTGGCGGTGGATTCGGGCCCTACGGTGTTCACCATGCGCTGGGTGCTGGACCAGATGCTGGCGGAGATCGGGAGTTCGTTGGACAGCCTGTTGCAGCTCTCACCCATCCATGTATTGGCGCGCCACGCTTGGCGCGGCAGCGCGGCGATGCTTGACCTGCATGCCGATACCCAGCGTTCGGCCGATGCCATTGCCGCCTTCAGCAGCCCCGCCGAGGCACGGCGCTTTAAGCAGTTTTGCCAGCAAACCCGCGCGCTCTACCAGACGCTGGAGCAACCCTATATCCGCAGCCAGCGTCCGAGCTTGCTGAGCATGGCACAAGACCTGGGGCCGCGCGGCCTGGGCACGCTGATGGGGCTGGGGCCGTTTGCCACGCTGTGGAGCAGTCTGGGCCGGCATTTTCATGACGTGCGGCTGCAGCAACTTTTTGCCCGTTACGCCACCTACTGCGGCTCGTCACCCTGGGCGGCACCGGCCACGCTCATGCTGGTGGCGCAGGTGGAGCTGGACGGCGTGTGGTCGGTCCATGGCGGCATGCACGCGGTCGCGCAGGCGCTGGCCGGTCTGGCGCAGCAGCGTGGGGTCATGCTGCGTTACGGCGTCGCTTGCAGCCAGATCGAAACTGCGCAAGGCCGCGTGAGTGGCGTGCGCCTGGCCAGCGGTGAGCACCTGGCCGCAGACGCGGTGGTCTTCAACGGCGATGTGGGCGCCCTGGCCCAAGGGCTCTTGGGCGCGGGACCGCAGCAGGCGGTGGCACCGGTCCCCGTGGCGCAGCGTTCGCTGTCTGCGGTCACCTGGTCCATGCACGCCCGTGCCAGCGGTTTTCCGCTGGTGCGGCACAACGTGTTTTTTGACCACGACTACCGCAGTGAATTTGACGATATATTTTCCAGCCGCCGCCTGCCCCGGCAAGGTACGGTCTACCTGTGTGCCCAAGACCGCGATGATCAGGGCTTGTCCCAAGCCGGCCCCGAGCGCATGCTGGCCCTGGTCAACGCCCCGGCCGACGGCGACAGCCCCGCATTTCAAGCATCGGAGATACAAGCATGCGAACACCGAAGCCTGGCGCTGCTGCGCCACTGTGGCCTGACGCTGCAAGCCCAGCCACACCAGGTGGTGCGCAGCACGCCGCAAGACTTTGGCCGGCTGTACCCGGGCACGGGCGGGGCCCTCTATGGCCGGGCGACCCATGGTTGGATGTCGGCCTTTGCGCGGCCGTCAGCGCAGAGCAAAGTGCCGGGCCTGTACCTGGCGGGGGGCAGCGCGCACCCGGGACCGGGCGTGCCAATGGCCGCGATGTCGGGTCGGTTGGCGGCCGCGACGCTGATGGCGCACCTCGATTCGACCAGCCGGTCGCGCCGGGTGGTTATCTCTGGTGGTATGTCGACGCCCTGAGCGACGACGGCCAACATGGCCTCTCCATCATCGCCTTTGTGGGCAGTGTGTTTTCGCCGTATTACGCCTGGGCGCGCAGCCGCAATGGCGGCGTGGCCGACCCCGAGCACTTTTGCGCCATCAACGTGGCGCTCTATGGCGCCCAGGGCCGACGCTGGACCATGACCGAGCGCGGCCGCAGCCAGGTGGAGCGCAGCGCCGCGCACTACCGCATCGGCCCGAGCAGCCTGGCCTGGGACGGCCAGGCCCTGACCATCGACATTGACGAAATCAACGTGCCCATCCCCCTGCGGGTGCGGGGCCGCGTGACCGTGCGACCGGTGGGCCTGTCACGCTTTGTCACCGCCCTGGACAACGGCGGCCGCCACCGCTGGGGACCGATTGCACCCTGCTCGCGGGTCGAGGTAGAACTGGACAGGCCCAGTGCCCGTTGGAGCGGCCATGCCTATATGGACTCCAACGAAGGCGACGAGCCGGTAGAAAAAGGCTTTCGCGACTGGGACTGGGCGCGCGCCGAAATGGCCAACGGCGACACCGCCGTGGTTTACGACGTGCGCCCGCGCCATGGCCCGGACCGGGTGGTGGCGCAGCGCTTTTCCCCGAATGGCGAAACCACCGCTTTTGAGGCGCCGCCACGCTACCAATTGCCGGCCTCGGCCTGGCGCATCCCGCGTGGCATGTGCAGCGAAGACGCACAGGGGGTGCCGACGGCACCCAAACTGATCAGCACACTGGAAGACACGCCGTTTTACGCCCGTTCCCTGTTGCGCACCCGCCTGCTCGGCGAAGAAGTGACCGCCGTACACGAATCGCTGGACGTACCGCGTCTGGTGTCACTGCCTGTGCGGCTGATGCTGCCCTGGCGAATGCCACGGCGGGGCTAGAGACGAACTGTCAAATCGGAGGCTGGGTCAGCCTTGAAAACTCTGCGTGTCCCAGGCGTGACTGTTTCTGCCCACCCCATTCAAGGGGCGTGATTCGCCTGCGCATAATTGCGCGCACTGCGCAGGTGTCGCCTGCGCAAGGCGCCCCGTCCCGCTTTGAAGCCCCATTTTGAAAGTACCCGCCATGCTCCAACCCGGTCTGATGATGAACCTGCCTTTGCTGCTCTCCAGCGTGATTGAGCACGCCGCAGCGCAATATGGCGAGGTCGAAGTCGTTTCGCGTGAGACCCACGGTCCGCTGTTTCGTTACACCTATGCCCAGTGTGCGGCGCGCGCGCGCAAACTGGCCAACGCGCTGTCCGGCCTGGGCCTGGTGGCGGGCGATGCCGTGGGCTCGATTGCCTGGAACAACCACCGGCACCTCGAGGCGTACTACGCGGTGTCTGGCAGCGGCATGGTCATGCACACCTGCAATCCGCGTTTGCAGGCGCAGCAGCTCATCTACATCATCAACCACGCCGAAGACCGGGTGATCTTGTTTGATGCCACCTTTGCGCCCTTGGTCAAAGGCATTGCTGCGCATTGCCCCAACGTACGCGCCTGGGTCTGCCTGGCCGACGCGGGCAACACGCCGACCATTGACGGGGTAGCCAACGTGCTGTCGTATGACGAACTGGTCGAGCCCTGCAGTGAGGTGTTTGCGTGGCCCCAGTTTGACGAAAACACCGCTGCGGCGCTTTGCTATACCTCGGGGACCACGGGTAATCCCAAAGGTGCCATGTATTCGCACCGCGCCATCGTGCTCAACGCCATGTCTGGGTGCATGCCTGGTCTGCTGTCGCTGTCCCCCAGCGACGCCATCTTGCCGGTGGTGCCGATGTTCCACATTAACGCCTGGTGTATTCCTTATGCCGCGCCCATTGGCGGCACCAAGCTGGTCTTGCCCGGCCCCAAACTCGACGGCCAGTCGATCTATGAGCTGATGGAGTCCGAAGGTGTGACCATCAGCGCCGGCGTGCCCACGATTTGGCAAGGTCTGCTGGCCTATATGGAGCAGCACGGACTGCGCTTTAGCACCATGCGCCGCACCGGCGTGGGAGGCTCGGCCATGCCGCAAGCGCTGATCGCCAAGTTCATGGACGTGTACGGTGTGGACGTGCGCCACGGCTGGGGCATGACCGAGACCACGGCCATCGGCACCATGGGCATCTTGCCGCCACAGTCCAAAACCTGGACGTCCGAAAAAAAGCAGGCCTTGCTGGCCAAGCAGGGCCGCAGCGCCTTTGGCGTGGAGATCAAGGTGGTCAATGAGGCCGGCGACACCCTGCCGCGCGACGGCAGCTCGCAAGGTGAGCTGATGGTGCGTGGCCACTGGATCATTGCTTCGTACTACAAGGGCGAAAAGTCGCCGCTCATCGACGGATGGTTCCCCACCGGCGACATTGCCACCATCGCTCCCGACGGCACCATGCAAATCCGCGACCGTACCAAAGACGTCATTAAGACCGGCGGCGAATGGATCAGCTCGATTGATCTGGAGAGCGCCGCCGTCGGCCACCCCGGCGTGGCCATGGCAGCGGTGATTGGCGTCAAACACCCCAAGTGGGACGAGCGCCCCCTGCTTTTCATCGTGCGCAAGCCCGGCGCCACCCTGGAAAAGGAAGAAATCCTGAAGTTCCTGGAAACCAAGGTCGCCAAGTGGTGGGTGCCTGACGATGTGGTGTTTTTGGAGTCCTTGCCCGTGGGCGGCACCGGCAAGGTGCAAAAGGGCGATCTGCGCAAGCAGTATGGCGGGGTGTTTAGCTAGCCCGCAGGCTGGCTAGCCTGATTGCCGCGCCCGCGCCCGCGCCCGCGCCAGCGTCCGTTCGCGCTCGCGCGGCCCAAACGACGAGGCGAGGGCGCCTTCGGACTGTAGGCCTTCGAGGTAGATCGCCTCGATTTCCGGTGCCGCACGGCGCAGTTCACGCTCGGCAAACGGCAGGTGCAAGAGCGCGCGCAGCGCGTACAGCAGGCGCAGCCAGCCGGGTATAAAGATGCGGCTTTTGCGACGGGCCATGCCGTTCACGATAGCGCGGGCGGTGTCTTCGGGCGAGGTCTCGGTGTTCATGGGGCCGGGCATGGTGGCGCGCAGGCGCACAAAGCCGGGGTGCAGCGCGCCCTCGGTGACCAGCGGCGTGCGCACCCAGCCGGCGTGCACCACGCCCACATGGACGCCGTGCGATGCCAGCTCGATGCGCCAAGCGTTGCCCATGGCCTCGACCGCCGACTTGCTGGCCGCATAGGCCGACATGACCGGTGGATGTGCAAACGAAGAGACCGAGGCGTTGATCAGCACATAGCCGCGCGCCCGCATCACTGCAGGCAGCGCCGCGCGTACGGTGTTGAACACGCCAAACACGTTGACCTCAAAACAGCGCTTCCAGGCCTGCGGATCAATATGCGCCAAAGGGCCAAAGGCGGCCACGCCGGCGTTGGCAAATACGGCGTCAAGGCGGCCGTGGTGCGCCAGGGTCTGCGCTACCGCGTGCTCCATGGCGGCCAAATCGGTCACGTCGGCCACCCAGTGCCGCGTGCCGGGGCCGCAGCGCTCGGCCATGCGTTCCAGTGGCTCGGCATCGCAGTCCACCAGCACCGGCAGGGCGCCGCGCTGCAGCAGCTCAAGTGCCGTGGCCGCGCCAATGCCAGAGGCCGCGCCGGTGACCAGAACGACCTGGCCTTGCAGAGATGGTTGGGGTGCGGACATGGTGCGGCCTTGGTGGGTTGTGCGCAGCGCGACGGCCGCACAGGGAGTGGCTTGACGCGTGTAGCTTAGGCGGGCTTGGTCACCATCAGGTACACGATGGGCAGCGGCAATACTGTGGCCAGCGCACCGGCCGCCTGCCAGATGCGCGAGAGGCGCCAATACTCCTCGCCCACGGTGTCGCTGGCGCGCAGCAGGGTGTATTGCTTGAGCTGAATCGGCACCAGCACCAACAGCCAGATCAGGCCCGAGAAGCTGAGCAGCCCGTAGGACCACTGAATCCAGGGGTGCGAGGCCTCGCCACCCAGGTGCAGTGCCATGCCGTGCCCGGTCCACACCACGCCCACGGCGCCCACCAGCGTGAACATCGCGTCAGTAATCAACACCATGCGGTTGCTGAACTGGATGATGGCGTGGTTGCGCGTGCGCTCGGCCAGCAGCGCCCAGACGCCGCTGACGATGACGTTGCCCAAAAACAGGCAGGCGCACACCAGGTGGATGATTTTCAGGTTAGGTGCCATGCGGGCCCTTGGGGCGGGAGGCATCTTGCGCGGCTTCGCGTTGCCGGCGGGTTTGCTCGCGTGCTTTGCGCAGATCGCGCCATTGCCAGACCACGAACAGGGCGCCCGCGCACAGCAACACCAGCACTTCAACGAGCTTGAGCAAGCCTTGCCCCTAGCGCCGGGCGCGCTCGCGTTGCTCCAGACGGCCAAACAAGTCCACCATCCACTCGACCCGTTGGTCGAAGCTGCGTTGGGGAATCGTCCAGGGCTTGTGGTCCACCACCGGGTTGCGGTCCCGGCCCACCACGTCCACCAAAAAAGCAATGGCCGGCACCGGGCTCAGGGCCATGGCGGGTACGGCGGGTGCCTTGACGGCCACCGCAGCCGCACGGGCCAACAAGGCCAGTTTGCGCGGTGTGGACACCACGGTGCGCTGGTCAATCGAGTTCAGGCCCTTGCGCTCAAGCTGCTTGCCGATCTCGGCATACACCAGGCGGGCTGCCTGAATGGCGGGGCGGCAGTCCCAGGGCAGTTCGGCCAGGCCAAACTCGCCGCGCCGGTACAGCACATCGGCGCGCAGCAACAGGCGCTGCGTGAAGCTGGCAATCCGCGCGTCAAACACCGGTGCGGCAAGCCATGCGTCGGCGTCCATGCCGATCTCACGAAACCAGGCGCGGGGAATGTACAGGCGGCCATTGCGGGCGTCTTCGCCAATGTCGCGGGCAATATTGGTGAGTTGCATGGCCACGCCCAGCTCGCAGGCGCGGGCAATGGCCGATTCCGTGGCTGCGCCCATGATGAGCGACATCATGGCGCCCACCGCACCGGCCACGCGCGCGCCGTAGGCTTCCACGTCGGCCAGGGTTTCGTAGCGACGGCCTTGCGAGTCCCACAAAAACCCGTCCAGCAGCGCATCGAGCAAGCCCCGTGCAATGCCATAGTGGTGCACCACATGGGCAAGCGCACGGTCGGCATCCAGTTCGCCCGGGCGACCCGCGTAGATGGCGTCCAGCCGCTCTTGCAGGTCCTGCATGGCCAGCACGGGGTCGGTGCCCAGATCAATCGCATCGTCGGCCAGACGGCAATAGGCATACAAGGCGGTGGCCGGTGGCCGCAGGCGGGCCGGCAGCAGCTTGGAGGCCGCAAAAAAGGACTTGGAGCCCCCGCGCATCAAGGCCGTACAGGCCTGCAAGTCGTAGGCGCTCACCTGGCCGGGCGCAGGCGTAGCCGCCGAATTAGGCAAAAGATTTGACATCGGGAACCACCTGTTCAAGCATTTTTGCGGACATGAGGACGCTGGGAACACCCGCGCCGGGCTGGCTGCTGGCGCCCACCAGGTACAAATCCTTGACGTCCTGGCTGCGGTTGTGCGGTCGGAACCAGGCACTTTGCTGCAGGATGGGCTCCAGCCCAAAACCAGCGCCTTTGTAGGACCACAGCCGGTCCTGAAAATCCTGCGGCGTGGTGAAGCGCGAGCTCACCACGTGCTGGTTCAGATCCGGCAACACAGACTCCTGCAGGGCTGTGGCAATCGCCTGGCGGTACTGCTCGCCCACGGCGGCCCAGTCGGTGCCGCTGCTCAGATTGGGCACCACCGACAGGGCGTAAAAACTGTCGCAACCTTCGGGCGCCAGCGAAGGGTCGGTGGCGGTGGGGCGGTACAGGTACAGGCTGAAGTCTTTGGACAGCGTGTGGTTTTTGAAGATGTCCTGCAGCAGACCTTTGTAGCGCGGCCCCAGCACCATCATGTGGTGGGGCACGTCTTCGTATTTGCGGTCGGTACCGAAATACCAGACAAACAGCCCTGAGGAGTAATTGCCTTTGGCGATGCGTTTGTCGGTCCAGTGCCTGCGGTGTTGGGGTGCGATCAGGTGGCGGTAGGTCCAGGCGGCATCGGCGTTGCTGACCACAATGTCGGCCGCGATGAACTCGTCGCTCTCCAACTCCACTCCGCTGGCCCGCCCGTTCTCCACCCGGATCTGGGTCACCGGCGCGTTGTACCGGATCGGCACTTTGCGGTCGTGCAGCAGCTTCACCAACTCGCGGACGATGGCACCGGTTCCACCCATGGCCGAATGCACGCCCCAGCGGCGCTCCAGCGAGTGAATCAGCGAATAGACACAGGTCACCGAATACGGGTTGCCGCCAATCAGCAGAGGATGAAAACTCATCACGATGCGCAGTTTGGGGTGCTTGATGTGCTGGGCCACCAAGCTGTAAATCGAGCGCCAGGCCTGCATCTTGATCAGGTTGGGCATGGCTTTGATCACGTCGGTCACCGACTCAAAGGCCACCATGCCGAGTTCAACAAAACCGAGCTGGAAGCAACGCTCGGAGGCTTTGATCAGGTTTTTGAAACCCTGCACGTCCTCAGGGCTGATCCGGGCAATTTGATCGAGCATGGACTCGTCGTCGTTGCTGTAGTCAAAGTGGCTGCCATCGTCAAACCGGATCCGGTAAAACGGCGACATCAGGCGCAGGTCCACATGGTCCTCCATGCGCTGGCCGCAGAGGGTGAAAAGCTCGGCAATCAGGTGCGGCAGGGTGATGATGGTGGGCCCGGCGTCAAAGGTGAAACCGTCTTGCTTGTGCACGTAGGCCCGCCCACCCGGGGCGTCGAGCTTTTCGAGCATTTGAACGCGGTAGCCCTTGACGCTCAAACGGATAGCCGCTGCCAGTCCGCCAAAGCCGGTGCCAATCACCACCGCCAGCGGAGCGGTATCCCGTTCGGTCGACGCGGGCGGGGTGGAGGCCCATCCGCCGTCGTGGCCGCCATGCACACCGTCAACGGATTTGAAATAGTTTGTCATGGGGGTCCAATGGATTGGCCGTACTCAGGCCTGGGCTTGCGTGCGTTTTCGGATGGCCCAGCGCCACAGGGCGGTGGTGTCCAGCGGCAGCACCAGCAGCAAATGTTCCAAAATAGCCAGGGCCAGCAGGGTGGCCACCAGCGCGTAACCGACCGTATGCGCTGCGCTGTTCAAGGCATCGTGGGCACCGGCCACCAGCACAAACAGGCAGGCGCTGGCTGCAGCGACGGCAAAGAAGAAAAAGACGTTGATGCGCTTGCGCCGAAAGAAGCTTTCCAGGTAGGCCAGGTGCGCCGGCAAAAACTCTTCGCTGAGATTGCGCACCCCAAAAAACAGGTTCAGCTTGGCGCTGGTGCGCATGGCCCAGAGTACCAGGTAGGTGCCGGTGCCGACTTGGTTGGGCGCGTCCCAGGTAATGGCCACAATGGCCAGACCCACCAGCAAAATGCCCAGCTCATGCCACAGCACCGCGCGCAAGGACTCCACAAACCGGGGCCAGCCCACGGTGCCCACCGGCAGGGCGCTGGTGCGTGGCCCGGTGATCCAGCCAGTCAAAAAGCTCAATTCGTTCCAACCCCAGGCCAGCAGAGCACAGGTAAACGCGCAGTAGGCCCCGGCCACCCCCGTTTGCTGCGCGGTATGCGCCAAACCGACCAGTGCCGCCACCCCCAGCAAGGACGACAAGACCAGGCTCAAGCGGATGGCACTGCGCGACATGCGGTTGAGCAAGATCACGATGCCGGTGCTGAACCACCAGATAAAGACGGCAAAGCCAATGGCAATCGAGATGTCTGTCATTGCGGGCACGGCCTTGCGCGAACTTGGGGCCTGCTACCAGGCCGGCGCCATGCGCACTTGCTCGGGCAGTGCGTGGTGCTGTACCGGCTGGAAGTACAGGCGGACAAAGGTGGCAGCCCCCGCGACGGCCCAACCGGCCCGGCGCAGTGTGCCCCACAGGCCGCCTTGGGCCTTGGCGGCGTCCATCTGCGTCTGGATGTGAAACAGGCGAGCCAGTCCGGCGCGAAAAGCCGGGTGGTCGATGTCCAGGCTGACCGGAAACACCTGCTTGGTGATCTCGTTGGTAATGCGGAACACCGTGTAGTCGTAGCTGGTCGATTCCAGTCCCATTTCGTGGTGCAGCATGGGCCGGGTGTGGTCGCGTACGTACATGGTGGCGTAGACCGCCAGCAAGAAAAAGCGGATCCAGTACACATTGGCGCCGCGCAGCAGGTGCGGGTTGGCCCGCATGATCAGCGCAAACGACTCGCCGTGGCGGAACTCGTCATTGCACCAGCGCTCAAACCATTTGAAGATGGGGTGAAAGCGCTTGTCCGGATGTTGTTCGAGCTGGCGGAAGATGGTGATGTAGCGCGCATAACCAATCTTCTCGGACAAGTAGGTCGCGTAAAAAATGTACTTGGGCTTGAAGTAGGTGTAGGCCTTGGTCCGCTTGAGGTCACCCAGGTCGATACCCAGGCCAAAGTCCTTGAGCGACTGGTTCAGAAAGCTGGCATGGCGCGACTCGTCGCGCGCCATGTAGCGCATCAGCTGCTTGATGTCGGGGTTCTCGACGTTCTTGAAAATTTCGTTGTACAGGATGCAGCCCGAAAACTCGGAGGTCAGCGAAGAAATCAGGAAGTCCAAAAATTCTTGACGCATTTCGGGGCTGACCTGTGAAAAGCGCTCGGCCACTTCCTGCGCAAATTCGGGTGTGCGCTGGAAATGATCGTGGTTGTTGTCGCCCTCGTACTCGGCCATCATGGTGTCCCACTCCGTGCGCATGGCAGACACATCCAGACGGTCCATGGCGGCAAAGTCGGTGGTGTAGAAGCGGGGACTCAGCATGGTGCTTTCCACCGCTTTTTGCGAGGCTTTGGCAGAAGAGTCAATGGCGATTTGGGCAGACATGGAGTGCTCCGAAGGGCAGGGTTATTCGGGTTGAAGCGCCAGAAAGCGCGCAAATTCAGCGGTGTTGGTCGGGCCAAACGATTCCAGGTCAATACGCTGGCCGGTGGCCGGGTCCATCAGGGTGACCCGCCCATCGGTGCGGGCGACCAGGTTGAAGGGGGGGGCTGAGCCAATACCGCGCGCATGGCGCTCCCGGCTGAGCGCGCGCAAGGCACCGCGGACAAAACCCTGCTCGCCATACAGCACCGTCAGGGTCTGGCCTGTCACCCCGTCGGCCACACGGACGCCGTGGTCAGGCAGGTCCTCAAAGCGCAGCGAGCGCTCGAGTGTGGGTGCCGCCGCACGCTGGTCGGGGCCGTTGCCGGTAATGCGCACCAAGCCCACCGACAGCAACGAGAACGCGATGATGCCCCCGGCGCAGTACAGCACCCACTTGGGGAACGTATCGGGCGCCCGGCGCGCAGACAGTGCGGCACTCATGAGGCGCTCACTTGCAAACCGTGTGCCGAGGCATCGTGTTGCACGCGCGAACTGGGCGCAGGGGTGGCCGCCTGGCCACTTGCGGCAGACCACGCGGCGCTGAGCTCCGCTGCGACCGCAGCCGCACCGGGAATCGCCCGCAAGGTGGGCTCGGGATGGGCAATGCGCCAAGGCCGCACGCTGGGCCAGAGGTGCACCCACGCGATGCGGTCCTCACCCTTCAGCGCCAAGGTGATGTCGCCATGGCCGGCACGGAGCGCCCGCAGATCGGCAGCCGCGATCCGAGACAAAGGCAGGTTAAAACTGACGGTGAGCACGATGCCCAAGCGCATCACGACGCGCTTGTTGGTCAGGGTGTAGACGGTGGTGCGCGCGGTGAGCCACGCGAGTGTCCAGACAATCAGCAGGCCGGTGAGCGCCAGGGGAGCCAGCCATTTCAGGGAGAGCAGCACGCCCATGGCGCTGGCCCCTGCCGAGACTTCCGATGCGGCGCGTGCCACCAACAACAGGGCGAAATACAGACCCAGTTTGTGCAGGTGAAACGCACTGCGTGCGAGAGCCGATACATCGGGCGAACCCTGCCAAAGAATGCGTTCGTTGGCCGGAAGGCGCTCGGGCAGGCCGAACTGCGGTTCAAACTCATGCTCGTGGCCGCGTTGCTCTTGGCTCATGGGAGTCTCCAAAATCGTAGGCAGTCAGGGGTGCTCAGATCAGGGGCTGGCTGCGTTGCGCATCGGCATACAGCGTCCCGCCGCCAAAATAGGCGGTGATCATTTCTTCTTCGAGCTTGGTGACCTGGTCGGCGTTGCGCAGTTGGGGCACATCGGCAAAGTGGCGGCCAAAGATGGCATGCACCTCGACCTGGTTGCGACGGATCAGCGCAAACGGAATCGGCAGCAGCACGTGGCGCAGGCCGGCACTGGTTTGGGTTTCGACTTCGAGGTAGCGGAACATCATTTCAGCGGAGTCGATCCAAATGTCCTTGACGGTTCCGCCTTGCTTGCCATCGCCGCCCATGACGGGCAGTCCGCGTGGGTCTACATCTTGCGGAGCGACGCTGTAGTCTGGCGCCAGACGCAGAGGCTGCAATACCGGCGTGCCATGTGAGGTCATCTCAGGAACGTCTTCGCGCATCGAATACGCACCGGCGCCGATGGCGGCCTTCATGGGGTCACCCTGCGGCTCTAGCGGTGCACCGGAGCCCCAACCCGTGGAGACGCCATGCAACGGCGGCTCTTTGCGCGCCAGATCGGGTACGGTGACCGATTTGCCGTTCTCGAGCTTGAACGTCTTGGGCTCAGGAATGGGCCAACCCTTGACCACCGCGCGTCCGCTGCTGCTGGACTCCATGGGGTAGCCCTCGCGGTGGTTTTCCACCACGAGGTAATAAATCAGGCCGGCAAAAAAGACCCAGAAAACATACAGCAGCAGCTGCGCCAGGTCGAGATAATTGGTGATGTAGCCAACGGTTTGCATAAGGGCTTCTCCTGGTAAGTGGCAATCAATGGACGGTTGGTGGACTTAAGTGGACAGCGTGGGCTGTCCAAGCGGTGGTGAAACAGGGCGGGTGAACCGGGTGTTGCCTTTCACCAGTGGCCCGATGGCCACCAAGGTAAAAAACAGCAGCAACATTTCGACGTGGTAGACCACGCTGTAACTGGTGGACGGTGCAGCCAGCGCCGGCCCGAGCAAGCCCGCACTGCTCAGGCTGCTGATGGCATCGCGCAGTGCGCCGCCGAAAAACATGGCCAGGCCCGCTGCGGTGGACTGCACTGCGCCCCAGGCGCCCAGCGCCAAGCCGACAAAGCCGCCGCCCTCCATGCGCATGGCGCAATACAAGGTGCCCACGGCAAACAGACCGCCGCCAAAGCCGATACCCAGCGCCCCGGCGCGAAACAGCCAACCGGCTTCCAGCGGCGCAGAAAAAATCACCGCCGAGAAGGCGGGCAAGCCCGCCAGCGCGCCATAGGCCGCCAAGCGCAGCGGGTCCACACCGCGGGCCAGTTGGCGTCCGGCCAGAATAAAGCCCAGCAAGCCACCGCCCGCCAACATGCCCGTCAAGGCACTGGTGGCGCCAACGCTCAGGTGCAATATTTCGCCCCCATAAGGCTCAAGCACGATGTCCTGCATATTGAAGGCCATGGTGCCCAGCGCGGTAGCCCACAAAAAGCGCCGCGCGTGGGGCAGGCCGATGAACTGTGCCCACACGGTCTGAAAGCTCGGCTGCACTTCGGTTTTCATGGCCGCAGCGCGCTGGGGGTTGCGCGGCTCCTGTTTCCACAAGGCAATCGAGTTGAGCACCAGCACCACCAGCGCCGTGCTTTGCACCACCTGCACCAGACGTTCGGGGGTGAAATGCGCCAACACCAGGCTGAAAATCAGGCTTCCGCCCACCGCGCCGAGCAACAACATCACGTACATCAGGGCCACCACGCGGGGTCGCGTGTCTTCGCTGGCCTGGTCGGTGGCCAGGGCGAGCCCGGCCGTTTGCGAGGTTTGCAAACCCGCACCGACCATCAGGAACGCAATCGCTGCCGCGCCCTGGCCGACCCATTCGGGCGTGGCAATCTGCCCTCCGCCCGAGAGCACCAGCAGCGCAAAAGGCATCACCGCCAGTCCAAAAAACTGGATCAGCGTGCCACCCCACATAAACGGCACCCGCTTCCAGCCAAAGGCCGAACGGTGGACGTCTGACTGGTAACCGGTGACCGCCCGAAAAGGGGCCACCAGCAGGGGCAGGGCCAGCATCAGCGACACCAGCCAGGCCGACACGCCCAGCTCGACAATCATCACGCGGTTGAGCGTACCAATCAGCAAGGCCGTGGTCATGCCCATGGTCACCTTGAACAAGGACAGGCGCAGCAGCCGTGCCAAGGGCAGGCCAGGGCTGGCCACGTCGGCAAACGGCAGCCAGCTGGCGGGCAGCTTGCGCGCGAACTTGTTGAAGGCGCCGGCCCGCATTAGCGGCTCCACTCCATGGCTTGCGACTTGTAAAAGCCACTGGATACCCGCTGGGTGCGGCCGCATTGCCAGGCGTCCAGCGCGGGGGTTGCGGCCATCAGGGCGGCAATTTTGTCCTCGGCCATGGGCTCCAGCCAGGGTGCCCGTTCGCCGCGGGGGAACAGGCGCCCCACCGAGATCATGGCCGCCAGCAAGGGGGTGCGCGGCGCAAAGGTAAACACCATTGAGCGGGTGGTGCGTTGCGCCAGTTGGGCCAGCGCAGCCACGGCGTCCTCGGTTTGGTAGTGGATGATGGAGTCCATCGCCACCACGTGGTCAAACGTGCCCAGGCTCGGGTCAAGCATGTCCCCGCTGCGCAAATCGATACGCTGCGCCACATCGGCGGGCAGGCGGGTGCGCGCCAGGTCCACCAGCGTAGGCGACAGGTCAATGCCCACCACCTCCGCGCCCCGGCGGGCGGCTTCTACGGCCAGCGCCCCGGTGCCGCAACCGGCGTCCAGAATCCGCGCGCCGTGCAGGTCTTGGGGCAACCACGACAGCAAGGTGGCGCGCATCTGGTCGCGTCCGGCGCGCACGCTGGCGCGGATTCGGCCTACAGGCGCATCCGAAGTCAGCTTGGCCCAGGCGGCTACGGCAGTGCGATCGAAATAGTTTTCGATCTGGCCGCGCCGTTCCTGGTAGGTGGTGTCGCTCATGGCTGGTGTCCTTCAGTCAAAACCCAGCAGGTCAAAAATGTCGCGGTCTTTCATGGGCACGGCCGAGAACGACTCGCCACCCAACCACAGCGAGGCCGCCAGGCGCATGTATTCGTTTTGAACCGCTTCCAGCTCGGGCGAGTGCTCCATCTCGAACAGCGTCGATTTTTTGAGGCGGCTGCGGCGGATCACGTCCAGGTCCGGGAAATGCGCGGCCAGCTTCAGTCCGATCTTGTCGTTGTACTTGTCGATCTGGTCGGTGGCTGCGCTGCGGTTGGCAATCACGCCGCCCAGGCGCACGTTGTAGTTTTTGGCCTTGGCACCGATGGCTTGCACGATGCGGTTCATGGCAAAAATGGAGTCAAAGTCGTTGGCCGTGACGATGAGTGCCTTGTCGGCGTGCTGCA
Organism: Rhodoferax sp.; assembly: GCA_029866205.1. Taxonomy (GTDB): domain Bacteria; phylum Pseudomonadota; class Gammaproteobacteria; order Burkholderiales; family Burkholderiaceae_C; genus Allorhodoferax. The sequence goes on from JARWZT010000001.1 coordinate 157,183, forward strand.
GCGGAGCGGCAAAACCACCGCACACCACGTCGCCCAGCACGTCAAAAATCACCACGTCGGTGTCTTCGAGCAAGTGGTGTTCTTTGAGCAGCTTGACGGTTTGGCCCACCACATAGCCACCACAACCGGTACCGGCGGGCGGGCCACCGGCCTCCACGCACATCACGCCGTTGTAGCCGGGGAACACAAAGTCCTCGACCCGCAGCTCCTCAGCATGAAAGTCCACGGTCTCGAGCACGTCAATCACCGTGGGCAGCATCTTCTTAGTCAGGGTGAAGGTGCTGTCGTGCTTGGGGTCGCAGCCAATTTGCAGCACGCGCTTGCCGAGCTTGGAAAACGCCGCTGACAGATTGCTGCTGGTGGTGCTTTTGCCGATACCGCCCTTGCCATAAATGGCAAAGACCTTGGCGTTGCCGATTTTGAGGTTGGGGTCGAGTTGCACTTGTACGCTTCCGTCGCCGTCCAGGCGTGGCACCGAGCGCCGTACAGTGGGAAAAGGCAGGGTTTCAATGTTCATGCGGATGCTCCTTCGTAGACGCCTTCAAGGCGGTCTTCCAGCTCTTCACCGGCGCGCCGCAAGGCGTCCAGTGTGTGGGCATCCGGTTGCCAGTAGTTGCGCTCGGATGCTTCGATCAATCGGTTGGCCACCCGCGCTGAGGCGGTGGGGTTCAGCTTTGCCAGTCGCTCACGCATGGTGGCGTCGAGCATGAAGGTCTCGGTCAGCTGCTGGTACACCCAGGGCTGGACCTGTCCGGTGGTGGCAGACCAGCCCAGGGTGTTGGTCACGTGCGACTCGATTTGGCGCACGCCTTCGTAGCCATGTTCCAGCATGCTCTCAAACCACTTGGGGTTGAGCATGCGGGTGCGCGTCTCAAGCGCCACTTGTTCTTTCAGCGAACGTACCGAGGCGTCGCCCTTGGTCTGGTCACCAATGTAGACCGGGGGCGTCTTGCCACCGCGGGCCAGTTTGACGGCCTGGGTAATGCCGCCCAGGGTGTCAAAGTAGTTGTCGACGGTGGTCACCCCGAGTTCGACTGAATCCAGGTTTTGGTAGGTGAGCTGTACATCGGCCAGCGCACTGGTGAGCAGGGCCGTGTGCTGCACCGCACGGCCGCTGCGGCCATAGGCAAAACCCTTGCGGCGCTTGTAGGTCTCGGCCAGCTCGCCCTCGTCGCCCCAGCGGCTGCTTTCCACCAGGTTGTTGACGTTGGAGCCGTAGGCACCTTCGGCATTGCCATAGACCCGCAGCGCTGCGATTTCCAGGGTGCAACCGTGTTCTTGCTGGTAGGCCAAGGTGTGTTTGCGCACCCAGTTCATCTCGAGGGGCTCGTCGGCCGATGCGGCCAGAAAAGCGGCCTCGGCCAGCAGCTTGATCTGCAGCGGCATCAGGTCGCGGAAGATGCCTGAGAGGGTGATTACCACGTCGACGCGCGGGCGACCCAGCTCGGCCAACGGAATCAGCGTGGCACCTGCAATACGGCCGTAGCTGTCAAAGCGCGGCAGCGCGCCCATCAGGGCCAAGGCCTGGCCGATCGGCGCGCCTTCGTTTTTCAGGTTGTCGCTGCCCCACAGCACCATGGCAATGGATTCCGGCAGCGGATTGCCATCGGCAATAAATCGGTCCAGCAAAAGCTGGGCGTGCTTGGCGCCGTCGCGTACCGCAAAGGCACTGGGAATGCGAAACGGATCAAAACCGTGCATATTGCGTCCGCTGGGTAACACCTCGGGTGTGCGCAATACGTCGCCGCCGGGTGCCGGGCGGATGTAGCCGCCGTCCAGGGCGTGCAGCAGCGCACTGACTTCGGTGTCGGTACTGAGCTGTTCGTTGGCCTTGGAGAGCATCTGCATCAGCGCCAGCGAATCCTCGGTCTTTTTGATGTGTCCTGCGCGCATGGCCTCGTCAATCCCCAACCCGGCCACCAGGGCTTCCACACCTGCGCGTTCCAGTTGCACCGCGTGCGCTGCGTCGGCCATGGCCAGCAGCATGTCCACCCGCGCGGCCACGGGCATGGCTTTGCCGGTCACGTGCAGGCCGTAGGGGATGAGCGAGCATTCGAGTTCGAGCATTTCGCCGTACAGGCGCAGCACGCGCGCATCGGCGTCGCCGGCTGGGCTGGCGTCCCACAGCGGCTCGGCGGCGCACAGGTCGAGCACGGCGGCTTGGGCCTGCACCAGCGCGGCGAGCTCGGGGCGCTCGCGGGACTGCAAGTCCAGGCTGCGCCAGCGCTCGATCGAGGCTTTGAGTTCTTGCAGGCCCTTGTACAAGCCAGCTTGCGCCACCGGGGGCGTGAGGTAGGTCACCAGCGTGGCACCCGAGCGGCGTTTTGCGATCGCGCCTTCCGAGGGGTTGTTGGCGGCGTAGAGATAAATGTTGGGCAGGTCGTCAATCAGGCGGTCGGGCCAGCAGCTGCCGCCCATGCCGCTTTGTTTGCCGGGCATGAATTCGAGCGCGCCATGCGTACCGAAGTGCAGCACCGCGTGGGCCTGAAAGTCCTCTCGCAGGTAGCGGTAAAAGGCCGAAAACGCGTGCGTGGGTGCCAGGCCTTTTTCAAACAACAGGCGCATCGGGTCGCCCTCGTAGCCAAATGAAGGTTGCACGCTCACCAGCACGTTGCCAAACTGTTTGCCCAGCACAAAGATGGAGTTGCCGTTGCTCAACTGGCGACCGGGCGCCGGGCCCCATTGCGCTTCAATTTCTTTGAGCCAGCGTTCGCGGCGCACGTGGTCGTCGGTAGAGATAAGGGTGTGCACATTGGCATCGGCGCCATGCAGCGCGGCATTGCCTTGCAGCAATGCATCGCGCAGCGCGTCGACGCTGGGCGGCAGGTCTACGGTGTAGCCCTGTGCCTTCATGCCAGTCAGGGTGTGCATCAGCGACTCAAACACCGACAGGTGGGCGGCGGTGCCGATATTGCCGGCATTGGGCGGAAAGTTGAACAGCACGATGGCGACCTTGCGCTCGCTGCGGGCGCCGCGCTTGAGGGCGATCAGCTTGCTGACCCTGGCGGCCAACATGGTGGCGCGCTCGGGGCAGGAGTGCATGTCTTGGGCGGTGTCAGAGGCCTTGAAGGTGCAGGCATGGTGGCAGCCGCTGCAGGTCACGCCGGGGGCGCCGGGGCGCCCGCCAAACACCATCGGGCCGGTGGAGCCATCGAGTTCAGGAATGGCCACCATGATGGTGCTCTCGACCGGCAGCAAGCCCCGGTCTGAGCCGCCCCATTGGTCCAGCGTCTGGAACTCGACCGGATGCGCTGCCACGTAGGGCACATCCAATCCGGCCAGCACCTCTTCGGCACCTTTGGCGTCGTTGTAGGCCGGGCCACCGACCAGCGAAAAGCCGGTCAGCGAGACCACTGCATCGACACACACCCGGCCGTGCTCGTAGAAAAAAGCGTCAATCGCCGGACGCGAATCCAGTCCGGCGGCAAAGGCTGGAATCACGCGCAGTCCACGGGCTTCCAGACTGGCAATCACCCCGTCGTAGTGGCCTGCGTTGCCAGCCAGCAAATAGGAGCGCATGAGCAGCAAGCCCACGGTACCGCGCACAGGGCTCTGGGTCGGCAGGGGCAGGGCTTGTGCGTCTTCGGCGAAGCGGCCGGCCAGTCGGGGGTGGTACACGCCCACTTCCGGGTAATGGACCGGCGCATCCACCTTGAGGCTGCCGCGCAGGCTGCGCCGGGGACCTTCGGCACCGCGGTCCACCACGTGGCGCACCAGGTTGAGCACGTTGTCGTCCGAGCCGCTCATCCAGTACTGCATGGCCAAAAAGTAGGCCCGCACGTCCTGCGCTGTGCCGGGAATAAAGCGCAGCATTTGGGGCAGGCGGCGCAGCATCTTCATTTGCGCGGCGCCACCGGTGGGCTTTTTACCTTTGTCGCCCCGCAGCTTTTTGAGCAAGGCCATCGGGCCGCTGGCGGGCTTGAGCATGTCGAACTGGCCCAGCCGGGTGAGCTGCGTGACCTCGGTCGCCGAGGCGATACAGATCATGGCGTCGCATTGCATGCGCCGCGCGCGCAAGTCGTCCAGGATCGGCAGGAAATGGTCTTCCAGAAACAGCATGCCCGCCACCACGATGTCGGCCTGTGCGATGTCGGCCTTGCAGCGCGCGATCAGGGCGTCGTTGCCCGCGTATTCGGAGGCGGCGTGCAGGCTCACGCTCAGGCCTGGCAGATCGTGGGCCAGTGTGCGTTGCGCTCGCGCGAGTGCGCTGGCCAGGTGCGTGTCCATGGTCACGATCACCACGCGGATCGGGGTGCTGGGTGCCTTGCGCATGCTAGCGCCCGAAGTGAGCTTTAGCGTCATACAAAGTCTCCACCGTGATCAGAGCCAGACCGTGATCGACGGCATATCGCTCGGTGTTGCGTCGGGCCTTGCCGCGCACAAAAAAAGGTATTTTTTTAAGTTCTTGTTCGGCGTCGGCGTTCCAGCTGGCCACGGTCACTGCGTTCACCGTGACGGTGTCCGCCGGGGCAGCCGCCGCAGGCGCGCTGGGGCTTTCCTGCATCACGCCTCCGCCCAGGTGCGAGGGCGCTGCGTCTTCATGGAACTCGGAGTCTCCCCGGAACATGCCAATCAGGTGTTCTTCGAGGCCCATCATCAGGGGGTGCACCCAGGTGTCAAACAGCACGTTGGCGCCTTCAAAACCCATTTGCGGCGAATAGCGCGCCGGAAAGTCTTGCACATGCACCGGGGCCGAAATCACGGCGCAGGGCACACCCAGGCGCTTGGCGATGTGGCGTTCCATTTGCGTTCCCAGTACCAGTTCGGGTTGCAACTCGGCAATGCGGGCTTCGACCTCTAGATAGTCGTCGCTGATCAGGGGTTCCACGCCGTAGTGCTTGGCGGCATCGCGCACTTCGCGGGCGAATTCCCGGCTGTAGGTCCCAATGCCGACCACGGTAAAGCCCATTTCGTCGCTGGCCACCTTGGCGGCGGCCACGGCGTGTGTGGCGTCGCCAAACACAAACACCCGTTTGCCGGTGAGGTAAGTGGAGTCGACCGAGCGGGCGTACCAGGCGGCGCGCGATTGGGTCTGGGCCAGTGCGGCGTCCGCGTCCAGACCGGCCAGCGTGGCCACCTCGCGCACAAAGGTGCGGGTTGCACCGGTGCCAATCGGAATGGTTTTGGTGAAGGGCTGGCCAAAAGTGCGCTGCAGCCACTGCGCGGTCAGGTTGGCAATCTCCGGGTAGAGCACCACATTGAAGTCGGCGTTGGCCAGGCGGCCCAGGTCTTCGGGGGTGGCCGACAGCGGGGCGACGACGTTGATCTCAATGCCGATCTGCGCCAGCAGCGTGCGGATCTCCTGCAGGTCGTCGCGATGGCGAAATCCCAGCGCCGTGGGCCCCAGAATGTTGCAGCGTGGTTTTTTCGCCTCAGTGTTTTCACTGAGAGGGTCGGCGGGTTTCGCCAGGTTGCGCACCAGCTGGTAAAAAGTTTCTGAGGCGCCCCAGTTTTCCTTGCGCTGGTAGGCCGGCAATTCCAGCGCCACCACAGGCACGGGCAGGTTCAAGGCCTTGCACAGGCCACCCGGGTCGTCTTGAATCAATTCGGCGGTGCAGGAGGCCCCCACCAACATCGCCTGCGGCTGAAAGCGCTCAAAGGCCTCGCGGGCTGCTGTCTTGAACAGCTCAGCGGTATCGCCACCCAAGTCGCGCGCCTGGAAGGTGGTGTAGGTCACTGGCGGGCGCTTTTGCAGCCGCTCGATCATGGTGAACAGCAGGTCGGCATAGGTGTCGCCCTGCGGTGCATGCAGCACGTAGTGCACTTTTTCCATGGCCGTGGCGACCCGCATGGCGCCGACATGGGGCGGGCCTTCATAGGTCCAGAGGGTGAGTTGCATGTCCGGCGGTACTAAGTGCGGCCTAAGCGGCCAGGCGCATGCGGCGCAACAGCGGGCGGGTGAACAGTTCTGCCAGATCGCTGGCCTGGTCAAAGCCCTGAATGGGCGTGAACACCAGTTCAATCGCCCATTTGGTGGTCATGCCTTCGGACTCCAGCGGATTGGCCAAGCCCAGGCCGCACACCACGATGTCGGGTTGGGCGGCGCGGCAGCGCTCGAGCTGCTTTTCCACATGCTGTCCTTCGGACAAAAAGGTGCCTTCGGGCAACAGCGCCAGCTCTTGGGCCAGGTTTTGCCGGTGCAGATAAGGCGTGCCCACTTCGAGCAGTCGCATACCGAGTTCACGCGCCAAGAAGCGGGCCAGTGGAATCTCCAGCTGGGAATCAGGGAAAAAGAAGATGCTTTTGCCTTCTAACGCGAGCCGGGCGCGCGCCAGTGCCGCCTTGGCGCGTTGGGTCGCCGGTGCCACGGCCGCGTCAAACGCGTCGTCCGCAATGCCAAAGGCGCGGGCGGCGGCTTGCAGCCACAGTGTGGTGCCTTCCACGCCCAGCGGAAAAGGCGCCGATAACAGTGTGGCACCACGCGCCTGCAGCGCACGGGCGGTGTCGGCCAAAAAGGGCTGGGCCAGCAGCAGCTGGGTGTTGGGACCGACCGGTGCCATGTCCGAGGCGCGCCGGGGCGGGAAAAACCGCACCCGCTCCACGCCCATCTGTTTGAACAGGCGCAAGAACTGGTCTTCCACCACGTCGGCCAAAGCACCGACCACTAGCAGCTCGGCGGGGGCTTGGGGCGCGCTGGCCGGCAAGCCGGGCACCATCGAGGCCAAGCAGGCGTCTTCGCCCTGGGTAAATGTGGTCTCGATACCGCTGCCGGAGTAATTCAGTACCCGCACCGACGGTGAAAACGTGCTCGACAGGCGGGCTGCGGCGCGGGCGAGGTCCAGTTTGATGACTTCGGACGGGCAGGAGCCCACCAGAAAAAGCAGTTTGATTTCGGGGCGGCGCGCCAGCAGTTGATTCACCACGCGGTCGAGTTCGGTATTGGCATCGGCCAGACCAGCCAGGTCACGCTCGTCGATGATGGCGGTGGCAAAGCGGGGTTCGGCAAAAATCATCACCCCTGCGGCCGACTGGATCAGGTGGGCACAGGTGCGGGAACCCACCACCAGAAAGAAGGCGTCCTGGATCTTGCGGTGCAACCAGATGATGCCGGTCAGGCCACAAAATACCTCGTGCTGGCCGCGTTCACGCAGAACCGGCGCGTCACTGCAACCGCCGGCCGAGGCCGCCCGGATCGGAATGGACACGGCGCTCATGCCGCCAACTCCGTGCCGCCCAGCGGCTGAGGGTGGTTCTGTTGCGAAGCGGCGTGGTCCAGGCGTGCCGCGCGCAGTTTGAGCAAGAACTGTCCGGCATTCACCAGGTAAGTGCTGTAGGCGGCCAGCGCCAGGTACATCAGCGACACGCCAGCGAGCGCGCCGGTGTACAGGGCCACCAAATACGCGGTGTGCAGTGCCAGCACCAGCATGCTGAACACGTCTTCCCAATAAAACGCGGGGGCAAAGAGGTAGCGGCCAAACACCACTTTTTCCCAGATGCAGCCGGTCACCATGATGGCGTACAGCGCAAGCGTCTTGACCACGACCGATGCGTTGGCGATTTCCAGACCCTCGCCGGTGAACAGAAAGCGCAGCACCAGCCCCAGGCTGCCCAGGAAGATGAAAAACTGGACGGGCGCCAGCAGCCCCTGAACCAAAGTCCACACCGTCGCATCGCGGCGCAGGCGCTCTTGCGGCGTGTACAAGGGGCGCCGTGCCGGAGTTGCCGGCGGCATTTCTTGTGATTTTGGAAGGGATGGAGAGACCATAAAGCCCAATTTATCCCTGCTTCCGAGAAATGTCAACTTTTTGTTACGTAAATAAGTTGAGACACTCTAAAATAATTCCGAGTATTTTAGTCGGGTTTCCGAAATGCTTTGATTTAAGTCAAGGAGAAGCGTAAAACGGGTATGACACTGCATGTGTAAACTGCACTTTTCGCCCACGAAAAGGGGCGACCGGTTTAGGGAAAAGACAATAAAAGGCTGTTTTGGCAGGTACCAAAACGCATTCGCCCCCTCGGGCGGATCCCCATAACGAGGAGACATCAATGGGTTCGAGGAACCGGAGCAGCGTGGTCGACGACGACAATTTTGGTGACGCCCGCCTGTCCCAAGATTGGTCGGTCCATGGCGATGCCTCGCAGGCACGCTATGGACGAACACCGAAAGATTACGAGGCGTTTGCCCAAGACGACCATACGGTGGCCGTGCTCGCCAAGGCGATCCAGCACGAAATCATCCCGCGGCTCATGCTTGCGCACCGCACGCCCCAAGAATGCGAGCTGCCCGCGGACTACGCCGCAATCAAGGTCACACCCGACGATGTGGCGGACTTTGCCAAGATGATCCTGACCCGCAGCGAGGTCAATGCCCTGGCCTGCATCGAGTCCATGCGCATCAAGGGTGCGCCAATTGAGTCTATTTACCTCGATTTGCTGGCGCCTGCCGCCCGCTACCTGGGGGAGATGTGGGAAGAAGACCTGTGCGACTTCACGGATGTCACCATCGGTCTGGGCCGCTTGCAACGGATGCTGCATGAGCTGAGCGCTGATTTTGAAAAGTACAAAAATCCGGTCAGCAATGGTCTGAGCATCCTGTTGGTGCCCACGCCCGGGGAGCAGCACACCTTCGGTTTGGCCATGGTGGCTGAGTTTTTCCAGCGCGGGGGCTGGGCCGTTACCGGCGGACCGTACGACCTGTTTGAAGATCCGGTCACGCTCGTCAAGCGACACAAATACGACGTGGTGGGCTTTTCGCTTGCCACCGCGCCTCAGTTAGACCGACTGACCGAATGCGTCAGCGCAGTTCGAAAAGCCTCGCTGAATACAGGGGTATGCATAATGGTGGGAGGTCCACTTTTTGCTTCTCATCCTGAGTACGTCGCGCGCGTTGGCGCTGATCTGGTGGCCAATGACGGAAGTCTGGCACCTGGCTTGGCCCGATTGCACCTGGCCTCAGGCACTGCCACGCAATAGCAGCCCAAGCTCCTACTCTCCTAATTCGGACCCTCCATGAACCAAGTTATTCAAACGGCACCGGCACATCCAACGGGGCGTTTTGAAGATGCGCAGTCGTATTTTTCTCATCTGGATGCGGATATCGCCGCCACGCTCATCACTGCGGCGGCCGACGTGGTGCTGGTGATGGACGAGGCAGGCATCATTCGCGATGCCGCTTTTGGCAGTGACGAGATCATGGCCCATGGCTTCCAGAATTGGCTTGGCAAACCCTGGAGCCAGACCGTCACCGAGGAAAGCCGCCCCAAGGTCGCTGCCTTGCTGCGCGATGGCGACTCGGGCAAAAGTGCCAAGTGGCGCCACCTCAACCAGTTCGCCCAAGACGGGACCGAGCTGCCCTTGTCCTATTCGCTGATTCATGTGCCGGCGTCGCGTGCGGCCGGGGGTCGGGCCGCCCATGCGGTGGCTTTCGGTCGCGACTTGCGCCCCCAGGCCGCATTGCAACAAAAACTGATTGCCGCCCAGCGCTCGATGGAGCGCGACTACTGGCAGCTCAAACACATCGAGACCCGTTACCGGTTGCTGTTTCAGGTGACCTCCGAGGCCTTGGTGATTTTGGATGCCACCACCGAAAAGCTCGAAGACAGCAACCCTGCAGCCCAAGTCCTGTTTGGCGAGTCTTTGGCAAAAGCCGGCTGGACCTTGCGTGACAGCCTCGACCAGCGAAGCTATACCGCGCTCAGCCAGGTCTTGTCTGGCTTGCGCGCCAGCGGACGCGCCACGCCCGTCGAGGTGCGAATCGCCCCCACAGGCGCAGAGATGGTGGTGCAGGTATCGCTGTTCCGACAAGAACAGACCTCTCATTTTCTGTTGCGCCTGGTGCCCAAAGCAGCGCAGCTGGAGTCGGCCGGCACCGCAAATGCCAAGCAAATTCTGGCCGATGTGATGGAAAGCGCGCCCGATGCCTTTGTCGTCACCGATTTGTCTGGTCAGGTTCTGACGGCCAACCGTGCGTTTTTGCAGCTGGCCCAGGTCAGCAATGAAGACCTGGTGCGCGGCGAGTCTCTGGAGCGCTGGCTGGGCCGCGCGGGTGTGGACCTGAGCGTGCTGATTTCAAATTTGCGCCAGCGTGATGTGGTGCGCCTGTTTGCCACCCGTATGCGCGGTGACTACGGCTCCACCACCGACGTCGAAATCTCGGCGGTGGCGGTCACCACCGGCGAAAAGCGTTGCCTGGGCTTCACCATCCGTGACGTCGGACTGCGCCTGAACAACGACGCCAAACCGAGCAAGGAACTGCCGCGCTCGACCGGCCAGATGACGGAGTTGGTGGGACGTGTCCCTCTCAAGGACATTGTTCGCGAGACCACCGACCTGATCGAACAGCTTTGTATTGAGGCCGCGCTGGAACTCACCGGCGACAACCGTGCCTCGGCCGCTGAAATGTTGGGCCTGTCGCGGCAAAGCCTGTACGTCAAGCTGCGGCGCTTTGGCATGAGTGACTCCAGCGCGGAGTCTGACGCCGAAAGCTGAAGCCCGGCCGGCCCGGCGCGGGCCTGCGGACTAGGGGGATACCATAAGAAGTGTAATTATTACTTGACACTTAACAGTGTCAACGATAAAACACTTTGAATGGCCCGCCCCGCACTTTCCGCGATCACTGAACTCTTCAAGCCGATCACCTGGTTTCCTCCCATGTGGGCGTTTGCCTGCGGCGTGGTGGCCTCCGGCGTTGCCATGGACGGGAAATGGTGGCTGGCGCTGGTGGGCATTGCGCTGGCGGGGCCCTTTGTGTGCGCCACCAGCCAAGCGGTCAATGACTGGTTTGACCGCCATGTAGACGCGATCAACGAGCCGCAGCGCCCGATTCCATCGGGTCGCATGCCCGGGCGCTGGGGATTGGGCATTGCGGTGCTGTGGACCGGCGTGTCCCTGGCTGTGGCCACGGCCTTGGGGCCCTGGGGTTTTGGGGCCGCCCTGGTGGGGCTGGCGTTGGCTTGGGCCTACAGCGCACCGCCGCTGCGCCTGAAAGAAAACGGCTGGTGGGGAAATGCTGCCTGCGGCATCAGCTACGAAGGTATTGCCTGGACCACCGGTGCGGCTGTCATGGCTGGCGGGGCCATGCCTGGTACGCGCTCGCTGGTGCTGGCTTTGCTCTACAGCGTGGGCACCCACGGCATCATGACTTTGAATGACTTCAAGGCCGTCAAGGGCGACCGGGAAATGGGCGTGCGTTCCCTGCCGGTGCAATTGGGCGAGCAATCCGCCGCAGGGGTGGCCTGCTGGATCATGGGCCTGCCCCAGCTGCTGGTCGCGGTGCTGCTGTTTGCCTGGGGACGACCCGGCCACGGTCTGGCGATTGTCCTGCTGCTGGGCGTCCAGCTGGTGCTCATGGACTATTTTTTGGCCCGTGCCAGTCAGCGTGCGCTGTGGTACAGCGGATTTGGCGTACCGTTTTTTGTGATCGGAATGATGGTCAGCGCTTTTGCTTTGCGTAGCCTGCATGGCTTGGGGCCATGAGGGCGCGCGCTTCGTTCGCCGCGCCGATTTGAACCTTGGGGGAGACTTGGTATGGAACACAGTGAAACTTTTGATGTGGTGGTGGTCGGCGGAGGCCCGGCAGGTGCCACCGCCGCGCATGAATTGGCGCGTCAGGGACACAGCGTCCTTTTGCTGGACCGGGCCGGGCGTATCAAGCCTTGCGGGGGCGCCATTCCGCCCCGCCTGATCAAGGACTTTGCCATTCCCGACCACCTGCTGGTGGCCCGTGCCCGCAGCGCCCGCATGGTGGCGCCGAGCCAGCACGCGGTCGATATTCCTATCGACAATGGCTTTGTCGGCATGGTCGATCGCGCGGACTTTGATGAATGGCTGCGCGAGCGCGCGGCGGCGAGCGGGGCGGTCCGCCGGATTGGAAGCTTTGACCGGCTCGAGCGCGATGCGGACGGCGTCAGCGTGGTGCATTACCTGGCGCGACCCAAGCACCATCGTGGTGAAGGCACGCCGGCCCGGGTGCGCGCGCGCGCCATCATTGGGGCGGACGGCGCCAAGTCGCAGGTGGCACGCCAGGCGATTGCAGGGGCCAAAGATACGGAATACGTGTTCGCGTACCACGAGATCGTCAGGGCACCTGCTGTCAAGCCCGAGGGCTATGACGGTACGCGCTGCGATGTGTACTACCAGGGCCGACTTTCGCCCGACTTTTACGGCTGGGTCTTCCCGCACGGTGACACCCTGAGCATCGGCACGGGCAGTGCCGACAAGGGCTTTTCCTTGCGCGGTGCGGTGGGGCAGCTGCGTCAGATTTCCGGGCTTGGCGAAGCGGAAGTGCTGCGGCGCGAGGGCGCACCTTTGCCCATGAAACCGCTCAAAAAGTGGGACAACGGGCAGGACGTCGTGCTCGCCGGTGACGCAGCCGGCGTGGTGGCGCCGGCCTCGGGCGAGGGAATTTACTATGGCATGGTGGGCGGCCAGTTGGCGGCGCAGTCGGTGCACGAGATGCTGCAGACCGGCGACGCGCGCTGCCTGAAACGGGCGCGCAAGCGGTTCATGCAAAAACACGGCACCGTGTTTGCCGTGTTGGGCATCATGCAATGGTTCTGGTACCGCAGCGAAAAGCGGCGCGAACGTTTCGTCAAGATTTGCGAAGACCGCGACGTGCAGCAACTCACTTTTGAGTCCTATATGAACAAGGAACTGGTGCGCAAAAAGCCAATGGCCCATGTGCGCATATTTTTCAAGGACGTGGCGCATTTGCTGGGTCTGGCCAAGGTCTGACTTTGCTGCAGTGGTATGCCTCAGGCGCTCTGGTGGACATCATCATCGGCTTCACGGTGCTGGAGTTGCTCGCGCTGTGGCTGTACCACCGGTTAACCGGACGCGGACTGGTACCTGCGGACTACCTGCTCAACGGTCTGGCCGGGCTGAGCCTGATGGTGGCCTTGCGCGGTGCCATTACGCTGGAGTGGATTTGGGTCGGGCTGGGGTTGGTCGCCTCCGGGGCCGCGCATTTTTCGGACCTGTGGCGGCGCGCACGGCACAGGGCGATGCAGGCGCAGGCTCCCGCAGCGCCCGGGCGCTAGCGAGACTCTGCGGCTTTGTTGCTTTCCACGGCAGGGGGCAGGCGTATGTGGCGGGCAAAGTGCTGCGCCAGGTAGTCCTCGCCATGTTCCAGCACAAAGTAGCGAAAGGCCTCGGCTGCGGGCGACAGCAGCTTGGACAGCATGTGCACCACGTTCCAAGCGCGCACCACTGGCGCGCCCTGCACATCGAGCACGGCAATCAGCTGGTTGTCGAGTTCCAGCCCCAGTGTGTGCAGCGACAAAAAGCTCAGGCCCATCCCGGCAATGACGGCCTGTTTGATGGTTTCGTTACTGGCCATTTCCATGGTCACGCGGGGCTCCACCCGGGCGCGCTCCAAAAAACGCTCCATGGCCGCGCGCGTGCCCGACCCCGGTTCTCGCAGGATGAACGGCTGGCCCTGCAGGGCCCCCGGCTCGAGGGTTTCGCCCTGCGCCAGCGGGTGTTTGATCGGGGCCACAAAGACGTGCGGATGGGCGGCAAAGGGCTCGGCGCGGGTGGCGAGTTCTGTGGGTGGCCGACCCATGATGGCAATGTCGACCTCGTTGGCCTGCAGCATCTTGACCAGCTGCTCGCGGTTGCCTACCACCAGCTTGATGTCGATGCCCTCGTGCTGCTGGTGAAACTCCGCCAGCAGGTGGGGCAGAAAATATTTGGCAGTACTGACCATGCCAATCGTGAGCAGGCCGACCTCTAGCTTTTGCAGCCGGGCGGCGGCGTCTTCCGCATCCTTGAGCGTGGCTAGCATCTTGCGGGCGTAAACCAGCATGTACTCTCCCACCGTGGTGAGGGTCACGCTGCGCCCGCTGCGGTCAAACAAGGGCATGCCGATGTGCTTTTCTAGCTCGCGCACCTGCATCGTCACGGCCGGGGGCGTCAGGCTCAAAGCCTGGGCCGCCCGGGAGAAGCTTAAATACCGCGCGACCTCACTAAACACGCGCAATTGACGGAATGTAGCGTTTCTCATTAAGAACTAGCTTAATCCAAAAATCAAAATATTTGAATTTACTTTCCCTGGCGGGACTTTTAAAGTCCGCTCGCAAATTACTACGTAGGCAGTCAGAGCTCCACCACCAATCCGTTCCAAGGAATGAGATCAGCCGCCGGCGCACTGTCCCACACTTTCAGTAATTTGCCAATCGCGGCCACGGTGAATGATTCATCCTGGTCACCGCATTAAATTGAACAACCAAGGATGGTTTTTATGGCTGGTCGTAATTTTCTCTTTGTCCCGGGTCCTACCAATGTGCCGGAGCGTATTCAGCGGGCCATGATGGTGTCCATGGAGGACCACCGCTCACCGCGCTTTCCGCAGTTGACCCACGCCATCATGGCCGGACTGCGCGGGATATTCCGAACCCAAGGCGGTACACCGTTTGTGTTTCCGTCGTCGGGTACCGGTTGCTGGGAAGCCGCATTGACCAACACCCTGTCCCCGGGCGACAAGGTTCTGGCGGCCAGCTTCGGCCAGTTCAGCTATTTGTGGATCGATATGTGCCGGCGCCTCGGACTCGACGTCCAGGTGGTCGAGTGCGATTGGGGTACCGGCGTGCCGCTGCAGCAGTATGAGGACATTCTCAAAAACGATATCCACCATGAAATCAAGGCGGTCTTGGTATGCCATAACGAGACGGCCACCGGCGTAACCTCAGACGTTGCAGGCGTTCGCGAGGCGCTCGAAGAGACCCAGCACCCGGCCTTGTTGTTTGTGGACTGCGTTTCCTCGCTCGGCTGCCTGGATTTCCGCTTTGACGAGTGGGGCGTCGACATGGCAGTGTGTGGTTCCCAAAAGGGCCTGATGCTGCCCGCCGGCCTGGGCATTTTGTGCGCCAGTCCCAAGGCGCTGGCCGCTTATCCGTCGTCCAAACTCAAGCGCGCCTATTTTGACTTGCAGGACATGCAGCAAAGCAACGCCGGCGGTTACTTTCCGTACACCCCGGCCTTGACCTTGATGTACGGTTTACTCGAATCGATCAAGATGATCAACGAAGAAGGCCTGGACAACGTGATTGCCCGCCACCATTACCTGGCCGAAGGCGTGCGTGCGGCGGTCACCCAAGGGTGGCAGCTCAAGCTGTGCGCCCAGGAAAAGCGCTGGCACTCAGACACGGTCACCGCAGTCATGCTGCCCGAGGGGATCGCAGGTACCGCCGTGATCGCCCGCGCGTACCAACGCTACAACCTGTCCCTAGGGGGCGGTCTATCCAAGGTTGCGGGCAAGCTGTTTCGCATCGGCCACCTCGGGGACATGAACGAGATCCACCTGATGGCGGCCATCAACGGCGCGGAAATGGCCATGCTGGACTGCGGCGTTCAGGTGCAGCCAGGAAGCGCCGCCGCAGCGGCAGGCCATTACTGGCGCACCCACGAGGCTCCCACGGGCTTGTGCGCGATGCCGAGCACCTCGGCCTCGTCGGTCCTGCAATCCAAGCCTGAAACACCAGCGGTCCAAGTCTGAAGCGACCCGGCCGATAAAGGGGCGGTACTTTTTGCTGCCTCTGCGTCACCCACTGTTTTTGTTAAGTAAGTGCTTAATTGAAAAGTAAAAATTTGTGAATTTACTTTATTCATCTGGGCGAATACATTCATTTTCATTGCAACCCCCACGTTAACCAGGAGACAGTTATGAGCGATACCGATAGCGGATCAAGCCAGATTACGGATGCCAAAAAGCGCTACAGCGCCGGCGTTTTGAAATACAAGCAAATGGGCTATTGGATGCCCGACTACGTGCCCAAGGACACGGACACCTTGTGCCTGTTTCGCATTACCCCGCAAGACGGCGTGGACCCCGAAGAGGCCGCTGCCGCGGTGGCCGGTGAGTCCAGCACCGCCACCTGGACCGTGGTGTGGACCGACCGCCTGACCGCCTGCGACAGCTACCGCGCCAAGGCCTACAAGGTCATCCCGGTGCCCAACACCCCCGGCCAATACTTCGCCTATGTGGCCTACGACCTGATCTTGTTTGAAGAGGGCTCGATTGCCAACATGACCGCCAGCCTGATTGGCAATGTGTTCAGCTTCAAGCCGCTCAAGGCCGCGCGTCTGGAGGACATCCGCATCCCGGTGGCCTACGTCAAAACCTTCAAGGGCCCGCCCACCGGTTTGGTGGTCGAGCGTGAGCGCTTGGACAAATTCGGTCGTCCCTTGCTGGGCGCCACCACCAAGCCCAAGCTAGGACTGTCGGGCCGCAACTACGGTCGCGTGGTCTACGAGGGCCTCAAGGGTGGCCTGGACTTCATGAAAGACGACGAGAACATCAACAGCCAGCCCTTTATGCACTGGCGTGACCGGTTCTTGTTTGTGATGGACGCGGTCAACAAGGCCAGCGCCGAGACCGGCGAGGTCAAGGGCAGCTACCTCAACGTCACCGGCGCCACCATGGAAGACATGTACGAGCGCGCAGAGTTCGCCAAGGACCTGGGCTCGGTCATCGTCATGGTGGACCTGGTGATTGGCTACACCGCCATCCAGTCCATGGCCAACTGGTGCCGCAAGAACGACATGATCATGCACATGCACCGTGCGGGTCACGGCACCTACACCCGCCAAAAGAACCACGGCGTGAGCTTCCGGGTGATCGCCAAGTGGCTGCGTCTGGCCGGTTGCGACCACTTGCACACCGGCACGGCCGTGGGCAAGCTGGAAGGCGACCCGATGACGGTTCAGGGCTACTACAACGTCTGCCGCGACAGCTACACCAAGATGGATCTGCCCCGCGGACTGTACTTTGACCAAGACTGGGCCGATTTGAAGAAGGTCATGCCGGTTGCCAGCGGAGGCATCCACGCCGGACAAATGCACCAGTTGATCGACCTGTTTGGCGACGACGTGGTGCTGCAGTTTGGCGGCGGCACCATCGGCCACCCCATGGGCATTCAGGCCGGCGCCGTGGCCAACCGTGTGGCGCTGGAGACCATGGTCAAAGCCCGTAACGAAGGCCGTAACATCCTGCAAGAGGGCCCGGAAATCCTCAAGCAGGCGGCCAACCACTGCACGCCGCTGAAGGCCGCGTTGGACACCTGGGGCGATATCAGCTTCAACTACCAAAGCACCGATTCGAGCGACTACGCGACCACCCCTAGCGTTGCCTAACCCCACGTACCCTCTACAAGGAGAACCTCACCATGATGACCAATCCCACCGGCCGGTTGACCCAAGGCCAGTTCAGCTTTTTACCCGACCTGAGCGACGCCGAAATCACCCTGCAAATCGAGTATGGCCTGCGCAAGGGCTACGCTTGGAGCGTCGAGTACACGGACGATCCGCACCCGCGCAACACTTACTGGAGCATGTTTGGCAACCCGATGTTTGACCTGCACGATGCCGCCGGCGTCATGCAAGAGCTCAAAGGCTGCCGTGCCGCGTTCCCCCACCACTACATCCGCATGATGGCGTTTGACTCCACCCGCAACGTGGAAACCATTGTGATGAGTTTCATCGTCAACCGTCCGCCGGTGGAGCCTGGGTTTATGTTGGAGCGCCAAGAGGTGAACGGCCGCTCGCTGCGTTACACCACGCGGGGCTACGGCGCAAACCAGCCTGAAGGCGAGCGCTACAAAGGCTGACCCGGCCTGCCGCCGCCCAGACCATCGCCATGAACGCTCCTTCCCCATGAACGCTCCTTCCTACTCCATTCCCGGCAGCACGCCTGCGGCGCCGGCGGCCGCGCCGGCGCCTGCCCCCACCGATTCGCCGACCCACGCCACTGCGGGTGCGCGGTCGGTGGCCGAGGTGCTTGCGGGCTCTCAGGTCGAGGCGGTGTTGCAGGAACTGGACACCGACTTGGTGGGGTTGGTGCCGGTGAAGGCCCGCATTCGTGACATTGCCGCGCTGCTGGTCATCGACAAGCTGCGCGTCAATCTTGGGCTTACCAGCCAGGCTCCAAGCCTGCACATGTGCTTTAGCGGCAACCCCGGCACCGGCAAAACCACCGTGGCGATGCGGATGGCGCAAATCCTGCACCGCTTGGGCTACGTGCGCAAAGGCCACCTGGTATCGGTCACCCGCGACGACTTGGTGGGCCAGTACATCGGTCACACGGCGCCCAAGACCAAAGAGGTGCTTAAACGGGCCATGGGCGGCGTACTGTTTATTGACGAGGCCTATTACCTCTACCGCCCCGAGAACGAGCGCGACTACGGCCAAGAAGCGATTGAAATTTTGTTGCAAGTGATGGAAAACCAGCGGGACGACCTGGTCGTGATCCTGGCGGGCTACCACGATCGCATGGAAACGTTCTTTCAGTCCAACCCCGGCATGCGCTCGCGCATTGCGCACCACCTGGACTTCCCGGACTACGCCGTGTCCGAGTTGCTGCATATTTCCAATAAAACCCTGGCGCAACAAAACTACCGTTTTGGCCCGGGCGCTGAAGCGGCCTTTGAGCAGTACTTGGGCCTGCGCATTCGCCAGCCCCAGTTTGCCAATGCCCGCAGCGTGCGCAACGCGCTGGACCGGGCCCGCCTGCGCCAGGCCAGTCGCTTATTTGCCGACCGTGACCGCGTGCTCAGCGCCGACGACTTGCGCACGATTGAGGCGTCAGACATCTTGGCCAGCCGAATATTTGCTGCCGCCTGATCTCCAAAAAACCATAAAACCCCAAGGAAACCCATGCTGCAAGCTCTGATTTTTGATGTGGACGGCACCCTGGCCGACACCGAGTCGGCCCATCTGGAGGCCTTCAATCAGGCCTTTGCCCAAGATGGACTCGACTGGGTCTGGGACGAGGACTTGTACACCGAACTCCTGCATGTCTCTGGCGGCAAAGAGCGCATTCGGCATTACTGGAAGAGCACGCGTGCGGGTCTGGTCGATGTAGCGGGTGACGGCATCACCGACACCATTGCCCGTTTGCACGAAAGCAAGACAGCCGCCTACGAAGACCGCGTCAAGCAGGGCCAGGTGCAATTGCGCCCAGGCGTGCTGGCGCTGATTGAATCGGCGCACCGCGCCGGGCTGTCGCTGGCGATTGCCACCACCACGTCGCCGGTGAATATCTCGGCGCTGTTGCGCCAGGCGATTGGTGCGGACTGGCGGAGCTTTTTTACCGTGATTGAGGACGCCTCCACCGCGCCCCTCAAAAAGCCCCATCCCCAGGTCTACCTGCAAACCCTGCAGCGCATGGGCCTGAACGCGGGTCAGTGCCTGGCGTTCGAGGATTCCGCCAATGGACTGCAATCGGCGCGGGCCGCGGGGCTGGCCACCGTGATTACGCCCACCCGCTACACCGCTGACCACAATTTTGATGGCGCGCTGCATGTCTTGCCCGATTTGGGTGACATCAGCGTGGCGCAGTTGCGCAGCTGGCACGCGCAGCTTTCCTGAATTCCCATTACCCGAGTTGTCCCATGCCTTTGTCTTTGCAATCCAAGCGCTCCACCCTGACCCAGTTCCTGATTGAGGAGCGACGTAAATTTCCTGGTGCCAGTGGCGATTTCAACGCGCTGATCCTGGACGTTGCCCTGGCCTGCAAGGCCATTGCCCGCAGCGTGGCCTTTGGCGCACTCGGCGGCGTGCTGGGGGATGCAGCTAGCGCGCAAGGTGGAAGTGTCAACGTGCAGGGAGAGACGCAAAAAACGCTGGACGTACTGAGCAACACCGCCTTTATCAACCGCACCGAATGGGCCGGCAATCTGGCGGGCCTGGCGTCCGAGGAAATGGAGCTGCCCTACCAAATACCGGCGCAGTACCCACGCGGCAAATACTTACTGGTGTTTGATCCGCTGGATGGCTCCAGCAACATCGACGTCAACGTGGCGGTCGGCAGCATTTTTTCGGTGCTGCGGGGTCCGGATACCGGTCGCGATGTCACCGAGGCCGATTTTCTGCAGCCCGGTACGCAGCAGGTGGCAGCCGGATATGCCATTTATGGCCCAACCACCATGCTGGTGCTGACGCTGGGCAACGGCGTGCAGGGCTTTACTCTGGACCCAAATCTGGGCGAGTTCATGTTGACCCACCCGCACATCCAGGTGCCGCCCGACACGCAAGAATTTGCCATCAACGCATCGAACAGCCGTTTTTGGGAGGCGCCAGTCAAGCGCTACGTGGACGAGTGCCTGGCCGGCAAGACCGGCGTGCGCGGCAAAGACTTCAACATGCGCTGGATTGCCAGCATGGTGGCCGAGGCGCACCGGATATTGATGCGCGGCGGTGTCTTCATGTACCCGCGCGACACCAAAGACCCCAGCAAACCGGGCCGGCTGCGACTCCTGTACGAGGCCAACCCGATCGGCATGGTCATGGAACAGGCGGGCGGCCGCGCCAGCACCGGCGAATTGCCCATGCTCACGATTGAGCCGCGCGCCCTGCACCAGCGCATTGGGCTGGTGTTTGGCTCGCGCAATGAGGTTGAGCGCATCGAGCGCTACCACCGCGAACCGACCCCGCAAGCCGAGCACAACCCCTTGTTTGCCGAACGCAGCCTGTTTCGCTTCTGATTTAACCCCTTGATCTCGCACGGAGTCCCCCATGTCCGAAAAACACCCCATCATTGCCATCACTGGCTCCAGCGGAGCAGGCACGACCTCGGTGACGCGCACCTTTGAGAACATCTTCCGCCGTGAGGCGGTGAACGCCGTCATCATTGAAGGCGATAGCTTTCACCGCCACGACCGCGCGGAGATGAAAGTGCGCCTGGCCGAGGCCGAGGCGCAGGGCAACAAGAACTTCAGCCACTTTGGCCCCGAGAACAATATGTTTCCCGAGCTCGAAGCCCTGTTTCGCGACTACGCCCACACCGGCACCGGCAAGCAGCGCAAATACCTGCACGACCACGAAGAAGCTGCGCCCTACAAGCAAGAGCCCGGCACCTTTACGCCTTGGCAAGACGTGCCCGCGGGCACCGACCTGCTGTTTTACGAAGGCCTGCACGGCGCCGTGGTCACGCCCGAAGTCAATATTGCCAAACATCCGGATCTGTTGATTGGCGTGGTGCCGGTGATTAACCTGGAGTGGATTCAGAAACTGTGGCGCGACAAGTCCAAACGCGGTTACAGCACCGAGGCGGTGACCGACACCATCCTGCGCCGCATGCCCGACTATGTGAACTACATTTGCCCGCAGTTCATGCACACCCATGTCAATTTTCAGCGCGTGCCCATGGTGGACACCAGCAATCCGTTTACCGCCCGTGACATTCCCTCGCCCGACGAGAGCATGGTGGTGATCCGCTTTGCCAAGCCCAAAGGCATTGATTTTCAGTACCTGCGCAGCATGATCGACGGCAGCTTCATGAGCCGTGCCAACACCATCGTGGTGCCGGGCGGCAAGATGGAACTGGCCATGCAGCTCATCTTTACCCCCTTCATCTGGCGCATGATGGAGCGAAAGAAGCGCGCGGCATGAGCCTGCCGTTGAACGCCCCTCGCCTGGTGATGTTCGACCTGGATGGCACCCTGGTCGAAACCGCCCCCGAAATCTGTGATGCCGTCAACGACACGCTCTCGCACTTTGCGCTGGCGCCGGTGGCGCAGCAGCAGGTCAACGACTGGATTGGCCACGGCACCCACACCCTGCTGGTGCAAGCCCTCGCCTTCAGCCAAGGCCAGACCGAGGCGGCGGTTCGCGCTTCTGATGGCCTCGCCGACATTGCCGCCGTTTTCAAGACACACTACGCTCAGCGTTGCGGCACCCGAAGCCACCCCTACCCCGATGTGGTGGACACCCTTGCGCGCCTGCGCCAGCGTGGCGCGCACCTGGCGGTGGTCACCAACAAGGAAAGCGCGTACACCCAAACCGTGCTCGACGCCCACGGCCTCACCGCCTACTTTGACGCGATTGTTTGCGGCGACACCTTGCCCACCAAAAAGCCCGCTCCTGAGGGTGTTTTGTCCTGTCTGGCCCAGTTTGCCGTGGCGGCCAGCGACGCGCTGTTTGTCGGCGACTCCAGCATCGACGTGGCCACCGCCCGCAACGCCGGGGTGCCGGTGTGGGTCGTGCCCTATGGCTACAACATGGGCCAACAGATTGCCGCCAGTGCGCCCGACCGCATCATTGCCACGATTGGGGCGATTGAGTAGCGCCCCGCCGCTTACTTCACCAGCTGGTTCATCTCAATAATCGGCAGCAGCACCGCCAGTACGATCAGCATCACGATCAGGCCCATGGCGACGATCAGGAGAGGTTCGAGCAGCGTGGCCAGGCCCATTGCGCGGCGTTGCACTTCGGTGCTCAATTGGGTGGCGGCGCGCTGCAGCATCAGTGGCAACTGCCCGGTCTGTTCGCCCAGTCGGGCGAACATGGACAAAAGTGCCGGAAAACGCTTCTTTTGCGCCAGTGCCGATGCCAAGGGTGCGCCCTCGCGCACGGCCACCAGCGCGTCTTGGGCATCCTGGCGCATGGCCTGGTTGCTGAGGGTGTCCGAGGCGGCTTGCAGCGCCTTCAAAATGGGCACGCCTGCACCCGCCAGCATGGCCAGGGTGCTGGCAAAGCGGGCGGTATTGAAGCTGCGTGCGAGCTTGCCCACCACCGGAATCCCCAGCCAAGCGGCGTCAAATTGGTAGCGCAGCGCGGGTGCGCGCAGCGCCAGTCGCAGCCCCACGCTGCCCGCCGCCACGGCCAGCAGCAGCAGCCAGCCGTAGCTGCGCACAAAGCTGCTGACGGCCAGCATCAGCACGGTCAGCAGAGGCAGGGCGCGCTTGCTGCCCGCAAACACGCTGGCCACCTGCGGC
Organism: Rhodoferax sp.; assembly: GCA_029866205.1. Taxonomy (GTDB): domain Bacteria; phylum Pseudomonadota; class Gammaproteobacteria; order Burkholderiales; family Burkholderiaceae_C; genus Allorhodoferax. The sequence continues at coordinate 179,832 of JARWZT010000001.1, forward strand.
ACCACGTAGGTCACCAAAAAAATCACGATGCACAGCGCCACCAAACTGACGATAGCCGGGTACAGCGCGGCACCCAGCAGCTTGGCGTTAAGTGCCTGCTGGTCTTCCAGATCGTTGGCGAGGTGCTCCAGCACGGTGCCCAAGCTGCCGCTTTGTTCACCCGCGCCCACTACCGCCACAAAAATGCCCGAGAACTCACGGGGGTGGCGCGCCAGTGCCTTCGCAAAAGTGCTGCCGCTGTTGACTTCGGCGCGCAAATCCGCCACCAGGTTGCGTTCAGTTTCGCGCTCGGCTTCGGTGCTGAGTGAGGCCAGTGCCCGCTCCAAGGGCAGGCCCGAGGCTACCAAGCTTGCCAACTGGCGGGTCCAGACACTCAAGGCATTGGCGTTAAACACGCGTCGGCTGAACAAGCCTGCGCTGCCGCTGGCTTCGCCCTGTGCCCCAGAGGCGACCGGCTCGACCTTGAGCGGCACCAGCGCTTGGCCCCGCAGCTGCGTGCGCGCAGCCTTGGCTGAGTCGGCCTCGACCGTGCCTTTGCGCAACTGGCCGTCGACCGTCAGGGCTTCAAAAGCGTAGGCAGGCATGGCGGTGTGAGGATTGGGGCGCTCAGTCGCGCGTCACGCGCAGCAGCTCTTCGCGCGTGGTGATGCCAGCGTCCACCAGGCGTTGACCGTCGTCGCGCATCAGCACCATGCCGCTGGCGAGTGCGGCGTCGCGGATGGCGGCTTCTGAGGCCTGGTTGTGGATCTGTGCACGGATAGCGTCGTCGGTCACCAGCAGCTCAAACACGCCGGTGCGCCCGGCGTAGCCGGTGTGGCCGCAGTGGGCACATCCGGCACCACCACATTCGGTACAGCGTTTACGTACCAAGCGTTGCGCCAAAACACCCAAGAGCGACGAGCTCAGCAAAAACGGCTCCACGCCCATGTCGGTGAGGCGCGTGACGGCGCTGGCCGCGTCGTTGGTGTGCAGCGTGGCCAGCACCAAATGGCCGGTGAGTGAAGCCTGAATGGCGATCTGGGCAGTTTCAAAATCTCGGATCTCGCCGATCATGATCACGTCGGGGTCTTGGCGAAGAATCGCGCGCAGGGCTTTGGCAAAGGTCAGGTCAATCTTGGCGTTCACCTGCGTTTGTCCCACGCCCGCGAGTTCGTACTCAATCGGGTCTTCCACCGTCATGATGTTGCTGCCTCGCGTGTCCAGTCGTTGCAGGCCGGCGTACAGGGTCGTGGTTTTGCCCGAGCCGGTAGGGCCGGTGACCAGAATAATGCCGTGCGGTTGTACCAGCAGTTGCGCAAAGCGCGCCAGCACGTCTCCTTGCATGCCCACCGATTCGAGGCTGAGCTTGCTCTCGCTTTTGTCCAGCAGGCGCAGGACTGCACGCTCGCCGTGGGCGCTGGGCAAGGTGCTGACGCGCACGTCCACCGCACGGGTGCCGATGCGCAGCGAGATGCGGCCGTCTTGGGGCAGGCGGCGCTCGGCAATGTCGAGCTCGGCCATGATTTTCAGGCGTGAAATGAGCGCGGCGTGCAGCGCGCGGTTGGGCTGCACCACTTCGCGCAAATTGCCATCGACCCGAAATCGCACCACCGAATGCCGCTCGTAGGGTTCGATGTGGATGTCGCTGGCACCGTCGCGTGCGGCCTGCGTGAGCAAGGCGTTGAGCATGCGGATGATGGGCGCATCGTCGGACATCTCAAGCAGGTCTTCGATGGCCGGCAGGTCTTGCATCATGCGGCTGAGGTCGGCATCGCTCTCGACCTCGCTCACCACCGCCGCCGCACTGGACTCGCCTTGTGCATAAGCCGCGCTGATGCGCTGTGCCAGCACCGGCGCCGTGTGGTTTTGTACCTGTTGCACCGGGTATTTGCGCAGCGCCTCCGCCACGCCGCCGGGCAGCGAGAGCGGCTGCACATGCAGCGTCAGGCCTTGGGCGTCGTCTTCCAGCAGCACCTGCTGGGCGCGTGCAAAAGCGTAGGGCAGCGGGTAGCGCATGTCAGGGCGTGCTCTTCTTGGGCTGCACCGTAGCAGCGGCTTCGGGCAAACTGGGTCCTTCGTTGACCGGCACTTTGGCGTCGGGCACCGGCTGTGCGTTTTGCATGCCGCTGCGCATTTGTTCGTAGCGGTCCAGCGACAGGCGTTCGGTGGCTGCGCTGTCGCGCACGACCACAGGGCGCAAAAACACCATCAGGTTGGTCTTTTTGCGGGTACGGGCTTCGCTCTTGAACAGGTTGCCAAAAAACGGCACATCGCTCACGCCGGGCACCTTGTCGCCGCTGCCGGTGAATTCGTCTTGCAGCAAACCGCCCAGCACCACCACCGAACCGTCGTCAACCAGCACATTGGACTCAATCGTGCGCTTGTTGGTGGTGGGGCCGTTGGCTGCATTCACGGTGGAGGCCTGTACGCTGGAGACCTCTTGGAAGATGGTCAGCTTCACCGTGCCGTTCTCGCTGATTTGTGGCTTGACCTTGAGCGTCAGGCCCACGTCCTTGCGTTCAATGGTTTGGAAGGGGTTGACCGAGCCGGTGCCTGAATTGGTGTTGGTGAACTGGCCGGTGACAAAAGGCACGTTTTGTCCGATGACGATCTTGGCTTCTTCGTTGTCCAGGGTGAGCAAGTTGGGTGTGGACAAGACATTGCCCGCACCGCTGGATTCCAGAAACCGCGCCAAAAATCCGAGTACGTAGACGCCATTCGTTTGCTGAGCTACGCCCACATTAAGCCCGGTGCCGGGCAACACGGTGCCTGCTGCACCACCGGCTGCGAGGTTGATGATGTTTTTGCCGGCTGCACCAAAATTGGTCCCCAACAGGCCGATTTTGTTGTCGCCGTTGTTGCCTAAAGCCCCCTGCCACTGCACGCCAAACTCGGCGGCGCGGTCGGCGCTGACTTCGGCAATCAGGCTTTCCACGTAGACCTGGGCCCGGCGCGCATCCAGGCGCTCAATGACTTCACGCAATTGCCGGTATTGGGGGTCGGGCGCCGTGATGATGAGCGAATTGGTGGAGGTGTCGGCTTGTACCTGGCCGCCTGAGGTGGCTGCCGGCGCGCCCCCAGCGCCGGACGGTGCGCCGGTGCCTGTTCCGGGCGTTGGGCTGACGGCCGCCCCGCTGAGCGCCGCGCGCAAAGTGGCGGCCAGTTTGGTGGCATCGGCGTTCTTGAGGTACACCACGTGCAGGTTGCCCAAGTCGCCATTGCTTTTGCTCGACGGCTGATCCAGCTTTTGCACCAGCGACTTGACCAGTGCCACGCGGGCCGGATTGGCGGCCCGCACAATCAGCGAGTTGCTGCGCGACTCGGCAATCACCGTGGTTTTGAACCCGGTGTCCGCAGCCCCTGCCGCCGCGCCCGTGGTGGTGGCGCTGGAGTCGATCAGTTTCAGGAGCAGCGGCGCCAGGTCCACGGCAATCGCGTTTTTGAGTTCAATCACCTCCACCTCGGTGGCATTGGCGACGTCCATCGCGGCAATGATGCGGGCGATCCGGCGCAGGTTGTCGGCGTAGTCGGTGATCACCAGCGAGTTGTTGCCCGGGTTAGCGTTGATGGTGTTGTTGGGGCTGATCAGAGGGCGCAGCACGGCCACCAAGTTGGTGGCCGACTCAAAATTGAGCCGGAAGATCTGCGTTGTGATCTGGCCGCCCGTCGCGCCCTTGGACGCACTGTCATTGGTCTCGACCGCACTGCTCTGCAACTTGGCGTCCGCCTCCGGCACCACCTTGAAGAGCCCGGCGGACTCCACCATCGTAAAGCCCTGCAGGCGCAGACTGGTCAGAAACTGGGCCATCGCCGTGGTGCGGTTCACCGGCTTTTCCGTCACCAGAGTGAGTGTGCCTTTGACCCGTGGGTCCACCACCACGTTCATGCCGTAGAGCAAACCGATGGTGCGCGCCACCGACTCAATTTCGGCGTTATTGAAGTTCAGTGTGACCGGATCGCCAGGCTTGGGCACACTGGTGCCGGGCAGCGGTGCCGCGGGCGCGTTTTGTGCGTGCGCTACGGGTGCCAGCCACACGGCGCTGCCAACCAGCACAGTTGCCAGCAGCAGAGCGGTGAAGTGCCCGGGCACCTGACCTTTGGGGGGGGTGGAAATACGCGTTGGTGTCATACAGGTTCAACCCACGTTAATGATGGAGCGTGCGCCCTCGCGCCGTCCAATGATGTTCAGGAGATTCGTTAGCGCGTCTTTGCGATCGGGCGCGGCGCTGGCCTCGCCCTGAAAACGCAACCGACCATCCGTCCACTGACCGGAGCCGCTCAGTTGCAGGCTGCCTTGCGTGGTGCTCAGGTTCAGGCGCGGCGTGTCTCCACCCTGGAGCACAAAGCGGTAGCTGCCCATGGGGCGCAAGGTCGACATGCGCGAAGCCATGGCAATCGCATCGAGTTGCAACTGGCCTTGCAACGTCAGGCGGCCATGGACCCATTGGGCGCCAAACGACTGGCTTGTCAGGGCCAGTTGGCCCTCGGCGCGAATGGTGTTCCAGGGTGTACCCAAGCCTGTGAGCAGGAGAGCGGGCCATTGCGAGCGCTGGTCGCCGACCTTTAGCTGCGCGCCGCCCCATTGCGGCAGCAGCTCCAGCGCCAGGGGGGCTTGCATGCAGCAGTCCGCAAACACGAAAACCTTTGCCTGCCCCCAGCCGGGCTGCAGGCGCCAGCTCAGACGCCCGGGCAGGGTGCTGCGGTCGCTGCTGCCGGGGCCACCGCTCAGGGTGAGTTGGCTGGAGCCGTTCCATAGCGTGCCTTGTGCGTCCGTCAGCCGCACTTGGCCACTGGTGGCCGCGTCTAGCTGATTTGCCAACCAACGGGCCGGGGCAAAAATCAAGGTTGCCAGAACCAGACCCACGGCGGTACCGGACAGCGCCCAGGGCCAAGGCGTGCGTGCCGGAGAAAGTGGTTGTGCGCGTGCCATGGTTGCCGTGATCACGGGGCGGTGGGGCTGGCGACTTGCAACACGATACTGCCCTTCCAGAGACCCTGGTTCTGCGTCAGATGCAACTCGAGGGGTCGGGCGTGGGCATTTAGCCGGGTCTGGGCCAGCCATTGGGCCAGACCGTCGGCGCTGCTGCCGTCCAGCGTAACAGTGGCGCGGTCGCCCGCAAACTGCATCCGCGCGTTGGTGCCCAGCAAGGGAAGGGCACCCTCAAGTGCGCCCTTGCCATCGGCCGATGCCGCGGCGGGTTGGGCCTGCAGTGACTGGGCCAGCGATTGGAGTTGCAACATGTCCTGCAACTGCGCCCGCAACAGTGGGCCCTGGATTTGCGCGGTACGCAACGTGGCAATGGCCGGGCGCAGCGCCACCCACCAGACCAAGGCCAGCAATAGCAAGGCCAGCGCGCCGCGCACCCAGCGCTGTTCGCGCGGACTGCTTTGGGCCCAGCGCGTTTGCAGTGGCGCCAGAGCGCTACGCAGCCCGGCGGCAAAAGAATCGCTGCGCCCGCTCATAGTCCGCCCTTCAAAATCAGCCCGTTAGGGGTGGTGTTCAGGGTGTAGCCCTGGGCTTTGAGACTCTGTGTCGCCTCAGCCAAGGCCGGTGCAGGCAGGGACACGCCCTGCAGGCGCAATTCGCCGTTGGCAAAGTCCATCCCGGTGGGAGCCGCCGCCGTAGGCGCAGTGCGCGCCCAAGCACCGAGCAGTGTTTCAAAATCGCTCCCTCCCAGCGCCCCGGCGTTTTGCTGCAAGGCGGCTACGGCGCGCTGCATTTGGACCGGTGCGTCCACCACCACTTGGGTGCCCGGAAAGGTGCTGGTCAGCACGGTATCAATGGCCTTGCGTTGCGCCTGCAGCGCCGTACGCTCGGCCCCGGCCCGCACATTCAACCCCACCAGGTTGATCACCACCAGCGCCAGCACGCTCCAGCGTGCGGCACGCCAGCGAGGTGCCTGAAGCAGCTCTCTGCCCATTACGCCCAGGCGCTTGAGGCTACGGCTGCGCTGGTTGTTGACCAAGTCAAGCTGGGCCAGATCCCAGTCGCTTTGGCCGGCTTCCAGGGCTCGTTCAGCGCGGCTTTGCAATACCACGCTGCGGCCAAAGAGTTGTTCCGTGAGCGCCGCAACAGCGGGTTCGGCGCGCAGCGGTGCATCGGCGGGCCAATGGAGCCGGCCCACCGTGCTGGCTTGCAGGGGCCACGGGGTCACACCGCTTGCGCTGACATGCAAGAGCAGCGCTTGGCCGCCGTTTTCAATGGCGGTTAACTGCTCGGCGTCGGGCGCCGCGCCGGGTACCAGTTCGGGCACGATGCGCGCGACCGTGACTCCAGCTGCCTCCAGCGCCTGCAAACCGCTGCGCAACCACGCCTTGTCGCAAACGGCAACCCAGGCGGTGGTCTCTTTGGCAGCGCCTGGCTCCAGTGCAAAGTGCAGGGCGGCAGGTTCGTCAAGCAGCTGGTCTTCCAGCAAACCTTCAAGCACCTGGCGAAGTCGGGCGCTGTTGCCTGAGACCCCTTTGGGTAGCTGAACCCGGTGCCAAGAGAGTTGCGCTGCACCCACCAGCAGCACGGTGTCGGTCACCCTGTCGGTCGTCTTGCCCGCTGTGGCACCGGGCAGCAGCCCCAGCGGCGCGCTCGACGCCATACCCAGACTTTTGCCATCGGGGCTTAACACGTAGTCCAGCGCCGTGCCTGCTTGCAGGCCCGTGCGTGGGAGGGTCAGGATCAGAGTCGCCATGGTTTAAAAATCAGCGTTCATTGTAGAGGCGGGGTGCGCGCCCAAGGGCGCAAAGCTCTTGACCATTACGGGCTAAAGGTCGGGTTGAGTGGGCGCTTGCGCCACAGGGTTTTCACCACGGCGGCATCGCGCTGCACAACCGAATATTCCTGCACCCTGTTCCCATCAATTTCGAGTTCGCCGCGGATGGCAAAAAAGCGTGTGCTGATGCCGACCAAGCTGGCGTCTAGCAACAGTTCCGGCAGTTTGGCCGCTTTTTTTACTTCCTCTAAATTTTCCCATGGCGTCAGGCGTCGGGCCGTCACCAAACGTTGCACATCAGCCTGCGTCAGTCCCTCCAAACAAGCGATCAGCACCGCATCCGATGCGGTATTCAGATTCACCGCAGTGCGCTCAGGCAGCACAGTGATATGCGGTCGCAGCTGCGCCAGAGTCTGCGGGTCCAGTCCGAGCCAGGAAAGTTGGTCGGGCTCTTGCGGCCACAGGGGCCCATTGGCGCCAGCCTCTGGAGACGGGTTGTTCGCGGTCGCAGCACCGGCCTGGTGGGCGCGCAGCAATTGCGCCACCATGCCGTCGAGCGGTGCCCGCGGTAGACCGAGCTGGGTAAAAAGGCGCTCCCACATGCGAAGGGACGTAGGGTGTACCTTGCCGTCTTCCTGAATCAGGTTTTTCAGGTTCAAACGCGCCTGTAGGTCCGTGATCTGGCCCGACAAAAATGCATTGACGCTGGCATCGGCAGCCAACGTGTCGCTGCGGTCGGAGGCCAAAAAAGTAGACAGCCGGGCTTGCTCGAGCGGCATAGACCAAGGCTCCGACAGGTGGTCTGAGCCGCCTTTGCGGGCGTCTTCGGTCAATATGAGTCGGGCCCAATCCAGTGCGCCGATCAAGACCCACGAAGACTGCGCCCGGGTGCGCTCGGCGCTTTCGATCTCCACCGTGCGCCACTGCTGCCACAGCGCAGCCGAGGCCAGGGTCGCCACCAGCACCACGGTCAGCATGGCCATCAGAATCGCCGCACCTCGTTGGCGGGTGCGGCGGGCGGTGAATGGCTTCATGGGGCTGCCCCCAGTCCAGGTTGAGCCCAGTCGCGCGTCAGCACACCGCTCACGGCCTGACCGGGGGGCAAGGTCAGCACCAGGCGCACGCCATCGGGCATGGCGACGGCTGCAGCACCCCGCGCCGGGCTGCCCGCGCCCGTGCCGTTGCTGGGGCCGGGTGCGGCGGGGCCTGATGCGCCTCCCGCTGGGGCCGAGGCTACACCGTCGGAGGGGCTGCTGCCGTCAGCCGATGACAAGGGGTTGGTCCAGGCGCCGCCGCGGTAGAAAAAAATCTGCCAGCCTGCCAACGGCGCAATGCGCACCTCCAGACGGCGGTCGTCGTCGCTGGGGTTTTGACCCCAGCGTGCGGCCTGACTCCATGCGGCTTGCAGCTCGGCCCGGGTATTGAGCGTCGGCGACTGCCAGCGCAGCCAATACGACGTGGCGCCGACCGAGCGCTGCGACCACGCCACCACATACAAGCCTTCAGACGCAGATTGGCTGCCCCGGCGCAACAGGCGCAGGGCCCGACCGTCCCAGTCGAGATTGGGGGTGTTGGGCTGCTGGGCCAGTGCGTCCAGGTCGGCGCCCCATTGCCCCAACGCGGTTTGCAGGGTCAAAACATCGTCCGAGTGCAGCGACAGGCGTTTTTGCGCGCCCACCATGCCGTCCAGCCCGCGCCAAGACATGGCCGCCATCAGCGCCATCAGCGCCAGCGCCACCAGCAGCTCGATCAGGGTAAAGCCGCGCTGGCGGCGGCGGGCGCGCATGGGGCTCATCAGTTGCGCCCTACGATGGTGGACAGGCGCAGCACCGGTTCGGTGGCATTGCGTACCTGGGCGTCCACCCGCACAAAATTGGGGTTCGGCGTGGGCTGCACATTGAGCACTACGGTGTAGCTTTGCCCGGCTTGCAGACATTCGCGACTTCCTTCGCCCACGCCAGGCATTTGGCGGCCCAGGCGAATCTGGCTGAGCACGTTTTCCGCACAAAGCTGACCCAGCAACACGTCGGTCTGGCGCTGGGCGTGCAAGGTGAGCGCGCCGGTGGCTTTGAGCCCCGCCAGCAGAGCCACACCCACAATCGTCAGCGCCACCAGCACCTCCACCAGCGTAAACCCCCGCAGGTGCAGCGGGACAGGGCGGTGCTGGTTCGGGTTCATGGCGTGGCGGAGCCCAGCGGAGTGCCTACGGGCACTACGGCAAAAGGGCGCAGTCCGTCCGTGGCCAGTTGCAGGCGAATTTCGGGCTTGCCGCGCGCCACCAAGACCAGCGCCTGGGCTTGCAAAATGGGCTCCGGCCCCAGACTCAGGCTGTCGGCACTGGCGCTGGGCACGCCAGCCGCCGGATTGCGCAGCACCGCGCCCACGGTGGTGTCGACATGGAGCCAGGTTTGCGGCGGCAGGGGTGGGTTCAGACCTTCGAGCACAAAGCCGCCCGGAATGGCGCGCCAAATCACCGGCGTGCCCTGCATGCGCGATTGGGCGCGGCCCGATTCGAGCACCGCAGCCAGTCGCTGGGCATCGCGTTCCAGGTTGGAGGCGCTGCTGTCACGCAAGGTCAGCACCACACCGGCAGACGCAATGGCCACAATCGCCATCACCACCAGCAGCTCCAGCAGGGTAAAGCCGCGCGTGCGATAGCGGGCTCTGGAGTGCGCTACCCCAGAGCTACCAACTGCCAATGTCGGCATTTTTGCCCTCGCCGCCTGACTGGCCGTCGGCGCCGAAGGACATGACATCAATCTCGCCCTTGACGCCAGGGTTCAGGTACAAATAAGGCTTGCCCCAGGGGTCGTTGGGCAACTGGTCGAGGTTTTTCTTCCAGTTGGCGGGCACGGGCTCGGTGCCGGGCTTGTTCACCAGCGCGGCCAGGCCTTGCTCAGCGCTCGGGTAGCGGCCATTGTCAAGTCGGTAGAGCTTGAGCGCCTGCATCAGATTGCTCACGTCGGTCTTGGCCGCGGTGGCCTTGGCATCGTCCGCCCGGTCGAGCACGTTGGGCACGATCAGCGCGGCCAGCACGCCGAGGATGAGCAGTACCACCATCAGCTCGATGAGGGTGAAGCCACGTTGGAGGGTTTTTGAAATGGGGTTTTTTTGCGGAAACATGGTGCAGAGTATTGCGGGGAGGGACGTTACGTGCCGAGGTGAAGCAATTCTGCCTTACAAATGTGCAACCGCCGCGAGGCCTTGTGGGCGTCGCGGCGGTTGGGGACTAGGCCGAAACTTTGGAACTAAGCCGGCGATCCTGGGCCACAGATTAAATCAAGAGCTGTGGCTGTTAGAACAACGCAACCCAATATCCAAGATGTGGTTCATCTTCCCAAATTAAGGCTCAAAGGAAACTGCGCCCATATTGATGCCGTTAGGGGATACTGCCGAACCGTTGAAAAACATGTTGGCCTTTAGTACCCGGGTATGTACTGAGCCAATGGGCTTTTTAAAGAAGTCCGCGATCGTGGTCACGCCACTGTTTGCGCAGTTGTTTTGAATCGTAAAGTTTGACAGCGTAAGCGTGTAAATTTGCGCGCCGATCGCCGATGGTGTTATTACCGGTGCTGCTGCTTCGACATAGCAACCCGAGTAAGCATCTTTCAATTGCACCATGACGGTGAACGTTGGAACTTTACGACTTGTCAACTCGTCATTACCCCAAAGAGCGATTTTTAGCTTGGTTTGACCACTCAGAGTGACCGACCCATCCTGGGGTGCATTTACATATGCGCCGATATAGGGGACGCCCGTTGAAGATGCAAACCCAAGACCAAAATAGAAACTCGGCACGCTATCACTCAAAGGCGAAATGCCATTCCACCAAAAATTGGACCAATCACTTTCACCAACGCCGGAGCTTTGATACCAATTGAAAGAGCCCAATTCGACTGACTTACCGGCCCGCGAATAGTTTACGGTATCAACATCGGTGTTCGTATAGCCCGACGAAAACACCAAGGATGTCGCCGCCACCGCAGTGTTAACCGTGATGGTGATGGGTGCCGAGGTCGCCGCTGCATAAACAGAGGTTGCAGCTTTGGTTGCTGTGACCGTGCAAGTACCGGCACTTGACGGAGCCGTCAGTGTCGTACCGCTAATCGTGCAGGCACCTGAAGCAACAGCAAAGGTTACATCACCGTTACCAGATCCACCCGTGGTAGACAGTATGGTCGTCCCTGAGGTGCTCACGCTGCTCGAAGTGGCAGCCGCAACCAGTGTGGCTTGGGCCTTCAAATCGTTAGTGCGGGTGTATTTGGCAACCCGGGTCAAGCCACTGGAGGGCACTGCAGTGGGGCAAGCGCCAGCCGTAGATGGAGCCGAGCGTTGAATAAACCCACTGGTTTGCGTATCGCTGCCATTGAGTCCAATCTTGAACTTGTCGCCAGCTGCGGCTTTGACTGTTCCAGTAGTGACTTTCGCCGTACCTTTGTACAAATTGCCAGCCGAGGCGGAGAAGCATTGACCGACGTCGTCGGCACCCACCGCGTATGAAACTGATTGAGTCTCTTTGTTTGCGGTTCCGGTGGCCGTCGATTTGTATTTATCAATCATTTGGTCCGTTCCGCCGCTGCTATCGACCCAGGGGCTCAGCAGGGCGGCGGTAACGGTGGTGGAGGGAAAGAACGACTTCAGGTTGGTGGCCACCAGGGTCATGTTGGTGGTATCCGACGCGGCGTCAATCTGATTACGCACTGCGGTCGTACTGATAAGGCCGTCGGAAGTCAAATCGGCCTGGAAGTCTGCGATGAACTCGCTGATACCCGCACCGTTGACACCGGCTGTGACGGCTACCGCCGACAGTGCTGCCAATATCTGGCTGCTTGTCTGCGTTTTGGACAGGTCGATCTCATTAAAGTTGCCAGCAACAATGTTTTTGCTGGAATCTGTGCCTCCGGGGAGCAAGTCCGCGGCGTTGTAAATGCGAAAAGCTGCTAGCACTTCTTTTTGCGCTTGGGTACGCGCCGCAGCGAATTTGCCGTAATACGAGGTGTTCGTTTTGTCTTGGACCAACTTTTCAATCCGAGGACCGGCCAGGGTGGTTAGCAAGTTGACGTTGACCAAGCGATCGGCATTCAAGTCGCTGTAGCCCATCAGGGTGACCTGGTCATCAGCGAGTTGGCCGGTGTTCTCGTTACGGTAGTAGCCCGAGACGTAGGTCTTGATGTACTGGAGCTTGAACTTCAAGGCTGAGGTGTCAAACTCTCCCAGATCACCAGTTGTTTGCAAGTGGTAGCTGGTGCCCGAGGAGGCAAAGGAAGAGGTAAGCAACTCGTCGATGGCGACGTTAGAGCGCGCAGCCATCGGGCCTTTCTGTGCAATACCGCCTTCGATGGAGAAGCCACCGTCGATTTTGCTGACCTTGGCGCCGTCGCCGCCTCCGCAGGCGGACAGCAGCACGGCCGTGGCAACGGCGCAGGCTGACAGGTTAAGGGAATTTCTAAGTTGAAACACAGGAATACCTCCTAAGGAGTGTGGGTCGATGAAATCTGGAGCCGCTTGCTTGACGAATGCCATGAAAGCGCTTTCATTTTGAATCATAGAAACATTTGCGACGTTGTTCAAGATGGTCTTGGTAGGTGATTACCCTAAATCGGCCGTAGTGTTTTCCCTAGGGGCTGATGGTGTTGCGTATCAATGCCCATACGGACAAGCGAACGCAGTGCAGATAAGGGTTTTGATTACTTCCAGAAATAGACGTTGTCGACATACAGGGTCTGTCCTAAAGTGCCCGCGGCGACGATCAGCTGCTGGAACTTGGTCTTGTCGGGCACAGTGAAGCTCGACAGAGGAATGTCTTTGCTGGTCCAAGTGCCAGCATCAACAGGAATATAAATAGATTGCTGCTTCACCGTCGGGCTCAAACTCACCAATTTGACTTCGATGGTGGTGGCTGTTTTCGACCAGAAATCGATGTGCAAGTTCGTGTGTGTTGACACGTCCAGGGGTGCCGTATTCGTGAACCCCTGGTAATTAAAAGTTGCAAGTTTCAGCAGGTTGTTGCCCACATACGTTTCGGCAGTAATCGTGGTCGTCATGCCTCCCCATTTGGGTGTATCGGTTCCCTTGACGGTTGAGTACCCATCGCCATAGAGCGAAATGACATTGGCCGCCAGGGCGGTGGGAAACGCTGGTTCGGTCACCGGTACGGTCGGCGCGGCTTTGACGGAAATATTCGCCTTCAACGCGATGACTTGTTCTGCTGTTGTACTTGTGCTGAGGGTCCCAGCCTTTGCCGCCGCTGCCACGTTATCTTCTACGATCGTATTTTTCTGAAGGCTCGATGTGACCGCTGCGAGCGCATCATCGTTTGTGGCGTCGACAAAATTCTGAGCTTGGTTGGTAAAGGCCACGTCGACCAAAGCGGGCAGTGTGCTTGCGCCACCCGCGGCAATGATCGCATCCTTGATCGCCTGGGGAACCACCTCAGCAACCAAAGCCAGCTCGACAGTTGACGCCAACAGCCTGTTAACTACGCTGCTGTTGAGGCTGCCATTCGAGCCGATGAGTGGACTGTCTTCTTTTTTCAGTTGAGTCGCATACGCATTCGCCGCTTGCCCATAAATTGCAGCTGCTGTTTTGCTGTCCGTACTGTTACCCAGAGTCGTCAGCAAGTTGGAGCTCTTTTGCAAGATATGCTGAACCGCCAAACTCTTTTTGTACAGGTTGAGATTCTCGTAGACCCCTCCATCTTTGGCTGCTGGATCCGTCGTGAGTACTTGGCTGCCTATCGGTAGGCTAAGCGCGCTGATGACTTGGTCCTGCGTCATCCCGGCTGCGATCAAGGTAGTCAGCGGCGTGACCACCGCAGCGCCTGCTGGCGCGCGCAATTGACCCAAAAATGGGGAGTTGGTGTCTAGGTTGGTGCCGCCTGAAGCCAATACGCCAAAAGCACACCCAGTGCGGAAAACATAGCTGCCCTGTGTGTTCGTGTAGGTCACCGGCTCGCCACTGTCTTCAAGGCCGTTGCCGTTGGTGTCGCAGACCACTTTTGCAATGCTGAGATAACCGTCCACGACCAATCCGGCACTCGGGGAGTCGGGTGGGCTGAATTCCGCCTCCAAATCTCCGCCTCCTCCGCATGCGCTCACCAGTGTCAGAGTCGCTAGAGCGGAAATAAATCGAAATTTGAGTACCATGGCCGAATTCCAGATAAGTAATTTATGCCCTCGCGGTAGGGCACCGGTAAGTTTTTTAGCCACAACGCTAATTTTTGGTGCGGGGGACGCCACGCCAAATTGCATACGCATTCACATAGCGAACCAGCTTTGAAAGCGCTTTCATGAGTGTAGGGTTGTTTGGGAGACCGCAACATCCGTGCTTTCCCTAGGGCGTACAGATTTATCTGCTGTTACTGATAAACCCGAACGTATTCCACTTCCATCCGGTCGGTCAAGAAGCTGGATGGCACGGTGCCGCCCAGGTCGCCGCCGATGGCCAGGTTCAAAAGCAAGAATTGGGGTTTGTCAAAAGGCCAATTGCTGTTGGTCGCGTTCATCGGTTTGACATAGGTGTTGTAGACAGTGCCGTCCACCCCCAAGGAAATCTGGTTAGGCGTCCAGGTGAGTTGGTATTTGTGAAATGCGGTGCATGCATCGGGAAGCGCCTTAGAGGCGGTGATGCCGTTCCCTCCGAAATTCGACGCCATGTGCAGCGTTGCCAAGACGGTTTTCTTCTCATCGTTGTTGAAGCCTCGCTGCTCCAGGATGTCGATCTCTCCAATGTCGGGCCAATTCCCGGCACTGGCGCCCAACATCCAAATGGCGGGCCAAGTCCCCACGCTACAGGGCAGTTTGGCGCTGACCTCTACAAAACCATAGGTGAAACTAAATTTACCTCGGGTAATTAAGCGCGCCGAACTGAAGTTTTGGTTGCCATAGTCTTGCAGGCTGCTAAGCCGTTCCCGAATGGCCGTGACAGACAAGACACCGGAACTCACGCTGCTGTTTTGCAACCGGCCGCTGGCGTAATACTGCAACTCATTGTTGTACCAGCCCACGCGGTTGCGCTCGGTGTCGTAGTTCCATTTGCTGCTATCGGGCAAGCCATCAGAGTTGAACTCGTCGCTCCACAACAGCGTGCGTCCATCCAGGGTGGTGGGCACCTTCGAGGCGTCGGTGCAGTTCACCACGAGTGAACTGTACTCGCCACGGGCCACGAAATCCGCATTGCTAAGAGCGCAATTCTGATCCTCCGGCGGGGTGGCCACCGAGACACGGTAACGCGAGCCGTCAACGATTGGTTTGGGAAATGAAAAGTCCCCGTTAATGCTGATGGACACCGTGTCGTCCAATGTGTCCACCCCCAAATTACCACTGACCGCCGCGTAGGTCAGATCGTCAAAGTAGAAGGCGGTGTTGGTGGTCGGCAGTGGGTTTGCCGCGCCGTTTTTCATGCTGTATCCGGGGAACAAGCTTGCCATGTTGTAGGTCAATAGCGGGCTCCAGGCGCCCCAGGTCAGGCCTGTCGATCCCGAACTGAAATCAAAGGTCAGTGTTTCCCATGCATCACGGACGGTGGTGGCCGCCTGTGCCGAGATATTTGCCGATGAATTAAGGGGATTTTCCAACTTGAGAGAAATGACGGTTCCCGGTGGTGCCGAGGTATAGCTGCGCACTGTCACCCGCTTTTCGCTGGCCAAGTCAAACGCCGGCAGTGTGGTGGACGCGCCATCTTTTATTGTGAAGACCGTCGCGCCTGCATAGGGTCGACCTAATGGGCCCTTGACAAGCTTTGCGACGGGATTCTGTATGCCTGTAACGGGGTCATTAACAATACCAGCGGACACTAACCCTTCGAAACCGACCAAGTCCGCCGCGCCGTCAAAGTCAACTTTGTTTTGAAAACCGATTTCCTTGCGGCTTAAAGAAACGGACTTGCCGAGGCCAAGTCCAGTGACCGTGCCTTTTAGCTGGTTGACACTTTGGATCGTGTATTTCAAAACCCGCACCGGGTTTGAAGGGGCGGTCGGACACACGCCGTTGGTTTTTGGTGTTGACCTTTGCAGATACGCCGTATTTTCCCCAGCCGCACTGGCCTTAATCCCGACCATCAGCTTGTCCCCTACCGTCACCTTTTGATGGGTGGTGGACGAGATTTTCGCTCCGTTGTAATGCAAAGAAATGCTGGCGGTAGTTTCCGCCGGCACGATGACTGAAAAGCACTGGTTGGCATCGTCGGGCCCTACCAGGTAGGGCGGAGACTTAGCGAGGGTCTCCGTGCCCACATTACTCGCACTGAACTTGTATTTGTCAATCACCTCATCCGTTCCCCCGCTGCTGTCCACCCAAGGGCTCAGCTGGGCGGCGGTCACGGTGGTGGAGGGGAAGAACTTCTTTAAATGGGTGGCAACTGCTGCCATGTCCGTGGTGGCTGAGGCAGCGTCAATTTGACTCCGGACAGCAGCCTGATTGATCAGCCCATCGGCAGCCAAGTCAGTCTGAAAGTCGGCAATGAACTCGCTGATGCCTGCACCATTGCCGCCGGCCTTGACCGCCACGGCCGATAGCGCCGCCAGCACGACACTGCTCATTTGGGGCTTGGCCAGGTCAAGCTCGTTAAAGCTGCCGGCAACAATGCTTTGGGAGGAATCTGTGCCACCGGGCATCAAATCTGCGCTGTTGTAGATGCGAAAAGCTGCCAGCACCTCCTTTTGCGCCTGGGCGCGTGCTGCACCAAATTTGCGGTAGGTCGAGGTGCTGCTTGCGTCGCGGACCAACTTCTCAATCCGCGGAGCAGCCAGGGTCGTCAGCAGGTTCACGTTGACCAAGCGATCGGCATCGAGGTCGCTGTAGGCCATCAGGGTGACCTGGTCGTTGGCGAGGTCGCCCGTGAGCTCGTTGCGGTAATAGCCCGAGACATAGGTCTTGATGTGCTGGCGCGTGAGACGCAGGGCTGAGGTATCAAAGACCCCCAGATCCCCTGTCGTTTGCAAGTTGTAGCTTGCACCGGCAGAGGCAAAGGTTGACGAAATGAGCTCGTCAATGGAGACCTTGGAGCCCGCGGCCAGGGGGCCTTTTTGGGCGATCCCGCCTTCGACGGAGAAGCCGTTGTCGATCTTGCTGACCTTGGCACCGTAGCCGCCTCCGCAGGCGGACAGCAGCACGGCCGTTGCCGCCGCCAATATGCCCAGTCTTTTCATGAGGCTCGAGCCAGTTTTCCAGGGGCAACCGTCATCGTCTTACCGTCACTAAACGTCACCGCCAGCGGCGCCGTGCCTGCGTTGTAGGCCAGGTAAGTTTTGCGCCCATCCGCTTGTTTGAACACGCTGTACAGAGCCGTGTTGGCCGTCACACTCAGGTCCGGCGTGCCCATTTCTTGCAGGCTGAGCAAGAAATGCAGCGCATGGCTGCGGGTGTCGCCCAGCTCAAACGATCCCCAGCGGTTCCAGCTGGCCAGGCCGGCCGCCGGGTCGGCCAAGCCCAGGTATTTGGCAAACAGGTCTTGCCAGATGTCGGGCGGATTGACACGCTTGCCTCGGGCTTCAAATATCGCAATCTCGGGTTTGAGTGACGCCACGTTGCGTTTTACAAACTCAGGGTCGGTGGCCAGGTAGGCGGATGCGGTAGTAATGGGCAGCAAGTTGATGCCCTTGATCTGGCGCGGGTCATCGATCCACCAGGTGTTGTGCGCATACTGGCCGCCAAACAACATGCTGACTTCGATGTTTTTGTACTCGGGGGCGAGCACCAGGTGGTGGATGTCAAACCAGTAGTGGTTGATCGCTTGCGCCTCGGTCGTGTACAGGTACAAGCCCAGGTCGCGCAGGGCCTTGTTGCCGTGCACTTCGCCCCACAAGATCAGGCCCACCCAGGCGTTGATGGCCTCAGACGAAGATTCCTGGTTGTTGCCCATTTCGCCCATACCGATGCCCGAGGCCCAGGAGTGGCCCTCGTACGGGTCAAAGTTGCGCAAAAACGGAAATTCGGCGCTGGCGCGTTGTGTGTTGGCAATGTCCGCCACCAGCAAATCGATCATGCCGCCCCATTGGTCTTTTGCTGCCCAGGCCGGGTCGCGCAGGGCGATTTCGGCGGCAGCGCGGATCCAGTAGCCGTAGGTGAAGTGGTGGTCGTTGAGCTGCTCCACGGTAAAGAATTCTTCGGGGTAGCTGGCGACGGTGCCCTGGTCTTTGTCCAGGTGGAAGTAGGTGTTGCCCTCACCCTTGAGCCATTGTTCGGCGCGGCCCTTGACCATGGCCAGCAGGCGGTCGCGGCCTTCCAGGTCGCCTTGCTGCTCTACTACGTCCATGAGCTTGAGGATGCGCTGCAGGCCTTTGCCCTGCCAGTAAGGGCCCTTGCCCTCTTCGAGCATCATGCGCCGGGCGTTGCGCTGGTCGGCTTTCATCACATCACGCAAGTCGGCGCTGCGCGGGCCTTCGGCTACACCGGGCCAGTAGGGTACAAAGCCCTGGTAGGTGGCGGTGGTGGTGAATTGCGAGGCCGCAAGCAGTTTGACCTGGCCGCGAATGGTGTCGTAAGCCGCGCCCAGGCCGGGCTGCACCGACGCGTTGTTGAACCAGTGGTGCGGGTACAGGCCCAGCAGCGGACCATTGTCTGGCCCCTCCATGATCTTGGTGCTTGCGCTGAAGGTGGTTTGGACCTGGCTGCGCGCGGCGTCATAGGCCCAGTCCACCCGCGTGCCTTGGATAAACGCATACGCATGGCGCCCAAACTGCGCCACGGTGTCGGCTTTGTCGTCGGGCAAGGCCGACACGGCCACGTAGCCTTTGCCCGCAGGAAGGCGCCCTATCCATTCGGTGGGGGACACCTGTTCCCAACTTCCACCCGTGGGGCCAAATAGCGCATAGGCCTTGCCGCCCACGCGCAGGGCCAGGGTGCGGGCGTCGCCGCCATTGTCAAAGCGTTCGCCCGCACTGGGCAAGCGCAGGCGCACATCGCCCTGGCTGATTTGCACCTGGGCAAAGGGGCTGCCGTGGGCCACGGTGGCCAGCATGTCGTCCGCCCCGCGGGCCATCGAAATGTCGACCGACCAGTCGCCCACCTTGGCAATCTTGGATTGCCCCACGTCAAACGCCACGGGCGAGATCAGTAGCGGTTTGCGGTGAGGGTATTGGATGACCGTGTCTCGCCGCTCGGTGGGCACCACTTCTTTGCTTGGGTAGACAAATTCGAGTCCCTGCGCGGTGGGTCGCACCGTGATGGGTTGCACAAACAAGGCCTCGGGCTTGGGGTTGTACAGCACGGTGGAGTACCACTGGGCGGACTGTGCTGCCGTGCCAAGCATGGCCGGCGTCCGCAGTGCTGCCTTGGGAATGGTGCGGTCGCTGCCCTTGGGCGTCGCGTAGTAGGCGCCAGTCCCCAGCTTCACAGGCTGTGCGCTTACGGTCAGCACGGCGCCTCCCGCTAGGCAAAAGGCAGTCAAAACACGGGCAATGGCGGTCATAGGTTTTCCTAGGGTTCGGCAGAAACTATTTGAATCATAATGAAAGCGCTTTCATTTTGGGATCAATTCACCTAAATCGAGGGAAAACCCTTAGGTGTATGGATGTAAATAGTTGCAAAAACTAGGGAAAACACGGTCCCGTTACATTCCATTACCGGTGATGATACCGAGGCCTATGAAAGCGCTTTCAGAGCCAAATAAATTTTAGTCATGCATCCGAATTTAAAAACCGTTAACGACGTCCATGGCTTGAGAGCCGGGTTTCTTTTCGTCGCCCTGGCGTTGCCAGTTCTCGCCCATGCGGTCGACTTCGGGCCCAATGGCGAATTCAGTTTGACCGGCTTTGCCGAATTCACCACTACCTTGCAGGGTAGCTATTGCGACAACTGCCAGGTGGCCGCCAGCGGCGCGAGCCGCCAGGTGCGTTCGTCAGACGCCATCATCCCCGGCAAGCGGTATGGTGACGCCACCTTGACTAACTGGCAGGTGCAACCCTACTTGGGTTACAAGCGCGATATTGGAGGTGGCTACAAAGTGAGCGCCCTGTTGAGTCAGCGCTGGCGCCAGGGCACGGTCAATGGCGTAGTGGATGGCACTGAGACGCGCTATGGCGGTACTGTTGATGTTCCCGACTATTGGTACGAAAAGAACATTGCCCTCAGCCAAGAAGACTGGGGCAGTGTGCGTATCGGCTCGATGACCACGCGCAGCTGGAGCGTGGCGGACTACCCCTATGGCACCAACGTAGGCCTCGCCTCGGCCTGGTCGTCTAGCGGCGCTGGCTACGGCATGCTCGGCAACGCAGTACGGGTGGGTTCGCCCCTTTTTGATGTAGCTGAGGGCGACCTGTTTTTGGAAGCCTCCTATGACGCGGGCAACACCAGCTTCGCCCGCCTTAAACCGGCGTTTTGGGAGCTTTATGCACAGTACCACAAGGGTGATTTGGTGGTGGACGTCATGCTCCAAGACACCAAGAACGGTGGCCCCGGTGCTTGGGGTCATGCGCCCTTTAGCGCAGTGACGCCATTTGCTGCAGACGACATCGCCCTGCAATACGACGGCACGGGCACGGGCGCACAGCTCAAGGGCACGCAGCAAAACATCGCTATGGTGATGGCGCGTTATCAGGCAAGTTCGCAAATTGAGGTGAGTGGTGGATTGCGCTACAACTACTGGAGCGGCGCCAATTCCGTCTACTCCACCACCACCAACTGGACCACAGCTTTCAACGCCGACTTCAACACACCCGCCTACACGGGTTATGCGGCCAGTTCCTACGATGTGCTGCTGGGCGCGCGCTATCGCACTGGCCCTTGGGTGCTGTATGCCGGTATGGTGCACTTGGGAGCTGCCAGCACCAGCAACCCGAGCCAGCGCGGGCAGGGCAATTCCGCGCTCATCAATACCTTTGGCGCTAACTACGACTTCGGTCGCGGCTTCATGTTTGCGTCGACTTTGGGCCTCGTGCACTACGCCTACAAGGGCCTGGCGCCGCTGTCCATGCCCGGTCACGCTGCATTCACGAACGTGGACTCGCGTATCACGCAAGACGGTCGCTGGTTGACTCTTGGCGTGGTCTACGCGTTTTAAAGCCTTACTGTTATGAGCTCTTTTATGTCTTTTCCGTCGATGTATTTTGCCCAGGCGTGCATGAGGCGCATCAGTTTGATCGCAATGGCCTGGCTGGTGCTGGTACTCCTTTCTGCCTGTGGTGGAGGTGGTACCACCAGTGACAAGGGAGTTGCCGGTACGACAACGATTCAAGATGACGGCACCGTTATCGTCGGGCTCCGGCCCTTACCCGACGGATTCTCTGATTTGAAAGCGGTCGCATATTCACCTTTCCGAACATCCACGAGTGAACCCGCACGTGCCAGCGAAACTATCACCGATGCCATGGTCAAAGAAGACCTTGAGTTGTTACGCGACGCTGGGTTCGGACTGATTCGAATATTTGCCAGCAGTGAAAAGGAGGGAATCACCGCCCTAAGGGTGATCAAGGCCAACAGTTTGCCTATCAAAGTGATGTTGGGTGCGTATGTCAACAGTTTTGAATATGACCCAAGTTTGAGCGCCAGTGCCAAGGCCGCCATCATCCAGGGCAACGAGGTAGAAATCGCACGTGCAGTGGCACTGGCCAATTCCTACCCGGATGAAGTGGTCGCGGTGAGTGTTGGCAATGAAACCCAAGTCGACTGGTCTTTTGTCAAAATTTCTTCCAGTCAGCTGGCCAAATACTTGGCCCAAGTGCGCAAGCAGATCAAGCAGCCCGTCACCACCGATGACAACTATGCGCCCTTTGCGGGCAAGTTGCCCCACCACCCTGCAGCCAACCAGGTGTCTGAGGTGCTGGCACAGATCGACTTCCTCTCCATACACGCCTATCCCAGCGAAGATGCCTTGTACAGCAGCGCGGACGACGCCGATACCTGGCCTGACTGGGATTGGCGACAAACCAAAGTTGCCAAGGTCGACCGCGCCACTGCCATGATGGATGCGGCATTGGCCATGACGAGAAAGCAGTACTCAATGGTGCGAACATTTTTGGACGCCAACGGCAAGTCCCAGATGCCCATCATGATCGGCGAGACGGGTTGGAAGGCTGCAATGCCAAGTTTGAATGGCAATAACTCGCGCTATAAATTTATGGCCAGCGCTGCCAACCAGAAAATGTACTACCTCGGATTGTCGGAATGGGCGAAGGAGGCTGGAGGCCCCAAAAATATTGTCTGGTTCGAAGCCTTTGATGAGATCTGGAAGGGCAGCGACGACAAGTGGGGCTTGTTCACCAAAGAGCGCACCGCACGGGCCGCTGCGCTCACTGGGCCCATCGTTATGGCCGATGCCGTGTCCTGGAGTGAACCGACGGCAAACGCGGTTGTCACCGGCAGCCGTTACACCATATACGCAGAGCAGACCACTGATGGTGAAACGCTAGCCAGCGTCTCGGTCCCAGACCTTCGCTGGGATCCGTTTGGCGATTCGGCCTACAACGCCTCCTTTGTTGACAACACCACGAGCGACACCGGTGGCAGCAAGGCCTTGTCCATCACCCCCAATCCCAGAGACTATGGCTGGGGCGTGCTGTACCAATCGCCAGGCGAGACCACCAGCAACCTGTCGCAGTTCACCGAAAGCGCCACTTTGAACTTCAGCATCAAGACCCGCTATGTGGGCAAACTGGAAATCGGATTTAGCACTGACACCGAACTGCGGGATACGCAGGAAGTGTTCCTGCTGATTTCCGATGGCGACACTTATGGCTACCGCAGTGATGGCGAATGGCACGATGTGCGCATTCCCTTGTCCGCCTTCAAGGCGCTCAACAGCAAGCTCGACATGAAGTACCTGCTCGCACGATTCATGATTGCCGATCGCTATAAGTACACCGGCAATACGTCAGGTCAGAATGTTGAAGTGCGGATCGACAACATCTACTGGAACAAATAGGTACATGAGTCGGAATGCCATAGGTTGAGTGGATCTTGAACTCCACCGCCTATCGCGAGATAAACGTATGGATCCCCGCCAATTCCAAGTCACAGTTTCTACCAAGGCCGGCCATACGCCGCTTGCGCGCGTATTGCCTTTGTCTGCGCAAGCGTCTGGTGAGGTTAACCCAGCACCCGCCACCCTCTACCTCAACCCCGCCAAGTCCTTCCAAACCCTGGAAGGGTTTGGCGCCGCCTTCACCGAATCTGCTGCCGTCACTTGGCGCAAACTGAGTCCGGCACGCCGGGCCGAGGTGCTGCGCGCCTACTTTGATCCCGTCGACGGCCACGGATACACGCTGTGCCGGGTGCACATGAACAGTTGCGACTTTGCGATGGGCAACTATGCGCACGCCGACGTGGCGGGCGATGTGGACCTGCACAGTTTCAACATCGACCGCGACCGCCAGGTTTTATTGCCCATGATTCGGGCAGCACAAGAGGTGGCAGGTCGCCCGCTGCAGCTGCTGGCCTCCCCCTGGAGCCCGCCGGCCTGGATGAAAAGCAACGGCCAGATGAACCAGGGTGGGCATTTGCTGCCCCAGTACCGCGATGCGTGGGCGCGTTGCTATGTCAAATTCATTGAGGCGTATGCCGCTGCGGGCGTGCCAATATGGGGCGTGTCGGTGCAAAACGAGCCGGAGGCGGTGCAAAGCTGGGACAGTTGCATTTACACCGCCGGGGAAGAGCGCGATTTTGTGCGCGACCACCTGGGGCCCGTGTTGCACGCGGCCGGCCTGGGCCACATAAAGATCATTGTGTGGGACCACAACCGCGACCGCCTCGTTGAGCGTGCTGACGTGGTCTACAGCGACCCCGAGGCAGCCAAATACGTGTGGGGCGCAGGCTTTCACTGGTACTGCGGCGACCATTTCGACCACGTGCAAATGGTGCACGACGCCTGGCCCGACAAGCAACTGCTGTTTACCGAAGGCTGCCAGGAAGGCGGCCCACACACCGGCGAGTGGGAACTTGGCGAGCGCTACGCACGCTCGATGATCCAGGACCTGAACCATTGGACGGCGGGTTGGATCGACTGGAACCTGTTGCTCGACCACACCGGTGGGCCCAACCATGTGGGCAATTTGTGCAGCGCACCGGTGCTCGCCGATGTGGCGGCAGACGCGCTGCTGTACCAAAGCTCGTATGCCTATTTGGGCCACTTCTCGCGCTTTATCAAGCCAGGGGCCCGGCGCATTTTGTGCGCCGCCACGCTGGAGGCGCTGGAGTGTTGTGCCTTCAGCAACCCCGATGGCTCGCTCGCGGTGGTGGCACTCAACCGTACCGAGACGGCAATTGATTTTTCGCTGCGTCTGGGCGACGCGCACTATGCCGCGACCTTGCCCGCGCGGGCGATTGCGACCTACGTCAAAGCCTAGCGGCCCTCAATCCGTTGGCCTGCGGCGTCAAACGCCAGCACCCAAGACCGGTCTGCGCTCACTACGACGGATTGGCCGCCCTGGTAGCGGCTGTGCTCGGCGCTCACCTTGGCCTTGAGCAACTCTGGCACGCCTTCGATCCGCACGTGCAGGATGGAGGCGTCACCCAGGTGCTCGGCCAAAGCGATGGTGGCTCCCACCCCGGTGCCGTCCGCGTGGACCTGCAAGTGCTCCGGGCGCACGCCGATGTGCTGTGCGTTGGCACTGTCGCTGCCGCCCAAGGCGCTCCAAAGTGACTGGTGCGCTGCGCTGGCCTGCGCAGCAGGCCGGGGTACCAGGTTGATCTTGGGTGCGCCAATAAAGCCGGCCACAAAGGTATTGGCGGGGCGGTTGTAGAGTTCCAGCGGAGCGCCCACCTGTTCAATCTTGCCCTGGTTGAATACCGCAATGCGGTTGCCCAGCGTCATGGCCTCGACCTGGTCGTGGGTGACGTAAATCATGGTGGTGCCCAGCTCTTTGTGCAGCCGGGCCAGCTCGACCCGCATGTCCACGCGCAAGGCAGCGTCGAGGTTGGACAAGGGTTCGTCAAACAAAAATACTTTGGGTTTGCGCACAATGGCGCGGCCAATCGCCACACGCTGGCGCTGGCCGCCCGAGAGTTCTTTGGGGTAGCGCGCCAGCAGCTCACTCATCCGCAAGGTCTCGGCCGCCTGCCGTACTTGCTGGGTGCGCTGGGCCAAGGGTACGCCCGCCATCTTCAGGGCAAAGCCCATGTTTTCTTCAACCGTCATGTGCGGGTACAGGGCATAGCTCTGGAACACCATGGCGGCACCACGGTCGGCGGGGCGCAGGTCGTTGGCGCGCACGCCGTCAATCAGCAAGTCGCCGGCACTGATGCTCTCCAGGCCTGCGATCATGCGCAGCGTGGTCGATTTGCCGCAACCCGATGGCCCGACAAACACCAGAAATTCGCCGTCTTGCGCCTCAATGTCTACACCGCGAATCACTTCGAGTTTTTCGTAGCTTTTGCGGATGCCCCGCAGCGTCACCGTGCCCATCGTGATGTGTCCTTTGCGTTATGTCGGATCGGGGTCAGGCTGGTTCAGGCAGCATTGGCCAGGTGGGACGCCGCCTGAGCCGCCAAAAAGCTCCGGTACCAGTGCGCGCTGTCTTTGGGCGTGCGCTTTTGCGTGGCGTAGTCCACATGGACAATGCCAAAGCGCTTGGCGTAGCCGGAAGCCCATTCAAAGTTGTCCATCAGACTCCAGACCATGTAGCCCGCCATGTTTACGCCCTGGGCCATGGCGTTGTGAACGGCCTCAATATGGGTTTGCAGGTAACGGGTACGGTCCGCGTCGTGCACCTGGCCGTTGATGGCCGGGTCTTTGAAAGCGCCGCCGTTCTCGGTGATAAACATGGCCGGTACCGGGTAGTCCTGGTGCAGGCGCAGCAGCAAATTGGTCAGGCCCTGGGGGTAGACCTCCCAGTCCATGTCGGTTACTTCCAGCCCACTCTTGTGCACGTCCCAGGGCTCTGCCGCGCTGGCCACGGTGCGTGAGTAGTAGTTGATGCCCAAAAAGTCCATCGGCGTCCGGATGATCTCCATGTCGCCGGGCTGCACGGCGGGGCAGTCGGCCTCCAAGTGCTCCACCACGTCGGCTGGGTAGGCGCCTTTGAACAGCGGGTCCATGTACCAGCGCACCAAGCGGCCATCCTCCAGCCGCGCTTTGGCGTGGTCGGCGACGCTGTCGGTGGCGGGCTCAATGGGCGAAAGGTTGAGCACGATGCCCAAGCTGGCCTTGCAACCCGCCTCGCGCAGCGCGCGCAGCGCCATGCCGTGGCTGAGCATCAGGTGGTGGGCCACTTGCATGGCCGTGCCGCGGTGCTTGATGCCCGGGGCGAAGATTCCGGTCTCATGGCCGAGGACGGACATCACCCAGGGCTCGTTGTGGGTGGCAATGGAGGCCACCCGGTCGCCCAGACGCGCGTGCATGCCCAGGGCGTAGTCGACAAAGTGCTTCACCGTATCGCGGTTGGCCCAGCCGCCTTGGGCTTGCAGGGCCTCGGGCAGGTCCCAGTGGTTGAGCGTGAGGTAGGGCGCAATGCCGCGCGCCAGCAGTCCGTCCACCAGGCGCTCGTAAAAGTCCAGGCCCTTGTTGTTCCAGGCGCCGCTGCCGGTGGGCTGTACCCGTGGCCAACTGGTCGAAAAACGATAAGCGTTCACACCTAAATGCGCGATCAGGTCCAGATCGTCGGTGCAGCGAGCATAGTGTTCACAGGCAACCGCGCCGTCGCTGTGGTCGGCAATCGCACCCGGGACCTTGCAAAAAGTATCCCAAATGGAGGGACCTTTGCCATCCGCGTCGCTAGCGCCTTCAATTTGAAAGGCACTGGTGGCAACGCCCCAGACAAAGTCTTTGGGAAAGAGTGCGGTGGGGCCGGTAGAAAGTGGGGAGTGCATGGGAGCAGAGGAAGGGTGGAGGTCGAAACAGGGAAAGGGGTGCGCGGCCGTCTACTTGACCGCACCGGCAGTCAGGCCGTCGATCAGGCGGCGCGAAGAAATGGCAAACAACACCAAGAGCGGCAGCGTGGCAATGGCCGAGCCGGCCATCACTGCGCCCCACTCGGTGTTGACCGGGCTTTGCATGCTGCGCAGTGCCAGCGGCAGGGTGTACATCTCGGGCGAGCGCATCACGATCAGCGGCCCGATAAAGTTGTTCCACGAGGCAATAAAGGTGATGAGCCCCAAGGTGCCCATGGCGGGCTTGAGCAGCGGCACCACGATGCGCCAGTAAATGCCCAACTCGCCGCAGCCGTCCATGCGCGCCGCCTCAATCAGGTCGCGTGGAATGGAGCTGGTGACAAACTGGCGCATCATGAAAATGCCAAACGCACTGGCCGCTCCGGGAATGTAGAGCGCACGCGGCTGGTCGATCCAGCCGAAGGCGTCCATGATCATGAAGGTCGGAATCATGCCCAAAAAGGACGGCAGCAGCATGGTGCCCATCACCAGCAAAAACAGCGGCTGCTTGAAGCGAAACTCAAACATCGCAAAGGCGTATCCGCCCATTGAGCAAAACAGCAAGGTCAGGCCGGTGGACGCCAGCGCCACGTACAAGCTCCAACCCAGGCTGCGCCAAAACGGAATCTTGGTGGTCAAGATGTCCAGGTTGAGCAAAAAGTCAGACCCAAAAAACAGGGGTGGGGGAAGGTTAAAAATCTCGGTGCGTGAATGGCTGGCAAACACGAACATGAAATAAAAGGGCAGCAGCATCACCACAGCGCCCACAGCCACCATCAGGTAGGCCGCGCGCGGGGCCAGTCGGTCAGTATTGATTTGCATGGCGGATCAGCGCGTGGGACCGCGCGGCTTGAAGGCGCGGTTGGTCAGCCAGGTCAGCAGGGCGACAAACACAAACAGCAGCCACGACAGCGCGCTGGCGCCGCCAAAGTCATTGAATTCAAAGGCGGTGCGGTACATGTACATGGCCGTCGTCATGCCGGACTGGTCGGTGCCGCCGCGCCCGCCCGTCAGGATGAAGGGCTCCTCAAAGAGCTGCAATCCGCCGATCACGCTCAGCGTCACGCCAAAATAAATCATGGGCTGCAAGCTGGGCAGAGTGATGTACCAGAACTGCTGCCAACGACCGGCACCGTCCATCGTGGCGGCCTCGTAGATGTCGCCGGGAATGGTTTGCAGCGCCGCCAGGTAAAGCACGGTGTTAAATCCCACATACCGCCAGAACACCACCATCGCAATGGCGGGCTTGACGTTTTCGGCCCGCCCCAGCCAGTCGATGGGCGCCGCAGGAGCCAGCCAGCCCAGCCCAGGCACATCTCCCAGCGCATGCAGGCCCACATTGATGAGCCCGTAGTCGGTAGAAAACAGGGTGCTGAACATCATGGCAATCGCTACCGTGCTGGTGATGTAGGGCAAAAAGTAGGCCCCAATCACGCTGTTGCGCGTGCGCTTGAACGACGTGTGGATGAAATACGCCAGTGGAATCGCCACCACATGCTGCGGCACACCGGCGGCCACGGCCAGCCAGGCGGTGTTTTTGAGCGACTTCCAGAACCATTCGTCGGTGATGGCGAAGGCAAAGTTGTCGAGCCCGACAAATTTCATCGACGCCAGGCCGGCTGTGGGTTCCCAGCTCTGAAAAGCCAAAAAGAACGAAAACGCCAGCGGAAACACGCCAAACACCAAAAACAAGACCACAAACGGGCTCAGCAGCACATACGGAACCGCCTGCGGCGACAGGCGGGGCAAGAGGCGGCGCGTCATGGTGTTGGCGAGGCAGTCGGCGGGTGGGCAGCGAAGCGCTTCGGTCGGTTGGCGTGTGGCCTAGCGCTTGACGCGGCGCTCGATCAGCGCCTTGGCATCGGCCAGGGCCGTGCGGATGTCTTTGCCCTGGTCCAGCACCTTGTCGAGCTCGGTGTTCACGATCTCGTCAGCAATCGGGTCGAGCTTGTGCACGTCGACCGCAGAAATTTTGCGGGCAGCGTCACGCCACAACACCCGGGCCTTTTGGTCCGCCAGAAAGCTGATGGGCTGCTCAAAAAACGCATCGCTGTGAGTTTCAATCAGCGCAGGAAACGCGTCTTGCGATTTGAATGCGGCGAGCTGCAACTCGGGCGTGAGCGTCATCATGCCGATGAACTCGGCGGCAAGTGCCTTGTTCTTGGCGCCTTTTGGAATGCTGTAGAAGCTGCCGCCCCAAGAGGCCCAGGCTTTCTCGGGCAACTGCGCGGCGCGCCACTGGCCTTTGGTGTCCGGTGCGAGCCAGTTGTTCAGATGGCCGGCCAGCCAGGCGCCTGACATTTGCGTGGCGATCGTGCCACGCTTGAATCCCTCAGACCATTCGTTGGACCAGGCCGCAATCTTTCCGTCGAGCTTTTGATCACGTACTTTCTTGGACAGCTCAAACGCACGGACAAAACGCGGTGAGTCCACCAGTACTTTGCCGGTTTTGTCGATGTACAGGCCATCGCCCGCCTGCAGGTTGGAGCGGATGATGATGTCCTTGATGTCGCGCGCATGGGCCACCAAATAGGCGCCGGTGGCTGTCTTGATCTTGGTGCCAGCGCTGACATAGGATTCCCAGGACTGGGTCAGGTCGGCTTCAGTCACGCCCGCCTTTTTCAGAATGTCGGTGCGGTACAGCAGGGTGCCGGGGCCGATATCGGTAGGAATCGCCACTTGGGCGCCAGAACTGGCAGTGCCCTGCTTCCAGGCAAAAGGAACAAAACGCGCCTGCTGCGCTTTCATGTTGTAGGGAGCGCCCGCCAGGTCCTCCAGGCCACCACCTTCGGCAAAGCGGCCCACATAACCATATTCCACCACCATCACATCGGGCAGGTTGGACGAGGTCGACAGCGCCGTGGTCATGGCGGTGTGGTGGTCGGCGTAGGCGCGACTGGTGATCTTGATTTCCACGTCCGGATGTTTCTTTTTCCAGGCGGGAATGGCGGCCTTGGCGATCTCGTCCACGGCTGGAAAGGCCGCAATCGTCAGCGTTTGCTGCGCTTGTGCGCTGAAAAATGCGCCACCCGCCAGAAGCAGCGAGGCGGCCAGCCAGTTTCCAATCGGTGCGTGTGCCATGGGGCAACTCCTATGTTGTGTTCGTAAAGACCGCCGGGGCGGTCCAATAATGGAGGTTTTTCAAAAGCGTCTTGAAAGCGCTTTCATTGAATTATAGGAAGCAACATGGCGCGTACAAGCTAGGGTATTCCCCAGCTTGGCTCAGGGGCGTGCTGGCGCGCTGGAGCCGCGCACGAGCAGCTCAGGCGGTGGAAGTTCTGCGGTGGGTTGGGTGCCTGCGATCAGTTGCAGGATGGAAGCTGCCGCCAGGCGGCCTAGCTCGTAGGCCGGTTGATGGATGGTGCTGAGGGGCGGGGTGGCGTAGACCGAGGTGGGTAAATCATCGAAGCCCACAAGCGATACGTCTTCGGGGACTTGAAGTCCATTTTGAAACAAGCCCAACGCGGCGCCCGAGGCCATTTGGTCGTTGGCCGCAAAAATGGCAGTGAACTTGCATTTTCTGGAGATCAGATGGTGGACCGCTTCCAGCCCGCTGATTTCGTGGTACTTGCCGGGCAGCACCAATTCGGGGTCAAAAGCAATACCTGCCGCTTGCAGGGCGGCACGGTAGCCACGGTGACGCTCCGACGCGTCCGGGTGCTCTTCGTCACCAGAAATAAAGGCGATGCGCGTGTGCCCCAGTGCGATCAGGTGCTCGGTGGCCCGCAATGCACCGGTAAAGTTGTCAAATTTGAGAGAAAACAACTGCTCCCCCCGCAAATCGCGTCCGGTGACGACCACGGGGAGCGCCTGGGCACAGGCTTGCAGTGCTTCGTCAGACAAGCGCGGCATCAGCACAACAATCCCGTCGACCCGCCGTGCGCGCAGGACTTCCAGGCACCGGGCCTCTGCGCTTGGGTTCCAATGCGCACTCATGAAAAGCGGGCTGTAGCCCACCGGGTCGAGCTCGTCTTCGATGCCGCGCAATGCCGCGCCGTAAAACGGACTGTCGATGGCCTGCGTCACCACCCCAATGCTGAAAGTCCGGCCGCCCGCCAGGCCGCGCGCCAGCGGATTGGGCACAAATCCGAGCGTCTTGGTCGCCTCAACCACCGCCAGACGCTTGGCATCGCTCACGACCGCTGTGCCATTCAGGATGCGCGAAACCGTGCTCGGTGACACACCGGCAAGCTTGGCCACCATTTCAAGGGTGACTGGCGCCTTGGTGGGCGCGCGTACTGCGGTCGGCATGTTGTTTTTGTTCATTTGCTTTGATTCAGGGTCGGAACCGATGCCCGTTGCTTTTGAAAGCGCATTCAATCTTAACTCTGATCAATCGTTGCCAAATTCCAGTGACGGCAACGTAATTAATGGAGTTTCCGAAATCAGGTCAGAAAGAGTTCCCTGATAATCAAATCATGTCTACCACTTCACCGCGGCCGTGGGCGCTGTACCTCGTCACCTTCCTGACGGCGCTTATGGCCGCCGCAAGCGCGGCCTATTGGGCGCTCGGCACGGTCGGCCTGGCGTCCCAGCGGCTCCCCAGTGCAACCGTAACAGACAGCGTTAGCGCGCCAGAGACCAAAGATTTGGCGCGTGCGCTGGGCGGCGATCTGGCACCGCAGGTCAAACCGGCCGAGACCGCCAGTAGCCAATACCAATTGCTCGGCGTGGTGGCGGGGCCCGTGGGCAAAGGCTATGCGCTGCTGGTCATTGGTGGCGCCGCACCCAAGGCTTACACCGTGGGGTCGGCGCTGGCGGAAGGCCAGGTGCTGCAGTCGGTTTCCGCACGCGGCGCCAAGATCGGCGCCACATTGCAGAGTGAGGCCGCCATTGAACTGAGTTTGCCCAAGCCTGCGGGCAGCTGATCCGGGTTTTTACCCCTATGGGACGCATTTAAATTAATGTAAGCTTGGCGACAGTTTTTATTTCATCTCCCCAGGAGCGAATCCATGCAAATAGGCGTACCTGCCGAGACTGCGGCGGGTGAATCCCGTGTTGCAGTCACCCCAGAAACGGTCAAAAAACTGATTGCCCAAGGCCATGCGGTGCGGGTGCAGGCAGGGGCGGGTGTGCGCGCCAGCGTGACTGACGAGGCTTTTGTGGCCGCGGGTGCCGAAATATGCGACGCGGCGACTGCTTTGGCCAGTCCGATGGTCCTGAAGGTGGTGGCACCCAGCGCACAAGAGATCACCCATATGGCCGCGGGCGCCGCGCTGGTGGGCATGCTCAATCCGTTTGACGCCGAGGGTCTGGCCCGATTGGCTGGCGCCGGCTTGACCAGTTTTGCGCTGGAAGCCGCCCCACGTACCACCCGGGCCCAGAGCATGGACGTACTGTCCAGCCAGGCAAATATTGCGGGCTACAAGGCGGTCATGATGGCCGCAGACAAATACCAACGGTTTTTCCCGATGCTGATGACTGCAGCCGGCACCGTCAAGGCCGCGCGCGTGGTGATTTTGGGGGTTGGGGTGGCAGGTTTGCAGGCCATTGCCACCGCCAAGCGCTTGGGCGCCGTGATTGAGGCGTCCGATGTGCGCCCCAGCGTCAAAGAACAAGTGGAGTCGCTGGGCGGCAAATTTATCGAAGTCTCCTACGACACCCCTGAAGAAAAAGAAGCCGCCGTCGGTGTGGGCGGTTACGCCCGCCCTATGCCCCAAAGCTGGCTGGATCGGCAAAAGACCGAGGTTGCAAAGCGCGTGGCGCTGGCCGACGTGGTGATTTCCACAGCGTTGATTCCTGGCCGTGCCGCCCCCGTGCTGGTAACCGAGGACATGGTCAAAAGCATGAAGCCGGGCTCGGTGATTGTCGATATCGCGGCCGGCAAGGCGGCCGACGGCGTCGGTGGCAACTGCGTGCTGACCGAAGCGGGCAAGACCGTGGTCAAACATGGTGTCACGCTGGTGGGTGAAACCAACCTGGCCGCACTGGTGGCCGCGGACGCCTCTGCGCTTTACGCCCGCAATGTGCTGGACTTTTTGAAATTGGTGCTGACCAAAGAGGGTCAGTTCAAGGTGGATATGGAAGACGACATCGTGGCCGCCTGTCTGATGACGCAAGACGGCGTCGTCAAGCGCAAATAAGCCACTGATCTGCAAAACAATTGGAATCTGACCCCAATTAACCAGGAAGAAACATGGAAGTTGTATCCCCGACCATACTGAACCTTATCATTTTTGTGCTGGCCATTTACGTGGGCTACCACGTGGTGTGGACGGTCACGCCCGCGCTGCATACGCCGCTGATGGCGGTGACCAACGCGATTTCGGCGATTGTGATCGTGGGCGCCATGTTGGCGGCTGCGTTGACTGAGACCACGCTGGGCAAAACCATGGGCGTCTTGGCGGTCGCGCTGGCCGCTGTTAACGTGTTTGGCGGCTTTATGGTGACCCGGCGCATGCTGGAAATGTTCAGGAAGAAAGACAAAAAAGTCACCGCCAAGGAGGGTGCGCAATGAGCCTGGACCTCGTCACACTGTTGTATTTGTTTGCCAGCGTCTGCTTCATTCAGGCGCTCAAGGGGCTCTCCCACCCCACCACCTCGATTCGCGGCAATGTGTTCGGCATGGTCGGTATGGCCGTTGCGGCCGTGACCACAGCCGCCCTGATTTACAAACTCGCCAACCATATGGGGCAGGACGGTCTGAGCGGATTGGCCTGGGTGCTGGGCGCCTTGCTGGTTGGCGGTACCGCCGGCACGGTCATGGCGCAGCGCGTTGAAATGACCAAGATGCCCGAGCTGGTGGCTTTCATGCACAGCATGATCGGTCTGGCGGCGGTCTTTATTGCGGTGGCCGCAGTGGCCGAACCCAACGCGCTTTTGCACGGGCTGGAGAAGGGCGCGCCCATTCCCGCAGGTAATCGCCTTGAGCTTTTTCTGGGTGCGGCCATTGGAGCCATTACCTTCAGCGGCTCAGTCATTGCCTTTGGCAAACTGTCTGGCAAGTACAAGTTCCGCCTGTTCCAGGGTGCACCGGTGCAGTTTGCCGGTCAGCACAAGCTCAACCTGGTGCTGGGCCTGACCACTCTGGGGCTGGGCCTGATTTTTATGGCCAATGGCGACTGGTGGGCGTTTTTTGCCATGTTGGCCCTGGCTTTTGTGATGGGCGTGCTGATCATCATTCCGATTGGCGGCGCAGACATGCCGGTGGTGGTGTCCATGCTCAACAGCTATTCGGGCTGGGCGGCCGCAGGTATTGGCTTCAGTCTGAACAACAGCATGCTGATCATCGCGGGCAGCTTGGTGGGCTCGAGTGGAGCGATTCTGAGCTACATCATGTGCAAGGCCATGAACCGCTCATTCTTCAACGTGATTTTGGGCGGTTTTGGCGGCGATACCGCGGCTGCGGCCGGCGGCAGTACCGAGCAGCGCCCAGTCAAGAGCGGCAGCGCCGACGACGCCGCATTTGTGCTGGGCAATGCGGAAACCGTGGTGATTGTGCCGGGCTATGGCCTGGCCGTGGCACGTGCGCAACATGCCGTCAAAGAGCTGGCGGCCAAACTCACGGCCAAGGGAATCACCGTCAAATATGCCATTCACCCGGTGGCCGGGCGGATGCCGGGGCATATGAACGTCTTGTTGGCCGAGGCCGAAGTGCCCTACGACCAGGTTTTCGAGATGGAGGACATCAACGGCGAATTCGGACAGGCGGACGTGGCCATCATTTTGGGTGCCAACGATGTGGTCAACCCCGCCGCCCATATCAAGGGCAGTCCGATTTACGGCATGCCGATTTTGGAGGCCTACAAGGCCAAAACGATCATTGTCAACAAGCGCTCCATGGCCGCCGGTTATGCGGGTCTGGACAACGAGCTGTTCTATATGGACAAAACGATGATGGTCTTTGGCGACGCCAAGAAGGTCGTCGAAGACATGGTCAAGGCCATTGAGTAGGGTGCCCGGGCGCCGAACTTATGACTGAACATGCTTGGCTAGCGGCCTATCCACCAGGCGTTCCCGCCGAGATTGATTCCACCCAGTACCGCTCGCTGGTGGCACTGATGGAGGAGGCCTTTTCGCGCTATGCGAGTCGGACGGCCTACAGCTTCATGGGGGCGGACATCAGCTTTGCCCAGACGGACCGGTTAAGCCTGAGTGTGGCGGCCTACCTTCAAGGATTGGGTTTGGTCAAGGGTGACCGCGTGGCCATCATGATGCCCAACGTGCCGCAGTATCCAGTGGCGGTGGCCGCGATTTTGCGCGCAGGGTTTGTGGTGGTGAACGTCAACCCGCTGTACACACCGCGCGAGCTGGAACACCAACTCAAGGACGCGGGCGCCAAGGCGATCATCATCCTTGAGAATTTTGCCAATACCTTGCAAAAGTGCTTGGCCTCCACGCAGATCAAGCACATTGTGTTGTGCGCTATGGGCGACCAACTGGGCTTGATCAAGGGTGCTTTGGTCAACTACGTGGTTCGCTCCCGCAAAAAACTGGTGCCTGCCTATGACCTGCCGCAGGCGGTGCGCTTTAACGCGGCCGTGGCCCAAGGCAGCAAGTCGCCGTTTGCCAAACCCGATTTGCAGGCCAATGACGTGGCAGTGCTGCAATACACGGGTGGTACGACCGGCGTGTCCAAGGGTGCGGTTTTGCTGCACCGCAACCTGATTGCCAATGTGCTGCAGTCCGAGGCCTGGAACCAACCGGTCATGCACGATTTGCCTGCTGACCAGCAGCCCACCAGCGTGTGCGCCCTGCCGCTGTACCATATTTTCGCCTTCACCATCGGCATGATGCTGAGCATGCGAATGGGGGGCAAGCTCTTGCTGATCCCCAACCCACGTGACATTCCGGCGGTACTGAAGGAACTGCAAAAACACACGATCCACAGTTTTCCCGCCGTCAATACCCTGTTCAACGGACTTGCCAACCACCCGGATTTCAATACGGTGGACTGGAGCCACCTGCGCGTTTCACTGGGCGGTGGAACGGCCGTGCAAAGCAGTGTTGCCAAACTGTGGTTTGAGAAAACGGGTTGCCCCATTTGTGAGGGCTACGGCCTGAGCGAAACCTCGCCGTCTGCCAGTTGCAATCTGGTGACGGGCAAGGAATTCACCGGTTCGATTGGCGTACCAATCCCTGGCACGTCCATGAAGCTGCTCGACGATGACGGTAACCTGTGCGCACCGGGTGAGCGCGGCGAGATTGCCATCAAGGGCCCCCAGGTGATGGCTGGCTACTGGCAGCGCCCCGACGAGACCGCCAAGGTCATGACCGCCGACGGCTACTTCAGATCGGGCGATATCGGCACCATGGATGAACGGGGCTATTTCAAAATTGTGGACCGCAAAAAGGACATGATTCTGGTCAGCGGCTTTAACGTCTTTCCCACCGAACTCGAAGACGTGGTCGCCCAGCTTGCCGGAGTCATGGAATGCGCTTGTATCGGTATTCCGGACGACAAGACCGGTGAGGCCGTCAAACTGGTGGTGGTTAAAAAAGACCCTGACCTGAGCGAAGCCGCAGTGCGCGCCCATTGCCGAGAAAACCTGACCGGCTACAAGCAGCCCAAGGTGGTGGAGTTTCGTGCCGATTTGCCCAAGACGCCGGTTGGCAAGATTTTGCGGCGCGAACTTCGCACGGTCTAAGTCAACCGCCGCTGGCCAGGCGCAAGACCTGCGCCCGCGTTATTTCAGCCAGCCGCGTTTGCCGAAGTACCACATTGGAACCAAGGCGCTGCACACCATCAGTGCCACCGTGTAGGGATAATTCCAGGCGCCCAGAAATTCCAATTCCGGAAACTTCAGGTTCATACCGTAGACACTGGCAATCAGCGTAGGCGGCAGCAGCGCAACGCTGGCCACCGAGAAAATCTTGATGACCTTGTTCTGGTTGATGTTGATGAAACCCACGGTCGCGTCCATCAGAAAGTTGATCTTGTCAAACAAGAACGCGGTGTGCGAGTCGAGCGAGTCAATGTCGCGCAAAATTTGGCGGGCTTCCTCAAACTGCTCGGCGTTCAGCATTTTGGAGCGCATCATGAAGCTCACGGCGCGCCGGGTATCCATCACGTTGCGCCGGATACGACCACTCAAATCCTCGTGCCGGGCAATCGCACCCAAGGCTTCGCCGGCAATCGCATCCGTGACGTCGCCGGACAGCACTTTCTTGCTCACTTTTTCCAGCTCGTCGTAAATGCCTTCCAGCGTGTCGGCCGAGTATTCGGCATCGGCGTCAAACAGCTTGAGCAGTACCTCTTTGGCGTCTTCAATCAAACCTGGTGCGCGCCGCGCACGCATCCTCAGCAGCCGAAAAACGGGCACATCCTCATCGTGAATCGAGAACAAGACGCCTTTGCTTTTCAGGCTGTCATTGACCAGATTCAAAATGAAAGCGGCGCGCACCGTGCGGGGTTCGTCTTCGTCGGCAATCAAAAAGTCACTGCGAATGTGGAGCTCGCCGTTGTCTTCGGTGTAGAAGCGGGCGGATTCCTCAATGTCTTCGTCCATCGCGTCTTCTGGGATGGACAGGCCGTAATACTGTTTGATCCAGCGCTTTTCTTCGACGGTGGGGGATTCCAGATCCACCCAGATGGGCTGGAATTTGGAGAGCTCTTCCAGGGACTCGATTTCTTCCTGGAACAGGCGGCCGTTGGCCAATGTAAAGATATTGAGCATAGGTAGATGGCTAAGGTTCGGTGGCCAATGGTTCGATTGGGCGAAGGCGGTGCAGCAGCTTTCGAACGACGGGCCAGGAATACCTCAACCATCCGAAAGCTACCTACTGGGGTAGTTGTCCAAGGAATACGCTCCAAAGTGGGGATGCCCAAATTATCGCACCCGCCCATGACGCAACGCGCTTCTTGGCCGTATCGGCGGACGCGGTGCTGCACTGCGTCATGAAAAATCCTTTGCGTTTGGTGGCAAAGGCGCGCATAGTGGAGCTGAGGGTGAACTCACCCTCGGGTTTTATGAAAGTGGACCGGCGACCTGCGGGTCACCGGGTTTTTTATCCTGAGAGCAACTGGAGCCCCTTTATGAATCTGACAATCAGCGGCCACCATCTGGAAGTAACCCCTGCACTGCGCAATTACGTCACTGAGAAACTCGACCGCATCACGCGCCACTTTGACCAAGTCGTCGATGTCAAGGTACTGCTCAGCATTGAAAACCAGAAGGAAAAAGAACGCCGCCAGCGCGCCGAATGCAATATCCACGTCAAAGGCAGCGACCTTTTTGCCGAAAGCGCGCATTCAGACCTGTACGCCGCCGTCGACGAGCTGGTCGACAAGCTCGACCGCCAGGTGGTGCGCCACAAAGACCGCATTCAGGACCACCACCATGCCGCGCCCAAGCGCCTGATGTAGCCCTGTCCCACGGGTGCCCAAACGAAACCCGCCGTGAAAACGGTGGGTTTTTTTATGTGCATAATCCGCACACCTTATGAACCGCCTCGCCTCATTACTGCCCCAGCCGCACGTGCTTGCCCAGGTGGACGTCACCAGTAAAAAGCGCGCGTTTGAAGAGGCTGGTCTGCTGTTTGAAAGCCTGCACGGCCTGAGCCGTGCATTGGTCACCGACAGTTTGTTCTCGCGCGAACGGCTGGGTTCGACCGGGCTTGGCCATGGCGTTGCCATTCCCCATGGGCGCATCAAGGGCCTGAAGGCGCCGATGGCGGCAGCGTTCCAGTTGCTCAAACCCATCGGCTTTGATGCGCCGGACGACCAGGCGGTGACGTTGCTGATATTTTTGCTGGTGCCTGAGGCGGCCACCCAAAAGCATCTTGAAATTCTGTCGGAAATTGCCGAGTTGCTTAGCGATGCCGATATGCGCCAGCGACTGACCTCCACCACGGATGCGGTCGAGCTGCACAGCCTCTTGACGGGTTGGCGCTCGACGCAGCTGCACTGACGTGGCGCGCCAGTCCTGATGTGAGGCGCCTGACTCCATGAAACCCAATGCCATCAGCGCCGATGTCCTTTTTGAGGCGTTTCGCTCTTACCTGCATTGGGAGTGGGTTGCCGGTCTAGGCGCGTCAGAGCGCCGCTTTGACGAGGTGGCGGTGCGTGCCGCACGCTCGGGTGCTGATCTGGTGGGCTACCTGAACTACATCCACCCTTACCGCGTACAAATTTTGGGCGAGCGGGAAATCGCTTACCTAACCAACGCCACGGCCGAAGATTGCGCCCGGCGTACCGCGCGCATCGTGACGCTGGAGCCCCCAGTGATCGTGCTGGCCGATGGGCAGCAGGCGCCCGATGCCCTTATTTCCATGTGTGAGCGGGCGCAAATTCCGATGTTTGCGGCCCAGGGTTCGTCGGCTTTTGTGATTGATGTGCTGCGTGCCTATTTGTCCAAGCACTTTGCCGACCGGGTGTCGATGCATGGCGTGTTCATGGACATTCTGGGGCTGGGTGTGCTGATAACCGGTGAATCCGGCCTGGGCAAGAGCGAGCTGGGGTTGGAGCTGATCTCGCGCGGCAACGGATTGGTGGCCGACGACGCGGTGGATTTGTACCGTATCAACCAGACCACGATCGAGGGGCGCTGCCCCGATCTCCTGCAAAACCTGCTGGAAGTGCGTGGCATCGGCCTGCTCGACATCCGCGCCATTTTTGGCGAAACCGCTGTGCGACGCAAAATGCGGCTCAAGCTGATCGTCCATCTGGTGCGCCGTGAGACGCTGGAGCGCGACTACGAACGCATGCCGTTTGAACCCCTGACGCAAGACGTGGCTGGGATTCCGGTGCGCAAGGTGGTGATTCAGGTGGTCGCCGGACGCAATATTGCGGTGCTGGTGGAGGCCGCCGTGCGCAACACGATTTTGCAGTTGCGCGGCATTGACACTTACCAGGATTTTGTGGACCGCCAGCGCCGTGCGATGGAGCAGGCGGGCTGAGGCTAGCTGCTCAGGCGTAGCGTTTGCTGCGCAAGTTTTGTCGCATTTCGCTCAACAGGGGCTGCAGGGTGGCGCTGCCAATGCGCAAGGCCACCGCAGTGGCCAAAATATCCAGAACCATCAGATGCATCAGGCGAGACACCATGGGGCTGTATTTGTCAAACCCTTCGGGGTGGTCGGCGCTCAGGTGAATATGGCCTGCGCTGGCCAAAGGTGAGCCGCTGGCCGTAATGACGATGGTGGTTGCGCCGTTCTTGCGCGCAATGTCGCAGGCGTCCATGAGGTCGCGGGTGCGCCCGGAGTTGCTGATCACCACCACACAATCGCCCGGGCGCATCACCGAGGCGCTCATGACCTGCATATGGCCGTCGCTGTAGGCGGTGGTGTTGACACCCAGCCGGAAAAACTTGTGTTGTCCGTCCTGGGCCACGATGCCGGAGTTGCCCACGCCAAAAAACTGGATTTGCCGCCCCACCTTGTAAGCCTCCACCAACGCTACCACCGCGCGCTCCATGGCCATGGTGCTGGCTTCGTTGCGGTATTTCAGCAAGGCCGCCACCGTGTTGTCGATGACCTTGACCATCACATCGCCAATTTTGTCGTCCACGTCCACGCTGCGGTGGATGAAGGGCACGCCTTCGTTCACCGTGCCGGCCAACTTGAGTTTGAAGTCCGCCAGGCCGTCGTAGCCGACGCTGCGGCAAAAACGCACCACCGTGGGCTTGCTCACGTGGGAACGGTCGGCCAGTTCAGTGACCGGCAGTTTGGCAAAGGCGCGCGGATCGGCCAAACACAGCCGGCCCACGCGTTGTTCGGCGGGTGCCAGGGACGGCAGGGCAGCTTTGATTCGGTCGAGCATGGTGGGCCTTTGAAAGTGGGGTGGCTTGGGGGCTTAAGACTCTTCGTCCCAGCAAAAGCCGTCACGCGCAATCATGGCGCTTGAGGCGCTTGGGCCCCATGTGCCTGCGGCGTACAGGCGCGGCCCCTGGGCATCCGCCGCCCAGTGCTTGATGAGCGGCTCAACCCAGCGCCAGGCTTCTTCTTGTTCGTCGCTGCGCACAAACAGGTTCAGGCGGCCGTCAATCACGTCGAGCAGCAGTCGCTCATAGGCGCCCACACGCTCAGAGCCAAAGCGTTTGTCAAAGTCCAGGTCCAGTTGCACCGGCACCAGGGTTTGGGCCGCGCTGGCGCGGGCCTTCCGGTTATTCTGGCCTTGGGCAAACAAGTGCAGTTCCAGCCCGTCTTTGGGCTGCAGATTGATGACCAGTTGATTGCCGGTCTGGCTGCTGGATTGGAAAATGGCGTGCGGCGTGGGCCGAAAGTTCACAACGATGCGCGCGTCGCGTCCGGACAGACGCTTGCCGGTGCGGATATAGAACGGCACGCCGGCCCAGCGCCAGTTGGCAATTTCGGTGCGCAGGGCGACAAAGGTCTCGGTGTTGCTCTGCGGGTTGACGCCAGTCTCGTCGCGGTAAGCGGGCACCGCTTGGCCGCCGCTGCTGCCGCTGGCGTATTGGCCGCGCACGACGTCGCTGAGCAGGGACTCAGTGGTCCAGGGCTTGAGCGAGCGCAGTACCTTGAGCTTTTCATCGCGGATGGCGTCAGCGTGGGCGTTGATGGGCGGCTCCATACCGATGGCGCACAGCAGTTGCAGGGCGTGGTTTTGCACCATGTCGCGCAGCGCGCCCGTGGTCTCGTAAAACGCGCCTCGGCTTTCGACCCCCAAGTCTTCGGCAATGGTGATCTGAATATTGGCGATGTGTTCGCGCCGCCACAGGGGTTCGAACAGGGCGTTGCCAAAGCGCAGCGCAAACAGGTTTTGCACTGCTGGTTTGCCCAGGTAATGGTCGATCCGGAAAACCTGCTTTTCTTCAAAGAAGCGACGCACGGTGTGGTTGATGGCGCGGTTCGACGCCAGATCGTGGCCCAAGGGCTTTTCCAGCACCACCCGGGTTTGTGGGGTGTTCAGACCTGCGGCGGCGAGTTGCTCGCAGACGGTGGTGAACAGCGACGGCGCGGTGGCCACGTACATCACCACCGTGTCTGCCTTGCGCTCCTGCAGGCTGGCGGCCAAGGTGACGTAATCGTCGGGCTTGGACAGGTCCATGCGGACAAATTCGAGCAAGGCAGCAAAGCGCTCGAACTCTTCGGCGCTGGGACGTTTGGCCAAATCGACCTTGTCAAACCGTGACTGGATCAGCGCGCGGTACTGTTCATGGGAGAGGCTGTCGCGCCCCACGCCGATGATGCGTCCGCCTTCGGGCAAGGTGCCATGGCGAAAGGCCTGAAACAGGGCGGGCATGAGTTTGCGCCACACCAGATCGCCGGTGCCGCCAAATAAAACAAGGTCAAAGCTCATAAAAATCCGTGGTGTGGTGAAACGGTTGTTGATAAGTTACATAAAATCCGATCTGGTAATGTAACTTTGTTTCATTGATAATTCAAGCCCGTTCTTGCTTGCAGCCTGATCTGCCCTTTTTTACCCGGAAAAAAATTACCATGAACCAACTCGACGCGCTCAAACAATTCACGACCGTGGTGGCCGACACGGGCGACTTCAAGCAGCTCGACGCGTTCAAGCCGCAAGACGCCACGACCAATCCCTCGCTCATACTGAAAGCGGTACAAAAGCCCGACTACGCGCCGCTGTTGACCGCCACCGTGGCACAGCACCAGGGCCAGCCGCTCGACGTGGTGATGGACCACCTGCTGGTGCGCTTTGGCTGTGAGATCTTGTCCATCATTCCGGGCCGCGTTTCGACCGAGGTGGATGCGCGCCTGAGTTTTGATACCGCGGCGACTGTGGCGCGTGGACAACGCCTTATTGCGCTGTACCAAGCGCAAGGTATCGCGAAAGAGCGCGTGCTGATTAAGGTGGCTGCCACTTGGGAAGGCATCCAGGCCGCTGCGCAATTGGAGCGCGCGGGCATCCACACCAACCTGACCCTGCTGTTCTCGTTTTGCCAAGCCGTGGCCTGCGGCCAGGCCAAGGTGCAACTGATTTCGCCTTTTGTGGGCCGCATTTACGACTGGTACAAAAAATCAGCGGGTGCTGCATGGGTGGAGGCCGACATGGCGGGCGCCAACGACCCCGGCGTCAAATCGGTGTGCCAGATCTACAACTACTACAAGAAGCATGGCATCGCCACCGAAGTGATGGGCGCAAGCTTTCGCAACGTGGGGCAAATTACGGCGTTGGCCGGTTGCGATCTGCTGACCATCAGCCCGGACTTGTTGGCTATCTTGGCCGCCACGGACGCGCCTCTGTCCGCCAGCCTGAGCGTCGGGGCCGCCCAGGCCTTGGACATTGCGGCAGTGCAGTTTGACGAGAGCAGCTTCCGCTTTGCCCTCAATGAAGACGCCATGGCCACGGAAAAACTGGCCGAAGGCATACGCGCATTTTGTGTGGACGCCGTCAAACTTGAACACCTTTTGCTGGCTGCCTGAGCGCTGCCCCTTTCCAGAAAGAACCACCCATGACCCGCACCCGATGTGACCGCACGCCCGCCTGGGCGCAACTGCAAGCCGCCTACCAGGCCAACGGCAAAGACTTCGATTTGCGTGACGCTTTCGCCGCCGACCCTCAGCGGTTTTCGCAGTTCAGCCAGGCTGCGCCGCTGGTGTTTGCCGACCTGTCCAAAAACCGGATCGACGCCGCCACGCAAGCGCTGCTGTTTCAATTGGCGCGCGAGTCGGGCCTGCTGGCGCATCGCGATGCCATGTTTGCCGGTGAAGTCATCAACAACACCGAGCAACGCGAGGTCTGGCACACGCTGCTGCGCGAGCCGGTAAATGCCGCTACGGCCAGCGCCCATGAGGCGCAGGCGCTGGCCCAAGTGCACGGCACGCTGGACGCCATGCTGGCTTTTGCGGAGAGCGTGCGTGCCGATGGTGCCATTACCGACATCGTCAATATCGGCATTGGCGGCTCGGACTTGGGGCCGCAAATGGCGGTGCTGGCGCTGGACGCTTTTGCCGGTTCCGGCAAGCGTCTGCACTTTGTCAGCAATGTGGACGGCCACGAACTGGCGTCCACCCTGGCACACCTCAAAGCCAGCAGCACCCTGTTTTTAGTGGCCAGCAAAACCTTCACCACCATCGAGACCATGACCAACGCGCAGTCTGCCAAGCGCTGGTTTGCCACCCAGGGCGGCGTTGACATTGCGCGCCACTTTGCCGCGCTCACCACCAACGTGGCGGCCGCCAACGACTTTGGCATTACCACCACCTTTGGCTTTTGGGACTGGGTGGGCGGTCGCTACTCCCTGTGGTCGGCGATCGGGCTGCCGCTGGCCATTGCCATTGGCGCGGACGGTTTTCGCGAGTTTTTGGCCGGGGCGCACGCCATGGACCAGCATTTTCGCAGCGCGCCTCTGGAGCAAAATTTGCCAGTGCGCCTGGGCTTGCTCGACCTGTGGTACCGCAACTTTCACGGCTTCACCAGCCGCTCAATTGCCCCGTACCACAGTGCCCTGCGCCGCCTGCCCGCCTATTTGCAGCAGCTCGAGATGGAAAGCAACGGCAAGCGCGTGGACGCCGGCGGCGAGGCCTTACCCTTTGGCACCTCGCCTGTGCTGTGGGGTGAATCAGGAACCAACGGCCAGCACGCCTATTTTCAGATGCTGCACCAAGGCACCGATGTCGTGCCGGTGGAGTTTGTCGCGGTCAAAAAGCCACGCCACACCTTGGGCGCGCACCACCCGCTGTTGCTGGCCAACGTGCTGGCGCAGGCGCAGGCGCTGATGGTGGGCAAGGCTGATGCCGGCGGCCACAAGCATTTCCCCGGCAACCGCCCAAGCACCTTTTTGCTGCTCGACGACCTGACTCCCGCATCCCTGGGCGCACTCATCGCCCTGCAGGAACACCGCGTGTTTGTCAGCGGCGCGCTCTGGGGCATCAACAGCTTTGACCAATGGGGCGTGGAACTCGGCAAAGTACTGGCCAAAGACATTGCTCCGCGCCTGGAGAGTGGCGACGCTACTGGGCTGGACGGGTCTACGGCGGGCTTGTTGGGGATGTT
Organism: Rhodoferax sp.; assembly: GCA_029866205.1. Taxonomy (GTDB): domain Bacteria; phylum Pseudomonadota; class Gammaproteobacteria; order Burkholderiales; family Burkholderiaceae_C; genus Allorhodoferax. Next base: position 224,171 of record JARWZT010000001.1, read on the forward strand.
GCGGGATTAAGTCTTTACGGGGGCCGCTGCCGCCCTCGCCGCAAATTCTGCCCTCAGTGCCCGTAGCTTCTCCCGCGGGTCTTCTTTGGCAGTAGTTTTGTCCAGCGCCATTTCGGCGATAAAGCGGCTGGGTAGGGCGGCCACCAATTCGCGGCCTTTTTTGCGGCGCTTGGTCCAGCTCACCGCTAGGCTGCGTTGGGCGCGGGTGATGCCCACGTACATCAGGCGGCGTTCTTCTTGCAAATGGGCTTCGCCCGCCTCTTGGGCGCCGGCCGTGGTGGTGGGGGCATCGGCATCGGCCGCTTGCTCGCGCAGTTTGAAAGGCAGCATGCCTTCGGTTACGCCCACCAGCATCACATGCGGCCATTCCAGGCCTTTGGCGGCGTGCAGGGTGGACAGGGTGACGACATTTTGGTCGTTTTCGCGCTCGCTGATAGTCGAGAGCAAGGCGATGGTTTGCGAGACTTCGAGCAGGTTTTTGACCTCGCGCGCGGTGGTCACACCCGCCGTGTCGTCGATCTGGCCGCCGCAGCGCTGGGCCATCCAGTCGCAAAAATCCAGCACGTTGGACCACTTGGCGGCGGCGAGCTTTTCAGTCTCTTCGCCGTCATGCAGGTGCTTTTCGTAGCCAATCTCTTTGAGCCAGTCGGTCAAAAAAACGCGGGCGTTTTCGGCGTCCTGCGTTTGCTTGGCCCGAAATTGCAGGTCATTCACATAGCGGCCAAACTCGTGCAAGCTGCCCACGGCGCGCGCCTGCAGCACGGCCGCTAACGAAGACGAAAACAGCGCCTCAAACAGGCTCAGCTTGTACTGGCTGGCAAACACGCCCAAGCTTCCCAGCGTCTGGTGACCAATGCCACGCTTGGGGCTGGTAATGGCGCGCACAAAGGCCGGGTCGTCGTCGTTATTGGCCCATAGGCGAAACCAGGCACACAGATCACGGATTTCGGCGCGGTCAAAGAAGCTCTGGCCGCCCGACACCTTGTACGGAATATTGGCCTTGCGCAGCGCTTTCTCAAAGGGTTTGGCTTGGTGGTTAGCGCGGTACAGCACCGCAAAGTCCTTGAACTCGCGGTACTGGGCGCCCGCTTGCGCCAAGGTGCCTTCGACCCGCAGGCTCTGAATGCGCGCCACGGCGCGTTCGGCCTCGTGTTCTTCGTTGTCGGCGTCCACCACGCGCACCGGTTCGCCTTCACCCAAGTCGCTCCACAAATTCTTGGGGAACAGTTTGGGGTTGGGCCCAATCACGTTGTTGGCGGCGCGCAATATGGCCGAGGTGGAGCGGTAGTTTTGCTCCAGCTTGACCACCTTGAGCTTGGGAAAGTCAATCGGCAGTTTTTTGAGGTTGTCCAGCGTGGCGCCGCGCCAGCCGTAAATCGACTGGTCGTCGTCGCCCACGGCGGTAAAGCGGGCGTCGCCCTCCAGGTGGGCGGCGCGGCTGCCGTCGGGCTCGCAGCCCACCAGCAGCTTGAGCATCTCGTATTGGGTGGCATTCGTGTCCTGGTACTCGTCCACCAGCACGTGGCCCATGCGTTGCTGCCACTGGGCGCGCACGTCCGCGTGTTCGCGCAGCAGTTTGAGTGGCAGGCTGATCAGGTCGTCAAAGTCCACGCTCTGGTAGGCGGTCAGCCGCTCTTCGTAGCGGGCCATCACCACGCAGGCCAGCCGCTCGCTGTCGTTGGCGGCCAGGGCCTGAGCTTGCGCGGCGTTCAGGCCGGCACTTTTCCAGGCGCTGATGGTCCACTGCCAGGCCCGCGCGGTGGCGGCGTCGGTGCTGCCGCCGGCGTCTTTCAAAATACTGGTGACGTCGTCCGTGTCCAAAATGCTGAACTGGGGCTTGAGCCCGAGCACCGCGCCGTTGGCCCGTAGCATGCGCACGCCCAGGGCATGAAAGGTGCAAATCAGCACTTCACCGGCTGGTTTGCCGATCAGGCCCTTGGCGCGTTCCCGCATCTCGGCAGCGGCCTTGTTGGTAAAGGTGATGGCGGCGATGCGCTGGGGCGCCATGCCCATCTGGATCAGCCGCCCGATCTTGTGCGTAATCACCCGGGTTTTGCCCGAACCGGCCCCGGCCAGCACCAGGCAAGGCCCGTGCAGGTAGTTGACGGCCTCTTGCTGGGCGAGGTTCATGGCATTGCTGGGGGAGGCGGACATCGGGGGGACGGGGGAAAACGGGGGATAAAACGAGCGAAATGGACCAAAGGCCGCAAAAGGGGCGGAAAAACAGCGTGCGCCAACGGTCATCTTAGCCCGAACGCCCCGGCTTTTGCCTGGACAATGGCGCCATGCTTGCCACCCTGACTGTGACCTTTCCGTTTTTTGCCTTGGTGCTCTGCGGCTACCTTGCCGCGCGCCGCGGGCTGCTGCCCTTGGCCGCCATTCCGGGCATGAATACCTTTGTCTTGTTTTTTGCGCTGCCCTGCATGTTGTACCGTTTTGGCGCCAGCACCCCGATCGCGCAGTTGCTTGACCCCGGCGTAGCGCTGAGCTACTTGTTGTGTGCCTTGGTGATGGTGGCGCTGGTGGTGGCGCTCACCCGGCGCGGGCGCATTGGCTGGAACGATGCCGCTTTTGGCGCCTTGGTGGGGGCTTTTCCCAATACGGGCTTCATGGGCGTGCCGCTGTTGGTGGCGCTGCTGGGCGCGCAGGCGGCGGGGCCCGCCATCGTCACGATTCTGGTGGACATGGTGATCACCACCTCTTTGTGTATTGCGCTGTCGCGCTTGGGGCCTGCGGTGCCAGACCCCGCCCACCCCGAGAGGGATGGGGTACAGACCTCAGCGGCGCAGGCTGCCAAAAACGCGCTCAAGGGTGTGGCCGCCAACCCCATGCCCTGGGCCATTTTGTCGGGTGCGGTGGTGTCGGCCTATTCCTTGCGCTTGCCGGGTCCCGTTGCTACCACAGTCGGTTTGCTGGCCGATTCGGCGTCGCCGGTGGCGCTGTTTACTATTGGCGCGGTACTGGCGCGTTCCAACTTGCTGGCTGCCAGCGGGCACGCGCCAGCGGTGTCTTGGGGTGAGGTGCTTCCGGTGGCAGCCATCAAGCTGCTGTTGCATCCACTCTTGGTGGCGGCCGTGGGTTGGGCGGTGCTGGCGGCCGGATTTCCGCTGGACCGCGGCGCCTGGAGCGTGGTGGTGTTGGTGGCCGCCTTGCCCAGCGCCAGCAATGTGTCGATGCTGGCCGAGCGCTTTGGGGCGGACAATGGCCGTATCGCCCGCATCATTTTGGTGTCCACCGCCGTGGCGTTTCTCACTTTTTCTGGCGCGGTTGCCTGGCTGCCGCGGCTCTGATTTCCAGGGTGGGTGCCATTCAGCCGCAAGCGCAGCGCCTGGCGGGGCCGACTTTTGCTGTGTTTTCCGCTACATTGCCGGGTAATATTGTTTTTGTAGGGGAGCGCTACCGTATTGAAAGGCAAACGCGCGATGAAAAAGTGGACTGTTTTGTTGCTGTTTTTGTTGCTGGGCAGTCAGGCTTGGGCCGATTGGAATTTCATCGGCAAAACGCCCGAGTTCACCATGTACGGCGATCCGTCGAGCATTCAGCGCAATGGCTCCGTTGCCAAGGTTTGGGTCATGGGCGATTACAAGGCGGTGCAGTCGTCACGCTTTCCGCCGCCCCTGTTGTGGCTCAACTACCAGTCGGTCAAGGAACTCAAGGAATATGACTGCGCCAATGGCTGGCACCGTACCGTGAAAACCGCTATTTTTGCGGCTCGCTTGGCCAAAGGGGATCCTCTGTACACCTTTGATTCCGGGGCCAACTTTGCGCCCATGGTCGGCACGCCCATTGATGTCGCCCAATTTCAGTTTGGCTGCGAGGACGGAAAACGCTAGACAGGCGGTTATGGGCCAGCTGTAACGAGGGTTTCGGGCAAGAAAGGTGCGCCGGACGCCTCAAATCGCCAGTGGATCCACGTCAATCGCCCAACGAATCAGACCCTTGCACTCGGGTTGTGCCCGTGTGCCATGCAAGACCCCCTGCCAACCGGTTAAAAAGCGCTGCAAGGCGCTGCGGGAGGGGCTTTCCACCAGCATTTGGGCGCGCTCTACATTGGCCACCCTGGCAATGGCCATGGGCACCGCGCTGTACAGCGTCACTTGGGCCAGCACGTCCGCCCAACCCTCCCAAACGGCCATGTCCTGGCGGGCATTAGTGCTGGCCGCGTTCAAAAATGCCTGTGCCGCTTCCTGGCTCCGGGCGTCGGCCCGTACCAGCGCCTGAAAACTGAACGGTGGCATGCCCGCCTGCTCCCTTTCCTGCAACTGGCTTTGGGCAAAAGCCGGGTAGTCGTATTGCTTCAGGGCCGCATACAGCGGGTGGGTCGGCACAAAAGTCTGAATCCACACCTCGCTAGCCTTGCCCCAGCGGGCGTCGCGTCCCGCGCGCCCAGCCGCCTGCAAAAGCAAGCTGAAGAGCCGTTCGGGCGCTCGAAAATCACTGGAAAAAAGGGCGCCATCGGGGTCAATGGCCGCAACCAAGGTAATGCGACGAAAGTCGTGGCCCTTGGCAATCATCTGGGTGCCGACCAGCACATCCACATCGCCCGCATGCACGGCGGCGAGTTGGGTCTGGAGGCTGCCCTTGAGCCGGGTAGTGTCGGCGTCAATGCGGGCGACCCGCACCGGCTCGCCCTCGGGAAATTCGGCACTCACGGAGTCGGGGCGGCGTATGTCGGCCAAAAGGGCTTCCAGCTGCTCTTCGATTTGTTCGGTGCCTCGGCCCATGGGTGCAATGTCAAGGTTGCCGCACCCCGGGCAGGCCCGCGGAACACGTTCGCTAAAGCCACAGTGGTGACAACGCAAGGTGCGGTCGGCTTTGTGGAACACCCGAAATGCGCTGCAGTGCGCGCACTCGCTTTTCCAGCCGCAGTCGTGGCAGTGCAACACAGGGGCATAGCCTCGTCGATTCAAAAAAACCATGCTCTGCTCGCCCCGCGCCACACGGTTTCGGATGGCCTCCAGCAGCGGCAATGAAAACACGGCCTTGCGCGGCTGGTGGTTCATGTCCACGCGGCGCACCAGCGGCAGTTCTTGCGCGCTGGCACCTATGCGTCCTGGCATCAAAAGGCGCTGGTAGCGGCCGCCGTCTTTCGCCGGCCGGCTCTGGTACCAGCTCTCCAGCGAGGGGGTGGCCGAACCCAGGACGATTTTGGCGCCCTGCAGCTTGGCCCGGTAAACGGCCAGGTCGCGCGCCGAGTAGCGGGCGCCCTCACTGCTTTTGTAGCTGGGGTCGTGCTCTTCATCGACCACAATGAATTTGAGCTGCGGCATCGAAGCAAACACCGCCATGCGTGTGCCCAGCACAATCCGCGCGCCACCCTCGTGCGCGGACAGCCAGGCCGCAAGGCGCTGTGGATTGGTCATGCCGCTGTGCAGACTGACAACGGCATGCGCGCCCAGCAGCGGCGTGAAGCGTTCCCGAAAGCGGGCCTCCAATTGCGGTGTCAGGTTGATTTCGGGCACCATGACCAAGGCCTGCGCGTTGGGGCTCTGTGTCAGAAGGGACTGCACGCAGTTCAGGTAGACCTCTGTTTTTCCGCTTCCTGTGGCTCCAAACAACAAAAAAGGACCATCGCCTGCGGCAATCTGGGCCACCGCTTCCGCTTGTTCCTTGCTGAGTGAAGGGGCGGGCGGCGCGGTCACCGAAGGCGCAACAGCCTCGGCCCCCAGTGTCGCTTGGTGTAGCGCCTGTGCGGCCGGGGCGCTAGCCGTTCGGGATGATTTTTCCGTGCTGCGCTGGGTGCGCAGCGCCCGCCTGTGCATTTGCGTGGGCGAAAGCTCGCGCAGTTGCGGGGGCAGCGCCGCCAGCGCAACCTCACCCAAGGAGCGCTGGTAATACTGCGCTGTAAATCGCATCAGCTGCTGCCATGCTGTCCCCAGGGGTGCAACGGTTTCGAGTACCCCTGCGATGTCCCGCACTTTGTCGGTGTCAATCTCGCCACTGGATTCCTGGGCGGTGTCTTGCCACACCACGCCCAGGGTTTCGCGTTTGCCCAGTGGCACGCGCACCAAGGTGCCGCTGGGCAAAGGATGGGCATAACGGTAGGTGAGGACCGGCCCGAGTGCGGCATGGGCCGGCGTGTTCACAAGCACGGAAATCCAACTCATAACGCTGGTGGGCCGTAGTCAAACGCCGCAGCGTGGTACCGCCCGCGCTCTGGGCTGATCAGGGCGTTTGATGCGCCAGCGCACGATTTGCAAGTTCTGATACTGAAAAGACCGCTAAGTGCTTGATTTATATAGAAAACAAAGCTTACCCCCAAATACTGTGGATAACTTTGTTGATATCCGAGCCGCTGGCTCGTTTTCCCTGAGAAAAATAGCCGATTCACCAGATTGCCTAGAAATTCAGCATTTTTCAAAACTTCTTTTAAATCAATCACTTGCAAGTTTTTCCGGGGCGTCCGAAGGGTTGGGAGGGTGCCAGATGGGGCGGCTGAAACACAGCACATTTTTGTGCATAACCGATTCAGCGAGTGTAATTTTTTGGTCTTTGGCAGTTGGCCGTTTTGCCTAAAGTGAACTGTATGAAACGACGCTAAGTCCTTGATTTCCAATGGGTTTCGGATTTCTCCTGTTTTTCTGTGGATAACTTTGTTGATATCTCATCTCTCTGGCCAGGACTCCCTCTGAAATCAGGGCTTTTGATGGACTGCCTCGAAAATATGCAAAAAATAAAACTGATATAAATCAAGCACTTGGCGTGCTATCGGCTTGCTAGCAGCCGAGCGCGCCAAGATTTTCCGGACACCATCACAAGTCAAAATATTGTGTACAAGTACTGTTCTTGATCACCAAACCCAACAAAAAAAGTGGTATGCAGAGCGCCTTGTCGCTGCCTTTTTGAAAACGCCGCGTTGTCGCCCTCTCAGGCTTGACTTCTCATACTTCGCGAGTGCCCGTGAACCGCCTCCACCAAGGCCGCCACATGGTCTGGTGGCGTAAATTGGCTGATGCCATGGCCCAGATTGAAAATGTGCGTTGGGCCTGTGCCTGACCCCATGTGGGGCGTACCAAAACTGTTCAGCACCCGCGCAACTTCTGTGTAAATTTGGGCGGGAGGCGCAAACAGCACGTTGGGATCAATATTGCCCTGCAAGGCCTTGCCTGGCCCGCCTGCAATGCCGCCGACAGCAGCGCGCGCTGCGCCTAGGTTAACCGTCCAGTCCAGGCCCAGCACGTCGCAGTCCAGCGCAGCCATGTCTTGCAGCCACAGTCCGCCACCTTTGGTGAACACGATGCGGGGAATAATCTGGCCCTCCGGGCCGTGGCGCTTGAGTTGGCCCAGCACCCGCGCCGTGTACGCCAGGCTGAAGGTCTGGAAGGCGCCGTCGGACAGGACTCCGCCCCAGCTGTCAAACACCATGACTGCCTGTGCTCCCGCGTCAATTTGGGCATTCAGGTAGGCCGCCACCGCGTCGGCATTGATGGCCAAAATTCGGTGCATCAGGTCAGGGCGGGCGTACAGCATGGTTTTGACCAAACGGTAGTCGTCTGAGCCTGCGCCCTCCACCATGTAACACGCCAGCGTCCAAGGGCTACCGGAAAAACCAATCAATGGCACACGGCTTCGGCCGTCCGCCTGGGTCAGCGCGCTGCGAATGGAGCTCACGGCGTCAAAAACATAACGCAGTTTGTCCATGTCGGGCACTTCCAGCCGTGCCACGGCCTCCTCGTCACGTACCGGATGTGCAAAGCGTGGGCCCTCGCCCAGCGCAAAGCTCAGACCCAATCCCATGGCGTCCGGCACGGTCAGGATGTCACTGAACAAGATGGCCGCGTCCAGCGGATAGCGCTCCAGCGGCTGCAGGGTGACTTCGGTGGCGTAATCCCGGTTGGTCGCCAAGCCCATGAAACTGCCGGCCTGCGCCCGGGTGGCACGGTATTCGGGCAAGTAACGACCGGCCTGGCGCATCAGCCAAAGGGGCGTGTAAGGCGTCGATTGGCGCAGGCAGGCGCGCAAAAACGTGTCGTTGTGCAGCGGTGCAAAGGTCGCATTCAGCGCGTCGAGAGTGGGCGTGGTGCTGGTGGATTTCATGGCTTTGGGTGCGTGATCGCTCGCGTTGTTCAGGGTTTGCGGGACAGTGCCACAGGACCCACGCAAGGGACCTCCGGTCTGGTGCAGGCGCTCCGGGGTTGGCAAACCACCCCCGTTGGGCGCGGCAGCAAGTGTACGCAACTCGCCCATCACCGTGGAAGTCTCGGTCTGGGAGCGGTGCGCAGCAGCGAAAGCCTCCGTGTCGAAAACGCGGCGTGCAGCGACATACATTTATCCAATTGAATAAATTTTCAAATTTAAATATCTATACTGAGGAGGATAAGGGAGGCACATTGAAATCCACATTCAACGCCCACTGGGACGCACAAAACGCTTCGCAACGCGAATTTTCCTTTTTACTGCGCCTTTTTTCGCGTTGGTTAAAGGACAACGCGCTGATGGACGCCGCCGTTCAAGACCGTCTGAAGTGCCTGGAAAGCAGGGCGCAGTTAAGCGGGGCCAAGCTTGTCTTTGTCGCCGAGTTCCTGCGCGACACATCAGAAATTCTCGATGCCCTGGTGTTTGCCGACTGCGGGCGCGCCATCATGCCCACCAGTGCTGGGCGTGCCCTCTGCCCCATTGAAATCAGATCCCAACCCGGCCTTGCTCCCAGCCTGCGTCTCTTGCCCATTTGGACCAAGCTACAGCCTCAGACGCTCACCGATTTGCGTCACACCTCCGAGGCCTGGACCCACTTTGACCTTGATGTGAACGACCCCGCGCAAATCGCCCGTACCTTTGCGCAGCTCACCGAGTCCCTGCAGGTCACGCAGCAAGAAGCTCAGGCGCTGGGCTTGGCGTGCCAACAAACCACCGAGCCCAGCCCGCCCACCGACGACTCAGCGCTCGTGCAGGTGCCGAAATGGCGTCACGCAAGCGTCAACTTCCTCCATCCCTTGCTAGATGAAGGGGTAGTCATACTGGACATGTCCCATCGCAACGGCACCCAGGCGGATCCTGAAATCATCGCCAGTCTGATCGAGCAGGCCAAAGGGTTCGTGTTTATCCTGTCTGCCGACACTGGCGCGATTGGGTGGGATCTCGCCCTGAACCAGAAACCAGTCCACTCCCACGTCCACCACGGCCGCAGCAAACTGGTGGTGCTCAGTAACGTTGCTCCCTTTGGGGACGAACTCCGCAGCATCCCAAATGCACAGATACAGGTCCAACTGCAAAGGCTTTGCGCGGACACGGCCTTGGAAGTCGATTCCGTAAATAGCTTCGTGGTGTCCGACCCCATGGGCCTGGTGGACAAAGCCGGTGGCAACGCCGACCTGCCAACGCGAGGCGGTTTCCCGATCTTTGACGCCGCCCTGGCCCAAGGAATGGCCGGAGGCTGCCGAGCGGCCATGTGCAAGGCGATTGCGAAAGACATTTCCAAACTGCACACCGAGGTGGGGCGCATGATTTCCGCCCGCCAAATCGGCGTCGCGGACCAGCGAGCCGGGCTCGAAGCCTTGAGGGCAAGCAGCGACGCCGTCCTGCACCCAATGCGCCAACGCATCGCGCACGAGCTGCAGGAGTTCGAGCGCGGGATATGCAAAGTTCGCGCGTTCAAGGCCGTGAATGCGCGACTTTTTCTGGTGGTCCAGGACGCCCTTGATCCCTTGCATCTGCCGGAGGCAATGCAGTTGCTGTCGCAAGCACTGTCACAGCCTGGTTTAAAGCGTGGAGTCAAAAAAGCTTACGCCGAAACTTTTCTGCGCCTTCGGCATACCTTGCACGAGGCGCTTGACACCGTGCAAGAAATACGCGAAATGCAAGTCGCCACCTTCCACCAGATCACTGCTGAACTGGGCGCTGAGCTGCAACTCCCGGCACCACCGGCACTTGAGGTCGGTCTGCTGGATTTGGAGCTGATTGAACGCAGTCACCAGTCCTACCTCGGTATTGGCAATCTGTGGCGCCTTCAGCAGCCCAAATTCACGCAGCGCCTGGTCGCCTCTCTGGCGTCCGAGCTCGCGGCGTTGCAGACAGCAACGCAAAAGGACGCTGAGTTATGGCGTGATGCGGTCGTGGAGCACTTGGACAGGCAAGTAGAAATACGTCGGTCCCATTTTGCAAACCGACGAGAGGCGATAGCAAAAATTGGTGATGTGGCCCACGGACTCGATCAACGCCAGCTCCACTTGGCCGATCAACAGAAGACCATGGCTGCCTTGGTCTCCAAGCTCAACGAAAAGGCAGCTCAACTGGCGGCTGCCAATGAAGACCACCACGCGAACGGGTAAAGCAGAAGCAATTGCGTAGCAGACAGCGCCTGGCGATTTGCGGTTTCTATAAAGTAGTAAAAATTACAATTTTTACTACTATGTCCATTAGAATAAAACTCATTTAAAAAATGTCCAATGAAAAATCAATCAAATGTGCCTGGATTCGGAGGTCGCGTCATGGTGGTGGACGACAGCCATACCATTCGGCGGAGTGCTGAGATTTTCCTCAAGCGTGCTGGCCACGAAGTTTTTCTGGCGGAGGATGGTTTTGACGCCTTGGCCCAAGTGAACGATCTGGTGCCTGACCTGATCTTTTGTGACGTTCTGATGCCCCGGCTCGACGGCTACCAGACCTGCGCCATCATCAAGCGCAATGCGCGCCTTGCATCCGTGCCCGTTGTGATGCTTTCCTCCAAAGATGGAGTGTTCGACAAGGCACGAGGGCGCATCGCCGGAGCCGACCACTACATCACCAAGCCCTTTACGAACGAAGAGCTGCTCGACGCGGTGCAGCAGTTCGCAAACGCAAGCCAGGGAGCCCACTGATGTCGGTGCAAAAAGTCCTGATCGTGGACGACTCTAAGACCGAAACCTTGTTGATCGCAGCGATCCTTCGGGAAAACGGATACGGCGTTGCGACCGCAGAAGGCGCCGATCAGGCCATGGAAAAAATAGCGATGGAGCGGCCCGATCTCATCCTTATGGACATTGTGATGCCAGGACGCAACGGCTTTCAGCTCACGCGAACCATCAATCGAACGCCGGAATTTGCCGATATCCCCATCATCTTTTGTACCAGCAAAAGCCTGGAGACCGACAAGGTCTGGGGCCTGCGCCAGGGAGCGCGCGACTACATCATCAAACCGGTGAATGCTGCGGAACTCATTGCCAAGATTAAGGCCCTGGGCTAAACGGGCATGGCCCAAAAAGAGTCTCTCAAAGACCTGCAGGCGCGCCTCGCCGAGCGGTTGAAGCTTGCCCATGCCACGGGCGAGTCCGCAGCCTGGCTGGCAGTCACCGCTGGCAGAGGAAACTACCTGCTTCCCTTACGCCAATCGGGGGAGATTTTCTCAATTCCACAGTGGCATGTGGTGCCGCACACGCAGCCTTGGTTTTTGGGTGTCATGGCCATCCGCGGGACGCTGTTCGGGACCGTCGACTTGGCGCGGTTCATCGCCCATGCCATCGGTGCCGGTGTGGACTCCCTGGACGATCTGCAATCTTTGGGAGATGAAACACCTAGCGTGATCACCATTAATCCGGCGATTGAGGTTGGCTGTGCTTTGCAGGTGGGACGTTTGTCCGGCTTGAGGTCGGGGCAGGCCTTCGTATCGTCACGTGATGCGACAGCGGGGGCTCCGTCATTTTTTGGCAGCCAGTTTGTCGATGCGCAAGGCAAGACTTGGCAAGAAATCAACCTGCAAACGTTGTCCCAGTCGCCGCAGTTTTTAAACATCAGCGCATAAACAGGTACCCGCCATGGACATTCCAAATTTGCTTCCGTTAGCCAGTATCAACAAGACATCGGTGGACGCCACGTCAGAGGCTCATCCTGAGGTTGCTGAGCGCGCAGAAGCGGACGGCGCAGGCCCTGAACATTTGTCCGTGGCCTCGCCCCCGGTTTCCGAGCAAGCCGACCCAGCGCCAAATCCGCCACAGGACGCCTCACAGATCATGGTGTCGGTGCCTGGAATCGGTACGCGCAGTGTGCGGGCGCAACGGCGATTGCTGAGTGCGGTGCTGGCCCTGTCTCTGGTGGTGGTGCTTCCGGCAGCCATCTATAAATTGCAATTACTGAACATGGTCGCGCAGCAGATTGCTGTCACCGGGCAGGCACTGACGCAATCCCAGCGCTTGGCCAAGTCCGTAACGCAGGCCCTGATGGGAAATCCGCAGGCTTTCGTCGACATTGCAGCCAGCACCGAAGTGCTTTCCAAGTCGACCGATGCGTTGGAGCATGGCGACGGTGGCATGCGGATCCAAGCACTGCCAGCGGAAATCCAGCCTGCGCTGCGTCCCGCTCTTGCGCTGGTGGCGCAAGCCCAAAAGAGCAGCATGATGATCTTGGACCAACAGAAAGTCCTTGAGCAAATTGGGGTGGCGCTGGCGCGCATGAACCGCCAGTCTGAAGATTGGCTTGAACTGACCAAAACCATCTCGTCAATGAAACAACAGCAAGGTGCTTCACCCGGCGATATTTCGGCGGTGGGCGAGTTGTCCACCCTCACCCAGCGCATTGGCAAGTCCACCAATGAATTCCTGAATAGCCAAGGTGCCAGCCCGGAAGCGGTGTTTCTTCTGGGCAAGGACCTCAACGCATTCAAAGATATTTCCCAGGGGTTGCTGGAGGGCAGCGCAGACTTGCGCCTGACGGCCACCCAGGACAAGGCGACGCGCGACAAGTTGGTCGAGTTGATCGCGATGTTTGAAGAGATCCGCTCCGAAGCCGGCGCAATTTTGAACAATCTGCAGGTTTTGATGGCGGTGCGTCAGGCGCAAGCCGGCGTAATTTCTGACAGCGAGCCATTGCGGGAGCACCTGGAGGCACTTCAGGACCAGCTTGCGGCGCGAGCCAAAGAAGGCCTTCTCGCCACAGGCGCGCTTGCGCCACTTGCCTTGCTGGTCTTACTCAGTGGACTGGGCTTGGCCTATGTCCAGGTGCAAGAAAGCCGAATTCGCCAAGGCATCGCGGAGGCCCAACGCCAAGCGGCGCAACAAAGCAGTGAAACCGCGAACCAGGCTGCGGCAGATGTCAGACGCATCAACGATTCCAACCAGGCGGCGATTCTGCGACTGATGAATGAACTGCTGGCGGTGGCTGGTGGCGACTTGACGCGGGAAGCCACGGTGAGTGAAGACATCACGGGCGCCCTTGCTGATTCTGTCAACTACACCGTCGAGGAGTTGCGATCGCTTATTGCGAGCGTGCAGGGTGCGGCTGAGCGGGTAAACCAAACCACCGCCGTGGTGGGTAGAACTTCGCAAGCCTTGCTGGCAGCCTCAGACGTCCAATTGAAGGACATTCGGGAAGCCGGTCGTTCCGTCGTGGAGATGTCTGGACGAATCACTGATGTGTCAGCGCAGGCGCAAGAATCTGCCCTGGTGGCGCGCCAGTCCTCGCAGGCGGCTGAGTCGGGTTTGCTGGCGGTACAGAGCACGATCGGCGGTATGAACACCATCCGCGAGCAGATTCAGGAAACGTCCAAGCGCATCAAACGGCTGGGTGAGTCGTCGCAGGAAATTGGCGAAATCACGGACTTGATCTCGGACATCACTGAACAGACCAATGTGCTGGCACTCAACGCGGCGATCCAGGCGGCCTCTGCAGGAGAGGCCGGACGCGGATTTTCCGTTGTGGCCGAAGAGGTGCAGCGTCTCGCCGAACGGTCCGCCGATGCAACCCGGCAGATTGCCGTGCTGGTCAAAATGATCCAGACCGATGCACAAAATGCAATGGGCGCCATGGAGCGCTCGGCCCAAGGTGTGGTGGCCGGTGCGCAGCTCTCCGACAACGCGGGGGAGGCTTTGACCGAGATCGACCGAATATCGCGCCAGGTTGCTGATCAGATTGTGCAAATTTCTGGTGCTGCTTCGCGTGAAGCCGAACTGGCCAGCGGCGTAGCGCAGAACATCCAGTTAATTTTTGCCGAGACCGAAAAAACGGCGGATGGCACCCGAGCCACGGCGAGCCAGGTGCGTGAACTGTCGCACACCGCCCAGGAGCTGAGCCAATCCGTAGCACGCTTTAAGTTAGCTTAAAGCGGCCATTGCCAACTTCCCTGACCTTGGTTCCATCCTGACTACTCCCATCATGGCCTCGATTTCCGCCTTCAATGCTAGTGTTGGTGGGGCACAGGACCTCGGGCCTTTAGCGTGGATCCTGGAAGATCTGCGTGCGTCGCTGACCAGCGCAGGCAACGCTGTGCGTCGCTACGTCTGGAGTCAAAAGACCGGCGTCGGCGCCCAGCTCACGCAGGCAGACACCAGCGAACTGCGTCAAGCCCGCCAAAAATATCACCAGAGTGCAGGCGCTCTGGACATGGTGGGCCAGCATCGCGTGGCCATGGTCCTTCGATCGATGGAGGCGCTTGCACAAAAATTTGTCGAGTGGCCCGATATGTGTAACGAAGCCGCTGCACGCCGCGTGGACAACGCCAGCCATGCGGTGGTGGACTATGTGGAAGGGCTCTTGCGGGGCACCCAGGGTTCGCCTGTCGCGCTTTTTCCCCAGCAGCGCGCAGTCATGGAGCTGTACGGTGCCGAACGCATTCATCCGGCAGACCTTTGGCACTGTGCATGGCATTGGCTGCCGATGGCGCTTCCCGGTGCGCCAGAACCCCTGTACTACGCCCCTCCGGTACGCGCGAGTCTGGGTGACGCATTGCTGCCGGTTCTAAAAACGCTGGACGCTGCGCATGCGATGCAGATGGCGCTCCTGTGCGCCGGTCTGGCGGCAGGTGAGTCGTCACTGGAGGCGCGTCGTTATTGGACTTTTGCCGCAGGTTTCTTTGAGGCGATCGCCTTGGACTCTCTACCGGACGACGTGTATGTGCGACGCAGCGCAGCCAAAATTATCCCCCGGTATGCGTTGCTGTCCGTGGGCAATATGGAGTCGCTTGCACTGGCAGTGCACGAGTTAATGTTCTTCTGCGCCCTTGCCAAGCCACCCGCAGGCGCGCACGGTGCCTTCTTGCAGGCAATTCGCCGAACTTATGCATTGGAGGACCTCTACGGTATCGACTATGAGGCGTCGCCCTTCGGCAGGTTTGACCCGGTTCAGTTGTCCTTGGTGCGAAAACGCATTGCGACTGCTGAAGAAAGCTGGTCGGCGCTCGCGGGCGGTGACCTGAGCCGCTTCGGTTCCGTTGCGGAGCAGTTTGCACAGCTGGCAGAGGGTGTCGCGAAATTGCATTCGGGCAACTTGGCCCTGGTCGGTGCACTGGGTGCAGCCGCACAAACGACCGCACGAACAAACGCGACTCCAAGTCCGACGGTCGCGATGGAGGTGGCTACCACTCTCCTGTACCTTGAAGCCGTCTATGAAGATCTGGACTTTACCGATCCCACCGTGGAGCAACGCAGCGCGCGTTTGGCTGCTCGGCTGCAGCATGCCTGCACAGGCGGCGTAGCTCAGCCCATTGAGGGCTGGATCGAAGATCTGTACCGCCGTGTGAGCCACCGCAACACCATGGGTTCGGTGGTGACAGAGCTGCGGCTGTCACTCGCCGAAATCGAGAAATCACTGGACAGCTATGTTCGGCGTCCTGCGGATGCGGGTGTGCTGCAACCGGTCCCCACGAGTCTGGGGCAAATACGGGGCGTGTTTTCCGTGCTCGGTCTTGACCAAGCGGCACTGGCGGCCTTGCGTATGCGTCACAGTGTGGAGCAGCTACTTGTCTCAGCCGAAGGACACTTGCCTATCTCCTCCGTGTTGGTCTCCCGGCTGGTCAGCAGCTTGAGTGCCATGGGCTTTTTGATCGATATGCTGGCCTACCAACCGACATTGGCCAAAGAGTTGTTCGTGTTCGACGAGGCCGAGGGGGAATTAAAGCCGAGCATGGGCCGCGAGATCACGTTGGAGTCAAAACAGAATGCGGCTCAGGCACATCTACCTGACGCTCATACGCCTGCGCCCCTGATCCAAGAAGCGGATGGGCCTTCGGACCGTGATGATCTCAGCGGCACCCAGGTGATGCCAGGGGCCATTACGATCGATGACGCCGATGACGCCGATGACGCCGATGGAGGCGAGATTCTTGTCATATTTTTGGCCGAGGCGCGCCAAGTACTTCAAAGCGGCATGCAGGCGGTGGATACGTTGGCCTCGGCGCCCGACAATTATTCTGCATTGGTGGCTTTACGGCGGGCCTTCCATACGCTCAAGGGCAGCGCGCGCATGGTCGATCTGCATAATTTGGGTGAGGCTGCCTGGGCTTTTGAGCAGCTTCTCAATGACAGCCTCGCCGAGCGGCAGCCCGTCAACCCTAATTTGATTGCGCTGTGCAAGGACGCATTGGCGGGGCTGGAAAGTTGGATCGATGCGATCTCGCAAGACCTGGCCCCGCCCCTGGATTTCTCTGATTTTCGGCGCGACGCCGATCGACTGCGCTTGCTCGACCCGTCTGAGTCTTTACCAGACGAGGTCCACACCAGGCGCTCACCTGATGCCCTAGCGCTGTCAGTTGAAGTGCCTCCTGCGGCTGTTGGCGACCCCCAAGAGCCATGGTCTACCCTGGACCGAAGTGCCGAGCTGCAGCCGTTGTCGCTTCATGCGAGCAGTATTTACCAGCCAGCCGCCGATGCCACCAGCATGGAGCAGACCCAAACACCACCCGACGTGATCGTTGGGCATCTTCGGTTGAGCGCCGATGTTTTCGGAGTGTTTATTGAGGAATCTATTGGTTGGGCGCTCCGACTCCAATCGGTACTCGCGCAGTGGGATGCCGAAACCCTGCAATCGGTGCCCCTTGGCGCTGCAGACTTGGCGCACTCGCTGCAGGGAAGTGCGGCAGCGGTGGGTTTTACCGGTCTGTGGGCGCTGGCACGGGCGCTTGAGCAGACCCTGGACCATCTTCAAGTGCATGGCTTGTGCGGCGACGCCTGTAAACCGGTGTTGTTCGATGCGGCCGGCGAGGTCAAACGTTTGCTGGTTGATTTTTCGATAGGCACTCTCGCCGAACCCAGTCCCGCTGTCTTGCAGTCGCTGGCGAAATTGGTCCATGCGCAAGAGGTTCAGGGGCAAGGCGACGCCCCGCAGGAAGCCAGCGGAGCCGCCGACAGTGACCCCAGCGCGCCCACCGCAGGGGTCGATGTACCACCTGAGACCGAATCACCGACAGCGCGCGTAACGCACGAGGGTCGAATGGCGGTCGCCTTAGAGGTGCTCGGCAATCCGTCGGCGGCATCGTCAGACCTTGTTACGCCGCGAGGGCAGACCAGTGTCTGGAGTCCGGACTTTGAATCCGAAGACGCGTTGGATGCGGAATTACTGCCGATATTTCTGGATGAGGGCGCCGAGTTGATCTCCTTGCTGGGCAGCAGCTTGCAGCATTGGGCGCAAGAGCCAGAGCAGCCACAGTTCCGCGCCCAAGTGTTGCGGGTGCTGCATACCCTCAAGGGCAGCGCCCGCCTGGCGGGAGGACTGCGACTGGGAGAGCTCGCCCACCGCATGGAGTCCACGATCGAGTCTCTCGACCTGTCGTTTGCGCCCCTGTCTGTCGTACTGGAACCCTGCCTGAAGGAGTTTGAACAACTCAAGGCCCACTTTGACGCCTTGGCCGAATGGCCTGTACTGAGCGACTCCGAGCTAAAGGCGCTGAAGCAGGATCCGGCGGAAATTTCAAGCCTCATGGTCTCTGGGCCTGGCGCCGGGAGCCCGGCAGCGTCCGCCATCGTCTTGTTGCCGCGCCACATGGCCAAGCAAATGGTTCGGGTACGCGCCCAGACCCTGGACCGCCTGATAGACCAAGCCGGGGAGGTCATGATTTGTCGCGCGCGGGCTGATGGTCACGTTAACCAAATGCGAAGCTCACTAGGCGACCTCGGGCGCAGTCTGGATCGCTTGCGCCAGCAGTTGCGCGACATGGAGCTTCAGGCTGAGCTACAAATCCAGTCGGGCCAAACACAGCCCAAGGGCGCGTGGGCCACCTTTGACCCGCTGGAGTTGGACCGCTTTACGCGCGTGCAAGAAGTTGCGCGCATGATGGCAGAGTCGGTAAATGACGTGGAGGCCATGCAGCGCAGCCTCCAAAGCTCGGTCGACGGCGCGCTGGAAGATTTGTTTATTCAGGGGAGGCGCGCCAAACAAATCACCCACGATTTATTGCACTTGCGGCTGCAGGATTTTGAGTCCCTCGCAGCCCGCCTCTATGCCGTGGTACGCGAGGCCGCCAAGACTTCGCGTAAGCAGGTACGGCTGGACATCGCGGGTGGCACGATCCAAATCGACCGCGGCGTGCTGGAGCGCATGACGCCCGCATTTGAGCACCTCTTGCGCAACGCCGTGGCGCACGGCATTGAGCCAGCCGATGTGCGTTTGGCTGCTGGCAAACCCGCAGTCGGTGCCTTGTCCATTACCTTGCAGCAGGATGGCAGTGACGTTTCTGTGACTTTTGCAGACGACGGCGCGGGCCTGCAGATTGACAAGATTCGCGCCCGCGCAGTGGCGCTCGGCTTGCACCAAGCTGGGCAAGCGCTCAGCCATGACGAAGCGGCACAGTTTTTGTTTGTTCCCGGGTTTTCTACGGCCGACGAGGTCACCGAACTGGCGGGCCGGGGCATTGGACTGGATGTCGTCTTGTCTGAAGTCAGCGCCATTGGCGGCCGTATCGAGACATATTCTCCGCCCGGCAGCGGTACCGCCTTCAAGGTGGTGTTTCCTCTGACCACCGCAGTCACCCAGGTAGTCCTGATGCGTATCGGTACGCTCGCGATCGGTGTTCCCGCCAATTTGCTGGAGACCGTGCTGCGTATTCCCCGGTTCGCGTTGGACCAAGCCTATGCCAACGCAAGCTTGGCAGATGGCGATCGGTCCGCAGTGCCCTTTTATTGGGGAGGCGCCCTCCTGAACACCTCCGGTCGCAGCTTGGGCCACAAAACCACCATGCGCCAATATGCGGTGGCGGTGATCCGCAGTGCCGGCCTGCGCGTTGCGCTGCACGTCGATGAGGTCTTGGGCAGCCGAGAAGTGGTGGTGAAAAATCTGGGTCCCCAGCTCTCGCACCTGCCTGGTTTGGTGGGTATGTCCGTGTTGGCGTCAGGGGCAGTAGTGCTGATTTACAACCCGGTTGCCTTGGCCAGCCTGTTCGGTGAGGCTGCGCGGCGCGTTCAGGCCACTCCAATGTCCGTTGAAACGGATGGGCCCGGGGCAGCGGTGGCATCTGGCACCGACCTGGCCTCTGCGGCCTTGGCGCCTTTGATATTGGTGGTTGACGACTCGATTACGGTGCGACGCGTCACCCAGCGCCTGCTCCTGCGTGAAGGCTACCGGGTTGCGCTGGCCAGCGACGGCCTGCAGGCGTTGGAACTGCTGCAAGACGAACGTCCGGCGGTCGTGCTCTCGGACATCGAGATGCCGCGCATGGATGGCATGGAGCTCACGCGCCAGATCCGCCATGAACCGGCGTTTGCCCACTTGCCAATCATCGTCATCAGTTCGCGCATTGCCCAAAAGCACCGAGATTACGCGGCCGCTCTGGGTGTCAACCATTATCTGGGTAAGCCCTATGCCGATTCGGATCTGTTGGATCTCATTCGCACCCATTGCTTAGCCACGGCATTGGCCTGAAAGCCTTTTTATGGTAACGAGGTAACCTATGAGCAAGAAAATGGGGGTTGGACTGCTTGTCGCTGTACTGGCCAACTGCAGCCTCGCGCAGTCGGACGCGAGGCTGATTCGACTGGCAACACTGGAGTGGCCTCCGTTTACCGGACTGCTCTTGCCCAAAGAAGGTGTATCGACCTATATTGCAACGACGGTGGCCAAAGCGGCTGGCTTTAGGCTGTTGTCCGCTTCGTTCGCATGGACCAAAACTGTTGAAAACGGTGAAAAAAACCCGGATTTTGAAGGTTACTTCCCCGCTTATTTCAGCCTTGAGCGCGAAGCCGCCTGTCATTTGTCGCAATCGATTGGCAGCAGCGTGTTAGGCGTCGCCACCCTGAAAAGCACGCCCATCAAGTGGACCAAGCTCGCGGACCTCCAAATCCACCGTATCGGCGTGGTTGACGGCTATCTCAATGGTGAGGCGTTTGACGCTGCCATCAAAGACCAGCGGCAACCCGTCGAGGTCGCGCCCAGTGACGCCGTCAACATTGCCAAGCTGCGCGCCGGGAAAATCCGTGGAATCGTGGTCGACAAAAACGTGCTGGACTACACGCTATACAAGCTCAAGGACAACGGCAGCGTGGTTTTCAACCCTCGCCCAATCGCCCGCCTGAGTTTGCATGTCTGCTTTAAACGGACATCCGCCGGGCAGTCCATGCGTGACGCGTTTGACGGCGCGCTCAAGCAAACAGACATCGTCAAATTGGAGCAAGCCTATTTTGCGCAGATGTTTTCGGTGCGCTAAAAATTGGCCCTTTGGGTGAAGTACGCGTCCTGACATTCGAGACCGCGGAGGTCTCACAGCGCCTTCAAACGGGCGCGTAAGTCAGCTGTGGACAGTATTTCTGACAACACTATCGCCGGCTTACCCGGCGCGTAAAGCACATACACGGGCACACCACTGCGTCCTAACTCCGCCAGTGCCCCGGTAATGGCAGGGTCACGCTGCGTCCAGTCAGCGCGTAAAAGCGTGACACTCTTGGAGGCAAAATCCTGCAGAACCGCAGGATCAGAAAGTGTGGTTTGTTTGTTGTATTGGCATGTGATGCACCAGGCAGCGGTAAAGTCGACAAACACCGGGCGGCCATTGCCGAGTTCATTTTTCACCCGCTCCACGCTCCAGCCCTGCCAGCGCTCTTGCACCTGCCCAGTAGCCTCTACCGGCCTCTCCGTGCCTTGCTCTGCGAGCGCCCCCATTTTGGTTTTCAGCACGTTCGGTCCCAGGGCGCGAACCATGGCAAGCAACACCACCAGCGCCAGGGCACCAAACACCCAGCGACTGCGCCCCTGCAGGTTGAGCGCCCAGACGGTCAGTGCCAGGCACCACAGCAAGACGGCCAACGATGCTGCCGCATCCATGCCACCCATGTGCCCCAGCACCCAGAGCAGCCAAAGCACGGTCGCGGCCATGGGAAACGCCATGAACTGTCGCAGGTACAACATCCAGGGGCCGGGTTTTGGCATCCAGCGGGTCAGGTGCGGCAGGCTGCTGACCACCGCAAACGGCAGCGCCAGGCCCAGTCCGAGCGCAATAAAGATTCCCATCGCCTGGAAACTTGGCAGGGTCAGTGCCAGGCCCAGAGAGGCACCCATGAAGGGCGCAGTGCAGGGCGACGCGACCGCCACCGCCAACACGCCCGAAAGTGCTGCGTCCGCAGCCGGGTGGCGTAGCTGCAGTCCGGCCAAGCCACTGGGGACCAAGGTGCCCCACTCCAGCAGACCCAGGAGATTCAGGCCAATCAGCGTAAACAGGACGGCCAATGCACTCACTACAGCAGGCGATTGCAACTGGAATCCCCAGCCTAGCTGCTCTCCCCCAGCACGAAGCGCCAATAAAACACCACCCAGCGCGGCCATCGACAGCACCACGCCGACGGTATAAGCCACACCAATCACTCGTCCTGAAACGCCGCCGGTACCCGCGTGACGGGCAAACCCGAGCATCTTGATGGCCAGCACTGGAAAGACGCAAGGCATCAAATTAAGGATTAAACCCCCGACAAAGGCTGCTGCGAGTGCCCATCCCAGACCTCCGGTGTCCGCGCTTTCCGAGGGAACGCTTGGCGGCAATGTCGCCTCTGAAAAGCCGGTGCTTGTCACGGGCGCTGCCGCCTTCTCGGGCCAGCTTCCGCTTATTTCGGCCACTGCCCGCACGCTTTGGCCGTCCTGCGCAAACACAAAGGCAATCTGGCTTGGGGCGGTGTCGCGCAAAGGTGAAAGGGGTAGTTGAGCACGCCAAACCCCGCCCTGCCAAGTTTGGGTGCCTAACTCGGGTGCCCCATTTGATGCCGCGGCATCCGCGGCTCGGGTTTGGACCCGATCCGTGGGTGAGGCAATGGCTGTGGTGACAAAAACGTCTGGCACCTCCGGGAAAAGCGCTAGCGCTTTGCCTTGCCATGGGCGGGGCAGTCCCTGCGCCTGCACCAGCAATCGGTCGCCCTCAATCCTGGCTTGAACCGTGCCTGAAAGCGGCACCGGACGTGCGGCACGAGCCGATTCGAACAAGTCACGGTGTATCGCAATCGAGCCCTTGAGCGGCAGGCGCAGGTCAAACTCTCCCTCCTGCGGAATGCATTCCGTGCGACAGACCAGCCACGATGCGCTCAGGTGAATCGCCAGGTCGCTATCCCCGGGCTCTGGGCGATAGCCCGAGGGCACCGTGATGGCCACGGGCAGCAGCACTGTGTTTTCATAACCAAAATTGGCCAGCCGACCGATTTTTATTTTTTCCGGCGTTGGCCAATGCACCGGGCTGGCTTGCAGGTTCGCCGGCAAGGTCCAGCGCAATTCTGTGGGCAGCCCGGAGTCGCCTGGGTTTTTCCAATAGGTGTGCCATCCGGCCTGGTGTTGCAAGAGCAGACCCAACTCCAGAGGCGCTCCCGGGGCGATCCCTTGCGGCGCATAGGCCACCAACTCCGCGCGCACTTCGGGGGTTTGCACTACGGCGGCTAAACCCGCCCTCAGATCCACCTTGGGCTGGGCGGCGATGGCGCCAGGTCCGATCAAAGCCAGGGCCACCATCCACAGCAGCGCAATCAAGCGCTGAGGCAGGGCGAAAAGGTTCAAAATTTCAAGGCGCGATGGCATTCTGTGCATTATTCGAGGGCCCGCCGTACGGTTGTCAGCGCAGTCGGGATTGTGGCAGCTTACGGTTACGGAGGCGCAGCCGAGAACACCGGGGGCAGTTTTTTTGGTGAACGTATGCGCAGTTGCTTATTCACGTTTTCTCTCCCGAAAACCACTTCGATGTCCCGTACCGCTACGCCAAATAAGGGCGCTAAAAAGCGCACCATATGGTCGGTGGCCTTGCCGTTTTGGGGCGCTGCAGTGACGCTCACCTTGAGTTGTGCGCCTTTTGGCTTGCCGATAGCATCCTGTTTGGACGCCGGCTTGCCCAATATATTGACGATCAGAACGTCACCGTCCCAGGTAAAAAAAGAGTCGCCGGTGCCGTGAGCTGCCATGCTTTGATAATAGGGCCATGCCGCACCGTATTGTCCTGGCCACATTGAACGCCAAATACATCCACGCCTCCTTGGGCCTGCGGTATTTGCGCGCCAACATGCTGCGCTACGGCGGTCCAGACCTGGACGCGTGCACGGTGTTAGCCGAGTTCACTGTGCAGCGCGCGGCGCAAGACATTGTGGACGCGCTTGTGGCGGAGTTGGGCTCCGCCGAGCCCGGAGCCGTACAACTTGTGGGTTTTGGCGTCTATATCTGGAACGTACTCCCGACCACCCGGGTCATTGCGTTGCTCAAGTCGCAGCGCCCCGACGTCAAAGTGGTGCTTGGCGGACCCGAAGTGAGTCACGAGTGGTCTGACCAAGCCATTGTCGCCTTGGCGGACTATGTGATTACCGGTTGGGGCGATGTGAGCTTTCCCAAGCTGTGCCGCGCCCTGGTGCACGGCCCCCAGCCGCTCATGAAGGTGATCGCTGGCGAGCAGGCAGCGCTCAGCGAGATCGCTTTGCCGTATGCCCAGTACAGCGACCGCGACCTGGCGCAGCGTGTGCTTTACGTGGAGGCCTCGCGGGGGTGTCCGTTCAAGTGCGAGTTTTGTTTAAGTGCGCTGGACAAGACGGCTTGGGCTTTTGACCTGGGGGTGTTTTTGGCTGAACTCTCTGCGCTGTATGGGCGCGGAGCCCGCACCTTCAAGTTTGTCGACCGCACCTTCAATCTCAAGATTGATGCCTCCGTCCGGATATTGGAGTTCTTCTTGGATCGCTTGGCTGAAAGGCCGCAGGAGGCCCTGTTTGTCCATTTTGAGCTGGTACCCGACCAATTGCCTGAGCGCCTTAAAGATTGCATTGCCCGCTTTCCTGCCGGGGTGTTGCAATTCGAAATCGGTATTCAAAGCCTGAATCCCTTGGTGCAGCAAGCAATTTCCCGCCGCCAGGACAGCGCCAAAACGGAGGCGAACCTGCGTTGGCTCACCACGGCCAGTCAAGCGCACCTTCATACCGACCTGATTTTTGGACTGCCTGGTGAAAGCTGGGCCAGCTTCGCCCAAGGTTTTGACACACTTTGGTCTTGGGGTCCCCACGAAATACAGCTTGGCGTGCTCAAGCGCCTGCGTGGAACGCCGTTGGCGGTCAGAAATTTGCCCGCTATGGTGTTTGAACCTGAGCCGCCCTACACGGTCGTGCAAACGGACGCCGTCAGTGCCGGCGAGGTGGCCTCTTTTATTCGAGTAGCGCGCTATTGGGACCTGGTCGCCAACTCGGGGCGGTTCAGGCAGTCGTTGGCCCTGTTGCTCGATGCACCATCTCCATTCATTGCTTTCGCCCATTTTTCTGAATGGTTGTGGCACGCTCAGAGGCGTACCCACGGTCTGACACCCGAAAATTTGGTCGATGCACTGTTTACTTACCTCTGCCAGGAGCGGACGCTCGCACCCGAACTCGTTCGTGGCGCTTTGGTTGCAGACTACGTGGGCAGCGGCGCACGCGCCTCGCCACAGTCTTTGCAAGGCTTTCTGCCCCGCCATTCCCGGCCGGTTACGGCAGTGGGCGTTCACCTAAACGAGCGACAACAGCGCCATTTGCTGGACGCCGTGCCCTGACACCTTAGCTCAACCCGAACTTTAGCGACCCGTCTCAACATGCCCCACGCCACTACGTCCTCCTCGCGCTATTGGGCCGACCATACGACCGCAGATTTTCAGGATCTGCGAACCAGCGGCCGCATCACTGAGACCATCGCTGTCTTGCCTTTGGCGGCCATCGAACAGCATGGCCCGCACTTGCCACTGAAGGTGGACGCCTGCATTGGCGATGGCATCGTGGCGGCCGCGTTACCGCACTTGGGGTCTGATTCCACTGCCTTGTTCTTGCCCACGCAGGCCGTGGGCTTCAGCCCGGAGCATGCGCGTTTTGCCGGTACGCTCACCCTGAAAGCCGAAACCCTGATCCGCCTTTGGACGGATATCGGCGAGAGCGTGGCCGCCACGGGCGTTCGGAAAATGGTTTTGTTCAACGCCCACGGCGGCCAGGCGAACTTCATGGACATCGTGGCGCGCGACCTGCGCGCACGCCTGGGAATGCTGGTCCTGAGCGTCAATTGGTATGGATTGCCCCTGTACGGGCCGCAAGGCCAGGATGTCAATGCCCTGTTCAGCCCCGAGGAGCACCGCTTTGGCATTCATGCGGGTGATATCGAAACATCGCTCATGCTGGCGCTGGCGCCCCAGAGCGTCCTCATGCACAAGGCGCAACGTTTTGCCTCCACTTCCGAAAAAAGGGCGGAGCAATTTGAAATTTTGGGGAATGGCAAAACTGCCAAACTGGCCTGGCAAATGCAGGACTACAACGCGGCTGGCGCCGTTGGCGACGCAGCGGCTGCCAACGCTGACAAAGGCGAGCAGCTGCTCCAGGCCGCTGGTCGTGCCTTGGCGCAGTTACTGAGCGAAGTTCAGCAGCTGCCCCTGTCTACGGTGGTGCTCTGAAGCGCGTTTTCAGCCGCTTTGTGTCACAGCCCTGCTTCGCCAAGGGCGCAGCGCCCACTCAAGCGTAAGTTATCCACGATGCGTACTCAGGCTCATCCAGGTGCGGAAGTGTGTTGTAAGTCACCAGCATGTGCCGTTTGGGTGTGAATGCCAGCTCTGTGACCGAACTGTTGCGGATGCGGAAATTGAGTTCCACCGTTGTTTCTGGTGTGGTGCCCAGCAAATGGCCGATGGCCGTGCTGATCGGACCGCCGCTGCTAACGATGAGTACATTGCCGCTGCATTGGCTCCGCACATGG
The DNA here is from genome assembly GCA_029866205.1 of Rhodoferax sp. Classification (GTDB taxonomy): domain Bacteria; phylum Pseudomonadota; class Gammaproteobacteria; order Burkholderiales; family Burkholderiaceae_C; genus Allorhodoferax. The sequence goes on from JARWZT010000001.1 coordinate 249,986, forward strand.
TCCAGTGCGCTGGTTACCCCCCGTACGAATTCGGGATAGGTCGGCATGCCGACCGGGCTAATCACGCCATCCATCCACTGCCTGAGGCCGTCCCGCAGCAAGCGGAAATGCGCTCGGTAGTCCTCTGGCGACTGGACCTTTTCCAACGGGAAAGGATGTATCGCACGGATAACGGCCTCACTGTCGTATTCATTGAGTCCCGGCCAAACCAGTGCGTCAGCCTGAATACCGCCACCTTGGGCAATACCTGCCCAGGTTTGGGCATGGCGACGCAAACCCCCAATGATTACGGCATCGAACTTCAGCTTGCGCACGGCAAAGTACTGCCCAAGACGCACGCTTTGACGCACTCCCAATTCGCTGAGCATGTCGTAGTCGTCGGCACCAAACGAGGCCTGGCCATGGCGCACTAAGTAGAGATTACCCATGACTTTGATTTAAGCGCACAGGTGGCCAAAGTTTTGTCGTTAGCGTGACATACCTCGACGAACGGACAGCAGAGGGCGTGCCACTCGCTGGGGATGAGTGGACAGGTTCAGCAACCTGGCCCCAAGCCTTGCAATGAAATGATCCACCCGCGCTCAAGGGAGCAATCACCGTAACCATGTGGCTGGAGCACTGCCGCAGAGCAAAGAGTGGAAATCTTTTTCGATCGCGTTGCGGAATGCCCAAAATCACGTTACACTAGCCGACTCGCTACTAATCGTAACGAGGTGATCGTAAAAATAAAAAACGAAAGTTTTTTAAGTCAGTTCAAAAAACTGTGTTATGATTGAAGGCTTCGCTGATCACAGCAAAGCAAGATAAGTAGATGTAAAAGTTTACGTAGATCCTTAAAAATTTACAGCCGATAAGCGTGGGCGTTTGAAGGCGATTGCCAAGTTCTTTGGAACTTAGCTTTAATTAGCTAACAAACGCTCATGAAGTAAAAAAGATGTGGAAATCAGAAATGAAATCTACGTCGATTCCAATTTATGAGTTGCTCGAGAGAGCAAAAAATTCAAGATCGAACTATAGAGTTTGATCCTGGCTCAGATTGAACGCTGGCGGAATGCTTTACACATGCAAGTCGAACGGCAGCACGGACTTCGGTCTGGTGGCGAGTGGCGAACGGGTGAGTAATATATCGGAACGTGCCCAGTCGTGGGGGATAACGTAGTGAAAATTACGCTAATACCGCATACGATCTATGGATGAAAGCGGGGGATCGCAAGACCTCGCGCGATTGGAGCGGCCGATATCAGATTAGGTAGTTGGTGAGGTAAAGGCTCACCAAGCCGACGATCTGTAGCTGGTCTGAGAGGACGACCAGCCACACTGGGACTGAGACACGGCCCAGACTCCTACGGGAGGCAGCAGTGGGGAATTTTGGACAATGGGCGCAAGCCTGATCCAGCCATGCCGCGTGCGGG